>NZ_JBIATY010000012.1:0-331158 GCF_042892235.1 Streptomyces sp. NPDC001816
AACAGAACACCGGCCACAACACCCCCCTCTTCGACACCCTCATCGCCTTCGAGTCCTACCCCATCGACCGCACCAGCCTCACCGACACCACAACCACGGGCGAAGGCATCACCATCACCGGCGTCCGTCCGTACGCCGGCTCCCACTACCCCCTCATGCTCACCGCCACCGGTGACCCGCACCTGCGTCTCACCCTCCAGTACCGATCGGACCTCATCGACCCCGCCACAGCCGACCGCATCGCCGCCCGCTACAGCCGCATCCTCGACCACCTCTCCACCCACCCTCACGCCCTCATCAACACCGTGCCAGTCCTCGACCCGGAGGAGCACGAGGCGCTGGTGGTGCGGGGGGTGAACGAGACCGGGGTTGCGGTGTTGCCGGTGTCGGTGGGGGAGTTGGTGGAGCGGCGGGTTGCCGTGTCACCGGATGCGGTTGCGGTGGTGTGCGGGGATGTCTCCCTGTCGTATCGGGAGGTGGATGCGCGGGCGAACCGGCTGGCGGGGGAGCTGGTGGCTCGGGGTGTGGGTGTGGAGTCGGTCGTGGCGGTGGCTTTGCCGCGGTCGGTTGAGTTGGTGGTTGGTCTGCTGGGTGTGTTGAAGGCGGGGGCGGCGTATGTGCCGGTGGATCCGCGGTATCCGAGCAGCCGGCTGGAGTTCGTGCTTGCGGACGCGGGTGCGGATGTGATGCTGACCGACCGGGTCACGGCTGGGGAGTTGGGTCTGCCCGAGTCGGGTGTCCCGCGCCTGTACGTTGACGACCTCGACCTCACGCAGGGCGATGGTTCGGTCTGCGGGGTGGGGGTGCGGCCGGAGAATGCGGCGTATGTGATGTATACGTCCGGGTCGTCGGGTGTGCCGAAGGGTGTCGCGATCACGCATGCGAACGTGGTCAATGGTGTGTCGGCGCTGGCCCGGATCATGGGTGTGACGGCGGGTTCGCATGTGCTGGCGACCAGCTCGGTCAACTTCGACGTCTCGGTGTTCGAGATCTTCACCGCTCTCAGCCAGGGGGCCACCGTGGAGGTGGTCCGGGACGTGCTGGCGCTCGGCGAGCGGCAGGAGGTCCGGGCCGATGTGGTGCACACCGTGCCGTCCGCCTTCGCGGAGTTGCTCGACACCTTCACTGGGAAGGTCGAGATCGACACGCTCGTCTTCGCTGGTGAGGGCCTGTCGGCGACGCTGGTGGAGCGGGTGCGGTCGGTGCTGCCCGGGACGCGGGTGGTCAACGCCTACGGCCAGACGGAGAGTTTCTATGCCACTGCCTTCCCCGTCCCGGAGGAGTGGCGGGGCGCCGGCGGTGTCCCGATCGGTGTGCCGATCGACAACATGCGCACCTACGTGCTGGGGCCGGGTCTGACACCCGTACCGCCGGGTGTGGTGGGCGAGTTGTACGTGGCCGGTGGGGTGGGGCGTGGCTATCACGGCCGGTCCGGGCTGACAGCGGAGCGGTTCGTCGCCGATCCATTCGGTCCTGCCGGGCAGCGCATGTACCGCACTGGCGACCTGGCCCGGTGGACGGCCGACGGCGTGCTGGAGTACGCGGGCCGCGCCGACGCCCAGGTCAAGGTGCGCGGTTTCCGGATCGAGCCGGCCGAGGTCGAGACGGTGGTGACCTCTCACCCGGCCGTCGCGCAGGCCGCTGTCATCGCTCGCGAGGGCCGCGGGGACGGCACCCGGCTCCTCGCCTACGTCGTACCGGCCGACACCGGTCACGGCGTGAGCGAGGGGGACACGCACGTCCGTGCCCTGGAAGCCGAGCTGCGGGCGTTCGTGTCCGGGCGGTTGCCGGAGTTCATGGTGCCGTCCGCGTTCGTCATGCTGGAGCGCCTGCCGTTGATGGCCAACGGCAAGCTGGACCGGGCCGCCCTGCCCGAGCCGGAGTTCACCGAGACCGTCTACCGCGCCCCGTCCGACGCGACGGAACAGGCACTCGCCGACCTGTTCGCCGAGGTCCTCGGTCGAGACCGGGTCGGTATGGACGACCGGTTCTTCGAGCTAGGTGGGGACTCACTGCTCGCGGTGCGGTTGGTAGGCCGCATCCGCGGTGTGCTGGGCGTCGAGGTGCCCATTCGCGCGGTGTTCGACGCTTCCACCCCTGCGGAGCTGATGGCGCATCTGCCGGCCGGAGCGCGCGTACGCCCCGTGCTGCGGCGTACGGAGAACCGTCCGGAGCGGCTGCCGCTGTCGTACGCGCAGCGCAGACTCTGGTTCATCGACCGGTTCGAGGGCCCTTCCGCCACCTACAACATCCCAGCGGTACTCCGCTTGTCGGGTTCGCTGGACGTACAGGCGCTGGCTGCGGCGGTACGGGATGTGGTGGTCCGGCACGAGAGTCTGCGGACCGTGTTCGTCGAGGACGAGGACGGGGTGCCGTTCCAGCGTGTGCTCCCCGCACACGAGGTGTCGCCGGAACTCACCCTCGTCGACGTGTCCCCGCACGAGCTGGACCAAGCGGTACGGCAGGCCGTGACGTACGCCTTCGACCTGGCCTCGGAGATCCCGCTGCGAGCCCGCCTGTTCCGCCTCGGTCCCGAAGAGCACCGGCTCGTCCTGGTCCTCCACCACATCGCGGGCGACGGCGGATCGGCCGGACCGCTGGCCAGGGACCTTGTCACGGCTTACTCGGCACGGCGGGACGGCGGGGCGGCGCCGGACTGGGAGCCGCTGCCGGTGCAGTACGCCGACTACGCCCTGTGGCAGTCCGAGCTGCTCGGTGACGAGTCGGACCCGGAGAGTGTGGCGGCCGCGCAGGCGGCGTACTGGCGCGACGAACTGGCGGACTGCCCCGCGCCGTTGGACCTGCCGACCGACCGTCCCCGACCGCCCGTGGCCCGCCACGACGGCGACTCGGTCGCCTTCACCCTCGACACCGAACTGGTCGACGCGGTGGAACGGCTGGCGACCGAGCACGGCTCGACGGTGTCGATGGTCCTGCAGTCGGCTCTCGCTGTGCTGCTGCATCAGTTGGGGGCCGGTGAGGACATCCCGATCGGCGCGCCGATCGCCGGTCGCACGGACGAGGCCTTGTCCGATCTCGTGGGGTTCTTCGTCAACACGTGGGTGTTGCGGGCCGATCTGTCCGGGAACCCGAGTTTCGAGGAGCTTCTGGAGCGGGTGCGGGGCAAGGCACTGAGTGCGTACGACAACCAGGACCTCCCGTTCGAGCGGTTGGTGGAGCTGCTCAACCCCGAGCGTTCCACTGCCTACCAGCCCCTCTTCCAGGTCATGTGCGCCTGGCAGAACGACGTCCGGCCGGACCTGAGCATGCCCGGGCTCCGGGTGGCGTCGGAGCCCGTCGTGACCGGGACGGCGAAGTTCGACCTCTCCCTCAACCTGGCCGTCTTCCCCGGCGGGCAGGGGCCGCAGGTGCGGGGCGATCTCGAATACGCGACCGACCTCTTCGACCGCGACACCGCCGAACGCATCGCGGACTGGTACACCCGCGTCCTTCGACTCCTCACTGCCGACCCGCGGGTGCCGGTGAGTACGGTCGCCCTCCTCGACCCGGACGAGCGTGAGCAGCTGGTGGTGCGGGGGGTGAACGAGACCGGGGTTGCGGTGTTGCCGGTGTCGGTGGGGGAGTTGGTGGAGCGGCGGGTTGCCGTGTCGCCGGATGCGGTGGCGGTGGTGTGTGGGGATGTCTCGCTGTCGTATCGGGAGGTGGATGCGCGGGCGAACCGGCTGGCGAGGGAGTTGGTGGCTCGGGGTGTGGGTGTGGAGTCGGTCGTGGCGGTGGCTTTGCCGCGGTCGGCGGAACTGGTGATTGGTCTGCTGGGTGTGTTGAAGGCCGGGGCGGCGTATGTGCCGGTGGATCCCCGTTATCCCAGCAGCCGGCTGGAGTTCGTGCTTGCGGACGCGGGTGCGGATGTGATGCTGACCGACCGGGTCACGGCTGGGGAGTTGGGTCTGCCCGAGTCGGGTGTCCCGCGCCTGTTCCTGGACGACCTCGACCTCACGCAGGGCGATGGTTCGGTCTGCGGGGTGGGGGTGCGGCCGGAGAATGCGGCGTATGTGATGTATACGTCCGGGTCGTCGGGTGTGCCGAAGGGTGTCGCGATCACGCATGCGAACGTGGTCAATGGTGTGTCGGCGCTGGCCCGGATCATGGGTGTGACGGCGGGTTCGCATGTGCTGGCGACCAGCTCGGTCAACTTCGACGTCTCGGTCTTCGAGATCTTCACCGCTCTCAGCCAGGGGGCCACCGTAGAGGTGGCCCGGGACGTCCTCGTCCTCGGTGAGCGGGAGGGCGTGGAAGCCGACGTCGTTCATACGGTGCCGTCCGTCTTCGCCGAACTGCTTGATGATCTCGCCGACGGGACCGGGATCGGGACGCTTGTCTTCGCTGGTGAGGGGTTGTCGGCGGCGTTGGTGGAGCGGGTGCGGTCGGTGTTGCCCGGGACGCGGGTGGTCAATGCGTATGGGCAGACGGAGAGTTTCTACGCCACCGCCTTCCCCGTCCCGGAAGAGCGGCGGGGCACCGGCGGCGTCCCGATCGGTGTGCCGGTCGACAACATGCGCACTTATGTGCTGGGGCCGGGTCTGACGCCGGTACCGCCGGGTGTGGTGGGTGAGTTGTATGTGGCGGGTGCGGTGGGGCGTGGCTATCACGGCCGGCCCGGGCTGACAGCGGAGCGATTCGTCGCCGATCCATTCGGTCCTGCCGGGCAGCGCATGTACCGCACCGGGGACCTGGCCCGGTGGACGGCCGACGGCGTGCTGGAGTACGCGGGCCGCGCAGACGCCCAGGTCAAGGTGCGTGGTCAGCGGGTCGAGCCGGCCGAGGTGGAGGCGGTGCTGGCGGCGCATCCGGCCGTCGCGCAGGCGGTGGTCGTCGCCCGGGCGGGCCGCGGCGGCGGTAGGCGACTCGTCGCCTACGTCGTGACGACGGACTCCGTTGGCGGAGTCAACGACAGCGGCGAGCTGGAATTCGAGGCGCACGCCGGTGTGTCGGTGGCGGAGCTGCGGGCGTTCGTGTCCGGGCGGTTGCCGGAGTTCATGGTGCCGTCCGCGTTCGTGATGCTGGAGCGTCTGCCGTTGATGGCCAACGGCAAGCTCGACCGGGCCGCGCTGCCGGAGCCGGAGTTCACCGAGACGGTCTATCGCGCTCCGTCGAACCCGGCCGAGCGGGTTCTGGCCGAGGTCGTGGCGGAGGTGCTGGGCCTGGACCGGGTCGGTGTCGATGACGACTTCTTCGCCGTGGGCGGGGACTCGATCCGGTCGATCCAGGTGGTGGCCCGGGCGCGCCGGCAGGGGATCGAGGTCACCCCGCGGCAGATCTTCGAAGCCCGGACCGTGGCCGAACTGGCCCGGGTCGCCTCGACGGCCGGGGACGTGGTCCGGCTGGAGGAATTGGAGGGCGGCGGCGTCGGCCGGATGCCGTTGCCTCCGGCGGGCCGGTTCCTGCTGGAACAGGGCGATGCTTACGACCGGTTCGCGATGGCCGCGCTGCTGGAACTGCCGGACGGTATCGACGAGGCGGGCCTGACCGCGACGCTGGCCGCGGTGATCGACCATCACGACATCCTGCGCTCGAGGCTGGTCACCGGGGATGGCGAGGGGCTGGAGGTCGCCGGGCCCGGTTCGGTCCCGCTCACCGGTCTGGTTCACCGGGTCGAGTGTGATGGCTTGTGGGATGCGGCCTGGCAGGAGCGGGCGGGTGTGGAGCTGGATGCGGCGGCGGGCCGGCTGGACCCGCGTGGCGGGGTGATGACGCAGTTCGTGTGGTTCGCCCCCACCGACGACACCCTTGCCGGGCGGCTGCTGGTGGTGCTGCACCATCTCGTGGTCGACGGGGTGTCCTGGCGGATCCTGGTCCCGGACCTGGCCGCGGCCTGGCAACAGACACGCGCCGGCCGGCCGGTCGTCCTGGACCCGGTGGGCACCTCCATGCGCCGCTGGACCCACGCCCTCACCGACCACGCCACCGCCACCAACCAGGCGGAACAGCTACCGGTGTGGCGGGAGATCCTCGACGGCCCCGACCCGGTCCTGGGACTGCGCCGCCCGGATCCGGCGGCGGATGTGATGGCTACCGTGGAATCGGTACGCATCACGGTCCCGGTGGAGGTGACCCGGGCCCTGCTGACCGTGCTGCCGGCCGCCTTCCACGCCGGAGTCGACGACGGCCTGCTGAGCGCACTCGCCCTGGCCGTGGCCCGATGGCGCGGCGAACGCGGCACCGCCCAGTCGTCGCTGCTGGTGCGGCTGGAAGGACACGGCAGGGAACAGGACCTGGTGCCCGGCGCGGACCTGTCCCGCACGATGGGCTGGTTCACCAGCATGTTCCCCGTCCGCCTCGACCTCGCAGGCTGCGACCTCGACGAAGCCTTCACCGCCGGCACGGCCGCAGGCCTAGCCCTCAAGCAGGTCAAGGAACAACTCCGTGCCATTCCTGGCAAGGGCATCGGCTACGGCCTGCTCCGCCACCTCAACCCCGACACCGCCGGGGAACTGGCTCGGTATCCGGATCCGCAGATCGGGTTCAACTACCTCGGCCATCTCTCCACCGCGGACATGCCCCACCACCTGCGCGGCGAAGGTTTCACCCCCGTCCTCGGCGCGGGCGAACTCATCCCCACACCGGATCCCGGCATGCCCGCGATGTCCGCGCTGGAGATCAACGCTCTGGTCACCGACACCGACCAGGGTCCCCAGCTGACCGCCCTGCTCTCCTACCCCACCAGCGTCCTGACCCAGGCCGACGTCAACGAACTCGCCGCACACTGGCAAGCCGCCCTCCAGGCCCTCACCCGCCACGCCACCACCCCCGGCGCCGGCGGCCTCACCCCCACCGACCTCCCCCTCCTGACCACCACCCAGGCCGACATCGACACCTGGGAACACACCTACCCCGACCTGACCGACGTCTGGCCGCTCACCACCGTCCAGTCCGGCCTCCTCTTCCACGCGAAGCTCGCCGACACCGAGTTCGACGTGTACCACATGCAGATGGTCTTCCACCTGGCCGGACAGGTGGACCCACAGCGACTCCGCATCGCAGGACAGGCCCTCCTGGACCGCCACCCCAACCTGCGCGCCGCCTTCGCCCCCAACACCACCGGATACCTCGTCCAACTCATCCCCGCGAGAGTCGAGTTGCCGTGGCAGTTCCTCGACCTACGGCACCTGCACGACGAGGAGCGCGACGCGGTCTTCGAGCAGTTCGTTGCCGACGACCGGAGCGTCCACTTCGACCCGGAGAGGCCGCCCCTGCTCCGCCTGGCGCTGATCTGTCTGACAGACGACCGCAGCGAACTAGTCCTCACGGGACACCATGTGCTGTTCGACGGCTGGTCACTGCCGCACATCGTGCACGACCTGATGCACCTCTACGGCTCCGACGGTGACACCGACGGGCTGCCGAGGGTCCGCAGCTACCGCGACTACCTCGCCTGGCTCGCCCAGCGCGACCGGGAAGCGGCCGCCCTTGCCTGGGCCGAGGAGCTGACGGGCGTCGAGGAGCCGACGCTCCTCGTGTCGCGCACCGAGCCGGTGGTCGCGTCCGGTCTCGGCAACGTGGAGGTGCCCATCGAGGACGCCCGTGCCCTGTCGCGGTGTGCCGCGGCACTCGGCGTCACCCTCAACACCCTCGTCCAGGGCGCCTGGGCCATCCTGCTGTCCGCCCTCACCGGCCGGAACGACGTCGTCTTCGGTGCCACCGTCTCCGGGCGGCCCGCCGACCTCCCCGGGGTCGACGAGATGGTGGGCATGTTCATCAACACCCTCCCCGTCCGTGTCGACTGCACTCCCGCACAGACCCTCGCCGACCTCCTCACCACCCTCCAGAGCCGGCAGGCCGCCCTCCTCGACCACCACCACTACGCCCTCGCGGACATCCAGCGGGACAGCGGGATGAGCACCCTGTTCGACACCCTGGTGCTGTTCGAGTCGTATCCGGTGGACCGGTCCGGCATCAGCCGGGCCACGACGGCGGCCGACATCGAGGTCACCGGCCTGCGGCCGTTCGCAGGTTCCCACTACCCCATCACGCTGACCGCCTCCGCCGAGCCCCATCTGCGGCTGTCGCTGCAGTACCAGCAGGGTGTGGTCGAGCCCGGGACGGCGGCCGACGTCGCCGCGCGGTTCACCCGCGTCCTGCGCCAGGTCGTCGCCGACCCCGGACGTCGGCTGAGCGCCGTCGACGTACTGACCCCCGACGAGCGCGAGCGGCTCCTGGTCGAGCTCAACGCCACGGCCGCGCCCACCCCGGACCGGACGGTCGTCGAGCTGTTCGAACGGCAGGCCCTCGCCACTCCGGACGCGGTCGCGGTCGTCGCTGGTGACAACTCCCTCTCCTACGCCGAGGTGGACGCCCGGGCGAACCGGCTCGCGCACCACCTGATCCGTCAGGGGGTGGGGATCGAGTCCGTGGTGGCCGTGACGTTGCCGCGGTCGGCGGACCTCGTCGTCGCCCTGTTGGCCGTGCTGAAGGCCGGAGGCACATATGTGCCGATCGACCCGGACCACCCGGCGACCCGCGTCGCGTACGTACTCGGTGATGCGCGGCCTGTGGTCACCCTCGCCCCGGACATCCTGACCGCCGACCTGAGCGGCTACCCGGACACCAGACCGGACACCGCGCGCGTGACGATGGCCAACGCCGCCTACGCGATCTACACCTCCGGTTCCACCGGGCGGCCGAAGGGCGTGGTGATCTCCCACGGAGCGCTCGGCAACCTGCTGGCCTCGATGGGCGAGCAGTTCCCGCTGCGGTCCGAGGACCGCCTGCTTGCCGTGACCACGATCGCCTTCGACATCGCGGCGTTGGAGGTGTTCCTGCCCCTGCTGTCCGGCGCCCGCGTGGTGATCGCCCCGAAGGAGATCGGCACCGATCCCGCCGTCGTCCTGGAGCTGATCGAGAGCCGTGGCATCACGGCCGTCCAGGCGACCCCGACGCTGTGGCAGATGCTCGTGACGCACCGGCCGGAGGGACCGCGCGGACTGCGCGTCCTGGTGGGCGGGGAGGCGCTGCCCGCCGCTCTCGCCGAGACGCTGTGCGAGGAGGCACGGGAGGTCGTCAACGTCTACGGGCCGACCGAGACCACCATCTGGTCCACCACCTCCCGGGTGCTGCCCGGCTCCGGCACACCGCCGATCGGCCGGCCCCTGGCCAACACCCGGGCGTACGTACTGGACGGCGCGTTGCGCCCGGTCGCCCCGGGTGTGGTGGGCGAGTTGTACCTCGCCGGTGACGGTCTGGCACGCGGGTATCTGAACCGGCCGGGGCTGTCGGCGGAGCGGTTCGTGGCCGATCCGTTCGGCGCGGGTACGCGGATGTACCGTACGGGCGACCTGGTACGCCTGCGGGCCGACGGACAGCTCGACTATGTCGGCCGTGCCGACTTCCAGGTGAAGGTGCGCGGCTTCCGGATCGAGCTGGGCGAGATCGAGTCGGTGCTGGCCTCGCACCCGGCGGTCGGGCAGGCGGTCGTGGTGGCCCGTGAGGACCGGCCCGGAGACCAGCGCCTGGTGGCGTACGTCGTGCCGGACACCGAGAGTTCCGACGCCGGCGCGCAGGCGCAGGTCGAGGAGTGGCGCGAGGTCTACGAGCTGGCGTACGAGGAATCCCGGGACGCGGCCTGGGGCGAGGACTTCGCCCTGTGGACGTCGGTCTACACCGGCGAGCCGATCCCGCTGCCGGAGATGCACGCGTGGCGGGACGCCGCCGTCGCGCAGATCCTGCGCGGTGCCCCGCGCCGGGTCCTCGAACTGGGCGTCGGAGCAGGCCTGCTGGCGGCGAAGGCGGTCGGTGAGGTCGACGAGTACTGGGGCACCGACCTGTCCGCCTCCGCCGTCGAGCGGCTGCGTCACCAGGCGGAGGTGGCCGGGTACGGACGGCGGTTGCGGCTGCGCTGCCAGCCCGCCCACGATGCCACAGGCCTGCCCCTCGGCTACTTCGACACGGTCGTCCTCAACTCCGTGGTGCAGTACTTCCCCGGCACCGAGTACCTCGACCAGGTGCTGCGGACCGCACTGGACCTGCTCGCCCCGGGCGGCCGGATCGTCGTCGGCGACGTGCGCCACGCCGGGTCGCTGAAGGTTCTCCAGGCCGCGGTGCAGTCGGCGGCCCGCCCGGAGGCGACCCCGGCCGAAGTGCGCGGCGCCGTCGAGCAGGCGGTGCTGCGGGAGAAGGAACTCGTCGTCGACCCCGAGTGGTTCACCGTCTGGGCCGAGGCCAACGCGGTGGCGGCGGTCGATGTCCGGCTCAAGAACGGCCGGGACCACAACGAACTCACCCGGTACCGCTACGAGGTGGTGCTGCACAAGGCGCCGGCCGACACGCTCGACCTGCACGCGGCCCCCACCCTCTCCTGGGGCCAGGACGTCGACGACCTGGAGGGGCTGGCCGAGGAGTGCCGGGCCGGCGACGGCGGACCGCTGCGGGTGGCAGGCATCCCCAACGCGCGGCTGCGCGGCGACTTCGCGACGGCGGTCGACCTGTCGCTCGTCGCCGGCTCCGGAACCGCGGGTCCCTCCCTGGACCCGCAGGACCTCCAGGAGTGGGCGGACCGGCAGGGCTGGGGCCTGATCGCGACCTGCTCCGCCGACGCCGTGGAGTGCTTCGACGCGATCGTGCTGCCCGACGGCCCGGTGGCCGGGCGGACGGTCCGCGGAGGGTTCACCCCCTCCGGCCGTACCGGCCGTCCCCTGGCGAACGATCCGTCCGGAACCCGGGACGTGGGAGCGCTGGCGACGCGGCTGCGCGGCTACGTGCGAGAGCGGCTTCCGGACTACATGGTGCCGTCCGCCGTACTGGCCGTCGCCGAACTGCCCAGGACGCCCAACGGAAAGCTCGACCGGCGGGCGCTGCCGGCGCCCGACCGCACCGAGGCCGCGACCTCCGGACGCGGGCCGCGCGACCGGCGCGAAGAGCTGCTGTGCGCCCTGTTCGCCGAGGTCCTCGGGCTGCCCGAGATCGGCATCGACGACGACTTCTTCGCCCTGGGCGGTCACTCGCTGCTCGCCACCCGGCTGATCAGCCGCATCCGCACCGAACTCGGCGTCGACATCCCCATCCGTGTGCTGTTCGAGTCCCCGACCGTTGCCGACCTCTCCGGCCTCGCGCAGACGATGGCCGCGTCCCGTCGGCCCCTTCTGCGCAAGATGACCGAGGAGTGAGAGGCCAAATGATCCCGTTGTCGTTCGCCCAGCGCCGGCTGTGGTTCATCCACCAGCTCGAAGGCCCGTCCGCCACGTACAACATGCTGGCCGTCCTGCGCATGAAGGGCGTCCTGGACGTGGTGGCCCTGAGGGCAGCGGTCAGGGACCTGGTGGGCCGGCATCAGCCGCTGCACACGATGGTCGCCGAGGACGAGGACGGCGTGCCCTACCAGCGGATCATCCCGATGGAGCAGGTCACGCTCGACGTCCCGCTCATCGAGGTGACCGCCGAGGAGCAGGGCGCCGCGATCACCGAGGCGGTCACCTACCGGTTCCGGCTGGCCGACGAGATACCCGTGCAGGCGCGGATCCTGCGGATCGCCCCTGAGGAGCACGTGTTCGTGCTGGTCGCCCATCACTTCGCCTGCGACGGCGAGTCCACCGCGCCGATGGCGCGGGACCTGGTGGCCGCCTACACCGCGCGCCGGGAGGGCAGAGCACCCGAGTGGACCCCGCTGGAGATCCAGTACAGCGACTACACGCTGTGGCAGCGCGAACTCCTCGGCGACGAGTCCGATCCGGAGAGCCTGCTGTCCGGTCAGGTCAGGTACTGGCAGAAGGAACTCGCGGGCGTCCCGCAGCCCTTGCGTCTTCCCCTCGACCGGCAGCGGCCCCCCATGGCCAGCCACCGTGGCGACGTCGTGGAGTTCGACCTGGACGCCGACCTGACGGCCGGCCTGGAGAAGATCGCCACCGCCCACGGGGCGACGGTGTCGATGGTGCTGCAGGCCGCGATCGCCGTGCTGTTCCACCAGGTCGGCGGCGGCGACGACCTGACCATCGGGTCGCCGATCGCGGGCCGCACCGAGGAAGCCCTGGCCGATCTCGTCGGGTTCTTCGTCAACACCTGGGTGCTGCGCACGGACCTGTCGGGCGATCCGGCCTTCACCGAACTCGTCGAGCAGGTGCGCGGGAAGGCGCTGAGCGCGTACGACAACCAGGACGTGCCGTTCGAGCGGCTGGTGGAGCTGCTCAACCCCGACCGCTCCACCGCGTACCAGCCGCTGTTCCAGGTGATGTTCGCCTGGCACAACGTCACCGAGGCCGACTTCGGCATGCCCGGTCTCGAGGTGGCCGTCGAGCCGGCCCTGACCAAGTCCGCCAAGTTCGACCTGTTCTTCAACATGGCGGGCAACCCGGGCCTGCGGGGAGCCTGGGGCAGCCTTGAGTACGCCACCGACCTGTTCGACCGGGAGACGGTGGAGCGGCTCGTGGGCCGCTTCCAGCGGCTGCTGCGGCAGGTCGTCCAGGACCCGCGGATCCGCGTGGGCGCGGTGGACGTCCTGGAGCCGGGGGAGCGGGAGCGGGTGGTCACCGAGTGGAACGCCACCGCCCACGAGGTGCCGGCGCGGACCCTCGGCGCGGCCTTCGAGGAACAGGCCGAGCGCACCCCCGACCATCCCGCCCTCGTCTTCGAGGGGGAGACACTCGGCTACCGGGAGCTGAACGAGCGCGCCAACCGGCTCGCGCACTGGCTGATCGAGCGGGGCGCCGGCCCCGAGCAGATTGTCGCCGTCCGACTGCCTCGCTCCTTCGACCTGGTCACCGCAATCTATGGCGTCGTCAAGTCCGGGGCCGCATACCTGCCGATCGAGACCGACGTGCCCGAGGACCGGGTCGCCCACCTCCTCGCGGACGCCGCACCGCTGGTGACGCTCACCGAACTGCCCGACACCTCCGGCAGCCCGGCCACGAACCCGGACGTGGCGGTGACGCCGGACCACGCCGCCTACGTCATCTACACCTCCGGATCGACGGGCGGCCCCAAGGGCGTCGTCGTCTCGCACCGCTCGATCATGAACCGCATCGCCTGGGGCCACGACCGGTACGGACTCCTCGACAGCGACCGGATGATGCTGAACACGTCCGTGGGATTCGACGTCTCGGTCCCGGAGCTGTTCTGGCCGCTGCAGGTCGGCTCGGCCATCGTGATCCCCCGCCCCGACGGGCACCGCGATCCCGCCTACCTCGCGCGGCTGATCCAGGAGCAGGACGTCTCCGAGATCAACATGGTCCCGTCCCTGCTGGCCGCGTTCGTCGCCGAGCCCGCCGCGAGCGGCTGCACCGGGCTGCGCCGGGTGGAAGCCGCCGGGGAGGCGCTGCCCGTGGATCTTGCCAACCGTTTCGCCTCCGTGCTGCCGTACACCGAACTGCACAACCTCTACGGGCCCACCGAGGCGGCCGTCGAGGTGACCGCGTGGCAGCACCGCCCCGAGGAGGGCGCCACCAGCGTGCCGATCGGTGCGCCGATCTGGAACACCCAGGTGTATGTGCTGGACGGTGCGCTGCGTCCGGTCGCCCCCGGTGTGGTGGGCGAACTGTACCTGGCGGGCACGGGGCTGGCGCGTGGGTATCTGAACCGGCCGGGGCTGTCGGCGGAGCGGTTCGTGGCTGATCCGTTCGGCGGGGGTACGCGGATGTACCGTACGGGCGACCTGGTGCGCTGGCGGCGTGACGGTGTGCTCGACTACGTGGGCCGTGCCGACTTCCAGGTCAAGGTGCGCGGCTTCCGGATCGAGCTGGGCGAGATCGAGTCGGTGCTGGCCTCGCACCCGGCGGTCGGGCAGGCGGTCGTGGTGGCCCGCGAGGACCGGCCCGGAGACCAGCGCCTGGTGGCGTACGTGGTGACGGACCGCCGGGACACCCAGGACAGCGGTGACGAGCAGGACGGGGCGGACACCGACTCCCTGGCCACCCGGCTCCGTGAGCACGTCGCCGCGCGGCTGCCGGAGTACATGGTGCCGTCCGCGGTGATCCCCCTCGCGGAGATCCCCCTGACCTCCAGCGGAAAGCTGGACCGCCGGTCCCTGCCGCTGCCCCGGTACACCGAGACGGCCACCGGCAACCAGCCGCGCAACCGGCGCGAGGAGATCCTCTGCGAGATGTTCGCGGAGGTGCTGGGCCTGCCCGGCGTCGGCATCGACGACGACTTCTTCGCCCTGGGCGGCCACTCGCTGCTGGCCGCCGGCCTCATCGGGCGCATCCGGCAGGAGTTCGGCATCGACCTCGCCATCCGGTCGGTGTTCCGCGCCCCCACGGTCGCCCAGCTCGCGGCGCGTCTGATCCCCAACAGCATCCCCGACGAGCTGGACGACCCCTTCGCGGTGGTGCTGAAGTTCCAGACCGAGGGCACCCGGCCCCCGCTGTGGTGCATCCATCCGGGCGGCGGCCTCAGCTGGTCCTACCTCGGCTTCACGCCCCACTTCAAGGACCGGCCCGTCTACGGCATCCAGGCACGCGGCTACGACGGCACCTGCGAACTCCCCTCGTCCGTCGACGAGATGGTCGCCGACTACATCGAGCAGATGCTGGCGCTCCAGCCCGACGGCCCCTTCCACCTGCTCGGCTGGTCCTACGGCGGCACCATCGCCCACAGCCTCGCCGCCGAACTCGAGCGGCGCGGCCACGAGGTGGCGCTGCTCGCCCTCCTCGACTCCCCGACGGGCAGCGTCTTCGCGGCGCAGGACAACGTGGCCCACATGGACGCCCGTGCCGCCCTGGAGGAGTACATCAGCCGTTTCGCGGATCCTGCCGAGCACGAGCGGCTGCTGACGGCGGCCACCAAGGTGCTCGCCAACAACATGGCGGTCATGAAGGGATTCGCGTCGCCCGTCTTCACCGGCCGGGCCCTGTACTTCCAGGCCGCCCTCGACGAACGGAAGGAGTCCTTCGCGCCCCTGTGGGAGAAGCACGTTCTGGGCGGTGTGACGGAACACGACGTGCAGAGCACCCACCTCGAGATGAACATGCCCGAACCCGTGGCCGAGGTCTGCGCCGTCATCAACAGCGAACTCGGTGAAGGGAAATAGCCGCGATGCCCACCACTTCCGGGGAGACCTCCATGGAAAGCAGTGACACCACGACGTACGACGTCGTCGGAGCAGGTTTCGGGCCGGCCAACCTGTCGCTCGCCGTCGCCCTTCAGGAACGCCGGGAAGGCGGCACGCCCCGGCCGACCGCCGCCTTCTTCGAGCGGAAACCGGAACTCGGGTGGCACCGGGGAATGCTGCTGCCGGGTGCGAAGATGCAGATCTCGTTCCTGAAAGACCTCGTCACCTTCCGCAATCCGGCATCGCCGTTCAGCTTCGTGTCGTATCTGCACGCGATGGGCCGGCTGCCCCAGTTCGTGAACAACCAGGACTTCTTCGCCACTCGCCAGGAGTTCCACGACTATCTGGAATGGGCGGAGGCGAAACTGGCCCACCAGGTCACCTACGGCGCGGAGATCACGCAGATCCGGCTGCCCGCGTCGGGCCGGCGCGGCGAAGCGATCGAGCACCTGGAGGTCGAGGTGCGCGGGGACTCGCTCCCGGGCGGCACCAGGGTGCTCACCGCGCACAACATCGTGATATCGACCGGGCTCGTGCCCCGCATGCCCGCGGGAGTGCAGCGCGACGAACGGGTCTGGCACAGCTCGGAGTTCCTGGACCGGTTCACGGCCTGGAACCCCGGCGAGCTGAACCGGGTGGCGGTTGTCGGGGCGGGGCAGAGCGCCGCCGAAGTCGTCAGGTACCTGCACGACGCCCTGCCCGACGCGTCCATCACGGCGATCCTCCCGCCGTACGGCTACGCGCTCGCGGACAACACCCCGTTCGCCAACCGGGTCTTCGACCCGTCCGCCGTGGACGACTACTACTACGGCTCCGAACGCTCCAGGGACGTCATCTGGCAGCACCACAGGAACACCAACTACTCGGTCGTCGACGACGAGGTCATCAAGGGCCTGCACGAACGGGTCTACGGCGACGAGGTGGCGGGCCGCAACCGGATCGAGTTCCTCAACCTGTCCCGGGTCTGCGGCGTCAAGCGCGCCGCGGACGAAACCCGCGTCACCGTCATGTCGGTCGCGACCGAGGAGACCCGCGAACTCGACGTGGACGTCCTGGTCTGCGCCACCGGCTACGACCCGATGAACCCCGCCCCGATCCTCGGCGAACTCGACTCGCTGTGCCTGCGCGACGCCCGGGGACGCTACCGCGTCGAACGTGACTACCGGATCGCCACGGCACCCGAACTGCGCTGCGGCATCTATCTGCAGGGCGGCACGGAACACACGCACGGTCTGACGTCCTCGCTGCTGTCGAACCTCGCCGTGCGCAGTGGCGAGATCGTGGCGTCGCTGCTGGATCGCCGCAAGTAGCAAAGCCCCGACCAACTTCGACCCGAAAGGGATTGCCACCATGAGCACCAACCCGTTCGACGACACCGACGGCCGCTTCTACGTCCTGGCGAACGACGAGGAGCAGCACTCCCTGTGGCCCACCTTCGCCGAGGTGCCGGCCGGCTGGCGCATCGTCTTCGGAGAGTCCGACCGCGCGTCGGCCCTGGAGTACGTCGAGAAGAACTGGCCCGACATCCGGCCCAGGAGCCTGCGCGAGGCCATGGCCGCCGATGCCGCGACCGCCGGCGCCCAGGGAGCCTGAGCAGCCGATGCGAGCCATACCTCTGGTGTGCGTGCCGTTCGCCGGAGCGGGGGCCTCCTTCTTCCACCCGTGGGAAGCCCTGACCGGCGAGAAGCTGCGGATCGTGGCGGTGCAGCCGCCGGGCCGCGAATGGAAGCTCGTCGAGGAGCCGTACCGCGACGCCGCACAGGCCGCCGCCGGGCTGCTGCCCGAGATCGTCGAGGAGATCGGCGATGCGGGCCGCGTAGCGCTCTTCGGCCACAGCCTGGGGGCCGTCCTGGCCTACGAACTCGCCCATCTGCTGGCCGCCCGCCCCGGCATCGAGCTGGTCCGCCTCTTCGTCAGCGGTTCACCCGGCCCGTGGACCAGGCGCCCCGTCCAGGCCACCGGGCTGGACGACGAGCAGTTCCTGGCCCGGGTCCGGGAGTTCGCCGGATACCGCCACGACGCCCTGGAGAACGAGGAGATGCGCGAGCTGATCCTGCCGGTGCTGCGGGCCGACGTGGAGATGCACGAGAACTACACCCCCAGCACGGACCGGCCGCTGCCGGCGCCGATTACCGCCCTGCGGGCCCGTGGCGACGAACTTGTCACCGGCGAGCAGACGGGGGAGTGGAGCAAGGCCACCAGCAGCGCGTTCACGCTCGTCGAGGTGGACGGCGGTCACATGTACCTGACCGAGGACACGGCCGGGCTGCTGCGGCTGATCGAGGACGAGGTCACCCGGACATGAGCGGCCGGGCCCGAAAGAACGCCGTCTACCGAGGAGGGGAGCCATGCGTCTGGCCGGAAGGACCGCCGTCATCACCGGTGCCGCACGCGGCGTCGGACGGACCTGCGCCACCGTCTTCGCCGAGGAGGGCGCCGACCTCGTCCTCCTCGACATCGCCGACGACATCCCCGGTGTGCCCTACCCGCTGGGCTCCGCCGGACAGCTGGCGCACACCGCCGAGCTGTGCCGCAAGCACGGCGTCACCGTGCTCACCCGGCAGGCGGACGTCCGCGACCTCGACGCCGTGGAGCACGTCGTCGACGAGGCGCACGAACGTCTCGGCCGCATCGACGTGCTGGTGAACAACGCGGGCATCGCCGCCCCCTCGGGCCGGACGACCCACGAGATCACCGAGGCCGAGTGGCAGCTCATGATCGACGTCGATCTGTCCGGCGCCTGGCGGATGACCCGGGCGGTCGGTCGGATCATGACCGAACAGCGCGCCGGAAGCATCGTCAACGTCGCCTCCACCGCGGGCCTGGTCGGCTACCGGCACTTCGCCGGGTACGTCGCCGCCAAGCACGGTGTGGTCGGCCTCAGCAAGGCCGCGGCCCTCGACTACGCCCCGATGAAGGTCCGGGTCAACGCGCTGTGCCCCGGCTCGGTCCGGGACGACTTCGGGGCGGAGGGGCGGATGCTCTCGGAGATCGCGAGGTCTTTGGACGTCCCGGTCGCCGAGCACGAGGAGACCTTCCTCCAGTCGCAGCCCATGAACGCCCTCGTGGAACCGGAGGACGTCGCAGCGGCCGCCCTCTGGCTGGCCTCCGACGAATCCCGGCAGGTCACGGGGTCCGTTGTCACCGTAGACGGCGGATTCACCGCACGCTGAGCGCGGATTTGCCAATCGCAGGGAGAGATGGTGCTCAGGACACATCACCGCCGGGACCGGGTGCGCGGGGACGAGGCGCGTGACTGCCACGCGCTGCGGGTACGGCTGGCACGCCCGGCCGACCCGGAACCGCTCGCCCGGCGCCTGGCCGCGTTCGAGGGCAGAGCCCGCCTCTGGGTCGAGGACGTTCCGTCGGCCCGCGACGAGCCGGAGGCCGTCCGCCGCCGCGCGCGTGAACTGGCCCGGCCGGCAGCCGCCCGGTTCGGCCTGCGCGTGGTTCTGCTCGGGTACACCGGTGGCGAGGCCGACCTGCTCCTCGTGGCCCATCGCGCGGTGTTCGGCCGGCGCTCCCTCAACGCCCTGGCCCGCGCGGTGCTCGGCGACGGCACCGCGGTGCCGGAGCGGGGCGATGCCGACGTCCGCGGGACCGGGATCGAGGAGGCGGAGCCCGCGTGGGGCCTCGGCGATCCGGACTTCGGAGAGGAATGGGTCGAGGAGCGGATCGGACCACCCGGGGGCGGGGCCGATGAACCGGCCGCCTGGCTGGCCGCGCTCACCGTCCTGCTCGCCCGCTACGAGCCGCGCGAGCGGCCGGTCGTGGCCGCCCTCGGCGCCCGCAAGGACGAGGAACCCGTGCTGGTGCGGGCCGAGTCGGACGGCATCACCACGCTCGGCGAGGTCACCGCCTGGTTCCGGGACCGCCTCACCGCCGACCCGCCCGCGACGGCGCACCCCGTGACCGCCGGGATCGTCTTCGACCTGGACCGGGCCGAGGAAGGGACCGAGTACATACCCTTCCTGGCGCCCCCGTTCCCCCTCACGATCACCCTGACACGGACCCCGGCCGGAGCGCTCGACCTGCGCTGCCACTCCCGTCCGCGGATCGTACGGCCGGTAATCGCCAACCAGTTCGTACGGCATCTCGTCGAGGTGCACCGGCAGGTCAGCGAGAAACCGTGGCTGCCGGCCGCCGCCGCCAAGCTGCTCCGCGGGCCGGAGCGGGAGCAGGTGCTCGCCCTCGGGCGCCCCGCGCGGGAGCTGGAGAGCACGGCGCGGCGCATCGACGAGGTCTTTGCCGAGCGGGCCGCGGCACAGCCCGACGCGGTCGCGCTGTCGGACGAGGCCATCCAGGTCACCTACCGCGGTCTCGACCAGTGGGCCGACCGTCTCGCCCACGGTCTGCGCGAGGCGGGCGTGCGCGACGGCGACCTGGTGGGGGTCTGCCTGGAGCGCTCGGCGGAACTGGTGGCGGTGCTGCTCGCCGTGCTCAAGGCGGGCGCGGTGTACGTGCCACTGGATCCCGCCTACCCGGCCGAACGGCTCGCCTACACGGTGACGAACTCCGGGCTCGGCGTGGTGGTCACCACGCTCCCCGACTTCCCGGTTCCCGACGAGAAGGTCCGCCAGGTCACCCCCGTCCACCTCGCGGAACGCGGCGCGCGCGGCGGTGACGGGCCACCCCCCAGCACCACCGGCGCAGCCGGTCCGGCCTATGTCATCTACACCTCGGGCTCCACCGGCCGGCCCAAGGGCGTGCTCGTCCCGCACACCAATGTCGTAGGTCTGCTCGATGCCACCCGCGAGGATTTCGAGCTGAGCCCTGCCGACGTGTGGACGTTCTTCCACTCCGTCGCCTTCGACTTCTCCGTCTGGGAGATCTGGGGGTGCCTCCTGACCGGCGGGCATCTCGTGGTCGTGCCGTACTGGGTCTCCCGGTCGCCGGAGCAGTTCCGCGACCTGCTGCTGGCCCGGCAGGTCACCGTGCTCAACCAGACCCCGTCGGGTTTCGCCCAGTTGATGGAGGCCGAACGGGCGCACGCCGCGGGGCTGGCGGTCCGGCTGGTGATCTTCGGCGGCGAGCCGCTCGACACCCGGTCGCTGCTGCCATGGCTCGACCGCTACCCGGAGTCCCGCTGCCGGCTCGTGAACATGTTCGGCATCACCGAGACCACGGTGCATGTCACCGCCGAGACCATCACACGGGAACTGGCCCTCACGGCCTCCAGGTCGGTGGGCCGGCCGCTGCCCGGCTGGTATCTCTGCGTTCTCGACAAGCACCGGGCACCGGTGCCCCCGGGCGTCGCCGGCGAGATCTACGTCGGCGGGGCCGGTGTCGCGCTGGGCTATCTCCGGCGGCCGGAGCTGACCGCCGAGCGGTTCCTGCCCGACCCGTTCACCGGCGGGCGCCTCTACCGCACCGGTGACCGCGGCAGGCTGCGGCCCGACGGCAGGCTGGAGCACCTCGGCCGGATCGACAACCAGATCAAACTGCGTGGATTCCGCATCGAGCTGGACGAGATCCGTTCGGTGCTCGCCGAGAGCCCCGGCGTGGCCGCGGCCGTCGTCGTACTGCGCCAGGAGGATCCGGCCGACGCCGCCACCGGCCGGCTGGACGCCTACGTGGTCCTGACCGAGGGCAGCACGACGGGGCTGCGTGACCGGGCGGCCCGCATGCTCCCCGAGTACATGCTGCCGGCCACCATCACCGCGCTGCCCTCCCTGCCGACGACCGCCAACGGCAAGGTGGACCTGGCGGCCCTGCCGGCACCGGATACGGCGGGCGCGGCGAGCGCCCCGGAAGACGCGCGGCGGTGGACCGGCGACGAACTGTGTGACGACCTGCTCGACGTCTGGGGGCAGCTCTTCGGAGTCTCGGTGCAACCCTCCGACGACTTCTTCCGGCTCGGCGGGAACTCCCTGCTCGCGGTCCGCATGGCTGCGGTGATGCGGGAGCGGGGCCTTCCCGCACTGCATCCACGCACGCTCTACCTGAACCCCACGGTGCGCGGGCTCGCCGACGCCCTGCGGTCCTGACCGCGTCTCGGCACGGACACGAAGCAGGGACACGAAGAGGCCCGCCACCGTGTTGCGGTGGCGGGCCTCTTCGTGTCCCTGCCGGGCCCTCCTACTTCAGGCGCACCGGAAGCCTGGCGAGCAGATGCACTCCGAGCGTGGAGTCGGTGTACTCCAGCTCCTCGCGCTTCACGGCGAGTTCGAGGCCGTCCCGGTTCAGCAGCAGATCGCCCAGGGCGACCTCGCTCTCCAGCTTGGCCAGCGCCGCCCCGACGCAGTAGTGCGGCCCGGCGCCGAAACTCACATGGCCCTGGCCGCGCTTCATCTCGCGCCCGAGGTCGCAGCGTTCCGGATCCGGAAAGACCCGCGGATCGTAGTTGGCCGACAGGTACGAACCCGTCAGGGCCTCGCCCCGGCGGACCTGCACGCCGGCGAACTCCACGTCCTCGGTGGCGTAGCGGGGGCTGGCGAGCGGCACGGGGTTCGCCAGCCGCATCAGCTCGTCGATGGCGTGCGGCAGGAACTCGGGGGCGGCGCGCAGCCGCTCGAGCTGCTCGGGGTGGTCGAAGAGGGTCAGGACGGCGTTGGGGATGAAGTGCGAGGTGGAGTGGTGTCCCGCCCACACCAGCAGCAGCACCATCGCGATCATCTCGGCCTCGCTGAGCTGGTCACCGGACTCGTCCCGGGTGCGGACCAGCGTGGAGATCATGTCCTCGGCCGGCTCGATGCGGCGCCGGGCGATCAGCTCCTTGGCGCACTCGACCATGCCCTGTGCGCTCGACACGACGTCGCCGTTCGCGTAGTCGTTCATCAGCTTCCGCATGTGCGGCTGGTCGGCCTTGTCGATGCCGATGAGTTCGCAGATGACGGTGCCCGTCAGGGGTGAGGAGTACTCCTCGAGCAGATCGCCTCCTTCCTTCGCGGCCAGGGTGTCGAGCAGCTGCGCCGAGATCTCCTCCATGCCCGGACGCAGTGCCTTGATGCGGCGCACGGCGAACGCAGGGGTGACCAGGCGGCGCAGCCGCGCGTGATCCTTGCCGTCCACGAACATCATGTTGTTGGCGTATCCACGGAATTCTTCCCGGAATTCCTCGGGCAGGTCGTACACGGCCAGCATCTGGTCGACGACTCCCAGGCCGTGGTGTCCGGGCACATTGCTGTAGTCCGTCACGAAACGCGGGTCGCTCAGCGCCGCTTTCACGTCGTCGCAGCGCGTGACCAGCCAGACCGGCGGAGCACCGGGATTCCCTATGCGCACCAGCGGGGAATTCTCCCGGAGACGGCCGTAGGCGCCGATCGGGTCATGGGTGAATTCAGGGTCCATCAGGCTGACGATGGGCTCAGCCATATACCGTCGTCTCCTTCTGCGCGGATGGTGTGGGGTTCAGGCGGATGCCGTGGTGGACGGTCCGGAACGCAGCTCCAGGACGCAGCACTTCACTCCGCCGCCGGCCTTGAGCAGTTCGGAGATGTCGGCACCGAAGGTCCGGTAGCCGCGCTCCTGAAGCAGCTCCGCCAGACGTACAGCCTCCTGCGCGAGAACCACGTTCCGGCCGTCGGAGACCGCGTTGAGGCCGAAGACGGCCGCGTCCGCCTCCGTGGCGAGGATCGCGTCCGGGAAGCGCTCCTCGAGCAGCGAACGGCTCTGAGGGGCGAAGGCGCCCGGGTAGTACATGATCTCTTCGTCGTCGAGCACGGCGAGCGCCGTGTCCAGATGGTAGAAGCGCGGGTTGACCAGCTTCAGGCCGAGAACGGTCCGGCCGAAGTACTCGGCCGCCTCCTCGTGTGCCCGCGGTTCGGTGCGGAAGCCGGTGCCCGCGAGGACGGTGTCGCCCACGGTCAGGAAGTCGCCCTCGCCCTCACCGTGGAAGTCGGCCTGCCGCACGTCCCGGTAGCCGTGCCGCGCAAACCAGTCCAGGTACGTCCTGGCCTCGTCGGCCCGCTGCCCGTGCCGGAACCGGGCGACCAGCACCCTGCCGTCCACGACGGTCGCGCCGTTGGCCGCGAACACCATGTCGGGCAGCCCGGGCTCGGGTTCGACCAGGTCCACGGTGTGGCCGAGGCCCACCAGCAGGTCGTGCAGCCGCTTCCACTGGGACAGGGCCAGGTCGGCCGACGTGGGCTTGTCGGGGTTCATCCACGGATTGATCGAGTAGGTCACGTCGAAGTAGGTCGGCCGGCACATCAGATAATGCCGTGGTCGGGCCGTACGGATGTCCGTGGGGACTCGATTCTGTGGTTGCCTCGGCACTGCGGATCCCTTCGTCTCGACTGCGGATGTTCCCAGCGGCACAGGGGAATTCGGAGGAACCGGTAAAGGCGTGCATATGCGGATTGCCGTGTCGGGGGCCGGAGAACAGCATGGGCAGGGCGGCCCGCCGGCCACAAGTGAGCCGGCTCCGCGGTGTCCCGCCGGCGGGACACCGCGACGAAATGGCGAACTCACCGCACCGAAGCGGAATTTCTTCAGGCCGACCCCGATGGCCCCTCGGTCCCGTCAGTTCGGGTACGTGGACCGGGCGCGGCGGATGTCGATCTGGCCGTACTTGGTGCGGGCGCGTACCTCGACGGTGTCCTCGGGGTCGCCGGGCACCTCGGTCGCGGCAAGCGTGTTGTGGACGCGGCCGTCGGTGGAACTGACGTTGAGGTAGGCGCCGGTGCCCTCGCGAACACCGATCTCGATGCTGCCGGTGCTGGACTCCAGCACGACCGTGCCGCGTGCCACCTCGCCGATGCGCAGACGGCCGTGGGTCGCCTTGGCGCTGACCGAGGCGTGGGCCCGCTCGACGGTGATGTCGCCGGTGGCGCCTACGACGGTGAGGCTGCCGGTGACGTCGGTGACCGTGGTGGCACCGTGGGTGTTCTTCAGCACCGCGGGGCCGTCGATCGAGTGGAAGCGCAGATTGCCGGAGCTGGTGGCCGCTTCGGTGTGCCCGACCGCACGACCGACGGTGATGTCCCCGGAGTTGGCGGTCAGCCACACCGGGCCCGCCTCGTCCATGTGGATCGAGCCGGATGCGGCTTTGACCCGGCACTCGCCGAGCCGCCCCTCGGCGACGAGGTCTCCCCAGTTGACCGAGGCCTCGATCTGGGAGTCGGCCGGCAGTGCGATGGTGATCTCGACGTTGCCGCCGCGGCTGAACACCGGGTACTGCTTGGGCGCCTTGACCCTCAGCTGTCCGTCGGCGAAGGAGACCTTTGTCTGCCTGGCGATGCGTACGTCGAGATCCCGGGACCTGTCGACCGGCTGGACGCCGACGACGGTGTCCGGGCGGTCCTCGGCGAGGAACCGGACCACCGCCCCGTCCATTTCCACGGAGGCGAGGATGGGCTTCGGAGTGTCGAAAGTGGGCATGGCTGTGCAGCTCCCGTCGGTGACGCGCTTGCTGATGCGATCGATGGTGGAGGACCCCGACGGCTGACGCACCCATCCCGTGCAGCGCCGGCTGACGCAGACGTGTCTTCAGGTCGGCTGCGATGTGGCGCCGAAGTGGCGCCCTCACGGTGCTCAGCGAAACAGCCCGCGTACCGCCTTGCCCGGGGCGGGCTTCTTCGGGCTCCCGGCCGCCTCCCGCGACGCCGCTGTCTCCTGGGGCTCGGCACCCTCCCCGGCCGGGGCGTCCTGCCCGGACGAGGTGTCCTCGCCGTCGCCGGCAGCCGCGGCGCCGTCGTCCGTGGGGCGGGCCGGACGTTCCCGGGTCACCGGCGGGCGCGCGCCCTCGCCGCGGAGTCGGTCGGTCAGGCCGTCGAGGATGACCTCCACGCCGAAGGCGAACTTCTCACTGAGGAGTTCGACCGGATCGGCCCCGAGCCGCTCCTCCAGGCGGGCGCGCAGCCGCGGGTACCGGGAGGCGATCTCGTTGGCCTCCGCCAGCACGTCGACCGCGCTGTCGCCGGCCCGCGCCACGGCCGCCTGGGTCGCATCGAGCAGGGCGGTTCCGGCCACGAACGTGAACGCGGCGTTCACGGCCCAGTCGAGGTCCCGCCCTTTGAATCCAGCCACCTCGTAGATGGCGTAGGAGTGGTCCTGGAACCGCGCCATTCCGGGACCGTAGACGAAGTGCGTACTGATGGCGGGCACCAGCCACGGATGGCGCTTGACCATCGCGTACGTGTCCTGGACCAGCGCCCGGGCCGCGACCCGCCAGCCGCTCTCGACCGGGTCGAGCAGTTCGATCTCGCCCCACACCCGGTCGGCGGCGAGGACGACGAGGTTCTCCTTGCTGCCGACGTGCCAGTAGACGGCCGTCGCCGCCGAGCCCAGCCGCTTGCCGAGTCGCCGCATGCTCAACCCCTCGACGCCCTCCGCGTCGAGCAGCTCGATCGCTGCATCCACGATCTGATCGCGATTCAACGTTTCCCGCGGCATGACCAAAGCCTAACCCACCGCTTGCACAGTGTTCTAGGAACCACTTGCACACCGTGCAACTGGCTCCTATTCTGCTGCCCGTGCCGGACTTGAACACCGTGAAAGTCGAGGGCGCGGCAAGCCGTGCGCGGCCTCGGACAGATCTGAGGAGAAAGGCTGGAGCGCCGTGGAAACCATGACCGAAACGATCGTGCCCACGCGGTCGGCGGCGATCTCCGTCGCCGGCCTGCGCAAGTCCTACGGGGACAAGGTCGTACTCGACGGCATCGACATGACCATCCCCGAGGGCACCGTCTTCGCGCTGCTCGGCCCGAACGGTGCAGGCAAGACCACCGCCGTGCAGATCCTGTCCACGCTCATTCCCGCCGACGGCGGCGAGGCCCGGGTGGCCGGCCATGACGTGGTGGCCGCGGGCCACTCCGTCCGCAAGGCGATCGGTGTGACCGGACAGTTCTCGGCCGTCGACAACCTGCTGACGGGCGAGGAGAACCTCCTGCTGATGGCGGACCTGCACCACCTCGACCGCGCCGAGGGCAGGCGGCGGACCGCCGAGCTGCTGGAGCGCTTCGACCTCACCGAGTCGGCGAAGAAGCCCGTCTCCACCTACTCCGGCGGTATGCAGCGCAAGCTCGACCTGGCGATGACCCTGGTGGGCGACCCCCGGGTGATCTTCCTGGACGAGCCGACCACGGGGCTCGACCCGCGCAGCCGCCACACCATGTGGGAGCTGATCCGCGATCTCGTCGCCACCGACCGGGTCACGATCTTCCTGACCACCCAGTACCTGGAGGAGGCGGACCGGCTTGCCGACCGCATCGCGGTGCTGGACGGAGGCAAGCTGATCGCCGAGGGCACGCCGAAGGAGCTGAAGCGCCGGGTGCCGGGCGGCTACATCCGCCTGGAGTTCGCCGACCGCGCCGAACTGGACACCGCCACCACGCTGTTCGACACCGGGCGGCGCAACGACGACGACCTCACGCTGGAGATTCCCAGCGACGGCAGCATCGCCACCATCCGGGCGGTCCTGGACGTTCTGGACAACACCTCGGTCGAGGCACAGAACCTCACCATCCACACCCCCGACCTCGACGACGTCTTCTTCGCCCTGACCGGCCGTGCCAAGAACGAGATGGAGGGTGCGTCATGAGCGGTGTCTCCTACGCCCTGACCGATTCGGTGACGATGCTGCGCCGCAACATGCGGCATCTGATGCGGTACCCCATCATGATCATCGCGTACGTGGGCCAGCCCGTGTTCATCCTGCTGGTGGTGGTCGGCATCTTCGGCCACGCCCTGGGGCACGGTCTGGGCGTCCAGTCCACCGACGGACACCGGTACATCGACTACGTGGCCCCCGCGATGATCCTCATCACGATCAACTACGGGCTCACCACGACGGCGTTGAACGTCAGCAACGACATGACCGCCGGCATCATGGACCGGTTCCGCACCATGGCGATCGCGCGTTCCTCGATCCTGATCGGGCACGTCCTCGAAGCCGTCGTGCGCACCCTGTTCAGCATCGCCCTGGTCCTCGGCCTCGCGGTGGCCCTGAAGTTCCGGCCGGACGCCACCCCGGTCGAGTGGCTCGCCGCGATCGGCCTGATGGCGCTGCTCACGCTCGCGTTCACCTGGCTGGTGATGGCGTTCGCCCTGGCCACCAGGAGTCTGGAGGGCGCCAACAGTCTCACCTTGCCGCTGCAGTTCCTGCCCTTCCTCAGCAGCGCGTTCGTGCCCGCCTCGACGATGCCCGCCGGCGTCGACTGGTTCGCCCGCAACCAGCCCCTGACCCCGATCATCAACACGCTGCGCGGACTGCTGATGGGCTCGAGGATCGGCAACGACGGCATCGTCGCCGTGGCCTGGTGCGTCGGCATCGCCCTCGTCGGCTACTTCTGGTCCAAGGCCTCCTTCAACCGGAACTCCACCGCCCCGGTCGCCGCCACACCGGCCGCCAAGAAATAGCGGGATCCCCTCGCCGACACGCAGGATCAAGGCTGGATCGAGGCTAGAGCGGCAGCGCCTCTGCCGCCGCTCCGGCCTCCGCCGGCTCGGCAGGTGCGGGCACGGCCGGCAGGAACACCTCGGTCTCCTCCACCCTCTGCTGCGGCAGCGACACCGGCCGCAGCGGGCGCGGCCCGGACACCACCGTGTAGTCCTGCCCGAGGAACGGCGGCTCGACCACACCAGGGTCCTCGCCCAGCGCCAACTGGACAGCCGCCCAAGGTGCGTTCACCCCGCAGAGGGACAGCTGGTGCAGCCCGCCCGCGGGCCTCGTGTTGACGTCCAGCAGCACCGGACGGTCGCCGAACATGCGGAACTGGATGTTGGACAGGTAGTGCAGCCCGAAGCCCTCCGCGATCAGCCGGGCCGGCTCCAGCCACTGCTCGTGCAGCGTGAAGCCCCGGCGGCGGCCGTTCTTGGTGCGGCCCACGGCCAGCCGGACCCGGTTGTCCGGACCGGTCAGGCAGTCGACGGACACCTCCGGCTGCTCCAGGCGCGGCATCACCAGCCAGTCCACGGTCTCCTCGGCCCGCTCCAGCGCCTCGACGACCAGGTCCAGCTGGACGTACGGGCCGGGGAAGCCGTTGAGGTGCATGAGCGAGAAGGGGGCGCGCGTGATCACGCGGAAGCCGACCCCGCCCGCGCCGGCGGCCGGCTTGAAGCACGCCTTGTGCCCGGCAGCCTCCAACTCCTCGACCGCGGCGACGAGTTCGTCCGCCGTACGCACCCGCCACCACGGCGGCACCGGCACGCCGACCGAGCGGACCGCCTCGTACGCGGTCGCCTTGTCCTCGAACACGGCCACCGCCTCGGGGGTCGGCGCCAGCAGAGCCGTGCCCACGGCCGCGAAATCGGCGCGGTGCGCCACGATCGCCGCCTGGTGCAGCCGCGGCACGAACACGTCGATCCCGCGCCGCCCGCACTGGTCGAGGGCGTACTCGACGTACGCGGCCGGGGACAGGCCCTCCGGCTCCAGGTCGGCGGTGTCGGCGGCGGCCAGCACGGGGGAGTCGGCGTCCCCGTGCGTGGCATGGATCTCGACCGCCCGGTCGCTGGGATTTCTCCGCAGCTGATCCATGAAGAACACGTTCTCCGCGTACGTGCGGTTGAGCCAGACGCGTACGCGAGAGAGCATGCAGGCCGCCTTTCGGGGTTTTCGGGCAGGGCTCAGCGGCCCGTGCCCGGGCAGGAGAGAGGAAGGGTCACCAAACGGCCCTGTGCGAAGGGGGATCAGGGGCGTTGGCGTTGGGGCGATCATACGGCTTTCAAGAGCCCCCGCGTGCAACGCTGATGTTACGGATTCCAGGGCCTGTCCAGCGCTCGTCCTGGGACCCGACCGGCGCGGGATGCCCTTGTCCCCGGCCGGTGAAATGTGTTGTCGTGGTGCGGACAGGATGATCGGAAGGGGTGCGGGGTGGAGTCGACGGCCGGGGCCGGACAGCTGCTGGCCATCAGCGACCTGCACATCTCCTATCCGGAGAACCGCGCGCTCGTCGAGCGGATGCGGCCCGGGACGGATGACGACTGGCTGATCGTGGCCGGGGACATCGCGGAGACCGTCGAGGACATCCGCTGGACCCTCGCCACCCTCGCGGGCCGCTTCCGCAAGGTCCTGTGGGCACCCGGCAACCACGACCTGTGGACCCATCCGAGGGACACCGTCACCCTGCGCGGCGTCGCCCGGTACGAGCACCTCGTCGCCCTGTGCCGGGAACTGGGCGTGACCACGCCCGAGGATCCGTACCCGGTCTGGCACGGCCCGGGCGGCCCGGTCGTCGTCGCCCCGCTGTTCCTGCTGTACGACTACTCCTTCCTGCCGGCCGGCTGCGCCACCAAGGAGGAGGGGCTGGCCTACGCGGAGAGCACCGGCATCGTCTGCAACGACGAGTACCTGCTCCACCCCGACCCCTACCCGACCCGCGAGGACTGGTGCCGGGCCCGCGTCGCCGAGACCGAGCGCAGACTCGCCGAGCTGCCCGCGGACCTGCCCACCGTCCTCGCCGGCCACTACCCGCTCGACCGGCACCCGATGGACGTGCTCTGGCACCCGGAGTTCGCCATGTGGTGCGGCACCGCCCGCACCGCCGACTGGCACCGCCGGTTCCGGGTCGAGACCATGGTCTACGGACACCTGCACATCCCGCGGACCACCTGGCACGAGGGTGTCCGCTTCGAAGAGGTGTCCGTGGGATACCCCCGTGAATGGCGCAAGCGCTCGGTACCCCCGGGACAACCGCGCCGCATCCTGCCGATGGAGGTCGAACCCGGTGATCGAGGAGCTGCTCCCGGAGTCGGTGGTGGCCGTGGAAGCGTTCGGTGACCACGAGGACCAGGAGAGCTCGCTGTACCCGGAGGAGCGGCAGCTCGTGGCTCGGGCGGTGGCCAAGCGCCGCCGGGAGTTCGCGGGCGTACGGGTCTGCGCCCGGCGCGCCATGGAGAAGCTCGGCGTGCCGCCGCAGCCCGTGCTGTCCGGTGAGCGCGGTGCGCCCCGCTGGCCGGATGGGCTGGTCGGCAGCATGACCCACTGCGACGGCTACGGCGCCGCCGCACTGGTCCGCGCCGCGGATCTGGCCTCCCTCGGGATCGACGCCGAGGTCCACGGACCACTGCCGGAGGGTGTGTTCGAGAGCATCGCACTACCCGCAGAGCAGGACCGCGACCGTCATCTGTGGGCCACCCGGCCCGGGGTCCACTGGGGCCGGGTGCTGTTCAGCGCCAAGGAGTCCGTCTACAAGGCGTGGTTTCCCCTCGCCCGCGCCTGGCTGGACTTCTCCGAGGCCGACATCGAGCTGGTCACCGAACCGGGCCCCGGCCTGCGCGGCCGCTTCCATGCCCGGCTCCTCGTCCCGGGGCCGGAGGTCGACTGCGTACGCCTGACCGGGTTCGACGGCCGCTGGCTGGTGTCGGACGGTCTCGTCCTGACGACGGTGGCCGTCCCGCACCACTGAACGGGACGGCCACCGGTCGCCGGCTCACTCCTGTGGGCACCAGTGGCGCAGCAGTCTGAAGAACTCCTCCTCGTTGCCCGCGAGTCCCGCCCGGGCCAGGGCCCCGTCCGCCTCGGCGAGCACGGCGGGCGGCACCATGACGGGCCGGCCGCCGTCCACGGGGCCGTCGAAGGCGGCGCGCACGGTGTGCAGCAGCCTCAGATAGGCCTGTACGGCGGTGCGCTCACGGTCGGTCAGTAGGGCGGTGGGCATCGGTCGGCTCTCCCCGGTTCGGCGTCACGGTCGCGCGCCCTGCGGCGCCGTGCACCGCAGTCGCACGGCGCACACCTCCAGCTTGCCGTCCACCACTGACAACGCCGTTCGGCTCTGCTGCGGTTCGCCCGCTTAGCCGAGGCGACGCCACCGGAATCCCCTGGATGCAGGGGTGGCCGCCGACATGCCGCGAGCGCGCCCGGCGGGCGAACGCATGGCGACGTGAGGTTCGCGGCGGGGTGCCGGGCGGGTCAGCCCTGCGGTCCCGGATACCCGAGTGACGCCTCGATGCGGCCGGCCACGTCGTCCCGGCGGCCCGGGCCGCGCAGGGCCGAACCGGACAGCCAGGTGCGGCACTTGCTGGCAAGGAGCAGGCCGAAGGTCTCGGCCTGGCGCTCCTCGGTCTGGTCGAAGCGGGTGCGGGCGGCGACGCGGTGGATCGTGGCCTGCAGGGCGGCCTGGTCGGTGTCGTCGCTCAGCAGCCGGGTCGCGACGCCGGTTCCGGCATGGTCGAGGTGGTGGCCGCTGTGGTCGGCCTGCATGTGCCACAGCTCGTGACCGAGGATGACCAACTGGTGGGCGGGCGCGGTGCGTTGCTCCACGACGATCAGGTCGCGGTCGGCCATGTCCAGCCACAGGCCGCTGGCCGTACCGGGCGGGAAGGCGGCCGTACGGAAGTGGACGGGGCGGCCGCGGCGGCGGCTCATCGTGTCGCACAGCGCCCGGTACAGCTCCTGCGGCGGGGCCGGCGCGGGAAGGGTGAGGTCCCCGACCAACTCGGCGCACAACCGGCGCATGTCCCTGCCGATGCCCACAGTCCTCCCCTGCTTCACGACTCGGGCCGCTTGACGCTCTCCAGCAGCATGTCGAGCCACTCCGCGACCTTGTCCCGGTGCTGGTCGGTGGGCAGTTGCGCGGCCCGCCAGGCGATCCCGCGCACCCCGTGGTCCTGGAGCAGCCGCTCCAGCGGATCGTCCGCCCCCTCGGCCGTGGCCCGCTCCCGGTCGGCGAGCTTCTGCAGCAGCTCCTGCTCGGCGCGCTGCAGTGCACCCGCGAGGGCCTCGGGGTCCTCCGCGGTGAGGAAGCCGGCGTGCACCCGGAAGAACCGCTGCAAGGCGTCGCAGTGCTCCATGGTGGGCCGCCGGTCGCCGTTGATGAGCGCGCCGGCCTGCTGCCGGGACATACCCGCGCCGTCGGCGATCTCCTGCTGGGTGTACTTGCGCCCGTTGGGCTTCAGCCGGGTGCGGCGCAGCAGGTCCAGGCGCTGCAGAAAGCGGGCCTGGACGTCCGGCTCGCCCGCCGGGCGGCCGCTGAGCAGGGCCTTGACCACCGGTTCCGGGACACCGCAGGCGACGGAGAGCCGCCCGATGTCGAAGACCTCGGCGTGCGGCACGCCGAGCCGGTCGGCGAGTGCGGTGACGCGGGCGACGACGGCCGGCAGCTGAGCGGTCTCCGTGGCGCCCGGATCCTCGTAGCCATCCGTCACCGACAGAACTCCTACGTCTCTCGAGGGCTTGAGGTGCGTCGCTTGTCACAAGCGGTTGTCGTGAACTTCCCGGAGAGTAGCCGGTGCTTCGAACTCGCAGCCAGGTCCCGCCACAACTGTGGCGAATTTCAGCCGTCAACCGGCATGAAATGCCACGATAGTTGACATGGATCTCGTCGGGGCAGCAGGATCGCTTCGCCGCGTGAAGGCCGGCAGAGGCAAGAGGGGTGACCTCCCGATGGCACATCAGGCAGGAGGGCAGTGGCCGGCGCCGCGGCCCGTCCCCGAGGGCTGCGAGGTCCAGGCGTACCTACAGGACTACGCCACGCTTCTGGAGGCTGTTCCGCTCCCGTCCCTGGTCGTCGACCACCGCTGGAACGTGGTGCTGGCCAACGGCGCCTTCGAGACACTTTTTCGGGGCGTGCGCCCTCATCCGACGGCCATGCCCGGGGACAACTTCCTGCGGTTCGTCCTGTTCCACCCGGACGCCGCCGAGATCCTCGGCGACCACGAGGCGGGCTGGTGTCTGCCGATGCTGGCCCACTTCAAGACCGCCGTCGAGCGCTACGGCCACGATCACGAACTCCAGGCCGTCCGCCGGGACATCGCCCAGGATCCGATCATGGAAGCCGCCTACCGGCAGGGTCTGCCGCACTGGATCCGCGCCGTCGGCGAGGCCGGGACACAGCTCGACGGTGCCGTGCGCCTCCTGGTCCACCCCGATCCGCGGCGGGGCCCGACCGAGTGCCGGATCGTCGAGGAGACGCCCCGGACGCTCCAGGAGATCGGCTGCGCCCGCCTGACCATGGTCCTGCGTGACGCCCGCCGTCCGGCCGCGGCCTCACGCAGGCCGCGCCGGGCGCGCGGAGCGGGCACCCATCTGGCGGTCGTCCCGGACACCGAGGACTGACCCGGCTCCGTCGGCGTTCAGGTCGCCGACGGGGCCGGGCCGGAAACCCCCTCCGCCCCACGACACCTCAGGTCCGTCCTGCGACACCCCATGCCCGGTTTACGCAAACGGCTTGCGTAACTTGCGCTACCCTTGCGCGCATGACGCGACGACTTGCGGAAGTGGCGAAGAAGGTCGGGGTCAGCGAGGCCACGGTCAGCCGGGTGCTCAACAACAAGCCCGGAGTCTCCGATGCCACCCGGCAGGCGGTGCTGACGGCCCTCGACGTCCTCGGCTACGAGCGCCCCACCCAGCTGCGCGGCGAACGCGCCCGCCTCGTCGGCCTGGTCCTGCCGGAGCTGCAGAACCCCATCTTCCCGGCGTTCGCCGAGGTCATCGGGGGCGCCCTCGCGCAGCTGGGACTCACCCCGGTGCTGTGCACGCAGACCAAGGGCGGGGTCTCGGAGGCGGACTACGTGAAGCTGCTCCTGCAGCAGCAGGTCTCCGGCGTCGTCTTCGCCGGCGGCCTGTACGCGCAGGCCGACGCCCCGCACGACCACTACCGGCTGCTCGCCGACCGCAACATCCCGGTCGTGCTGGTCAACGCGGCCATCGAGCACCTCGGCTTTCCGGGCGTGTCCTGCGACGACGCCGTCGCCGTCGAGCAGGCCTGGCGGCACCTGGCCTCCCTCGGGCACGAGCGGATCGGTCTCGTGCTCGGGCCCGGGGACCATGTGCCGTCGGCGCGGAAGCTGGCGGCGGCGCGGGCGCTCGCCGGTGAGCTGCCGGACGCCTTCGTCGCCCGGGCCATCTTCTCCATCGAGGGTGGCCACGCTGCGGCCTCCCGGCTGATCGACCAGGGCGTCACGGGCATCATCTGCGCCAGTGACCCGCTCGCGCTCGGCGCGGTCAGGGCGGCCCGGCGCAAGGGGCTCGACGTCCCGTCCCAGGTCTCCGTGGTCGGTTACGACGACTCCGCGTTCATGAACTGCACCGAACCTCCGTTGACCACCGTCCGCCAGCCCATCGAGGCCATGGGCCGGGCGGCGGTCGAGCTGCTGAACGTGCAGATCGGCGGGACGGCCGTACCGGCGGAGGAGCTGCTGTTCGAACCGGAACTGGTGGTCCGGGGGTCGACCGCGCAAGCATCTCGTTCCTGAGATCCACTCGACTGTCCAATAATTTCAGATTCTGCGCGACATCTTGCGGCCCGATGTCGTCGGTGCTTGAGTGTGCGGCGCCCACCGCTCCTGCCTTGAGGGGTCCACCGATGAGAAGCACCGGGTTCCGCCGTACCCTCGCCGCGATCGGCGTCTGTTCCTGCCTCGCTCTCGCCGCGTCCGCCTGCGGGTCGGGCGACGACGGCTCGGCGGGCGGCAGGACCCGCATCACGGTCAACTGCGAGCCGCCCAAGAGCGCCAAGGTCGACCGGCGGTTCTTCGAGCAGGACATCGCCTCGTTCGAGAAGCAGAACCCGGACATCGACGTCGTCGCGCACGACGCCTTCCCCTGCCAGGACCCGAAGACCTTCGACGCCAAGCTCGCCGGCGGCCAGATGGAGGACGTCTTCTACACGTACTTCACCGACGCCGGGCACGTCGTCGACATCAACCAGGCCGCCGACCTCACGCCGTACCTCAAGGAACTGGGGAGCTACGACACCATCCAGAAGCAGTTGCGGGACATCTACACCGTGGACGGCAAGGTCTACGGCATACCGCGTACCGGATACAGCATGGGGTTGATCTACAACCGCAAGCTCTTCGAGAAGGCCGGACTCGACCCCGACAAGCCCCCGGCGACCTGGGACGAGGTCCGCGCCGACGCCAAGCGGATCGCCGCCCTCGGCGACGGCACCGTCGGATACGCCGACTACAGCGCGCAGAACCAGGGCGGCTGGCACTTCACCGCCGAGCTGTACTCGCAGGGCGGCGACGTCGTGGGCGCCGACGGCAAGCGGGCCACCGTAGACACGCCCGAGGGCCACGCCGTCCTGCAGAACCTGCACGACATGCGGTGGACGGACGACTCGATGGGCAGCAAGCAGCTCCTCGTCATCAACGACGTGCAGCAGATGATGGGTTCGGGCAAGCTCGGCATGTACCTCAGTGCCCCCGACAACATCCCGATCCTGGTCAAGGAGAAGGGCGGCGACTACAAGGACCTCGCCCTCGCCCCCATGCCCGGCGGCAAGGGCACCCTCATTGGCGGCGACGGCTACATGTTCAACAAGAAGGACACGCCCGCCCAGATCCGCGCCGGCCTGAAGTGGCTCGACCACATGTTCCTCACCCCGGGAGCCGGCTTCCTCGGCGACTACGCCCGCGCCAAGAAGAACGACGCACCCGTCGGCCTGCCCGAGCCACGCCTGTTCACCGGCGCCGCCGACGCCAAGGACCAGCAGGTCAAGAAGGCCAACGCCAACGTCCCGGTGGAGAACTACCAGGCCTTCCTCGACGGCAACCAGCAGCTGCGGATGAAGATCGAGCCGCCGGACGCCCAGCAGATCTACTCCGTCCTCGACGGTGTCGTCTCCGCCGTCCTCACCAAGAAGGACGCGGACATCGACCAGCTCCTGGGGGACGCGTCCGGCAAGATCGACAGCATTCTGGCCCGGAGCTGACCGCCATGCCGAAGACGGCCGAGCGGCGCCCGGTCGACGAGCCCGCCGTCCACCCGGTGCAGGCGCCGTCCCCGGTAGGGGGCCGGGGGCGGCGCCGCCTCGGCGACCAGGCCCGCGCCTACGCCTTCCTGCTCGGCGGCCTGATCTGCTTCGCGCTGTTCTCCTGGTACCCGGCGATCCGCGCGGTCGTCATCGCCTTCCAGAAGTACACGCCCGGCTCCTCGCCCGAGTGGGCCGGCACCGCCAACTTCACCCGTGTCTGGCACGACCCCGAGTTCACGGCGGCCTGGCGCAACACCCTCACCTTCACCCTGCTGGCCCTGCTGATCGGCTTCGCCGTCCCCTTCGTCCTCGCCCTCGTCCTCAACGAGCTGCGGCACGCGAAGGCCTTCTTCCGGGTCGTGGTCTACCTGCCCGTGATGATCCCGCCGGTGGTCAGCGCCCTGCTGTGGAAGTGGTTCTACGACCCCGGAGCCGGCCTCGCCAACGAGACACTGCGCTACCTGCACCTGCCCACCTCCAACTGGACCAACGGAACCGACACCGCACTGATCTCCCTGGTGATCGTGGCCACCTGGGCCAACATGGGCGGCACCGTCCTCATCTACCTGGCCGCCCTGCAGTCCATCCCCGGCGAGCTGTACGAGGCCGCCGAACTGGACGGCGCGAACCTGCTCCAGCGCATCCGGCACGTGACGGTCCCGCAGACCCGGTTCGTCATCCTGATGCTGATGCTCCTTCAGATCATCGCCACCATGCAGGTGTTCACCGAGCCGTTCGTCATCACGGGCGGCGGACCGGAGAACGCCACGGTCACCGTCCTCTATCTCATCTACAAGTACGCCTTCCTCTACAACGACTTCGGCGGCGCCTGCGCGCTCAGCGTCATGCTCCTCGTGCTGCTCGGCGCCTTCTCCGCCGGCTATCTGCGGCTCACCCGCGCCGAGGGGGACGCATGAGCACCCGGACCCTGATCTCCCCGGCCACGCTCGCCCGCCCCCGCGGCAGGGCCGCCTACTGGACCGTGTTCACCGGCGTCGTCCTGCTCTTCGCGCTCGCCTTCCTTTTCCCGGTCTACTGGATGGTGACCGGCGCGGCGAAGTCCCCGGACGAGGTGGCCCGGACCCCGCCGACGCTGGTCCCGCAGCACTGGCACACCGGCGGCTACACCGACGCCTGGGACCTGATGCAACTGCCGCAGCACCTGTGGAACACGGTGGTGCAGGCGGCCGGCGCCTGGGCGTTCCAGCTGGTGTTCTGCACAGCCGCCGCATACGCCCTGTCCAAGCTGCGGCCCGCCTTCGGCAAGGTGATCCTCGGCGGCATCCTCGCCACCCTGATGGTCCCGGCCCAGGCGCTGGTCGTACCCAAGTACCTGACCGTCGCCGACCTCCCGCTGATCCACACCAGCCTGCTGAACGACCCCCTCGCCATCTGGCTCCCGGCCGTCGCCAACGCCTTCAACCTCTATCTGCTGAAGCGGTTCTTCGACCAGCTGCCGCGCGATGTCCTGGAGGCCGCCGAGATCGACGGCGCGGGCAGGCTGCGGATCCTGTGGTCGGTCGTGCTGCCCATGTCCCGGCCGGTCCTCGGCGTGGTGTCGATCTTCGCGCTCGTCGCGGTGTGGCAGGACTTCCTGTGGCCGCTGATGGTCTTCTCCGACACCGACAAGCAGCCGATCAGCGTCGCCCTCGTCCAGCTGTCGCAGAACATCCAGCTCACCGTGCTCATCGCCGCGATGGTGATCGCCAGCGTCCCGATGGTGACGCTGTTCCTCGTCTTCCAGCGGCACATCATCGCCGGGATCAGCGCGGGCAGCACCAAGGGCTGAGACAGCGGCCCCGTCTACAGAAAGGCAAGCCCAGTGGGACAGCCCACCCATGCCCCGACGGACCACGGCTGGTGGCGCTCGGCCGTCATCTACCAGGTGTACGTCCGCAGCTTCGCGGACGGCGACGGCGACGGCACCGGCGACCTCGCGGGGGTCCGCGCACGGCTGCCGTACCTCGCCGAACTCGGCGTCGACGCCCTGTGGTTCAACCCCTGGTACCTGTCACCCATGAAGGACGGCGGCTACGACGTCGCCGACTACCGTGCGATCGACCCGGCCTTCGGCACCCTCGCCGAGGCCGAGAAGCTCATCTCCGAGGCACGTGAGCTGGGCCTCCGCACGATCGTCGACATCGTGCCCAACCACGTCTCCGACCAGCACCCCTGGTTCCGGGCGGCCCTCGCCGCAGGGCCGGGCAGCCCCGAGCGCGAGCTGTTCCACTTCCGGCCCGGACGCGGCCCGCACGGCGAACTCCCGCCCGGCGACTGGCCCTCGCAGTTCGCCGGCTCCACCGAACCGGTCTGGACCCGGCTGCCCGACGGCGACTGGTACCTGCACCTGTTCACCCCCGAGCAGCCCGACCTCAACTGGGCCCACCCGGCGGTCCGCCAGGAGCACGAGGACATCCTGCGATTCTGGTTCGAGCGCGGAGTGGCCGGCGTGCGCATCGACTCGGCGGCCCTGCTCGCCAAGGACCCGGACCTGCCCGACCTCGCCGCACACCCCGAACCGCACCCCTTCGTCGACCGCGACGAACTCCACGACATCTACCGCTCCTGGCGGTCCGTGGCCGACGCCTACGGCGGTGTGTTCGTCGGCGAGGTCTGGCTCCCCGACCCCGAACGCTTCGCCCGCTACCTGCGCCCCGACGAACTCCACACCGCCTTCAACTTCGCCTTCCTGTCCTGCCCCTGGGACGCCGGGCGGCTGCGCGCCACCATTGACAGCACCCTCGCCGAACACGCCCCGGTCGGCGCCCCGGCCACCTGGGTGCTGTGCAACCACGACGTGACGCGCACGGTCACCCGCTACGGCCGCGAGGACACCGCCTTCGACTTCGCCACCAAGGCCTTCGGCACCCTGACGGACCCGGCGCTCGGCACCCGCCGGGCCCGGGCGGCGGCACTGCTGTCCCTGGCGCTGCCCGGGTCGGTCTACCTGTACCAGGGGGAGGAGCTGGGCCTGCCGGAGGCCGAGATCCCGGTCGACCGCATCCAGGATCCGATGTACTTCCGGTCGCACGGCGTCGACCCGGGCCGCGACGGCTGCCGGGTGCCGCTGCCCTGGACGGCCGACGCGCCGTACGCGGGATTCGGCTCACGCGAGGAGCCGTGGCTGCCGCAGCCGGTCGACTGGCCGTCGTACGCGGTCGACCGTCAGCAGCAGAACGCGTCCTCCATGCTGACCCTCTATCGCGAGGCCATCGCCACCCGCCCGGTCTTCGGCGACGGGCCCCTGACCTGGCTGCCCGCCCCCGAAGGTGTGCTCGCCTTCTCCCGCGCGCAGGGCGTGACGTGCGTGGTGAACCTCGCCGCCGCACCCGCCGAGCTGCCCGCGCACCGCGAACTCCTGCTCAACAGCGGTCCGCTGGACGACCTGAGCCGGCTCCCGCAGGACACGGCGGCCTGGCTGCGCGCCTGAGCCGCCCCCGCACTCCCTGCTATCCCACGCACCCCCACCACGAAGGGATCAGCACATGCACAGCAGCACCGCCGAACATGTCAGGCGCATGCCAGCCATCGGGGCGATCGTCGCCCTGGCCGCCGGCATGCTATTCGCCGTGGCCCCCACCGCCCACGCGGCTTCGGGCGCCACGCTCCCCTTCACCTCCGTCGAGGCCGAGTCGGCGAGCACCACCGGCACGAAGACCGGCCCCGACTACACCCAGGGCACCCTCGCCTCCGAGGCCTCCGGACGGCAGGCCGTAAGGCTGACCTCCGGGCAGCGGGTGGAGTTCACCGTGCCGCGCGCGTCCAATGCCGTGAACGTCGCCTACAGCGTCCCGGACGGGCAGTCCGGTTCCCTCGACGTGTACGTCAACGGCACCAAGCTCGCCAAGACGCTCCCGGTGACATCCAAGTACTCCTACATCGACACCGGCTGGATCCCGGGCGCGAAGACCCACCACTTCTTCGACAACGCCCGGCTGCTGCTGGGGCAGAACGTCCAGGCGGGCGACAAGATCGCCTTCGAGTCGACCGGCACCCAGGTCACCGTGGACGTCGCCGACTTCGAGCAGGTCGCGGACGCCACCGCCCAGCCCGCCGGTTCGGTGTCCGTCGTGTCCAAGGGCGCCGACCCCAGCGGCAACGGCGACTCCACCCAGGCCTTCCGGGAAGCCATCGCGGCGGCGCAGGGGGGAGTGGTGTGGATCCCGCCGGGCGACTACCGGATCACCTCCTCCCTGAGCGGGGTACAGAACGTGACCCTGCAGGGCGCGGGCAGCTGGTACTCGATCGTGCACACCTCCCGGTTCATCGACCAGTCCAGCTCCTCCGGAGGCGTGCACATCAAGGACTTCGCGGTGATCGGCGAGGTCACCGAGCGCGTCGACTCCAGCCCGGACAACTTCGTCAACGGCTCTCTGGGACCGGGCAGTTCGGTCTCCGGTATGTGGATCCAGCACATGAAGGTCGGCCTCTGGCTGATGGGCAACAACGACAACCTGGTGGTGGAGAACAACCGCATCCTCGACACCACCGCCGACGGCCTCAACCTCAACGGCACCGCCAAGGGCGTCCGCGTCAGCAACAACTTCCTGCGCAACCAGGGCGACGACGCACTCGCCATGTGGTCGCTGTACTCCCCGGACACGAACTCCAGCTTCGAGAACAACACGATCTCGCAGCCCAACCTCGCCAACGGCATCGCCATCTACGGCGGCACCGACATCGCGGTGAAGAACAACCTGATCTCCGACACCAACGCCCTCGGCAGCGGCATCGCGATCTCCAACCAGAAGTTCCTCGACCCCTTCCACCCCCTGTCCGGCACCATCACCGTCGACGGCAACACCCTCGTCCGCGCCGGCGCGATGAACCCCAACTGGAACCATCCGATGGGTGCCCTGCGCGTCGACTCCTACGACAGCGCGATCAACGCGACGGTCGACATCACCAACACGACGATCACCGACAGCCCCTACAGCGCCTTCGAGTTCGTCTCCGGCGGCGGCCAGGGCCATCCGGTCAGGAACGTCATCGTTACCGGAGCGACCGTGCGGAACACGGGTACGGTCGTCGTCCAGGCCGAGGCGCAGGGCGCGGCCACCTTCCGCGACGCCACCGCCACCCAGGTCGGCGCCGCCGGCATCTACAACTGCCCCTACCCGGCGAACTCCGGCTCCTTCACGCTCACCGACGGCGGCGGCAACTCCGGCTGGTCCGGCACCTGGTCGGACTGCTCCACCTGGCCCCAGCCCGGCCAGGGCAACCCCGACCCGGACCCGAACCGCAACCTCGCCAAGGGCCGCCCGGCCACGGCGACCGGCTCCCAGGACGTCTACACCCCCGGCAAGGCGGTCGACGGCGACGCGGGCAGCTACTGGGAGTCCACCAACAACGCGTTCCCGCAGTCCTGGACGGTCGACCTCGGCTCCTCCTACGCCGTCCGCCGGCTAGTGCTGAAACTGCCCCCGTCCTCGGCCTGGGGCGCCCGCACCCAGACCATCACGGTGCTCGGCAGCACCGACGGCTCGGCCTACTCGACCGTGGCCGGCTCCCAGGGCTACCGCTTCGACCCGGCCACCGGCAACACGGCCACCGTCGCCCTCCCCGGCGGCACCAACCTGCGCCACCTCCGCCTGAGCGTCAGCGCCAACACCGGCTGGCCGGCCGGGCAGTTCAGCGAGGTGGAGGCCTACCTCACCTCCTGACCCGGCCCGAGCGTCACAGATCCAGCACCAGGCGAGCGCCCCGGCACCGGGACACGCAGATCATCATCGTGTCGCCCGCTGCCCGCTCCTCCTCAGTGAGGACCGAGTCCCGGTGGTCCGGGGCGCCGTCCAGGACGTCCGTCTCGCAGGTACCGCAGGTCCCCTCGGTGCAGGAGTACAGCACCTCGACCCCGGCGCCGCGCACCGCGTCCAGCACGGAGACGCCCGCCGGGACGACGACGGTACGACCGCTGCGCGCCAACTCGACCTCGAACTCACGCTCCACGGCGACCTGTTGAACCCTCGGCTGGAACCGCTCCACCCGCAGCGCCCCGCCCGGGCAGCGCTCCTCGACCGCGTCCAGCAGGGGCGCCGGACCGCAGCAGTAGACCAGGGTGCCGTCGGGAACCTCGTCCAGCACCGGGCCCAGGTCGAGAAGCCCGGTCTCGTCCTGCGGGGCGAGGGTGACCCGGTCGCCGTAGCGCACCAGCTCCTCGACGAAGGCCATGGAACCGCGGCTGCGGCCGCCGTACAACAGGGACCACTCGGCGCCCGCGGCCTCGGCCGCCGCGAGCATCGGCAGGATCGGGGTGATGCCGATGCCGCCCGCGACGAACCGGTATCGGGGAGCGGGCTCCAACCGGAAGTGGTTGCGCGGCCCGCGCACCCGTACCTTGTCACCCAAGCCCAACTCGTCGTGGACGTAGGCGGATCCTCCCCCAGCCTTCGGCCCGGGGGACCCCCCTCGCCCGGCCGGCTCCCGCAGCACCGCGATCCGCCACGCGGACCGGTCCGCCGGGTCCCCGCACAGCGAGTACTGCCGTTCCAGTCCGGGCGCGAGCAGCAGGTCCACATGGGCGCCGGGCGCCCAGTCGGGCAGGTCCCGGCCGAGCGGGTCGCGCAGGGTCAGGGTGAGAACGCCGTCGGCAACGAACTCCCGTGCAGCGACGACGACTTCGGCCTCGTTCATCGTGCGGCCTCCTGAAGCAGATGCCCCTCCGGATGCCCGAGCATCCACTCCCACATCTCGACCGGGTCCTGTGCGGTGTGCTCGGCCCCGCAGTGACAGGTGCCGTGCAACAGGTCGCTGCCCGGCAGCCAGTCGATGCGGTAGATCTCCCCGGTGGGTGCGCTCACCGGACCTTCTCCACGAGCTTGGCACCCTCCTCGACCAGCCGGCTCAGGATGCGGCGGGCGGCCAGGCCGCCGGTGTCGATGTTGATGCTCAGCTCCTGGTAGCCGGTGCGCTCGGTGCCGAGCGTGCGCTGGAGCAGGTTGAGCGCGTCCACGTCCTGCATCACCACGGTGTGGTTGTTGCCCCGCAGGAACCCGGTGACCTCGGCGTCCTCGGTGGCCCAGTCCCGGGAGACGGCCCAGAAGTCGTACACCTTCCCCTCCGACGACGGCGTGATGGCGTACGTGATCTCGGTGTGGAAGCCGTGCGGGTCGCTGCCGTCCGGCTCGGGTACGACACCCACCGGGGCGATGCGGCTGTGCAGCAGGTACAGGCAGGGCGCGTGGTACTCGATGTCCTGCCAGCGGGTGATCCGGCCCGCGATCCCGGTCGAACGGGCGTAGAACGGCGGGCACTCGGCGTCGTCCATGTGCCGGCTGACCCGCACGACGCCCGCGCCCTCGTCCACCTCGGTGGTGATGGGCGTCTCGGCGACCTCCGGGGTCCCGATGTACCCGCCGTGCAGATAGGTCTCGTGGGAGAGGTCCAGCAGGTTGTCCACGAGCAGGCCGTAGTCGGCGTCGATCGGCTCCATGCCCCGGACCGTCGCCCAGCCCGGCGCGTCCAGGTGCCGGGCCCGCGGGATCGTCCGCGGGTCGGCGAGGGCCGGATCGCCGATCCACACCCAGACCAGCGAGTCCCGCTCCACGACCGGGTAGGCGGCGACGCGAGCGGTGCGCGGCACCCGGTTCTGCCCCGGCACGTACACGCAGGCGCCGGTGCGGTCGTAGGTGAACCCGTGGTACCCGCACACGATCCGGTCGCCGTCCAGGCCGCTCTCGGACAGCGGGTAGCGGCGGTGCACACAGCGGTCGTACAGGGCGACCGGGGCGCCGTCCTCCTCGGCGCGGTAGAACACGAGCGGCTCACCGAGGATCGTCCGGCCGAGCAGCTCGCGCCCGACCTCCTCGCTGTAGGCGGCGACGTACCACTGGTTCCTGGCGAACGCGGTCACATGAGGCATGGAAGCGGCTCCCGTCTGTGGGTCGTGGCGACATCGTCGGGACGGGCTGCACAGGGGCGCAACACGGCTTCCGCCTCACGGAAGGGTGCTTGGAAAACGGCTGGTCCGGGGTATCAACGGAGCCTGGATACGGCGGTGCGCGCCAGAGCCAGTGTCCGGGAGCGTTCGGGTGCCGTGGGGCTGCCCGCGTCACTGAGCACGAGCAGGGTCTTGTCCACGGCCACCAGGACCAGGGTCTCCTGGACGGTGAACGTGCCGGTGGTAGCGGTGACCGTGGCATGCCACGACGCGTCACCGATCCCGGCCGAGCCGTGCGGCACCACTTGCTCCGCACCCGTGGAGCCGTCGCTCCAGCCGATCGAGAACGCGGGGCAGCCGGACAGCGTACGCGCGGCCTGCTCCAGGTCCTGCCGTGCTCCGCTTCCCGGCAACCTGCGCAGCACCTGCTGGAGGAACGGTCCGCTCTGGCTCATGGCGAAGTTGACCCTGGCCTCGACCGCGTCGGGGCGGGAACTTCGGGCGGACTCCAAGGAGTTGAGCGCAGTGAGGCATTCGGGATGGTCGGAGCGCGTCGGGGGATCGTCGCGGAGGACGGTCTTCACATAGCCGGCCGGCAACTGGGCCGTGGTGAGCAGGGCCGCGGACAGATCCTCGGGGCCGGTGGAGGCGGAGGGTGAGGGTGCCTGTGTCGGCGCCACGGTGTCCGACCGGTGGCCTTGGCTGCCGCAGCCGGTGAGGGCTGTACCCGCCAGCAGCGCCGTCACGACCGGCAGGGTGGCGAGCCGTCGGCGCCCGGTGGCGGACGTCGCAGCGGATCTCGGGCTCACGGGAGCCTCCTTCGGACGGCGGGGGATCGTCTGGCGTGGCCGGTCAGCGGCCGTAGCGGAAGTACAGGTCGCAGCGCAGGACGGAGGCCACCAGCGCATGGGTGTCCACGGGGCCCGACGGGTCGCGCTGGAGGACGGCGGAGGCGGCCCGCAGCACGGCGTCGTCGAGGCCGCCGAGCAACTCGGCCATGTCGGCTCGGCGTTGGGGATCGGCCCAGATGGCGGTGCCGCCCAGGGACAGTGCACGGCAGACTAGGGCGGTGTCCGCCCGCATGGCATCCGTCCGTTCCTCCTTGGGCGGCAGCACGGGGAGTTGGTCCAGAGGGACGGTGCGGTCACCGCTGCCGGAGACGGGTGAGTCAGTCGGGTCCGGCGAGTTCGTCGGGTTCGTCGAGTTCGGCGCGTCCGTCTGGGCTGCGGACACCGGCGAGTCGCCGGAGATCTGCGTGGCCGGTGCCTGGTTCGGGTCGCTACCGAAAGCCGCCCAACCGGCCCCGGCCGTGACCAGGACCGTGGCGGCGGCCAGCAGGACCAGGGGCCGGGGCTGCCTGGCGCCACGCGTCCTCGCGAACCTCGATCCGCGGGCTGTGGCTGCCGGAATCAGCGCGCCGACGACGGTCGTCAGCACCCCCGCCACCCACCAGGGCGTGTCGATCACGGCCCACCGGATGTCGGGGGCGGCGCGGGCCGCCGTCAGCCGGGCGAACAGGAACCAACTGCCCAGCGGCACGGCCAGCAGGAGTCCGGACAGTCCTACGGCCGCCGCACAGGCGGGTGCGGAACGCGGACCGTTCACCGTGGCCCCCAGGGCTCTGGCGAGGGAGGTGCTCCAGAGGGCGAACAGCGCCCCGCCGACCACGAGCACCGCCCCCAGGGCCAGCGCCTGCACGCGCGGCACCTGGGTCAGGGACAGCGCGGTCGCCAGTCCGTCCACCGTACCGGTGTCCCGTACCCAGTCACCGGCCGCCCGCCCGGCGAGCTGGCTGCCGAGGAGCACACCGAGTCCGAGCGCGGCCCCGGCCGGTGCCGCGCGCCGGCCGGACGCGTCCCGGTGTCCCACGGCGACGGCCCGCCACCACGCCACGGTCACCACCCCGGCCACGACCCAGCCCGTCAACAACCCGCCCACGATGTAGGCGAGTTGGGTGCAATCGGGCATCAGGGCGGCCACCAGCAGGGTGAGGTCGGTGAACACCAGGCCGGCGGCGAGCCCGGTGGTGAGGCACTCCAGGGACGACAGCCCCCAGGAACGCGCCGGATCGGCGAGGACGGCCAGGCGGACCGCGGGTGCGGGGTGCGTGGCCAGGCCCAGGGACCGTACGAGGCGCTCGGCGCGGCGCGGCGCGAGGGCCGAGCCGATGTGGGCGGCGGTGGCGCCCTGCGGTGCGCGTGGATCCGCCGCCGCGGCGAGGTCGGCGTCGTGCTCCCGCACGCGCAGCACGGCGCACAGGGTGAGCAGCACGACGACCAGGACGATCGCCATCCGGACCAGCAGGCCCGCGCCCAGCAGCCCGGGGTCGTGGGCCAGCGCGACCACCATCGGCAGGGTGACGCCGAGGAGCAGGAGCCACCCGGCCGCCATGGCCAGCCGTACCCGGCCCACGTCCCGCAGCCGTAGATGGGCCAGTTCATGCCGGAAGATCGCGTCCACGCTCCGGTCGGCCAGGCTGAGGACGTAGGAGTCGGCCACGATCCGGGGCCGGCGGACGGTGCCCGAGGCACGCGCCCGGATCCCGACGCCCCGGCCACGCACCCACAGCACCGGCCGGGGTCCTGCTCCTTCGGGCGCCACGGCGGCCAGGCGCCGGGCGAGCGCCGAGGAGTGGTCCGGCGCGGCCTGCCACCGCCACAGGCTCAGCCGGCGTCCGGCGGCTCGGCAGAGCACGGCGAGGGCCAGCAGGGCGAGCGGCCCGCACAGTACCACCGCCGACTGCGCCAGCCGTACGTCGTTCACGCAGCCGGTGAAGCGGGCGAGCACCTCGTCGGGCGCGGCGTCGGCGCTGGGCAGGCAGGCGAGTTGGGCCCCCGGCCAGTTGTCCCGGCCCAGAACCAGCCACCACCAGGTGGCGAACGAGGCACCGGCGCCGGCGACGAGGACCAGCAGGGCCAGCCGGGTGGTGGTCGGCAGCGGCAGGGGGCTGGACATGAGGGCGCGGGCTACGTCCGGCCGCTCGGCCGTGGTGGCCGTGGGGGAGTGGGTGCGGGAGGGCGGGCCTTGGGGGCCCGGCACGGCGCTCACGACTGCGACGGGTTCGCGGCTGTCGATGCGCCACCGGCCTCCGATGCGCCACCGGTTTCCGGCGCGCCATCGGTGTCGGGCGGGAGTCCCGCTCCCACGTCGTCGCCCGCCCCGGCGGCCTCAGCCCTCTGGTCCGGGGCGTCTTGGCGCTCGGGCTCCGGTTCCGCCAGGTGCCCGGGGCCCGCCGGCGCAACCGTCGCAACCGGTGTAACCGGCGCAACCACCGTATCCGGCACTGACCGCGCCCCCGAGTTCCCGCGCACCACAGCCACCACGATGACCTCCGCGCAGCTCTCACCCTCGGACGCGGACAGACCGGCGGAACGGCCCACGGCCATGGCCCAGTCCGCGAGTTCCTGCCGGGTCACCCCGGAAAGTTCCGGCACCGCCGAGGTCAGCGCGGCCCGTCTGCCCTCGTTGTCGGCCTCGTGCCGGCGCCGCCACCAGCGCTTGAGCCGGGTGCCGCCCGCCTGGATGCGCCCGGAGGCGAGGTCGGCGAGGACCTGTGAGACCACCGCCACCAGGACCGGCAGCACCACCGCCGACTCGAAGCCGATGCCCAGCGGATCCCCGGCCGGCCGGTGCAGGCGCTGCGGGGGATGGGGGCGGGCCAGATACGCCCGGCAGGTCTCGTCCAGCTTCTCCAGTTCGGCCGGAGCGACGCGGCGGACCACATCGCGCAGGACGTCCTGACCCGTGCGGTCGTGCATGAGTTCCTCCTGTGAGGACGGACGGATGGGCGGTTGGCCGGGCGGTGCGCGCGTGCTGACGGCGGCGGCCTGCCTCGACCGCGGCGGCTTCAGTACCGGCTGCGGCGACGCCGCAGAACCACCCCGACGGCGACAACGGCGGCGAACACGAGGCCCGCCACGCCGGCGGCCACGATCGACGCGGAGATGCCGCCGTCCGTGTGCCCGCCTGTTGCGGCGCCGTCGGACGGCGCCGACGGGGCGGGGGTGGTGGCGGACGGGGGAGTCGAGGAGGGCGCGGGGGACGGGGTGTCGGTCGGTGTCGTCGCCTCGCTCACCGGACTCCCTTGCGCGAGGCTCGCCGAGGGCGTGTCCGGCGTTGATGCCGGGGGCGTCGCCTGCTCGACCACGGAGTATGAGGCCTTGCCGTCCATCAGGGGCGCCGGGTCGGCCGAGGTCGTCGGCTGGATCAGGCCCTGCGTGACGAACTGGAGCGTGGCCGGCGCCGGCACTCCGGAGGCCAGGGAGACGCGCAGCGGGATGCGGGCCGAGTCGCCCGCCGGGAGCGACCCCACGGAGGGCAGTCCGGCGTCCGTGCTGAGGTAGCCGCTCAGCGCGGTGTCCCCGGGAGTCAACTCCACCGGGCGCCACACGGACGAGCCGGCGTCGAACCATTCCACGGTGACCTGCTCGGGTGTCAGCCGGTCGGCGGGCGGCGCGAGCCGGATGCCGACGGCGACGATGAAGCTGTCCGTGATGTCGGTGTCCAGCGTGTTGTGGAACGTGGCGTCCATGGTCAGCGGATCGCGACCGGGCGCCATCTCCCCGGAATCCGGGGTCAGTTCGGCGTAGGGCGCGGTCGGGTCCGCGGCGTACGCCGGCGCCGCGGACAGATACAGCGGCAGGAGTAACGCGGCACAGCTCAAGAGGCTTGTGCACAAGGATCTACGGCGCACGAGAACACCCTTCGAGGTCTCTCAGGACCCGTCCGCGTCGACGACGACGTCGTACGAAGGCGTGGACAGGGAGTGCAGCGGGGAGTCGAGTTTCTCCGTGCGGAGGATGTACGTGCCCGGAGCCAGGTCCGAGATCTCCTGGTAGCGGCCGGTGAAGTCGGGCTCCGTTCCGGTCCAGTACCCGGAGCCGAGGCTGTGCTTGAGGACCCATCCGTTCGGCTGGACGATCGCCGGGTACACCGGGCCGAGCGCGTCCTGGGTGAGGGTGAAGGACGCCCCGGCGTGGGCGTTCGTGCCCGGCGTCCCGGACAGGGTGAACGAGAAGTAGCGGACGTTGAACGGTGAGCCCGAGGTCAGCGGGGCGCAGTCCCGGGCCGTCACGAGGCCGTCCACGACGCCGAGTTGCAGCGGGTCGGTGAAGGTGCCGCTGCCCGCGAGGCTGCCGCAGTCCTGGCTTCCGTCTTCCGCCGGCTGGTCGTCGTCCGTCGCGTCGCTCCCGCTCCAGCTGTCCGGAGCGTCGGAGGTGGCGCTCTCCTCAGTGGGAGTCTCCTCGACGGGTTCCTGTGTGGTGGGGGTGGGGTCCGAGGAGGAGCCGCCGACGTCCGGCGTCCCCGAGGCCGGGTCGGAGGCCGACACGGAGACGTCCGCCGACGGGGACTCCTCCGCACTTGACGGGTCGTGCGACGAGCCGCCGCCGCAGCCGCTGGCGAGCAGTAACGCCGCGAGTACCGGCGCGCACTTTCTGATCATGGATTTCCGCCCCCTCCCGCACCGCCGAGGACGGCTCGGCGGGCGTCATGTGCGCGGGATATTACATCTCTTCAGCCTTTCGATACCCCCATATGGGGACTTCTCCGAACCGGGGGTAAAGGGCGCAGTCGCCCCAACCCCCTTCGTACCGACGACTTTCACATCGCCGCCATCAGACCCTTCCCTGACGTTTGCTGCTCTTGGAACACTCGCTGCGCGCAGATTCCGTCATCCAGCGGCATCACGTACGTCAGGACGAGAGGACCCTCACTCATGACCGAAGTCAACCGACGGCGCTTCCTCCAACTCGCTGGCGCCACATCGGCGTTCACCGCGCTGTCCAGCAGCATCCAGCGTGCGGCCGCACTGCCCGCGCACCACCGCACGGGTTCGGTCGAGGACGTCGAGCACATCGTCGTCCTGATGCAGGAGAACCGTTCGTTCGACCACTACTTCGGCTCGCTCCGGGGTGTGCGGGGCTTCGGCGACCCGCGTCCGGTGACGCAGAACGGCAAGTCCGTCTGGAAGCAGTCCGACGGCACGAAGGACATCCTCCCGTTCCACCCGGACGCCGACGACCTGGGCATGGCGTTCATCCAGGACCTCCCGCACGGCTGGAACGACGGACACGCGGCCTTCAACGGGGGCAAGTACGACAAGTGGGTGCCCGCCAAGTCGTCCACGACGATGGCGTACCTGACGCGTGCGGACATCCCCTTCCACTACGCGCTCGCCGACGCCTTCACCATCTGCGACGCCTACCACTGCTCCTTCATAGGCTCGACCGACCCCAACCGCTACTACATGTGGACGGGCTACACGGGCAACGACGGCAAGGGCGGGGGCCCGGTCCTCGGCAACGACGAGAAGGGCTACGGCTGGACGACGTACCCGGAGCGCCTGGAGCAGGCCGGCGTCTCCTGGAAGATCTACCAGGACGTCGGCGACGGCCTGGACGCGAACGGCTCCTGGGGGTGGATCAACGACGCCTACCGCGGCAACTACGGCGACAACTCCCTCCTCTACTTCAACCAGTACCGGAACGCCAAGCCCGGCGACCCGTTGTACGACAAGGCCCGCACCGGCACCGATGCGCGCAAGGGCGAGGGCTTCTTCGACCAGCTCAAGGCGGACGTCAAGGCGGACGAGCTGCCCCAGGTCTCCTGGGTCGTCGCCCCCGAGGCCTTCACCGAGCACCCCAACTGGCCCGCCAACTACGGCGCCTGGTACGTCGCCCAGGTCCTGGACGCGCTCACCGCCAACCCCGAGGTGTGGGGCAAGACCGCGCTGTTCATCACCTACGACGAGAACGACGGCTTCTTCGACCACGTGATCCCGCCCTTCCCGCCGGCCTCCGCCGCCCAGGGCCTGTCGACCGTGGACCCCTCGCTGGACCTGTACAAGGGCGACGTCGGCCACCCCGCCGGCCCCTACGGGCTCGGCCAGCGGGTGCCGATGCTGGTCGTCTCGCCCTGGAGCAAGGGCGGTTACGTCTGCTCCGAGACCCTCGACCACACGTCGATCATCCGGTTCATCGAGCGTCGCTTCGGTGTCCAGGAGCCGAACATCTCGCCCTGGCGCCGCGCGGTCTGCGGTGACCTGACCGCGGCCTTCGACTTCTCCCGCAAGGACGCCGTGCCGGTCACGCTGCCGTCCACGGCCGGCTACCAGCCGCCGGACCACGACAGGCACCCCGACTACGTGCCCGTCCCGCCCGCCAACCCCGCCCTGCCCAAGCAGGAGCGCGGCTGCCGCCCCACCCGGCCGCTCAAGTACGCCCCCGTGGTGGACGGTTCCGCGGACACGGCGGCCGGGAATTTCACGCTCTCCTTCGCCTCCGGCGCACAGGCGGGCGCCGCGTTCCTGGTCACCTCGAACAACCGCACCGACGGTCCCTGGCCCTACACCACCGAGGCCGGCAAGACCCTCTCCGACACCTGGAACTCGCTCTACTCCGGCGGCTCGTACGACCTCGCCGTGCACGGCCCGAACGGCTTCCTGCGCGTGTTCAAGGGCCGCAACAAGGTCGCCGGACCCGAGGTCACGGCCCGGTACGCCGGCGACGACGTCGAGCTGACGTTCACCAACAAGGGCTCCGGCACGGTGAAGCTGAAGCTCGTGAACCGCTACGGCGGCAGCCCGGTCGCCGTCACCGTGCGGCCCGGCGCCACCGTGAAGCACACCGTCGCCCTCACGGCGAGCAAGCGGTGGTACGACCTCACGGTCACCTCGGACGGCGACCCGGCCTTCCTGCGCGGCTTCGCCGGTCACGTGGAGAACGGGCACGCCGGCGTCAGCGACCCGGCCATCATCACGGCGTGAACGGAGTGAACGGGCGATGAACACCGCCCCGTGCGGGCTGGTCAGGTACCGGTCACATCAGGGTAGTGTGCCCCGGTGACCACGCAATCGAACACTCCTGCAGGCTGGTACCCCGATCCGCACGGGGCTGCCCAGACGCTCCGTTACTGGGACGGCGCGCAGTGGACCGAGCACACGAACCCGGCTCAGCAGGCCGCCGGACAGGTTCCGCAGCAGCAGGCCGCGCCCCAGCAGCCCGCCGCCCACATCCCGCACCAGCAGGGCCCCGACGCCAAGGTGCAGCGCCAGGTGCAGCAGCAGGCCGGGGTCGCGGCCGGCGGTCCCGGTGGCGGCACCCTCTTCACCGAGCCGGTCCTGGTGGTGAACCAGAAGGCCAAGCTGATCGAGCTGACCAACGAGTACAAGGTCATGGACCAGAACGGCCGCGAGATCGGTGCGGTCGTCCAGGTCGGCCAGAGCGCGCTGAAGAAGATCCTGCGCTTCGTCTCCAGCCTCGACCAGTTCATGACGCACAAGCTGGAGATCCGCGACGCCTACGGGCAGCCGCAGCTGGTGCTGACCCGGCCCGCGAAGTTCATCAAGTCCCGGGTCGTCGTGACCCGTCCGGACGGCTCGCCGGTCGGTGAGATCGTCCAGCAGAACATGATCGGGAAGATCAACTTCGCGATGAACGTGAACGGCCAGCAGGTCGGTGCGATCAAGGCGGAGAACTGGCGGGCGTGGAACTTCGCGATCGTCGACCACTCGGACAACGAGGTGGCCCGGATCACCAAGACCTGGGAAGGCCTCGCCAAGACGCTGTTCACGACGGCGGACAACTACGTCCTGCAGATCCACTACCAGCTGCCCGAGCCGCTGCTGAGCCTGGTCGTGGCGACGGCGCTGACCGTCGACACCGCGCTCAAGCAGGACAACCGGGGCTGGAACTGAGCAGGATCCGCACGGGGAGTACGGCAAAGGCGGCCGGTGCACGCGGACTTCGCGCGCACCGGCCGCCGTCGTGTGCCCGGGCGGGCCTTGTGTCCGGTCGGATCGGGTGTTTGCTCAGAGTGCGGTGAGATGCCCGGGTTGCTCCGGCTGTCGGGGCATCAGTACCGGTTCCGCCGCCGCTGTGCCCGGCTCCAGGGCCAGGACCGCGGCGACGGGGTGGTCGTCGTGCTCGTCGGACCGGTCGGGTTCGGGCGCCGAGCGGGTCAGCAGGACCACGCCCCAGGCCGCCAGTCCTGCCCCGGCCAGCCCCAGCAGTACGCCGCCGGTTCCGCCCCGCAGGCCCTGCCCGAGCAGGGTCAGCCCGATGATCGCGGCGGCCACCGGGTTGGCCAGGGTGACGACGGCCAGCGGGCCGCCCAGACCACCGCGGTAGGCCGTCTGCGACAGCAGCAGCCCGCCGGTGGCGAACGCCGCGACCAGGACGGCGACCACGATCACCTCGGCACTCAGCGCCGGGCCCGTGCGGTCCGTCGCCGCCACCGTCACCGTCTGGGTGAGGGCGGAGGCGACACCCGAGGCGAACCCGGAGGCGGTCGCGTGCCTGAGGCCCGGCCGGGCGCCGGGCCGGGAGAGCACGCCGATCAGGGCAGCGGTCGTACCGGCGACCGCCAGCGCCTGGGTCAGGCTCAGCACCCGCTCGGGCGCCGGACCCGACGCGGTGACCAGCAGCCCGGCCAGCCCCAGCAGCGTGAGCGCCGTACCGCGCCACTCCACCGCGCTGACCCGCCGCCCGGCCGCCCGCGCCCCGAGCGGCACGGCCGCGACGAGGGTGAGCGCGCCCAGCGGCTGGACGACGGTGAGCGGGCCGTACTTGAGGGCCACGACGTGCAGCAGAGCGGCGGCCGCGTTCAGCCCGACCGCCGACCACCAGGCGCCGGTGCCCAGCAGTCGCAGGAGACCGGTCCCGGGGCTGCGGGAGGCGAGGCGTTCCTGGGCGACGGCGGCCGCGGCGTAGGCGACGGCCGAGATCAGGGACAGGCCGACGGCGAGGAGTGCGGCGAGGCTCATCGGCCCGCTCCCACCAGGACGGGCTCCTCCGGGGCGAGCCGCCGGGCACCGCGTCCCGCCGTGCTGGACGTCCGCTTCGGCGGGTGGACGATTGCGAGGGCGACGCCGAGCATGGCGGTCGCCACGATCGCGTCCAGCCAGTAGTGGTTCGCCGTGCTCACGATCACCAGCAGGGTGATCACCGGGTGCAGCAGCCACAGCCAGCGCCAGCGCGACCGGGTGGCCGCGATCAGGCCGATCGCCACCATCAGGGCCCAGCCGAAGTGCAGCGACGGCATCGCCGCGAACTGGTTGGAGAGGTGGTCGCCGGCCGGCGGGCCGTAGACGGAGGGGCCGTAGATCCGGGCGGTGTCCACCAGGCCGGTGCCGGTCAGCATCCGCGGCGGGGCCAGCGGGAACACGAACGGCAGCACCAGGGCCGCGGAGGTGACCACGGCCAGGACCCGGCGGGCCCACACGTAGTGGGCGGGCCGACTGAGGTACAGCCACACCAGGAAGGCCAGCGTGGCCGGGAAGTGGACGGTCGCGTAGTAGGTGTTCGCCAGGTGCACGAGGGCGTCGCCGTGCAGCAGTGCGGACTGCACGGCGGTCTCGTGGGGAAGGTGCACGGCCCGCTCGAGGTCCCACACCCGGTGGGCGTTGCGGAAGGCGTCCGCGGTGTGGCCGGTGGCCAGCTGCCGCCCGAGCTTGTAGACGAGGAAGAGCCCTGCGACGAGCAGGAACTCACGGAGGAGCGGCGGGCGCGTTATCGCGTCCGGCTCCGCTTCTGCAGGCTCGGTTCGGGCATTCATCCCCCGGCCCCTTCGCTGACGGTCGTGCGTGTGGTGGTGCGGACTGGGACCCGGACCGGGGTCCGGAGCTCATCGATACACCTCGGTACCGATACGTCCGAGTACCGATACGCGAGTGTACCGATACGGCAGTGTACCGATACGCTTGAGTACCGGTACACTTGCGTATCGATTGATGTGCGACACACTGGAGACAGGATCCGCAGCCGCCCTTGCGCGGAGCTTGAGCGGACCGGGTACGAGTGAGGGGAAGCCACGCATGACGTCGCAGGCCGCGGACGGACCGGAGACGGTCGCCGCCTCGCGCCGCTCCAAGATCACGCCCGAGCGTGAGCGGGAGTTCTTCGACGCCGTGCTGGAGCAGATCCGTCAGTGCGGCTACGACTCCGTGACCATGGAGGGCGTCGCCGCCAGCACCCGGTGCAGCAAGTCCACGCTCTACCGGCAGTGGAAGACCAAGCCGCAGTTCGTCGCGGCCGCGCTGCGCGCCAGCCGCAAGGTGCGCTTCGCCGGGATCGACACCGGCTCACTCGCCGAGGACCTGCGCCAGGCGGCACGCGCCGCGGGCGACTGGTCCAACAAGGACGCCCAGCTCCTGCAGGCGCTCGGTCACGCGGTCACGGCCGACCACGAACTGGCGCAGGCGCTGCGCGACGCACTCGTCACGCCGGAGATCGCCGCACTGCAGGAGATGCTGAAGAGGGGCGTGCAAAGGGGCGAGGTGCCCGCGGACCATCCCGCGCTGGAGTACATCCCGGCCATGATGTTCGGCGTCCTGCGGGTGCGCCCGGTGCTGAGCGGCGAGTACGCCGACGCCGACTATCTCGACCGTTTCGTGGAGTCCACCGTGCTGCCCGCACTCGGACTCACCCAGGACCCAGGTCACCGTTCACGGGATGACTGAACGGTGACCTGCCGGCGCCGCACCGTGGGGACGGGGGCGGCGCGCACCCCCCGGCCGGGTGGGGTTCCTCTTGAGCGGAGGGGAACCCCACCCGGCCGACTTCTGTCTGCCGGCGTCCTCAGACGTTCTGGCCGTTCCCGCCGCCCGACGAGACCTTGATCCCCTTCAGGATGTCGTCGATGACGGACACCTTCTGACCGACGTCCACGCCGAAGCGCACCACGACGATCTGCTTGGTGTCGTTGGGTGAGGGGAAGGCGACCGACTCGACGTAACCGTCGGCGCCGTTGGCGGTGACCGCCTTCCAGCGCACCAGGTAGCCCTTCTGCCCGGCCACCGTGACCGCCTTGGAGGCCAGCACCTCGTGCGAGGTGATGCTGCCGTAGGTGGTGCCGCCGTAGGACTCCTTGGCGTTGGCCGCGATGTCCGCCTTGGCGACCGCCTCGGCCGTGTCACCGTCCGTGCCGAGCGCGACGGCCGGCGCCGAGTAGGCGCCGCCCGCGGTGCACGTCTGCTCCTTGTTGCCGGGGCACTTGTAGGAGTTGTCGGACGTGACCTGCGCGCCGACGCTGATCGTCTGCCCGGTCCAGCCCTCGGGCACAGGCAGGCTGATCCCGTTCACCGGATCCGGCACCGTGCCGCCGCCCTGGATCTTGGGCGCCGCGGACCGCCCCGGGGAGGGCGACTCGCCCGAACCTCCGGATCCGCCCGGACCTCCGGATCCGCCGCCGGGCCCGCCCTGCCCGCCGTTCTGCCCGCCCGGTCCCTGCTGGGAACCGGCGCGGTCGGTGCCCCCGCCGCCCCCGCCGTCGTTGCTGAGCGCGTACACGCCGACCCCGATGCACACCAGGACCGCGGCCGCCGCCGCGACGGCTATGCCCGTGCGCAGACCGCGCCGGGGCGCGGCCGGCGACTGGACCGGGTACGCCGGATATCCCGGGTAGGCGGCCCCGTACGCCGGGGGAGCCGGCTGCGGGCCGCCGGGAAACTGCTGCGCCGGGGGACCCCACGTGGCGGCCGTCCCGGTGGGGCGGGTCTGGTCCGTCCAGGCCTTGCCGTCCCACCAGCGCTCGGTGGGCGGACCGTCATTCGTCTGCCCGGGGTCGGGGTACCACCCGGGAGGAGTCACCTGCGTCATGCCCCCACCGTATGAGGCATCGGTGAAAGCCGGATGAGAGGATCCGTCGCCAACTCCTCGGACCGGCACATTTCACCTCGGATTTCTCTGCCTTCACCTCGGATTTCCGTGCTTTCGCCGCGGACTCCCGCGCTACGGCCGCCACAGTCGGCCCGACCCGCCGCACGGCATGGCACGGTGGGCTTCCTCACACCGCCACCACCAACCGCACCGGCCCGACCCGCGGCGCCGGCGGCAGACGCAGGCCCTCCCGCCCCGGTGTCAGCGAGCCCAGCACGCTCGGGTGCCGGGCGCCCGTGCTGCGCGGGTCGGTGCCGGGCAGGCCGTGGGCGGTGAGGAAACCGAGGACCGCGAACGCGTACGCCTCCTTCGCGGCGGCGGACAGGCCGAGCTGGTCCGAGGTGCGTACGGCGGTGTGCGGGAGCAACTCCCGGACCCGGGACATGAGCACCGGGTTGCGGGTGCCTCCACCGGAGGCGATCACCTCCGTGGCGCCGACGGACCGTACCGCGTCGGCGACCGTCCGGGCCGTCAGCAGGGTGAGCGTCGCCAGCACGTCCGGCGCGGGCAGGCCGTCCACCCCGGCCGCCCGCAGGTACCCGGCGTGGAACAGCTCCTTGCCGGTCGTCTTGGGCGGGACCAGCGCGTAGTACGGCTCGGCGAGCAGCCGGTCCAGCAGCGGCAGGTCCGGCCGGCCCCGCGCGGCCAGCGCCCCGTCGGCGTCGTAGGCCAGGCGCCCGCCGCTGAACTCCCTGGCCGCCGCGTCGAGCAGCGCGCAGCCGGGACCGGTGTCGAAGGCGGTCCCGTCCGGCGCGGTCAGGTTGGCGATGCCGCCGATGTTCAGCGCCACCGGCGTGCCCGGCCTGCCCCGCAGCCACAGCAGGTCGACCAGGCTCACCAGGGGCGCGCCCTGGCCGCCGGCGGTGACGTCCCGGGCGCGGAAGTCGGCGACCACCGGCAGCCCGGTCGCCTCGGCGATCCACGCCGGCTGCCCCAGCTGGAGCGTGCCGTGCACCCGGCCGCCATCCACCCAGTGGTAGACGGTCTGCCCGTGCGAGGCCACCAACTCGGCTCGCCCACCGCACAGTTCACGGTCGGCCCGGACCGCCGCCGCGGCGAACGCCCGCCCGATCAGGGTGTCGAGGCGGCACACCTCGGCGAGCGGGACGGCGGCCGGCGGCAGCGCCGCGGCGAGCGCTTCGCGCAGCTTGCCGTCGTACGACGCGCTCACCATCCCCAGCGGCTTCAGCACGAGTGTGTCCCCGTCCAGCCGCAGATCCGCGGCCGCCGCGTCGACCGCGTCGTACGACGTCCCCGACATGAGCCCGATCACCCGCATGGGTCAACACACCTTTCTCGTCCGCTATTTCAGGAGTTACAGCGCTCGCCGCGCATGCCGCGGCGTAGTGGACGGGCGCGTCCCCAGTGGCTTCAGTGCCAGCGTGTCCCCGTCCAGCCGTAGATGAGCGGCCGCCGCGTCGACCGCGTCGTACGACGTCCCCGACATGAGCCCGATCACCCGCATGGGTCAACTCGCCTTTCTCGTCTGCCGTTTCATCAGGGCCAGCGCGCTCACCGCACACGTCGCCGCCGCGTAGTAGGCGGGCACGTCCACGTTCCCGGTCCGGCGTACGGCCTCCGTGATGATCAGTCCCGCGGATCCGGAGAACACCGCGTTCGACAGGGAGTAGGCCAGCCCGAGGCCCGTCCAGCGCACCCGCGCCGGGAACATCTCGGCGAGCAGCGCGGGCCCGGGCCCGGCCATCAGTCCCACCAGGGCGCCCGCGGCACACGTGGCCACACCCCTGCTCACGGCCGAAGTCCCGTCGCTCTGCAACAGGTTGAACAACGGCACCGCGAGTCCGGCCACCAGCACCGCCCCGGTGAGCATCACCGGCCGCCGCCCGAACCGGTCGCTGAGCAGTCCCGCCGGGAGGATCGCCGCGGCGAACCCGACGTTGGCCGGCACGGTGGCGAGCAGCGCCTCCTGGACACCCGTGTGCAGCGAGGCCTGGAGATACGAGGGCAGGACGACGAGGAACGTGTACCCGGCCGCCGACCAGCCCATGACCCGCCCGATGCCCAGCAGCACCGCCGACGCGACCACCCCGGCGCCACTCGGGCCGGCAGCCGTCCTCTCCCGCTCCCGGTCCCGCTCCCGGAACTCCGGCGTCTCCTCCAGGCCGACCCGCAGCCACAGCGCCACCAGTCCCAACGGCAGCGCCAGGAGGAACGGCAACCGCCAGCCCCAGCCGACGAGTTGGTCCTCGCCGAGCACCGTGGCCGTCGCCGCCGCGACACCCGCACCGCCCAGCAGGCCCAGCGCCACCGTGAACGACTGCCACGCACCGTACAGACCGCGCCGCCCCGGCGGGGCGAACTCCGTCATCAGCGCCACCGCACCACCGAACTCCCCGCCCGCCGACAGTCCCTGAAGCACCCTCAGGAACGTCAGCAGCCACGGTGCCAGGGCGCCCGCGGTGGCGTACGTCGGCAGCACGCCGATCAGTGTCGTCGCGGCCGCCATCAGCGCGATCACCGCGATCAGCACCGGCCGCCGCCCGATCCGGTCGCCCAGCCTGCCGAACAGGGCCGCGCCGAGGGGCCGGAAGAAGAACGCCAGCGCGAAGGAGGCGTACGTGCGCACCAGGCCCTCGGCCGCAGTTCCGCCCGCCGGCGTGAAGAACCGCTCGGCGAGGACGGTCGCGAGATAGCCGTAGACACCGAACTCGTACCACTCGACGAGATTGCCCACCGACCCCGCCGCCACGGCCCGCACCGTCGGCGGGCGGGCGGCCGTGTCGCCGCGGGATCCGCGCTCGTCGCGGTCGCCATGATCCCCGCTGTCTCCGGGGGGTTCGAAAATCAGCTTCATTCCAGGCCCTGTTGACGGTTCGTCGGCTCCACAGCGGCTGGTGGGACAGCATGTGCGTCGCCCACTCGCCTCAAGGTTCACCCGGCGGGGCAACACGTGCCCCGACCGGCCTCCACACATCCCATCGGACGGCTACGCTCGTGGTCTGTACGTCATTCGGGCGACCTGGGGAGGTAACGGGATGACGGAGGGACGGCCGTCGGCGGCCGCCGCGGCTTCCCTGTGGGAGCGGGACGCGGAGATCGCCACCGTCACGCGGACGCTCGACGTCTTGTGTGCCGATCAGTCATCCGCGGGCAGCCTGCTGGTCCTCCGGGGCGAGGCCGGACTCGGCAAGACCGCGCTGCTCACCGAGACCCGGCGCATCGCCGAGCGCCGCGGCTGCACGGTGTGGTACGCCCGCGGCGGAGAGACCCTGAGGTCCGTGCCGTTCAACGTGGTGCGGCAGCTGCTGCAGCCGGCGCTGGTCTCCATGCTCCCGGAAGAGGCCCGCGAGTACCTCGGCGACTGGTACGACATCGCGGGCCCCGCCCTCGGGATAGTGGACCCCGGTGAGGGCAGCGTCGACCCGCAGTACGTCTGCGACGGACTCGTCGCGGCCGTACGCCGGCTCGCCCGCCGTGAGTGGCCGCTGGTGCTGATCATCGACGACGCACACTGGGCCGACCAGGAGACCCTGCGCTGGCTCGCGGCGTTCGTCGAACGCCTGGACGACCTGTCGGTGCTGGTCCTGGTCGCCCGCCGCCCCGGCGAGGTGAGCGGCGAGAGCGCCCGCCACCTCGAAGCGATCGCCGCCGCGGCGGGCCGCGCCATCACCAACCTCAGCGCCCTCACCCCGGAGGCCACCGCCGGGCTCACCCGCGCCAGCGTCGGCCGGCACGCCGACGACCCGTTCTGCCGCGAGGTCTGGGCCGTCACCGGCGGCAACCCGTACGACACCGTCGAACTCCTCGCCAAGGTGCTGGACAGCGAGGTCCATCCGGTCGAGTCCCGGGCCGGCGAACTGCGCGACCTGAACCGCTCCGCCCGCGGCGGCGGCCTGGTCGACCGGCTCAAGGGACTCGGCATCGACGCCACCCAGTTCGCCTGGGCCGCCGCCATCCTCGGCACCGGCATCTCCGTCGGCCTCGTCGCCCGGCTCGCCTCCATGGACCCCGACGTCGCCGAGCGCTGCGCCGACCTGCTCCGCACCGCCCGCATCCTCACCGAACCCGACCCCGCGGCCGGCGCCGAGACCGAGGAGGGCGAGCTGGAGTTCGTCCACCCGCTGATCGCCTCCGCCGTCTACAACTCCATCCCGCCGGGCGTGTGCACCGCCATGCACGGCGTCGCGGCGCAGATCCTCACCGAGACCGGGCACAGCGCCGCCGAGGCCTCCCGGCACCTGCTCAAGGTGCACCCGGACGACGACGAGGAACTCGTCGAGCAGCTGCGCGAGGCAGCCCGCGAGCACCTGGCCGTCGGCGCGCCCGACGCGGCCCGCCGCTGCCTGGAGCGCGCCCTGGCAGAGCCGCCGCTCCCCGACGTGCACGCACAGGTGCTCTTCGAACTGGGCCACGCCACCCTGCTCACCGCACCCGCCGTCACCATCGAACACCTCCAGTCCGCGCTCGCCATGTCCGGCCTGAACGGCACACAGCGGGTCGACGCCGTGGTCCGGCTCTCCCAGGCGCTGCTCCACAACGACCAGCTGGAGGAGGCCGTCCGCACGGTCGAGGCCGAGGCCGCCCGGCACGAGGCGGGCCCGGTCAAACTGCGGCTGCAGGCCGTGCAGTTCATGTGGGAGGGCATCCACGGCGAGAGCGTCTCCCAGGAACGCTCCCGGAGCCTGGCCGAACTGGCCGGCACCTGCAAGGGGCGGGACAACTCCGAGCGCGCCCTGCTGATCCTGCGCGGCTTCGACGCGATGACCCACGGCGAGAACGCCGAGGAGGTCCTCCAGCTGTGCGACCGCGCCCTCGTCAACGGCCGCCTCGCACCCGGCCTCGGCTGGACCGACGGCGAGTGGGGCATCGAACTGCTGATGATGCTGGGCAGCGCGTACGCCTACGCCGACCGGCTCGACCGCGCCGAGAGCCTGTTCGCCGAGGCCCTGCGCGCCTACACCGGCGCCGGCTGGCGCGGCGGCCACCTCTCCCTGGCCAACGCCTTCCTCGGCCTCGCCTACCGCAGGCAGGGCCGGCTCCGCGACGCCGAGACCACGCTGCGCGAGGCGCTGACCCTGGCCGAGCGCGTCGGCCGCGGCCTGCCGCTGTACTGGGCGTCGACCTGCGGACTCGTCGACACCCTGCTGGCCCGCGGCCATGTCGAGGAGGCCTGGTCGATCGCCGAGCAGTACGCCTTCGCGCCGCCATACCCGTCCACCATCATTCTGCCCGACATCCGCTCCGTACGCGGCCGACTGCTGCTCGCGACGGGCCGCACCGAGGAGGGCATCAACGAACTGGAGGCCGCAGAGAAGACCGCCGCCTCCCGCGGTGGCCACAACCCCGTCCTCGCACCCTGGTCCATCGACCTCGCCAAGGCCCTCGCCACGCAGGACCCCGCCCGGGCCGCCCAGCTCGCCGCGGACGCCCGCCGACAGGCCGAGCGGTTCGGCACGGACACCGCCATCGGCGAGGCCCTGCGCTGTGCCGCCGCCCTGGAGACCGGCCAGCGCGCGGCGCACCTCGCCGCGCAGGCCGTCGCCTATCTGGAAGCCTCGCCCTGCCAGTACGAGCACGCGGCGGCCCGGGTCGAGTACGGCATCGCGATCCGCTCGGTCGCGGAACTCAACCGGGGCCTGGCGCTCGCCCGTTCGATCGGGGCGGACGGGCTGGTGGCGCAGGCGCGGGAGGTGCTGGAGACAGGGCGGGGACTGCGGTAGATCACATGGCCAGCAGCTGGTCGGTGATCGCGGCCAGCCGCCCCCGCACCTCGGGGTCGTACGTCGCCGCGTGCGCCCGTGACGGACTCGTGCCGTCGAAGTAGCGGCCCGTGCCCAGGTCCTGGGTGGCCAGGGCCAGGACACCGGGCGCGCCGTCGGCGACCGTGTTCCACGGCGCCACGCCCGCGTCGCGCACCATCGTCGTGTCCATGTAGGTCGCCGGGTGCAGGACGTTGACGGACACCCCGGTGCCCGCCAGCTCCTCGGCGAGGGCGAACGTGTGGGCCGCCAGCGCGAACTTGCTGCGGCAGTACGCCGACACGCCGCTGTAGCCACGGGTCAGTTCCGGGTCGGCGAAGTCCAGCGGCTCCTGGCCGGCCGAGCCGACGTTCACGATCCGGGCCGGCGGGTTGGCGCGCAGGACCGGCAGCAGGGCGCGGGTCAGGGCCACCGGCGCCAGGTAGTTCACCGCGAGCCGCAGCTCGTGCCCGTCGGCGCTCAGCTCCCGCCCGGAGCCGTGCGGACCGCCGCCGACGCCCGCGTTGTTGATCAGCACGTCCAGCTCGGGATGCGCCTCGACCACTCGGGCGCCCAGCTCGCGCACCTCGGCGAGCGAGGCCAGATCGGCGACGAACCCCTCCGCCCGGCCCTCGGTGCGCAGCTCCGCGACCAGCTGCTCGGTGCGCGCCCGGTCGCGGCCGTGGGCGAGGACGAGATGGCCGTCCCGGACCAGTTGGAAGGCGATGTACCGGCCGAGCCCGGAGGTGGCGCCCGTGATCAGAACAGTCGACATGCCCCCACCCTAGACACGGCCCGCCCCCGGGAAGGAGGTGCTGCTGAGGCTACGACCAGCAGGGTCACCCTCGCCCGGGCGTCCCGTCCTCGTCCTTCCCGTCCCTCCCGTCCTTCCCGTCCGCCTCGTCCTCCTCGGCGAGCACCCGCTGGGCCGTCGCGAACGCCGAGTTGGCCGCGGGCACCCCGCAGTACACCGCGGTCTGCAGCAGCACCGCGCCGATCTCCTGAGGCGTCAGCCCGTTCCGCCGCGCCGCCCGGACGTGCAAGGCCAGCTCGTCGTGGTGGCCGTACGCGACCAGCGCGGTCAGCGTGATCATGCTGCGCTCGCGGCGCGAGAGGGTCGGGTCGGCCCAGATCTCTCCCCAGGCGTAGCGGGCGATGAAGTCCTGGAACCGCGCGGTGAACGGGGTCTGCCGGGCCTGCGCCCGGTCGACGTGCGCATCGCCCAGCACCTCCCGGCGCACCGCCATCCCGCTCGCCGGGGCCCCGGTCAGCTGGGTGCGCAGAGCGGTCAGCACGGCCTGCGGGCACTGCGCGGGCGCCAGGTGCGAGGCCCCGGGCAGCTCCACGAGCGCGGCCGCGGGCACCGCATCCGCGATCTCCCGCAGCTGCGCGGGCGGTGTCGCCGGATCCTGCCGGCCCGCCACGAGCAGGGTCGGTACGGCGATGTCGGCGAGCCGGTCGCGCAGGTCGAACGCGGCCAGCGCGTCGCAGCAGGCGGCGTACGCCTCCGGGTCGGCCTCCCGGTGGTCCCGCACCAGCCGCGGCACGGTGAAGCCGGGCGTGAACCACCGCGCGTCGGCGCTCTCCACCAGCCACTCCAGGCCCTCCCGGCGCACCCGTTCGGCCCGCTCCCGCCAGGGCGCGCTGCCGCCGAAGTGCGCGGAGGAGCAGATGACGGCCAGCGAGGTCAGCCGTTCGGGGTGGTGCACGGCCAGATGCAGGCCGACCGCGCCGCCCAGCGACACGCCCGCGTAGGCGAACCGCTCGATGCCGAGCGCGTCGGCGAGCGCCAGCACCAGCGCGGCCAGGTCGCCGACGGTGGCACCCGGCCCGATCAGGTCCGGCGCCGAACCTCCGTGCCCCGGCAGGTCCCAGCGCACCACCCGGTGGGTGATCGACAGCTCGGGCGCGACCGCGTCCCACAGGGCGTACGAGGTGCCGAGCGACGGGCCGAGCAGCAGCGGGGGAGCGGAGGCCGGGCCTTCTTCCAGGTGGTCGAGGAGTTTCACGGTCAACCTCGTTCCAGGGCACGGTCGGTGAGGGCACCGGCGAAACCGGTGTAGTGGGCGGAGTCGGTGAGGTCGTCCAGCTCGACGTCCTTCAACTCTGCTTCCTTGGCGAGGAGTTCACGCAGCGGGCGGCCCTCCTCGTGGGCGCGGCACGCCAGTTCGGTCAGCAGCTCCTTGGCCCGTGCCCGGCCGAGGACGGGTGCCAGCGCGGCGGACAGCCGCTCGGAGACGATCAGACCCCGGGTCGTGTCGAGGTTCCGGCGCATCGCGGCGGGGTGCACACGCAGCCCCTCGGTCAGCTCGGCCGCATGGGCGACCGCACCGCCCACCAGCCGGAGCAGGTCGCGCAGCGGTTCCCACTCGGCATGCCAGGCACCGGCCGGCCGCTCGTCCTCGGCGGCCAGGGAGCCGTACAGGGTGGCCGCGAGCTGCGGGGCGCGCCGCGCGGCGGCGGCGAGGAGCGTGGACCGCACCGGGTTCGCTTTGTGCGGCATGGCGGAGGAGCCGCCACCGCCGCCCTCGCTCACCTCGCCGACCTCGGTGCGCGACAGCGTCAGCACGTCCACGGCGAGCTTGCCCAGCGCCCCCGCGGTGAAGGCCAGGCAGCCGGCCAGGTCGGCGACGGGTGTGCGCAGCGTGTGCCAGGGCAACGCCGGTGCCGCGAGGCCGACTTCGCGTGCGTACGCCTGGGTCAGCGCGTCCGCGTCCTGGGCGCCGTACGCCTGGAAGGCCGCCAAGGTCCCTGCCGCGCCGCCGAGTTGGGCGGGGAGCGAGTCCCGGACCCGGGCGACGCGGTCGCGGGCGTCCAGGACCAGCGAGCGCCAGCCGGCCGCCTTCAACCCGAACGTCGTGGGTACGGCGTGCTGGGTGAGCGTCCGACCGGGCATCGGCGTGTCGCGGTGCTCCGCGGCGAGCCCGGCCAGCGCGCGCTCGGTGCGGCCGAGGCCGGCGAGGATCGGCTCCAGGGTGCGTACGGCGACCAGCATCGTCGCCGTGTCCATGATGTCCTGGCTGGTCGCGCCCCGGTGGACGTAGGGGCCGTACTCCTCGCCGACCGCCGCCGTCAGGTCGGCGACCAGCGGGATGACCGGGTTGCCGCCCGCCGGGGTGCGGGCCGCCAGCGAACGGATGCCGAAGTTCGCCGGGACGGCCGCCTCGGTCACCGCCGCCGCGGCCTCGGCCGGGGCGAGCCCGAGCGCGGACTGCGCCCGGGTCAGCGCGGCCTCGGCGTCGAGCAGGGCCCGCAGATAGGCGTGGTCGCCGGTCTCGGAGGCGGCCTCGGACAGCCCCCACCCGGGGGCGAGCAGGCCCGTGTCGGCGTACGGCGGGGACGCGGATGTCACTGGAACTCCAGGAAGACCGTCTCGCCTTCACCCTGAAGGCGGATGTCGAAACGGTAGGTGCCGCCGCCCTCGTCGCCGGCGACCAGCGTGTCGCGCCGGTCGCCCACCCGGGCGAGCAGCGGGTCCGCGGCGAGCGCGGCCTCGTCGCCCGGCAGGTAGATCCGGGTGAACAGGTGCACGAGCAGTCCGCGCGCGAAGACGCACACGCTCAGGTACGGGGCGCTCTGCCCGCGTGCGCCGGGCCGCAGCGTCCGCGCGTACCAGTGGCCGTTCGTGTCGGTCTGGATGCGGCCCCAGCCGGTGAACTCCACACCGTTGCGCCCCAGCTGGCCGCCGGTCGCCGGGTCCCGCCGGATGGAGCCGTCCACCTGCGGGACGGTGCCGTCGGGGCGCGGCCCCCACAGCTCGACGAGGGCGTCCGGAAGCGGATTGCCCTCGCCGTCGAGGACGTACCCGTGCACGGTGACCGTGTCGGGGTGCCCCAGGGGCGCGATGTCCTCGCCGCCGCGGAACGGCAGCGCGTACCCGTAGAAGGGGCCGACCGTGTGGGACGGGGTGGGCAGCACGCTCTGCGGGCTGCTCGTGTCGATCTTCGTCATCGCTTCCGTCAGCGTCCTTCCTCGATCCAGGTGGCGGCCGGGCCGTCCAGCACGATGTCCCAGTGGTAGCCGAGGGAGAACTCCGGCACCGACAGGCCGTGGTCGTAGGTGGCGACCAGCCGTTGCCGGGCCGCGTCGTCCGTCACGGACTGCAGGATCGGGTCGTACGGGAACAGCGGGTCGTTCGGGAAGTACATCTGTGTCACCAGGCGCTGTGTGAACGCCGTACCGAAGACCGAGAAGTGGATGTGTGCCGGGCGCCAGGCGCCCACGTGGTTGCGCCAGGGGTAGGGGCCGGGCTGGACGGTGGTGAAGTGGTAGCGGCCCTCGGCGTCCGTGAGGGTGCGGCCGGTGCCGGTGAAGTTGGGGTCCAGCGGGGCGTCGTGCTGCTCGCGCCGGTGGGCGTACCGGCCGGCCGAGTTGGCCTGCCAGATCTCGACGAGCTGGCCGCGGACCGGGCGTCCGGCATGGTCGAGGAGTCGTCCGGACACGGTGATCCGCTCGCCGACCGGCTGGCCGGTGTGCTGCCGGGTGAGGTCGTTGTCGATGTCGGTGAGGTCGCGCTCCCCGAAGGCGGGGGAGTGCAGTTCCACCAGTTCGGGGTCCTGGCGGGTGTCGATGGCGACCAGGGGCTGCTTGGGGTGGCGGAGCACGGAGGAGCGGTAGGGCGCGTAGTCGCGGCGCGGGTGGTGCTCGACGGGCGCTCCGTCGGCGACCCGCTTCTCGTACGCGGCGTGCTCGGCCGCGATCTCCTGGTCGATGTCCTGCTGGGTGAGAGTCATTGGTCGATACCTGACGCTTCCTTGGCGTTCGAGGAGGAGTCCTTGACGTGCGCGGACGAGCCCTCAGCGGTCGAGGACGAGGGCCAGGCCCTGGCCCACGCCGATGCAGAGGGCGGCCACGCCGGTGCCGGAGCCACGGCGGGCGAGCTGGTGGGCCACGGTGCCGGCGAGCCGGGCACCGGAGGCGCCGAGGGGGTGGCCGAGGGCGATCGCCCCGCCCTGGGGGTTGAGGATCGCTGGGTCGAACTCGGGCCATTCGGCGACACAGCCGAGGACCTGGGCGGCGAACGCCTCGTTGAGTTCCAGCACGGACAGGTCGTCGAAACCCTTGCCCGCCTTGGCGAGTGCGCGGTTGACGGCCTCGACGGGAGCGAGCCCGAAGTACTGCGGGTCGATCCCGGACACTCCGGTCGCGGTGACCCGGGCGAGGGGTTCGCGGCCGATGGCCTTCAGGCCCTCCTCGTCGGTGAGGAGCAGGGCGGCGGCGCCGTCGCTGAGCGGGGAGGCGTTGCCCGCGGTGACGGTGCCCGACTGGCTGCGGAACGAGGGCTTGAGCTTCGCCATGGCGGCTCGGGAGACGTCGGGCCGTACGCACTCGTCGGCGGCGAAGTCGACCGGGTCGCCCTTGCGCTGCGGGACCGGGACGGGGGTCGACTCGGTGTCGAACAGGCCCTGTTGCTGGGCCGCGGCCGCCCTCTGGTGGCTGTGCAGCGCGTACTCGTCCTGCTGCTCGCGGCTGATCCTGTGCTTGTCGGCGATCAGCTCGGCGCTCTCCCCGAGCGGGATGGTCCACTGCGGGTCCATCCCCGGGTTGACCATGCGCCAGCCGAGCGTGGTCGAGTACAGCTCGGTGTGTGCGGTGGGGAAGGGCCTGTCCGACTTGGGCAGGACGTACGGCGCGCGGGTCATCGACTCCACACCGCCCGCCACGACGTAACGGGCGTCGCCGACCGCGACGGCGCGGGCGGCCTGGATCACCGCTTCGAGGCCGGAGGCGCACAGCCGGTTGACCGTCACGCCCGGTACCGAGGTCGGCAGGCCCGCGAGCAGGGCGGCCATCCGGGCGACGTTGCGGTTCTCCTCGCCGGCGCCGTTGGCGTTGCCGAAGTAGACGTCGTCGATGCGGGAGGGGTCCAGGTCGGGCGTTCGGGCGAGCAGTTCGCGCAGGGCGTGGGCGGCGAGGTCGTCGGGTCGCACGGAGGACAGCCCGCCGTTGTAGCGGCCGATCGGTGTGCGCACGGCGTCGACGATGTAAACCGGGTTCACAGCACGTTCTCCCCGATGGTCAGTTCAGCGTCGGTCCGGGTGACGACGTCTTCAACGGTCACGCCCGGCGCGGTCTCCACCAGGACGAGCCCCGCATCCGTGACGTCCAGCACCGCCAGATCCGTGATGACTCGGTTCACACACGCCTTGCCCGTGAGCGGCAGCGTGCACTGCTCCAGGATCTTCGGGGAGCCGTCCTTGGCCGTGTGCGTCATGACGACGACGACCGTACGGGCGCCGTGCACCAGGTCCATCGCCCCGCCGATCCCGGTGACCAGCTTCCCCGGGACCGCCCAGTTGGCCAGGTCGCCGCCCGCGGACACCTGCATCGCGCCCAGCACGGCCACGTCGATGTGCCCGCCCCGGATCATCGCGAAGCTCAGGGCCGAGTCGAAGTAGGAGGCGCCCGGCAGGACCGTCACGGTCTCCTTGCCGGCGTTGATCAGGTCCGGGTCGACCTCGTCCTCGGCGGGGTACGGGCCGGTGCCGAGGATGCCGTTCTCCGACTCCAGGACCACCTCGACGCCCGGCGGCAGATGGTTCGGGATCAGCGTCGGCAGGCCGATGCCGAGGTTGACGTACTGGCCGTCCTTCAGTTCGCGGGCCGCGCGGGCGGCCATCTCCTCGCGTGTCCAGGCCATCAGGACCTCACCGTCCGCTGCTCGATCTTCTTGTCCGCCGCCTGCTCGGGGGTCAGCGCCACCACGCGCTGCACGAAGACGCCGGGCAGGTGCACCGCGTCCGGGCCGATCTCCCCGGGTTCCACCAGTTCCTCCACCTCGGCGACGGTCACCCGGCCGGCCATCGCGGCAAGGGGGTTGAAGTTCCGGGAGGACTTGCCGAAGACGAGGTTGCCGTGCCGGTCGCCCCTGGCGGCGCGGACCAGCGCGAAGTCGGTGCGGATGCCCCGCTCCAGGACGTATTCCACGCCGTCGAACTCCCGGACCTCCTTCGGTGGCGAGGCGAGCGCGACCCCGCCCTCACCGTCGTACCGCCACGGCAGCCCGCCCTCGGCGACCTGCGTGCCCACGCCCGCCGGGGTGTAGAAGGCGGGGATCCCGGCGCCGCCCGCGCGCAGCCGCTCGGCGAGCGTGCCCTGCGGGATCAGCTCGACCTCCAGTTCGCCGGAGAGGTACTGGCGGGCGAACTCCTTGTTGCCGCCGATGTAGGAGCCGGTCACCCGGGCGATCCGGCCGGCGGACAGCAGCACCGCGAGGCCGGACTCCATCGCACCGCAGTTGTTCGACACCACGCCCAGACCGGTCGTCCCGCGCTCGTACAGCGCCTGGATCAGTACGTTCGGGACACCGCTCAGCCCGAAGCCGCCGACCGCGAGGGACGCGCCGTCCGGCACATCGGCCACCGCCTCCAGGGCAGTGGCGACCACCTTGTCCATCCGTGAAGCCTCATCTCTGCAATTAGTCAGTGTACTGAGCATTTCGGTGAGGTGCTCCTCACGCTGCCATCGGACGCAAGAACCGTCAAGGCCTTGTAATACGCGGGATTCCCCATGCAGGCCGTGCGCCCCAGCGCGAGTATCGTTCAGTACACCAACGAATCGATCAGGGGAGTGCACATGGCCGCGGTGGACCTCGCCACCCATCCCGGGCACCTGGCCCGGCGGCTCCAGCAGGCGCACTACCTGCTGTGGAACACCATGGTCTCCGAGGAGATCACCTCACCGCAGTTCGCGGTGCTGAACGCGCTCGTCGCCGAGCCGGGTCTCGATCAGCGGACCGTGGGGGAGCGGGTGAGCCTGGACCGGTCGACCATCGCCGAGGTCATCAGCAGGCTCACCCGCCGCGAGCTGCTGCACAAGGTCCGCGACCCGCAGGACGGCCGCCGCTTCCTGCTCCGTCTCACCGACGAGGGCCTGCGCGTCCATCGCAAGCTGACCGTGCGCACCGCGCGGATGAACCAGGTCTTCCTCGCCCCGCTCTCCCCCGAGGAGCAGACCGTCTTCTTCGACCTGATCCGCCGGGTCGCGGACGCCGCCGAGGGCCTGCGCAACCCGGCCGAGCCGCCGGCCGCCGGGCAGGGCTGAACGGCGGCCCGGTCAGGAGGGCGCCTCGGCGAACACCACCCACACCTGACCGGTGGCGAAGTTCATCGGGCTGCCGTCAACCGCCGTGAACGCCGTGCCGTCCGTCGCGGACGGCCGGGACCAGGTGGCGTCGAAGGACCGGCCGTCCCGCAGCACCTCGGCCTTTCCGGAGCCGACCGTCTCGGTGTACGGCGTGCTGTTGCCGAGCGCGTCGTGGTAGTGCGACGCGCGGATCTTCACGTACTGCACGACGACCGTCGCCGGCGCCGGCCGCACGCCGTCGGTCGTCACCGTCGGCGTGCCGTCCATCGCGACCAGCCAGCCGCCCCGCCCCGCGGACCAGGTGAAGGTGAAGCGCGCCGACGGATAGCGCACCGTCCGCGCGGACTCGGGAGTGCCGCCGGAGGGCGCAGGACCGTAGCGGAACCCGGTGGTCAGCGCGGCCTTGCCCGGCGCCGAGGGCAGCAGCCGGGCGGGGTGCAGATACAGGTTGTGCGGCGCGGCCCTGTCGGTGCCCCGGTAGTAGGCGTCCGTGGCCTCGTCGGGCGACTCCGCCCGCACGGGGGCCTGGTGGATCAGTGGCAGCAGCTTGCGCTGGGCCCCGGAGAACGCCAGCGTCGGCTCGTCGAACTGGCGCAGCAGCTCCAGATCGGACTCGCGGGCGCTGCGCACCGGACCCACCGTCTTGGGAAGGGTGGTGGCGTACACCGCCATCAGGCGGCTCAGGCCGCCCTCGACCTGCTCCGCGTACACGACGTCCGCCGCGTCGAGTCCCGTCTGCGGGCGGGCCGCCGGGACGTTGTCGATCTTCACGGCGAGCAGTGAGCCGTCCGCGGGCACGGCCGGGCCGGTCGGCGACGGGGTCCCGTGCGGGGCGTGGGCGTCGTCGGCCGGGCCGTGCCGTGTGCAGCCTGCCGTCAGGGAGACCGTCATCGTGACGGCGACCAGGGCCGCCGTCAGTGCCGTGCGTCGTCTGCGCGCGCTGCGTCCTATGACCACCGTTGCCCCCGTTCGTATCTGTCGATTGTGTGCTCATCGGGTCATCGCGGGCCATCCCTGGTCGGTTCCGGTCCTGCGCCTTCCGTGGGTCGATCGGGTCCACGGCGTGGCCCGGGCGGTCCGAGCCGCCGGGGCGCGCAGGTGTTCGTCGCGGCATGCGCGGGTACCCGGGCGCCACCGCAAACCGGACGCGCCAGGGCGAACCGGCGCGCACGCGAGCAAGGGAGCGCGACCCCATGAAGGCAGTCACCTGGCAGGGCAGGCGGGACGTGCGGGTGGAGCACGTGCCCGACCCGCGGATCGAACAGCCCACCGACGCCGTCATCCGCGTCACGTCCAGCGGTCTGTGCGGCTCGGATCTGCATCTGTACGAGGTGCTCACCCCGTTCATGACCCCGGGTGACATCCTCGGCCACGAACCGATGGGCATCGTCCAGGAGGTCGGTGCCGGGGTGCCGGACCTCGCCGTGGGCGACCGGGTCGTGGTCCCGTTCCAGATCGCCTGCGGAGACTGCTGGATGTGCCTGACCGGGCTGCCCACCCAGTGCGAGACGACCCAGGTCACCGGCGAGGGCATGGGCGCCGCCCTGTTCGGCTACACCCGCCTGTACGGCTCCGTGCCGGGCGGCCAGGCCGAGTACCTGCGTGTCCCGCAGGCGCAGTACGGCCCGATCAAGGTGCCCGAGGGCCCGCCGGACGACCGTTTCGTCTACCTCTCGGACGTGCTGCCCACCGCCTGGCAGGCCGTCGAGTACGCGTCCCTCCCGCCCGGCGGCAGCCTCGCCGTCCTCGGCCTCGGCCCGATCGGCGACATGGCCTGCCGGGTCGCGCTGGCCCGGGGAGCCGAGCGGGTGTTCGGCGTCGACCTGGTGCCCGAGCGGCTGGCCCGGGCGAGCCGGCGCGGTGTGCGGACGTATGACCTCAGGGCCTTCGACGACGAGAAGGAGCTGGTCGCCGTGATCCGCGATGCGACTGACGGCCGCGGCCCGGACGCCGTGATCGACGCCGTCGGCACCGAGGCCCACGGCAGCGCCGCTGCCCGGCTCGCCCAGCAGGCGTCGGCGATGCTGCCCCGCAAGCTGGGCGCGCCGCTCGCGGAACGCTTCAGTGTCGACCGGCTCGGCGCCCTCCACCTGGCCATCGACCTGGTCCGGCGGGGCGGCACGCTCTCCCTCGTCGGCGTCTACGGCGGCACGGCCGACCCGATCCCGATGCTCACCCTGTTCGACAAGCAGATCCAGATGCGGATGGGGCAGGCCAATGTCCGCCGGTGGACCGACGCGATCATGCCCTACCTCACGGACGAGGACCCACTCGGCGTCGACGACTTCGCCACCCACCGGCTGCCGCTCGACGAGGCACCGACCGCGTACGAGATGTTCCAGCACAAGCAGGACGGTGCGATCAAGATCCTGATGCAGCCCTAGGTGGCATCCGGGTGTCCGACGTGCAGCGGGGCCTGGGAGCCGTCCTCCTCGACCCCGAGGATCTCCGTGAGGTCGTAGCGCACCGGCTCCTCCAACTGCGCGTAGGTGCAGCTCTCCGGTGTCCGGTCCGGGCGCCAGCGGCGGAAGCGGGCCGTGTGCCGGAAGCGGGCGCCGTTCTCCATGTGGCCGTAGGCCACCTCGGCGACCCGCTCCGGCCGGATCGGCACCCAGGACAGGTCCTTCTTGCCCGACCAGCGGCTCGGTGCCCCCGGCAGCCGGGCCGTCTCATGCGCCGCCTCGTCGCCCCAGGCCGCCCACGGGTGCCCGGTCACGTCGTCCATGCGCAGCGGCTCCAGCTCCTCGACCAGCTCGGCGCGCTTCTTCATGGCGAACGCCGCCGACACGCCCACGTGCTGCAGCGCTCCCCGGTCGTCGTACAGGCCCAGCAGCAGCGAGCCCACCACCGGCCCGCTCTTGTGGAACCGGTAGCCCGCCACGACGACGTCCGCCGTCCGCTCGTGCTTGATCTTGAACATGACCCGCTCGTCCTGCAGATAGCGCAGATCGAGCGGCTTGGCGACGACCCCGTCCAGACCGGCGCCCTCGTACTGCTCGAACCACCGGTGCGCCACCTCCACGTCGGTCGTCGCCGGCGCCAGATGCACCGGCGCGCTCACCCCGGACAGCGCCCGCTCCAGCAGGGCACGCCGGTCGGTCAGCGGCACGTCGAGCAGGGCGTGGTCGTCCAGCGCCAGCAGGTCGAAGGCCACGAAGGAGGCCGGGGTCTTCTCGGCCAGCATCCGCACCCGTGAGTCCGCCGGATGGATCCGCTCGGTCAGCGCGTCGAAGTCCAGCCGCCCGCCCCGCGCGATCACGATCTCCCCGTCCAGCACGCACCGCTCGGGCACCCGCTCCTTCAACGCCGCGACCAGCTCCGGAAAGTACCTGGTCAGCGGCTTCCCGGTACGGCTGCCCAACTCGACCTCGGCCCCGTCCCGGAACACGATCGCGCGGAACCCGTCCCATTTCGCCTCGTAGTGCATGCCCGGCGGGATCTTCGCCACCGACTTGGCGAGCATCGGCTTCACGGGCGGCATCACCGGCAGATCCATGTGTCCGATTCTGCTCGCATACGTCAGCTGACGCCCGGTATGCGTGGTGTGCCGGGTGCGCCTACCGTGGCCGCATGGGTGCAGCGGTGGAACTGGACGTGGCCGGCCGGACCGTGCGGCTGTCCAGCCCGGACAAAGTCTTCTTCCCGGAACGCGGATTCACCAAGCTGGACGTCGCCCAGTACTACGCCGCCGTCGGCCCCGGCATCCTGCGCGCCCTGCGCGACCGCCCCACCACCCTCCAGCGCTACCCGGACGGCGTCGACGGCGAGTGGTTCTACCAGAAGCGCGCGCCCAAGGGCATGCCCGACTGGATCCCCACCGCCCACATCACCTTCCCCAGCGGCCGCAGCGCCGACGAGATGTGCCCCACCGAGGAGGCCGCCGTGGTGTGGGCCGCCCAGTACGGCACGCTCACCTTCCACCCCTGGCCGGTGCGCCGCACCCACGTCGACCATCCCGACGAACTCCGCATCGACCTCGACCCGCAGCCCGGCACCGACTACGACGACGCCGTCCGTGCCGCCCACGAACTGCGTGCCGTCCTCGACGAGTTCGGCGGCCTGCGCGGCTGGCCCAAGACCTCGGGAGGCCGCGGCCTGCACGTCTTCGTGCCCATCGAACCGCGCTGGACCTTCACCCAGGTGCGGCGCGCCGCGATCGCGGTCGGCCGGGAGATGGAACGCCGGATGCCCGACCAGGTCACGATCAAGTGGTGGAAGGAGGAGCGCGGCGAGCGCATCTTCCTCGACTACAACCAGACTGCCCGCGACCGCACCATCGCCTCCGCCTACTCCGTCCGGCCCCGCCCGAACGCCCCCGTCTCCGCGCCCCTGCGCTGGGACGAGGTCGGCGTGGCCCATCCCCGCGACTTCGACCTCGCCACCATGCCGGCCCGCTTCGCCGAACTCGGCGACGTGCACGCCGACATGGACGACCACGCCTACTCCCTCGACGCCCTCCTCGAACTGGCCCGCCGCGACGAACACGACCACGGCCTGGGCGACCTGCCGTACCCGCCGGAGTACCCGAAGATGCCGGGCGAGCCCAAGCGCGTCCAGCCGAGCCGGGCCCGCCGCGAGCAGGACTCCTGACCCTCACGCGAGGTCGAACACGAACCACTCGGTGAACGGTTTGACCTGCACATGGATCCGGGAACCACGGGAGACGATCCGGCGCCGGCCGAGTCGGCCGCCGTCGGGGCGGACCAGGCGGCTCTCGGCCACCGGCTCCACGGAGGTCTCCGTCAGACGGCAGTCGACGAGCCGGTTGCGGTCCTCGCCGTATCCGCTGAAGAACACTGCCCGTTCGCCCAGGACGGCGAGCCCGTTCGCACCCCGCACCGGATTCTGTCGCACCCGGACGACCTGGCCCTCGTCCACCTCGATGAGCGGGAAGCGCATGTACGGGCACGCCCAGGCGGTGCGCCCCGCCACGTTCAAGGTGTAGCAGTCGTCGATCCATCCCGCGTCGGACACCGGGCTGTAGGACCACAGGGGTTCGCCCGTGATGCTCCAGCGGCGCAGGCCGGGCGCGCTCAACGCGTCGCCGAAGATTCCCTCGTCGAAGTAGCCGACCCAGAGGTCTCCCGCCCGGTCGGCCAGGAGGTGTTCGATGCCGTCTCCCACGCGGAACGTGCCGGTCGCCCGGCCCAGTGCGTCGAAGACCTGGACCTGCTGCTGGTCGTCCTTGTCCGCCCGGGGCGACGTCAGCACGAACCCGCCGTCGGGCAGGGCCTCGATGCGGGGGCACCAGGGCAACACCGCATGCAGGTACGTCTCGTGGCACACGCCGTCCTCGACGGTCACCACCAGCGCGTCGTACGGATCGGTGTCCAGGTCCTTGGGCGGATGCTCGGTGAGCAACCAGTGTGCCCGGCCGAACGCGTCGACCGAGCTGTGGACGATGTGCCGGTCGCGGTAGGTGCGCGGCAGTCGTGCGTAGGGCACGAGCCGCGTCTCGGGGCGCTCAGCCGGCATGAGCCTTTCTCGTCTTCATGCGGCGATCTTCACCTGGCGAGATGCCGGGAAGCAACCCCTTTTCCGGCCCCGACGGCCCCACGGCAGCGCGGTTATCCTGATCGCCAGCCGCCGATGAGGAGTCCCGAAGTGACCGAGGCAGTGTCGCGTCCCACGCTGGAGGCAGTGGCCGCGCGGGCCGGGGTGTCCCGGGCCACCGTGTCACGGGTCGTCAACGGCGGTGACGGGGTCAGGGAGCCCCTGGTCGAACGGGTCCGGCAGGCGGTCGAGGAACTCGGGTACGTGCCCAACCAGGCCGCACGCAGCCTGGTCACCAAGCGGCACGACGCCGTCGCCGTCGTCATCGCCGAACCCGAGGCCCGGGTCTTCGCCGACCCCTTCTTCGCGCTCCAACTGCGAGGCATCAGCAAGGAGCTGACGGCCCACGACAACCAGCTCGTGCTGCTGCTGACCGAGGGCCGCGCCGACCACGCCCGTGTGGCCCGCTATTTGGCCGGAGGCCATGTCGACGGCGCCCTCGTCTTCTCCCTCCACCTCGACGACCCGCTGCCCGGCCTGATCCGGAACGCGGGCGTCCCCACCGTGTTCGGCGGCCGCCCCGACTGGAGCGACGGCACCCCCGGTCCGGTGTACGTCGACAGCGACAACCGGGGCGGCGCCCGTGAGGCCGTACGCCATCTCGTGGACCTCGGCCGCAGCCGGATAGCGCACATCACCGGCGCGCTGGACCAGACCTCGGCGGTGGACCGGCTCGACGGCTACCGGGACGTGGTGGGCGACGCCGACCCGCGGCTCGTGGTGGAGAGCAACTTCACCCCCGGCGGCGGCGAGCGCGCCATGCGGGAACTGCTGGACCGCTGCCCGGACGTGGACGCGGTGTTCGCCGCCAACGACCTCACCGCGCTCGGCGCCCTGCGCGTGCTGCGCGAGCGGGGCCGGCGCGTGCCGGACGACGTGGCCGTCATCGGCTTCGACGATGTGCTGCCCATCGCCGAAGAGGCCGATCCGCCGCTCACGACGGTCCGTCAGGACATAGAGGAAATGGGCCGGTTGATGGCCCGTCTCCTGCTGCGCGGCCTGGCCGGCCGGACGCGCGACGCGGCCCCGGCGGACGCGGCCGTCTCCAGCGTCGTCCTGCCGACGACCCTGATACGACGCGCATCCGCCTAGGCACCCCGACCCTGCCTAGGCACAGCGCGCCCGCCCGGGCACAACATGCCCGTCGGCGCCTCAGCCCTGCGGCGGCTCGCTCTTGATCACCGCGAAGCGGACGCCGTACGGGTCGGCGAGCTTGGCCATCCGGCCGACGCCCTCCATGGTCGTCGCCGGCATACGCACCGTGCCGCCCAGCTGCTGCGCCTTCTCGACCACGGCGTCGGTGTCCTCGACCTCGAAGTACGGCAGCCAGTACGCGCCCGCCTCGGCCTCCGTCGGGTCGTCGGCCAGCGGGACCATCCCGCCGAACATCGCGTCCTCACCGGCACCGCCCGGGTTCACACAGGTGTACGTGCCGCCCGGGAACGGCATGGCCGAGGTCTCCAGGCCCAGCACCCTCTGGTAGAACGCGGCGGCCGCCGCGATGTCCGGTGTGTACAGCTCGACCCAGCACAGCGCGCCCGGTTCGTTCGCCACGTCCACGCCCTTGGTCTGACCGGGCTGCCAGATCCCGAACGGCACGCCGGCCTGGTCGGCGAGGACCGCCATGTGCCCCTGGCCCATCACGTCCATGGGCTGGAACAGCACGCTGCCGTGCGCCTGTTCCGCCGCCTTGGCCGTGGCCTGCGCGTCCTCGCTCTGGAAGTACACAGTCCAGGCAGGAGGCCCCTGCTCGGGTCCGGTCTGCATGCCGCCGGCGACGGTCCTGCCGCCCAGCTGGAAGAAGCCGTAGCCGCCGGCGTCCGGCCCCGCCGACTGGAACTGCCAGCCGAACAGCCCGCCGTAGAAGGCGAGGGCGCCGTCGAGGTCGGGGGTGCCGACGTCGATCCAGTTCGGAGCGCCGTCGACGAAACGGGTGGTGAGCATCTTCGCCCTCCTTGAAAGGGGGTCCGGAAACCCTTGAAGGGGTGTCCGGAATCGGTCCCGTCCTCTGCACTGCCGAGTCTGGCACCGCCCACTGACAACCGCTGCCGGAGCGCCGCCGCACGCCGGACCGAAGCCCCCGCTCACCCTGGGGGCCGCCGCCTGGTTCTCCGGGTTTCACACTGCTTCCGCGCGCCGCCGTGCGCGGGCGTCTGCACGCGGAGCATCATCGGGGGGCCCAGGGCTCCGGTGGAGCATCAACGGGCGGCCCGGGTCGCGGCCGCGCCGTTGATCCGGCGTTGATCGAACGTTTTTCGCCGCCCGGCACGATTCTGGACATGCACATCGACACCATCACCCCGGCCGACACCGCCTGGCAGGCACAGGCGCTGTGCGCGCAGACCGGGGCGGACTTCTTCTTCCCCGAGCCCGGCAGCTCGGTGCGCGAGGCGAAGCGCATCTGCGCCATGTGCGAGATGCGCTCCGCCTGTCTCGACTACGCGCTCACCAACGACGAGCGCTTCGGTGTCTGGGGCGGCCTCTCCGAGAAGGAGCGCCTCGCCCTGCGCCGCACGTCGCACTGACCGGGCCGCACGTCGCACCGACTGCGCCGCACGTCCTACCGACACCCACCTCGGGCGACGGCCCGAGCGCCGCTCAGCCCGCGGCCCGCGCCGCCATCCGCGCCTTGCGGGCCGCCAGCTTCTCGTCGAACTTGGCGGCCTCCGTGTCCAGGCCGCCCATGAAGAGGCCGAGTTCCTCCTGCGCCTGGACGCCCTCGGGGCCGAGGCCGTCGATCTCCATGATCTTCAGGAAGCGCAGCACGGGCTGGAGGACGTCGTCGTGGTGGATGCGCAGGTTGTAGACCTCGCCGATCGCCATCTGCGCGGCGGCCCGCTCGAAGCCGGGGATGCCGTGGCCGGGCATGCGGAAGTTGACCACGACGTCCCGGACCGCCTGCATGGTCAGGTCGGGAGCGAGTTCGAAGGCGGCCTTCAGCAGGTTGCGGTAGAAGACCATGTGCAGGTTCTCGTCGGTCGCGATGCGCGCCAGCATGCGGTCGCAGACCGGGTCGCCGGACTGGTGGCCGGTGTTGCGGTGCGAGATGCGGGTCGCCAGCTCCTGGAAGGCGACGTAGGCGATCGAGTGCAGCATCGAGTGCCGGTTGTCGGACTCGAAGCCCTCGCTCATGTGCGACATCCGGAACTGCTCCAGCTTGTCCGGGTCCACCGCGCGCGAGGTGAGCAGGTAGTCACGCATCACGATGCCGTGCCGGCCCTCCTCGGCCGTCCAGCGGTGCACCCAGGTGCCCCAGGCGCCGTCGCGGCCGAAGAGCGAGGCGATCTCGTGGTGGTAGCTGGGGAGGTTGTCCTCGGTCAGGAGGTTGACGACGAGGGCGATGCGGCCGATCTCCGTGACCTTGGACTGCTCCTTGTCCCAGGCCTCGCCGTCCTCGAAGAGGCCGGGGAAGTTGCGGCCGTCGGTCCAGGGCACGTACTCGTGCGGCATCCAGTCCTTGGCGACCTGCAGATGCCGGTTCAGTTCCTTCTCGACGACTTCCTCCAGCGCGTACAGCAGCCGCGCGTCGGTCCACACGGACGGGCTGCCGAGGTGAGGGGAGGTGATCGTCACAGGAACTCCAGGGGGACGCCGTACAAAGGGGGAGAGACGGGGGACGGTCCGGCGAGCGGAGCCGGAAACCTACGAGATCGTAGGCTACGAATCCGTAGGTTACGAAGCCGTAGGTTAAGTTCGTTGTAAAGATCGCTGATCAGCACCCATGGCCCGGCTTTTCGAGGGCATGCCAAACAGCCCCGGGACCCGCAGGTCCCGGGGCTGCCGGAGTGACGGATCACCCGATCAGGCGTACAGCTCCCGCATGCGCACCGAGAGGCACGTCACACAGCCCTCGAGCTTCTCGAACTCGCTGATGTCCACCGTGACCACCTCGTGGCCGAGATCGGTGAGCAGTTCCGCCGTCTTCGGGGCGCTCGCCGCCATGAGCAGCTTGTGGCCGCCGAGCAGCACCACGTGCGCGCCGGACTCCTCCGGCACCGACAGGAAGCCCGGGAACAGCGACGGCCGGTCCACCATCGGGATGTGCCCGACGACCGTCCCGTCCGGCAGCGCGGTGACCGCCGACTTCAGATGCAGCACCTTGCTCACCGGTACGGCGACCACGCGCGCGCCCAGCGGTTCGAACGCGGCCCGCAACTGCTGCACGCCGGCCGCGTTGGTGCGCCCGCCCCGGCCGACGTAGATCGTGTCGCCGACCTTCAGGACGTCGCCGCCGTCCAGGGTGCCCGGCTCCCATATCCAGTTCACCGAGCAGCCGAGCCGGGCCACGGCCTCCTCGACGCCCGCGGTCTCCGCGCGCCGGGACTCGGCGCCGGGCCGGGTGATCAACGCCACGTTCTTGTACATGACGACGGTGTCCTCGACGAACACCGAGTCCGGGCAGTCTTCGGCCGGATCGACCTCGATCGTCTTCCAGCCGTGCTCGCCCAGCGCCTCGACGTACGCCTCCCACTGCTCGACGGCGAGGTCCACGTCGACCTTCTCCCGCTCGATGTGCGTCACCAGGCCTTCGGCAAGGCGCGGGCTGGGGCGGCGGACGAGGGCCTTCTTGCTGGGCACGAGGGACCTTTCGTTATCGGCGGTGCGGCTCCGGCGCCCGCGACAGGGCGCCGGTCCGCCATCATGCAGGGCACGGTGGCCTGGACAAAACCCTCGTTGTCAGCCTGTGCCCCACCTGAGACCCCCGCCGGTCCGGCTAGGCCGGATCGCCGAGCGTCTCGGGCAGGGTCTCCTTCAGTTCTCCGTCCTCCATCAGCAGCCACCGGGTGATGCCGATCGACTCCAGGAACGGCAGGTCGTGGCTGGCGACGAGCAGGGCACCCTCGTACGACTCCAGGGCCGTGGTCAGCTGCCGGACACTCGCCATGTCGAGGTTGTTGGTCGGCTCGTCCAGCAGGAGCAACTGCGGTGCGGGCTCGGCGAGCATCAGCGCGGCCAGGGCCGCCCGGAAGCGCTCGCCGCCGGACAGCGTCCCGGCCTTCTGGTCGGCCCGTGCGCCCCGGAACAGGAAGCGGGCCAGACGCGCCCGGATCCGGTTGTTCGTGGCGCCCGGCGCGAACCGGGCCACGTTCTCGGCGACCGTCCGCGTGTCGTCCAGTACGTCCAGCCGCTGCGGCAGGAACCGCAGCGGGACGTGCGCCCGCGCCTCGCCGGCCTCCGCCGCCAACTCCCCGGCGACGGTCCGCAGCAGCGTCGTCTTGCCCGCACCGTTGCGGCCGACGAGGGCAATCCGCTCCGGGCCGCGCAGATCGAGGATCCCCCTGACACGTGCTCCGTAGGCCAGTTCCAGGTTCTCCAGGGTGAGCACCTGCCGGCCGGGCGGTACGGCCGTGTACGGCAGGTCGACGCGGATCTCGTCGTCGTCCCGTACGGCCTCCACCGCGTCGTCCAGCCGCTCCCTGGCCTCGGCGAGCTTCTCCTCGTGCATGATGCGGTGCTTGCCCGCGGCCTCCTGGGCGGCGCGTTTGCGCGCGCCCATGACGATCTTCGGCTCGCGCTTCTGCTCGTACATCTTCTGCCCGTACCGTTTGCGGCGGGCCAGCTTGACCTGGGCGTCGGCGAGTTCGCGCTTCTGCTTGCGCACGTCCGCCTCGGCCACCCGCACCATCCGCTCGGCCGCCTCCTGTTCCATGGCGAGGGCCTCCTCGTAGGCCGAGAAGTTGCCGCCGTACCAGGTGACCTCCCCAGAGCGCAGCTCGGCGATCTGGTCGACCAGCTCCAGGAGCTCACGGTCGTGGCTGACGACCACCAGCACGCCCGGCCAGGAGGCGACGGCCGCGTACAGCCGCCGGCGCGCGTACAGGTCGAGATTGTTGGTGGGTTCGTCGAGGAGCAGGACGTCCGGGCGGCGCAGCAGCAGTGCGGCCAGGCGCAGCAGCACCGACTCGCCGCCGGACACCTCGCCGACGGTGCGGTCCAGGCCGATGTGGCCGAGGCCGAGTTCGCCGAGCGTGGCCAGGGCGCGCTCCTCGACGTCCCAGTCGTCGCCGACGGCCTCGAAGTGCTCCTCGGACACGTCGCCCGCCTCGATGGCGTGCAGGGCGGCTCGCCGGCGGGCGATGCCGAGGGCCTCGTCGACGCGGAGCGTGGTGTCGAGCGTGACGTTCTGCGGCAGACAGCCGACCTCGCCGGTCACCTTGAGGGTGCCGTCGGCCGGTTCGAGTTCACCGGCGAGCAGCTTCAACAGGGTCGACTTCCCTGATCCGTTGACGCCGACCAGCCCGGTCCTGCCGGGACCGAAGGCGACGTCGAGGCCGTCGAAGACGGAGGTGCCGTCGGGCCAGGCGAAGGACAGGGACGTGCAGGTGAGGGAAGTAGACATACAGGCCTCGCGGTTGATCGATGCGGTGTGGGCGGACGCATGTCGAGACACCGCGAGGCGCAGACCGAAGAACCTGGGGCACACAGAGTTTGCCTGTGCCTGAGGACGGCTCGGACGCCGAGGTCGAACGCCACGCACACCTCACCGGTGTGAACGCGGTGTCTCAGGACCTCAGACGAGCAACGTCCTTCTCCAATCAACGGCAACAGGAACGCTGTACACCGTAGGAGGGGGCCGGAAAGGCTGTCAACGCGATTGATGCGCGTGCTTCCGAGTGGCCGATTTCCGCACCCCTGGCACGGCCCACGCTGGTGTCGGTTTTCTGCCGGCGTCCGCCCCGCCGGGGCTGTTTGACTTCCCTGCAGGACGCTTCAGCATCCGCTTGTCGACTCCGCCTTCGCCTTCCGCACACTGCACGTGCCCGGCCGCCCGCTGGTCCTGCCGAACGCCTGGGACCCGGTCAGCGCGGCCGTCGTCGTGGAGGCGGGCGCCGCCGCCGTCGCGACCACCAGCGCGGGGCTCGCCTGGGCACTCGGCACCGCCGACGGCGACCGGCTCGACCGCGACCGCGCGCTCGCGGCCGTCGCCCGCATCGTCGACGCCGTACGGGTCCCGGTCACCGCCGACATCGAGGGCGGGTACGCCGAGGATGCCGCCGATGTCGCCGACACCGTCCGTGCGTGATCGCCGCCGGCGCGGTCGGCGTCAACATCGAGGACGCCCGCCATGAGGCGAGCGGTGAGCCGCTGCGGGAGGTCGCCGAGCAGGCGAGCGAAGCGAAATGAGGGTCCCCCGGACGAAGTCTGGGGGAGCATTGCCGCGGCCCGTGCGGCGGCCGACACGGCGGGTATGCCGCTGTTCGTCAACGCGCGGATCGACACCTTCCTGCGCGGCGCCGGGGGAGTGGACCTCACCCTGGAACGTGCTGCCGCCTTCCTGGCCGCGGGCGCCGACGGGATCTTCGTCCCCGGGGCCGTCGACCCGGAGACGGTCAAGGCGCTCGTCGCGGGCGTCGACGGGCCGCTCAACGTGTTGGTCGGCCCCGGCGCGCCGACGGTCGCCGAACTGGCCGCGCTCGGCGTCGCCCGGATCAGCGCCGGCTCGAGTCTCGCCGAGGCCGCTCACGCCCTGGTCCGCCGTGCCGCGCGGGAGCTGCTGCGGGAGGGGACGTACGGGGCGCTGGCCGGCGGGCTCGACTACGGCGGGCTGAACGCGTTGCTCACGCGCGCGTAGCGCTTTTCGCGCAGGTCAGCAGGCGTCCCGCATCAGCTCGGCAAGGTCGTGGTCGAGGTCCAGCTGCAGGTGCTCCAGGCCGACGGGCACCAGGTCGCCGGTCGCCTGCAGGAACCGTCGTATCTCGCCGGAGCGCACGTGCACGATCGCGGTGCCCTCGGGGGCGTGGAACTCCAGTACGGTGCGGTCGAAGCCGTACGGCCGTACGCGCACGTCACCGAAGCCCTCCGGGCCGTGCAGCCCGGCCGCGAGCAGCTCGCGGGAGAAGGTCCAGCAGACCTCGACACCCTCCAGGGTGGCTGGGGCCGGGAAGGTCATGCGGACGGCGAACGGGTCGCTCCGGTCGTAGCGCAGCGTGGCGGGAATGCTCGGCATGCGCGGTGCGGCGGCGACGAGGCGGGCCTCTACGGGCTGCTCGATGACGGTGGACAACGCCTTGCTCCCTCGTGACGGCTGGACGTACTCCCGGGCGGGTGGGGCCTGGTACTGGAAGAGACGATGGAATCGGCCATTGCGTGCACGTCGGGAACGAGTGACCTCGGTCACCGCTTTCATGCACGGGAGTGCGGCCGGGAGGTCCTCTGGACGGCGGCGGGCCGGTGGGCTAGCTTCGCCCGCCATGAGGCGCTTGGGGAGCACGCGACGCAGGGGACGGACGGGCCGGCTGGTGGCGGCGGGGGTGGCGTGCGGAGCAGCGCTGGCCACGCTGACGGTGCCGGCCGCCGAGGCGGTGCAGCTCGGTCAGGGAGGCCGGGGAACCGTGCACTGGGAGGCGAAGAACAGCGGCACCCCGCAGGTGCGCTTCCGCGGTCTGGCCGCCGTCGACCGTGACACCGCCTGGCTGGCCGGTACGGCAGGCACCGTGCTGCGCACCACCGACGGCGGGGCGAGCTGGCGGAACGTCTCTCCGCCGGGCGCGGCCGACCTGCAGTTCCGGGACGTCGAGGCGTTCGACGCGCGGCGCGCGGTGGTGCTGGCCATCGGCGAGGGGGAGGCTTCCCGCGTCTACCGCACCGACGACGGCGGCGCGACCTGGACGGAGTCCTTCCGCAACACCGACCCGAAGGCCTTCTACGACTGCCTCGCCTTCTTCGACCGCCGTCACGGCCTCGCCATGAGCGACCCGGTGGACGGCAGGTTCCGCATCCTGTCCACCAGCGACGGCGGCCGTTCCTGGCGGGTGCTGCCCGCCGAGGGCACGCCGGCCGCCCTGGACGGCGAGGCCGGCTTCGCCGCGAGCGGCCAGTGCCTGGTCACCTTCGGGCCGCGGGACGTCTGGCTGGCGACCGGCGGCGGCGCCCGCGCGCGCGTGCTGCACTCCGCCGACCGCGGACTGACCTGGACGGCAGCCGACACACCCGTTCCGGCGGGGGATCCGGCCAAAGGCGTCTTCGCGCTCGCCTTCCGCGACCGCACCCACGGACTCGCGGTCGGCGGCGACTACCGCCCCGACCAGACCTCGCCACAGGCGGCCGCGGTCACCGACGACGGCGGCCGCACCTGGCGTCCCGCCGCGACCCCGCCACCCGCCTACCGCTCCGGCGCCGCCTGGCTCCCGCACAGCCGCGGCGCCGCCCTCGCCGTCGGCCCCACCGGCACCGACCTGACCACCGACGGCGGCCGCACCTGGCGGACCGTCGACACCGGTTCGTACGACACCGTGTCCTGCACCCGCGACCTGAGTTGCTGGGCGGCTGGGGAGAAGGGACGGGTGGCCCGGCTGGAACGCTGATGTGGGAGGCCTGATCGCGGGTACCCGGTCACCGCGCACGAGAGGAAGTGAGCGGTCATGCCACGCGGTTCCAGCCCCAAGCGGGAACGCCAGTACGAACACATCAAGGAGAGCGCGCTGGACCGGGGCGAGAGCACAAAGCGCGCCGAGGAGATCGCCGCGCGGACGGTGAACAAGGAACGCGCCCGGTCCGGCGAGTCCAAGAAGGCCAGCCGTACCTCCACCCAGGACATGTCCTCCGGCAAGCGGGGCGGCCAGCGGTCCGGCAAGGGCCCGCAAGGGCCCACCTACGACCAGCTGTACAACGAGGCCAGGCAGCGGGGTGTCGAGGGCCGTTCGCACATGAACAAGGCGGAGCTGCAGCGCGCGCTGGACGCCAGGAAGGGCTGAGCCCCCGGGCTCAGTCCAGCGTCTGCCGGTGCTGCGCCAGCTCGGGGGCCGTCTTCGTGGCGAGGAACTCCGTGATGTGGTACTCGCACACCCCGGCGGCGATGAACGGGTCGGTCGCGGCGACCTCCTCGATGCGGGCGCGGTTCTCCGCGACGGCCAGGATCACACCGCCCTCGCGGGGGTTCTTGCGCCCGGAGGCGAGGAAGAAGCCCTTCTCGTACTGCTCGTCGAGCCAGGCCACATGCGCCGGAATCAGGGCGTCCACGGCGTCGAGCGGGGCGGTGTAGGACAGCTCCAGTACGAACATGATCGCGAGCCTACCCCCAGGCCCCGCACGGGAGTCGGCGGGCCGTACAGTCTTGGCCATCATGACGACCGTAGGCGTACCCGCGGGCTGGCCCGCGACCGAGGAAGAGGCCCGCGCCGTACAGGACGAGCTGCGCGGGCGGGTGGTGCTCGACGAGCCGGGGCCGCCGCCCGGAACGGGGCACGTCACGGGCGTGGACGTCGCCTACGACGACGAGCGCGATCTCGTCGCCGCGGCGGCCGTCGTCCTGGACGCGGCCACCCTGGACGTCGTCGCGCAGACGACGGCCGTCGGCAGGATCTCCTTCCCGTACGTTCCCGGACTGCTCGCCTTCCGCGAGATCCCGACCGTGCGCGCGGCCCTGGACGCCCTGCCCTGCGCGCCGGGCCTGGTGGTGTGCGACGGCTACGGCCTCGCCCACCCGCGCCGCTTCGGCCTCGCCAGCCACCTCGGCGTGCTCACCGGCCTGCCGACCATCGGCGTCGCCAAGAACCCGTTCACCTTCACGTACGACGAACCCGGGCCCGCGCGAGGCAGCTTCGCACCGCTCCTCGCGGGCACCGAGGAGGTCGGCCGCGCCCTGCGCACCCGGGACGGCGTCAAGCCGGTCTTCGTCTCCGTCGGCCACCGCGTGAGCCTCGACAACGCCCTGGCGCACACCCTGGCCCTGACCCCTGAGTTCCGCCTGCCGGAGACCACGCGCAGGGCCGACGCGCTGTGCCGGCGGGCGCTTCAGGAGGCGTCGACGCGCCAGGCGCCCACCTCCTGATACCGCGAGTCGTACACGGCTGAGCCGTCGCCGGGTTCGAGGGCGCAGTGGTGGAGGTTCCCGCCCCAGTAGCGCACGATCCGCCCCAGCTCGCCGGCCCGGTCCGCCGCCGACGCGTCCTCGTCCACGGTCACTTCGGGAGCCCGGAGCCGGGTGAGTACGTCGCCTGAGTACGCGTACGGATGTGCCCCTACCGGCCCGACGGCAGGCTGACGCCCATGACGACGCACCGTTCCGCCAACGCCGTGACCCGTCCCGCCCAGCCCGTCGAGCGCGCCGTGACGGCCGCTCTGGTCCTCGCCGTGCTGGCGGGGCTCGCCTGGATCGGCGGGATGTTCTGGACCCTGCTGGGATGGCAGATGTAGCGCCGGCGGGCTACTGCTTGGCGGCCACCCGGAAGGTGATGCCCGCAGCGCGCAGCCGCTCGGTCAGCGCGTCGCCCATCGCGGCGGCCGTGGTGACCTGACCGGCGGTCGGCGGCAGCTCGTCGAAGGCCAGGCCGAGGGCCGCCTCGGCGAACATCTTCGCCGTCTCGTCGTAGCCCGGGTCGCCGCCCGCGACCTCGGTGAAGACACGCTGCCCGCCGCCCTCGCCGACGAAGCGCACCCGGAACCAGCTCTTCGCCCGCTTCTGCGGACTCGGCCCGTCCCCGGGCCGCAGCCGGTCCGACAACCAGCGCCGGGCGGGCGGCAGCTGGGCGGCGGCCGCGACCGCGCCCACGGCGGCGACGCCGCCCGCGGCGACCGGCAGGTGCCGGACCGCCGCATAGTGCCGGTATCGGAAGTCCGGGCCGTACCGGTCCAGGGCCTTCGCCGAGCGGCGCACGATCTGCGGGTCGATGGTCGGCAGGGGCACCGCCCAGGCGCCGACCTCCTTGGCGAACCGCGGAGCGCCCGTCGGTGTCGTCACCCGGCGCCCCATCAGGCGCGGCTCGTGCCGGCCGCGTTCGCGGGCCGCGGCCACCATCTGCCGCCCGCGCGCGAACTGGTTCAGCGCCGAGGCCAGTGTGCCCCCGGAGAAGGCCGCGTCGGCGGTCACGAACCCGTCCACGGTCAGCGGCACCCCCTCCGGCAGCTGCCGGACCGTGAAGTACACGCCCAGGTCGTGCGGCACGGAGTCGAAACCGCAGGCATGCACGAGGCGGGCGCCGGTCTCACGCGCGCGTGCGTCGTGCCGGACGTACATCAGGTCCACGAACTCGGGCTCGCCGGTGAGGTCGAGGTAGTCGGCCCCCGTGTCCGCGCAGGCGGCGACGAGTTCCTCGCCGAAGGTGATGTACGGCCCGACGGTCGTGGCCACCACGCGCGCGTGCTCGGCGAGTGCGCGCAGGGTGGCCGGTTCGCTCACGTCGGCCCGCAGCACCCCGATGCCGGAGCCGCCGGGCAGCCGGTCGCGCAGCCGCTCCAGCCTGCCCTCGTCGCGGCCGGCGATCGCCCAGCGCAGGTCTTCGGGGGCGTGCGCGGCGAGGTACTCCGCGGTGAGGGTGCCGACGAAGCCGGTGGCCCCGAAGAGCACGATGTCGTAGGGACGGTCCGTCCTTTTCAGCCTGCTCATGACACCCCTTGGTCGTGCAGCCGCGCCGCTGTCGGTGGCTGAGGCTAGCGTGAAGCGTACGGACTCCCGACACGGCCTCGGCAGGTCGGGCCGGGCACTTGGCTAAGCGCTTGCTCGTTCAGGTCTTGTGTCCGGTGGAACGTGTTCTTAGCATCACTGGTGTTACATCAGTTGTGTCACACGGCTTGGGGGCAGGACGGCATGACGACGGCAGGGACGCCGACGACATCGGGGCACGGCCCGCTCTCCGGCGTGCGCGTGGTGGAGCTGGCAGGCATCGGACCGGGTCCGTTCGCCGCCATGCTCCTCGCCGACCTGGGCGCCGACGTGGTCCGGGTCGACCGCCCGGGCGGTCCGGGCCTGGGGATCGACCCCGCGTACGACGTGACCAACCGCAACAAGCGCTCGGTGGTCGTCGACCTCAAGGCGCCGGACGGTCCCGCCCGCGTCCTGGACCTCGCCGCACGGGCCGACATCCTCATCGAGGGCTACCGCCCCGGGGTGGCCGAGCGGCTCGGCGTCGGCCCCGGGGACTGCCACGCCCGCAACCCCCGTCTGGTCTACGGCCGCATGACCGGCTGGGGACAGGACGGCCCGCTGGCCGACCGCGCGGGCCACGACGTGGCGTACATCGCCCTCACCGGCACCCTCGGCATGATCGGCCGCCCGGACGAGCCCCCGGCCGTCCCCGCCAACCTGCTCGGCGACTACGCGGGCGGCTCCCTCTACCTGGTCGTGGGCGTCCTCGCCGCCCTGCACCACGCACGCGCGACGGGTACCGGGCAGGTCGTGGACGCGGCCATCGTGGACGGCACCGCGCACCTGTCCGCGATGATCCACGGCATGCTCGCCGCCGGCGGCTGGCAGGACCGGCGCGGCGCCAACCTCCTGGACGGCGGCTGCCCGTACTACGGCACCTACGAGACCGCCGACGGCGGCCACATGGCGGTCGGCGCCCTGGAGACGCAGTTCTACGAGGAGTTCCTGCACCTGCTCGGCCTCGACGACCTCGTCCCGGCCCGCAAGGACTGGACCCGCTGGGGCGAGCTGCGCGAACGAGTCGCCGCCCGCTTCAAGTCGCGCACCCGGGACGAGTGGACGGCCCTCTTCGAGGGCTCCGACGCCTGCGTGGCCCCCGTTCTCTCCCTCGGCGAGGCACCGCACCATCCGCACCTGGCCGCCCGCGGCACCTTCACCGACCACGGCGGCATCACCCAGCCCGCCCCAGCCCCCCGGTTCTCCGCGACCCCCACCACGGTCCGCACCGGCCCGGCCCTGCCGGGCGCCGACACCGGGACGGTGGCGCGCGACTGGGGCATACCTGACCTCGTGAACGACGACCTCGTCACCGAAGGCGACTGACCCCGCCCAGCTGACGACCACCCGCCCTCGGCGACCGACTCCCGCTCGGCCCACCCTCCCGAAAGGCACATCAGTGAGCACCGAAGCGTACGTGTACGACGCGATCCGCACCCCGCGCGGCCGCGGCAAGGCGAACGGCGCCCTGCACGGCACGAAGCCCATCGACCTGGTCGTCGGCCTGATCCACGAGATCCAGGACCGCTTCCCGGGCCTCGACCCGGCCGCGATCGACGACATCGTGCTCGGCGTCGTCGGCCCGGTCGGCGACCAGGGCTCCGACATCGCCCGGATCGCCGCGATCGCCGCCGGACTGCCGGACACGGTCGCGGGCCTCCAGGAGAACCGCTTCTGTGCCTCAGGTCTGGAGGCCGTCAACCTGGCCGCCATGAAGGTCCGCTCGGGCTGGGAAGACCTGGTGCTGGCCGGCGGCGTGGAGTCCATGTCGCGCGTGCCCATGGCCTCGGACGGCGGCGCCTGGTTCAACGACCCGATGACCAACCTGGCCGTCAACTTCGTGCCGCAGGGCATCGGCGCCGACCTCATCGCCACCATCGAGGGCTTCTCCCGGCGGGACGTCGACGAGTACGCGGCCCTGTCCCAGGAGCGCGCCGCGACCGCCTGGAAGGAGGGCCGCTTCGACCGCTCCGTCGTTCCCGTCAAGGACCGCAGCGGCCTGGTCGTCCTCGACCACGACGAGCACATGCGCCCGGGCACCACCGCCGACTCCCTCGCGAAGCTCAAGGCGTCCTTCGCGGACATCGGCGAGCTGGGCGGCTTCGACGCCGTCGCGCTGCAGAAGTACCACTGGGTGGAGAAGATCGACCACGTCCACCACGCGGGCAACTCCTCCGGCATCGTGGACGGCGCCTCGCTCGTCGCGATCGGTTCCAAGGAGGTCGGCGAGCGCTACGGCCTCACCCCCCGCGCGCGGATCGTTGCCGCGGCCGTCTCCGGCTCCGAGCCCACCATCATGCTCACCGGACCCGCGCCCGCCACCCGCAAGGCGCTCGCCAAGGCCGGCCTGACCATCGACGACATCGACCTGGTCGAGATCAACGAGGCGTTCGCCGCGGTCGTGCTGCGCTTCGTGAAGGACATGGGCCTGTCCCTGGACAAGGTCAACGTCAACGGCGGCGCCATCGCCCTCGGCCACCCGCTCGGCGCGACCGGCGCGATGATCCTCGGCTCGCTCATCGACGAACTGGAGCGCCAGGACAAGCGGTACGGCCTCGCCACCCTCTGCGTGGGCGGCGGCATGGGCATCGCCACCATCGTCGAGCGCATCTGAACTCCCCGCGGAATCACGAGACTTCAACGGAGACGACTGTCATGACCGAGAGCACCACCATCCGCTGGGAGCAGGACGACACCGGTGTCGTCACCCTCGTCCTCGACGACCCCAACCAGTCCGCGAACACCATGAACCAGGCGTTCCGCGACTCCCTCGCCGCGATCGCCGACCGCCTGGAGGCCGAGCAGGACTCCATCCGCGGCATCATCTTCACCTCGGCGAAGAAGACCTTCTTCGCGGGCGGCGACCTGCGCGACCTGATCCGGGTCACGCCCGAGACCGCGCAGGACCTGTTCGACGGCGGCCTCGCCATCAAGCGCAACCTGCGCCGCATCGAGACCCTCGGCAAGCCGGTCGTCGCGGCGATCAACGGCGCCGCCCTGGGCGGCGGTTTCGAACTGGCCCTCGCCTGCCACCACCGCATCGCCCTCGACACCCCCGGCACCAAGATCGGCTGCCCCGAGGTCACCCTCGGCCTGCTCCCCGGAGGCGGCGGAGTCGTCCGCACCGTACGGCTGCTGGGCATCGCGGACGCCCTCCTGAAGGTGCTCCTCCAGGGCCAGCAGTACAACGCCGGGCGCGCCCAGGAGAACGGTCTCGTCCATGAGGTCGCCGCCACGCCGGAGGAGCTGCTCGCCAAGGCCCGTGCCTTCATCGACGCCAACCCCGAGTCGCAGCAGCCCTGGGACAAGCCGGGCTACAAGATCCCCGGCGGCACCCCGGCCAACCCCAAGTTCGCCGCCAACCTGCCCGCTTTCCCGGCCACCCTGCGCAAGCAGACCAATGGTGCCCCCTACCCGGCCCCGCGGGGCATCCTCGCCGCGGCCGTCGAGGGCTCCCAGGTCGACTTCGAGACCGCCCAGGTCATCGAGGCCCGCTACTTCGTGGAGCTGGCCGCCGGGCAGACCTCGAAGAACATGATCCAGGCGTTCTTCTTCGACCTCCAGGCCGTCAACTCCGGCGCCAACCGCCCCAAGGGCATCGAGCCCCGCCCGGTCCGCAAGGTCGCCGTCCTCGGCGCCGGCATGATGGGCGCCGGCATCGCGTACTCGTGCGCCCGCGCGGGCATCGAGGTCGTGCTGAAGGACGTCTCCCTCGAAGCGGCCGTCAAGGGCAAGGGGTACTCCGAGAAGCTGTGCGCCAAGGCCGTCGCCAGGGGCCGTACCAGCCAGGAGAAGGCCGACGCGCTGCTCGCGCGCATCACGCCCACCGCCGAGGCCGCCGACCTCGCGGGCTGCGACGCCGTCATCGAAGCCGTCTTCGAGGACACGTCTCTCAAGCACAAGGTGTTCCAGGAGATCGAGTCGGTCGTCGCACCGGACGCGCTGCTGTGCTCCAACACCTCCACCCTGCCCATCACCGCCCTCGCCGAGGGCGTGGAGCGGCAGGGCGACTTCATCGGACTTCACTTCTTCTCGCCCGTCGACAAGATGCCTCTGGTCGAGATCATCAAGGGCGAGCGCACCGGTGACGAGGCCCTCGCGCGCGCCTTCGACCTGGTCCGGCAGATCAACAAGACGCCGATCGTCGTCAACGACTCGCGCGGCTTCTTCACCTCCCGGGTGATCGGCCACTTCATCAACGAGGGCGTCGCCATGGTCGGCGAGGGCGTCGAGCCCGCCTCCGTCGAGCAGGCCGCCGCCCAGGCCGGCTACCCGGCCAAGGTGCTCTCCCTCATGGACGAGCTGACCCTCACCCTGCCGCGCAAGATCCGCAACGAGTCGAAGAAGGCCGTCGAGGAGGCGGGCGGCACCTGGTCCGCGCACCCGGCGGAGGCGGTCATCGACCGCATGGTCGACGAGTTCGGCCGCCCCGGCCGCAGCGGCGGCGCCGGCTTCTACGACTACGCGGAGGACGGCGGGCGGGCCGGGCTGTGGCCGGGCCTGCGCGAGCACTTCACCAAGCCCGGGTACGAGATCCCGTTCCGCGACATGCAGGAGCGGATGCTCTTCTCCGAGGCGCTCGACACCGTACGGCTCCTCGAAGAAGGCGTCCTGACCTCGGTCGCCGACGCGAACATCGGCTCCATCTTCGGCATCGGCTTCCCGGGCTGGACCGGCGGTGTGCTCCAGTACATCAACGGCTACGAAGGTGGCCTGCCCGGATTCGTGGCACGCGCGCGTGAACTCGCCGAGCGCTACGGCGAGCGCTTCACCCCGCCCGCGCTGCTGGTGGAGAAGGCGGAGAAGGGGGAGCGGTTCAGCGACTCAGCCGGCTCGTGATCCGCTGAGCCACTCGCTCAGCTCTTCCCGCAGCGACCGCTGGAACGTCGTCAGCAGCGCCTGCACCACCAGCGGGTGCATGTGCGCCGACAGGGACTTCACGTCCCGGGCGTCACGCTCCGCCACCTCGCCACGGAAGAGCTGAGCCAGCTCGTGGGCCGCGGCGCGCGAGTGCTCGATGAGCACCTTGCGCGCCGCGAGGATCGCGTCCTGCGACAGCGGTACGTCCATGAGCTGGACGCCGAGCCGGAGCAGCCCGGAGTCGACCCGGAACGTCTCCCCGTCGTCCCCGTCCCCGGGCGCGACGACGCTCATCGCCGCCAGCCGCTCGATGTCCTCGGCGGCGAGCGGCCGTCCCGCGCGCCGCTCCAGTTCCCGCCGCGACACCGTCTCCACCAGGTCGGGCGCCCACGAGGCGACCACCGCGCGGTGGATGGCCAGATCGTGCGGGGTGAGGTCGGGCGGCAGCTGCCCCAGGTACCGCTCGATCGCCGCGAGGGTCATGCCCTGCCGCTGCAACTCCTCGATGAGGGCCAGCCGTGCCACGTGCCCGGCCCCGTAGTGACCCACCCGGCGCGGGCCGATCACCGGTGGCGGGAGCAGCCCCTTGCTGCTGTAGAAGCGCACGGTGCGGACCGTGACGCCCGCCCGGGCGGCCAGCTCGTCGATGGTGAGGGTCGGCTCCTCGGCCTCGCTTGTCATGTGCAGCAGTATCGCTGTCCCACCAACGCTGTGACACCCCGAATGAACACTGTGTGTACTCCGTATGGATCATGTGAGAAGTAACGCTCTGTGACATGGGCCACCGCATGCCCGTGATCTCTCTGGGAAGCTGCTGCCTTGGTCTGTGCCGCGACCCACCAGGGCGGTGCGGGCCGAACTGTACGGACACCCGGGCCCACGAGGTCCGGGCGCACCAGGAAGTAGAACCACCCGTGAGCAACGAAGCCGTGGAAACGGCCCAGGCGGCAGCCCGTCCCCAGGCGGCCCAGACGCCCGCGGACGCGGGCGACGCCGGCTACAGCAAGGACCTCAAGGCCCGCCACGTCAACATGATCGCCATCGGCGGCGCCATCGGCACCGGACTCCTCCTGGGCGCCGGCGGCCGCCTGCACAACGCGGGCCCGGCGCTCGCCCTGGCCTACCTGGTCTGCGGCGTCTTCGCCTTCTTCGTCGTCCGGGCCCTGGGCGAGCTGGTCCTGTACCGGCCGTCCTCCGGCTCCTTCGTGTCGTACGCGCGCGAGTTCCTCGGCGAGAAGGGCGCCTACGTCGCCGGCTGGATGTACTTCCTCAACTGGTCGACCACCGGCATCGCCGACATCACCGCGATCGCGCTCTACACGCGCTACTGGAGCATGTTCACGAGCATTCCCCAGTGGGCGCTCGCGCTGATCGCCCTCGCGGTGGTCCTGGCCGTGAACCTGATCTCCGTGAAGATCTTCGGTGAGCTGGAGTTCTGGTTCGCGATCATCAAGGTCGCCACCATCGTCGGCTTCATGCTGATCGGCATCTTCCTGGTCGCCACCCAGCACAAGGTCGGCGGCCACACCCCCGGCCTGAACGTGATCACCGACAGCGGCGGCCTCTTCCCGCACGGCGTGATGCCGGTCGTCCTGGTCATGCAGGGCGTCATCTTCGCGTACGCCGCGCTGGAGCTGGTCGGCGTCGCCGCCGGCGAGACCGCGGAGCCGGAGAAGGTCGTCCCGCGCGCGGTGAACTCGATCATGTGGCGTGTGGGCCTGTTCTACGTCGGCTCGGTCGTGCTGCTCGCCCTGCTGCTGCCCGGCTCGGTCTACCAGGCCGGCGAGAGCCCGTTCGTGACGGTCCTGTCGAAGATCGGCGTCTCCGGCGCCGGTGACGTGATGAACCTGGTGGTTCTCACCGCCGCCATGTCCTCGCTGAACTCCGGCCTGTACTCCACCGGCCGCATCCTGCGCTCCATGGCGATGTCCGGCTCCGCGCCGAAGTTCACCGCCCGGATGAACCGCAACCAGGTCCCCTACGGCGGCATCCTGCTGACCTGCGCGGTCTGCGTGCTCGGCGTCGGCCTGAACTACCTGATGCCCAGCCAGGCCTTCGAGATCGTGCTGGAGGTCGCCTCTCTCGGCATCATCAGCACCTGGGTGATCATCATGCTCTGCCACATGATCTTCGTCCGGCGCGCCAAGGCGGGCCTGGCCACCCGGCCGCACTTCCGCCTGAAGGGCAGCCCGGTCACGGAGATCGCCACGATCGCCTTCCTGCTGGTCTGCCTCGGCATGATGTGGAACGACCCCGAGGTCGGCCGCAAGACCCTCATGCTGATCCCGGTGATCGCCCTCATGCTGGTCGCGGGCTGGTTCGCGGTGCGCCGCCGGGTCGACCGCAGCACCGACGAGGAACTGTCGCAGCTGACGAAGTAGCAGCTCAGCGCCACTGTCAGTGGCACCGCCTACGGTGGCGTCATGTCGGAGATCACGTATGTCCGGGGTGACGCCACCGTCCCGTCTGTGAAGGGCGCCAAGGTGATCGCCCACGTCTGCAACGACCTCGGCGGCTGGGGGAAGGGCTTCGTCCTGGCACTTTCGCGGCGCTGGCCGGAGCCCGAGGCGGCGTACCGCGCCTGGCACCGCGACCGCGCGAAGAACGACTTCGGCCTGGGCGCGGTCCGGCTCGTCAAGGTCGCCCCGGACGTGTGGGTGGCGAACATGATCGGCCAGCGCGGCATCCGGACGGGGCGCAGCAGCGGCGTCCCCGTCCGCTACGAGGCGATCGGCACCGCCCTCGGCCGCCTCGCCGACGAAGTGATCGAACTCGGCGCGTCCGTGCACATGCCCCGCATAGGCTGCGGCCTGGCGGGCGGCAAGTGGTCCCGCATAGAGCCGCTCATCACCGAGCGGCTGGTGAGCCGCGGTATCGCGGTCACGGTGTACGACCACGGGGAGGGCGGGGGATGACCCCACAGGCAGGTGCTCACGACGTTCTGGTGCTGGGCGGAGCCGGCGTCGACACGATCGTGTACGTCCCGGAGCTGCCGCTCCCGTACGCCGACAGCTACATGATCGACTCCGGGATCCATACCCGCGCCGGGCAGACCGGGGACTTCGTCGCCGTGGGCCTGGCCGCGCTGGGGCTGCGCACGCACCACCTCGACCTGCTCGGCGACGACCCCGAGGGCGACCTCGTCCGTGCCCTGCACCAGGAGCGGGGCATCGGGCTCACCGCGCTCCCGCAACCCGCCGGGACCAAGCGCGCGGTGAACCTCGTAGGCCCGGACGGGCGCCGCCTGTCCCTGTACGACACCAGCCGCGCCCACCCCGCCGACCGCTTCCCCGAGGAGACCCTGCGCAAGCTGGCCGCGGCGAGCCGGCACGTCCACGTGACCATCACCCAGCCCTGCGCCCACGCGCTGCCGGTGCTGGCCGAGGCGGGCGTACCCCTCTCCACCGACCTGCACGACTGGGACGGCGAGAACCCGTACCACGAGCCGTTCGCGCTCGCGGCGGACGTCGTCTTCCTCTCCGCGGCCGCACTGACCGACCCCGAGCGGACCATGCGGCGCATCGCCGAACGCGGCCGGGCCGAGACCGTCGTCGCCACCGCGGGCGCCGAGGGCGCGTATCTGCTGGCCGACGGTGAGCTGACCCGGATACCGGTGGCGGACCCGCCCGCACCGGTGGTCGACTCCAACGGCGCGGGCGACGCCTTCGCCGCCGCCTTCCTCTACGGCCGCCTCACCGGCGAGCCGCCCCGGCGGTGCGCCTGGTACGGGGCGGTCGCCGGGGCGTACGCCTGCACGGTCCCGGCCACCCGCGCGGAGGCGATGGGCCGGGACGAACTGCTGAAGCAGGCGGCCGAGCCGAGACCCTGAGGCGCCCGGGCGTCAGTGCCCGTGCACGTCGTTCGTCGCCTCGATCTTCTTCCACGACTTCGGCTGCGCGACCGTCGTACCCGCCTTCACGAGGGACGCCGTGCGTGCCGCGGCCGCGGCCGGCTTCGACGGCTGGAACAGCCAGGTGTGGAACAGCGCGGTCAGCGGCTTGCCGGACACCTGCTCGGCGTACCTCTGGAAGTCGGCCACGGACGCGTTGCCGTACGCGTGCTCCTTCGGCCAGCCCTTCAGGACGGCGAAGAAGGCGTCGTCACCGATCTCGTCGCGCAGTGCCTGGATGGCGAGCGCACCCCGGTCGTACACGGCGATGTCGAACTGGTCGTCAGGGCCCGGGTCGCCGGGCTTGACCGTCCAGAACGCGTCGTCGGCCGGGTGGGAGGCGTACACGTAGTCGGCGAGTTCCTGGGTGGTGCCCTCGCCCTCGTGCTCGGACCACAGCCACTGCGCGTAGCGCGCGAAGCCCTCGTTGATCCAGATGTCCCGCCAGTCCTTCAGCGACACGTCGTCGCCGTACCACTGGTGGGCCAGCTCGTGCACGACCACCGAGGTGTTGGAGCCGTTCGCGAACTGCTTGGGGCTGTAGTAGACGCGGGTCTGCGTCTCGAGCGCGTAGCCGGTGGTGGTGTTCGGCACGTACCCGCCGGCCGTGCTGAACGGATACGGCCCGAAATAGCCGCTCAGCCAGTCCACCAGCTCCCCGGTGCGCTCCACACTGGCCCGCGCGGCACCGTCGTTGTCGCCGAGGTCCTTGCTGTAGGCGTTGATGACGGGCACTCCGCCGTCGGAGGTGCTGGTGCTGATGTCGAACCTGCCGAGGGCGAGCGTGGCCAGGTAGGTCGCCTGCGGCTTGTTCTGCCGCCAGTTGTAGCGGGTCCAGCCCAGCTTCGAACTGGTGGACTGGAGCGTGCCGTTGGAGATGGCCTGCGTGCCGTCCGGGACGGCCACCGACACGTCGTAGGTCGCCTTGTCGCTCGGGTGGTCGTTGCTCGGGAACCACCACCAGGCGGCCTCGGGCTCGTCCGCCGCCACAGCGCCGTCCGGTGTGCGGTGCCAGGTCGTGAAACCGTAGGCGCTCTTCGCCGACGGCACCCCGCTGTAGCGGACGACGACGGTCACCGCCGCGCCCTTGGCCAGCGGTGTCTTCGGGGTGACGACCAGTTCGTGCTGGCCGGACGTCGCGAAGGACGCCTTGGCGCCGTTGACCCGCACCTCGCTCACGTCCAGCAGGAAGTCCAGGTCGAAGCTGGACAGGTCCTGCGTGGTCTTCGCCAGGATGGTCGCCGTGCCCTGCAGCTCGTCCGTCTTCGGCTGGTACTGCAGCCTCAGGTCGTAGTGCGAGACGTCGTAGCCGCCGTTGCCGTAGTCGGGGTAGTAGGGGTCGCCGATGCCCGGCGCGCCGGGGGAGTGGCTCGCGGCCGATGCCGGGATCGCCAGCAGGAGGGTGGCCGCCGCGAGTGCGCCCGGCGCGATGATTCTGCGGTGCACGTCAGCTCCAAGTCGTCGGGACAGGAAGTCTGTTCGGAGCCTATTCAGTCGCTGTGGCCCCTGACCTGTCCACAGGCCCCGCTGTCACACGATCGCCATTCAGCCGTCACAGCCACACGAGGCGCCGTAAAGCCCTCTTCTGTACGGGAGTTGTCCGGAGTACCGTCCGCGCATGCCGATTCGTTCGATCATGCGCACGCGCTTCACGATCTGGAGACCGCTCGCGACTGCGGCCGTCACAGCCCTGCTGGCCGCACTCCTCGCCCCCGCCGCCGCGCACGCGGCGCCCCGCGAGAGCCGCCCCGTCTACTCGTACGCACACGCCATCCGCGAGGCCGTCTGGGTGGACACCGGCCTCGACGAGGACGGCGACGGGAAGAAGGACCGCGTCGCCGCCGACATCGTCCGACCCGCCGAACCCGCCCGCCAGGGCCGCAAGGTGCCGGTCATCATGGACGCCAGCCCCTACTACTCCTGCTGCGGACGCGGCAACGAGAGCCAGAAGAAGACGTACGACGCGCACGGCCGTGTCGTCCAGATGCCGCTGTTCTACGACAACTTCTTCGTGCCCCGCGGCTACGCCTTCGTCGGTGTGGACCTCGCCGGCACCAACCGCTCCGACGGCTGCGTCGACGTCGGCGGACGCTCCGACATCCGGTCCGCGAAGGCCGTCATCGACTGGCTGAACGGACGCGCCAAGGCGTACACGACCCGGACCGGCACCCGAACCGTCACGGCGAGCTGGACCAACGGCCGGACCGGCATGATCGGCAAGAGCTGGGACGGCACCATCGCCAACGGCGTCGCGGCCACCGGCGTCAAGGGCCTGAAGACGATCGTCCCGATCAGCGGGATCTCCTCCTGGTACGACTACTACTTCGCCCAGGGCGCCCCGCTGTACGACGGCGGCCCCGACGAGCTGGCCGGCTACGTCGAGAGCGACGGCGCGACGGCCCACTGCGCGGCCGTGCAGAAGAAGCTCGCCGACGGCAGCCCGCGCACCGGTGACTGGACCCCGCTGTGGACCGAGCGGAACTACGTCAAGGACGCGGCCAAGGTCAGGGCCAGCGTGTTCCTCGTGCACGGCATGCAGGACCTCAACGTGCGCACCAAGCACTTCGGGCAGTGGTGGAACGCCCTGGCGAAGCATGGTGTCGAGCGCAAGATCTGGCTCTCCCAGACCGGGCACGTGGACCCCTTCGACTACCGGCGCGGCGCCTGGGTCGACACCCTGCACCGCTGGTTCGACCACGAGCTCCTCGGCTACGACAACGGCATCGACCGCGAGCCGATGGCCGACATCGAGCGCCACCCCGACCAGTGGGTCACCTCCAAGGTCTGGCCGCCACACGGCACCCGGGCCACCACGCTCCACCCGGCCCGCGGGACCGAGCCCGGCGTCGGCACCCTCGGCCTCGGCCCGGCCACCGGCACCGAGACGTTCACCGACGACCCGAAGCTGAGCGAGACCGACTGGGCCGCCCACCTCACCACGTCCACACCCGAGAAGGCCGGTTTCGTCACGGCGCCGCTCACCCGCGACCTGCGCCTGTCCGGCTCCTCCAAGGTGACCGTGACCGCCACCCCGACCACCTCCTCGGCCCACCTCTCCGCCGTCCTGGTGGACCTCGGCCCGGACACCATCCGCGACTACGCCGACGGCGCCGAGGGCATCACCACGCTCACCAACCGCACCTGCTGGGGCGCGAGCACGCCCGGGGACAGCGCCTGCTTCAAGGCGACCAAGGCGAAGACGGCCCAGGTCGGCTCCACGGTGTTCAGCCGCGGCTGGGCCGACCTCGGCCACTACGCCTCCCTCGACCAGGGCGTTCCGCTCACCCCGGGCAAGGCGTACACGATCACCCTGTCCCTGGCGGCGACCGATCACGTCATCCCGAAGGGGCACCGCCTGGCACTGATCGTCGCAGGCACCGACAAGGACCTCATCGACCCTCCGTCCACCAGGCCGACCCTCACCCTGGTTCTGTCCCGTACGACGGCCCGGGTCCCGCTGGTCGGTGGCACGGCGGCCTTCGAACGGGCCACTTCCGGCAGTGTGATCGCCGCACCCGCGGCGCGCACCCTGGACGGTGTCAGCGCCCCGCACGCCACCCGGCACGTCCCGGCGAGCTGATCAGCCAGGTAGCACTCCATCCCCAGCGGGGGAATCAGCCGGTGCTGGGCGGCCGACCGTTCGCGCGGTCGCCCGCTCGGCCCCGGCCCGCGCTGGGTCCGGTCGGCGGGGAGTCTGGCACGCGGTCGGCCCGGTCTGTGGAGAGCCTGGTCGGGGCGGGGCCGGCACGCGGTGGGTCCGGTCGGCGGGGAGTCTGGCACGCGGTGGGCCCCATCTGTGGAGAGCCTGGTCGGGGCGGGGCTGGCACGCGGTCGGCCCGGTCTGTGGAGAGCCTGGTCGGGGCGGAGCCGGCACGCGGTGGGCCCGGCCCGCGGAGAGCCTGCCCCGCGCAGGGCCCGTCCTGCGGAGAACCTGGCCGGCCCTCCGGCTCAGGATCCGGCTCCGGCCAGCCCGCCCGCCTCCCGGGCGCACCCCCAGGCCACCGTGATCCCGGCCCCGCCGTGCCCGTAGTTGTGCACCAGCACCCGCCCGTCCGCCAGCGCCTGCCGTTCCAGCCGTACGGCGTCCCGGGCGGGCCGGAGCCCCACCCGGTGCGCCAGCACCCGTGCCCCGGCGATCTCCGGCCGGACGGCCGCGCACCGCGCGACGATCGCCGCGGCGGTCGCCGGGTCCGGCTCAAGCGACCAGGCGCCTTCCTCCGCCGTACCGCCCAGGAGCAGCCCGCCGGGCTGCGGGAAGAAGTAGGTCGAGGTGTCGGAGGTGTGGTCGACGGAGGTGAACCAGGTCGTGATCCCCGGGTTCTCCACCACGACCAGCTGCCCGCGCACCGGACGCACCGCCGGATCGGGCACCAGCGATCGCGCCCCGAGCCCCGTGCAGTTGACCACCACCCCGGCGGGCACGGAGGCCAGATCGGTGACCTCCCGCTCCTCCACCTGGCCGCCCGCCTTGGCGAACCGCTCCCGCAGCCATGCCAGATGGACCGGCATGTCGATCAACGGCAGCCGCGCCGCCAGCCCGTCGGCCACCGCCCGCAGCCCCGGCACCCGGCCCGCCCAGGCACCCAGCTCGTCCAGCCGGGTCCCCTGGTGTACACCCTCGACCAGGCGTACGCCCGTCTCCCCCGGCCGGTCGGCCAGCTCCTCGTACACGCCGAGGGAGTCCAGCGCCCACGCACCGACGAGCGGCTCGGGCTCGATCCGGTACGGCCACCACAGCGCGCCGGCGACCGCCGAGGTCGTGCGCTCGGCGGGCTCCCGGGCCCACACCCGTACCCGGCGGCCGGACTCGGCCAGCACCACGGCCGTCGTCAGCCCGGCGACCCCGCTGCCGACCACGATCACTTCGTCACTCGACTCACGCTTCACGCCAGGACGCTAACGGAATATGTCATGCCGCGCTCACATCCGTCCCGGTGTGGGGATACTCACAGCATGTCTGCCGCATACGCGACCTTCGGCCTGGCACCGGCGATGCGCGCCGGCGGTGTCCTCGCCGACGGCGGCTACCAGGTCCACCGGGACTTCGTCGACTTCATCGTGGACGGGCGGCCGCTGCTGTTCCAGCTCTCCGACCTGGACGCCGTCTCGCCGCTCGCCTCCGACATCCCGCCCGCCATCTTCACCGCGCAGGTGCGCAGCCTGCTGCTGGAGACCGAACCACCGCTCCCGGAGGGCCGGTTCGTGATCTACGGCTGCCCCGAGTGCGCCGACCTTGCCTGTGGTGCCGTCACCGCCGTGATCGAGCGGGACGGCGAGGACTTCATCTGGCGGGACTTCGCCTGGCAGACGGAGGAGCACGCCGACCTGCAGCTCAACGGCTACCACGGCATAGGGCCGTTCCGCTTCGCAGGACCCGAGTACCGGGCCGCCCTCGCCGCCCTGATCGAGGACGCCGACGGCCCGCCCTCGCCCCGCCGCCGGGTGCTCCTGATCGGCGCCCGCGTCGCGGTCCTCGCCAAGCTCGCCGCCGCATTGCGCACCATCGGCATAGGTGCGGACATCACCCAGGACGCCCGTGCCGTCCCCGCCGAGGAGCTGCGCGGCTACGGCGCGGTCGCCTTCGGCCGTGCGGTCGGCGAGGCGGAACGGGCCGCCGTACGAGAGGCGTTCGAGCGTGCCGGGGTCGAGGTCGCCTACGTCAGCGGCCTGGCCCCGATCGTCCCCCTGCTCGTCGCACAGATCGAACACGCCCTGGACCGCAGCCCGCTGCCACAGCGCCGGCTGACCGGCCTGGTCGCCGCCGACGGTGAGGCGGCCGTCGACGTCACCTCTCCCTGCCGGGTCAGGGTCACGGCCTACCGCCTGGACCGCCTCTACCGCACCCACACCCAGGAGGTCTTCGACGGCGTCCTGGAACCCGGCCGCCACCGCATTCCGCTGGACCCGAAGGCGGTGAAGGGGGAGGCGTTCGTGGTGGCCAGAACGTCCGGGAGCGTGCTGGTGGAGCCGATGAGGAAGTGACGGCCGGGCAGCCCGGAGAAACCCGGCCGATGGCCAGGTGCCCGGGACACTAGGATCGGCCTCCTGATGACTGCCACCCTCGTCGCCAAGAACCTCGCCGCCGGGCACGGCGACCGCTCCCTCTTCTCCGGGCTCGACCTCGTCGTCGCGCCCGGCGACGTGATCGGGCTGGTCGGTGCCAATGGTGCGGGCAAGTCCACCCTGCTGCGGCTGCTCGCCGGGCTGACCGCGCCCGAGCAGGGCGAGCTGCGGCTGTCCCCGCCGGCCGCGACCGTCGGCCATCTGCCGCAGGAGCCGGAGCGCAGGCCGGGGGAGACCGTCCGGGAGTTCCTGGCCCGCCGCACCGGCGTGGCCGAGGCGCAGCGCGTGATGGACGAGGCCACGCAGGCACTGGTCGACGGCGCGGCCGGCGCCGACGACGCGTACGCGACCAGTCTGGAGCGCTGGCTGGACCTCGGCGGCGCGGACCTGGAGGAGCGCGCCGAGGAGGTTGCCGACTCCCTCGGTCTGGCCGTGGACCTGGACCAGCCGATGGCCTCCCTCTCCGGCGGCCAGGCGGCCCGCGCCGGTCTCGCCTCCCTCCTCCTCTCTCGCTACGACGTCTTCCTGCTCGACGAGCCGACCAACGACCTCGACCTGGACGGCCTGGAGCGCCTCGAACGCTTCGTGACCGGCCTGCGCGCGGGCACGGTGGTCGTCAGTCACGACCGTGAGTTCCTCACCCGCACGGTCACCAAGGTCCTCGAACTCGACCTCGCCCAGGGGCAGATCAACCTCTACGGCGGCGGCTACGAGGCCTACCTGGAGGAACGGGACGTCGCGCGCCGGCACGCCCGCGAGGACTACGAGGAGTTCGCCGACAAGAGGGCCGCCCTCCAGGACCGCGCGCAGATGCAGCGCTCCTGGATGGACAAGGGCGTCAAGAACGCCCGGCGCAAGGCGGGTAACGACAATGACAAGATCGGCCGCAAGTTCCGCAGCGAGGCCAGCGAGAAGCAGGCCGCCAAGGCCCGGCAGACCCAGCGGATGATCGAGCGCCTGGAGGTCGTCGAGGAGCCGCGCAAGGAGTGGGAGCTGCGCATGGAGATCGCGGCCGCCCCGCGTTCCGGCGCGGTGGTGGCGACCCTGCGGGACGCGGAGGTCCGGCGCGGCGACTTCACCTTCGGCCCGGTGTCGCTGCAGATCGACTGGGCGGACCGGGTCGCGGTCACCGGAGCCAACGGCGCCGGCAAGTCGACCCTGCTCGGCGCGCTGCTGGGCCGGGTCCCGCTCGACTTTGGACACGCCGCCCTCGGCTCCGGCGTCCTGGTCGGCGAGGTCGACCAGGCCCGCAAGCTGTTCCACGGCCCGGAGGCGCTGCTGGAGGCCTTCTGCGCGGCCGTCCCGGACACCGAGCCGGTCGAGGTACGCACCCTGCTCGCCAAGTTCGGCCTGAAGTCGGACCATGTGCTGCGCCCGGCGGCCACCCTCTCCCCGGGCGAGCGCACCCGCGCCGCCCTGGCGCTGCTCCAGGGCCGGGGCGTCAACCTGCTCGTCCTCGACGAGCCGACCAACCACCTCGACCTGCCCGCCATCGAGCAGCTGGAGTCGGCCCTGGACTCCTACGAGGGCACGCTGCTCCTGGTCACCCACGACCGGCGCATGCTGGACGCGGTCCGGGTGACCCGCCGGCTGGAGGTCGCGGCGGGCAAGGTCACGGAACGCTGACCCGACCTCGTGCCGCACCGGGGATCGGGCCCGCCCGCCGCGTAGGCTCACGGCTGTTCCGGAGACGGTCGGTCGGGGAGTGGGCATGAGCGGTGCGGTGAGCGGTCCGGGTCGACCGGGCGGTCCGGCTCTGCGGCTGTTGCGCGAGCAGGACGTGCTCGCGCGGATACGGGGCACCGAGGACAAGATCGCGGACGTGATCACCGCCTTCGCGGGGACCATGCTGTTCGTCTATCTGCACGCCGTGTGGTTCACGGTCTGGATCGTGTTCAACGAGGGCGCGTTCGGCCAGAAGGCGGTCTGGGATCCCTTCCCCTTCGGGCTGCTCACCATGATCGTCAGCCTGGAGGCGATCTTCCTGTCCACCTTCGTGATGGTGAGCCAGAACCGCCAGGCCGCCCGTGAGAACGTGCGCGCCGACCTGGACTTCGAGACGAACGTGCGCTCGGAGGTGTGGTCGATCCACATGGGCCGCGCGCTGGGTGTCGACCCCGAGGAGGTCGAGCGCAGGGTGCAGGAAGTCCTCGCGGAGAACCACGCCCGGATGAGCGGATCCGCCCAGGCCCCGGAGTGAGGCAGGACCGTCACCGCACGCCCTCAGGGCCCCTCGCGGTGGGACGATGAAACGGGTGTCCGGGCCGGCCGGACACCGTCCCGGGGAGTGAGCGCATGGGCCGTCCTCGCGTCCCTGCCGGGAGGCCGGAGGTGACCGGGCACCGCGACATGATCCTGTCCTCCGACATCGTGAGGAAGGCGGACAACCGGTCTGCGCCGGCGATCGACGCGCCCCCGCCGCGCGATGTGCGCCGGGCGGCCGATCTGTCGCGGCTGCTGGTGTCCCTGGCCGTGCTCGGGCTGTCGGTGCTGGTGGCCGTCGTCGCCCGGGAGTTCGCCCGCAGGGCGCAGCAGGGACTGCTGTCCGCGGCGGCCGCGCTGTCGCCGGGCCTGCGCGACGGCCTGCTCGCCACGGTGCAGGTCGTCGCCCTGGCGGTGCCGGTCGCGGGCCTGGTCGTGCTCGTCGTACGCCGGCGCGTCGACGCGCTGCTCAGGGTCCTGCCCGCGGCGGCGCTGGGCGCGGCGACTGCCTGGGCGCTCACCCATCTGGCGCTGGCCCGTGGCCGGCCGGATCTGTGGCCCGAGGTACTGCTCGGCCGGAGCGGAGTGGTCCGGGCGGGCTGGCCGCCCTCGGTGTACCTGGCGGCGTGGGCGGCGGCCGTGGTCGCCGCGGGACCCTGGCTCGCGCGGCCATGGCGGCGGGCGCTGTGGTTCCTGACCGTGGCGTGCGCGGTGGTGGGCGCCGTGGCGGCCGCCCTCGTGCCTCTCGAGGCCCTCGCTGCCCTGGCCGCCGGCGGCGCGGCCGGCTCCGCGGTCCTGCTCATGGCGGGCGGCCCACCGGACCGGCCGTCGGCCCGGGCGGTCGCCGACGCACTGGCCGACTGCGGGATCCCGCTCGCCACCCTGCGCGAGCTGCCCGCGGACGAGCAGTTTCCCGGCGAGGGGATCCGCTACCGCGCCGAGACCACCGCCGGCGCGCGGCTGACCGTACGGGCCGTCGCCGCCGAGGACCAGGGCCGCGATCTGTTCCACCGGCTCGCCCGGCGCACCCTGCTGCGCCACCCGGACGACCCCGGCACGCAGACGCCGCTCACGGCCGTGGAGCACGAACTCCTCATGCTGGTCTTCGCCGCCCGCACCGGCGCCAGGGTCGACGAACCCGTGATCGCCTACCCGGTGGACGGAGGAGGCGCGCTCCTGGTGACCGTCGGGCAGGACGCCGGCCCGCTGTCCGCGTCGGCGGCCGGGGACCTGACCGACCAGCTGCTCGGCGAGGTGTGGCAGTCCGTGGCCCACCTGCACGAGCACCGCCTCGCGCACCGCGCGCTGCGCACCCAGCACGTCCTCGTCGAACCGGACGGCACGCCCCGGCTCACCGCGTTCGCCCGGGCCCGGCTCAACGCGCCGCCCGAGGTGCTCGGCAGCGACATCGCCGAACTGCTGGCCACGACGGCCGTACGCGTCGGCCCGCGCCGCGCCACCGCCTGTGCGCTGGCGGGCCTCGGCCCCGACGTTCTGGCGAGCGCGCTGCCGTATCTGCAGCCGCTGGCGCTGATCGGCCCGGCACGGCGCGAGGTCGCGCACTACGACCAGGAGCGCGCCCGGGCCGCAGGAGAGGGCGTCCGCCGCCGGGCGCGGCGCCCCGGCAGCCGGCCCAGCCTGCTGCACGACCTGGCCACCGAGGTCCGTACGGCGTGTGAGGCGCCGTCCGTCGCACCGGCCCGCATGGCGCGGTTCACCTGGAAGAGCGTGCTGGGCCTGCTCGGCGCGTTCCTGGTGCTGCACCTGGTGCTGCCGCAGTTCGCCAACGCCCCGGCCGCCCTCCGCGCGCTGGGCGAAGCGAACTGGTGGTGGCTGCTCGCCGTCGTGCCCGTCACCTTCGTCTCGCAGGCGTTCTCGGCCTGTCTGCAACTGGGCACGATCCCCGACCGGCTGCCGTTCGGACCCACCTACGAGGTGCAGTTCGCCAGTTCGTTCCTGAACCGGATCACCCCGAACAACGTGGGCGGCATGGCGCTGAACCTGCGCTATCTGCAGAAGACGGGCATCGAGACCGGTGCGGCCACGGCCTCCGTCGGGCTGCAGAGCCTGGCCGGAGCTGTCGCCAACGCCGTGGTCGCATCGGTGTTCTTCGCCTGGGCCGGAGGGCGCCACGGCGGAGTGCACCTGGACGTGCCCGTAGGCCGGTACGCGCTGCCCGCCATCGCGCTCACGCTTGCCGCCGGAGGGCTGATCGGTCTCACCCCGCCCGGCCGGCGCTTTCTGCACGAGAAGGTGTGGCCGTTCCTGAGCTCGGCCGGATCGACCGTCAAGGGCATTGCCACCGACCCGCTGAAGATCGCCCTCGGCACCGTGGGTGCGCTCGGTCTGCCCCTCGTCCAGGTAGTGGGTCTGGCCCTGAGCGTCCACGCGCTCGGCGGCGACCTCCCGTTCATCCAGGTCGGCGCCGCCTACATGGCGGCCCGGCTGCTGGCCAACGCGGCGCCCGTCCCCGGCGGCCTGGGCGCGCTCGAGGCGGGACTCATCGCCGGTCTGACCGCGCTCGGTGTGCCGGCCGGGCCCGCCACCTCGGCGGTCCTGGTCTACCGGCTGCTCACGTTCTGGCTCAACGTCCCGCTGGGCGCGCTGGCCCTCGGCTTCGTCCAGCGGCGCGGGTACGTGTGACGCCGGCTCACCTCCGGCAGGCTCACATCCAGGGGTCGCGACCGGGATCGCCGCCCGCCGCCACGACGGCGAGCCGGCCGGTGTAGTGCGTCCAGCCCTCCTCGTGGGCGGCACACGCCTCGGGGGAGGGCAGGTCCCGGTGGACCAGCCGCAGCAGAGTGCCCCCGGGCACCGGCTCCAGGGTGATCTCGACCGTCGAGGAGCCGGGCGGCACGGGCATCTCGCCGGTGGCCCAGCCCCAGGTGAAGACGACTCGCCTGGGCGGGTCGATCTCGACGAAGCGGCCTTCGGCGACGTTCTCGTCGTTGACCAGGGTTCGGTAGGCGCCGCCGGGCTCGAAGCTGAACTCGCCGTCCTTGCCCATCCAGGACAGCCACCTGTCCCGGTCGGTGAAGAAGGAGAACACCGTCTCGGGGCGCGCCGCGATGCGCCGTTCCACGGTGACCGCGTTGTTCCTCACGAGTCCGTCCCTTCGGAGCGCTCCACCCGTTCCGCCGCCTCCGCCAGTTCGGCGAGGGTGTCCAGCTTGGTGGCCCACATGGACTGCAGATACGCGGCCAGCGGACCGAGGGCCTCGCGGTCGGCCTGGTAGAAGCGCTTCTTGCCGTCCTGGCGCAGCGTGACCAGGCCGGACTCCCTGAGCACCTTGAGGTGCTGGGAGACCGCCCCGAACGTGACGTCGAACCGCTCCGCGATCTCGCCCGCGGACAGCTCCGCGTCCCACACCAGCCGCAGGATCTCGCGCCGCCGGGGCTCGGCGACCGCTCGTACCGCATCCATGGAGGTCATTTTAGTCGCCACTTGAATTTGCCAGAACTCCCGAGTCATTTTAGTGTGGACTAAAACGAGCCGCAGGGGGCGGAGCCCTCAACGCTCAGGCTTCACAGGCTGACCGCCACGGGGCCGCACGGATCCCAACCGATCCCACCAACCCCACCAAAACCTGCTGATTCCCAGGGAGAGACCCATGAGCACCCAGCACAGCCCGCTCCAGCCCGCCATCCGGGAGTGCGCGGAAGCCGTCGCCGCGATCGCCTCCGGCATCCGGGGCGAACAGCTTCAGGACCGCACTCCGTGCGAGAAGTTCACCGTCGCCGAACTCGTCGACCACCTCGGCTCGACCCTGCGGTCCGCGGCGCTGGCCGCCCGCAAGGAGGCACAGCCCGGCGACGGCGCCGTCCCGGCCGTCTCACCGCGGGCGCTGGCCGACTCCGCGGGGCTCGCGGCGGCGGCCTGGTCCGACCCCGCCGCCTACGAAGGGACGACGGAGTTCGGTCTGGGGGAGCTGCCGGCCGCCCTCGCCGCCTCCATCACGCTGCAGGAACTCGCCCTGCACGGCTGGGACCTGGCACGCGCCACAGGCCAGCCGTTCGGCGTCAGCGACGAGACCGGGCGGGTCGCGCTCGGCGTCGTCGAGCAGATCGCCGAGCAGGTCCGGGGCAACGGCGGATACGGCCCGGCCGTGCCCGTACCGGGCGACGCCCCGGCCTTCCAGCGGGCGCTCGGCGCCAGCGGACGCAATCCTGGGTGGAACGGCTGACCACCGGAAGGGCGGAGTCCCGCGTGAACAGCGAGAGGGCGCGATGACGATCGACGAGACGGCGGAACGTGTCATCGCGCTGCCGCTCGAGCAGGTGGCCGCGTACGCCATGGACTGGCGCCACGACCCGGAGTGGACCCAGGGAATCCGCACCGCGGAGCTGACCAGGGAGGCGGCCGCGGGCGGCTTCGGCGTCGGCGCCGAGGTCACCCGCACCGCCCACTTCCTCGGCCGGCGCATCGACTACGTCCTGCGGGTCGCCGCGCACGAGCCGCCCGGGCTGCTGGACATGGTGTCCGTCGCGGGACCCATGCCCATGCACGTCACCTACACCTTCGACGAGCACCCGCGGGGCACCCTGGCCCGTATCCGGGTCCGCGGCGACGCGGGCTCCCTCTACCGCCTGGCCGCCCCGGTGATGGCCCGAAAGGTCCGCTCGTCCATCGGCAAGGACCTGCGGGACCTGGAACGGAGGCTGACTGAGCCCACGCCGACGTGACCGTCCGCACCGGTCAGCCGACCACCCCGAACGGGGTGACCTCGATGCGTCCCTCACAGGGGGAGATCGCCGTGGCCGGAATCAGGGTCAGCGCGCGGGAGTCACCCGGCACCCGGATGTCGACGCCGTAAGGCGAAGGAACGAACGAGCCGCAGCTGTAGGACCCCTCCCAGACCAGTGTGAACGTGGTCGTGCGCCCGGGCGTGAGCGAGATGTCCGGAGGGCTCTGCGTGGAAGACCGGGTGATCGTGAAGGGGCGGGTTCCTGACGTGCTCAGTGGCTTGCCGCACGCCGTCGACGCGTCGCCTTCGGCGCAGGCGCGTATGGTGCCGTCACCGATGAAGGTGAGACCGGGCCAGCCGCGCAGGCGGCACGCTGCGCCGGAGTGGTTGCGCAGCTGGATCGGGGTGGCGAACCAGCCCGATTCGCCGTCCGCCGGTAGGCCGGTGTGTCCCTCCGCCACCGTGAGATCGCGCGCCGCACAGCCGGGGACAGCGGGTGAAGCGGGCGCTGTGGTGCGAGACGGCCCGCTCGCGGGCGCCGCCCCCGTACGGCTCGGCGTCGGCTTCCCGGCGGGGACGGGTGAAGTGTCAGGGCGTACGGCGGGACCCTTCCTCGGAGAGGTGGGCGCGGGCGCCGCGACGGCGCCGGGCGGGGACTCCGCCGAACCGACGGCACCGCCACAGGCGGTGGCCGCGGCCATCAGCAGTCCGACCGTCAGAAGTCGTATCCCCCGTACCATCACGGCGCGAACGGTATCCGCGTGTGCAGCGGCTGCGGAGATGCGGCGGCGAACGTACATGATCCCGCCGCGCGCAGTTCACCGGCCCTGCCGTCCGGCCTCCTTCGCCGCCCGCTCGACCCGCTCGACGTGCTCAGGATCGAACGGCGCCGTGTTCAGGCCGTTCCGCCGCTGCCCCACGGCCCCGTCGATCAACTCCCGCACGATGTCCGCGTGCCCGGCGTGCCGCTGGGACTCGGCGATCATGTGGGTGAGGATCCGGTGCAGCGTCAGCTCGGTGCCCGCTTCCCCCGGCAGGCGGCCGACCGCGTCCAGCGGCAGCGAGGCGATCGTCTCGTCGGAGTGCGCCCACGCCTCCCGGTACCGCCCGACGATCTCCTCGCGGCTCTCGTCCGGCCGCGCCCACAGATCGGCGTCCGGTTCGGCGTCCCCGGTGATCCACAGCGGTGCCCCGTCGAAGGGCCGCCCGAAACAGGCTCCGAAGTACAGCGCCTCGGCGCCGGTGAGGTGCTTGACCAGGCCCAGCAGATTGGTCCCGGTCGGGGTCAGCGGGCGCCGGACGTCGTACTCCGACAGACCCTCCAGTTTCCACAGCAGCACATCACGGGCGTCCTGCAGATACACCTGGAAGTCGGCCTTGGGATCTGATCCAGTCATGGGATCAGTTTGGTGATCGGGTGATCCATGTCCACGGAATTGTTCCTGCGGCGAGGGGACACCAACTCGCGGCTGGGGGCGGCGGATCCGGCCCGACGCGGACCCCGGCGAAGACGCACGAACGCGTCCCCGCCGGGGTCCGGGGCGAAGCCCCGTGAGGGTGTTTCTCAGCCCACCGAGACGGGTGGGCGGGTGGGAAACCGCTCCAGAGGCGAAGCCTCGCTCAGCGGCGTCCGTCCTTCGGGTTCAGCAGCCCCGCTCGCCGCAGCGCGTCCGCCATGGCGCTGTTGGCCGGTGCCGGCGCCTGACGCCCGCCCCGGTCACCGCCGCGGCCCTGCCGCTGACCCTGACCCTGGCCCTGACCGCCCTGTCGCTGGCCCTGGCCGCCCTGCCGCTGCTGAGGCGGCCGGGAACCGCCGCCCCGCTGCTGCTTGCCGCCCTGTCCCTGCGGCGCGGCCTCGTCGTCCAGCCGCAGCGTCAGCGCGATCCGCTTGCGCGGGATGTCCACGTCGAGGACCTTCACCTTGACGATGTCACCGGGCTTGACCACGTCCCGCGGGTCCTTCACGAACGTCTTCGACATCGCCGAGACGTGCACCAGACCGTCCTGGTGCACACCGACGTCCACGAACGCGCCGAAGGCCGCCACATTGGTGACCACGCCCTCCAGCACCATCCCGGCGGACAGGTCGGAGATCTTCTCCACGCCCTCCTTGAAGGTGGCCGTCTTGAAGGCGGGCCGCGGGTCGCGCCCGGGCTTCTCCAGCTCCTTGAGGATGTCGGAGACGGTCGGCAGACCGAAGGTGTCGTCCACGAAGTCCGCCGGGCGCAGCGAGCGCAGCACACCGGTGTTGCCGATGAGGGAGGCGACCTCCTGGCCCGAGGTCTTCACCATGCGCCGCACCACCGGGTACGCCTCCGGGTGCACGCTGGAGGCGTCCAGCGGGTCGCTGCCGCCGCGGATGCGCAGGAAGCCCGCGCACTGCTCGTACGCCTTCGGGCCGAGCCGCGCCACCTTCTTCAGCTCGGAGCGCGACGAGAACGGCCCGTTCGCGTCCCGGTGCGCGACGATGTTCTCTGCCAGGCCCGAGGAGATGCCGGACACCCGCGACAGCAGCGGCACGGACGCGGTGTTGACGTCCACACCGACGCCGTTCACACAGTCCTCGACGACCGCGTCCAGCGAGCGGGACAGCTTCACCTCGGACAGGTCGTGCTGGTACTGGCCGACACCGATGGACTTCGGGTCGATCTTCACCAGCTCGGCCAGCGGGTCCTGCAGCCGGCGGGCGATGGAGACCGCGCCGCGCAACGAGACGTCCATGTCGGGCAGTTCCTGCGAGGCGTACTGCGACGCCGAGTACACGGACGCGCCGGCCTCGGACACCATGACCTTGGTGAGCTTCAACTCCGGGTGCTTGGAGATCAGTTCACCGGCGAGCTTGTCGGTCTCCCGGGACGCCGTGCCGTTGCCGATGGCGACCAGGTCGACCGCGTGCTCCTTCGCCAGCCGTGCCAGCTTGGCGATCGCCTCGTCCCACTTGTTGGCCGGGACGTGCGGGTAGATCACGTCCGTGGCGACGACCTTGCCGGTGGCGTCGACCACGGCGACCTTCACGCCCGTACGGAAGCCGGGGTCCAGGCCGAGCGTCGCGCGCGTGCCGGCCGGGGCGGCCAGCAGCAGGTCGCGCAGGTTCGCCGCGAACACGTTCACCGCCTCGTCCTCGGCCGCCGTACGCAGCCTCAGGCGCAGGTCGATGCCGAGGTGCACCAGAATGCGGGTGCGCCAGGCCCAGCGGACCGTGTCCGTCAGCCACTTGTCGGCAGGGCGGCCCCGGTCGGCGATCCCGAAGCGGTGGGCGATGATCCCCTCGTACGAGGACGGGCCCCCCGTGTCCTCCTCCGGCTCCAGGACGAGATCGAGGACCTCCTCCTTCTCGCCGCGCAGCATCGCCAGGATGCGGTGCGAAGGCAGCTCGGTGAACGGCTCGGCGAAGTCGAAGTAGTCGGCGAACTTGGCGCCCGCCTCCTCCTTGCCGTCCCGCACCTTGGCGGCCAGCCGCCCGCGCACCCACATGCGCTCGCGCACCTCGCCGATCAGGTCGGCGTCCTCCGAGAACCGCTCGGTCAGGATCGCCCGCGCGCCCTCCAGCGCGGCCTGCGGATCGGCGACGCCCTTGTCGGCGTCCACGAACGCGGCCGCCGCGGCCAGCGGCTCGACCGTCGGGTCGCCCAACAGCCCCTCGGCGAGCGGCTCCAGGCCCGCCTCCCGCGCGATCTGCGCCTTGGTGCGCCGCTTGGGCTTGTAGGGCAGGTAGATGTCCTCGAGCCGTGCCTTGGTCTCGGCGCCGCGGATCTGCGCCTCCAGCTCCTCGGTGAGCTTGCCCTGCTCGCGTACCGACTCCAGGATCGCGGTCCGCCGCTCCTCCAGCTCCCGCAGATAGCGCAGCCGCTCCTCGAGCGTGCGCAGCTGCGCGTCGTCGAGCATCTCCGTCGCTTCCTTGCGGTAGCGGGCGATGAAGGGCACCGTCGAACCGCCGTCGAGCAGCTCCACCGCGGCCTTCACCTGCCGCTCCCGTACGCCGAGCTCCTCGGCGATCCTGCCTTCGATGGACCCTACGAGGGGTGTCGTCACGATCCCGTACCGCCTTCTCCACGTCAGCTTGCGCGGCAATTGTGGCAGGTGACACCGACAACCGGGGATCAGGGCGCCACGCGGCGGGGCGCGGGGCCCAGAAGCCGTGCCTGCCCCGTGCCGTATGGCAGGAAAGGTGGGGTATCCGTCATTGCGGCCACGCACCCACCCTCGAAGAATCGAGACATGCCGCAGCGCACCCTCCTCTTCGTCCTCTTCGACGGCGTGCAGAGCCTCGACGTCACCGGCCCCGTCGAGGTGTTCGCCGGTGCCGAGCACCACACGCCGGGGACGTACCGCCTGCGCACGGCCTCCCTGGACGGCGGCCCTGTGCGCACCTCCAGCGGCCTCACCCTCGTACCGGACGAGGCGCTCACGGAGGTCTCCGCCCCGCACACCCTGCTGGTCCCGGGCGGCGCGGGCACCCGCAGCCCCGATCCGCTGCTGACCGAGTGGCTGCGCACGCACGGCCCCCGCGCGCGGCGCCTCGTCTCGGTCTGTACGGGTGCGATCCTGCTGGCCGAGGCGGGCCTGCTCGACGGTCGCCGTGTCACGACCCACTGGGCGTACTGCGAGAAGCTCGCCCGTGATCACCCGGCCGTCGAGGTCGATCCCGAGCCCATCTACGTCCGGGACGGACACGTCTCCACCTCGGCCGGCGTCACCTCGGGCATCGACCTCGCCCTCGCCCTGGTGGAGGAGGACCTGGGCCGTCAGGCTGCGCTGGCCATCGCCCGCCACCTGGTCGTGTTCCTGCGGCGGCCCGGAAACCAGGCCCAGTTCAGCGCCCAGCTCGCCGCCCAGACCGCGCAGCGCGACCCGCTGCGGGAGGTCCAGCAGTGGATCACCGAGCACCCGGCCGGTGACCTCACCGTGGAGGCGCTCGCAGCCCGGGCGGCCCTCTCACCGCGCCACTTCGCCCGCGCGTTCCAGGCCGAGACGGGCATGACGCCCGGACGCTTCGTCGGCCGGGTCCGTCTCGAACACGCCCGCCGCCTCCTGGAGGACACGGGCGACGGGATCGAGGAGATCTCCCGTGCCAGCGGCTACGGCACCCCCGAGGCCATGCGCCGCGCCTTCGTCAGGGCCCTCGGAACGGCCCCGGCCGAGTACCGCCGCCGCTTCCGGCCCGCATCCGCCCACTGAAAGGAAACCGATGCAGATCGCCATCGTCGTCTACGACCGCTTCACCGCCCTCGACGTCGTCGGCCCGTACGAGATCCTCTCCCGGCTCCCGGACGCGGAGACGGTGTTCGTCGCCGAGGAGCCCGGCCTCGTGCGCACGGAGACCGGATTTCTCGCGATCAGCGCCGACAAGGCGCTGGCAGAGGTGCCCGACCCCGACATCGTGCTGGTGTCCGGCGGCCCTGGCCAAAGCGCGCTGATGGACCACGAGCCCCTGCTGGACTGGCTGCGCGCCGCCGACGCCACCAGCACCTGGACGACCTCCGTGTGCACCGGCTCTTTGCTCCTGGCCGCCGCAGGGCTCCTCAAGGGGCGCCGCGCAACCTCCCACTGGCTGGCCCTCGATCAGCTGACCCGGTTCGGGGCCGAACCCACGGGCGAACGCGTCGTCTTCGACGGAAAATACGTCACCGCGGCCGGTGTGTCCTCCGGCATCGACATGGGGCTCGCCCTGCTCGGCCGGATCGCGGGCGACGAGCACGCCCAGACCGTCCAGCTGGGGACCGAGTACGACCCGCAGCCGCCCTACGACGCGGGCTCGCCGCAGAAGGCACCCGCGCACCTCGTCGAGCTGCTGCGCGCGCGGAGCCGCTTCATCCTGTCGTAGTCCAGGTGAAGCGCGGCTGCCTGCGCTCCAGGAACGCGGCGACCCCCTCCGCGGTGTCGCCGCTGCCGCGCGTTTGTTTCGCCCAGTGGGCGTCCCGGTCGGTGCGGCCGTTCGCGAACTCCTTCGCGGCGGCCTGGGTGAGCTGGGATCGCGACACCAGGATCCGGGTCAACTCGGCGACCCGCTTGTCCAGTTCGCCCTCGGGCAGCACCTCGTCCACGAGCCCGGTGCGCAGCGCCCGCTGGGTGTCGATCAACTCGGCCGAGAACAGTAGGTACTTGGCGGTGGCCGGTCCCACCAGCGAGACCAGCCGCCGGGTGGACGAGGCCGCGTACACGATCCCGAGCTTCGCCGGCGTCACCCCGAACAGCGCGCCCTCCTCCGCCAGCCGCAGATCGCAGGCCGCGGCGAGCTGGGCCCCGCCGCCCACGCAGTGGCCGCGGATCGCGGCGAGCGTCGGCTTGGGAAACGCGGCGAGGGCCTCCTCGGCCTCCACGGCCAGCCCCTGTGCCTCGGCGGGCGAGCCCTGGAGCGTGGAGATGTCCGCGCCCGCGCAGAAGGTCGTGCCCTCCCCGGTGAGCACCAGTGCCCGCACGTCCGGGTCTGCGGCCAGCCGGGCCAGCAACGGCGGCAGGGCTCGCCACATCGCGGCCGTCATGGCGTTGCGCTTGGCCGGGTGACGGATGACGACCGTGGCGACGGCGTCGACGACCTGGTGCGACAGCTGGGGATCCATGCGGTGGATGCTATCCGGACACTCCGTCGGGCTCTTTGGGAGTTTTCCCACAACACGAATAGTTCGTGAACCGGCGTCAGGGGGACAGGAGCGGTCCCACAACTGCCGTTGTCATACGCACGCGGTCAGAACCGTTCGATAAGCGCTGACTTGTGTTCAGTCCTTCGGTGCGGAGCGGATCGTTACCAACACTCGACGTGTGGTGACAATCGAGCGCGAGGGTGGCGACCGGACGATGGACAACCACGGGCGCGGGGACGACCCGCGCCCAGCTGGGGGCGCCGAGCGTCCGCCTGATCCACTGCCGTACGAGGGAGTGTGGCGGTTCACCGCGGCCGCCGTGGACGCGTCGGTCCCGCAGGCGCGACACGCCGTACGGGACCTGCTGCTGCGCCAGGGCGTGCCGGTCTCCGACGACCTGGTCTACGGACTGCTGCTGATCGTCTCCGAGCTGGTCACGAACGCGGTCCGGCACGCGGCGCTGCTGTCGCCGGTGCTCGCCGTGGAGGTGGCCGTCGGGGCCGAGTGGGTGCGGGTGTCGGTGGAGGACAACCACCCCTACCGCCCCACCGCCCTGGAGGCCGATCACGGCCAGACCGGCGGCCGCGGGCTGCTCCTGGTCCGTGAGGTGGCCCAGGAGGCGGGCGGAGTGGTCGACGTGGAGCACACGGCGAGCGGCGGCAAGGTGATCTGGGCCGCCCTGCCGCTCAAGCCCGTGACCCTCGCCTGAGGGCGGACTACCAGCCCGCGGACTCGCCCGTCAGTTCCCTGACCGCCGGACGGGCCGCGTCCAGCACGGTCATGAACCACGCCGAGAACGGGTCCCGGGCGTGCCGCTCCGCCAGCTCGGCCGCCGTCACGAAGGCGGTCTGACCGACCTCCTCCGGGTCCGGCGCGAGCGGCGCCTGCACCAGGCCGACGAACAGGTGGTTGAACTCCTGCTCGACCAGGCCCGAGGCCGGGTCCGGGTGGTTGTAGCGGACCGTGCCCGCCTCCGCCAGCAGCGACGGCGACACGCCCAGCTCCTCGTACGTCCGCCGGGCCGCGGCCGCGAAGGGGGCCTCGCCGGGGTAGGGGTGGCCGCAGCAGGTGTTGGACCACACACCGGGGGAGTGGTACTTGCCGAGCGCCCGCTGCTGGAGCAGCAGCCGGCCCTGCTCGTCGAAGAGGAACACCGAGAACGCCCGGTGCAGCTGTCCCGGTGGCTGATGGGCGGCGAGCTTCTCCGCGGTGCCGATCGTCACGCCCTTCTCGTCGACCAGTTCCAGCAAAATCGCCTCTGCGGTGCCGTTCGACGAGCTGTGCGTCTCGGTGGCAGGTGTGATCGGCATACCCATCCTTCGCCTCGGTCTTCGCACCCCAAGTCTGCCGTACGAATCCGGCACTCCCGGCACTTCCCGGCACGTCCGCATGTCCCGCGCGGGGGCGGCACCGAGGCGGGGCCCGGTAGGTCATCGTGCCCGGCGGGCCCGGCCGGGAACCGTCACGGAATATCGAACGAATGTGTGTGCGGTCAGTGGCACAGACGTGCCTCGTGCTCCGCGTGCCCGCCCGGCTCCAGCTGGAAGGTGCAGTGCTCCACGTCGAAGTGGCCGCCCAGGCAGCCCTGCAGCTCGTGCAGCATCTTCTCGTTCCCGATGGCGTTCAGCACCTCCGAGCTGACCACCACGTGCGCGGACAGCACGGGCAGGCCCGAGGTGATCGTCCAGGCGTGCAGATCGTGTACGTCCTCGACGCCGTCCAGGGCCAGGATGTGCGCCCGCACCTCCGCCATGTCGACGTCCTTGGGGGCCGCCTCCAGCAGCACGTCCAGCGTCTCGCGCAGCAGCTTCAGCGTCCTCGGCACGATCATCAGCCCGATGACGAGCGAGGCGATCGGGTCGGCCGCCTGCCAGCCCGTGGTGAGGATCACGGTCGCGGAGATCAGCACCGCCAGCGAGCCCAGCGCGTCCGCGGCCACCTCCAGGAAGGCGCCGCGCACGTTCAGGCTCTCCTTCTGCCCGCGCATCAGCAGGGTGAGCGACACGGTGTTCGCGACCAGGCCGACGAAGCCGAACACGATCATCAGGCCGCCCCGGGTCTCCGCGGGCGTGACGAACCGCTGGATCGCCTCGTACAGGACGTAGCCGCCGACGCAGAGCAGCAGCAGACAGTTGGCCAGGGCGGCGAGGATCTCGGCACGGGCGTAGCCGAAGGTGCGGTTGGTGCTCGGCGGGCGGTTCGCGAAGTGGATGGCGAGCAGCGCCATGCCCAGACCCACCGCGTCGGTCGCCATATGGGCCGCGTCCGCGATCAGGGCGAGCGAGTCCGCGAGCAGACCGCCGGCGATCTCGACCACCATGACCATGAGCGTGATGCCCAGCGCCACGCGCAGCCGGCCACGGTAGGCGGCCGCGGCCGTGCCCGTGGGCGGCACATGGCTGTGCGTATGCCCGTGGTCGTGCCCTGCCCCCATGAGAAGTCCACCCTTCCGCGTTGCTCCCGAGCTGACAGTCAACTACGGGTGGGGGGTATCGGGCAACGCGGCACTGAACACCGTTGTCATGTGCCCTGACCTGCGCAAACGAACCGCTGGTCAGGGCGTTGCCGGCCTACTTGCCGTGGTGCAGCTGCCAGCCCTGCCAGGCCGACTCCACCATCTCGCGCACCCCGCGCCGGGCCCGCCAGCCCAGCGTCTCGGCGGCCCGCTCGGCCGACGCGACCGCGCGCGGCGCGTCCCCCGGGCGGCGCCCCTCCACCAGCGGCGCCCGCCGGTCGCCGGTGACCTCACCGATGACCGTGATCAGCTCGCGCACCGAGACGCCCTCGCCGCGGCCGATGTTCAGCGTCAGATCGCCGGACAGGTTCCCGTCGGCCAGCCGCCGGGCCGCCGCGAGATGCGCCTCGGCGAGGTCGGCCACGTGAATGTAGTCACGGATGCAGGTGCCGTCCGGCGTCGGATAGTCGGCGCCGAAGATCCGCGGGGCCTCGTCGCGGGTGAGCCGGTCGAAGACCATGGGCACGATGTTGAACACACCCGTGTCCGACAGTTCCGGCGCGGCCGCGCCCGCCACGTTGAAATAGCGCAGGCACACCGTGGAGATTCCGTGCGCGGCTCCCGCCGACCGCACCAGCCACTCCCCGGTGAGCTTGGTCTCGCCGTACGGGTTCACGGGCGCGCACGGGGTGTCCTCGGTGATGAGGTCCACGTCCGGGTTGCCGTAGACGGCCGCCGACGAGGAGAACAGCAGCCGGCCGACGGCGGCCTCGGCCATCGCGTCCAGGAGGGTGGCCAGGCCGCCCACGTTCTCCCGGTAGTAGCGGGTGGGCTGGGCCACGGACTCGGCCACCTGCTTGCGCGCCGCGAGATGGACGACACCCGTCACGCCGTAGTCCGCGAAGACCCGCTTCAGCAGGTCGCCGTCCATCGTCGAACCCTCGACGAGCGGGACGTCCGGGGGAAGGCGCGAGGGCACGGCGGCCGACAGGTCGTCGAGCGCCACGACGCTCTCTCCGGCGCCCGTCATGGCCCGTGCCACATGCGCCCCGATGTATCCGGCTCCGCCGGTGATCAGCCACGTCATGGTCGCCCACCCTATGCCGACCCGTCCGCACGTCCCTGATGCCCGGGTCTGGGGCCACGGTTTGTGGGGCGGGCCCCGGATCACCGATGATGATCGCGGCAAAGGCCGGGGCAGCCCCCGTGGGCCGGACCGTGAACGGCCGGTGAACAAGGGATCGAGTCCATCGGATACCCTTCGCCGACATGCCGCCCGGGAGCCGCTGGCCGGGGCGCCCCAACCACGCAGAAGACCGGCGCCGCCACGCCGGCACCCAGGGAGTGAGTTCGGTTGTCGACCGCCATCGTCACCGGTCAGCCGGTGCCCGGATCGTCGCTCGAGAACGATCTGCGGTCCCTCGGCTTCGACGTGCGCGCGGCCACCGACGCCCTTGAGGCGGAGAGCCTCCTCGCAGCCGTCCCGGCCGACCGGCGCGTGGCCCTGGTCGACGCCCGCTTCGTCGGCCACCTGCACGCCCTGCGCCTCGGCCTCACCGACCCGCGCTTCCCGCTCGCCGCCGTCCCCGGAGCCGTCACCGCCCAGCCCGCCGCCCGGCAGGCGCTGACCCGGGCCCTGGCCCGCGAGACCTCCGCCGGCGGCGGTACGGCCGTGGTCGTCGACAGCGTCGCCGACCGCGTCGTCAGCGCCCTCGACGCCGACGGCAGCGCGGTCCACCGTCCCGAGCTGGGCAGCCTCGTCGCCGCCGTGCCCGAGGACCCGCAGGCCCGCAACGAGGTCCGGCAGGCCGTCGCCGCCGTCGACGACGAGGCCGTACGCCTGAAGTCGGCCGTGAAGTCCCGCGACGGCTTCTTCACCACGTTCTTCATCAGCCCGTACTCGCGCTACATCGCCCGCTGGTGCGCCCGCCGGGGCCTGACCCCCAACCAGGTCACCACCGCCTCGCTGCTCACCGCGCTGATAGCGGCGGGCTGTGCGGCGACCGGCACCCGCGCCGGGTTCGTCGCGGCCGGCGTGCTGCTGATCGCCTCGTTCGTCCTGGACTGCACCGACGGCCAGCTCGCCCGCTACGCCCTGAAGTACTCCACGCTCGGCGCCTGGCTGGACGCCACCTTCGACCGGGCCAAGGAGTACGCCTACTACGCGGGACTCGCCCTCGGCGCGGCGCGCGGCGGCGACGACGTGTGGGCCCTCGCCCTCGGCGCGATGATCCTGCAGACCTGCCGGCACGTCGTGGACTTCTCCTTCAACGAGGCCAACCACGACGCCACCGCCAACACCAGCCCCACCGCCGCCCTCTCCGACAAGCTGGACAGCGTCGGCTGGACGGTCTGGCTGCGCCGGATGATCGTCCTGCCCATCGGCGAACGCTGGGCCATGATCGCCGTCCTCACCGCGGCCACCACCCCCCGCATCACCTTCTACGTGCTCCTCGTCGGGTGCGCCCTCGCCGCGACGTACACCACGGCCGGCCGCGTGCTGCGCTCGGTGACCCGCAAGGCGAAGCGGACGGACCGGGCCGCCCAGGCCCTGGCGGACCTCGCCGACAACGGACCGCTCGCCGCCCTCGTGCTCCGCCTGACGCGCCTGCGCCCCGGCGCCCCGCTCCTGGTGGCGCTCGCGGGTGTGGCGGTTCTCACCGTGAACCTCTTCGTCGGGTGGCCCGTCCTGGGTGCCGCCGTCTACGCGGTCACCTCCGGCTGGGCCCTGTCCCGCCCCCTCAAGGGCGCCCTGGACTGGCTGATCCCGCCGCTGTTCCGGGCCGCCGAGTACGGCACGGTGCTCGTCCTGGCGAGTGACGCAGGGGTGAACGGAGCCCTCCCTGCGGCTTTCGGCCTGGTGGCCGCCGTCGCCTACCATCACTACGACACGGTGTACCGCATCCGCGGCAACGCCGGAGCGCCCCCGGCCTGGCTGGTCCGTGCCATCGGGGGCCAGGAGGGGCGGACGGTGCTCGTCACCGTCCTCGCGGCGGTGCTCACCGCCTCCCAGTTCAAGGTCGCGCTCACGGTCCTCGCCGTGGTCGTCGCCCTGGTGGTGCTCATCGAGAGCATCCGCTTCTGGGTGTCCGCAGGGGCACCCGCCGTACACGATGAAGGAGAACCCGCATGATCGGCCTCGTGCTGGCGGCCGGCGCCGGACGGCGTCTTCGCCCCTACACCGACAGCCTCCCCAAGGCACTCGTGCCGGTGGGCCCCGCGGGCATAGAGGACTCGATCACGGTGCTCGACCTCACGCTCGGCAACTTCGCCGAGATCGGCCTGACCGAGGTCGCGATCATCGTCGGCTACCGCAAGGAGGCCGTGTACGAGCGCAAGGCGGCCCTGGAGGCGAAGTACGGCCTCAAGCTGACCCTCATCGACAACGACAAGGCCGAGGAGTGGAACAACGCCTACTCCCTGTGGTGCGGCCGTGACGCCCTCAAGGACGGTGTGATCCTCGCCAACGGCGACACCGTGCACCCGGTCTCCGTCGAGAAGACGCTGCTCGCCGCCCGCGGCGACGGTAAGAAGATCATCCTCGCGCTGGACACCGTGAAGTCCCTCGCCGACGAGGAGATGAAGGTCGTCGTCGACCCCGCCAAGGGCGTCCAGAAGATCACCAAGCTGATGGACCCCGCCGAGGCGACCGGCGAGTACATCGGCGTCACCCTGATCGAGGGCGACGCCGCTCCCGACCTGGCCGACGCGCTGAAGACGGTCTGGGAGACCGACCCGCAGCAGTTCTACGAGCACGGGTACCAGGAGCTGGTGAACCGCGGCTTCAAGATCGACGTCGCGCCGATCGGTGACGTCCAGTGGGTCGAGATCGACAACCACGACGACCTCGCCCGCGGACGGGAGATCGCGTGCCAGTACTGACACGGCTCATTCCGTCGCCGGTCGTCGTGGACATCCGCCCGGGTGCCCTCGACGACCTGGCCGGAGTGCTCGCCGACGAGCGGATCTCGCAGTCGGGCCGGCTCGCCGTCGCCGTCAGCGGCGGATCCGGCGCCAAGCTGCGCGAGCGCATCGCCCCCTCGCTGCCCGGCGCCACCTGGTACGAGGTCGGCGGCGGCACCCTCGACGACGCGATCCGGCTGGCCGGCGACATCAAGGCCGGCCACTTCGACGCGGTCGTGGGCCTCGGCGGCGGCAAGATCATCGACTGCGCCAAGTTCGCCGCGGCGCGCGTCGGCCTGCCACTGGTCGCCGTGCCGACGAACCTCGCGCACGACGGCCTGTGCTCGCCGGTCGCCACCCTCGACAACGACGCAGGGCGCGGCTCCTACGGTGTGCCGAACCCGATCGCCGTCCTGATCGACCTGGACGTGATCCGCGAGGCACCGGCGCGCTTCGTGCGCTCCGGCATCGGCGACGCCATCTCCAACATCAACTCGGTCGCGGACTGGGAGCTGTCCCACCGCGTCAACGGCGAGAAGATCGACGGTCTGGCCGCAGCCATGGCCCGCCAGGCCGGCGAGGCGGTGCTCCGGCACCCCGGCGGCATCGGCGACAACGACTTCCTCCAGGTACTCGCCGAGGCGCTGGTCCTCACCGGTATCTCCATGTCGATCTCGGGTGACTCCCGGCCCGCCTCGGGCTCCTGCCACGAGATCAACCACGCCTTCGACCTGCTCTTCCCCAAGCGCGCCGCGAGCCACGGCGAGCAGTGCGGGCTCGGTGCCGCCTTCGCGATGTACCTGCGCGGAGCGCACGAGGAGTCGGCGTACATGGCCGAGGTGCTGCGTCGGCACGGGCTTCCGGTGCTGCCGGAGGAGATCGGCTTCACGCTGGACGAGTTCGTCCGCGCCGTGGAGTTCGCTCCGGAGACCAGACCCGGCCGCTACACGATCCTCGAGCACCTCGACCTCAAGACGAACCAGATCAAGGACATCTACGCCGACTATGTCAAGGCCATCGGTAGCTGAACTCCGACCGGTCGTCCACCCCGCAGGGGTGAAGGACCGGCGCAGCGGTGAGCACTGGGCGGGACGCCTCTACATGCGAGAGGTGTCCCTGCGCGTCGACCGCTACCTGGTGAACACCAGGGTCACGCCCAACCAGCTCACGTACCTGATGACCGTCTGCGGTGTGCTCGCGGCCCCGGCCCTGCTGGTGCCGGGGATCGCGGGCGCCGTGCTCGGCGTGGTCGCCACCCAGCTGTACCTCCTGCTGGACTGCGTCGACGGCGAGATCGCCCGCTGGAAGAAGCAGTACTCGCTCGGCGGGGTCTACCTGGACCGCGTCGGCGCGTACCTGACCGACGCGGCCGTCCTGGTCGGCCTCGGCCTGCGCGCCGCCGACCTGTGGGGCACGGGCCGTATCGACTGGCTGTGGGCCTTCCTCGGCACCCTCGCCGCGCTCGGCGCGATCCTGATCAAGGCCGAGACCGACCTCGTCGGTGTCGCCCGGCACCAGGCCGGTATGGCGCCGGTCAAGGAGGCGGCGTCCGAGCCGCGCTCCTCCGGCATGGCGCTGGCCCGCCGGGCCGCCTCGGCGCTCAAGTTCCACCGGCTGATCCTCGGCATCGAGGCCTCGCTGCTGATCCTGGTCCTCGCGATCCTGGACCAGATCCACGGCGACCTGTTCTTCACCCGGCTCGGCACCGCCGTGCTCGCCGGCATCGCCGTGCTGCAGACCGTGCTGCACCTGGTGTCCATCCTCGCCTCCAGCAGGCTGAGGTGAGCGGCATGAAGGTCGGCGCGGTCATCATCACCATGGGCAACCGGCCCGAGGAACTGCGTGCGCTGCTCGACTCGGTCGCCAAGCAGGACGGCGACCCGGTCGAGGTGGTCGTCGTCGGCAACGGCTCGCCCGTCCCGGACGTCCCCGAGGGCGTACGGACCATAGAGCTGCCCGAGAACCTGGGCATCCCCGGCGGCCGCAACGTCGGCATAGAGGCCTTCGGCCCCGGCGGCCGCGACGTCGACATACTCCTCTTCCTCGACGACGACGGCCTGCTCGCCCGCCACGACACCGCCGAGCTGTGCCGCGAGGCGTTCGACGCCGACCCGAAGCTCGGCATCGTCAGCTTCCGCATCGCCGACCCGGACACGGGCGAGACCCAGCGCCGGCACGTCCCGCGGCTGCGCGCCTCCGACCCGATGCGCTCCTCCCGGGTCACCACCTTCCTCGGCGGCGCCAACGCGGTCCGCACCCGGGTCTTCGCCGAGGCCGGCGTGCTCCCGGACGAGTTCTTCTACGCCCACGAGGAGACCGACCTCGCCTGGCGGGCCCTCGACGCGGGCTGGATGATCGACTACCGGTCCGACATGGTGCTGTACCACCCGACGACCGCGCCCTCGCGGCACGCGGTGTACCACCGCATGGTCGCCCGCAACCGGGTCTGGCTGGCCCGGCGCAACCTCCCCGCGCTCCTCGTCCCCGTCTACCTCGGGGTCTGGCTGCTGCTCACCCTGCTGCGCCGCCCCTCGGGACCGGCCCTGAAGGCCTGGTTCGGCGGCTTCAAGGAGGGCTGGACCTCCCCGTGCGGCCCCCGCCGCCCGATGCGGTGGCGCACTGTGTGGCGGCTCACACGACTGGGCCGGCCCCCCGTCATCTGAGAAGCTCGACCGTGCGGGCCGCGCCCTGAGGGCGGGCCCGAAGCCGGATCCGACGCAGCGGGACGGCGCACGCACGACGAACCACGCCGACCACGACGAACCCGACGCACTCGAAGACGAAAGCTTCCACCTGTGAGTGAGACAACGACCGACGGCGGTGTCGCGGTGACCGCGGCCCCGTCGCCCGACGAGGGACTGACGGCGGCCCAGCTCGCCGCCAAGTACGGGCTCGCCGTGAGCGGTGCCCGGCCCTCGCTCACCGAGTACGTCCGGCAGCTGTGGGGGCGGCGCCACTTCATCCTCGCCTTCTCGCAGGCGAAGCTGACCGCGCAGTACAGCCAGGCCAAGCTCGGCCAGCTGTGGCAGGTGGCGACCCCGCTGCTGAACGCGGCGGTCTACTACTTCATCTTCGGCGTCATCCTGCACGCGAGCCGGGGCATGTCCAAGGATGTGTACATCCCGTTCCTCGTCACGGGCGTGTTCGTCTTCACCTTCACGCAGAGCTCGATCATGTCGGGCGTCCGCGCGATCTCCGGCAACCTGGGCCTGGTGCGCGCCCTGCACTTCCCGCGCGCCTCGCTGCCCGTCTCCTTCTCGCTGCAGCAGCTGCAGCAGCTGCTCTTCTCGATGATCGTGATGTTCATCGTGGCGATCGGCTTCGGCAGCTGGCCGAGCCTGTCCTGGCTGCTGATCGTGCCGGTCCTGGTGCTGCAGTTCCTGTTCAACACCGGGCTCGCGCTGATCGTGGCGCGCATGGGCGCCAAGACGCCGGACCTCGCCCAGCTGATGCCGTTCATCCTGCGGACCTGGATGTACGCCTCCGGAGTCATGTTCTCCATCAGCAAGATGATGGAGGGCCGTCCCGAGTGGGTGGTCCGCCTGCTGCAGGTGAACCCGGCCGCCGTCTACATGGACCTGATGCGCTTCGCGCTGATCGACGGGTACGGCGCCTCGAACCTGCCGCCGCACGTGTGGGCCATCGCCCTGCTCTGGGCCGTGGCCGCCTTCGCCGGCGGGTTCGTGTACTTCTGGAAGGCGGAGGAGAGGTACGGCCGTGGCTGAGCAGAATCCCCATGACAACGCTGACAGCGCCGAGCGGCGCCCGACGGTCATCGCCGACGACCTGCACATCGTCTACCGGGTCAACGGCGCGAAGACGGGCAAGGGGAGTGCGACGGCCGCCCTGAGCCGCATCATCAAGCGAGGCTCCGACGAGGCGGCGCGGGGCGTACGCAAGGTGCACGCCGTGCGCGGAGTCTCCTTCGTCGCCTACCGCGGTGAGGCCATCGGCCTGATCGGCTCCAACGGCTCGGGCAAGTCCACCCTGCTGCGCGCCATCGCCGGTCTGCTGCCCGCCGAGAAGGGCAAGGTCTACACCGACGGCCAGCCCTCGCTGCTCGGGGTGAACGCGGCCCTGATGAACGACCTCACCGGCGAGCGCAACGTGATCCTCGGCGGTCTCGCCATGGGCATGTCGCGTGAGCAGGTCAAGGAGCGCTACCAGGAGATCGTCGACTTCTCGGGCATCAACGAGAAGGGCGACTTCATCACCCTGCCGATGCGCACCTACTCCTCCGGCATGGCGGCCCGGCTGCGCTTCTCCATCGCCGCCGCCAAGGACCACGACGTCCTCATGATCGACGAGGCGCTGGCCACCGGTGACCGCAAGTTCCAGAAGCGCTCCGAGGAGCGCATCCGGGAACTGCGCAAGGAGGCCGGCACGGTGTTTCTGGTCAGTCACAACAACAAGTCCATTCGCGACACCTGCAACCGTGTCCTGTGGCTGGAGCGCGGCGAACTACGCATGGACGGGCCGACCGAAGAGGTCCTCAAGGAGTACGAGAAGTTCACGGGCAAGTGACCCGTTGAGCCGTTTCGGCCAGGGCCCCGTCGGCAACCGTCCGGTGGGGCCCTGCGTCTGCAAAGGAAACGTCAACTCCCGGCGGCCTTAGGAATCTTGACGCCAATCGGTGTGTTGTTGTGATGTGCAGGACACCCCGACGGACCTTGCCGCGTTGTACAACGTAAGCTGTACGAGTGCCGGAAAGCGGCAAGTAGGGCCATAATGCGCGACACCCTCCCAGCGGCAACCCCCCGGAGGGCCGGGCGGCGTGTCCGAAATAGTGTGTATCGGATCGGCAGTGTAGAACGGGAGATGTGACGGCAATGGCTACGGAAACTCCCCAGCTCAACGCAGCATGTGCCGTCCCCGCCCCGGGCAGCGCACGGTGACGGGAACCGAAACGGCGCCGGAACTGGAGCGCGCCACGCTGGACAAGGCTGCGAGCGAGAACTTTCCCGTGGCCCCCTTTTTCCTGCCCCGGGCCTGGCGTGCCGACCTCATGGCGGTGTACGGCTTCGCCCGCCTGGTGGACGACATCGGCGACGGCGACCTGGCCCCCGGCGGAGCCGACGCGCGCGCGCTCGGCGTGACGGCCGCCGAGGCCGAGGACCGGCTGGCCCTCCTCGACGCCTTCGAGGCCGACCTGCGGCGTGTCTTCGACGGCACGCCCCGCCACCCGCTGCTCCGCCGCCTGCAGCCCACCGTCCGCCGCCGCGCCCTCACCCCCGAGCCCTTCCTCGGCCTGATCGCCGCCAACCGCCAGGACCAGCTGGTCGCGCGGTACGAGACCTACGACGACCTCCTCGCCTACTGCGAACTGTCCGCCAACCCTGTCGGCCGCCTCGTCCTCGCCGTCACCGGTACCTCGACCCCCGAGCGGATCCGCCTCTCCGACGCCGTCTGCACCGCACTGCAGGTCGTGGAACACCTCCAGGACGTGGCCGAGGACTTCGGCCGTGACCGGATCTATCTGCCCGCCGAGGACATGAAGCGGTTCCACGTCCAGGAAACGGATCTTGCCGCGAAAACCACGGGCGCATCGTTGCGCGCTCTGGTTGCATACGAAGCGCAACGCGCCCGCGATCTGCTGAATGAAGGCGCCCCCTTGGTGGGTAGCGTCCACGGCAGGTTGAAGCTGCTGCTCGCGGGGTTCGTGGCAGGGGGGAGGGCGGCGATCCGGGCGATCGCCGCCGCCGAATACGACGTACTTCCCGGCCCGCCCAGACCCGGCAAGGTCCAGTTGCTGCGTGAGGTGGGCGTGACCCTGCGAGGAGAGGGGTGATCCGGACCGTGGAGACCGTGCCACACGTGTCCGCACCGGTACTCGCCGCCTACAGCTACTGCGAGGCCGTCACCGGGCAGCAGGCCCGCAACTTCGCGTACGGCATCCGCTTGCTGCCGACGCCCAAGCGCCGCGCCATGTCCGCGCTGTACGCCTTCTCCCGGCGTGTCGACGACATCGGCGACGGCGACCTGCCCGGCGAGGTCAAGGTCGCGCGCCTGGAGGACACCCGGGCGCTGCTCGACCGGGTCCGCTCGGGCCGGGTCGAGGAGGACGACACCGACCCGGTGGCCGTCGCCCTCACCCATGCCTCCCACGCCTTCCCGATCCCGCTCGGCGGCCTTGACGAGCTGATCGACGGCGTCCAGATGGACGTGCGCGGGGAGAACTACGAGACCTGGGACGACCTGAAGGTCTACTGCCGCTGCGTGGCCGGCGCCATCGGCCGCCTCTCGCTCGGCGTGTTCGGCACGGAACCGGGGGCGCGCGGCGCCGAGCGCGCGTCCGAGTACGCCGACACGCTCGGTCTCGCACTGCAGCTCACCAACATCCTCAGGGACGTCCGCGAGGACGCCGAGGGCGGCCGTACCTATCTGCCCGCCGACGACCTCGCGAAATTCGGGTGCTCGGCCGGTTTCAACGGCCCGACCCCACCGGAGGGATCCGACTTCGCGGGCCTCGTGCACTTCGAAGTGCGGCGGGCCCGCGCCCTTTTCGCCGAGGGCTACCGGCTCCTGCCCATGCTCGACCGGCGCAGCGGCGCCTGCGTCGCCGCCATGGCCGGCATCTACCGCCGCCTGCTCGACCGCATCGAGCGCGACCCGGAGGCCGTGCTGCGCGGCCGTGTCTCGCTGCCCGGACGCGAGAAGGCATACGTTGCCGTACGCGGACTGTCGGGCCTCGACACCCGGCACGTGTCCCGGCGGACCCTCAGGAGGCGCGCCTGATGGACTCTGTTGACGAGGCGGACTCCGACGGCCCGATGCGGCGGGCAACCTTCCGCTGCGGCGTGGCGTCCCTGCTTGCGACGGCAGGGCGTGCACCGTTCACTCTGTACGCCGAGCCGGTCTGCAGCGCCCCGAAGGGGCGCGGGGCTGTGCCGGACGTGCGGCTACCGCCGCGTGGGCGCAACCAGCCACGACGAAGCCGCAAGCGAAGCACGGCCCTGCCCGCGGAGCGCGTGGCATGGAAGGACGCACGATGAGCGACGGCGCACACCACTCGCAGGCGCACGCCGACACCCCGGCACCGGCAGGACGCAGCGCCGTCGTGGTCGGCGGCGGCCTCGCCGGGATCACCGCTGCGCTCGCGCTCGCCGACGCGGGCGTCCGGGTCACCCTGCTCGAAGGCAGGCCGAGACTGGGCGGCCTCGCCTTCTCCTTCCAGCGCGGCGACCTGACCGTCGACAACGGCCAGCACGTGTACCTGCGCTGCTGCACCGCCTACCGCTGGTTCCTCGACCGCATCGAGGGCGCGGCGCTGGCACCGCTGCAGGATCGTCTCGACGTGCCCGTATTGGACGTGAACCGGCCCGAGGGACGCCGGCTCGGCAGGCTGCGGCGCGACGCCCTGCCCGTACCCCTGCATCTGGGCCGGAGCCTGGCCACCTATCCGCACCTGTCGCTCGCCGAGCGTGCCGCGGTCGGGCGTGCCGCGCTCGCGCTCAAGGGGCTCGACCTCGCCGATCCGACCCTGGACACCCAGGACTTCGGCAGCTGGCTGGCCGCCCACGGCCAGTCGGCGCGTGCCGTCGAGGCCCTGTGGGACCTGGTCGGGGTCGCCACCCTCAACGCGGTCGCGGGCGACGCCTCGCTGGGGCTCGCCGCGATGGTGTTCAAGACCGGTCTGCTGTCCGACCCGGGCGCGGCCGACATCGGCTGGGCCCATGTCCCGCTGGGCGAACTGCACGACCGGCTGGCCCGCAAGGCGCTCGACTCCGCGGGCGTCCGTACCGAGGTCCGTACACGCGTCACCTCCGTCTCCAACAACGAAAACGGGACCTGGAGCGTTCAGGTTCCCGGCGAGACGCTCCGGGCCGACACGGTCGTCCTCGCCGTACCCCAGCGCGAGACGTACGACCTGCTGCCACCCGGCGCCCTCGACGCCCCCGAACAGCTGCTGAGGATCGGCACCGCGCCGATCCTCAACGTGCATGTCGTCTACGACCGCAAGGTGCTCGCCCGGCCCTTCTTCGCCGCCCTCGGCACCCCCGTGCAGTGGGTCTTCGACCGCACGGACGCGTCCGGGCTCGCCGAGGGGCAGTACCTGGCCCTCTCCCAGTCGGCCGCCCAGGACGAGATCGACGCACCGGTCGCCGAGCTGCGCGAGCGCTACCTGCCCGAGCTGGAGCGCCTCATCCCGGGCACACGCGGCGCGGCGGTGAAGGACTTCTTCGTGACCCGGGAGCGCACGGCGACGTTCGCCCCCACCCCCGGCGTCGGGCGACTGCGGCCCGGCGCCCGCACCAAGGCCCCCGGCCTGTACCTGGCCGGAGCGTGGACCGCCACCGGGTGGCCCGCGACCATGGAAAGTGCGGTCCGCAGTGGAGTGAGCGCGGCCGACGCCGCGCTGAGCGCCCTGGGCCGGCCCCGCCCCCGCCGCCTCTTCGAGTTCGAGGAGGCGGCGTGACGCTCGATCAGCACGCGGCAGGCCCCCGCACCCCCGGTACCGCAACAAGAGGAGAGACTGTGCCCACTGTTCCCCCGGCCTCGACGCCCGCTCGGAGGACCGCGGTGGACGTAGCCGCGCTTCTGGAGCGCGGCCGGACCCTGGCCACCCCGGTCCTGCGTGCGGCCGTCGACCGCCTGGCGCCTCCGATGGACACCGTCGCCGCCTACCACTTCGGCTGGATCGACGCGGCCGGCAACCCGGCCGACGGCGACGGCGGCAAGGCCGTGCGCCCCGCCCTGGCCGTCCTCTCCGCCGAGGTCACCGGCGCCGCACCCGAGGTGGGCATCCCCGGGGCCGTCGCCGTCGAACTCGTCCACAACTTCTCGCTGTTGCACGACGACCTGATGGACGGCGACGAGCAGCGCCGGCACCGCGACACGGTCTGGAAGGTGCACGGCCCCGCCCAGGCCATCCTGGTCGGCGACGCCCTGTTCGCCCTCGCCAACGAGATCCTGCTGGAGCTCGGCACCGTCGAGGCCGGCCGCGCCACCCGCCGCCTGACCGCCGCCAGCCGCGCCCTGATCGACGGTCAGGCGCAGGACATCTCCTACGAGCACCGCGACCGCGTCAGCGTCGAGGAGTGCCTGGAGATGGAGGGCAACAAGACCGGCGCCCTGCTCGCCGCCTCCAGCTCCATCGGCGCGGTGCTCGGCGGCGCCGACGACCGCACCGCCGACACCCTGGAGAAGTACGGCTACCACCTGGGCCTGGCCTTCCAGGCCGTCGACGACCTGCTCGGCATCTGGGGCGACCCGGACTCCACCGGCAAGCAGACCTGGAGCGACCTGCGCCAGCGCAAGAAGTCCCTGCCGGTCGTGGCCGCGCTCGCCGCCGGCGGCTCCGCCTCCGAGCAGCTCGGCGAGATCCTCGCTGCCGACGCCAAGAGCAGCGACTTCGAGAACTTCTCCGAGGAGGAGTTCGCGGCCCGCGCCGTCCTCATCGAGGAGGCCGGCGGCCGCGAGTGGACGGCCGAGGAAGCACGCCGTCAGCACACCATCGCCATCGAAGCCCTCGACGCCGTCGACATGCCCGAACAGGTGCGGGCCGCCTTCACGGCACTCGCCGACTTCGTCGTCGTACGAAAGAGATGATCATTATCGGTCGAATAGCCCTCGCGTAGTCGCCGGCCGGTGTCGAGGGACGACGGACACCGGCCGACGGCGGACCCACAGCAGCACGACTCGCACGACTGCACTAAGGGGAAGCCATGACAGCGACGACCGACGGAAGCACCGGGGCGACCATCCCGCCCCGCGCTGCCGCGGCCAGCGAAACCGACATCGCCACCCCCGCGGCGGCCGGGGTACAAGAAGCCGCCGAACGCGCCGCACGGCGCGCCACCGACTTCCTGCTGGCACGGCAGGACGCCCAGGGCTGGTGGAAGGGCGACCTCGAGACGAACGTCACCATGGACGCCGAGGACCTGCTGCTCCGTCAGTTCCTGGGGATCCGTGACGAGGCGACGACACAGGCAGCCGCCCTGTTCATCCGCGGCGAGCAGCGCGCGGACGGCACCTGGGCCACGTTCTACGGAGGGCCCGGCGAACTGTCCACCACCGTAGAGGCGTACGTCGCCCTCCGTCTGGCCGGCGATGCGCCCGACGCCCCGCACATGGCGAAGGCCTCCGCCTGGATCCGCGAGCGAGGCGGGATCGCCGCCGCCCGGGTCTTCACCCGGATCTGGCTGGCCCTGTTCGGCTGGTGGAAGTGGGAGGACCTGCCCGAACTCCCGCCGGAGCTGATCTACTTCCCCAGCTGGATGCCGCTCAACATCTACGACTTCGGCTGCTGGGCCCGGCAGACCATCGTGCCGCTGACCATCGTCTCGGCCAAGCGCCCGGTCCGCCCGGCGCCCTTCCCGCTGGACGAGCTGCACACCGACCCGGCAGACCCCAACCCGGCCAAGCCGCTGGCCCCGGTGGCCAGTTGGGACGGCGCGTTCCAGCGCCTGGACAAGGCGCTGCACCAGCTGCGCAAGGTCGCGCCGCGCCGCCTGCGCAGGGCCGCGATGAACTCCGCCGCCCGCTGGATCATCGAGCGCCAGGAGAACGACGGCTGCTGGGGCGGCATCCAGCCTCCGGCCGTGTACTCGGTCATCGCCCTGCACCTGCTCGGCTACGACCTCCAGCACCCGGTGATGCGCGAGGGCCTCGCGTCGCTGGACCGTTTCGCCGTGTGGCGCGAGGACGGCGCCCGGATGATCGAGGCCTGCCAGTCCCCGGTGTGGGACACCTGCCTCGCCACCATCGCGCTCGTCGACGCCGGCCTGCCCGTCGACCACCCCCAACTGGTCAAGGCCGCCGACTGGATGCTCGGCGAGGAGATCGTCCGGCCCGGCGACTGGTCCGTGAAGCGACCCGGACTGCCGCCCGGCGGCTGGGCGTTCGAGTTCCACAACGACAACTACCCGGACATCGACGACACCGCCGAGGTCGCCCTCGCGCTGCGCCGGGTCAGGCACCACGACCCCGACCGGGTGGACGGGGCGATCGGACGCGCGGTGCGCTGGAACCTCGGGATGCAGTCGAGGAACGGCGCCTGGGGCGCCTTCGACGTCGACAACACCAGCCCGTTCCCGAACCGGCTGCCGTTCTGCGACTTCGGCGAGGTCATCGACCCGCCGTCCGCGGACGTCACCGCGCACGTGGTCGAGATGCTGGCCGCCGAGGGCCTCACCCACGACCCGCGTACCCGGCGCGGCATCCAGTGGCTGCTCGCCGCACAGGAGCCGGACGGCTCGTGGTTCGGGCGCTGGGGCGTCAACTACGTCTACGGCACCGGCTCGGTGGTGCCCGCGCTGACCGCGGCCGGGCTGCCCGGTTCGCACCCGGCGATCCGGCGGGCCGTGAGCTGGCTGGAGAGCGTCCAGAACGACGACGGCGGCTGGGGCGAGGACCTGCGCTCCTACAAGTACGTCAAGGAGTGGAGCGGCCGCGGCGCCTCCACCGCCTCGCAGACCGCCTGGGCGCTGATGGCCCTGCTCGCGGCGGGGGAGCAGGACTCCAAGGCCGTCGAGCGCGGTGTCCGGTGGCTGGCCGAGACCCAGCAGGAGGACGGGTCCTGGGACGAGCCGTACTTCACCGGCACCGGCTTCCCCTGGGACTTCTCCATCAACTACCACCTCTATCGGCAGGTCTTCCCGCTCACCGCGCTCGGCCGGTACCTGCACGGCGACCCGTTCGAGCGGCAACTGCTCGCCAAGACCGAGAAGTCGCTCTCCGAGGTCAAGAAGCCGCTCTCCGAGGCCAAGGGGAGCTGAATGAGCGCCCAGCCCGCCCCGGCCCCGCTGCTGATCGCCTGCGCGCTCGGCATCGAGCACCTCGCCCTGCGCACCGGTGATCTGAGCGGTGCGGGTGGGCCGTTCACCGTCGTCCGTACGGGCATGGGTCCCAGGGCGGCGGAACGCTCCGTCACCCGGCTCCTCGCGGACCCGGCGCTGGCCGACGCGGCCGTCCTGGCCACCGGTTTCTGCGCCGGGCTCGCACCCGGGATGCACCCCGGCGACCTGGTCGTCGCCGAGGAGACCCGGGACCCGCACGGGACCGTCCCGTGCGTGGGCACCGACCTGCTCGTCAAGGAACTCGTGCGCATCCTGCCCGGGCGCACCGTGCACACCGGGCCCGTCACCGGCTCCGACCATGTCGTGCGCGGCCATGAGCGGTCCGCCCTGCTCGCGACCGGCGCGATCGCGGTCGACATGGAGTCCGCGGCCACGCTCCTGAGCGCCGTCCGCGCCGGCGAGCGCCCGGTTGCGGCCGTACGGGTGGTCGTGGACGCTCCAGAACATGAACTCGTCCGGATCAGCACGGTGCGCGGTGGAATATCAGCCTTCCGCGTTCTTCGTACCGTCCTTCCTGCTTTTTTCGAATGGCACCGTTCTTTGTTGCTCCCCCGGAGGTGAGCCAGATGGCCATGCCGCTGCGTCAGTCCATCAAGGTCGCTACTTACCTGGCTGAACAGAAGATCCGCAGGCGGGACAAGTTTCCGCTCATCGTCGAGCTGGAACCGCTGTTCGCCTGCAACCTCAAGTGCGAGGGCTGCGGCAAGATCCAGCACCCGGCGGGTGTGCTCAAGCAGCGCATGCCGGTGGCCCAGGCCGTGGGCGCGGTGCTGGAGTCCGGTGCGCCGATGGTGTCCATCGCCGGCGGCGAGCCGCTGATGCACCCTCAGATCGACGAGATCGTACGTCAGTTGGTGGCCAGGCGGAAGTACGTCTTCCTGTGCACCAACGCCCTGCTGCTGCGCAAGAAGATGGACAAGTTCACGCCCTCGCCCTACTTCGCCTTCGCGGTGCACATCGACGGGCTGCGTGAGCGGCACGACGAGTCGGTTGCGAAGGAGGGCGTGTTCGACGAGGCGGTGGAGGCCATCAAGGAGGCCAAGCGGCGCGGCTTCCGGGTGACCACCAACTCGACCTTCTTCAACACCGACACCCCGCAGACCATCGTCGAGGTGCTCAACTTCCTCAATGACGACCTGCAGGTGGACGAGATGATGATCTCGCCCGCCTACGCCTACGAGAAGGCGCCCGACCAGGAGCACTTCCTCGGTGTCGAGCAGACCCGCGAGCTGTTCAAGAAGGCTTTCGCGGGCGGCAACCGCAGGCGCTGGCGGCTCAACCACTCCCCGCTCTTCCTGGACTTCCTGGAGGGCAAGGTCGACTTCCCGTGCACCGCGTGGGCGATCCCGAACTACTCGCTCTTCGGCTGGCAGCGCCCCTGCTACCTGATGAGCGACGGGTACGTGCCGACGTACCGCGAACTCGTCGAGGAGACCGACTGGGACAAGTACGGCCGCGGCAAGGACCCGCGCTGCGCCAACTGCATGGCGCACTGCGGCTACGAGCCCACCGCCGTCCTCGCCACCATGGGCTCCCTGAAGGAGTCGCTGCGGGCCATGCGCGAGACCGTCGCCGGAAACCGGGAGTGACGCCATGACCGCCGTCCCCTTGGGCGTTCCCGAGGTACCGGCCCGGCCGGTCGCACCGCGGCGCGTGTCGCGGCAGATCCGTGTCGGTCCGGTGGCGGTCGGGGGCGGAGCCCCGGTGTCGGTGCAGTCGATGACGACGACCCGTACGTCGGACATCGGCGCAACCCTGCAGCAGATAGCCGAACTCACCGCGTCCGGCTGCCAGATCGTCCGCGTCGCCTGCCCCACGCAGGACGACGCGGACGCTCTCGCGACCATCGCCAGGAAGTCGCAGATCCCGGTGATCGCGGACATCCACTTCCAGCCGAAGTACGTGTTCGCGGCGATCGAGGCGGGCTGCGCGGCGGTCCGGGTGAACCCGGGCAACATCAAGAAGTTCGACGACCAGGTGAAGGAGATCGCGCGGGCGGCGAGGGACCACGGCACGCCGATCCGGATCGGCGTCAACGCGGGCTCCCTGGACCGCCGCCTGCTCCAGAAGTACGGCAAGGCGACACCCGAGGCGCTCGTCGAAAGCGCGCTGTGGGAGGCGTCGCTCTTCGAGGAGCACGACTTCAGGGACATCAAGATCTCGGTCAAGCACAACGACCCGGTCGTGATGATCGAGGCCTACCGGCTGCTCGCCGAGAGCTGCGACTACCCGCTGCACCTGGGGGTCACCGAGGCCGGCCCGGCCTTCCAGGGCACGATCAAGTCTGCGGTGGCCTTCGGGGCGCTGCTGTCGCGGGGGATCGGCGACACCGTCCGGGTCTCGCTGAGCGCGCCGCCCGCCGAGGAGGTCAAGGTCGGCATCCAGATCCTGGAGTCCCTGGGGCTGCGGCAGCGGCGCCTGGAGATCGTCTCCTGTCCGTCCTGCGGGCGGGCCCAGGTCGACGTGTACAAGCTGGCCGACGAGGTCACGGCGGGGCTGGACGGCATGGAGGTGCCACTGCGGGTCGCGGTGATGGGGTGTGTCGTCAACGGTCCCGGCGAGGCCCGCGAGGCAGATCTCGGGGTTGCCTCGGGCAACGGCAAGGGCCAGATCTTCGTCAGGGGCGAGGTCGTCAAGACCGTCCCCGAGTCCAGGATCGTGGAGACCCTTATCGAGGAGGCCATGAAGCTCGCGGAACAGATGAAGTGAGTTGGGGTTAAGCACGGCACGGACCGAGAGGGGGCCCAGCGTGACGATTCTGGAGAGCATCAGGGGACCACGCGACCTGAAGGCGCTGTCCGAGGCGGAACTCGGTGAACTGTCCGAAGAAATCCGTGAGTTCCTGGTGCACGCGGTGGCGAGAACCGGCGGCCACCTGGGGCCCAACCTGGGGGTGGTGGAACTCTCCATCGCGCTCCACCGGGTCTTCGAGTCGCCGGTCGACCGCATCCTGTGGGACACCGGCCACCAGAGCTATGTCCACAAGCTGCTGACGGGGCGTCAGGATTTTTCGAAGCTGCGCGGCAAGGGCGGCCTGTCCGGCTATCCCTCGCGCGAGGAGTCCGAGCACGACGTCATCGAGAACAGCCACGCCTCGACCGCGCTCGGCTGGGCCGACGGCCTGGCCAAGGCCAACCAGGTGCAGGGGGAGAAGGGCCACGTGGTCGCGGTCATCGGCGACGGCGCGCTGACCGGCGGCATGGCCTGGGAGGCGCTGAACAACATCGCGGCCGCCAAGGACCGGCCGCTGATCATCGTCGTCAACGACAACGAGCGGTCGTACTCCCCGACCATCGGGGGCCTGGCCAACCACCTGGCCACCCTGCGCACCACCGACGGCTACGAGAAGGTCCTCGCCTGGGGCAAGGACGTGCTGCTGCGGACCCCGGTCGTCGGCCACACCGTCTACGAGTCCCTGCACGGCGCGAAGAAGGGCTTCAAGGACGCCTTCGCCCCGCAGGGCATGTTCGAGGACCTGGGCCTGAAGTACGTCGGTCCGATCGACGGGCACGACATCAAGGCCGTCGAGTCGGCGCTGCGCCGGGCCAAACGCTTCCACGGGCCCGTCCTGGTCCACTGCCTCACGGAGAAGGGCCGCGGCTACGAACCCGCCCTCGCCCACGAGGAGGACCACTTCCACACCGTCGGCGTGATGGACCCGCTCACCTGCGCACCGCTCGTGCCGTCCAACGGGCCCTCCTGGACCTCGGTGTTCGGCGACGAGATCGTCAGGATCGGTGAGGAGCGGGAGGACGTCGTGGCGATCACGGCGGCCATGCTGCACCCGGTGGGCCTCGGCAAGTTCGCCGAGCGCTTCCCGGACCGGGTGTGGGACGTGGGCATCGCCGAGCAGCACGCGGCCGTCTCCGCCGCCGGTCTCGCCACCGGCGGACTGCACCCGGTCGTCGCCGTCTACGCCACCTTCCTCAACCGCGCCTTCGACCAGCTGCTGATGGACGTCGCCCTGCACCGGTGCGGGGTGACCTTCGTGCTGGACCGGGCCGGCGTCACCGGCGTGGACGGGGCCTCGCACAACGGCATGTGGGACATGTCCGTGCTCCAGGTCGTCCCCGGCCTCAGGATCGCCGCGCCGCGCGACGCCGACCAGCTGCGCGCCCAGCTGCGCGAGGCCGTCGCCGTGGACGACGCGCCCACTCTGGTCCGCTTCCCGAAGGAGTCCGTCGGCCCGCGGATCCCGGCGATCGACCACGTCGGCGGCATGGACGTCCTGCACCGCGGCCAACCCGAGGTCCTGCTGGTGGCCGTCGGCGTGATGGCGCCGGTGTGCCTGCAGGCCGCCGAGCTGCTGGCGGCGCGGGGCATCGGCTGCACGGTGGTCGACCCCCGTTGGGTCAAGCCCGTCGACGCGGAGCTGCCGGGGCTGGCCGCCGCACACCGGCTGGTGGCCGTCGTGGAGGACAACAGCCGGGCCTCCGGGGTCGGTTCGGCCGTGGCGCTCGCCCTCGGCGACGCCGACGTGGACGTGCCGGTACGGCGGTTCGGCATCCCGGAGCAGTTCCTCGCGCACGCCAAGCGCAGCGAGGTGCTGGCCGACATCGGCCTGACGCCCGTCGAGATCGCCGGCCGGATCGGCGCGAGCCTGGCCGTCAGGGACCCGGGTCTCGCCGTCAAGGAGACGCGTCAGGCCGTCAAGAACGCGGGGGGCACAGTCAAGGAGAAAGCTGAATGACCAAGGAGTTCGACCTCGGCGCCCTCCTCGCCGACCGCGGAGCCGAGCGCTACGAGCTGCACGCGAAGTACCTGAACCCGCAGCTCCCGCGCATGCTGCACACCATCGGCTTCGACAAGGTCTACGAGCGCGCCGAGGGCGCCCACTTCTACGACGCGGACGGCAACGACTACCTGGACATGCTCGCCGGGTTCGGGGTGATGGGCCTCGGCCGCCACCACCCGGTCGTCCGCAAGGCGCTGCACGACGTCCTGGACCTCAACCTCGCCGACCTCACCCGCTTCGACTGCCAGCCGCTGCCCGGCCTGCTCGCGGAGCGGCTGCTCACCCACAGCCCGCACCTGGACCGGGTGTTCTTCGGCAACAGCGGCACCGAAGCGGTCGAGACCGCCCTGAAGTTCGCCCGGTACGCCACCGGCAGGCCGCGCGTCCTCTACTGCGACCACGCCTTCCACGGTCTGACCACCGGCTCCCTGTCGGTCAACGGCGAGGACGGCTTCCGCGACGGCTTCGCCCCGCTGCTGCCCGACACCGCCGTACCCCTCGGCGATCTCGACGCGCTCGCGCGGGAGCTGAAGAAGGGCGACGTGGCCGCACTGATCGTGGAGCCGATCCAGGGCAAGGGTGTCCACGAGGCCCCGCCCGGCTATCTGCGCGCCGCGCAGGACCTGCTGCACCGGCACAAGGCGCTGCTCATCGCCGACGAGGTGCAGACCGGCCTCGGCCGCACCGGCGACTTCTACGCCTACCAGCACGAGGAGGGCGTCGAACCGGATCTGGTGTGCGTGGCCAAGGCGCTGTCCGGCGGCTACGTCCCGGTCGGCGCGACCCTGGGCAAGGACTGGATCTTCAGGAAGGTCTACTCGTCCATGGACCGCGTCCTGGTCCACTCGGCGAGCTTCGGGTCCAACGCGCAGGCGATGGCGGCCGGCCTCGCCGTGCTGTCGGTGATGGAGGACGAGCAGATCGTCGCCGGGGTCCGCAGAACGGGCGATCGCCTGAAGTCCCGGCTCACCGCGCTGATCGACAAGTACGAGCTGCTCGCCGACGTCCGCGGCCGGGGCCTGATGATCGGCATCGAGTTCGGGAAGCCCGGCTCGCTGAAGCTGCGCAGCCGCTGGACCATGCTCCAGGCCGCGCGCAAGGGCCTGTTCGCGCAGATGGTGGTCGTACCGCTGCTGCAACGACACCGGATCCTCACCCAGGTCTCCGGCGACCACCTGGAGGTCATCAAGCTCATCCCGCCGCTGGTCGTGAACGAGGCCGATGCGGACCGGTTCGTGGACGCCTTCACGGCGGTGATGGATGACGCGCACAGCGGCGGCGGTCTGATGTGGGACTTCGGGAAGACCCTGGTCAAGCAGGCAGTGGCCAACCGCTGAAGCCGGCCTTTTGCCTCTGAGGCAAGTAATTTGCCGATGAGGCAAGGATCCGGCTGAATGGAGGCATGAACGCCTCAGAAGCCGCGCCACCGGCGGGCCACGGCGACGACCTGCCCGCCGTGGCGCCGCAGCTGCGCGCCCTGCGCCGGCGCAGCGGCCTCACCCTGGAGGCCGCGGCCCGGTCCGCCGGGCTCTCGGCTGCCCACCTGTCCCGGCTGGAGACCGGCCAGCGCCAGCCCTCGCTGCCGATGCTGCTCGCGCTCGCCCGTATCTACGGTACGACCGTCTCGGAGCTGCTCGGCGAGACCGTCGCCGACCGGGACGCCGTCGTGCGCGCCGCCGACATGGAGCCGACCCACGCGGGCGGCTGGACCTACTTCCAGGCCGGAGCCCCCGGTCGCGGCATGCAGGCGCTGCGCGTCCGGGTGCCGTACGGCACCCAGGGCGACATCGTGCGCGTCCATCCCGGCGAGGAGTGGCTCCATGTCCTCAAGGGGCGGCTCAGGCTGCGCCTGGGGGACACCGAGCACCTGCTGACGCCCGGCGACAGCGCGCACTTCGACTCGCTCACCCCGCACCGCCTCGCCGCCGAGGACCACGACGGCGTGGAGCTGCTGTTCGTCCACACCCTGCTGCAGAGCCCCACGGCCACGCTGTGCCTGGGCCCCCTCACTGGAGAGCTGCCATGAGCAACTTCGAGGAAAAGTTCCCCCGCTCGCTGTGGATCCGGCTGATCATCTACATCGCCGTCGGCCACCTGTTCGCCGCTTTCCTCTATCTGTTGTTCGCGGTGGGCGCCAAGGGCTGACCGCGCCCTCAGTCCAGCAGCCGCTCCCGCAGCCGCTCCCGGGTCTCGGGGGCGAGCCCCAGGCCCTGCGTGAAGTAGGCGTCGGTGCCGCCCCACGTCTCCTCGATGCTCGCGAAGGCCGCCTCGAGATACTCGGCGCGGGCGTCGAAGAGCGGGCTGAGAAGCTCCATCACCTCGGGCGTGTACGCGGTGTCCGGGCTGCCGTTGCGACGGACCTTGTAGCGCCGGTGCTTGGCGTTGGACTCCAGGTAGTCGGCGATGACGGCGTCGCGCTCCACGCCCACGGCCAGGAGCGTGACGGCTATGGAGATGCCCGCGCGGTCCTTGCCCGCCGCGCAGTGCATCAGCGCGGGCACGCTGTCCTCGGCGATCGCGTGCAGCACCCGGGAGTGCTCGGCGGTGCGCTCCTTGACGATCCTCCGGTACGAGGCGACCATCCGGGCCGCCGCCTTGCCGTCCGCGAGGATGCCGCGCAGCTGCTCGATGTTGCCGTCGCGGACCATCTTCCAGAACTCGGCGCCGTCCGCCGGGTCGCTCAGCGGCAGGTTCACGTTCCGCACGCCGGGCAGCTCGACGTCCGGGCCCTCCAGCTTCTGGTCGGCCGCGTTGCGGAAGTCGAAGATCGTGTGCAGGCCCAGGGACGCGAGGAAGGCCGCGTCCTCCTCGGTGGCGTGCGCGAGGTGGCCGCTGCGGAACAGCGCCCCGGGGCGCACCCGCCGTCCGTCCACGGTCGGCAGTCCGCCCACATCGCGGAAATTGCGCACTCCGGCCAGCTCGGGCTCGGTCGAGGGGACCTGCTGCGTCACGGGGGCTCCTCACGGTCGGCCCCGCCGGCGCGGCTCGTCGACGGGCGCTCCGTCGACGATACGACATCGATTACCTCGGGCAATGAGTTGTCCACAGGCGTTGCCAGCAGGGGGTGCTGGGCCTAATGATGTTCGCACTTGAGCGGATCTGTTGGCACCTGTGAGGTCTCGATGGTGGACATCGCCGAAGACGGTCGTACCTGGCTCCTGTCGGGCCCCGGCAGCAGCTACGCGCTGCACCTGACCGAGGCGGACGAACTGCTGCACCTGCACTGGGGGCCACGGATCGCACTCGCCGACGCCGAGGCTCTGGCGCTGAGCCCGCTGCCCGCCTACTGGCCCTTCGAGTCCCCGCTCGACGGCCGCGAGGAGTACCCCGTCGAGGGCGGCCCCCGCTTCGTCCGTCCGGCTCTGTCCGTGCGCACCGAGGAGCGGCGCGGCACCGAGTGGCGCTTCGTGTCGTACGACACAGAGGGCGGTACCGACGGCGACCAGCTGCGGCTGCGCTTCGACGACGACGGGCTCGCCGTCACCCTGCACTACCGGATGCGCGGGGACGTCGTGGAGCGCTGGGTGGCCGTGGAAAACGGCTCGCACGCGCGCGTGGAGCTGCTGCGTGCCGACGCCGCCACCTGGACCCTGCCCGACCGTGAGGGCTGGCGGCTGTCCCAGCTGCACGGCCGCTGGGCCGCCGAGTCGCTGCTGACCACCGCCCCCCTCACCTACGGCGAGAAGGTCATCGGCAGCCGCCGCGGCCACACCGGCCACCAGCACCTGCCCTGGGTCGCGCTGGACACCGACGCGACCGAGGAGCGCGGCGAGGTCTACGGCTGCGCGCTCGGCTGGTCCGGCTCCTGGCGGATCGCCGTCGCCCAACTCCCGGACGCGCGCGTGCAGATCACCGGCGGCGCCGGATACGACGACTCGGGCCTGCTGCTGCTCCAGCCGGGGGAGTCGTACACCACCCCCGTCTTCGCCGGCCTGTGGAGCGACGGCGGCTTCGGCGGGGCCAGCCGCACCTGGCACGCCTACCAGCGGGCGTACGTCATCCCGGGCGCGGAGCAGGACCGGCCGGTGCTGTTCAACTCCTGGGAGGCGACCACCTTCGACATCTCCGAGGAGCAGCAGACCGCCCTCGCCCGGCGGGCCGCCGAGATCGGCGTCGAGCTGTTCGTCGTGGACGACGGCTGGTTCGGTGCCCGCACCAGTGACCGGGCCGGCCTCGGCGACTGGACGCCCAACCCCGACCGCTTCCCGAACGGCCTCAAGCCCCTCGCCGACCAGGTGCACGGCCTCGGCATGCAGTTCGGCATCTGGGTCGAGCCGGAGATGGTCAACCCCGACAGCGACCTCTACCGCGCCCACCCCGACTGGGTGCAGTACCAACCGGGACGTAAGCGGACGGAACTACGCAACCAGCTCGTCCTCAACCTCGCCCGCGAGGACGTCCAGGAGTACCTCTGGGAGCAGCTGGACACCCTCCTGTCGAGCGCCCCGATCGACTACGTGAAGTGGGACTTCAACCGCTGCTTCACCGACGCCGGCTGGCCCGGGGAGCCGTACCCGCAGCGTCTGTGGGTCGACCACGTCCGCGCCCTGTACGCCCTGCTGGACCGGCTGCGCGCAGCCCATCCCTCGGTCGCCTTCGAGTCCTGCTCGGGCGGCGGCGGGCGGATCGACCTCGGCGTGATGAGCCGTACCGACCAGGTGTGGACCTCCGACAACACCGACCCGCTCGACCGGCTCGCCATCCAGCACGGCTTCAGCCAGATCCATCCGGCGCGGGTCATGGCCGCCTGGGTCACCGACAGCCCCAACACCCAGCTCAACGGGCGGGAGAGTTCGCTGCGGTTCCGCTTCGTCAGCTCGATGGCCGGGGTCCTCGGCGTCGGCGGCGACCTCAACGAGTGGACCGGGGAGGAACTGGCCGAGGCTCGTCGCTGGGTGGACCTCTACAAGGAGATCCGACCGGTCGTCCAGCGTGGCGACCAGTACCGGCTGCGGCCCCCGACGGGCGGTCTGAGCGCCGTCCAGTACGTCCTCGGGGACGAGGCCGTGGTCCTCGCCTGCCTCCAGACGCAGCACTACGGCGAGCCGGTGCCGGCGCTGCGGCTGCGCGGACTCGACCCGAAGGCATCGTACGAATGCCGCGAAACGGGCGAAGTGCACCGCGGGGCCGTCCTGCTGCACCACGGGCTGCGCACCGGACTGAAGGGCGACCTGGATGCGACGGTTCTCCAGCTACGCCGTATCTGAGTGTTCTGTCCGAATTGGAGCCTTCAGTCCAACTCGGTCTGGAGTAAGGGGGCATGGGAAGTCGGCGCGTGAGGAGCGTCATATTCGTGACCGTGTGTCGCGCGGCATGTCCACGTAATCCCCATAAAAGCGAAGGCAATTGAAAAGGGGGAGGATTCGGGAATTCACGGAGAGTGACCGTGAATTCCCGAATTCGATCACTTGAAAAGCCGACGCCGGGAAACTGCTTCTTGTCCGGTTGCGTCTTGCTCGCTTACGTTCGCCACCAATCCGGACGGAACGCCGAATCCTGCCGCCGCCCGGAGTCCCCACACACTTCACCCGTGTTCGGCAGGAGCGGGGGACCCGCCAGGTACGACTGCCTGTCCCGGTCTCCGGAACAGGCTGGGGTGCAGCCACGCACCGCGCGGCCGGGCAGCTCCAGCCCGAACCCGTCAGCTCACCTCGCAGGCGCCGGAGAGGAAAGCGCCATGCCCGCGAAGGGTAAGCACCGCCGTCCCAAGACCCCGCGTTTCACCCGCAAGATCGCCGTCGCCGGAACCGGCGGTGCCGCGCTGGCCCTGCCGCTCCTCGGGGCCACCGGAGCGCACGCCGCCACCACGCAGTCCGTTTCCGGAAAGGCCGTGCAGTCCCTTCCGGCCGTGGAAAAGACGACCGTGAAGAAGGCGGCCGCGCAGCTGAATTCGGGCGTGCGCACCTACACGGTGCAGTCCGGCGACTGGCTGGCGAAGATCGCCGACGCGCAGCACGTCAGCGGCGGCTGGCAGCGGCTCTACGACGCCAACCGGCAGGCCGTCGGCCAGGACCCCTCGCTGATCCACCCGGGCCTGAAGCTGTCGCTCGGCGCGAAGGCGGCCCGGACGCACACCGAGCCCTCCGCCCCGGCGCCGGCATCCCCGGCCCGGTCCCAGTCGGGCCAGGCCTCCGGTGCCGCCGCCGCCCCCTCGGCCCCCTCGGTGCCCTCCGTGTCTTCCACCGGCTACACCCTCCCGGTCGTCGGCGCCACCATCGGCACCGCCTACCACGTGGCCGGCAGCATGTGGTCCAGCGGCCACCACACCGGCGTCGACTTCGTCGTGCCGACCGGTACCCCGCTCAAGGCCGTCGCCGCCGGAACCGTCGTCTCCGCCGGGTGGGGCGGCGCGTACGGCAACCAGGTCGTCATCAAGCTGAACGACGGCTACTACGCCCAGTACGCCCACCTCTCGCAGCTCTCCGTCTCGGCCGGCCAGACCGTGACCGCGGGCCAGCAGATCGGCCTCTCCGGCGCGACCGGCAACGTGACCGGCCCGCACCTGCACTTCGAGATCCGCACCACGCCGAACTACGGCTCGGACATCGACCCGCTCGGCTACCTCCGCTCGCACGGCGTCGCCGTCTGAGCGCGTGCGCACCGTCAACACGCCTGACCGTGGCGTTATTCCAGGATTGACACATCATTTAAGGGTGTCTCATCTCACCGTTCGTCAACCCCTGCCTACGGTCGCGTAGGTCACATCCGAAGGTGAATCATGGTCCGACGTGGCAGACGATTCGAAGAATGACAACAGATCACTGATCGGGTCGTACGTGGCGGTGGGGGACAGCTTCACCGAGGGCGTGGGCGACCCCGGCCCCGACGGGGCGTTCGTGGGCTGGGCCGACCGGTTCGCGGTACTGCTCGCGGACCGGCGTCCCGAGGGCGACTTCGCGTACACCAACCTGGCCGTGCGCGGAAAGCTGCTCGACCAGATCATGGCGGACCAGCTCCCGAAGGCCGTCGAACTCGCCCCGGACCTCGTGTCCTTCTGCGCGGGCGGCAACGACATCATCCGGCCCGGCACCGACCCGGACGAGGTGGCCGAGCGTTTCGAGCGGGCCGTGTCCCAGCTCACCGAGGTCGCGGGCACCGTGCTCGTGACGACCGGCTTCGACACCCGTGGCGTCCCGCTGCTCAAGCATCTGCGCGGCAAGATCGCCACCTACAACGGGCACGTCCGCGCCATCGCCGACCGGTACGGGTGCCCCGTGCTCGACCTGTGGTCCCTGAAGTCCGTCCAGGACCGCAGGGCGTGGGACGACGACCGGCTCCACCTCTCACCCGAGGGGCACACGCGCGTGGCGCTGCGCGCAGGCCAGGCCCTCGGCCTGCAGATCCCGGCCGACCCGGAGCAGCCCTGGCCGCCGCTCCCGCCCCGGGGCACCCTGGAGGTCCGCCGCGACGACGTCCACTGGGCCCGCGAGTACCTCGTCCCGTGGATCGGCCGCCGGCTGCGCGGCGAGTCCTCCGGCGACCACGTGACGGCGAAGGGCACCCTCTCGCCGGACGACATCAAGATGCGGATCGCGTCGGTGGCCTGACGGCCGGCGTCCGTGCCCCGCACCGCGAGCCCGGCGGTGCGGGGCACATCCGTACCACCCCACCGACCGGACGCTCACCGCTCCGGCTCGGTCAACGCCTCCCGGCCCAGCCCGAGTTCCCGGGCCAGGGCCTCGTCCGCCCACTGCCGCGCCCGGGACCGCGGCACCGAGCCCGGGTACGACGTGAGCTGCACCGCGAGACCGTCGAGCAGCGCGGTGAGCCGCAGCGCCGCTCCCGCCGGGTCGGCGCACTCGAACTCGCCCCCCGCCACGCCCTCCGCGATGACCGCGGTGATCGCCGCCTTCCACTGCTGGTCCAGACCGCGGGTGACCTGCCTCAGGGCGGGCTCGCGCAGTGCCACCGCCCAGCCCTCGATCCACAGCCGCCAGCCCTTGGCCTGGCCCGTGGGCGCGTACCAGCGCACGGCGGCCCGCAGCCGGCGCAGCGCGGAGGTCCGCCGTTCCAGCAGCCCCCGCAGATGCGCGAGGTCGTCCGCGGCCGCGTACGTGAACGCCTCGGCGACCAGCTTCTCCTTGGTCGAGAAGTGGTACAGCACCAGCGCGTTGCTCACACCGAGCGCAGAGGCCACGTCGGCGATCCTCACCGCCGCCACGCCCCGCGCCTCGATCTGCTCGATGGCGGCCCGCAGCAACTCCTCCCGCCGCTCGGCCACACTCAACCGCACTCTCGCCACGCGGTCACCCTAATCCGTCGCCCAGGGCAGCACCGAAAGGGCCTGGCTCCCGCGGCCACTTCGCGTGCCACGGTCCCGTGGGCGCCCGGCCTGTGTCAGCGGTACCACCCGAAGCGCTCCGCGATCACCGGCAGCCGGTCGGTCACCAGGGCGTGGGCGGCGGCTCGCGGCGTCGTACCGTCGGCCTCCGCGCGCGTGAGCATCAGGTCGACCAGGGCACGCATCGAACGGCGGATGTGCGCGAACGCCTCGTCGGCGTCCGGGCCGATGTCGCCGAACAGGGTCCACCACCACCAGGCGTTCGTGGCGGAGTTGACGACCACGTCCGGCAGCACGGTCACCCCGCGCGCGGCCAGCAGAGCCTCCGCCTCGGGCAGGACGGGCATGTTGGCCGCCTCGACGATCCAGCGGGCGGTGATCCGCTCCTGTTCGGCGGTGCCGATCGCGTACGACACCGCGGCCGGCGCCAGCACCTCCGCGTCCGCGGACAGCCACGCGTCGCCGGGCAGTTCACGGTCGCCGGGGCGCAGCACCGAGCGGTCGACCGTGCCGTACGCGTCCCGCGCGGCCAGCAGCGCCTCCACGTCGAGACCGTCCGGGTTGGCGACGGTCCCCTTGATGTCGGCAACGGCCACCACCGCGAGGCCCGCGCGCGCGAGGAAGCGGGCCGTGGCCCCGCCCATCGTGCCCAGGCCCTGCACGGCCACCCGGGTGCCCCGGCACGGCACCGACGCCCGGTCCAGGGCGGCCAGCACCGACTCGGCGACCCCGCAGCCGCCCGCCAGCTCGTCCAGGCCGATGCCGTCCACCTCGACCGCGAAGGCGTCCGCGAGCCGCTTGCGGGCCGCCGCCTCGTCGTCCAGCAGCGGGTACACGGCCTGCACCGAGGAGACCAGGCCCGCCTCCGCCGCCGCACGGTCCACCAGGTCCTGGGTGAGGCCCAGATCCTCGCCGGTGGTCCAGAAGCTCTCGATGTACGGCCGCATGGCGCGCAGGTAGCGCACGAGCAGCCCGTACGCCCCGGGGTCCTGCGGATCGCAGTCGATGCCGCCCTTGGCGCCGCCGAGCGGGACGTAACGGCCCTCGGGGTTGTAGTGCAGGGCCTCCTTCATCGTCATGCCGCGGGCGAGTCCGGCGACCTCCTCCAGGGTGCAGCCGGGCCGCATCCGCAGCCCGCCGCTGGCCACGCCCCGCACCAGCCGGTCCACCACCAGGAAACCCCGGCGGCCGGTGATGTGGTCGGTCCAGACGAGCGACATCAGAGGGGCGGTCATGGGGGTCTCCCGGATGAGGGTTACTGAATCGCGAGTCAGTATTCGGAGCCGGTGGACGGCCTGTCAACGTGCGACGGATCCTCAGCTGTGCGCGCAGGACGCCGGACTGTGACCCCGGCCACCCCGGCCTGTCGGGGGCGCCGACCATAATGGAGGACCTCAGCGACTCCACCAGGAGGTACCGTGACCGGTTTGCGTTCCCAGAGCTTCGGGCTCGGCATGCTTCAGCCCGAGGCCTTCGGCGCGGAACCGAGCGGTGAGCGCATGGCCCGCATCCGCCGCTCCCCCCACTTCAAGGACGGCGTCTTCCAGAACCCCGGCGGCACCGCTCGCACCCGGCCCTCCGGTTCCATGCTCGACTTCGCCAAGGTGTTCCTGGACAAGGACACCCGGCCGCTGCGCGCCCCCCGCGGCACCGTCCCGGTGCACGCCACCACCCTGGCCGACCTCGCCAAGCCGCCGGCCACGGGGCTGCGGGTGACGTGGATGGGCCACTCCAGTGTGCTCGTGGAGATCGACGGCCACCGGATCCTGTTCGACCCCGTCTGGGGCGAGCGCTGCTCCCCGTTCCCCTTCGCCGGGCCCAAGCGGCTGCACCCGGTGCCGCTGCCGCTGGCCGCGCTCGGCCCGGTCGACGTGGTGGTCGTCTCGCACGACCACTACGACCACCTGGACATGCCCACGATCAAGGCGCTGGCCGGCACGGACACCGTGTTCGCCGTGCCGCTGGGCGTCGGTGCCCATCTCGAACACTGGGGCGTGTCCGCGGACCGGCTGCGCGAACTCGACTGGCACGAGGCCACCAAGGTCGGCGGACTCACCCTCACCGCCACCCCGGCCCGCCACTTCTGCGGCCGCGGCCTGCGCAACACCCAGCACACCCTGTGGGCGTCCTGGGCCGTGGCGGGCGAGGAGCACCGGGTCTACCACAGCGGTGACACCGGCTACTTCGAGGGCTTCAAGGACATCGGCGCGGCCCACGGCCCGTTCGACGCCACGATGATCCAGATCGGTGCGTACAGCGAGTTCTGGCCGGACATCCACATGACCCCCGAGGAGGGCCTGCGCGCCCACCTCGACCTCCAGGGCGGTGACCCGCACGGAGTGCTGCTGCCGATCCACTGGGGCACCTTCAACCTGGCCCCGCACCCGTGGGCCGAACCCGGCGAGTGGACCAAGGAAGCCGCCGAGGAGGCCGGCCAGGCGGTGGCGCTGCCCCGACCCGGCGAGCCCTTCGAGCCCGCCGGCAAGCTCCCCGCCGAGCCCTGGTGGCGAGGCGTCTCCGGAACCGTCCGCCGCACCTGGCGGGCGCTCGGGGCGCTGGCCGCCGAGCCCGGCGTGCGCAAGGGGCTCGACCACGGGTGATCGATGGCCCGCGTGCGGCGTCTGTCCGACCTTGAGCCAAGGCCATCGCTGATACTCTCCGTGACAATTTCTCGAAGCGGGTGGAGGGGTGGCCGGAGCGCTGCGGCTGGGGTCTCGTGCCTCATGCCGGGATCGAGGTGATGTAGAGGGGGTTCCGGAGCGCGGATCTCCCCTCGTTCCCATGACCGCTTTTGAGCAGGTTGTTTCGGTCTCTTTCGAGTTGGATCGATGGGCGCGTCACGGTTATCGGTCTGTCGTACGAGGCCTCATACCAGAGCGGGATCCTCTGCGGGTGACTTTGTCAACTGCCCACCGCACTTGATGCTCATGCGACTACTGTGAGTGTCCGGATGGCAGCCCGACGGACCAGTACGAGGACGCAGATGTCTCACCTCCGTGCACCGGCCGCCCGTGCCGACCGCCGTGAGGGCGGTCGCCACGGACGACCGGTCGCCCGACCCGCTCCCGCACTGCCCGAGACGCACATACGGCCTCAGCTCATGCGGCTCGCCGTGCTGCCGCCCGTCGCGGTCGCGCTCAGCGCCAGCGCGGCGGTCCTGTTCAGCATCCGCTCCACCGGCGCACGCCCCGCGCCCACCCTGTGGGTCGTGCTCGCCGGAGCGGTCGCGGTGACCGTCGCGGGCATCATGATCGCCGCCGTCGCCGCGGACCGGGCCGCCCGCTCGGTCAGCGACCGTGTTATCGCCCTGCGCCGCAGCGCCGCGCGTGGCGAGGCCGATCTGCGTGCCCTCGTCGAGGCACTGCGCCACGGCGAGACCCCGCCGCAGCAGGGGCCGCGCCGCCGCCCGCCGCAGGGCGCCGACGACTTCGAGCTGCTCGCCGCCGACCTGGCCCACGCGTACGACGGCGCCGTCACCGCCGTCGTGCAGGCCAGCCGGCTCTCCAGCCAGGCGGGCAGCGAGCAGAAGCTCGAGGTCTTCGTCAACCTCGCGCGGCGGCTCCAGTCCCTGGTGCACCGGGAGATCTCGATCCTCGACGACCTGGAACACGAGATCGAGGACCCCACACTCCTCAAGGGCCTGTTCCACGTCGATCACCTGGCCACCCGGATCCGGCGGCACGCCGAGAACCTCGCCGTGCTCGGCGGCGCCGTCTCCCGCCGGCAGTGGAGCAACCCGGTGAGCATGACCGAGGTGCTGCGCTCCGCCATCGCCGAGGTCGAGCAGTACTCCCGGGTCAAGCTGGTGCCACCCATCGACGGCGAACTGCGCGGCCACGCCGTCGCCGACGTCATCCACCTGCTCGCCGAACTCGTCGAGAACGCCACGGTGTTCTCCGCCCCGCACACCCAGGTGCTGCTCCGCGCCAACCTCGTCACCTCCGGGCTCGCCGTGGAGGTCGAGGACCGCGGGCTCGGCATGCCGGTCGGCGAACAGAACAAGATGAACGCCCTGCTCGCCGACCCCGACCAGGTCAATGTCGCGAGCCTGTTGGCCGACGGCCGGATCGGCCTCTACGTCGTTTCCCAGCTCGCCCGGCGCCACGGCATCGGCGTGCGTCTGCAGACCAACATCTACGGCGGTGTGCAGGCCGTACTCGTGGTCCCGCAGGCGTTGTTGGGCACGACGCAGGGTGTACCGGGGGCCGCACCGCAGCCCCAGGATCCGGTGGTGACCCCCCAGGTGCCGCGGCAGGGGCGTGCGGCATCCGTCGAGCACCTGCCGGGAGCCGCGGCCGGGGCGGGCCCGGCCGGCGGACCGGGCACGAGTGACCCGGGCAGCGCGCGGGCCGGAGGGCAGGTCGGGACCGGATCGGACCCGGCGGCCGAACGGCGGCGGCACGCGCAGTACGGATCCGGGCACAGCGGCACCCCCGGAAGCGGGGGCATGCACAACGGGGGTGCCCAGAACGGGGGTTCACAGGCTGCCGGCTCACCGCCCCCGCTGCCCGTGCGCGGCGCCCATGAGCAGCGACCCAACATCGCCGAAGCCGTGCCCGGCATCAACGCCGAGGACCGGTCGGTGCTCGAGACCCACGCGGGCACCCTGCCCACCCCGCGCACCGGTGCGGTCCGCGGCACCATGGACAAGCCCCAACTGCCCCGCCGGCGCGCCCAGGAGCACATCGTTCCCCAACTGCGCGGCGGCCCGGTTCCCCGCCAGGACGGCGACGTCGTCCCGGGCCACGACCCCGGCCTGATGGCGGCCTTCCAGCGGGGGATCGGACTCGCCGAGGCACAGCAGAACATGGAGTCGGCACACGGGGATTCACCCCGTGTGGAGACCGCACCCGCGGTGCCCGGACACCTGGACGCGGGCCCGGCCCACAGGGCACCGGCCACGGTGTCGCCCCATGTGCACCCCGCACACGTCGACGCAAGCCCACTGGGCGCCAACTCCATGGCTGCCCACCCCATGGACGCGGCCAACCCCCTGGCCCAGACGCCCATAACCCAGAGGCGCACGCACGCGCCGGTATCCGAGGGCCCCGGCCGGTCCGACGGGAGCGCACCAGCCGGATGACCACCCTCGTCAGTCCCGCACCACCCCCCACCCCCAGCGCTCCCGCTGACCTTCGTACCCCAAGGAGTCGATCCACCATGGCGAGCGACGCGCCCACCGCCCAGGCATCCGACCTCGACTGGCTGCTGAGCGGCCTAGTGCAGCGCGTACCGCACACCAGCAGCGCGGTGCTCCTGTCGTGCGACGGACTGGTGAAGTCCGTCCACGGCCTGGACCCGGACAGTGCCGACCACATGGCGGCCCTGGCCTCCGGCCTCTACTCCCTCGGCCGCAGCGCGGGGGTCCGGTTCGGCGACGGCGGGGACGTCCGCCAGGTCGTCGTCGAACTCGACTCGACGCTGCTGTTCGTCACCACCGCCGGTTCCGGCACCTGCCTGGCCGTGCTCGCAGGCCGCGAGGCCGACGCCGCCGTGCTCGGCTACGAGATGGCGATGCTGGTCAAGAGCGTCCGCCCGTACCTGGTGACCGCGCCCCGGCAGCACGCCGTCGAATCCACGGCGATGAGGCCTTGAACGTGGCCGCAGCCGGCGACGGGCCCTGGCTCGACGACGCGGCCGGACGGCTGGTGCGCCCGTTCACGGTCAGCAACGGCCGCACCGAGCCCAGTATCGCCCTCGACCTGATGTCGCAGGTGATGGCCACCGGTGTCACCCCGCTCGGCTATCTCGGCCCCGAGCACGCCCAGGCGCTCGACCTGAGCCGCGCGCCCGTCTCGGTGGCCGAGGTGGCCGCGCATCTGAAACTGCCCGCCGTGGTCACCAAGGTGCTCCTCTCGGACCTCGTCGACTGCGGGGCGCTGACCACCAAGCCCCCCGCGTTCCACCACAACCCCACTGACCGGTCTCTGCTGGAGGCAGTGCTCGATGGACTACGACGACAGCTCTGACCCGTTTCCGACCGCCCTCAAGATCCTGGTGGCGGGCGGGTTCGGGGTCGGTAAGACCACCTTCGTGGGAGCGGTCAGCGAGATCGCCCCGCTCAGCACCGAGGAGCTGCTCACCACGGTCAGCGCCGCCACGGACAACCTCGACGGCATCGAGAACAAGGTCGAGACGACGGTCGCCATGGACTTCGGCCGGATCACCCTCGATCCGGAGCACGTCCTGTACCTGTTCGGCACGCCGGGGCAGGAGCGGTTCTGGTTCATGTGGGACGAGCTGTCGGAAGGGGCGCTCGGCGCGGTCATCCTCGCCGACACGCGCCGTCTGGAGGAGTGCTTCGCGGCCGTGGACTTCTTCGAGGAGCGCGGCCTCGCCTTCATCGTCGCCATCAACGAGTTCGACGGCGGCTACCGCTACGACCCGGAGGAGGTGCGTGTGGCCCTCGACCTCGACCCCGAGATCCCGGTCGTCTGCTGCGACGCCCGCATCTCCAGCTCCGGCGTGCAGACCCTGCTCACCCTCGTACGCCACCTCATCGCCCACGCCCCGGCGCCCGCGCCGAGCCACGGCGCCCACATGTGATCCCGCCATACCGCCCACGGAGCCGCCCTATGAGACACGCCCACAGCGCCGGAGCCCGGCCATGAGCTACGAGCCGCCCCGACCGGTCCGGGGTCTGCTGCTCACCCCCGAGGACAGGGAGGCGCCCGCCCGCATCTCCCGACTGCGCCGACTCGGCCTGGGGGAGCGGCCCGAACCCGCTCTCGACGCCTTCGCGCACCATCTCGCCCAGCTCACCGGCGCGCCGTACGCCATGGTCAACTTCGTCGGCGAGAACCACCAGTACTTCGCGGGCCTGCGCACCCCGGTCGCCGCGCCGATGGTCCGGGAGGACGGCAGCAGGCCCGAGGTCGGCCGTGTCCTGCCGCGCGACCATGGCTTCTGCCCCCATGTGGTGGTCCGCCGCAAGGCCCTGGTGCTGGAGGACGTCTGCGACTATCCCCGCTTCGCCGGGAACCCGGTCGTCGACGAGTACGGCATCCGCTCCTACCTCGGTGCCCCGCTCATCGACAGCTACGGCATGGCTCTCGGCACCGTGTGCGCCTTCGACATCGCACCCCGGGCCTGGGGGAAAGCCGGGCTGGAGACCATCAAGGCGCTGGCCGCCGAACTCGTCGTACGCATCGAACGGTCCGCGGACGACGGGCTGACGATCTGAGGTGCCCGCGGGGACGGACACGACCCTGGGGATCCGGGAGGCATGAAGGAAAGCTGAGGCGGCGGTTAAGAAAAGCTCGATGGACCCCGGCCCTCGCATACGGCAGATTGCAGGGTGATTCCACCCCTCTGACCCGGTGCGGGCTCCTTCGGCATGCCCTCGACCGGGACCTCACCCACAGGAGTCGTAGCGTTGAAGGCGCTGGTCAAGGAGAAGGCGGAGCCCGGGCTCTGGCTCGCGGACGTACCCGAGCCCGAAATCGGTCCCGGGGACGTACTGATCAAGGTCATGCGGACCGGTATCTGCGGCACCGACCTGCACATCCGGGCCTGGGACGGCTGGGCGCAGCAGGCCATCAGTACTCCGCTCGTGCTCGGACACGAGTTCGTCGGGCAGGTCGTCGAGACCGGCCGCGACGTCACCGACATCCGGGTCGGCGACCGGGTCAGCGGCGAGGGCCACCTGGTGTGCGGCAAGTGCCGTAACTGCCTGGCCGGCCGCCGTCATCTGTGCCGGGCCACCATCGGCCTCGGTGTCGGCCGCGACGGCGCGTTCGCCGAGTACGTCGCGCTGCCCGCGTCCAACGTCTGGGTGCACCGCGTCCCCGTCGACCTCGACGTCGCCGCGATCTTCGACCCGTTCGGCAACGCCGTGCACACCGCGCTGTCCTTCCCGCTGGTCGGCGAGGACGTCCTGATCACCGGCGCCGGACCGATCGGCCTCATGGCGGCGGCGGTGGCCCGCCACGCCGGTGCCCGCAACGTCGTCATCACCGACGTCAGCGAGGAGCGTCTGGAGCTCGCGCGCAAGATCGGCGTGAGCCTCGCCCTGAACGTCTCCCGGACCTCGATCGCCGACGGGCAGCGGGAGCTGGGCCTGCGCGAGGGCTTCGACATCGGCCTGGAGATGTCCGGCCGCCCCGAGGCCATGCGGGACATGATCGCCAACATGACGCACGGCGGCCGGATCGCCATGCTCGGCCTGCCCGCCGAGGAGTTCCCGGTCGACTGGTCCCGGATCGTCACCTCGATGATCACCATCAAGGGCATCTACGGCCGGGAGATGTTCGAGACCTGGTACGCGATGTCGGTCCTGCTGGAGGGCGGCCTGGACCTCGCCCCGGTGATCACCGGCCGGTACGGCTACCGCGACTTCGAGGCGGCCTTCGCCGACGCGGCGAGCGGCACCGGCGGCAAGATCATCCTGGACTGGACCGCGTAACCCCCCTTCTTCCGCCAGCACTTTCAGAGGAGCCCCCTCATGTTCAGCTCTGTCCGTGACGACCTGCGCGCCACCCTCGACGAGATCCGTGCCGCCGGCCTGCACAAGCCCGAGCGGGTCATCGACAGCCCGCAGTCCGCGACCGTCAACGTCAGCGCCGGCGGCCGCCCCGGCGAGGTCCTCAACTTCTGCGCCAACAACTACCTCGGCCTCGCCGACCACCCCGAGGTGATCGGCGCCGCCCACCAGGCCCTGGACCGCTGGGGCTACGGCATGGCCTCCGTGCGCTTCATCTGCGGCACCCAGGAGGTGCACAAGGAGCTGGAGGCGCGCCTGTCGGCGTTCCTCGGGCAGGAGGACACGATCCTGTACTCCTCCTGCTTCGACGCCAACGGCGGTGTCTTCGAGACCCTGCTCGGCGAGGAGGACGCGGTGATCTCCGACGCCCTCAACCACGCCTCCATCATCGACGGCATCCGCCTGTCCAAGGCCCGCCGCTTCCGCTACGCCAACCGCGACCTCGCGGACCTGGAGACCAAGCTCAAGGAGGCGACCGAGGGCGGCGCGCGGCGCAAGCTGATCGTCACCGACGGCGTCTTCTCCATGGACGGCTACGTGGCCCCGCTCGGCGAGATCTGCGACCTCGCCGACCGCTACGACGCGATGGTCATGGTCGACGACTCGCACGCCGTCGGCTTCGTCGGCCCCAGCGGCCGCGGCACCCCCGAGCTGCACGGCGTCATGGACCGCGTCGACATCATCACCGGCACCCTCGGCAAGGCGCTCGGCGGCGCCTCCGGCGGCTATGTCGCCGCCCGCGCCGAGATCGTCGCCCTGCTGCGCCAGCGCTCCCGCCCGTACCTGTTCTCGAACACCCTGGCCCCGGTGATCGCGGCCGCGTCTCTGAAGGTCCTCGACCTGCTGGAGTCGGCCGACGACCTGCGTGTCCGGCTCACCGAGAACACCGCGCTGTTCCGCCGCCGGATGACCGAAGAGGGCTTCGACATCCTCCCCGGCGACCACGCCATTGCCCCCGTCATGATCGGCGACGCGGCCGAGGCGGCCCGCATGGCGGAACTGCTGCTGGAGCGGGGCGTGTACGTGATCGGCTTCTCCTACCCGGTCGTCCCGCAGGGCCAGGCCCGCATCCGCGTGCAGCTGTCCGCCGCGCACTCCACCGAGGACGTCGACCGGGCCGTGGACGCCTTCGTCGCCGCCCGCGCGGAGCTGGCGGCCTGACCAGTGCGGACACCCTGAGATAATTGGTCCCATGATCGAAGCCCGGCGGCTCCACATCCTCCGTGCGGTGGCCGACCACCGCACGGTCACGGCGGCAGCCGCCGCGCTCTATCTCACCCCCTCCGCCGTCTCCCAGCAGCTGGCGGCCCTGGAGCAGGAGACCGGGCACCGCCTGGTCGAGCGCAGCGCCAAGGGCGTACGGCTCACCCCGGCCGGCGAGATCCTGCTCGGCCACACCAACGCGGTCCTGGCCCAGCTGGAGCGGGCCGAGGCCGAGCTGGCGGCCTACGGCTCGGGGGAGGCGGGCACGGTCACCGTGGCCGCCTTCGCGACCGGCATCGCCCAGGTGGTGGCGCCCGCGGTGGCCCGCCTCGCGGCCGCCGCACCCGGCATACGCATCCGCGTCCAGGACGCCGAGGGCGACGCCAGTCTGCCCATGGTCCTGGACCGGCAGGTGGACGTCGCGGTGGCCGTCGAGTACCGCGGGGCCCCGCCCGCCGACGACCCCCGGCTCACCCACGTGCCCCTGTACGCCGAGCCCTTCGACGCGGTCGTCCCGGTCGGCCACCGCCTCGCCGACGTCCCGGAGGTTCCGCTGGCGGAGCTGGCCAAGGACGCCTGGATCGGCCCGTACCCCGGCAACCCCTGCCACGACGTGGTGGTCCTCGCCTGCGAGAGCGCCGGGTTCCAGCCCCGCCTGGAGCACTCCTCCGACGACTTCCGTGCCGTCGTCGCCCTGGCCTCGGCCGACGCGGGCGTGGCCCTCGTGCCGCGCTCGGCCCTGCGCGGGATGGACCTCACGGGTGTGGTCGTCCGCCCCGTGGACGGCGTGGCCCCGACCCGCCGGGTCTTCGCGGCCGTACGGCGAGGAGCCGAGGGGCACCCGCTGATCCGTCAGGTGCTCCAGGCCCTGGAGGAGGCGGCGACTCAGGCGTGAGCCTTCCGTAACGCGCACGTCTCATATCCGGGATAGCGTCCCGGATATGAGAAGCGAAGGTCCCGACCCTGTCGACGCCCGGATCGACGCCCGGATCGGTGCCCGGCTCGCCGAACTCCGGGCTCAACACGGCTGGTCCCTGGGGGAGTTGGCCGAGCGCAGCGGAGTGAGCAGGTCGACCCTGTCCCGAGCCGAGCGTGCGGAGATCAGCGCCACCGCAGCCGTCCTCAACCGCCTCTGCCACGTCTACGGACGCACCATGTCCCAGCTGCTCGGCGAGGTCGAGGCGGAACCGGCTCCGCTGGTGCGGGCGGCCGAGCAGCAGGTGTGGCAGGACCGCGCCTCCGGATTCGTCCGCCGGTCCGTGTCCCCGCCGCACGCCGGCCTGCGCGGCGAACTGGTCGAGGGCCGGCTCGCCCCGGGCGCCGACATCGCGTACGACCGCCCGCCCGTGTCCGGGCTGGAACAGCACCTGTGGGTCCTGGAGGGTGCGCTGGAGGTGACCGTCGGCGACACCGGCCACCGTCTCGACGCGGGCGACTGCCTGCGGATGCGGGTCTTCGGGCCGACGAGGTTCCGCTGCGCCGGGCCGCGAGAGGCCCGCTATGTGCTGGCGGTGGTGCGGCCGTGAGGGTGCTGCGCTGGAACGAGGCCCAAGTGCGGGACGGCAGCGAGGAGTTGGCCGGACTGCTGGCCGACACCGTGGCCGGGGGCGCCTCGGTCGGCTTCCTCGCGCCGCTCGGGCGGGCGGAGGCGGCCGCCTGGTGGCGGGAGCGGGCCGACGCGGTGGCGACCGGGCGGCTGGCGGTGTGGGTGGCCGTGGACGACACGGACCGTGTCGCGGGCACGGTGAGCCTGGCCCTGCCCGACAAGCCCAACGGCCGCCACCGCGCCGAACTCGTGAAGCTGATGGTGCACCGCTCCGCGCGCGGGCAGGGCCTCGGCCGCAGACTCCTTGCCACCGCCGAGGACGCGGCCGCCGCCACCGGCCTCACCCTTCTCCACCTGGACACCGAGACCGGCAGCCCCGCCGAACACCTCTACCGCTCGGCCGGCTGGAGCGAGGCCGGCAGCCTCCCCGACTACGCCGCGAACCCGGCGGGCGAACTGCGCCCGACGACCCTCTACTACAAGCGGGTGGGTCCGCCGACCGGGTGACTGTCAGTGGCAGGGGCTACCGTGCGTGGCATGCCGGATGCAGAAGACGTACGCCGTATCGCCCTGTCCCTGCCGGACACCACGGAGAAGATCGCCTGGAGCATGCCCACGTTCCGGGTGGCCGGGAAGATGTTCGCCACGCTGCCCGAGGACGAGACGTCCATCGCCGTGCGCTGCCCCAAGGAGGAGCGCGACGAACTGGTCATGGCGGAGCCGGGGAAGTTCTGGATCGCCGACCACGAGGCCCAGTTCGCCTGGGTGAGAGCGAGACTCGCCGCGCTGGAGGGCGAGGAGGAGCTGCGCGACATCCTCGCCGATTCCTGGCGACAGGCCGCCCCGCCCCGACTCCTGGACGCCTACCCGGAGTTGGGCCTGCCCGGCGGCAGCTGAAAATCCCTCGGCGGAGGCAGGGGCGGCGTGGCATGATCCCGCGCGGCGGGGATGCGGGGTGGGGAGGGGAGCGTACGAATGACGGGTACGGACGCACGGCGTGACATCGTCGGTACCGGCGCCGGCACCGGGGTTCGGCGCAAGGCCGGTGCCGAGCCACCGGCCGTCTGGTCGCGGGACTTCGCGCTGTTCTTCGTCGCCCGTGCCGTCGCCCGCCTCGGCGACACCATGCTGCCCGTGGCGCTCGCCGCCGGTCTGCTGGAGCACGGGTACGGCGCGGGCGCGGTCGGTCTCGCCATGGCCTCCTCCGTCGCCGCCTTCGCCGGACTCGTCGTCCTCGGCGGGGTCATCGCCGACCGGTTCAGCACCCGCAGGCTGATGATCGGCGCCGACCTGGTCCGGCTCGTCACCCAGTCCTTCGCCGCCGGTCTCTTCTTCACCGGGCACGTGGTCCTGTGGCAGATCTGCGTCATCGGTGTCGTCAACGGCGTGGCCGCGGCCGTCTTCCAGCCGGGGGTGGCCAGCACCGTGCCCCGTCTCGCCCCCGACATCCAGGGGGCGAACGGCGCGATCCGGATCGCCGAGTCGTCGGCGCAGCTTGCCGGACCGGCCGTCGCCGGCCTCCTGGTCGGCTTCGTCTCGCCCGGTGGCCTGTTCGCCGTGCACGCCACCACCTACGCCACCAGCGCCCTGTGCCTGCTCCTCCTCCGGCTGCCTCCGCTCCCCGCGGCCGCCCGCACCGCCGGTCCCGGCCTGCGCGCCTTCCGGGCCGACCTGGTCGAGGGCTGGCGGGAGTTCCGGTCGCGGACCTGGCTGTGGGGCGTGATCGCCGTGTGGTGCGTGTACATGATCGCCGTATGGGGGCCGACGGTCCCGCTCGTCGCCACCGAGGTCGTCCAGCACCACGGTCCCCGCGCCTACGGCCTGGTCAACTCGGCCCTCGGCGCCGGCACTGTGATCGGCGGCCTGCTCGCCCTCAGACTGCGGCCCCGCCGCATGCTGCGGGCCGGTGCGCTCGCCCTGTTCGCCTTCTTCGGCTTCCCGGCGACCGTCGGCGCCGGCCTCGGCGTGCCGGCCATGGCGGCCGGGGCGGCGGTGGCCGGGGCCGGGATGTCGTTCTGGGGGGTGATGTGGGCGACCAGCGTGCAGACCCAGGTCCCGTCCGACGTCCTCAACCGCATCCACGCCTACGACGTGGCCGGCTCCCTGGCGATGATGCCCGTGGGCCAGGCCCTCGCGGGCCCGGCGGCCGCAGCCCTCGGCACCGACCACGTCCTGCTGGTCTCCGCCGTCATGAGCGTGCTGGTGGCCGCGGCCCTGCTCTCGGTCCCGGCGATACGGGGCCTGGTGCGAGCGGAGACGCAGACACCGACGCACTGAGCAGGCGCCGCGGCCGGGCTGGTGTGGGTTCCCGCGGGTGTTCGGGACTGGGGTGCGATGGCGGGTTGGCATGGCTGTCGTCCGCGTCTGAGCAGGCGCCGCGCCCAGGCGGGTGTGGGTTCCCGCGGGTGTGCGGGAGCGGGGTGCGATGGGCGGGTTCGCGGGGCTGCCGTCCGCGCGCTGAGCAGGCGCCCCGGTCGGGTCCGCGTCACCTCCCGCCCGCGCCCCGGTCGGTCCGCATGGCCTCCCGCCTGTGCCCCGAGCCGCCGTCGGTCTCACGCGCGCACGGATGGCCGTCCCACCCCCACGAACGCCCCGATCCGCTCCCGCAGACTCCGTGCGTCGAGCCCGTGCGCGGTGACGTGCTCCGCGATCGTGCCGTACCGCCGCAGCTCACGGCGTCCCACGCCGAGGCCGAGCACCCGGTGCGGCGCATCCGCCAGCGCCTCGCTCACCGCTGCCGTCGACGTTCCCGCGAGGTACGGCTCGACGAGGACGACGTCCGTGCCCGCGGACTCCGTGGCCCGGCGCAGCCCGGCCGCGTCGAAGGGTCGTACCGTCGTCGCGTACAGCACGGTCATGTCCAGGCCCTCCGTGGCGGCGAGTACCGCGTCCAGCATGGGCCCGACCGCGACGACCACCCCGGCGCGCCCCTCGCGGACCGTCACGAAGTGCTCCCCGTCGACCGCCAGCCCCTGCCGGTTGGCCTGCACGGAGAGCCGGACGTAGACCTTGTCGTCCCCCGCAGCGACCGCGCGCCGCAGCAGCGTCTCGGCCTCGTCGGGATGTCCGGGCACGTGCACGGTCCAGCCGTCCAGGGTGTCGAGCAGCGCCACGTCGGCGGGCGCCATGTGGGTGTAGCCCCCGGCCGGCCAGTCGAAGGAGGCGGCCGCGCTCACCAGCACCGCTCCGGCGTCCTGGTGCCCGAGATCCAGCTTGACCTGCTCGAAGGGCCGCTCCACGAGAAAGCTGGCGAAGGTGTGCACGACCGGCCTGAGCCCGGTGAGCGCGAGACCGGCGGCGGCCCCGACCAGCAGCTGCTCGCGGATGCCGACGTTGATCACCCGGTCCGGATGCCGGCGCAGGGCCTCGGCGAAGCCGTCCTTGCCGATCTCGGCGAGGACGACCGCGACCCGCGGATCCTCGTCCAGCAGCCGGGAGACGACGGGGGCGAAACGGTCACGCATGGTGTCCATGAGGGCTGGACCCTTTCCACTGAGTTCTGACGGGAGGGGGACGGGAGGAGCTGGGAGAATCAGGCGTTCTTCGGCTCGACGCGGGCCACGACCACATGCGGGCGCCCCGGGTGCGGCGTGGTGAACGCGGCGTACAGGGCCTCGTGGTCCCGCCCGTCGACGGTCACCGCGGACCAGCCCGCTGCCTCGAACCGGGCGGCGATCCCGCCGGGCCGGGCATGGCTGGCGGAGGAGTTGTCGATCACGATGGTGTGCAGCCGTTCGAGCCCGGCGGGCCCCGCGAAGGCGATCGCCTCGTGGTTGCTGCCCTCGTCCAGCTCGGCGTCCCCGATCAGCACCCAGACGCCCGGCTCGTGCAGCCCCTGCGCGCGCAGCCCCAGTGCGCTGCCCACGGCGATCGGCAACCCGTGCCCCAGCGACCCGCTGCCGATCTCGGCCCCCGGCACCAGCACCCGGTCGGGGTGGTGCCCGAGCGGGGAGTCGTACGACCCGAACCCCGGCAGCCACTCGACGGGCACGAAGCCCTTCGCCGCCAGCACCGCGTAGTACGCCATCGGCCCGTGCCCCTTGCTCAGCAGGAACCGGTCCCGGGTCGGATCCTCGCGCCGCTCCGGCGTGACCCGGAGCACCCGGTCGTACAGCACCCACAGCGCGTCGAGCGTGGAGGTGGCCGCCGGGCCGTGCTTCTCGTCGCCCGTCATGAGCGCCATGAGCCGGGGCAGGTCGTCGTAGCCGTAGGTGCGGGTGTCGTCCGCTGCGATCTTCACGTCGAAGATCGTGCAACCTCAACCAAGCTTGAGGTCAACAGGAAAGAGTGCGCGACCACCGACCCGAGTGCGGTATTGTTTCCCTGCACGTTTCGACCGGGGAAACCCCAGGTCAAACGGGCACCGGGACGTGGCGCAGCTTGGTAGCGCACTTGACTGGGGGTCAAGGGGTCGCAGGTTCAAATCCTGTCGTCCCGACCAGCTTTGTTGCCGGTCGGAGGCCATCTTCTCAGAGGTGAGGAGATGGCCTTTTCCGTGTCCGCTTCCGTGGGACTCTCGCTCTCCCCGTCGGGGCGCATCGGGCCGTGGCCGCCGGTGGCGATCCTGGCCGCCATCCCGGCCAGCTGATGGCAGGCAAGCGCGATCTCCCGCTGGGTCGTGTTCCGCTCGCTGACGACCGCCGAGAGCAGCAGCGCGGTCAGCGCGGCGGAGCCGTTGAACGCCTGCAAGGTGATCATGTTGGTGAGCAGGTCGTGACCGGCGAACGGGCCGCTGTGTCGGCCGGCGGCGATGATCGCGAAGGTCGACACGGCCAGTGCGCAGGGCGCGGCCCCGGCCAGCTGGAAGCGGAAGGCCGCCCAGACCAGCAGCGGGAAGCCGAGGAACAGCAGCGGCGTGGGGCCGGCATCGATGAAACCGATGAGGGCAGTGGCGGCTACCAGCAGCAGCCCTTCCACCCACCGGGACGATGTGGCCTCCCTCGGCCGGCGTGCCGAACTCAGGACGAGCAGGACCGGCGTGACCACCAGGACACCCATCGCGTCGCCGGTCCACCAGACCGACCAGGTGGGCCAGAAGTCGCCGGAGGTCAGTACCCCGGAGAGGACCAGGGTCCCGGTGCCCACCGTCGCGCTGACCAGCATCCCGGTGAACGCGCCGAGAAAGATCAGGGCCAGCGCGTCCCGGAAGCTGTCCAGCTCTTTGCGGAACCCGGAACGGTACAGCAGCCCGTAGGAACACAGGGGCGCGAGGGTGTTTCCCGCCACGATCGCCAGCACGGCCGGGAGCGACGGCCCCAGCGGGAAGTTGACCAGGAACGCGCCGAGCGCGATCCCGGGCCAGACCCGCGGGCCGCGCAGGAGCAGGCTCGCCACCGCGATACCGCTGGGCGGCCACAGCGGCGTGACCTGGCCGCGCACCAGCTGCTGGAGCAGTCCCACCTTGGCCGCGCCGAAATACAGCCCGGCGATGACACAGATCTCCAGGACGGCCAGCCCGGCGCGCCCGAGCCGTTCATGCGGTACGACAGCCATCGGGCGACCTCCGCGTCCATCGCCCCGAAGCCCATCATCCGCCGGATCCCGCGGATCCTCCACGCCGTCGCTCAGGCGTCCGGAGTGCGCACGGCGAGGATGGCCATGTCGTCGTGACCGTCGCTGGGATGGTGCTCGGCCAGCGCCTGGACGAACTCCGGCAGGGGCAGGTCGGCATGTTCCGTGGCGAGCTTCGCCAGCTCGGCCAGGCTCTCGTCGATGGCGTGGCCGGGATGTTCGACCAGTCCGTCGGTGAAGAAGACCACGGTGGCGGCCGGAGGCAGGAAGCGGGAGTGGTCGGGGCGCGTCTGCTCGGTGTCGACCCCGAGCGGCAGCCCGGGCTCGGCGAACAGGAACTCCACGTGATGCTCGGGGGTGATCAGCAGGGGCGGGACGTGGCCCGCGGTGCTCCAGCGCAGCCGCCAGCCCGATCCCTCGGGTTCGATCCGGGCCAGGGTGGTGGTCGTGACGGGATTGTCCGTGGTGGCCTGCAGGGCCCGGTCGAGCTGGGCGAGGACCGTGCCGGGCGGATTGCTCTGGTCGAACAGCAGAGCGCGCAGCATGTTGCGGGTGGAGGCCATGGCGGCCGCGGCATGCAGGTCGTGCCCGACGACGTCGCCGATGACGACCGCCACGACGTCGTCGGGCAGGGGGATGGCGTCGTACCAGTCCCCGCCGAGCTGACTGGGCTCGGCGGCGGGCCGGTAGATGGCGGCGGCGGTGAAGGGCCGCAGGTCGGGCAGGGTGGGCAGCAGCAGCCGCTGGAACTGCTCTTCCCGGACGCGTACCCGTTCGAACAGGCGGACGTTCTCGATCGCGATTCCGGCGGCGCTCGCCAGGGCGAGGACGACGTTCTCGTCGTGCACGTCGAAAGGCTGTCCGTCGCGCCGCTCGGCGAGGTAGAGGTCGCCGTAGATCTCGCCGCGCACGCTGATGGCGACGCCGAGCAGGGTGCGCATGCACGGATGGCCGGGCGGGAAGCCGGCGGAGGACGGATGGGCCGGGATGTTCTCGACCCGCAGGGGTTCGGGGTGCCGGATCAGATGGCCGAGGACACCCCGCCCCCGTGGCAGGCCGACGTCGGCCAGATCGTTGCGTTCCTGATCGGACAGTCCGGCCGTGATGAACTGTTCCAGACGCTCCCCGGACTCGTTGAGCACACCCAGTGCTCCGTAGCGGGCGCCGACCAGGTCCATGGCGGTGGTGACGATACGGTCCAGTACCGCGGGCAGTTCCACCTCCCGGCTGATGGCCACCACCGACTCCAGCAGACCCTGCAGCCGGTCCATGGAGGACATCAGGTCGCGCAGGATCTCGTCGATCCGGCCCAGCTCGGAACGCAGGCGCACGCGCAGGTCGGGCAGGCGCGGCTGCCTCGGCAGTCTCCCCTCCCACTCCCTCGCCATTGCGTTCCGGCCTCCTGACACGATCCGATCAAGCGGCTGCGTTGCCTTTCGATTGTGGCATCGGCGAGCGGAATCAGGCGGTCCGGACGTCCCGCCGGGAGAGCGCGAGGTACCCGACCAGCCCGAGGATGGCCACCGTCCAGGACAGCGTCACCGGGCCGAGGCCCAGCCCGAGGCCGCCCCGGTGCGGCTCCAGGGCCATCCAGTCGGCGAGCGAGGCGCCGAGGGGGCGGGTGATGACGTACGCCGTCCAGAACGCGGGCACCGCGCCGAGGATGCCCGCCCCGTGGGCTAGGGCCGGGACGCAGATCGCCACGGCGAACAGGACCGCCGAGCCGAGGTAGCCGAAGCCGATGGACGCGGTGAGGTCACCCGCGGCCGTGCCGAGCGCGAACGTGGCGAGGACGGCGGCCCAGTAGAACGTCTCGCGGCGGCGGGTGCGGATGCTGTGGATCGACAGGGTCCGCTCGCTCGCGTACCAGAGGGCGAAGACGGCGGCCAGGGCGCCCATGAAGAGGGGCGTCGAGAGGGTGTAGGGCACGCCGAGGCCCACGTGGAGCACGTCGGCCGCCATCGTGCCGAACACGCTGACCATGACGATCGCCGTCCAGTAGACCCAGGCCACGTACCGGCGGACGGCGAACTGCACCGCGAGCGACGCCGCCAGGGCCAGACCGCCGAGGCCGACCGCCGGGACGGGGCCGAGCAGGTGCGCCAGCAGGTCGGACGCGGTCTCGCCCATACCGGTGGTGAGGACCTTGATGATCCAGAAGTAGACGGTGACCTCGGGCACCTTGTTCGCGCCCCCACGGATGCGGGCGCGGGCGCCGGCATGGTTGTGGGGCCGCTGGTCGAGGACGTGCTCTGTGCTCATGGCCGCACCCTCGCATGGTCAACTACCCCTTCCCCAGACCCCTTTGCCATAGTTTTGGGGCTTCTGGTGCAGGTGTTGCCACGGGCCGCCACAGGCCTGAACACAACCTGAACGCATCCGGGAAGGCCCTGGTCAGAGACCTGACTGGCCTGATAGGCAGGCCAGTCACCCAGGCGACCTGCGTCAGGACACGACACCCACGTGGGCGAGGGCCTGCTTCAGCAGCACCCCGTGCCCGCCCGGCATCTCGCTCTGCACGACCGGCGAGAGGGCCTCCTGCGGGCTGAACCACACCAGGTCCAGCGCGTCCTGCCGCGGCCGGCAGTCGCCGGTCACCGGGACGACGTAGGCGAGGGACACCGCGTGCTGGCGCGGGTCGTGGTACGGCGTGATGCCGGCCGTCGGGAAGTACTCGGCGACCGTGAACGGCTGCAGGGAGGCCGGCACCCGGGGCAGAGCGACCGGGCCGAGGTCCTTCTCCAGATGGCGCAGCAGCGCGTCACGGACCCGCTCGTGGTGCAGGACGCGGCCGGAGACCAGGGTCCGGCTGACCGTTCCGTCCGGGCCGATGCGCAGCAGCAGTCCGATGCTCGTGACTTCGCCGCTGTCGTCCACGCGCACGGGCACGGCCTCGACGTACAGGATCGGCATCCGGGCCCTGGCCATTTCCAGCTCGTCCGTGGTCAGCCAGCCGGGCGTGGTTTCGGTCATGTCAGACATTGCTTGATCATACTTTCCGGGTGGGGCGCGCGCTCAGTCACGGGCCGGATCGTTTGCGGGGAGTCCGTACAGTCGGCGGGCGTTGTCACGGCCCGTCCAGGTCGCGATGCGCAGGGCATCGGGCAGGCTCAACTCGTCGGCGTCCACCCGGGACTGGAGTATTCCGGCCAGTCCCCGCCGGAAGGACAGCGCGCCCAGGTGGTGGAACTCGGCCACACCGTAGGCGTCCGAGCTGTACAGCAGTTTGCGGAACGGGGTGATCTCCAGCGCCTCCTCCAGCACCGCCCGGGAGCGGGCCGGGCCGGTGTAGTGCAGGGCCAGGCCGACGTCCAGGTACACCTGCTCGAACACCGTGGCCAGGTAGGCCGCCTGGCGGTGGTACGGCCAGCAGTGCAGCAGCAGGACCGGGATCGTGCCGGCCGTCAGGTGCAGCCAGTCGGTGAGCAGGGCGGGGTCGGCGCGGTGCAGCCGCAGGTCGGCGTCGCCGAAGCCGGTGTGCAGCTGGAGGGGCAGGCCGAGGTCGACGGCCGTCCACAGCAGGTGCCGTACGAGGACCGGGTCGGTCAGCCGCCCGCCGCCCGCGAGCCAGCGCCGGGCGGCCTGCGTCACCTCCGCCTGTGTGGGGCGCTCGGGGGCGAGCGCGAACCCGGTGCGGTAGGCGGCGACCGACTTCACCGCGACCACTCCGGGCCGCCGTACGGCCTCCTCGGCCGCCGCCGGGAACACGGCCGTGTACTCGCCCGCCTCCACGCCCCGCGCGGCCACGGCCTCGGCGACCTGTTCGAGCCGTACGACCTCGTGCGCGGCGGCGCCCGCGGCCTCGGCCAGTTCGGCGGGGGAGGTGACGGGGTGCGGGGCGTAGCCGGTGTCGACGCAGAAGACCTCGGCTCCGGCGGCGGTCAGGAACCGGCGGTTGACCTCGCGCCAGCCGAGTTCGGCGCGCCGGGCCAGATAGTCGGCGGGAGGTGCGTGCCGGGGCAGGTCCAGCAAGGGCGCGCAGTGCCGGCGTACGGCCACGCCGACCGGGCTGTCGAAGGTCGAGCTGCCGGGCCAGGCCTCTCCCTCGGTGATCAGCGACTCGAACTGCCCGGGCGCGAGATCGGCCGTGACGGCGCCGTGGCAGTGGTGGTCGACCAGCGGCAGCGCGGCGAGTGCCTCGTGGACGGGGCCGGGGCCAGGGGCGGGCATGGTCAGTACTTCCAGCGGTAGGCGGCCGCCACCTGCGCGTCGTCCAGCCCGTCCACGGCGGCCGCCTCCCCGAGCCGTACGGCGGTCACCGCGTCCGCCAGGACCGGGCCCAGCGCGGCCCGCAGGACCTGGTCGGCACGGAACTCCTCGACGGCCTGCGGCAGCGAGGTCGGCAGGCGCTCGACCCCGAGGGCGGCCGCCTCGTCCGGGCCGTACCGGGCCGGGTCCCCGGTGATCTCCTCGGGCAGCGGCAGGGACGCCGTCATCCCGTCGAGGCCGGCGGCGATGACACAGCCCAGCGCGAGATACGGGTTGGCGGCCAGGTCGACCGGCTTGATCTCCATGTTGGCGTCCTGATCCCGGCGGCCCGCCGTGCCGGTGACGATCCGCAGCGCGGCCTCGCGGGTCTCCCGGCCCCAGGCGGTGAACACGCCCGCCCACTGGGAGGGTTTGAGCCGCAGATAGCTGGCCGGGCTCGGCGCGGTGACCGCCGTCAGCGCCGGCAGGTGGGCGAGCACTCCGGCCGCGAACGACTCCGCCTCGGCCGTCATGCCGTACCGGCCCTCCCCGCCGGAGTGCAGGTTCACCCCGCCGCGCCAGCAGGACAGGTGCAGATGGCCGCCGTTGCCGACGCCCTCGGGAAGGAACGCGGGCGCGAAGGAGACCCGCAGCCGGTGCCGCCCCGCCACCGCCCGGATCGTCTGCCGCACCAGCACGCTGCGGTCGGCCGCCGCCACCGGGTCCCGTGCGCCCACCGAGACCTCGAACTGCCCGGCCGCGTACTCGGGATGGACCTGGTCCACGTCCACGCCCTGTGCCGCGAGCGCCGCCAGCAGGTCGGCGGTGTAGTCGCTCAGCTCGATCTGCCGGGCCGCGCCGTACGCCGGCCCGGAGACCGCCGGCACGAACTCCGCACCGGGCGCCGTGTCGAGGCCGACCGCCCACTCGACCTCGACGGCCGCCTTGAAGGCGAGGCCGTGCCGGTCGGCGGCGTCGGCGACGGTCCGGCGCAGAAAGGTCCGGGCGCAGCCGGGGTGCCGCTCGCCCTCCTGCGTGATCCGGTCCACGGGCGCCCACGCCCAGCCGGGCTGCCCGGCCAGGACCACCAGCTGGTCGAGGTCGGGGTAGAGCCTGAGGTCGCCGTCGGGGGAGCCGAGGACGTCGGTGGTGACGATCGTGTCGTCGGCCAGGAACGTGTCGAACACCGGTGACATGCCGACACCCCAGGACACGGCGGCCTCCAGGCGTGCCGTCGGGATCGTCTTGACCCGGCCGATGCCCGCCGTGTCCACATAGGCCAGGACGATCCCGTGCACGCCCCGGGCGGCCAGCTCGGCGGTGAGCGAGGCCACCCGACGCAGGTCGCCGGGGCGCCCGCCGGGCACCGGGTCGGCAAGGGTGGTCATACGTCCTCCTCGGCGGGCCAGGTCCGACAGGGCCCAGGCCCCGGTGTCGTCGGCCTCAGGGTTTCACGGCCACCGCGCCGTACTGCGGTACCGCGGCGGCACCGGGCTCGGCGCGCCACTGCGAACACGGCACCAGACCCGGTTCGACCGGCTCCAGACCGTCGAGGAACGAGGCGATCTCGGCGCCGCTGCGGGCGGTGATCGGCGGGGTGGCGTTGGCGTTCCAGAACTCCATCGCGGCGATGTTGCCCTCGCCGCCCACCTCGGCGTCGAAGGTCGGGTGGGTGAGCACCAGGTGACTGCCGGAGGGGACCGCCGCCATGATCCGCCGCACGATGTCCCGGGCCGCCTCGGTGTCCAGGACGAAGTTGAGGATGCCCAGCATCATCACCGCGACCGGCCGGTCCAGGTCGAGTGTGTCGCCGGCCCGGCGCACGATGGCGTCCGGGTCGTGCACGTCGGCGTCGATGTAGTCGGTGACGCCCTCGGGGGAGCTGGTGAGCAGGGAGCGGGCGTGCACGAGCACGATCGGGTCGTTGTCGACGTACACGATCCGCGACTCGGGCGCGATCCGCTGGGCGATCTCGTGGGTGTTGTCGACCGTCGGGAGCCCGGTGCCGACGTCGAGGAACTGGCGCAACCCGCGCTCCTCGGCCAGGTACCGCACCGCCCGGCCCAGGAAGTCCCGGTCCGCCCGGGCCACCGACCGGATCACCGGGAACATCCCGGCGACGTGCTCGCCGACCTGCTGGTCGACCTCGTAGTTGTCCTTGCCGCCGATCCAGTAGTTCCAGACCCGCGCGTTGTGCGCCACCGAGGTGTTCAGCCTCGCCGGTCCGGCCGTCGGGGAGTCGCCCGCGCTCACGTCGCCGCCCTTCTCCTGTGCGGTTGTCGTGGTCATTGTGCCGCCCGTTGATCTCGCTGTCCGGGGAAACGCGCAGCGTGAGGGTTTGGCCACCCTCCGGGGCATCCGGTTGCACCTCCGAGGCGTCCGGTCGCATGAGGAACACTGGAACCCTCGGTTCCTACCCGCCCGCCCACCGCGTATCCCGTTCCCGACCGGAAGAAGGACATGCCCGCCACGCCCGCGTCCCTGCTCGAAACCCCCGGCCTGCCCGCCGGCTCGGCCGACATCCGGCTCGTCGTCACCGACATGGACGGCACCCTGCTGGACGACGCCAAGCGGATACCCGACGGCCTGTGGCCGACGCTCGCCGAACTGCGCCGCCGCGGCGTGCTGTTCAGCCCGGCGAGCGGGCGTCAGTACGCCACGCTGGCCCGGCAGTTCGCCGCGGTCGCCGAGGGCATGGTGTTCATCGCGGAGAACGGCACCTATGTGGTCCGCGACGGTGTGGAGCTGAGTTCCGACGTGCTCGACCGGTCCGTCGCCGCGGACCTCGCCCGGACGGTACGGCGCCTGGTCGCGGACGGCGTCGACGTCGGCGCGGTGGTCTGCGGCAAGCGGTCGGCGTATGTCGAGCGGACCGACGAGGCGTTCCTGGCGGAGGTGCGCAAGTACTACGTCGAGCACCGGATCGTCGAGGACGTCACCGCCGTCGAGGACGACGTGATCAAGGTGGCGCTGTTCGACTTCGGTTCCGCCGAGCACACCACGGCCCCGGCCCTCGACGCGTTCACCGCCTCCCACCAGGTCGTCGTCTCCGGCGAGCACTGGGTCGACGTCATGAACCGCACCGCCAACAAGGGCGCCGCCCTGCGCGGCCTGCAGCGCGAGCTGGGCATCACGCCCGCGCAGACCATGGTGTTCGGCGACTACCTCAACGACCTGGAGATGCTGGACGCCGCCGACTGGTCCTTCGCCATGTCCAACGCCCACCCGGAGGTCGTCCGCCGGGCACGCCATCTCGCCCCGTCCAACAACGAGAACGGGGTGCTGCGGACCATCGCGCACGTTCTCGGTCTCTAGCTGCGCCGTAAGGCTCGACGGGACCGTCAACTCCTCTGTCCCCCGAGCGCAGTGGTGGACAGTGACAACCGCGCGCGGTTCAGCGCTTCAGGGCGACCGCGCCGTACAGCGAGATCGGTCCGTCCGGTTCGCTCTCGGGGCGCCAGTCCGCCACGGAGACGATGCCGGGCTCCAGCAGGTCGAGCCCCTTGAAGAACGTGCCCACTTCGGCCTGTGAGCGGGCCACCAGGGTCACCCCGCCGGCGGCGTACGCGGCGATGCCCTTGCGGACGTTCTCCGGTTCGAAGTCGGCCGTCATCATGGACAGCACCAGGCAGCTGCCCGGCGCCAGCGCGTCGACCAGCGTGGCGACCAGTTCGTGGGCGCCGTCCTCGTCGGCGACGAAGTGCAGCAGGGCGATCAGGGACAAGGCGACGGGACGGTCGAAGTCCAGGACGCGGCCCGCCTGTTCGAGGATGGCGCGCGGATCGCGGGCGTCGGCCTGGACGTACTCGGTCACACCCTCGGCGGTGCCGCGCAGCAGCGCGTTCGCGTGGGCCAGCACGATCGGGTCGTTGTCGACGTAGACGACGCGGGCGTCCGGGGCGACGGACTGGGCGATCTGGTGCAGGTTGGGCTCGGTCGGTATGCCGGTGCCGATGTCCAGGAACTGGCGGATGCCGGACTCCTGGGCCAGCGCGCGCGTGGTCCGGCGCATGAACCCCCGGTTGGCGAGGGCGGCCCGCGGGGCGCCGCCCCCGTCGATCGCCGCGATCTGGCGGCCGAGTTCCTCGTCGACGGGGTAGTTGTCCTTGCCGCCGAGGAACCAGTCGTACACCCGCGCCGGATGCGGCCGGGTGGTGTCGATCTCCTGAGCGGCCGGCTCGGTCCCCGTCACGTCCTGCTCCTCCGTTCGAGAGGCCCCCTTGCCGTCCGGGGGCATGCCGGCAGTCTGACACGATCTTGGGATGGGGCGGAGGTGGTCTTCGGTTGCTTGTCCGTCCGGAGTGTTCTGCCAACCTGCCTGTCGGCGCGGCCGGTTGGGGTTCCGATCAGTGGGGGAGTGCCGGATCCGCCGGGCCGGCCGGGTGCGCCGCCTGCGTTCCACCGGGACGCTGACGCACCTCCGCGTCGAGGAAGCGGAGCACCTCCGCGAAGACGTCCGCGCGGTCCGTCTCGTTGAACACCTCGTGCCGCGCCCCGGCGAAGATCCGCTCGGTCAGCCGGCCGCCGCTGAGGCGCTCCACCCCGACCCTGCTCCCCGGCAGCGGAACCAGCCGGTCGTCGTCCCCGTGCAGCCACAGCAGCGGCAGCGGGCCGACGTCTCCGCCCTCGGCCACGGTCTCCAGGGTGCGGACGAACGCCCGCAGCGTCGGCCGCTTCATCGGGCCGTGCCAGACCAGCGGGTCGGCGGCGTACGCGGCGCCCACCGCCGGGTCACGCGAGAGCGCGGCCGGGCTGATCGGGGTGTCGGGGATCTCGGGCAGGGCCAGCAACCGCCCGGGCAGCTCCCAGACGCCGATCACCGGCCCGGACAGGATCAGCGCGCTCAGCTCCGCGCCGTACCGCTGGGCGTACCGGGCCGCGATCAGGCCGCCCATGGAATGGCCGACCATGACGAGCGGCAGGCCCGGATGCGCGGCGCGGGCGAGGTCCGCCGCCGCGTGCACGTCGGTGACGACGTCCTCGAAGTCCTCGATCACCACCCGCTCACCGGCAGATTTTCCGTGCCCGACGTGATCGGGCCCGTACACCGCCGCCCCGTGCGCGTTGAGAACGCCCGCCAGTTCGTCGTAGCGACCGGCGTGTTCCCCGTACCCGTGCACCACGAGGGCCAGATAGCGCGGCTCCGGGTGCGGCCACTCGCGTACGACGATGCCGTCGAGGATGTGCTCGCGGACGTCGGCCATGTCTCCTCCGGCTGTCTGGGTGAAGGTTCCGGAGGATCTTCCCAGGGAGCCGTTCGGAGGTCTATAGTCCAAAACTAGCAGTGCTAATTAAGTGCGCCTGGCGCACACCCGTAGATTCGTGCTGATCCACAGCGTCGTAGGTCAGGAGTCCCAGCCGTGCGTCCCGTCCACTTCGCGGCCGCCCGCCGCACCCCCATCGGCAAGCTCCGCGGAGCCCTGTCCGCCGTACGGCCCGACGATCTCGCGGCGACCGTGATCCGCCACCTGGTGGCCGACCTGCCGGCGCTCGACCCCGCCCGCATCGACGACGTCTACTGGGGCGCCGCCAACCAGGCCGGCGAGGACAACCGCAACGTCGCCCGCATGGCCGCGCTGCTGGCCGGCCTGCCCGAGACCGTGCCCGGCGCCACCGTCAACCGGCTGTGCGCCTCCGGCCTCGAAGCCGTCACCACCGCGGCCCGCACCATCGCCGCCGGCGAGGCCGACATCGTGATCGCGGGCGGCTCCGAGTCGATGAGCCGCGCCCCCTTCGTCCTGCCCCGCCCCGACGAGGCCCTGCCGCACCGCATCGAGACCTTCGACACCCGGCTCGGCTGGCGCCTGGTCAACCCGGCCATGAAGGACCTGCACGGCCTGCTGGCCATGGGCGAGACCGCCGAGGAGGTCGCCGAACGATACGGCGTCTCCCGCTCCCGGCAGGACGAGTTCGCGCTGCGCAGCCACCAACTGGCCGCCGCCGCACGCAAGAACGGCCACTTCGACGACGAACTCCTGCCCGTGGAGCGCCCGGACGGCGTCACGGTCGAGCAGGACGAATGCGTACGCGAGGACACCTCACTGGAGAAGCTCTCCCGCCTCAAGCCGGTCTTCCGCGCGGGCGGCACGGTCACGGCGGGCAACGCCTCGCCGATGAACGACGGTGCCGCCGGGCTCCTGCTGGTCAGCGAGGAGGCCCTGAACGAGCTGGGCCTGGAGTCCCTCGGCCGCTACGTCGCCGGTGCCTCGGCGGGCGTCCACCCCGACGTGATGGGCATCGGCCCGGTCCCCGCCACCCGCAAGGTGCTCGCCCGGGCCGGCTGGGAGATCGGCGACCTCCAGGAGGCCGAGTTCAACGAGGCGTTCGCCGCGCAGGCACTCGCCTGCGTCGACCAGCTGGGCATCGACCCCGAGCTGGTGAACCCCACCGGCGGCGCGATCGCCCTCGGCCACCCGCTCGGCTGCTCCGGCGCCCGCATCCTGACGACCCTGCTGCACCGCATGCGCCGCACGGGTGCGGAGCGGGGCCTGGCGACCATGTGCGTGGGAGTGGGACAGGGGAGCGCGGTGCTGGTCGAGCGGCACTAGCGATTCGGTCCATGGCAACCCTGTCCGTCGCCGCCATCCTCGCCCAGAACGCCCGGCGCCGCCCCGGAAGCGGGAGCTGCGGGCCCGCTACGGCGGCCGCTGAGCCGGGCCCGGCACACCGGTCCCGGCACACCGGGCGTGCGGACCGCCTTGCGAGACGGTCCTTACGACGCCGGATGCGTGCGCATAGCATCGGTTCCCGCATGAACACGATGACGCTCTGGCACATATCCGGCTGGGAGTTCGCCGCCCTCGCCTTCGCGGCCCTGCTCGTGGGCTTCTCCAAGACCGCCGTCAGCGGGGCCAACACGGTCAGCCTCGCCGTCTTCGCGGCGGTCCTGCCCGCCCGCGCCTCCACCGGCGTGCTGCTGCCGGTCCTGATCGCGGGCGACGTGCTCGCCGTCCTCACCTACCGGCGGCACGCCCACTGGCCCACGTTGTGGCGGCTGTTCCCGGCGGTGGCGGCCGGCGTGGTGGTCGGCACGCTGTTCCTGGTGTGGGCCGACGACGAGGTCGTACGGACCTCGATCGGCGCGATCCTGCTGCTGATGGCCGGGGTCACGCTGTGGCGGCGGCGCGGGGCCGAGGCGGGGGACGAGCCGGACGCGGTGACCACCCGGGCGGGCCGGATGAAGGCCCGCTCGTACGGCGTCCTCGGCGGGTTCACGACGATGGTCGCGAACGCGGGTGGGCCGGTGATGTCGATGTATCTCCTGTCGGCGGGTTTCCGCAAGCTCGGCTTCCTCGGCACGTCGGCCTTCTTCTTCCTCATCGTCAACGTGTCCAAGGTGCCCTTCAGCGCGGGACTCGGCCTGATCGACGGCCCCTCGCTGCTCCTTGACGCGGCGCTCGCGGTGTTCGTCGTGCCCGGCGCGTTGTTCGGAAAATGGGCTGTGAACCGGATCAACCAGCGGTTGTTCGAGCAACTGGTGATCGCCGCCACGATCGTGGGCGGCCTGCAGCTGCTACTGCCCTAGCCCGAGCAGCGCCGGGAGATCCGCGAAGGAGTCCACGACATGGTCCGGGGTGCCGCTCGCGCCGGCGAGCGTCTCCGGCTGGTACTTCCCCGTTCGGACCAGCACCCCCGCGATGCCGACGCGCTGTGCCGCGAGCACGTCCGACTCGACGTCGTCGCCGACCATCAGCGCCTGGTCCGCGGTCACACCCAGCCGGGCCAGCGCCGCCTCGAAGAACGCCGGGGACGGCTTGCCCATGACCTCCGCCTCGACCCGCGCGGCCTTCTCCAGCCCGAGCAGGAAGGCGCCCGAGTCCAGCTGCAGCCCGGCCTCGGTCCGCCAGTACAGGTTGCGGTGCACGGCGAGCAGCCGCGCACCCTGCTGCAGAAACCCGAAGGCCCGGTTGAGAGCGGCGTAGTCGAACTCCGGCCCGGCACCGCCCAGGACGACCACGTCGGGACGTTCGTCGACCAGGGTGATGCCACCGAGATCCTCCTCGATGTCCCCGCTGTTGAGCAGAGCGCATCGGGCACCCGGAAAGTGCTCGGCGAGGTGGGCGGCGGTGAGCGCGGGCGCGGTGAGGACGTCCTCGGCATCCACCTCGAAACCGGCCCCCGCCAGGGTTTCTGCGATCGACGCCCGCGTCCGGGACGTCGTGTTGGTCACCAGGGCCACGCCGAGACCGGCCGCACGGATCCTCCGCAACGCCTCCACCGCACCCGGCAGCGGCTTCCAGGAGACGGTGAGGACACCGTCGATGTCGATCAGCACGGCACGCACGGATTCCACGGATTCCATGGCCGGACCCTAGCGACCCGGGCGGCAGATCGCCGCGGACCACCTCGTACGCTCACCCCCATGTCCCCACACATCCTGATCCTCGGCGGCACCGCCGAGGCCCGGCGCCTCGCCGCCGACCTCGCCGCCCGCCCCGGAGTCAGGGTCACCACGTCACTGGCGGGCCGGGTCGCCCGCCCGGATGCGCTACCGGGCGAGGTACGGATCGGCGGGTTCGGCGGCGCGGAGGGCCTTGCCGACTGGCTGCGCACGCACGACGTGGACGCCGTTGTCGACGCCACGCACCCCTTCGCCGAGTCGATCACGGCGAACGCCGCCCGCGCGGCGACGGCCACCTCAGTGCCCGCCGTCGTCCTGCGCCGCCCCGGCTGGCGCCCGGGCCCCGGTGACCGCTGGTACGAGGTCGCGTCCCTGGCCGCTGCCGCCGAGGCCCTGCCGGGCCTCGGCCGCCGGGTGTTCCTCACCACCGGCCGACTGGGCCTCGCGACCTTCGCCCACCTGACGGACCTGCACTTCGTCGTACGGTCGGTCGACCCGCCCGAAGCACCCCTGCCGCCGCACACCGAAGTGATCCTGGCCCGCGGCCCCTTCACCCTCACCGAGGAGACCGAGCTGCTGCGCGCCCACGCCATCGACGTGCTGGTGACGAAGGACAGCGGCGGCGACGCCACGGCAGCCAAGCTGACGGCCGCACGGGAACTCGGGCTGCCCGTGGTCGTCGTACGACGCCCCCCGCTCCCCGACGGCGTGGCGGCGGTGCCGGACGTGACGGCCGTACTCGACCGGCTGGGGTTCGACGGCTCCTGACTCGCCCGTCAGGACGTCAGGATTCCCGGAGACCGGGCTGCCTGCGCAGCAGATATGTGTCCATGATCCACCCCTTGCGCTCCCGGGCCTCGGCGCGCAGCCGCTCGATGCGGGGGGCCGCCTCGGCGAGGGGACCGGAGACCAGGATCTCGTCCGGGGTGCCTAGGTACGCGCCCCAGTAGATGTCGATGTCCTCCGCGGCGTACTTCCGGAAGGTCTGGTGTGCGTCCAGCATCACGACGACGTCGTCCACCCCCTCCGGGAACCCCTCCGCCAGCCGTCGCCCGGTGGTGATCTGGACCGGCCGGGCGACCCGGTTCAGCCCCGTACGATGCCGGGCCACCAGCGAGGAGACGCTGCTGATGCCGGGCACCACGTCGTACTCGAACTCCACCGCGCCCCGGGCCAGCACCTCCTCCAGGATCCCCAGCGTGCTGTCGTACAGCGACGGATCCCCCCACACCAGGAACGCCCCGGTGCCGTCCTCGCCCAGCTCCTCGGCGATCATCCGCTCGTAGATACCGGCGCGGGCGCTGCGCCAGTCCTCCACGGCCGGCGAGTACGCGGCCCCGCCCGCCCCGCGGTCCCGCTCCGGGTCACGGGCCTCCACCACCCGATAGCCGCCCTCGGGCCGGTGTGCGTCCACCATGTCCCGGCGGAGCTGGGTCAGATCGCTCTTCACCTCGCCCTTGTCGAGCAGGAAGAACACGTCCGTGCTCCGCAGTGCCTTGACCGCCTGCAGGGTCAGCTGGTCGGGATCGCCCGCACCGATACCGATGACATGAATCTTTCGCACACCCCGAGTCTGCCGCATGCCACCGACAGTGAACCCACCGCCTCCGCGGGCCCGTGACGGCGCCGCTCAGGAACGGAGCCGCGGCGCCTCGGCCCCGGCGTCGACGGGCCCCGCCCCCCGCTCCACCCGACCGGCCAGGCCCCGGGCCCACCCGGCGAGCCCGGCGACATCCATCCCGTACGGCCGCGCATCGCCCCGCTCTGCCGCCCACCCCTCGATCGCACCCGCGCCGCGCCGCAGCAGCCGCGCCCCGCCGGTGGTGTTGCCGCGGGCCGCGTGCGTGAGCCCCACCGCCAGCTGGGCCAGCCCCCGCCACAGCGTGCGCTCCTCGTCGGGACCCGACTTCCAGGCGTCCTCGAACACCTCGTGCGCATGGAAGGGCTTACCCGCGTTCAGCAGCGCCTGCGCCTCGGTGACCGTCTCCGCCGGGGTCCGTACGACTCCCTCCGGCTGACGCTCGACCCCCTGTGCCCCGTACGGCAGTGGCCGCCCCAGCCCGTCCCGCGGGCGGGCGCTCCGCGCCCGCCCGGCCACGTCCCGGTCCCGGCCGCCCGCCGGCCTCCCCGTTGCTGCGCCCGCGTCTCCCATACGACCGATTGTCCCGCGCCTCGCCCCGGTCCCTCTTCGGCGCACCCCCGCCGGTGGGGTAAAGTTCTGTTCGCGCGATCACGCGGGTCACCGCGAGTGAGCGCATCGGGACGTGGCGCAGCTTGGTAGCGCACTTGACTGGGGGTCAAGGGGTCGCAGGTTCAAATCCTGTCGTCCCGACGGGAAATTTGGGCGATCAGCCCAGGTCAGGGCCTTGTTCCACTTCGGTGGAACGGGGCCCTTGATCGTTTCAGGGATGAACCTCTCACAATTCCTCACGAGGTCGGACTGACCCGTCCAGCCGAGGAGTTCACGTTGTTGGCCATTCAGGACAGCACGGCACAGCGTGCATCGTAGAGACGGACCCGACGAACGCCGGCCAGCTCCATCATCCGCGTGAAAGGGGGGAGCCGCGACCGGCCCGTCGCCAGTCGACCGGCGCAAGACGGGGTAGTAAACACCACCTGATCTGCGACGGGAAGGGCACCCCGCTCCAGGCCATCACCACCGCGGCGAACGTCAACGACATCACCCAGACCCTCGCCCTCGTCGACGGCATTCCGCCCGTCGCCGGACGTCCGGGCCATCCCCGCGACGCCCCGACGCCCTGCTGGGCGACAAGGCGTACGACTCCCGGGCCGTCCGTCGTGAACTGCGCAAACGACATCCAGGGCCGGGGCAAGCTCCGCTACGTCGTCGAGCAGACCTTCGCCCTGCTCCACCAGTTCAGACGCCTCGCCGTCCGATGAGAACGACGCCTCGAACTCCACGACGCCTTCCTCTCGTTGGCCTGCAGCCTGATCTGCTGGCGGCGCCTCAAGAGGACCCACTCATGAAGGTGTTGCGAGCTCAAAACCGACAAGCGCCCAAGGGGCGGGTCGTGAGAGGGTGCGGTTCGATCTGGGACAGGGGGAACTGTGGGACTGATCTACGGCTACGACATCTATCTGCGTCCTCGGAATGTCGCCAGGGCGTTGGCCAATCTGGCCGAGCTGGCGCCACCGGCACGTGCCGTGCCGCCGCTTGAGATCACCCTGCCCGGCGGTGACCGGCTCGTCCTCCCGTTCACGTCCCATTTCAAGAGCGAGCCCGTCGACTGCTCCACGAGCAGCACGCTCGAGCTCGACACGTCCCTCATGTTCGACGTCGATGACGCACTGCGCGAGTACGCGCAGATGAACGGCCCAGAACCCGAGGCGGACGGGCGCATCCAGATCGGGTACATCTACGCGACGATCCGGTTCGAGTCCCTCCTGCACCCCGGCTACACGTCGGTGGAGTGCTGGGCAGCGACGTCGAGGATGAGCCGCTTGTTCGCGCGGTCGGCCAACATCAGGAAGGTGTTCACCGACCTCACCGCCGACAGCGGCGGGGTGTGCTGCCTTTTCGACACTGGCGACGGCGCCCCCGAGCAAGTGTGCTGGCTCAACGGTGAACCCACCCAGGAGATGGTCTCCAGTCCCCGCTTTCCAGATTGGCGAGCACTCGTGGCGACTTGGTCCGACCCCGACAAGTGAGCATCGGTGCTCCCTCTCTGAGGCCACAAGATCGTGTTACGAGCTCCAAGCAGCGCCTCACAGTAGGTCCGAAGTAACCATCTCGCCAACTTCGTTGGAGGCGGCACGGAGCGCGTCACGTACCGGATCGCTGGAGGGCAGGCGTGCGGTGGCGTTCGCGACGCGCAGTCTGAGGCCCGCCAGTGTCGGGCCGAGCCCGTCGTGGGTCTCGCGCCGCAGATGGCGGGTCTCCTCCTCCCTCAAGCAGACAACACACCCACAGCCCACTGAGCACGACCGTCGCCGCAGCGCACACCGCAGCAGCGGTGAGCTGTCGCTCACCCGCCACCTTTTGAGCACTCCGCGCGATCATCTGATCACCAGTGCTCACACGCCTGACTGCGTGTGCGCCCCAGCGCCGGACGTGGCTCACCGACCGCGCGGCTCCCTCACCACCGCCACGTCCCCGGGCGCGACCGTGACCGTGCCGGCCGTCTCCTTGCCGGTGAGGAGTTCCGTGGCGCCCGGTGCGACGGGCAGGTCCGCGCCCCGGCCGGAGTGGTCGATCACGAAGACGTAGTCCGCCGCCGGGCCGCGCCTGCGGACCACCTCCACACCGGCCGGGGCGGTACGCACCGGCTCCACGCCCGCCTCGGTGCGGATGCGGTCCAGGAGGGCGGTCAGGGTGGCCGGGTCGGGGAGTGTGGCCAGGTACCAGGCGGCCCCGGTGCCGTAGGCGTGCCGGGTGACCGCCGGGACGCCGTGCAGAGGGCCGTCGGCGTAGGAGGCGAGCGCCTCCGCGCCCTCCAGCCTCAGCCGTTCCGACCACAGCGTGCCCGTCGCCCCGTCCGGCACCTCGCCGCTCAGGGCGACCTGCTGTCCGGGCAGCAGCGGGAACGGCTCGTCGGAGCGCACCCCCAGCACGTCCCGGAACGCCCCCGGGTAACCGCCCAGCCGCACATGGCAGTTCTCGTCCACCGCCCCGCTGTGGAAGCCGACGGCGAGGGTGCCGCCCCGCTCGGCGTACGCCGCGAGGTTCGCCGCGCCCGTGTCGTCGACCAGGTACAGGTTCGGTGCCAGGACCAGGCGGTAGGCGGACATATCCGAGTCGGGGCGGACGAAGTCCACGGCCACGCCCGCCCGCCACAGCGGCTCGTACCAGGCCCGGACCAGGTCCAGGTACCGCAGTTCGCCGCTCGGCTGGGAGGGCAGTTCCAGGGCCCAGCGCGCGTTCCAGTCCCAGACGACGGCGACTTCGGCGGGGCCGGTGCTGCCGCGGACCTCGGCCAGGGCCTTCAGGTCGGCGCCCAGGCGGACCACGTCCCGCCAGATCTGGCTGTCGGTGCCCGCGTGCGGCAGCATCGCCGAGTGCCACTGCTCGGCGCCCGCCTTCGCCGCCCGCCACTGGAAGTACGCGATGCCGTCCGCCCCGCGCGCCACATGCGCGAGCGCGTTGCGGCGCAACTCACCAGGATTCTTCGCCCGGTTGACGGGCTGCCAGTTCACCGCGCCGGTGGAGTGCTCCATCAGCAGCCACGGGCCGCCCGCGAGCGAGCGCATCAGATCGCCGCTGAGCGCGATGTCGATCTCCGACTCGGGGTCGGCGGACATCAGGTAGTGGTCGTTGGCGACGACGTCCAGCTCCGGCGCCCAGCGCCAGTAGTCGAGGGCGTCGAAGGTGGCCATCACCATGAAGTTGGTGGTGGCCGGGATCTCAGGGGCCGCCGCCCGCAGCACGTCCCGCTCGGCCGTGTACAGCGACAGCAGCTCGTCCGAGCAGAAGCGGCGCCAGTCCAGCTGGTGCGTCGGGTTGGGTACCGCGCCGGTGGCGCGCGGCGGCAGGATCTCCTCCCAGTCGTAGTACCACTGGGACCAGAAGGCCGTGCCCCAGGCGTCGTTGAGGGCGCTCAGGTCGTCGCCGTAGCGGGCCCGCAGCCAGCGGCGGAAGGCCGCCGCGCTGGTGTCGCAGTAGCAGGCGGCGTTGTGGCAGCCGTACTCGTTGTGCACGTGCCACATGGCGACGGCCGGATGACCGGCGTACCGCTCGGCCAGCGCGCCCGCGATGCGCAGCGCCGCCTTGCGGTAGGCGGGGCTGGACGGGCAGAACGTCTGGCGGCTGCCGTAGGAGAGGGCGCGGCCGTCCCGGTCGACCGGCAGCGTCTCGGGGTGGGCGCGGAAGAACCACGCCGGAGGCGCCGCCGTGGGGGTGGCCAGGTCGGCGGCGATACCGTTCTCGTGCAGCAGATCCAGGATCCGGTCCAGGCGCGAGAAGTCGAACTCGCCCTCGGACGGCTCCAGCAGGGCCCAGGAGAAGATGCCGACGCTGACCATGGTCACCCCGGCCTCGCGCATCAGGCGCATGTCCTCGGCCCACACCTCCTCGGGCCACTGCTCGGGGTTGTAGTCGCCGCCGTAGGCGAGGCCGGGGACGGACAGGGTGCGTTTCACTGGGTTTTCTTCGTTCTCTTTCAAGTGCGCGTGCCTCAGCCCTTGTTGGAGCCCAGGGTGAGACCGCTGACGAACTGGCGCTGGAGCGCGAAGTACACGATCAGCGTCGGGATCGCGGTGAGCAGGGCGCCGGCGGCCACCAGGTTCGGGTCGGTGAAGTACTGGCCGGAGAGGTTGTTCAGCGCCGAGGTGATCGGCATGTTCTCACCGGTCGAGATCAGCACGAGGGCCCAGAAGAAGTCGTTGTAGATCCAGATCGACAGCAGGGTCGCCAGGGCCGCCATCGCCGGCTTGCACAGCGGCAGCGTGATCTGCCAGTACAGCCGCCACACCGAGGCACCGTCGACCAGCGCAGCCTCCGTCAGCTCGTGCGGGAGCGAGCGCATGTAGTTGCTCAGCACGAAGGCGCAGAAGCCGGACTGGAACGCCACATGGATCAGCACGAGCCCGAGCGCGGAGTCGTACAGCTTGCCGCTCGCCGTGATGCCGGGCAGGTCCGTGAGCAGGTACAGCCGGTACAGCGGGGTGATGATGACCTGCTGCGGGAGCAGGTTGCCCGCCGTGAAGACCAGCAGCAGCGCCAGGTTGAGCCGGAAGTCGAACCGGCTGACGTAGAAGGCGACCATCGACGACAGGAACAGCGCCAGCAGCACGGCCGGTACGGCGATGATCAGCGTGTTGCCGAAGTAGTGCATCATGTCCGACTGGACGAACGCGTTCTTGAAGTTGTCGAAGTTCAGCGTGTCCGGCCACGACACATAGCCCTTGGCGCTGGTCTCGCTGTACGGCCGCAGCGCCGAGAAGACCGCCCACAGCAGGGGCGCGAGCCACGCCAGGGCCGTACCGGCGAGGAAGACGTGCAGCAGGACGCGAGCCGGCCGGACGGGAGTGCGCCGCTTCAGCGTGACAGTCGTGCTCATGCGCGCCGCTCCTTCCGGAAGGTGGCGATCAGATACGGGATGATCACCGCGAGGGAGATCACCAGCAGGACGACGGCGATGGCCGAGCCGTAACCGATCCGGCTGGACTCGCCGATGATGTTGTTGGTCACCAGGATCGACAGCAACTCGGTGCCCTGCGCGCCCTTGTTGAAGACGAAGACCAGGTCGAAGGCGCGCAGCGCCTCGATGATGGTGACGACAAGGACCACCGTGTTGGTGGGGCGCAGCGTCGGGAAGATGACGTTCTTGAACGTCTGCCACTCGTTTGCGCCGTCCAGCGCGGAGGCTTCCCTGAGCGACGGGTCGACGCTCTTCAGACCGGCCAGGTACAGGATCATCATGTAGCCGGTGTGCCGCCAGGACGCGGCGATGAGGACGGCCCACAGGTTGAGCTTGGGGTCGCCGATCCAGTCGATGTAGTGGCCGGGCTTGTTGGCCCCGATGATGCTGTTGATCAGGCCCGTGTCCGGGTTGTAGACGAGCTGCCAGACGAAGCCGATGCACGCCATGGAGATGACGACCGGCAGGAAGAACGCGGTCTGGTAGACGCGGCTGAACCGGATCTTCTTGTCCAGCTGCACGGCGAGGAACAGGCCGAGCGGCGTCGGGATCAGGATCAGCACCACGAACCAGATGACGTTGTGCTGGACGGCAGGCCAGAACTGCGGGTTGTCGTTGAACAGCTGGGTGAAGTTGTCGAGGCCGACCCACTTGATCGAGTCGAACCCGATGCCGTCCCAGGTGGTGAAGGCGAGGGCGATGGAGGCGAGGGCGGTGACCCAGACCAGGGCCACGTGCAGGACCGTGGGCACGCCCGCCATCAGGGCGAGCGTGAGCCGGTCACGGCGGGTCAGCAGGCGCCGGTGGCCCTGCGCGGCCCGCTTGGATGCGGAAGCAGCGCCCGGAGGCGGCACGGCAGCCGCCTCCGGGGTCTTCGTCGTCGTGTCGGTCGTCATGCCGCTGCTCACGAGGACGCGAAGATCTGCTTCTTCTGGCGCTCGATCGACGACAGCAAGCTGTCCACGCCCTTGGGGTTCTGGAGGAACTTCTGCAGTCCGGGCTGCATCACCGTCGAGGTGAAGTCCGGCCGGGAGTCGCGGTCCATGAACTGGGTGAGACTCTTGGCGCCGCTGATCATGTCGAACGCCTTCTTCTGCAGCGCCGAGTAGGAGGAGGTGTCGGCCTTGCTGGAGGCGGCCACCACGCTCGGGTCGCCCTTGAGGTAGGTCTGCTCGGCGTCCGGGGAGCCCAGGTACTCCAGCAGCTTCACCACACCGGCGTGGTTCTTGGGGGCCTTGCTGACCATGAAGCCGTCGGTGGGCGCCTCGACGGTGTCCTGGCCGTAGGTGGGGTTGATCTCCGGGAAGGGGAAGAAGTCGAGGTCGTCCAGGTCGGCCTTGTTGGTGAACTGCTGGGCCACGAAGGAGCCCAGGAGGTACATGCCGGCCTTCTTGGACACGAGCGACTGGGCGGCGTCCTGCCAGGTGCGGCCCATGAAGCCGTCCTGGTGGTAGGGGAGCAGCTCGGCCCAGTGGTCGAAGGCTGCCTTGACCTTGGCGTCGGTCCAGGAGGCCTTGCCCGCCATCAGCTGGACGTGGAAGTCGTAGCCGTTGAGGCGGAAGTTGATCTGGTCGAAGGTGCCCATCGCCGGCCAGGCGTCCTTGTCGCCGAAGGCGATCGGGACCAGGCCGTCCTTCTTCATCTGCTTGCACAGGGCGACCAGCTCGTCCCACGTGGCGGGGACCTTGTAGCCGTGCTGCTGGAAGACGCTCTTGCGGTAGAAGACCGCCCACGGGTACGTGGTCAGCGGCACGAAGTAGTACTTGCCGTCCTCGCCCTTGCTCAGCTTCTTCATCGCGTCGGGGAAGTTGTCCCCGATCTTGGCCCACACGTCGTCGATCGGCGTGGCCAGCTTCTTCGCCGCGAAGAACTGCATGCGGTAACCGGCGAACCAGTTGAACACGTCGTCCGGAGTGCCCTGCAGATAGGAGTTGATCTGCTCCTGGAAGGTGTTGTGGTCCTTCGTGTTCACATCGACCGTGATGCCGGACTGCTTCTTGAAGGCCGCGTAGACATCCGCGAAGGCCTTCTTCGGCACGGCGTCCGAGGCGTTGGAGCCGAGGGTGACGGTCTTCGGGTCGGAGGACGAGCCACTGCCGCCGCAGGCGGACAGCAGGGGTATGCCGGCACCTGCGAGGAGGGCGGCACCGCCCGCTCCACGCAGCAGCGAGCGACGGCTGGGACCCGGGACCGAAAGACCGGAAGGCGAGAGGCGCATGGCGGCTCCTGAGGCATACAGGGTTCGGTCAAGGGGATGAGTCGATCACCGAAAGGTCCTCGAAACCGATCAGAAACCAACTCGACCGAACATCGTGGCGTAATAACAGCCCCATGTCCGCTCATGCGTCAATAGCTCGGGTCGCCCTGGGGTGTCTCTTGCCCGAAACGTAATCGTCATCGTTACCTGCAACTTTGTTGAAGAGCAGGCAGAACGGCCCCCGCGGCAGCTGCGGCCGCGGGGGCTGTGTGAACACGAGTGATTCCGTTTCCTGGTCTGACCAGGACTGTCAGGGTCTGACCAGAAGCTGGAAGTCGAAGGCGTAGCGTGACGCCCGGTAGACATGGGTGCCGTACTCCACCGGCCGCCCGGTGTCGTCGTAGGCGGTGCGCTGCATGGTGAGCAGGGCCGCGCCCTCCTTCTCGTCCAGCAGGGCCGCCTCCTCGGCGGTGGCACTGCGCGCGCCCACGGTCTGGCGGGCGCTGTGCAGGGTGATGCCCACCGAGCGCATCATCCGGTACAGGCCCGTCGACTCCAGCCGCTCGGTGTCGAGTTCGAGCAGCGCCGCGGGCAGGTAGTTGCACAGGAACGCCACCGGCTGGCCGTGGGTGCAGCGCAGCCGCTCCAGCACGACGACCTCGGCACCCTCCGCGATGCCGAGGGCCGCGGCCACGTCGGCGCCGGCCGGGACGCGTTCGCCCCGCAGCACCCGGGTGGTCGGGCCCTGCCCGGCCGACTCCAGGTCGTCGTAGAGGCTGCTCAGTTCCAGGGGCCGCTTGACCTGGCTGAGCACCACCTGGGTGCCGACACCGCGGCGGCGTACCAGCAGCCCCTTGTCGACCAGGGACTGGATGGCCTGGCGGACGGTGGGCCGGGACAGGCCGAGGCGCACGGACAGGTCGACCTCGTTGCCCAGGAGGTTCCCGGGGGCGAGGATCCCGTGCTCGATGGCCGCCTCCAGCTGCTGCGCGAGCTGGTAGTAGAGCGGCACCGGACTCGTGCGGTCCAGGTCGAAGTCCAGTGAGTCGAGCGCGGAGCCGGCCACGGGACGAGCGGAGTCACCGGTCCTCGCCACGGGGCACCTCCTTCCAGAGCACGGACAGGGCGGGGCGGTTCACAGGTGCCGGCGGCGGCCGGCGACCTGGCGGTCGTAGTCCTCGCGGGCGTGGACGGCCGCCTCGCGGGTCGCGGTCTCGGCCACCGGTACGTCCCACCAGGCCTCGGCCCCGGGGGCGGTGGGCGCCGCGCCCGAGGTGTCCGTCTCCACGTAGACACAGGTGGGGGTGTCGGCCGCGCGTGCGGTGGCCAGCGCCGCGCGCAGCTCCCGTACGGTCTTGGCGCGCAGGACGTCCATGCCGAGGCTGGCCGCGTTGGCGGCGAGGTCGACGGGCAGCGGGGCGCCGCTGAAGGTGCCGTCGGCCGTGCGGTACCGGTAGGCGGTGCCGAACCGTTCGCCGCCGACCGTCTCGGACAGGCCGCCGATGGAGGCGTACCCGTGGTTCTGGATCAGGACCAGCTTCACGGGCAGCCCCTCCTGTACGGCGGTGACGATCTCGGTCGGCATCATCAGGTAGGTGCCGTCACCGACCAGCGCCCAGACCACCGTGTCCGGGGCCGCCTGCTGCACTCCGATCGCGGCCGGGATCTCGTAGCCCATGCACGAGTAGCCGTACTCCAGGTGGTACTGGCGCCGCGAGCGGGTCCGCCACAGCTTGTGCAGGTCGCCGGGGAGCGAGCCCGCCGCGTTGATGACCACGTCGTCGTCCCCGACGACCGCGTCCAGCGCGCCGAGCACCTGCGTCTGGGTGGGTACGGCGTCCGCGTCGGCGGCGCCGAAGGCGCTCTGAACGACCTGCTCCCAGCGCTCCTTGCCCGCCCGGTACCCGGCCTCGTACGCCGGGTCGACGCGGAAGCCGGCCAGTTGCTCGGTGAGCGCCTCCAGGGCGGCCCGGGCGTCGGCGACCACGGTCCGCGCGGCGAGCTTGTGGGCGTCGAAGGCGGCGATGTTGAGGTTGAGGAAGCGGACCTCGGGGTGCTGGAACAGGGTGCCGGAGGCGGTGGTGAAGTCGGTGTAGCGGGTGCCGACGCCGATGACCAGGTCGGCGCCGCGGGCGAGGTCGTCGGCGACCGCGGTGCCGGTGTGGCCGATGCCGCCGAGGTCGGCCGGGTGGTCGTGCCGCAGGCAGCCCTTGCCGGCCTGGGTGGCGGCGACCGGGATGCCGGTGGCGTCGACCAGGGCCCGCAGTGCGTCCTCGGCGCGGCTGTGGTGGACTCCGCCGCCCACGACGAGGAGCGGCCTGCGGGCGGCCCGGACCGCCCGGACGGCCTCCGCCAGCTCCGCCGGGTCCGGCGCGGGCCGGCGTACGGTCCACACGCGCTCGGCGAAGAACTCCTCGGGCCAGTCGTACGCCTCCGCCTGTACGTCCTGCGGCAGGGCGAGGGTGACGGCGCCGGTCTCGGCCGGGTCGGCCAGGACGCGCATCGCCTGGAGCGCCGACGGGATCAGCTGCTCGGGGCGGGTGACCCGGTCGAAGTAGCGGGAGACCGGGCGCAGCGTGTCGTTGACGGAGACGTCGAACTGGCCGGGATGCTCCAGCTGTTGCAGCAGCGGATCGGCCGGGCGGGTGGCGAAGTAGTCGCCGGGCAGGAGCAGCACGGGCAGCCGGTTGATCGTGGCCAGGGCGGCGCCGGTGACGAGGTTGGTCGCGCCCGGGCCGATGGACGTCGTCACGGCCTGCGCCGAGAGGCGGTCGAGCTGGCGGGCGTGGCCGACGGCCGCGTGCACCATCGCCTGCTCGTTGCGGCCCTGGTGGTACGGCATCACATCGCCGTATTCGAGCAGTGCCTGGCCGATCCCCGCCACGTTGCCGTGCCCGAAGATGCCCCAGGTACCGGTGATCAGCCGGTGCCGTTCGCCGTCGCGTGCGGTGTACTGGGCGGCCAGGAACCGCACCAGTGCCTGGGCGACGGTCAGACGGCTCGTCGATGCGCTCGTCGAGTGGCTCATGCCTCACAGGTGTATGCGGGAACAGCGGCACTGTCAATGATTTGTACTTACATTCGGACCTGCTTGTGAAATGATGTCTTAACAAAGTATTGACAGCGGGCTCTGCAGGGGCTTGTATCCCGTCCCAACGCAACAGCGTCCCTTCCCCCGTAGCACAGTGAGGTGCAGGACAGATGGACCGCTCTTCGCACTCCCGCCCCCGCAGACTGGCCCCCGTTGTCGCCGTGGCCGCTGCGGCAGCCCTGACCCTCGCCGGCTGCTCCAGCAGCTCCGGGGGGAAGAAGGCCGAAGAGGGAGGGTCGGGTGCCTCAGCGGGCAAGGCCAACACTCCCCGGATGACGGTCGCGCTGGTCACCCACCAGTCGCCGGGCGACACCTTCTGGGACATCGTCCGCAAGGGCGCGGAGGCCGCCGCCGCGAAGGACAACATCAAGCTGATCTACTCCGCCGACCCGAACGCCGGCAACCAGGCCAACTTCGTGCAGAACGCGATCGACCAGAAGGTCGACGGCATAGCGATCACCCTGGCCAAGCCGGACGCCATGAAGAGCGTGGTCGGCAAGGCGGGCGCGGCGAAGATCCCCGTGGTCGGCCTGAACTCCGGGGTCAGCGACTGGAAGAAGCTCGGTCTGCTGCAGTTCTTCGGGCAGGACGAGACGGTGGCGGGCGAGGCGTTCGGCAAGAAGCTGAACGAGGTCGGCGCCAAGAAGGCCGTCTGCGTGATCCAGGAGCAGGGCAACGTCGGCCTCACCCAGCGCTGCGACGGCGTGAAGAAGACGTTTTCCGGCAAGACTGAGACGCTGTACGTCAACGGCACCGACATGCCGTCCGTGAAGTCCACGATCACGGCCAAGCTGAAGCAGGACAGCGCCATCGACTACGTGGTCACGCTGGGCGCCCCCTTCGCGCTGACCGCGGTGCAGTCGGTGGGCGACGCCGGCAGCAAGGCCAACGTCGCCACCTTCGACCTGAACAACCAGCTGACCAGTGCCATCAAGAAGGGCACCATCCAGTTCGCGGTGGACCAGCAGCCGTACCTGCAGGGTTACCTCGCGATCGACTCCCTGTGGCTGTACAAGAACAACGGCAACTACAGCGGCGGTGGCGAGCAGCCGGTGCTGACCGGCCCGGCCTTCGTCGACAAGTCCAACGTCGACCAGATCGCCCAGTTCGCCGCGAAGGGCACCCGGTGATGAGCATGACTCAGCAGGCTGAGCCGGCGGTCGGGAGGCCGCCGGCGTCCGGCCCCGAACAGACCGACGGGCGTACCGCCCGGCGCCCGCTGGTGATCCGGCTGCTGGCCCGCCCCGAAGTGGGCGTCTTCCTGGGCGCTGTGGCCGTCCTGATCTTCTTCCTGATCGCCGCGCCCTCGCTCCGCCAGGGCAGCTCGATAGCCACGGTCCTCTACCAGTCCTCGACCATCGGCATCATGGCTCTCCCGGTCGCCCTGCTGATGATCGGCGGCGAGTTCGACCTGTCGTCCGGTGTGGCCGTGATCAGCTCCGCGCTCGTGGCGAGCATGATCAGCTACCAGTTGACGATGAACGTGTGGGTGGGCGTGATCGTCGCGCTGTTCGCCTCGCTCGCGGTCGGCGCCTTCAACGGCTGGATGGTGGTCAAGACCGGCTTGCCCAGCTTCCTGGTCACCCTCGGCACCTTCCTGATCCTCCAGGGCGCCAACCTGGCCGTGACCAAGCTGATCACCGACAACGTCGCCACCGACGACATCAGCAACATGGACGGCTTCGACCAGGCGAAGAAGATCTTCGCGTCCTCCGTCGACATCGGCGGCGTCGAGGTCAAGATCACGGTCTTCTACTGGCTGGCCTTCGCGGCCCTGGCCACCTGGCTGCTGCTGCGCACCAAGTACGGCAACTGGATCTTCGCCGTCGGCGGCAACAAGGAGAGCGCCCGTGCCGTCGGTGTCCCGGTGAACTTCACCAAGATCACCCTGTTCATGCTGGTCGGCCTCGGCGCCTGGTTCATCGGCATGCACAACCTCTTCTCGTTCAACACCGTGCAGTCCGGTGAGGGCGTCGGCCAGGAGCTGATCTACATCGCCGCGGCCGTCATCGGCGGCTGTCTGCTCACCGGCGGCTCCGGCTCCGCGATCGGCCCCGTCTTCGGCGCGTTCATGTTCGGCATGGTCAACCAGGGCATCGTCTTCGCGGGCTGGAACCCCGACTGGTTCAAGGCCTTCCTCGGCGTGATGCTGCTCGGCGCCGTCCTGATCAATCTGTGGGTCCAGCGCACGGCGACCCGGAGGTAAGACGCGATGACAAGCAACGGAACCGGAACCCACGGCGCCGTCCTCCAGGACACCGCCCCCGCCGAGGACGGCCCCCTCGTCGAACTGCGCGGCGCGGGCAAGTCCTACGGCAACATCCGCGCCCTGCACGGCGTCGACCTCACGGTCCACGCGAGCCGGGTGACCTGCGTCCTCGGCGACAACGGCGCCGGCAAGTCCACCCTCATCAAGATCATCTCCGGGCTGCACCAGCACACCGAGGGCGACTTCCTCGTCGACGGCCGGCCGGTGCGCTTCAACAGCCCGCGCGAGGCCCTCGACAAGGGCATCGCCACCGTCTACCAGGACCTCGCCACCGTCCCCCTCATGCCGGTGTGGCGGAACTTCTTCCTCGGCTCCGAGGTGACCCGGGGCCCCTGGCCCGTCCGCCGGCTCGACATCGACACGATGAAGAAGACCGCCGACCGGGAACTGCGCAACATGGGCATCGTCCTGGACGACCTGGAGCAGCCCATCGGCACGCTCTCCGGCGGCCAGCGCCAGTGCGTGGCCATCGCCCGCGCCGTCTACTTCGGCGCCCGCGTCCTGATCCTGGACGAGCCCACCGCCGCCCTCGGCGTCAAGCAGTCCGGGGTGGTGCTGAAGTACATCGCCGCCGCCCGCGACCGCGGCCTCGGCGTCATCTTCATCACCCACAACCCGCACCACGCCTACATGGTCGGCGACCACTTCAGCGTGCTGCGCCTGGGCACCCTCGAACTCAGCGCCGACCGCAGCGAGGTCAGCCTGGAGGAGCTGACCAACCACATGGCCGGCGGCGCCGAACTCGCCGCGCTCAAGCACGAGCTGGCCCAGGTCCGCGGCGTCGACGTCGAGGAACTCCCCGAGGAGGAGGACCTCACCGCACCCGTGGCGACCCCCTCGGAAGGGACCTCCTGACATGGCGAACCCGTCTCCGCTCGACCGCATCCGGGTCGGCTCCGCCCCCGACTCCTGGGGCGTGTGGTTCCCGGACGACCCGCAGCAGGTCCCCTGGGAACGCTTCCTCGACGAGGTGTCCGAGGCCGGCTACGACTGGATCGAGCTGGGCCCCTACGGCTACCTCCCCACCGACCCGGCCCGGCTCACGGACGAGTTGGGGCGGCGGAACCTGAAGGTGTCGGCCGGTACGGTCTTCACCGGCATGCACCGCGGCCCGTCCGTCTGGGAGGAGACCTGGACCCACGTCAGCCAGGTGGCCTCCCTCACCCAGGCCATGGGCGCGCGGCACCTGGTCGTCATCCCCTCCTTCTGGCGGGACGACAAGACCGCCGAGATCCTGGAGCCGTCGGAGCTGACGGCCGAGCAGTGGGCGCACCTGACCAAGGGCATGGAACGGCTCGGCCACGAGGTGCAGGAGACGTACGGCCTCGAACTCGTCGTGCACCCGCACGCCGACACGCACATCGACACCGAGGAGCACGTCGAGCGGTTCCTCGACTCGACCGACACCGAGCTGGTCAACCTCTGCCTGGACACGGGGCACTACGCCTACTGCGGCGGCGACAGCGTCAAGCTGATCGAGACCTACGGCGAGCGCATCGGCTACCTGCACCTCAAGCAGGTCGACCCGGCGATCCTCGCCGAGGTCGTGGCGAACGAGGTGCCGTTCGGCCCCGCGGTGCAGCGGGGCGTGATGTGCGAACCGCCCTCCGGTGTCCCCGCTTTGGGGCCGGTGCTGGAGGCGGCGCAGCGGCTCGGCGTGGAACTGTTCGCGATCGTCGAGCAGGACATGTACCCGTGCGAGCCGGACAAGCCGCTGCCGATCGCGGTGCGGACACGCAGGTTCCTGAGGTCGTGCGGGGCCTGAGCGGTTCGGCCCGGACCTGCCGGGAACGAACGGTGGCGTGCGCGCGTTCTGACCGACAACGGGTAACGCCCGCGAGTACGGGAGGACGGACCACATGGCTCACCGCACGGAACTCCGCGAAACAACCCAGCACGCCGCCGAGGCGGCCGACACCCCAGGCCGCTTCAGCCGGCTGCCCGAGCGGATACGCCCGGAGGACACGGTGGAGACGAGGCCGGCCACCCTGCCGGACCCGGCGCGGGACACGTACAACGCGGACGAGTGGCTGATCCGGTACTGCGGCTGACGCAGACGCCGTTCCAGCGCGGCGCGTCCTGTGGAACGGGCCTTCCGGCCGGAGCCGGAAGGCCCATGACGGTGCGTGGTCAGGCGCCCGCGAGTGCGGGTTCGGGGTCGGACGTGCCCGACGGCGGCCGGGGGTCGTCGTGACGCCTGAACAGCCCGCTGGGCCACCACATCCAGCGACCCACGTCCAGGGTCAGCGCGGTGACCAGCACCGAGCGGACGATCACGGTGTCCAGCAGCACGCCGAACGCCACCGCGAACCCGAGCTCGGCCGCGAACACCAGCGGCAGCGAGGCCATCGCCGCGAAAGTACCGGCCAGCACCAGACCCGCTGACGTGATCACACCCCCGGTGGCGGACAGACCCGTCAGCGCGCCGCGCCGGGTGCCGTGCACCAGCGCCTCCTCGCGCACCCGGGTGACCAGGAAGATGTTGTAGTCGATGCCCAGCGCGACCAGGAACACGAACGTCAGCAGCGGGAAGGAGGCGTCCGCCCCCGCGAAGTGGAACACGTGGTCGAACATCAGACTGCTCACGCCGAGGGCCGCCGCGAACGACAGCACCACCGTCGCCATGAGCAGCAGGGGCGCAACGATCGCCCGCAGCAGCAGCGCGAGGATGAGGAACACCATCACCAGCACGATGGGGATGATCACCGCGGAGTCGCGGGCGGCCGCTTCCCGCGTGTCGAGGATGACCGCCGTGTTGCCGCCGACCTGGGCGTCCGCACCACCGATCCGGTGGACCGCGGTTCTGGCCCGCTCGACGGTGCGCAGCGCGGCCGTACCGCTGGGGTCGTCCTCGAGTTCCCCGAGCAGGATGGCCTCACCGGCGACGACCCTCGGTCTCGACACGTCGGCCACTCCCGGTACGCCGGACAGCGCGGCCCGCACCCGCTGCGCCGAGGCGGCCTTGGCCACGACGTAGACCGGGTCGCCCGACCCTGCCGGGAAGTGCCTGGACTGGATCTCCTCGCCGACGGCCGTCTGCGGTCTGCCGGTGAACTGGTCCGTGTTGGAGAGCCCGTCGGCCCTGAGCCCGAACAGTCCGGTCGCCATGGCGCCGAGGACGAGCGCGGTGCCGATCCACACGATCCGCGGCCGGCCCGAGACGGCGGTGCCGACCCGCGTCCAGATGCCGTCCCCGGTCGCACCGGCCGATCCGTACGACGGCCGCACCGGCCAGAAGATCCAGCGGCCGCAGATGACCAGCAGGGCCGGCAGCAGGGTGACCATGGCGAGCAGCCCGACGAGGACGCCGATGGCGCAGGCGGGCCCGAGCCCCTTGGTGGAGTTGAGGGTGGCCAGCATCAGCAGCGTCAGGCTGACCGCGACGGTCGCGGCGCTGGCGACGATCGCCGGACCGGAGCGGTGCAGGGCCTCCGCCATCGCCTCGTGCCGGTCCTCGTGCCGCCGCAACTCCTCCCGGTACCGCGAGACGAGCAGCAGCGCGTAGTCGGTGGCGGCGCCGAACACCAGCACCGTCAGGATGAAGCTGGTCTGCTTGTTGACGGTGAGTCCGGCGTTCTTCGCCAGCAGGTAGATCACCGCCTCCGACGTGACCAGGGCGCCGCCCATGGTCAGCAGCGGCAGCACGGGCAGCACCGGGCTGCGATAGGTCAGCAGCAGGATCACGACCACCACCGCCGCGGTGATCGTCGTCAGACCGCCGCCCTTGCTGAACGCCTTGATCGAGTCCGACGCGTACCCGGCCGGTCCGGTGACATGGAACCCGAGACCGCCCGCGTTCGCCTCGCCGACCCTGCTCATCGCGTCGACGACCTTGCCGATTCCCTCCCAGCCCGTCCTGTCCTTGCGTACCTGGACCACGGTCTGGACGGCCTTGCCGTCCTGGGCCTGCACCGGGCCCTGCGGCTGCCCCACGACGTTCTTGATGCCCTTGAAGGCCTCGGCGTCGGCTCGGGCCTTGGCCATATCGGCAGGGGTGACACCCCCGGGCCGGTCGTAGACCACGATCGCGGGCAGGGTGTCGGCGAGCCGGAACTTCTCGGCCCGGTCGAGGATCCGTGTCGACTCCGCGTTGCCGGGCAGCCAGGCCGAGTTGTCGTTCTCCTCTACGTCACCGAGCTTGCCGGCCAGCAGGAGGGCCGGGACCAGCAGGAGCGTCCAGAGTGCCAGGACGACCCATTTCGCCACCCTGCCACTGGGCAGGGACGCCAGTTTGCGCACCATGTGGATTCCTCGGCGTTCAGTCGACGTGAGCGAGCTTGTCGGGATTGGCGACGACATAGATCCCGCACACCTGGTCGCCGTCCGCAGTGAGGTCGAGGACGAGGACGGCGTAGAGGGTGTCGCCGGCGAACAGCAGCGCCGACGGGGCGCCGTTGACGGTGCGGTAGGCGATGTCGAGGCCCTTGCCGGAGTGGGGGGCGGCAGCGGCGAGCAGACGGGCGACCTTGTCCCGGCCGTGCAGCGGCCGCAGGCCCGCCGGTGCCCGGCCCTTGCCTCCGGCGTCGCCCCACAGGGTCACCTCCGGTGCCAGGATCCTCAGGAGGGCGTCCAGGTCACCGCCGAGCGCGGCGGCCAGGAACCGTTCGGTCACCTGCCGGCGGACCTGAGGGTCGGGCTCGTAGCGGGGGCGTCGCGCGTGGACGTGCTCCCGGGCGCGATGGGCGAGCTGGCGAATCGCCGAGGGGTTGCGGCCGAGGATGTCCGCTATCTCGGTGTGGGCGTAGCCGAACACCTCGTGCAGGACGAACACCCCGCGCTCCAGCGGAGTGAGGGTTTCCAGGACCACCAGCAGCGCCATCGACACCGACTCGGCGCGCACCGCCCCATCGGCGGCATCGTCCGGGGCGGGAGTGTCGGCGAGGGGGCCGATGAGCGGTTCGGGCAGCCACGGCCCGACGTAGGTCTCGCGGCGGCGGCTGACGGTGGCTTGGTGGGCGAGGGCCCGGTTCACGGCGATCCGCACCAGGTAGGCGCGCGGGTTGTCGATCGGCTCCGCATTCGGTGCCTGCTTCCTGGCTGTCCACGACAGCCAGGTCTCCTGGAGCACGTCCTCGGTGTCGGCGACGCTGCCGAGCATGTTGTAGACGATGGAGAACAGCAGTTCACGGTGGTCGTGGAACACCTGTGTCGCGGTGTCGGACATCGCGGGGCCTCTCGTCGCGGATGCTTTCCGAACTGAGAGCGCCCCGGGCACCCGGAGTGTGACATTCACTCACGGGATGTGATCCAGATCTCAGGCCCCCCGCACCTCCGCGATCGTCACCGGTCGGTGCTCGTGCAGGGACAGGGTGCAGGCATCGGCGATCCAGCCCGCCTCCAGGGCGTCCTCGATGGTGCAGGGGGAGGGGCGGGTGCCGGCCACGACCTCGGTGAACGCGGTGAGTTCGGCGCGGTAGGCCTCGGTGAAGCGGTCCATGAAGAAGTCGTGCGGTGTGCCCGCCGGGAAGGTCACGCCGGGTTCGACCGAGCGGAGCGGGAGCTTGTCGTCCAGGCCGACCGCGATCGAGTCGGCGAAGCCGTGGAGCTCCATGCGGACGTCGTAACCGCGGGCGTTGTGGCGGGAGTTGGAGACCACCGCGATCGTGCCGTCGTCCAGGGTGAGGATCGCGCCGGTGGTGTCGGCGTCGCCCGCCTCCCGGATGTAGTCGGCGCCCCGGTTGCCGCCCACCGCGTACACCTCGGTGACCTCGCGGCCGGTCACCCACCGGATGATGTCGAAGTCGTGGACGGAGCAGTCGCGGAAGATGCCCCCGGAGGCGGCGATGTATGCGGCCGGCGGCGGCGCCGGGTCCAGGGTCGTCGAGCGGACCGTGTGCAGCTTGCCCAGCTCGCCGGCCTGCACCGCGGCCCGTGCGGCGACGAAACCGGCGTCGAAGCGGCGGTTGTAGCCGATCTGGATCGGCACGTCGCTGCCCTGCACGGCCCTGAGCACCTCGACGCCCTCGGCCATGGTGCGGGCGACCGGCTTCTCGCAGAAGACGGGGACGCCCGCCTCCACACCCGCCCGGATCAGCGCCGGATGGGCGTCGGTCGCGGCCGCCACGACGATGCCGTCCACGCCGGCGGCCAGCAGCGCCTCGGGCGAGTCGGCGACCTCGGCCCCGAACCGCTCGGCCGCGGCCTTGGCCGCGTCCGCGAACGGGTCCGTGACGACGAGGGACTCGACGGCGTCGAGCCCGGAGAGAGTTTCGGCGTGGAACGCGCCGATGCGGCCGAGGCCGAGGATTCCAATGCGCATGAGGGTGCAGCTCCTAGGTGCGAGGGCTGAAAGAGAGAGCTAGTCGAGGCCGCCGAGCACGTTCTGGTCCCAGTCGATCACCGAACCGGTGACCACCCCGGACCGGTCGGACAGCAGCAGGACCACGAAGTCGGCGATCTCGTCCGGCCGGCCGAGCTTGCCCATCGGCAGCCGGGCGGCGGCCTGCTCCTGCCAGTCGTCGCCCGCGTCGTGGAAGGCGCGCTGGGTGGCGTCCTCGCCCTCCGTCGCGGTCCAGCCGATGTTCAGGCCGTTGATCCGGATCCGGTCCCAGCGATGGGCGTGCGCGGCGTTGCGGGTCAGGCCCACCAGGCCGGCCTTGGCGGCGACGTACGGCGCGAGGAACGGCTGCCCGCCGTGCGCCGACGAAGTGATGATGTTGACGATCGTGCCGGGCGCCTTCCGCGCCACCATGTCGGCCACCGCCGCCTGCATCGCGAAGAACGGCCCCTTGAGGTTGACCGCGATGTGCGCGTCGAACAGCTCGGGTGTCGTGTCGAGCAGGGTGCCGCGTGAGGTCAGGCCCGCCGAGTTGACCAGGCAGTCGATCCGGCCGTAGGCGTCGACCACCTCGGCCACCGAGGCCTTGGCCTGGTCGGCGTCCGACAGGTCGGCCTGGATGTACATCGCCCTGCCGCCGGCCGCGGACAGTTCGGCCACCAGGGCCTCGCCCGGTTCGGGGCGGCGCCCGGTCACGGCCACCGAGGCGCCCTCACGCACGGCGGCCCGAGCGATCGCCGCGCCGACGCCCTGGCTGCCGCCGTTCACGAGGACGACCTTGTCGTCGAGAAGTCCCATGAGTTCCTTGTTCTTTCAGCTCTCGCGCTACATCGTCGTCCTTCTTCCGTTCCCGGGGCGACGCCGTGCTGTCATTCTTGTCAGTACAAACCCCTCGAACAACCGGCAGCGATCCATCAAAAACCCTTCAAGGAGCCGAGCCGTGGGCCACCCCTTCCCGATCCGCGAGATCGCCCGTCAGGCCGGCCTCAGCGAGGCCACCGTGGACCGCGTGCTCAACGAACGGGGAGGGGTGCGGGCCAGCACCGCGCACGAGGTGCACCGGGCCATCGCCGACCTCGACCGGCAGCGCACCCAGGTCCGGCTCGTCGGCCGCACCTTCATGGTCGACATCGTGATCCAGGCGCCCGATCGGTTCACCACGGCCGTACGGGCCGCCCTGGAGGCCGAACTGCCCTCCCTGCACCCGGCCGTGCTGCGCTCCCGCTTCCACTTCCGGGAGACCGCGCCGGTGGGGGAGCTGGTCAGGATCCTGGACCGGATAGCCCGGCGCGGCTCCCAGGGGGTGATCCTCAAGGCCCCGGACGTACCCGAGGTCACTGCGGCCGTCGGCCGGCTCACCGTGGCCGGCATACCGGTCGTCACCCTGGTGACCGACCTGCCCGCGAGCGGCCGGCTCGCCTACGTGGGCATCGACAACCGCGCGGCCGGTGCCACCGCCGCCTACCTCATGGGCCAGTGGCTCGGCGACCGCCCCGGCAACGTCCTCACCAGCCTGAGCAGCGGCTTCTTCCGCAACGAGGAGGAGCGTGAGATGGGCTTCCGCAGCGCCATGCGCGCCGGGCACCCCGGCCGCGTGCTCGTGGAGCTGACCGAGGGGCAGGGCCTGGACGCCACGCAGTACGACCTGGTCCGGGCCGCCCTGGAGCGGGACCCGGAGATCCGGGCCGTCTACTCGATCGGCGGCGGCAACATCGCGACGCTGCGGGCCTTCGAGGACCTGGGCCGCGCGTGCGCCGTGTTCGTCGCGCACGACCTCGACCACGACAACACCCGGCTGCTGCGCGAGCACCGCCTGTCCGCCGTGCTCCACCACGACCTGCGCCAGGACATGCGCGAGGCCTGCCATCTCGTCATGCGCGCCCATGGCGCCCTGCCCCCGGCGGGACCCACCCTGCCGTCCGCGATCCAGGTGGTCACGCCCTACAACATGCCTACGGCGTCCGCAGGCTGACCCACGCCCCGCTCTCGGCCGACACTGCCATCGCGTCGAGCACGGCCGCGCTGTGCACCGCGTCGGCCAGGGTGGCGCCGTACGGCCGGCCCTCGGCGATCGAGCGCAGGAAGCGGTACGCCTCGATCACCTTCAGGTCGTCGTAGCCCATCGCGTTGGCCGCGCCCGGCTGGAACGCGGCGAACTCGCCGTCGCCCGGGCCGACGTACACCGTGCTCACCGGCTGGTCCTGGTACGTCGTACCGCGGCTGACCGCCAGCTCGTTCATCCGGCGGAAGTCCCAGAACACCGCGCCCCGGGTGCCGTGCACCTCGAAGCCGTAGTTGTTCTGCTCGCCGACCGAGACCCGGCAGGCCTCCAGGACGCCGCGGGCGCCGGAGGCGAAGCGCAGCAGGCAGCTGACGTAGTCCTCGTTCTCGACCGGGCCCGGCTCGCCACCAAAGGCCAGCGCGTGACCGGCGGTGGCGCCCGTGGGGCGGGCCCGCTCCGGGACGAAGACCGCCGTGTCGGCGGTCAGGGAGGCGATGTCGCCGAGCAGGAAGCGGGCCAGGTCGGCGCCGTGCGAGGCCAGGTCGCCGAGCACCCCGCTGCCGCCGCGCTCCCGCTCGTACCGCCAGGTCAGAGCGCCGTCCGGATGGGCCGCGTAGTCGCTGAACAGACGGATGCGGACATGTGTGACCGTGCCGATCTCACCGGAGGCGATCAGGTCGCGGGCGGCCTCCACGGCGGGCGCGTTCCGGTAGTTGAAGCCGACCGTGCCCTGGACCCCGGCCTCGGCGACCGCGTCGGCCACCGCGCGGGCGTCCTCGCCGGTCAGACCCACCGGCTTCTCGATCCACAGGTGCTTGCCCGCCTCGGCCATCGCCACGCCGATCTCCCGGTGCAGGAAGTTGGGCGCCGTGACGCTGACGGCCCGGACCCGCGGGTCGGCGGCCACCGCACGCCAGTCGCGGGTGGCGGAGGCGAACCCGAACTGCTCGGCGGCCTCCTCGGCCCGGCCCGGCACCTCCTCGGCCACCGCCACCAGCTCGGGCCTCAGGGCGAGTTGCGGATAGTGGTGCCGGACGCGGGCGTAGGCCTGGGTGTGCACCCGCCCCATCCAGCCGAACCCGACGACGGCGACACCGAGAGCATCCACCATGACAGCCCCTCTTTGGACCGGTCCACATACTGTCCGAGCCACCTTTGTACGGACATGGCGCGCGCGTCAACCCTTCGGTCGGGGAGAACGGTAGCGAGAACGGTTTCGTGTCACCCCTTTGACAGCCCGGCACACCACATGGAACGGTCCATCCCATGAGACCGCCGACGATCCGCGATGTGGCCGAACGAGCCGGAGTGTCGAAATCGCTGGTCTCGCTGGTGCTGCGCGGCTCCGGCCAGGTGCGTGCCGAGAAACGGGACGCCGTCCTCAAGGCAGTGCGCGACCTGGGCTACCGGCCGAACGCCGCCGCGCGCAGCCTCAGCGAGCAGCGCACCCGCACGGTCGGCGTCCTGCTGGACGACCTGCGCAACCCCTGGTTCGTCGACCTGCTCGACGGCCTGAACTCCCTGCTGCACGCGGCCGGCCTGCACATGCTGCTCGCCGACGCCCGGCTGAACCGGCGCATGGGCCACGACCTCGCCGAACCCTTCCTGGACCTGGGAGCCGACGGCCTGGTGGTGGTCGGGACGGTGCCGGACGCGGGCGGACTCGGCGCGCTGGCCCGGCGGATTCCGGTGGTCGTGGCGGGCGCCCGCGAGCCGCAGCCGCCGGGTGTGGACGTCGTCGCCGGCGACGACGAACTCGGGGCCCGGCTGGCCACCGAGCACCTGCTCGGCCTCGGCCACCGCCGGATCGCCCATCTCGCGGGCCACGGCGCCGTCGGCGAGCTGCGGCGGCGCGGCTTCGAGGAGGCCATGCGGGCGCACGGCGCCGAACCGCTGGTCGAACCCGGCGACCTGACCGAGGAGGGCGGTTACCGGGGCACCGTACGGCTGCTCAGCCGCCCGGAGCGGCCCACGGCGGTCTTCGCCGTCAACGACATGGCCTCGGTCGGTGCGCTCTCGGCGGCCGGGGAGCTGGGCCTCACCGTCCCGCGCGACCTGTCGGTGGCCGGGTACGACAACACCAGCATCTCCCGGCTGCGGCACGTCTGGCTGACCACCGTCGACACCGCCCCGCACGAGGTCGGCCGGCGCGCCGCCCGCTGCCTCCTGGACCGCTTCGAGCGGCCGGAGGGCGAGGGGCGACTGCATCTGGCCGCACCGACCCTGGAGATCCGAGGCACGACGGCGGCGCCGCCCCGCCTCACAGGTTGATCGCGTACGCCTTGCGCAGCGTCTCGTGCACGGTCCACGTCGTACGGTCGCCCGCGCGCAGCACCGCCATGTCCCCGGGACCCACCCGCAGCGTCGGCCCGCCCTCGACCTCGATCGTCGCCGACCCGCTGATCACCACGAACAGCTCGTCCGCCTCGGTGTCGGTGACCACGCCCGGGGTGATCTGCCAGATCCCGCGGATCTGCCGGCCGTCCGCCGACTCCCAGACCACCTTCCCGGTCACCTCCGGGTTCCCGGAGACGATCTGCTCCGGGTCGAGGGGCTCGGGCTCGAGGTCGGCGCCCGGGATGTGGAGCGCGAAGCTGTGCGTCATGGGCTGACCCTAACCAGCGCCGGCGCCGTCCGACCGTCGACAGAGTGTGCGGCATCGGGCCTGGTGGGAGGACACTTCGTCGGGCCGCGCGGACCGGCCGCGCGAACTGGCGGCGGCCCGGGGCGCGGGTGATCGTGGGGTGCATGGCTGACTCCACGGCGGTCGCCGCCGAGCCGCACCGGCAGCACACCACGCGCGAGGCCGTCCTGTTCGGCGGGGTCTACGGCGCCGTCCTGGCCAGCTCGATGGTCGCCGCGCTCACCCAGTACGGCCACGGCTCCGCCGCCGACCGCCGCTACGACGCCCTCTGGCTGCTGGTCACCGCATGCGCCTCCGCACTGGCCCACGGCTACGCCCACTACATCGCCGAGCGCTCCCCGCACCGCCGCTGGGACGTCCTGCGCACCCTCGTCGACGAGTGGCCGCTGGTCATGGCCGTCGTACCGACGGTGTTCCTGCTCGCGGGCGCGGGCTGGGGCTGGTGGCCCCCGAGCGGCGTCGAGTACCCGGTGTTCGCCCTGAACATCGCGATCCTCTTCGCCCTCGGCCTGGTCACCGCCCGCTGGTCGAGGCGCAGTTGGCCGGCCGCCGTCGGCATCGGCCTGGTGGACTCGGTGCTCGGGGTGGTCGTGGTCGTGGCCAACGCGGTCATCAAGTAGGCGACCGGAGTGCTGCTGGGCATGGAGTCGGTATGACCACCGAAGACGCCGTAGCCGCGGCAGCCGCGACCGGAGAAGCCGTGAGCACAACCACCGCATCCGAAGCGGCCGTCGACGCCGTGACCCGCCAGGCCGTCGACAGCCTGTCCGCCACCGCCGACCCCCGGCTGCGCGACCTGCTCACCGCCCTCGTCCGGCACCTGCACGCCTTCGCCCGCGAGACCCGGCTGACACAGACGGAGTGGGAGCAGGCCGTCGGCTTCCTCACGGCCACGGGACAGGCCTGCACGGACACCCGGCAGGAGTTCATCCTCCTGTCGGACGTCCTCGGCCTGTCCATGCTGGTCGAGACGCTGCACGGCCACAGCGCGCCCGGCACCACCGAGTCGACGGTCCTCGGCCCCTTCCACCTCACACAGTCCCCGGACCGCGAACTCGGCGACAGTATCGACCTGGTGGGCGACGGCGAACCCTGCGTGGTCAGCTGCCGGGTCCGCACCGCCGACGGCACCCCGCTGCCCGGCGCGGTCGTGGACGTCTGGCAGGCCGACGCGCACGGCTTCTACGACGTGCAGCGCCCGGACGCCCAACCCCCCGGCAACGGACGCGGACTGTTCACCACCGACGCCGAGGGCGCCTTCTGGTTCCGCACCTGCGTGCCCAGCCCGTATCCGATCCCCACCGACGGACCCGTGGGTACCCTGCTCAAGGCCTCCGGCCGCCACCCCTACCGGCCCGCCCACATCCACTTCATCGCGACGGCCGACGGCCACGCCCCGGTCACCACCCACATCTTCGTGGCGGGCGGCGCCCACCTCGACTCGGACGCGGTGTTCGCCGTGAAGGACAGCCTGGTCAAGGACTTCACCCCGACCGACGATCCGTCCCTGGCCCGCGAGTTCGGCGTACCGAACCCCTTCCGGCACGCCCGCTTCGACCTCGTACTGGAACGCGAGTGAGACGCCCCTCGTGCTGCGGGCCGGACGGGACGGGGGCACCCTGGAAACATGCTGGGCGCGGTGGGCCGTACGGCTTCCGACGCGGCACGGGACGCGCAGGTCTCCCGGGGCGTGCGGCGGTCACCCTCGCGCCGCGCCCGCACGGCGGCCCTGTGCGCCGCCGCGCTGCTCGCCGCGACGCTGCAGACGACGACGGCCGCGGCCGCCCCGCCCCCGGACAACGGCTGCGTCGCCACTGCGGGCAAGCCCGCTGGCACGGCCGGCCAGATCCTCGACATCGTGCGCAAGGCGCGCAGCGACCTCGATCTGAAGGCCGCGCTGGTCCGGGTCACGCAGGACGGGCGGGAGGTGGCCACCTTCGCCGACGGCAACTCGATGAACGGCGTGCCGGCCACCCCGGCGATGCACTTCCGGTCCGGCTCGGTCGCCATCGCCTTCATGGGCACGGCGCTGCTCCAACTCGTCGACGAGCACCGGGTCGGCCTGGACGATCCCGTCTCCCGCTGGCTGCCGGACCTGCCGCACGGCGATCGGATCACTCTGCGGATGCTCGGCGACTCGACCTCGGGCCTGCACGACTACGTCACCGACCCGGCCTTCGTGAAGCAGCTCTACGCGGACCCGTTCCAGCACTGGACGCCGCAGGAACTGGTCGCCTTCTCCCTCGCCCATCCCCTCTGGTACGAGCCCGGCACCGGCTGGAGTTACTCGCACGCCAACTTCGTGCTGCTCGGCCGCGCCCTGGAGAAGATCACCGGAACCCCGCTGGACAAGCTGCTGCGTGAGCACATCATGGATCCCCTGGGGCTCGACGAGACCAGCAACGGCTTCACGCCCGAGATCCCGGCGCCCGTACTGCACGCCTACGACGACGAACGCGGCCCCTACGAGGACGCCACCTACTGGGACCCGTCCTGGACCACCGCACCCGGCGCCGTACAGACCACGAACATCTGCGATCTGGCCCGCTCCGCCCAGGGCATCGGCTCGGGACAACTGCTCTCCCGCAGCTCCTACCAGGTGCAGCTGAACCCCGGCACCGTCGGCCTGGGCGCGCCAACCGCGAGCTGCCCCGCCACCGTGTGCTTCAAGCAGACCGAGGACTTCCACTTCGGGGTGGGCGTCGTCGTCAAGAACGGCTGGATCCTGCAGAATCCGTCCTTCGCCGGGTTCGCGGCCGTGCAGGCCTACCTGCCGGCGCAGCGGCTGGCCATCGCCGTGTCCACGACCGTCGGGAAGAAGGCGCCCGAGGGCAACACGGCCCAGACGATCACCGAGCGCATCGCGGCGGCCCTCGCCCCCGACCACCAGCTGACCGGCTGACTCAGCGGCCGGTGCGCACCCCGTCCAGGGCGATCGCGAGCACCCGGTCGCGCTGGGCCTCGTTCTCGAACACCGTCGCCGTGATGCCGGCGACCATCCGCAGCAGGTCGCCGAAGTCCATGTCCGCGCGGGCCACGCCCGCCTTCTGGGCGCGCTCCAGCAGGGGGCCGCCGGCCGCGTACATCGACTCGCGGCAGGCCATGAAGATGTCCGACTCGTCGTCCAGGGCCTCGCGGACCGCACGCTTGGTGACCATGTAGCCCGCGAAGCGGTCCAGCCAGGCCGTCAGGGCCTCCCACGGCTCCCGTTCCGCCAGCTCGACGGCCGCCCGGCACAGGGCGTTGACCTCGTCCGCGTAGACGGTCTCGAAGAGGTCGCGGCGGGTGGGGAAGTTCCGGTACAGGGTGCCGATGCCGACGCCGGCCCGGCGGGCGATGTCCTCCAGGGAGGCCTCCGCGCCGTGCTCGGCGAACGCCTCGCGGGCGGCCGCGAGCAGCGCGTCGTAGTTGCGGGCCGCATCCTTACGGTGCGGCCGGCGGGTCGCGACGATCTCGCTGACGGGGAACGGCGTGGCCGTCACTGCTGCCTCCCGGAAGGGAATCGATTGAACCGGAGGAACCCTTCCGATCCGCTTGAACCGGAGGTATGCCTCCGCTACAGTGGAGGGGTACCTCCACTTTAGCAGTGCGGGGGTGGCTTCGCCGTGGACGGACGCGTCCCGGCGCCGGCCTCCCGCACCCCCGTGAGCACGGGCCCTGCGCGTCGCGCACCGCCCGTCCCCCAAGACATCCACCCTCCGCGTCCCGATTCCGGAGAGGCTTCTTCATGCCCCGCAAGTCCACCCGCCTCACCTTCGCGGTCCTGGCGACCGGTGCCGGCGTGTTCGCCATGCTGCAGTCGCTGATCGCACCGGCCCTGCCGACCGTCCAGCACGCACTGCACACCTCGCAGTCCACCGCGACCTGGGTGATGACGGCGTACCTGCTGTCCGCCTCGGTGTTCACCCCGATCCTCGGCCGCGTCGGCGACCTCGTCGGCAAGAAACGCACCCTCGTCGCGGTCCTGGTGGCCGTGCTCGCCGGCTGTCTCCTCGCCGCGCTCGCCCCGAACATCGGCGTGCTGATCGTCGCCCGGGTCGTCCAGGGTGTGGGCGGCGCCCTCTTCCCGCTCTCCTTCGGCATCATCCGCGACGAGTTCGCCGCGTCCCGGGTGAGCGGCAGTATCAGCAACCTGTCCGCCGTGATCGCCGCGGGCGGCGGAGTCGGCATCGTGGCCGCCGGGCCCATCGTCTCCGCCCTCGACTACCGCTGGCTGTTCTGGATCCCGGTGGTCATCGTCGCCGCGACCGTCCTGATCGCCCTGCGCTACATCCCCGAGTCGCCCAACAAGGGCCAGGGGAAGGTCAGTTGGCTGGGCGCAGTGCTGCTCTCCGGCTGGCTGGTGGCGCTCCTGCTCCCGCTCAGCCAGGCCGGGCAGTGGGGTTGGGGCTCGCCGAAGGCGCTCGGCCTGTTCGCCGCCGCCGTCCTGCTGTTCGCGCTGTGGCTGACCACCGAGGCCCGCTCCGGCTCCCCCCTCATCGACCTGCGCGTGATGCGGCTGCCCGCGGTCTGGACGACCAACGTGGCCGCCCTGCTGTTCGGCGCGGGCATGTACGCGATCTGGTCCTTCCTGCCGGGCTTCGTCCAGACACCGACCGCGGCCGGCTACGGCTTCGGCGCGAGCGTCACCGAGTCCGGCCTGCTCATGCTGCCGATGCTCGTCGCGATGTTCCTGTCGGGCGTCCTGTCCGGGCGGCTCGAACCCCGCGTCGGCGCCAAGGCGTTGCTCACCGCGGGCGCCGCGCTCGGCGCACTGGCCTGCGGCTTTCTGACCCTCTGGCATGACGCGCAGTGGCAGATCGCCGTCGTCGCGGGCCTGTTCGGCCTCGGTATCGGACTCGCCTTCGCCTCGATGGCCAACCTGATCGTGGGCAGTGTCCCGCCCGAGCAGACGGGCGCGGCCACCGGCATGAACGCCAACATCCGCACCATCGGCGGCTCCATCGGCGCGGCCCTCACCAGCGTCCTGGTCACCGCTCACCTTCAGCCCTCCGGCCTGCCTCAGGCCTCGGGCTACACCCACGGCTGGGCCCTGCTCGCCGTCCTCTGCCTGGCTGCCACCGGCGCCGCCCTCCTGGTCCCCGTCCGCCGCGCCGCCCGTACGGCGGAACCCGTTGCGGCGGGGGCGACACCGGCACCCGCGCGCGTGCGGTAGGGTTGACCTGCGTGATCACGCGGAACACCCCGCGTGACCCCGCAACGGGACGTGGCGCAGCTTGGTAGCGCACTTGACTGGGGGTCAAGGGGTCGCAGGTTCAAATCCTGTCGTCCCGACGTAAAGTCGCAGGTCAGAGGCGGTTTGCTCACACAGAGCAGGCCGCCTTCGACGGTTCTCGCGACAAGGGCATGCCTCGCCACCGATCAGGGTGATCGCACGGGTAACCCAGTTCTTTCCGCCTACCTCGTTTCCAGAGGGCCGCACGACTGGGGGCACAGCAGCGGGTCGCAGGGACAGGAGAGATCGGGCCCGCAGGACTGGGGACACCGTGCGGTATCGGCCTTCTTCTGCCAGACCGTGTCGTGGATCTCGCGGCGGATCTGCGCCAGCTCGTCCCCGTGCAGGATCTCCTGAAGCGTCTGCTCGAGGACGTCGCCGACAGCCCAGTCGCGGGACATCACGCAGGGGAAGACCTTGCCGTCCGGCGCGACGGCGAGGTTGCCGTTCCAGCAGTGCCCGCACAGGCCCGACAGGCTCGCGCTCTGTCCGAGAAGGTCCTGCCCCCGGCCGAACTCCCGTACCTCCGACGTCCGCACCGGGCCGTCCACCCCGAGGTCGAGCAGGAACTGCCGGGTGCGCTCCGCGGCCTCGGTGTCACCCTTGACCGCGATGACACCCACCCGCGTCGGCACCCCCTTCTCGACGAGCCGGCGGAGGTTGGCAACGGTACGCCGGTGGCTGCCGCGCACGGTGGTGACGGCATCGTGCACGTCGGGATCGTCGGAGTAGACCGAGGTCGCGAAGTGCACGGCGTTCTCCGCCGAGAACGTGAGCGTCTCCTCGTCCAGCCGGGTGAGGTTGGTGAACACCTCCACGAAGTCGAAACCGGTGTCCACGCCACGGCGCAGCAGCTCGTCGAAGTCCGGGTGCAGCTGGGGCTCGCCCCCGATCAACTGGATCCGGCGACAGCCCAGGTCGTAGGCCTGGCTCAGCACCGACCCGTAGTCCTCCGTGGTCAGCACGTCCCGGTCGCCGCTGAGCGGATGCGACTCCGTGTAGCAGTGGACGCACCGCAGATTGCAGCGGTTCGTCAGTTCCAGCCAGAGGAAGTCCAGGACTCCGTCGACGTCTTCGAGCGTCGTGGGGGTCTTGGTCCGTGTTGTTTCCTGAGTGCTCACCGGCTTCCCTCCGCCTGATCCGGAATCGGCATCAGGGCCAGCTCCCCGTCCCAGTTCACCGGCGTCATCGTGAACCGGAGCCGGTACGCGACACCGTCGTCGGCCCGAAACTCCCACCCCTGGCCGATGGTGAACCACACATCGCCGCCGGGCTTGGTCCTCGCCCGGACGGCGAACTGCGGGGGACCGGAAATGGTCGGCAGAGCTTCCTCGTCCTGGGACACGGCTGTCGCCCTCCTGGCGGTCATGCGCTCGATGGACGCGACCCAGCATCACCGCATACCGAGACACCGCGATCAGGGCACGCCCGCTTCGGACACCGCATCGCCCGAACGGGCGCCGCCCGGACAAGTCCTACTCCCGCGCGGCCCACAAGCTGCGCACATGCCCCAGATGCCGGGTCATGACCTCCTGTACGACCTTCCCGTCGCGCTCCAGCAGTGCGTCCAGGAGTTCCAGGTGCTCCTCGGCCGAGGCGAGCAGGCGGCCCGCCTCGACCAGAGCGGTGAGGCCGTAGAGGCGGGAGCGCCCCCGCAGGTCGGCGACCACCTCGACCAGGTGGGCGTTGCCGGCCAGGGCGAGGAGGCCGAGGTGGAAGCGGGTGTCGGCCTCGACGTAGGCGATCAGGTCGCCCGCCGCCGCGGCGGCGACGATCTCCCGGGCCGCCGGGCGCAGCGCCTCCAGGGAGACCCGGTCCGCCGTGCGGGCCAGGTCCACCACGGTGGGGATCTCGATCAGGGCGCGGATCTGCGTGTACTCGTCCAGCTGCCGGTCGGAGACCGCGGTGACCCGGAAGCCCTTGTTGGGCACCGTGTCGACCAGGCCCTCCTTGGCCAGGTCCAGCATCGCCTCCCGCACCGGCGTCGCCGAGACGCCGAAGCGGGCCGCGAGCGACGGCGCCGAGTAGACCTCGCCGGGCCGCAGTTCGCCCGCGATCAGCGCGGCCCGCAGCGCGTCGGCGACCCGCTCGCGGAAGCTGCTCCGCCGGCCGCCCAGCCGGGGGAGTACGGGTGCGTCCGCGTCCTGCGGTTTCTGTGCCATGTCACGCATCATCGAAGTCTAGTCGGTGGCTGTCGGTGGTCAGAGGACGAACCCCTCCGGGAACGGGTCGGTCGGGTCGAGCAGGTACTGGGCCGTGCCGGTGATCCAGGCGCGGCCGGTGAAGCTCGGCAGGACGGCGGGCATGCCGGCGACCTCGGTCGTGCCCAGCAGCCGGCCGGTGAACCGGGTGCCGATGAAGGACTCGTTCACGAACTCGGTGTGCAACGGGAGTTCGCCCCGCGCGTGCAGTTGTGCCATGCGCGCGCTCGTCCCCGTGCCGCACGGCGAGCGGTCGAACCAGCCGGGGTGGATGGCCATCGCGTGCCGGGAGTGGCGGGCGGTGGCGCCGGGCGCGTACAGGTGGACGTGGTGGCAGCCGCGGATGGACGGGTCCTCCGGGTGGACCGGCTCCTCTCCGGTGTTGATCGCCTCCATCAGTGCCAGCCCGGCGGCGAGGATGTCGTCCTTGCGGGCCCGGTCGAAGGGCAGGCCGAACTCGTCCAGCGGCAGGATGGCGTAGAAGTTGCCGCCGTAGGCGAGGTCGTACGTCACCGTCCGCCCGTCGGCGAGCACCGCCTTGCGGTCCAGCCCGACGCTGAAGGACGGCACGTTGCGCAAGGTGACGGCGGTGGCCGCGCCGTCCTCCACCGCCACCTCGGCCACCACGACCCCGGCGGGGGTGTCCAGGCGGATGGTCGTCACCGGTTCCACCACCTCCACCATGCCCGTCTCGACCAGCACGGTCGCCACGCCGATCGTGCCGTGCCCGCACATCGGCAGATAGCCCGAGACCTCGATGTAGATCACACCCCAGTCGCAGTCGGGGCGGCTCGGCGGCTGCAGGATCGCGCCGCTCATCGCGGAGTGCCCGCGCGGCTCGTTCATCAGCAACTGTTTGACGGGGTCGCGGTGTTCACGGAAGTACAGCCGCCGCTCGTTCATCGTCGCACCGGGTACGGTGCCGATCCCGCCGGTGATCACCCGGGTCGGCATGCCCTCGGTGTGCGAGTCGACGGCGTGCAGGACGAGCTTGCTGCGCATCTCCGGTTTCCTTCCCGTGGTCGGTCGTGGCGCCTTCCCTCCTGTCGTGCGTCACGCGAGTCCCGAGGCGGCCGCCTTTTCCGTGGCCGCGCGGACCGCTGCCTCCTGCTCGGGCAGCAGCGGGACGCGGGGCGGGCGCACCGGGCCGCCGTAGCGGCCTACCACGTCCATGGACAACTTGATGGCCTGCACGAACTCCACGCGAGAGTCCCAGCGCAGCAGCGGGTGCAGCTGCCGGTACAGGGGGAGTGCGGTGGTGAGGTCCCCGGCCACGGCGGCGCGGTACAGCTCGACCGAGGCCCGGGGGAGTGCGTTGGGGTAGCCGGCCACCCAGCCCTTGGCGCCGGCCACGGCCAGCTCCAGCAGGACGTCGTCGGCGCCGATCAACAGGTCCAGCTCCGGGGCGAGTTCGGCGATCCGGTAGGCGCGGCGGACGTCGCCGGAGAACTCCTTGACGCCGTGGATGTGGCCCTCGCCGTGCAGGCGGGCGAGGAGTTCGGGTACGAGGTCGACCTTGGTGTCGATCGGGTTGTTGTACGCCACCACCGGGAGGCCCGCCCCGGCGACCTCCGCGTAGTGGGCGAGCACGGACCGCTCGTCGGCGCGGTAGGCGTTGGGCGGCAGCAGCATCACGGACGCGCAGCCGGCCTCGGCCGCCTGCTCGGCCCAGCGCCGTGCCTCGGCGGAGCCGTACGCGGCGACGCCCGGCATCACCCGCTCGCCGCCGATCGCGGCCACGGCCGTCTCCACCACCCGGGCGCGCTCCTCGGGCGTGAGCACCTGGTACTCACCGAGGGAGCCGTTCGGTACGACGCCGTCGCAGCCGTTCTCCACCAGCCAGGCGCAGTGCTCGGCGTAACGGTCGTAGTCCACCGAGAGGTCGGCGCGCAGCGGGAGCGCGGTGGCGACGAGGACACCGCGCCAGGGGCGGTTCTCCGGAAGGGTCATGAGTGGTCCCCAATCCAATAGAGTGTGACATATTACTGAGATCCAGAGGCGTGTGCACGCCCCCGGCAGCGGTCAGTCGATGCGCCGGTCAGTCGCTGGGCCGGTCAGTGGATGCACCGGTCAGTCGGTCTCCTGCTCGGGCAGGCCCGCCAGCACCCCGAGCGGCACCGGCCGGGCGAACGGCCGGCGCCCGGGTGTGAGCGGGCATCCGGTCAGTCCGGCCACCGCGGGCCCGCACATCCGGCCCTGGCACCAGCCCATCCCGGCCCGGGTGAGCAGCTTGACGGTGCGCAGGTCCCCGGCTCCGAGCGTGCCGACGGCCGTACGGACCTGTCCGGCGCTGACCTCCTCGCAGCGGCACACCACCGTGTCGTCCGTGATCCGGTCGGCCCAGTCGGCGGGCGGGGCGTACACCGTGTCGAGCGCCGTGAAGAACTCCCGCAGCCGAGTGCGGGCGCGGGAGGCCGCGGCCCATCGGCGCGGGTCGGGCGTGGCGCCGTGCAGCCGGGCGGCGACGGAGCGGCCGGCGATGTGTCCCTCGGCGAGTGAGAGGGCGGCGCCGCCGATCCCGGTGGTCTCGCCGGCCGCCCAGACGCCGGGTACGTCGGTGCGCTGCTCGTCGTCGACGCGGACGTCCGTACCGGACAGGGTGCAGCCGAGGGTCTCGGCCAGGTCGGTGTGCGGCAGCATGCCGTGTCCCACCGCAAGGGTGTCGCAGGGGATGCGGCGGGCGCTGCCGGGCCTGAGCCGTCCGTCCCGGTCGAGCGCGGCGACGGTGACCGCCTCCAGCCGGTCGGTGCCGTGCGCCTCCACGACGGTGTGCCGGGGCAGGGTGCGGACACCGTGCCGTACCAACCGGCCCGCGTACCAGGCGCCTTCGGCGAGCTTGCCGGGCTGCGCGACCAGTGCCGGGACCCGCCGCAGCAGGTCCTTCGGGTCGGCGGACTCGATCAGGGCGGCCACGCGGGCGCCCGCCGCCGCGAGTCCCGTGGCCACGGGCAGCAGCAGTGGTCCGGTCCCGGCGACCACGGCGGTCCGGCCCGGCAGCACGAGGCCGCCCTTGAGCATGGCCTGCGCGCCGCCCGCGGTGACGACACCGGGGAGCGTCCAGCCCGGGAAGGGCAGTACCCGCTCGTAGCCGCCGGTGGCGAGCAGGACGGCGTCGGCGCGGACGGTGACGCCTTCCTCCTGTGCGGGACCGCGCAGCGCGTGCACCGCAAAAGCCCCGGACTCACCTTCCACACACCAGACATGGTGATCCGTCAGGTGCGTGACCCGCCCGGCTGCGATGTGCCGGTCGAGTCCGTCGCGCAGCCGTTCCCAGGTGCGCCACTGGTGGTGCAGGGCCTGTGGGCGGCGGGCGCCGAGTGCGGCGGCGGGCTGCCGGTAGAACTGACCGCCCGCCTGTTCGGCCGCGTCGAGCAGGGTCACACGCACGCCGCGCGCGGCTGCGGCCAGCGCCCCGGCCAGCCCCGCGGGGCCCGCCCCGACGACGGCGAGATGCGGTCGCTCAGTCATCGTCCCGCCCCGTCCCCTCCTGTGTGCGGATCACATCACCCGGCTGTACCGGGACCAGGCAAGCCCGCCTGTTCGCCCGGCCGTTGACGGTCACCAGGCAGTCGAAGCACACCCCGATCCCGCAGAACACCCCGCGCGGCCGGCCTGCTCCGCGCGTACTGCGCCAGGAGGTCACGCCGGCCGCCCACAGCGCGGCCGCGACCGTCTGGCCGGGCAGCGCCTCGACAGGCCGGCCGTCGAAGGTGACGGTGAACGCGGCACCCGGCCGAGCCTGTGCCAACTCCCTCGGATTCATGGGGTGTCGTCTCCGTTCGTCCCAGGGGTGGCGGCCGCCTCGAACCGCTCCGGACGGAAGGGCGCGAGATTCAGGTCCGGCGTCTTCCCGGTCAGCGCCCGGGCGATGGACTGCCCGGTGCCGGTGGCCAGTCCGATGCCCGCACCCTCGTGGCCGCAGGCGTGGTACAGGCCCGGCAACCGGGGATCGGGGCCGATCGCCGGTAGGTGGTCGGGCAGGTAGGGCCGGAAACCCGCGTACGTCCGCAGGGCGCACACCCGCTCCAGGAAGGGGAACAGCCCGATCGCCCCGGCCGCGAGCGCCCGTACCGCCGGAAGGGACAACGAGCCGTCGAAGCCGACCCGTTCACGGGTGGCCCCGATCAGGACCGGCCCGGCGGCCGTGCCCTCGACGACCGGCGAGGTCCGGAGCGTGGCCGTGTCGCTCGCCACGTCCGCCACGTAGTCGGCGGCGTACACCTTGTGCCGGACCATGCGCGGCAGCGGCTCGGTGACCAGGACGAAGCCGCGCCGGGGGAGGACCGGCAGGTGTACGCCCGCCAGTGCGGCGACCTCGCCGCCCCAGGTCCCGGCCGCGTTCACCACCGCCGGCGCGTGGATGTCGCCCTGGTCGGTACGGACGCCGAGCACCGCCCCGTCCACCGTGCGCAGCACCCCGGTCACGGTCCGCCCGGCGAGCAGGCGGGCGCCGGAGGCGCGGATCAGGTGGGCGGCGGCCAGCGCGGGCATGACCTGCGCGTCCTGCGGATAATGGACACCGCCCGCCATGCCGGGGGCCAAGTGGGGTTCCAGCTCGTGGAGTTCGGTTGCGTCGACGGTCTCGGCGATGACACCGGCGGCGCGCTGGCCCGCTGCGAAGTCCGTCAGCGCACCGAGCGTGCCGGGCGTCGAGGCGACCACCACACCGCCTTTGGGCTCGTACTCGACCGACGCCCCCAGTTCCCCGGCCAGCTCCGCCCACAAGCGGGCCGACAGCAGGGCGAGTTCCAGTTCGGGGCCCGGCTCCTTGTCGGAGACCAGCAGGTTGCCCTCGCCCGCGCCGGTGGTACCGCCGGCCACCGGGCCCCGGTCCACCACCGTCACGTCGAGGCCGGTCCGCGCGGCGTACAGCGCACAGGCCGCGCCCACCATCCCGGCTCCGACGACCACGACATCGCAGGTCAGTCGCTTCGCCACATCAGTACTATGTCACATGTCGCACTCTCTGAGGAGTCCCCCGCACCGTTCTCGTCACCCGCCCGGAGTCCCAGACGTGGACGCCCCCTTGACGTCGCAGGACGGCGGATCGACACTCCAGGGGAGAGAATCCTAGTGAACAGGTAGGGAAACATGGTGCGCCTCCGGACGGTGGTCGGCCGAGCGGGCCGTACGCCGTTGTACGCACCCCTTCTCACCTCCCGCCTGCACATCGACCTGCTGCGCGTCTGCAGCGCGATCAGCCTTCGTGGCTGAACCTTCGGATTGAGACTTCGCGGCTGAGCCTCCGAATCGAGACTTCGGGTTGAGCCTTCGGAGCCGAGGCAGGCCCTTTATGGCTCAGCGGGCCCGCCGTTGCACCGAACCTGGTCCGGTACCCACCCCAACCCCTCCGCACCTACCGACCGACGACGCTTCCGCCGCGCGTACGTCCGCGCGCCCGCTTCAGGGGAGACGCATGTCCATCACTCCGCTCGCCGCCGTCCCGACCGCCCACCGCACCGCTCCCGCCTTCCGGGGCCGGATCGGCCGGGACGCGCGCAGCGGCCACTACGCCGTGCCGCACCGCTACCGGCTCCATCTGTCCACCGCCTGTCCCGACGGACTGCGCCTCGCCATCGGCCACAGCCTCCTCGGCCTCGGCGACAGCTGTCCGGTAGCCTTCCTGCCCGCCGTCCCCGACCGTCCCGGCGGCGGCCACTCCGCCCTGCGCCCGCTGTACGAGGCGAGCGCCCACCACTACACCGGACCGGCGCTCGCACCGGTGCTCAGCGACGACTGGTCCGGACGCATCGTCAGCACCCGCACCTCCGACATCCTGCGCGACCTGGACCGCTTCCCCCCAGACGGGCGCCCCTTCCTGTACCCGTGCGGCACGGAGAGCCAGATCGAGACCGTCGAACGGCTCTGCGCCGAGGGGATCGAGGAGGCCGCGCAGCGCGCCGGACGGGCCGACGCCGACCCTGCCGAGCGGGCCGCCGCGCTCGATCTGCTGCTGGACACGCTGGGCCGGATCGAGCGGTACCTGGCGGGCGAGGAGTACCTCGTCGACGGCCGGCTCACTGCAGCCGACGTCGAGTTGTGGGTGACGCTGGTGCAGCTGGACACCGTGCACCGCTGCCACCTCGACGCCAGTGCCGTGCACCGTATCGCCGGCCACCCGGCGCTGTGGGGCCACGCCCGCCGCCTGGCCGCCCACCCCGCCTTCGGTGCCCACCTGGACCTCGACGGCATCGCCCGCCGCCACCACGGGCGCTGCCGGGGGCTGGAGGCCGCCGGAGCCGCCGTCCAGATCCTGGACTGGACGGGGCACGCCGCGGACGCCTCGGGTACTTCCGGCAGGTGAGAGCGGGTCGGGCGGGCGGTCTCGTGAAGCCGGTCAGGAGCAGAAGCCGATGACACCGAACCCGGGCCGGGACTCCGCGTGCCGCATCCAGCCCAGGCACTGCATGACGGCGTCGACGACCTCGGGTTCGAGCGGGGGAGCGTGGCCGGCCGCCTTGGTGGCCTCGAACTGCTCCAGCGCCCGGGCTATCTGACCGGGCGTGCACTCACCGCATCCCGGAATGTACGTGTACGGCAGCGGATCGGGCAGGTCGGAGTAGCTGAAGGACTCCACGGACACGGCGGTCACGCGCAGCGCGGCGAGACCCTCGTCCACCACCGACAGCCAGTCGCCCCGGAACGGCATGAAGGAGTCGTTGGGCAGGAAAGAGCCGGTCAGATCGCACAGCCGCCGGTACGCGTAGCCGTACTGGAAGGCGTGCTCCTTGTCCTCGCTGAAGGGCCCGCCGTGCACGACGGCCCGCAGCGCCTCGTACGCGGTGGGGGCGCCCCGCTCGATCTGGTACCGGAAGTAGTCGTCGTCGCGGGCGAGTTCGTCGCCGAAGCTGTCGCGGACGACCTGGAGGAGCTGGTCGTCACCCGAGCCGACCAGGGCCCGCGTCGCGGCGACGTCCAGCAGATACACGCTCAGTCCTGAACTCATGCCACGAACCTATCGGCCACCACTGACATCGCGGTTCCGGGCAGCCGCAGACGCCGTTCGCCCAGGAGGCGAACGGCGTATCGGCGTGGTCGAGGGACGTCTCCCTCCCCCGAAGGCGACGTCCCTCGACCCGCTCCCCCGGTGCCGGACTGTGGCCTGGACTGACAGACTGCCGCCCCCGGGTGCCGGACGCCTGAGTCGGGGGCTACTCAAGTCGCCCTGTATCAAACCTGAGTAGTCGTGCTCCAGTTTGTGTGACGACTTACGAGCAGGCCGCGAAGACGCTCGAACTGCCCTGGCCCTTCACCGGCCGCGAGGACGAACTGGAGCTGGTGCGCAGGTCGTTGGCGGCCGGACGACCCGGCATCGTGGTGACCGGACCGGTGGGCTGCGGCAAGACCCGGCTGATCACGGAGGCGGTCCGGGGCACGGACTGCGCCCGGGTGACCGGGACACCCGAGACCCGCGGAGTACGCTTCGCCGCCTTCGCGCACCTGCTGCCCGACACCGTCTCGCTGCACCGCGCGGTGCACCTCCTGTCCGGCGTACGCCTCCTGGTCGTCGACGACGCCCAGCTGCTCGACGAGGCCTCCGCCGCGCTCGTCCACCAGCTCGCCGTGCACGGTCGCACCCGCCTGGCCGTGACCGCCACGGACGACGTGCCGGCGCCCGGCGCGGTGTCCCGCCTGTGGACGGGGGAGCTGCTGCCCCGCCTGACGCTGGAGCCGCTGCCCCGCGAGGACACCGCCCACCTGCTCGCCCCGGCCGGTCTGGAACCGCTCACCATGGGACGGCTGCACCGGATGTGCCGGGGCGATCTACGGCTGCTGCGTGACCTGCTGGGCGCGCTGCGCCAGTCCGGCGGGCTCACCAGGGTCCCGGGCGGCGACGAGTGGGCGTGGCGCGGACCGGTCCCGGTCACCGCGAGCGTCCGCGACCGCCTCGCCCCCGCCCTGGAGCGGCCCGACACCGCCGAGCGCGAGACACTCGACCGGCTCGCCTTCGCCGAACCCCTGCCGCTCGCCCTGGACGAGCTGGACCTGGACGTCCTCGAACGGCTGGAGTCGAACGGCCTGATCGACGTGGACGACGAGGGTTCGGTCACCCTTGCCCACCCCCTGCACGGCCCGGCCCTGCGCGCCACCGCCGGCCGGCTGCGGGCCCGGCGGCTGACCCGCACACCCGACCGGTGCGGCCAGGCGCTGCAAGCCGAACAGGCCTCTCTGGAGCAGGGGTTGGAGCGGCAGGACGTGCGGGTCGTACCGACCCCGGTGGGGGACTGGCTGCTCTCCGAGGGACTGCCCGTCCCCGCCGGGTACGCGGTCGTACGGGCCCGGTACGCCCGGCTGCGCGGAGAACTGCGGGAGGCGGCGGCATGGGCGCGGGAAGGGCTGCGGGCGGCTCCGGACGACACCGACTGCGTCACGGAACTCGACTTAATCGCAGGCCAGTTGGGGGAGACGACGGGAGCGGGCGCGTGGGCGGCGGCAGCCCGCGGTGACATCGAGACCGCCCTGGCCACCACCACCGGGGACGATGTGTTCGCCCGCTACGACGCCGTACGCCTCGGCGCTCCCGAGCGGGTCGCAGGGCGGCTGCCGGACGACGGGGTGTTCGCCCGACACGCCGAAGCGCTCGCCCGGGGTGACGGGCCAGCGCTGGACCGAGTCGCCGAGGCGCTCGAAGGGCGCGGCTTCCTGCTGTTCGCGGCCGAGGCGCACGCCCAGGCGGTACGCGCTCACCGGGACCCGCGCGCCGCCCGCCTCTCCCGCACCCGCGCGGTGTCGCTCGCGCGGCGTTGCCAGGGGGCGTGCACTCCGGCGCTGGCCGGGCTCGTGTTGGGGGAGTTGACGGCTCGGCAGCGGCAGGTTGTTGCTCTTGCGGCCAGCGGGCTGAGCAACCGGGAGATCGCTGAGAAGCTGACGTTGTCCGTTCGGACTGTGGGGAACCATCTGTACGGCGCGTACACGCGGTTGGGTGCGAGTGATCGGGGTGCTCTGCCCTGGCTGAGCGATCTGGCTGCGCCGGCTTGAGCCGATTCACCGAGAAACCCCTCACGCCGCCCCGAACGCCGCGAACGCCCACCCCGTCGCCTGGTGGACCGGGTCGCCGGGCTGGGCGGCGCGGGCGTCGCGCAGGGCCTCGGCCAGGCTCAGGCCCGCGTCGAGGCCCTTGTGCAGGGCGAGCATCAGGGGGACCACCGCGGCATCGTTGACGGGTGCGCTGCTCGCCACCACTCCGGCCGTGCCCAGCGGAAGCAACGCGGTGACCAGACCGAGGAGTTCGTCGGCGCCGACCGAGGCGAGGCGGGCGGTGTCACAGCTGGAGAGGATGATCCGGTACGGGCTGCGGGCGAGGCGCTCGAAGTCGTGCACGATCAGCGGGCCGTCGGCCATCCGGAGAGCCGAGAACAGGGGGCTGTCGGCGCGGAACGTGCCGTGCGCGGCCAGGTGTGCGAGGGCCGCGCCGTCGAGATCCTCCAGTACCTGGGGGACCTGCGCCGCCTCGCCCTCCAGGACCGTCGCCGTGCCGTACCGGTCGGCCAGTTCGGGCACCTCGGCGCCGCCCGTGGCGAGGCCGGGGCCGCGCACCAGGACGGGCCGGCCGCCGGGCGGCGGCTCGGTCTCCCGGGCCCGCAGCCAACTGCCCGCCGACGGCGACACGCTGAGCACCCGCTCCCGCAGCGCGGGCAGCAGCGCCCACGGCACCCGGTGCAGCGCGCCGGGCGGCACGATCACCACCGGCCCGGACCCGAGGTGCGGTACGGCACCGCCCAGCAGCAGCTCCTGCAGGCGCCGGCCCGCCGCCTCCACCAGCGGCAGCCGCGCCTCTCCTCCGGGGTGCGCGAGGCGGCGCAGCCCGGCCTGTACGTGCTCGGCCTCGGCCACCGCCTCCGCGAGCCGGCCGCCCGGGAACCGTCGTACCCGGCCCTGCCCGCACAGCAGGATGTGCACCTGACCGTCCACGACGGCGAGTTCGACCAGCCGCGCCTCGCCCAGCCGGTCCAGCAGGCGGCCCGCGTCGAAGCGGTCGCCCTCGCCGGGCCCGTCGCCGCGCATGTGGTGGGTGCGGGAGCGGATCTCCCGTTCCAGCCGCCGCTGTTCACGCTCCAGGGCCGGGACCGGGCGGCCCTCCCTGCGGGCCTCCTCCGCGCGGGCCGCTATCTCCCGGTAGGCGGTGAGGCAGCCGAGCAGCGCCGGGTCGGCGGGCGGCCGGGCGGGCGGCGCGGACAGCACGGTCGCCCGCCAGCGCTCGCTCCACTCCAGCAGCCGCCGCGGACCGCCGTTCACGAGGCTCGCCTCCTGGGCGAGCGCGGCCAGTTCGGCGCCCTGAGCGGTGGCGCGGGCCCGCAGCTCCGAGGCGCCGAGCGTCATCCGGTGGTCGTCGAGGACGTCCAGGCCGCGCCGGCAGGCCTCCAGCACACCGCGCCCGGAACCGGCCGCGCGGGCCCGCAGCGCCTGCGCGGCCCAGCCCGTCACCCGGGCCGGCGGGGGACCGGCGTGCCGGCTGCGCGCGGCCACCGCCAGGTGCCGCTCCGCCTCGGCCGTCCGGCCGAGCGCGAGCGCGATCCGGCCGGCGAGCAGCGAGGCCTCGGGCGCCACGGGCGAGCCGGAGGAGGCCAGCCGCCCGGCGACCGCCGCCGCGTCCGCGACCAGGCGACCCGAGCCGCGCCCGGCCGCAGCCCGCGCCTCGATGAGCACCAGCCGGGCATGGGTCTCCCACCAGGTTCGCCGCTGCCCCGCGAACAGCCGTACGGCATGGGCGGCGCGGGCGATGGCGGTGTCCGGATCCCCGGCCGAGCGGGCGGCGCGCGCGGCCGCCAGCAGCAGCTCGGCCTTGCGGGTGGACTGCCCGCCCATCCGGTCCAGCAGCGCGATCGCCGTGTCCGCCTCCGCGAGCGCCTCCGGGGCGAGCCCCGCCGCCATCAGCACCTCGCAGCGCCGGATGGACAGCATGAACGTGGGCGTGCCGAGCTTGCCGTACCGCTCCTCGGCCTCGTCCAGCAGCCGCAGCGCCGCCGGGATGTCCCCGGACCGGAACGCGGCGAGGCCCCGGCTCTCCACGGCGTCCGCCTTGTCGTGCTCCTGGCCGGTGGTCTCCCACAACCGCTCGGCGGCCGTGAAGTCCGCGACCGCCCGGTCCACCGCGCCCTGTGCCAGATGCACCGTGGCCCGCAGGGTCAGCGCCCGCGCGGTCCAGATCCCGTCGCCGGCGTGCCGCAGCACCGGGAGCGCCCGCCGTACGTCCTCCAGAGACTCCCGGTGATGCCCCAGCACCCACCACACATAGGCCCGCCGGTACAACACCCGTGCCCTGGTGTGTCCGCTGCCCCGCGCGACACCCTGCTCGAACGACGCCAGTCCCTGTCGCGTGCGCCCTGCGTGCACCAGTGCGACCCCCAGCGTGGCGAGCACGTCCGCCTCCCGCTCGGCCGACTCGGCGCGCGCGGCGAGGTCCCGGGCCCGGCGCAGATGCCGGAGGGCGATCTTCAGGTCGCCGAAGTCCCGCTGCCAGATGCCGAGTACCTGATGCGCGACGCTGGCGTGCAGCGGCGACGGATCGGTGTGCAGTACCTGATCCGCGCGTGCCCGGGCCTCGCCCGGGTCGGCGAACACCATCGGCAGCAGCTGAAGAACCGACTCGCTTCCCGCTGTCACCCCTCGCATGGTAGTGGCCTGGGCAAACCCGTCACACGGGTTCTCCGCGGTCTCCTCGGGCTGTACCGCGCGTACTTGTGGGCTGTATCAATCGGTCGACGGGCGACTCTGACTGTCGGAGCACCGCCTCAGGGGGAGGACACACCATGGCACCACAGCGATTCCGCGAGCAGTTCCACCACATCCAGCGCTCGATGCCCGACGTGCCCCTGGCCATGGGCCCGGACGACGACGCCCACTTCCTCTACGAGAAGGGTGTCGTCCTCGCCCGCGACGGCGAGGAGGCCCGCCTGGTCGAGGACACCGTGCGCACCCACTTCACCGACACCCAGGGCCTGGTCCCCGACCACGTCCGCCGCACCGGCCCGGACACCAACCGCACCGGCGTCACCCGCATCCGGGTCGGCGACCCCACCCAGGGCGACGACGTCGTCCCGCACGCCCTGCGCGCCCTCACCGAGGCCGAGGGACGCCAGGGACGCCGGCTGGTCCGCCGCAACCACGTGATCCACATCGCCCCGGTCAACGCCTGCCCCGGTGACGAGCCCGTGCCCGCGCCGCGCAGCGAGCCGCCCAACCCGGCGTCCCAGGAGGGCGTCCACGACCCGGACACCGCCGTCGGCGTCCTCGTCATCGACACCGGTCTGGTGCACGACTACCGGTCCTACCCGCTCCTCGCCCACACCACCGGCGATCCGCAGGTGACCGAGACCGGTCCCGACGGAGTGCTCCGGCAGTACGTCGGCCACGGCACGTTCATCGCCGGGATCGTCGCGGCCGTCGCACCCAACACCGACGTCACCGTGCGGGGCACCCTCAGCGACGTGGGCGCCATGCTGGAGTCGGAGTTCGGCGCGAAGCTGTTCGAGGCCGTCGACGAGGGCGGCTGGCCCGACATCATCAGCCTCTCCGCGGGCACCACCACCGGGTCGGGCGAAAGCCTCATCGGTCTTGAGGCGTTCATGCGCGAACTCCGCGAGCAGCGCACGCTGCTGGTCGCCGCCGCGGGCAACAACGGCAGCGACGCCCCGTTCTGGCCTGCCGCCTACGGGGCTCTGCCGGAGTACGCGGACAGCGTGCTGTCGGTCGGCGCGCTGCGCGGGGACGGCGAGTCGGGCGCCTGCTTCAGCAACCACGGCCCCTGGGTGCACGTCTACGCCCCGGGCGAGCGCCTGACCAGTGCCCTCACCGGCTTCGACATCCCGGTGCCGTACGTGTACCAGCACTCCACCTACGACGCCTGCCGGTTCGGCTCCACCTACGCCTGCACCTGCCAGTACCCGCGCCACACCGGCGTGTTGAGCGAGACGGGCGAGGACAGCGCGGCCAAGCCCGACCAGGTGATGTTCCACGGTCTCGCGCAGTGGAGCGGCACCTCGTTCGCCACCCCGGCCGTCGCCGCCCTCGTCGCCGCCCACATGACGGCGCACAAGGAGCGCGACCCGCGCGCGGCCCGCGCGCAACTGCTCGCTTCCCTCACGGAATCCGCCGACGTGCGCGGGGCGCACGTTCCGGCGCTCCGGCCGCCCACCTGGCGTCCGGTTCCGGTCGCGATCTCGGCCCGGCCCGCATGAGTGCCGGAACCCTCCGCTCCACGGCGTACGATGACGTGCCGTACACGAGGGGTGGAGCCGTGGACCGTACAGAGGTCGGGGCGCTGGTCAGGTCAGCCGTCGACGGCGACGCCGCGGCCTGGAAGGCGCTGGTGGAAGGGATGAGTCCGCTGGTGTGGTCGGTGGTGCGCGCACACCGGCTCTCGGACGCGGACGGGCACGAGGTCTACCAGACCACGTGGTTCCGTTTCGCCCAGCACCTCGGTCGGCTCCGGGAGCCCGACAAGGCGGGCTCCTGGCTGGCCAGCACGGCCCGGCACGAGTGCCTGAAGGTGCTCAAAGGGCTGACGCGGCTGACGCTGACGGACGATCCGCAGGTGCTGGACCGGGCGAGTGAGGAGCGGACGCCGGAGCAGACGCTGATCGACGCCGAAGAAGACGCGGACCAGGCCGAGCGGATCCGCCGGCTGTGGCAGGAGTTCGAGGCGCTGGGCGAGCGGTGCAGGCAGTTGCTGCGGGTGCTGATGGCCTCGCCGCCGCCGAGCTATCTGGAGGTGTCGGCCGCGCTCGGTATCGCGGTCGGCAGCATCGGGCCCCTGCGCCAGCGCTGTCTGCGCCGGCTGCGGGCGCGGTTGGACGCACGGGGGGCGGCGTGAGCGGCGTGAACGGGAACGGATTTCCCGAAGAGGACTTCGACGACGCCGGGTTCGACGGCGATCTGCTGGAGGAGGAGCTGCGCCAGGCGGCCGCCGTCCTGGACCCGGTCCCGGTCGAGCTGCGCCAACTGGCGCTCGACGCCTACGCGTTGCACGACCTGGACGCCCGGATCGCCGAGCTGACCTTCGACTCGCTCGTGGACGCGCTGCCGGTCAGGGGAGTACCGGACGCCCCGCGGATGCTGACCTTCCGCGCGGGCGAGCTGACCGTCGACGTCGAGGTCACCGGGGAGGGGCTGATCGGCCAGGTGCTGCCGCCGCAGTCGGCGCGCATAGAGGTGCTGGGCGGCCCGCAGACGACCCGGCCGGTCACGGTCGACACCCTGGGCCGCTTCACCAGCGAGCAGCCGCCCGCCGGCCCGTTCGCCCTGCGGCTGCGGACCGGCGGCGAGGTGATCGTCACGGAGTGGCTGCGGGCCTGAGCCGGCTCGCCGGGTCCCGAACCGGGTCACCAGGTCACCGGGTCCCGAACCGGGTCGCCGGGTGACGGGCAGCGTCCGCGGCCCGCGGATCATCGTCTTGTGCCGCCGACGCACCTGCCCGGGCTCCACCGCGAGGCGCAGGCCGGGCAGCCGGTCCGGCAGCATGCCGACCGGCAGCTCGGTCTGCAGCCGGGCGAGCACGGCGCCGGTGCAGTGGTGCGGGCCGTTGCCGAAGGCCAGGCGCGGGTCGGGGGCGCGGTCGGGGTCGAAGCGATCCGGGTCCGGGAAGACCTCCGGGTCGCGGTCGGCGGCGAGGTAGGAGACGTACACGGGCTCGCCCTCCGTGATCCGGTGGCCGGTCGGCTCCAGGCCTCCAGCGCGATCCGGGCGAGCCCGACCGTGCGGTGGTGCGGGATGTGCCGCAGCAGCTCGTCCAGGACCGGTCCGCGCGCCTCGGGACGGGCGCGCATGCGCTCCATCAGCTCCTCCTCCGCGGTCTCGCCGCGCGTCACGGCCGCGCCGAGCAGCGCGTACACGCCCTCGCCCGCGCCGTCGGACCGGGCCCGTACGGTCTCGGTGATCCAGCCGTACAGGCCCTGCTTGGCCCGCTCGGCGGCCTCGGCGCCGCCGGAGGTGGAGATGATCTGCCGGGTCCGGGCGTGCACCCGCTCCCGGTCGGCGGGCGGCACACCCATCACCTCGCTGACGCTCCTCGGTCGTCATGCACCCCCTGTACGCGCCCCGCCCGCCGTCCTGCGGGAGTGCGCTCCAGCCTGAGTGCTACAGGGCGTTGACGAGCGTGGCCAGCGCGGTGGCGAGTCGCTCCAGGCCCGGTCCGGCCGGGCCGCCCGGCTCGGTCATGTACGTGTCCCGCCGGATCTCCACCATCAGCGCGCTCACCCGCCGGTCACGCCCGTAGTACTCCAGCGGTACGTAGGTCCCGCTGAACGGGCTGTCCAGCCCCGTCTCCCCGCACGCGGAGAACGCCTTCCGCGCCGCCTCCCGCAGCTCGGGCGGTGTGTGGAACGCGTCCGTGCCGAGGCACACGGGCGGCCGCGGACCCGTCCCGTGCAGCTCGTACGGCAGCGCCTGGCCCGGGTAGGAGTGGACGTCGATCACGACCGCCCGCCCGGTCGCGGCGAGCCGCCCGGCCACCGCCTCGGTCATCGCCCGCGCGTAGGGCCGGAAGTACCGCTCGACCAGGGGCTCGGGGTCGGTGTCCGCGGCCCGCAGCTCGCCCCGGTGCGTGGTCCGCGTGTACACGGCCCCCATGCCGACGGCAAGCATCTCCTCCCGCTCGTCCGGGAACCGCTCCGGGTCCACGACCAGCCGCGACAGCCGGTTGACGAACCGCCAGGGGGTGAGCCCGGCCAGCCCCGCCGCCCGCTCGGCGATCCGGGCGGTGTGCGCGTCGGTGATGTGGTCGAGCTCCAGCCCGAGCGCCGTGTCGTCGAGCAGGATCCCCTTGCGAACGTCCTCCGGGATCGCCCGCGCGGAATGCGGCACGTGCAGCAGCACGGGCGACTCGGCGGCGCCGGGGAGGAGTTCGAACGAGGGGGCGGACTCGGTCACGGGCTGCTCCAGGGGCGTTGTCGGTGGCGCGGTGCAGGATCAAGCGGTCCAGGATCAAGCGGTCCAGGATCAAGGTGTCACACCGGCACCGGCGCCGGACACGACTCCGCCCCGGCCGGGGGCAACCCGACCGGGGCGGAGTCCGCTCACAGCTGCGGCTCAGGTGCCGCGGGCGTCAGCTCAGCGAGGCGAGGGCCTCGTTCCAGGTGGCCGACGGGCGCATGACCGCGTCCGCCTTGGCCTTCTCCGGCTGGTAGTAGCCGCCGATGTCGGCCGGGGAGCCCTGGACCGCGAGCAGCTCGTCGACGATCGTCTGCTCGTTCGCCGCGAGGGACTCGGCGAACGCGGCGAAGGCCTTCGCCAGGTCGGCGTTGTCGGTCTGCGCGGCCAGCTCCTGCGCCCAGTACAGGGACAGGTAGAAGTGGCTGCCGCGGTTGTCGATGCCGCCGAGGCGACGGGTCGGGGACTTGTCCTCGTTCAGGAAGGTCGCCGTGGCGCGGTCGAGGGTGTCGGCGAGGACCTTGGCGCCGTTGTTGCCGGTGAACGTCGCGTACTGCTCGAAGGCCGGCACCAGGGCGAAGAACTCACCGAGCGAGTCCCAGCGCAGGTAGTTCTCCTTGACCAGCTGCTGGACGTGCTTCGGCGCGGAGCCGCCGGCGCCCGTCTCGAACAGGCCGCCGCCCGCCATCAGCGGGACGACCGACAGCATCTTGGCGCTGGTGCCCAGCTCCAGGATCGGGAACAGGTCGGTCAGGTAGTCACGCAGCACGTTGCCGGTCACCGAGATGGTGTTCTCGCCGCGGCGGATGCGCTCCACCGACAGCTTGGTGGCCTCGACCGGGGACAGGACGCGGATGTCCAGGCCCTCGGTGTCGTGCTCCGGCAGGTACTGGTTGACCTTGGCGATCAGGTTGGCGTCGTGGGCGCGGCCCTCGTCCAGCCAGAACACGGCCGGGTCGCCGGTGGCGCGGGCGCGGGTGACGGCCAGCTTGACCCAGTCGCGGATCGGGGCGTCCTTGGTCTGGCAGGCGCGGAAGATGTCGCCGGCGGAGACCGTCTGCTCCAGGACGACGTTGCCGGCCTGGTCGACCAGGCGGACGGTGCCGGTGACCGGGATCTCGAAGGTCTTGTCGTGGGAGCCGTACTCCTCGGCCTTCTGCGCCATGAGGCCGACGTTCGGGACGGAGCCCATGGTCGACGGGTCGTAGGCGCCGTTGGCGCGGCAGTCCTCGATCACGGCCTGGTAGACGCCGGAGTAGGAGGAGTCCGGCAGCACCGCGAGGGTGTCGGCCTCCTGGCCGTCCGGGCCCCACATGTGGCCCGAGGTGCGGATCATGGCCGGCATGGACGCGTCGACGATCACGTCGGACGGGACGTGCAGGTTGGTGATCCCCTTGTCGGAGTCGACCATCGCCAGCGCGGGGCCCTCGGCCAGCTCGGCCTCGAAGGAGGCCTTGATCTCGGCGCCCTCCGGCAGGGCCTCGATGCCCTTGAGGATGCCGCCCAGACCGTCGTTCGGGGTCAGACCGGCCGCGGCGAACGTCTCGCCGTACTTCGCGAACGTCTTCGGGAAGAAGGCGCGCACCACGTGACCGAAGATGATCGGGTCGGAGACCTTCATCATCGTGGCCTTCAGGTGCACGGAGAACAGGACGCCCTCCTGCTTGGCGCGGGCGACCTGCGCGGTCAGGAACTCGCGCAGCGCGGCGACGCGCATCACGGAGGCGTCGACGACCTCGCCCTCGAGCACCGGTACGGACTCGCGCAGGACGGTGGTGGAGCCGTCGTCGCCCTTCAGCTCGATGCGCAGCGCACCGGCCTCGGAGATCACCACGGACTTCTCGGTGGAGCGGAAGTCGTCCGTGTCCATGGTCGCCACGTTGGTCTTGGAGTCGGAGCTCCAGGCGCCCATGCGGTGCGGGTGGGTCTTGGCGTAGTTCTTCACCGACGCCGGGGCACGGCGGTCGGAGTTGCCCTCACGCAGCACCGGGTTGACGGCGGAGCCCTTGATCTTGTCGTAGCGGGCGCGGATCTCGCGCTCCTCGTCGGTCTTCGGGTCGTCCGGGTAGTCCGGCAGCGCGTAGCCCTTGCCCTGCAGCTCGGCGACGGCGGCACGCAGCTGCGGGATGGACGCCGAGACGTTCGGCAGCTTGACGATGTTGGCCTCGGGAGTCTTGGCCAGGTCACCCAGCTCGGCCAGCGCGTCCGGGACCCGCTGGTCCTCGTTCAGGTACTCCGGGAAGTGGGCGATGATGCGTCCGGCCAGCGAGATGTCCCGGGTCGTCACGGGCACACCGGCCTGCGAGGCGTACGCCTGGATCACCGGCAGGAACGAATGCGTCGCCAGGGCCGGGGCCTCGTCTGTGTAGGTGTAGATGATGGTCGAGTCAGTCACCGGGTGCTCCGCTCCACGTCTGCAACATTGCTCGACATCAAGATATCTCGTGATCGGGCTGGACTCGACAGGGGTCCTGGCCGGAAAACGTGCCGTACGGGTGCAACCGCTCGTTGCACCGGTCGGACCGGGGTCACGTGGGAGGGAGCGGCAAGGAGATCGGCTTCGGCTTCGTCAGCCGTCGGGGTTTCCTGAGTGCCTCCGCCGCCGGAGTGGCCGCCGTCGTGTCCAGCGACGGCTCCGGCGGTGGGCCGGCCGGCTGACGGACTGGACGCTGGAGGCGACCCGCCGCCGCGCTGTCGCCGGACGGTACGCGGCTCGCCGTCTGCGGGTACCGGGGTGGCGCCTTCCATCTGTGGTCGATGCGGCCGGACGGCAGCGCGCCGCGGCAACTGACCGACGGGCCGTGGGACGACCGTGGGGCGGCCTGGTCACCGGACGGGACGTACATCACCTTCTCGTCCGAGCGCGGCGGCGACCCCGTGACCGGCACCGCGTTCGGCCTGTGGACCGTGGATCCGGACAGCGGCCGGCTGCGTCGGCTGACCGGCGGGGACTTCGAGGACCTCGATCCGGCGTGGCGGCCGGACGGGCGGTCGCTGGTCTGCCTACGGGCGGCGCGCCGGCCCGACGGCGGAAGCGACGGCGGCCCGGCCCTGGTACGGGTGTCCGGCGCCGACGGCACGACGGAGGCAGTGCGCACGGTGGCGGAAGGCAGACTGCTGTGCTCGTCCGTCTCGCCGGGTGCGCCACGTCCGTCCCGGCGCGTATCTGCAGCCTGGACGGCGACCTCGGCACCGTAGAGGAGGGCAGGATCGCCGACCTGACCGTCGTGAACTGGCTCGAGGTCGCCCGGTCTCTCCGGCGCGACTCGTGCTGCCATGCCGGAGACAGGGACACGTACTAGTCGGTCAGGGGCGAACCCGGCGAACCCGACACCACGTCCTCCTCGCTGCGCTGCTGCGGGATCACCACCGCGCCCTGCTGCAGCGCCACCGTCCGGGTCGGGGCCGGGATGCGGATGCCCTCCTCGCGGTAGCGGCGGTGCAGGCGCTTGATGAACTCGTGCTTGATGCGGTACTGGTCGCTGAACTCGCCGACGCCGAGGATCACCGTGAAGCCGATGCGGGAGTCCCCGAAGGTGTGGAAGCGGATCGCGGGCTCGTGGTCCGGGACGGCGCCGGTGATCTCGGTCATGGTCTCGGCGATGACCTCGTGCGTGACACGCTCGACGTGGTCCAGGTCGCTGTCGTAGCTCACGCCCACCTGCAACAGGATCGTCAACTGCTGCTCGGGACGCGTGAAGTTGGTCATGTTGGACTTGGCCAGCTCGCCGTTGGGGATGACCACCAGGTTGTTGGACAGCTGGCGCACCGTCGTCTGGCGCCAGTTGATGTCCACGACGTACCCCTCCTCGCCGCTGCTCAGCCGGATGTAGTCGCCCGGCTGGACGGTCTTGGAGGCGAGGATGTGGATGCCCGCGAACAGGTTGGCGAGGGTGTCCTGGAGGGCGAGGGCCACGGCCAGACCACCGACACCGAGGGCGGTGAGCAGGGGCGCTATGGAGATGCCCAGCGTCTGCAGCACCACCAGGAAGCCGATCGCCAGGACCAGGACCCGGGTGATGTTGACGAAGATGGTGGCCGAGCCCGCCACGCCGGAGCGGGACTGGGTGACCGAGCGGACCAGACCCGCCACGACCCGGGCCGCGGACAGGGTCACCACGAAGATCAGCCACACCTGGAGGAGCTGGTTGGTGTGGTGCTGGACGGTGTGGGTCAGCGGCAGCACCGCCGCGGCCGACGCGAGGCCGCCCACGATCGCCGCCCAGGGGACGACGGAGCGGAGCGTGTCCACGATGACGTCGTCACCGCTCCACTTGGTCCGCTTGGCGTGCTTGGCCAGCCAGCGCAGCACCGTGCGGGACAGGAAGGCCAGCACCAGGCCGGCGGCCAGGGCGATGCCGGCGAGGACGAGGTCGTCCAGGGTCAGCGCGCGGTTCACCGGTCACCTCCAGGGCGCAAAGCTGCTGCGGAGAGCCTGATGTGAAGTGTCGTCACGTTGCCACCTGCTCGATGTCCGGAATGTGCGATCGCGCCGCCGCCGGGACAACGACGGTCGGCGCGATCGCTCATCCTGCCGTATCCGGCGCACCAGTTCGTACCCGGACCGGTGCGCCGGGCGGACGTCTCAGACGATGCCCTCCGCGAGTTCGGCCTGGTCGCGGTCGCTGCCGTAGGCGGCGGTGGTGGGCGTGCCGTACGAACGGCGGGCGACGTACCACCAGATGCTGGCCAGGACCAGCACGACGACGAGGGCCACGGCCGCGTAGTTCATGGTGTCGGCGGTGACCGGCGAGGACTGCGGCAGGCAGAACAGCACCGTCACACAGGCCACCCACACCACAGCGATCCAGCCGACCGGTCTGCTCCACCGGCCCAGGTGCCACGGACCCGGCTGGAAGCGGTCGCCCGCGCGCAGCCGGAGCAGGACGGGGATGGCGTAGGCGGGGGTGATGCCGATGACGTTGATGGCGGTGACCGCGCCGTAGGCCGTCGCCGAGTACAGGGACGGCAGGGCCAGGACGCCCGCGACGATCACCGACAGCCACACGGCCGCGACCGGGGTCTGGGTGCGGCTGCTCACCTTGCGCCACAGGTGCGAGCCCGGCAGGGCGCCGTCCCGGCTGAACGCGAACACCATGCGGCTGGCCGCGGCCACCTCGGCGTTCCCGCAGAACAACTGGGCCACGATCACGACGAGCAGCAGCGCGCTCGCGCCGTCGGTGCCGAGGCCGTCGAGCAGGATCTGGGCGGGCGGCACGCCGGTGTCGGTGGTGCGCGTGGCGTCGTAGTCCTGGATGGCGAAGGTCAGGCCGGCGAGCAGCACGAAGCCCGCGATCCACGACACCCAGATCGACCGGACGATGCCCTTCGCCGCGGACACCGAGGCGTTGGAGGTCTCCTCGGAGAGGTGGGCGGAGGCGTCGTACCCGGAGAACGTGTACTGGGCGAGCAGCAGGCCGATCGCGGCCACGTAGAGCGGGTTCGACCAGCCGGTGTCGTTGACGAACTTGGTGAACACGAACGACGGCGACTGGTGGTGGTCCGGGACGATCGCCAGCGCGCCGACGATGAGCGCGACACCGGCCAGGTGCCACCAGACGCTGACCGAGTTGAGCACGCTGACCAGGCGGACGCCGAACAGGTTCAGCACGGCGTGCAGCAGCAGGATCGCGCAGAAGATCAGCATGGTCTTGCCCGGGGTCGGCTCGAAGCCCCACTGGAGGTTGGCGAAGGCTCCGGTGAACAGGGCGGCGCCGTAGTCGATGCCGGCGATCGCGCCGAGCAGACCGAGCAGATTCAGCCAGCCCGTGTACCAGCCCCAGCGCCGGCCGCCGAGCCGGTCGGCCATGTAGTACAGGGCGCCGGAGGTCGGATAGGCGCTGGTGACCTCGGCGAGCGCGAGGCCCACGCACAGCACGAACAGGCCGACACCCGCCCAGCCCCACAGCATCACGGCGGGCCCGCCGGCGCCCAGACCGAAGCCGTACAGGGTCATGCAGCCGGACAGGATCGAGATCACCGAGAAGCTGATCGCGAAGTTGCCGAAGCCGCCCATGCGGCGGGCCAGCACCGGGCGGTAGCCCAGCTCGCGCAGCCGCCGCTCCTCGTCGTGCTGCGGCCGGGCGGGCGTGGGCGATGGATCGGGGGACATGCTGAAACCTCCGGGGGTGAGGAAGGAGAACGGGCGTCACGCGCCCTCGACGGCCGTGCGGCAGCGGTCCCTGGCCTGCAGGAAGACCTCCACGGCACGGCCCCGGTCCGGGGTGCGGTACATCCACGGCGGCGGCGTGACGTACGGGCCGATCGAGTCGAACACCCGGGCCGCGTCCGGGAACTGATGCGCACCCCACAGGGCGTGCGCCAGATGGTTGAGGTCCAGCAGCGAGCGCTCGGCCCGGGGCGTCTGCTCGAACCAGGAGTGCAGCGCGCGCCGCGCCTCGCGGGTCGCGTCCTCCGCCACCCAGTGCAGGTCGAGCGCCGCGTCGTGCCCGCTGGAGCGCCGGTAGCGCTCGACCCGGACGTACAGCGGCAGCAGGTGCAGCGCGGACCCGGGCGGCGCCGAACCGGCCGCCCACTGGGCGTAGCCCGCGGCCTCGGCGAGCCGGCCCGAGGAGCCGATCGTGTACAGGAACTGCAGCATCCGGTGGTGGGCCTCGCGGTTGTGCGGGTCACGCCGGCCGGCCTCGGCCAGCAGCCCCCACGGGCCCGGCGGCAGTATCGGTTCCGGCGGCGGCGCCCGGTGTTCGTCCCAGCGCTGTTCCGGGTCCAGCTGGGCCAGCGCCAGCAGGCAGATCCAGGGCACGGGGTCGTGCGGGGCGGTCTGGGTGGCGGACTGCGCGGCGTCCCACGCCTCGATCCACAACTCGTGTGTACGGCGGTGCCCCTCGCGCTGCGCCCGCAGGGCCCGCTCCACGCCGACCCGGGCGTGCATCACTGTGGCCGGCACGCTGTGCGGCTCCTCCGCGAGCCAGGCCCGCACCACGTCGGTACCGGCCGCGGCGGCCGCGAGGATCTGGGTGCGCTGGGTCCACTGCCACCAGCTCGTGGTGTCCGCGAGCAGGGCGCGCATCGCCATCCAGCGCCCCGTGCGCAGATCCTGGAGGGCGGTGCGTAAGGCCCCGTCGTGGCCGGCGGGGTCGTAGGAGGGGCGTGCTCCTTCTCTGGCCATCAGCCACCCGCCCCGGTCCGCGAGCGGACGGGCGGGGTGGCGGGGTGCGGTAGCAACAGCCCTCCTCCGGGCGGTGGTCGAGCGCCTCCTGCGGGTCGGCGGTCACTATAGGGGTGTCACTTCCGCCTTGCCATTGTTGTCAACTCAACTATCTATAGCGGTAGTTGGCCGAAAATCGGCCGAGCTTGACGCCGGACGCGGCCCGACGGCAGGCTGGTCGCGCCGATCTTCGAAGGGGCGTGCGGGAGGATGCGATGACGGGGCCTGTGCTCGCCGTCGACCAGGGCACGTCCGGCACCAAGGCCCTGGTGGTCTGCCCCGAACGCGGCGTACTCGGCGCCGGGTTCGCTGATGTGACGCCCCGCCACCTGCCGGGCGGTCTGGTCGAGGTGGATCCGGCCGAGCTGTACGCCTCGGTCGTCGACGCCGGTCACCGCGCACTCGCCGAGGCGGGCGAGGACGTCGTGGCGATGGGCCTGGCCAACCAGGGCGAGACCGTCCTCGCCTGGGACCCGGCCACCGGACGCCCGCTGACCGACGCCCTCGTCTGGCAGGACCGGCGCGCCGAGACCGTCTGCGCCGAACTCATCGATCACGCCGAGGAGTTGCGACAGCTGACCGGCCTGCCCCTCGATCCGTACTTCGCCGCACCCAAGATGGCCTGGATCCGCCGCCATCTCACCCGCGAGGGCGTCGTCACCACCTCCGACGCCTGGCTGGTCCACCGACTCACCGGCACCTTCGTCACCGACGCGGCCACCGCCGGCCGCACCCAGCTCCTCGACCTCGACCGCGCCCAGTGGTCGCCACGGGCGCTGGAGGCCTACGGGCTGTCGGACGAACGGCTCCCGGAGGTGGTCGACAACGCCCAACCCGTCGGCACCACAAGCGCGTTCGGCTCCGAGATCCCGCTCACCGGACTCGCCGTCGACCAGCAGGCCGCCCTGCTCGCCCAGCGCATCACCGGACCCGGCGCCGCCAAGTGCACCTACGGCACCGGCGCGTTCCTGCTCGCGCACACCGGCAGCGCCCCCCGGCGCGGCACCTCCGGCCTGGTCAGCTGCGTCGCCTGGCGGCTCGCCGGAGACACCGGCTACTGCCTCGACGGACAGGTCTACACGGCCGCCTCCGCCGTGCGCTGGCTCACCGACCTCGGCGTCATCTCCTCGGCCGCCGACCTCGACCCGGTCGGCGGAGCCGTCCCCGACAGCGGCGGCGTCACCTTCGTCCCCGCCCTCGCCGGGCTCGCCGCCCCCTGGTGGCGCGGCGACCTGCGCGGCTCCATTACCGGGCTCGGCCTCGACACCGGACCCGGACACCTGGTGCGCGCCCTGTGCGAGGGCCTGGCGGCCCAGGTCGTCGAGCTGGCGGAGGCGGCCGCGGCCGACCTCGGCACCCCGCTGGGGCCTGTTGCGAACCCGCCTGCCACGCCCTCCGGGCGGACGACGGGGCTTTCGCAACCGGCCCTGGACGCGCTGCGCGTCGACGGCGGCCTGACCCGCTCCGCCCTGCTCATGCAGACCCAGGCCGACCTGCTGCAACGCCCCGTAGAGGTCTCCGCGCTGCACGACGCCACCGCACTCGGCGCCGCCACCCTCGCCCGGCTCGGCGCGGACCCTGCGCTGAGCGTGGAAGACGCCCTGCCCGACTGGAAGCCCGCCACCGTGTACGAGCCCCGCATCCCGGCCGACCAGGCCGCCGAACGCCTCGCCGGCTTCCGCAGTGCGGTCGCCGCCCTGCTCGACTCATGACGGTCACCGCGGAGGGGCCGCTGCCCGGGCAGACGTACGACGTGGTGGTCGTCGGCGCCGGAGTCGTCGGCTGCGCCGTCGCCCGTGAACTCGCCCGCCACCCCCGGCTGCGCATCGCGCTGGTCGAGGCCCAGGACGACGTCGGCCAGGGCACCTCCAAGGCCAACACCGCGATCCTGCACACCGGTTTCGACGCGACCCCGGGCACCCTGGAGGCCCGGCTGGTCCGCGAGGGCCACCAGCGGCTCGCCGCGTACGCCGCCGAGTCCGGCATCCCCGTCGAAGAGGTCGGCGCCCTGCTCGTCGCCTGGGACGAGGAGCAGCTCGCCGCGCTGCCCCGCCTCGCCGAGAAGGCCGAGCGCAACGACTACCCGCACACCCGAATCCTCGGCGCCGACGAGCTGTACGCCCGCGAACCGCACCTCGGCCCCGGCGCGCTCGGCGCCCTGCACGTGCCCGGCGAGAGCATCGTCTGCCCGTGGACGACGACCCTGGCGTACGCCACCCAGGCGGTCCGCGCCGGAGTCGACCTGCACCTGAACACCCGTGTGGAGCAGGTGAGCCGGGACGCCCAAGGGCACCTCCTGACCACCTCCCGAGGCACTCTGCACACCCGCCACCTGGTCAACGCGGCCGGACTGCACGCCGACACCCTCGACCGGGCGCTCGGCCACGACGACTTCACCGTCACCCCGCGCCGCGGCCAGCTCATCGTCCACGACAAGCTCGCCCGCCCCCTGGTCCGGCACATCCTCCTCCCGGTCCCGACCGCCCTCGGCAAGGGCGTCCTGGTCGCTCCCACCGTCTACGGCAACGTCCTGCTCGGCCCCACCGCCGAGGACCTGCACGACAAGCGGGCCACCGGCTCCACCGCCGAAAGCCTGGCGCTGCTGCGGGAGAAGGGCGGCCGCATCCTGCCCGCGCTGCTGCGGGAGGAGGTCACCGCCGTCTACGCCGGCCTGCGCGCGGCCACCGAGCACGAGGACTACCGCATCACCGCCCACCCCGAGCAGGCGTACGTCACCGTCGGCGGCATCCGCTCCACCGGCCTGACCGCGTCCCTGGCCATCGCCGCCCACGTCCTCGGCCTGCTGGCCGAGACCGGGCTCGACCCCGGACCGGCGCGCGACCTCGACCCGGTCCGCATGCCGGGCCTCGGCGAGGCCTTCCCGCGCCCCCATCAGCGGCCCGAACTCATCGCCGCCGACCCGGAGTACGGCACCCTCGTCTGCCACTGCGAGCGCGTCTCCCGTGGCGAGATCCGTGACGCCCTCGCCAGTACGATCCCGCCGCGCACCCTGGAGGGCCTGCGCCGCCGCACCCGGGCCCGGGCCGGCCGCTGCCAGGGCTTCTACTGCGGGGCGGCGGTACGGCAGCTGTTCGAGGAGGCACGCACATGACCGCCGACCGCAGGGTCGACGTCCTCGTCGTCGGCGCCGGTCCCGCCGGACTCGCGGCGGCGGCCCGGCTGGCCGCCGCCGGTGCCGGCCGGATCGAGGTACTGGAGCGGGAGGCACAGCCCGGGGGAGTGCTCCGGCACTGCGCCCACGGCGGCTTCGGCACGTGGACGCGGCGGCTGACCGGACCCGAGTACGCCCGGCTGCTCACCGAGGGCGCCACACACGCCGGGGCCGTGCTGCGGACCGGTGTGACGGTCCTGGACTGGGCGGGCCCGCGCACGCTCACGACGGTCGGCCCGCAGGGACTGGAGACGATCGCGGCCGAAGCCGTCGTCCTCGCCACCGGCTCCCGTGAACGCCCCCGCGCGGCCCGGCTGGTGCCCGGCACCCGGCCCGCCGGCGTCTACACCACCGGCGAACTCCAGCAGGCGGTGCACCTGTTCGGGCAGCCGATCGGCACCCGCGCGGTGGTGGTCGGCGCGGAGCGGGTCTCCTACTCCGCGGCCGACACCCTGCGCACGGCCGGTGCGGCGGTCGTCGCCCTGCTGACCGAACACCCTCGGGCCCAAGCCCCGCTGCTGCGCGCCCAGTCGGCCCGGCTCGGCCACCGCGTCCCGCTCCTCACGGACACCACGGTCACCGAACTCCTCGGCCACGGCCGCCTGTCCGGCGTCCGCGTCCGGCACCGCGACGGCCGTACGGCCACGCTGCCCTGCGACACGGTCGTCTTCACCGGTGACTTCGTCCCCGAGAACGAACTCGCCCGCCGGGCCGGCATCACGCTGGACGGCAGCCCGCACACCTCGCGGCCGGGCGTCTTCGCCGTCGGCGCCGTGCTGCACCTCGGACAACGGGCGAGGGCGGCGACCTGGGCCGGTGCGGAGGCAGGCGGCGCGGTGCTGGAGTGGCTGGCGGGAGAGGAGCGGCCGGCACACGGGTCCGGGTAGGGCTGGTGCTTGCAGGTCCGCGTCGGACCGGCGCTCGCAGTCCGTGCAGGGCCCCTGCTCGCAGGTCCGGGTAGGCCCGGTGCTCGCAGGTCCGCGTGGGGCCGGTGCTCGCAGGTCCGAGTAGGCCCGGTGCTCACAGGTCCGGGTAGGCCCGGTGCTCGCAGGTCCGCGTAGGACCGGCGCTCACAGGTCCGTGCAGGGCCCCTGCTCGCAGGTCCGCGTAGGACCGGTGCTCCCAGGTCCGCGTAAGACCCCTGCTCACAGGTCCCCGTATGACCCGTGCCGCCCCGCACCCCCGGCGAAGCGTGCCGCTCCCTCCAAGCCCTCCGCCAGCACGCTCATGCCGTACCGCAGCTCGCCGCGCAGGGCGCTCTGCTCGTCCATGCCCTCCTGGTCCAGCGCCGAGGCCCGGTCGCCGCGCAGGCAGGCCTGCGGGAAGCGGGCGATCCGGGCCGCCAGCTCCTCGGCCTCCGCGCGGGCGTGGCCGGTCGGGACGATCCGGCTGGCGAGCCCGATGTCGTAGGCCTCGCGAGCCGGGACCGGGCGGCCGGTCAGGATCATGTCCATGGCCCGGCCGGCGCCGATCAGCCGGGGCAGCCGTACCGTGCCGCCGTCGATCAGCGGTACGCCCCAGCGGCGGCAGAACACCCCGAACACGGCGTCCTCCTCGGCGACCCGGAGGTCGCACCACAGGGCCAGTTCGAGGCCGCCCGCCACGGCGTGCCCGGCGACGGCGGCGATCACCGGCTTGGACAGCCGCATCCGGGTCGGCCCCATCGGGCCGTCGCCCTCCTCGGCGACCAGGTTGCCGCGCTCGCCGCCCATCGCCTTCAGGTCGGCGCCCGCGCAGAACGTGCCGCCCTCGCCCCACAGCACCGCCACCCGCGCGTGCTCGTCGGCCTCGAACTCCCGGAAGGCCGTGGCGAGTTCGGCGGCCGTGGGCCCGTCCACCGCGTTGCGGACCTCGGGGCGGGACAGGACGATCGTGGTGACGTGTTCCTTGTGCTCCACGCGGACCGGCACGGCGGATGCTCCTTCTGAGGGGGCGGCTCGGAGGGCCACTCTGCCTCAGATGACCTTCAGCCGCACCAGTGCCCCCAGCGTCAACGCGCCCGGCAGCAGCGGGACCCAGACGGTGATGATGCGGTAGGCGAGCACCACCGCCGTGGCCACCGCCACCGGGCCGCCCGCCGCCACCAGCGCCACGATCAGTGCCGCCTCGACCGAGCCGAGCCCGCCCGGCGTGGGCACCAGCGCCACCGCGACCGTCGCGGCCAGGTACGCGAGTGCCATGTGCGCGGGCGGCACCGGCAGCCCCAGCGCCTGCCCCACCGCCACCAGGCCGGCCGCCTGGAGCGCGGGGAAGGCGAGCGAGCCGCCCCACAGCGCCAGCGCCCGGGCCGGACGCGTGTGCACCGAACGGGCCTCGCCCAGGGCGGTGCGGACGAAGCCGAGCACGGGCGTGCGCAGACGTCGTACGAGGGCCAGCGCGGCCACCGCCACCACGAGCACCGCGCCCACGACGGCCAGCACCGGTCCGGCATCCCCGTCGGGGAGGAGGGTGCCGAGTCGCAGCGCGTCGGGGAAGGCGAGCAGCAGCGCGGCCAGCAGGCTCAGCCGGCCTACCGACTCGGCGAGCAGGTACAGCGCGAGAGCCGCGGAGGAGCGGGCCAGCGGCACCCCGCACACGCTCATGAACCGCAGGTTGACCGCGCCCGCGCCCAGACCCGTCGGCAGCAGGTGGTTGGCCGAGCCCGCCGCGAACTGCGTCGCCAGCAGCCGCCACCGGGGCAGCCGCTGGACGACGGCGCCCTGCCGGGTGACGGCCGCGGCCACCCAGGTCAGACAGGTGGCACCGGCCGCCGCCAGCAGCCAGGGCCACGAGGCGGTCCGCAGCTGTCCGAAGCCCTCGGCGAGCACCGACCGGTGCCGCACCGCGACGACGGCGACGAGCAGGAGCGGAAGCAGGCACAGGATCTGCCGCACGGGGACGCGCCGGGCGAGCCGGGGGAGGCGTCCCTCACGGAGGTCGGGGAGTCTTACCGCTGTCACATCGGGAGAGGCTTTCCGTGCCGTGCCAACGGCGGGTGGCCGAAGCGGGGACGGCGGCTTACGGACGGGCAGCGGATGAGAGGGGAGGGTCATCGTGGCCTTCGGGTGCGAGGACGCGGATGGGGAAGAAATGGCGCGCACCTTGACCTCAACGAAGCTTGAGGTCCTACGTTCTCTCCTATGAGCATGGAGACCACCGCCTGGACGCAGCTGCACAGCGTGATGACCGCGCAGCAGGAACGCCGCCCCTTCGCCCGCGCCACACTGCGCCGTATCGCCGCCTTCGCCCGCCCGCACCGCGCGGGCATCGTCCGCTTCGTACTGCTCGGGGTGGTGACCGCACTGCTCGCCGTCGCCACGCCCGTGCTCGCCGGCAGCGTCGTCGACACGATCGTGGCGGGTCACGACTCCGGGAAGGTCGTCCGGCTCTCGCTGCTCATCGCGCTCGTCGCCCTCGCGGAGGCGGGGCTCGGCATCCTCGGTCGGCGCCTGTCGGCGACGCTCGGGGAGGGACTCATCCTCGACCTGCGCACGGCCGTGTTCGATCATGTGCAGCGCATGCCTGTCGCGTTCTTCACACGTACCCGTACGGGCGCGCTGGTCAGCCGTCTCAACAACGACGTGATCGGCGCCCAGCGGGCGTTCGCCAACACCCTGTCGGGCGTGGTGACCAACCTGGTGACCCTGGTGCTCACCCTCGCCGTCATGCTCACCCTGTCCTGGCAGATCACCCTGCTCGCGCTGGTGCTGCTGCCGGTGTTCGTGCTGCCGGCCCGCCGCATGGGCAGCCGGATGGCCCGGATGCAGCGGGAGGCGGCGGCGCTGAACGCGGCCATGGGCACCCGGATGACCGAGCGCTTCTCCGCGCCCGGCGCCACCCTGGTCAAGCTGTTCGGCCGCCCGGAGGAGGAGTCGGCCGAGTTCGCGGACCGGGCCCGCCGGGTGCGCGACATCGGGGTGCGCACGGCGACCGCCCAGTCGGTGTTCATCACCGCCCTCACCCTCGTCTCCGCCCTCGCCCTGGCCCTCGTCTACGGCCTCGGCGGCTGGTTCACGCTGCGCGGCACCCTGGAGGCGGGCGCGGTCGTCTCCCTCGCCCTGCTGCTGACCCGGCTCTACGCCCCGCTCACCGCGCTCGCCGGAGCCCGCGTGGAGGTGATGAGCGCGCTGGTCAGCTTCGAGCGGGTCTTCGAGGTGCTCGACCTGAAGCCGCTCATCGAGGAGAAGCCGGACGCCGTCGAGGTGCCCGAGGGCCCGGTCGCGGTCGAGTTCGAGGACGTCACCTTCTCCTACCCGTCCGCCGACCAGGTCTCCCTCGCCTCCCTCGAGGAGGTCGCCGCACTCGACACCCGCGGCGGCGCCGAGGTCCTGCACGGCATCTCCTTCCGCGCCGAACCCGGCCGGACCGTCGCCCTCGTCGGCTCCTCCGGCGCCGGCAAGTCCACCATCGCCCAGCTGCTGCCGCGCCTGTACGACGTCGACGCCGGGGCCGTGCGCATCGGCGGGACCGACGTCCGGGACCTGACCGCCGCCTCCCTGCGGGCCACCCTCGGCATGGTCACCCAGGACGGCCACCTCTTCCACGACACCGTCCGCGCCAACCTGCTGCTCGCCCGCCCGACCGCCACGGACGAGGAGCTGTGGGACGCCCTCGGCCGCGCCCGCCTGGCCGAGGTCGTACAGTCCCTGCCCGACGGTCTGGACACGGTCGTCGGCGAACGCGGCTACCGGCTCTCCGGCGGTGAGCGCCAGCGCATGACCATCGCCCGGCTGCTGCTGGCCCGCCAGCGCGTGGTCATCCTCGACGAGGCCACCGCCCACCTGGACAACACCTCCGAGGCGGCCGTGCAGGAGGCGCTCACCGAGGCCCTGGAGGGCCGCACCGCCGTGGTGATCGCCCACCGTCTGTCCACCGTCCGGGCCGCCGACGAGATCCTGGTCGTCGAGGCCGGCCGGATCGTGGAGCGGGGCACGCACGACGAACTCCTCGCGGTGGGCGGCCGGTACGCGGAGCTGCACCGCACGCAGTTCGCCCAGAAGGACGACGAGGTGACCGCGGTCTGAGCCGGAAGCGGGGGGTGGGCTGCTTCCCGGCTGCCGCCCACCCCTTGCTGCCCGCCCCCTTGACTCCAGTGGTCCGGACCTTTAACTTCACGCCTTAAACAAAGACTCCGGATGCACTCAACACCCAGTCCTCACACCTGTGTTGGGCATGCCCGGGGCACCCCCCACGCGAAAGGCCGCCCCCGCACATGGCCAGACCACTCCCCGCAGCCGTCTCGCTCGCCGCCCTGTCCCTCGCCACCGGCCTGCTCACCGCCGCGCCGGCCCAGGCCGCCACCGGCACCATCACCGGTCTCGCCGGAAAGTGCCTCGACGTCGCCGGGGCAAGTTCCGCCGACGGCACGGCCGTTCAGCTCTACGACTGCAACGGCACCGCCGCCCAGCAGTGGACGGTCGGCAGCGACGGCACCGTCCGCGCCCTGGGCAAGTGCCTCGACGTCACCGGGAACTCCACCGCCGACGGCGCCAAGGTCCAGTTGTGGTCCTGTACCGGCGGCGCGAACCAGAAGTGGACCGTCACCGCCGCCCACGACATCGTCAACCCGCAGGCCGACAAGTGCCTGGACGTCACCGACAACTCCGCGGCCAACGGCGCCCGCGCCCAGATCTGGAGCTGCAGCGGCGGCGCCAACCAGAAGTGGAACGCGCCCGCGGCAGACGGCGGCACCGCCCCGTCCGCGCCCATGGCCGTGGCGCCGTACCTCTACAACGGCTGGGGCAGCCCGCCGAACCCGAGCACGATCACCCAGGCCACCGGCGTGAAGTGGTTCACGCTCGCCTTCGTGCTCAGCAACGGCTACTGCAACCCCCAGTGGGACGGCAGCCGCCCGCTGACCGGCGGAGTCGACCAGCAGACCGTCAACACCGTGCGGGCGAACGGCGGTGACATCATCCCGTCCTTCGGCGGCTACAGCGGCAACAAGCTGGAGAGCTCCTGCTCCAGCGCGGGCGAACTCGCCGACGCCTACCAGAAGGTGATCAGCGCCTACGGCCTGAAGGCGATCGACATCGACATCGAGGCCGACGCCTACAGCAACCCCACCGTGCAGCAGCGCACCGTGGACGCGCTCAGGACCGTGAAGGCCGACAACCCCGGTCTGAAGGTGTACATCACCATCGGCACCGGGCAGAGCGGCCCCGACACCAGCCTTATCAACCGGGCCGCCTCCTCCCGGCTGACCGTGGACGCCTGGGCGATCATGCCGTTCGACTTCGGCGGCGCCGGACAGAACATGGGCAACCTATCCACGCAGGCCGCCGAAGGCCTGAAGAACGCGCTGAAGAACGCCTACCACTACAGCGACGACCAGGCCTACCGGGACATGGGCATCTCGTCCATGAACGGCATCACCGACAACAACGAGACCGTCACGGTGAGCGACTTCCGCACCATCCTGGCCTACGCCCAGCAGCACCACGTCGCCCGCCTCACCTTCTGGTCCGCCAACCGCGACCGCCCGTGCACCGGTGGCCCCGCCGACAGCTGCTCCGGCGTCTCCCAGTCCGCCTGGGACTACACCCGCGTCTTCGCCGGCTACACCGGCTGACCCCCACACGCCAGGAGAACCCGTGCTTCCTTTCACCCGCCGTCGCAGAACGACGGCCGGCGCGCTGGTCGCCGTGGCCGCCGCGTCCCTGCTCACCGCGGCACCCGCGCGCGCCGCGACCTCCGCGGCCGCCGCCCTGCCCACCGGTCTCGCCACCGTGGTGAACGCCGCGAGCGGCAAGTGCCTGGACGCCAAGGCGGCCGGCACCGCCAACGGCACCGTCGTGCAGCAGTACACCTGCAACGGCACCACCGCACAGCAGTGGAGCTTCACCGCGACCGGCGACGGCTACGTCCGTATCGGCAACGGCAACAACACGGGCCAGGTCGTGGACGTCGCCGACGTCTCCACCGCCGACAACGCCCAGGTCCACCTGTGGAGTTACGGCGGCGGCGCCAACCAGCAGTGGCTGCCGGTGGACGACGGCGGCGGCGCCTTCCACCTCGTCAACCGGGGCAGCGGCAAGTGCCTGGACGATCCGGGCGCCTCGCTCGCGGACAGCGTGCAGTTCGTGCAGTACACGTGCAACGGCACCGCCGCCCAGCGCTTCCAGGTGGTCCCGGTGACCCAGTCCGCCGGCAACCCCGACCTCGGCCCGAACGTCGTCGTCTTCGACCCGTCGATGTCGTCCTCGGCCATCCAGGGCAAGCTCGACACCATCTTCAAGCAGCAGGAGACCAACCAGTTCGGCTCCCAGCGCTACGCCGTGCTGTTCAAGCCCGGCGCCTACAGCGCGGACGTCAACGTCGGCTTCTACACCCAGGTGCTGGGCCTCGGCCTCACCCCCGACGCCGTCTCCGTCAACGGCGCGGTGCACGCGGAGGCGGACTGGTTCCAGGGCAACGCCACACAGAACTTCTGGCGTGGCGCCGAGAACCTGTCGGTCAACCCCACGGGCGGCAGCGACCGTTGGGCAGTCTCGCAGGCGGCGCCGTACCGGCGCATGCACCTGCGGGGCAACCTGACCCTGGACGACGGCGGCTGGTCCAGCGGCGGCTACCTCGCCGACAGCAAGGTCGACGGACAGGTCGATTCCGGCAGCCAGCAGCAGTGGCTGACCCGCAACTCCCAGCTGGGCAGCTGGACCGGCTCCAACTGGAACATGGTCTTCGCCGGCAGCCAGGGCGTACCGTCCGCCAGCTTCCCCAAGCCCCCGTACACGACGGTCGCGCAGAGCCCGGTCACCCGGGAGAAGCCGTTCCTGTACGTCGACGGCAACGGCGCCTACCAGGTGTTCGTGCCGGCGGTGCGGTCCCACTCCACCGCGACCAGTTGGGCCGGCTCCGGCCCGGCGGGCAGCTCGCTGTCCCTGGACACCTTCTACGTGGTCAAGCCGGGCGCGACCGCCTCCCAGATCAACTCCGCGCTCGCCGCGGGCAAGAACCTCCTCGTCACCCCGGGCGTCTACCACCTGGACCAGACCCTGAAGGTGACCCGCCCCGACACCGTCGTCCTGGGCCTCGGCCTCGCCACCTTCGTCCCGGACAACGGCATCACCGCGATGACCGTCGCCGACGTCGACGGCGTGAAGATCGCAGGCCTGCTCTTCGACGCCGGCACCACCAGCTCGAAGACCCTGCTCGAGGTCGGGCCGACCGGCTCCACCGCCTCCCACGCGGCCGACCCGACCTCCGTGCACGACGTCTACGTCCGCGTCGGCGGCGCGGGCGTCGGCAAGGCCGCCACCAGCATCGTCGTCAACAGCGACAACGTCATCGGCGACCACATGTGGATCTGGCGCGCCGACCACGGCAGCGGCGTCGGCTGGACCAGCAACACCGCCGACACCGGGCTCGTGGTCAACGGCGACGACGTGACCATGTACGGGCTGTTCGTCGAGCACTTCCAGAAGTACCAGGTGCTCTGGAACGGCAACGGCGGCCGCACCTACTTCTTCCAGAACGAGATGCCCTACGACCCGCCGAACCAGGCGGCCTGGATGAACGGCTCCATCCAGGGCTACGCCGCCTACAAAGTCGCCGACTCCGTCACCAGCCACCAGGCCTACGGCCTCGGCAGCTACTGCTACTTCAACGTCAACCCCTCCGTCACCGCCGCGCACGCCATCGAGGCACCGAACACCTCCGGCGTCCGCTTCACCAGCATGGTGACCGTCTCACTCGGCGGCACCGGCACCATCAGCCACGTCGTCAACAACACAGGAGGACCCTCCAACTCGGCCACCAACGTGGCGAACCTCGTCAGCTACCCCTGACCGGCGCGACGGGCGGGGACACGAGGTCCTCGCCCGTCGTACCCCCTCCGCAGGCCGATCTCCCCACATCGAGGCAGACTGGACCATGGAGGACGGAAGGACCGCTTCGGTGACCGGTCTGCTGTGGGAGTACGAAGGCTACGACCCCGCGGAGGAACGCCTGCGGGAGTCCCTGTGCACCCTGGGCAACGGCTACTTCGCCACCCGCGGGGCGCTGCCCGAGTGCGCCGCGGACGCTGTGCATTACCCCGGTACCTACGCGGCCGGCTGCTACAACCGGCTCACCTCCGAGATCGCCGGGCGCCGGGTCACCAACGAGGACATGGTCAACCTGCCCAACTGGCTGCCCCTCCGCTTCCGCCTCGCCGGGCATGACTGGCTCACCCCCGACACCGCCACGGTCACCGAGCACCAGCAGATCCTCCACCTGGACCCCGGTGTACTGGAGCGCCGTACCCGCTTCCGGCTCGGCGCCGACGGCATGCTGCTCGTACGGCAGCTCCGTCTCGTCCACATGGCCGACCCGCACCTCGCCGCCCTGCGCACCGATCTCACCGTCGAGGGCCGCACCGTCGAGCTGGACGTCGAGGCCGCGCTCGACGGGAGCGTCACCAACTCCGGAGTGGCCCGCTACCGGGACCTGGACGGCCGTCACCTCACCCGCATCGAGGCGGGCAGCGCCACGCCCGGCACGGTGTGGCTGCGCTGCCACACCCGAACCTCGGACACCGCCATCGGGCTCGCCTCACGGCTGGCCGCCGACGCGCCGATGTGGGACGCGCACGAGGAGCAGCGGGCCGTACAGAACCTGCGGCTCTCCCTGGAAGCCGGCCGTACTGTCACCGTCGACAAGATCGTCGCCCTGCACACCTCCCACGACCCGGCCATCAGCGACCCGCTGCGCGCGGCTCTCGACCGGGTCGCCGACGCGCCCGGCTTCGACGAGCTGCTCACCTCGCACCTCACCGCCTGGGAGCAGCTGTGGCGGCGGGCCGAACTCGACGTACCCGGAGATCCCGGCCGCATCCTGCGCCTGCACCTCTTCCACGTCCTGCAGACCCTCTCCCCGCACACGGCCGACCTCGACGTCGGCGTGCCCGCACGCGGACTGCACGGCGAGGCGTACCGGGGACACGTCTTCTGGGACGAGCTGTTCGTCCTGCCCTACCTCAACCTCCACCTGCCCGAGGTCTCCCGCGCCCTGCTCCACTACCGCCACCGCCGCCTGGACGCTGCCCGGCACGCGGCCCGCGAGGCCGGCCTGCGCGGCGCTCTGTACCCGTGGCAGAGCGGCAGCGACGGCCGCGAGGAGACCCAGGAGCTGCACCTCAACCCCCGCTCGGGGCGCTGGCTGCCCGACTACTCCCGGCTGCAGCGGCATGTCGGCTCGGCCGTGGCGTACAACGTGTGGCAGTACTGCGAGGCCAGCGGCGACATGGACTTCCTGCACACCGAGGGCGCCGAGACGCTCCTCGAGATCGCCCGCTTCTGGGCCGACTCGGCCACCTACGACGAACACCTCGGCCGGCACCGCATCCGGGGCGTGGTCGGCCCCGACGAGTACCACGACGCCTATCCCGGCGCACCCGAACCCGGCCTGGACGACAACGCGTACACCAACGTCACCGCCGCCTGGGTCCTCATCCGCACCCTGGACCTGCTGCGCTCCCTGCCCGAGCCGCGCCGCCGCGAACTCGTCGAGAGCACCGGCCTGGAGGAGGGCGAACTCGCCCGCTGGGAGGAGGTCTCCCGCACCCTTCACGTGCCCTTCCACGAGGGCGTGGTCAGCCAGTTCGACGGCTACGGCAACCTCGCCGAACTGGACTGGCACGGCTACCGCGAACGGTACGGCGACATCCGGCGCCTGGACCGGATCCTGGAGGCGGAGGGCGACACCGTCAACCGCTACAAGGCGTCCAAACAGGCCGACGTCCTGATGCTCGGCTACCTGTTCCCACCGGCCGAACTCCACTCCCTCTTCGCCTGGTTGGGCCACCGCCTCGACGAGGACACCTGGACCGCCACGGTCGATTACTACCTGCACCGCACCACGCACGGCTCCACCCTCAGCGGACTGGTCCACGGCTGGATCCTGGCCCGCGCCCGCCGCGCCGACGCCTGGTCCTTCGTCCAGGAGGCGCTGCGCGGGGACATCGCCGACGTCCAGGGCGGCACCACCGGCGAGGGCATCCACCTCGGTGCCATGGCCGGCACCCTCGGCCTCGTCCAGCGCTGCCTCACCGGCCTGGAGACCCGCGACAGCGAACTCTGGCTCGACCCCGTCCCGCTCCCGGAACTCTCCTCGTACGGCTTCTCGTTGCGCTACCAGGGCCACTGGGGCGTACGGCTGCGGCTGCGGCACGGCCAGCTGGAGGCCGCCATGCCGAAGGCCTCGGGGCCCACGCCCATCGACATCCGGCTGCCGGACCGCGTGGTGCGCGTCGGTCCGGGGGAGCGGGTGCGCATGCGGCTGCCGGACTGACAGTCTGGGTGTTCGCAGGGAAGCGGAGACGAGGAGATGCGGGAGATGCTGCGCGCACTCGCGGTGGACGACGAGGAACCCGCCCTGGAGGAGCTGCTGTACCTGCTGGGCGGCGACCCGCGGATCGGCACCGTCCTGGCCGCCCCGGACGCCACCGAGGCCCTGCGCCTGCTCGAACGGGCCAGGGAGGCCGGGCCGGACGGCGCCGAGGCCATCGACGTCGTCTTCCTCGACATCAACATGCCCGGCCTCAGCGGCCTCGACCTGGCGGACCTGCTCGGCGGCTTCGCCGCACCGCCGCTGATCGTCTTCGTCACCGCCCACGAGGACTTCGCGCTCAGGGCGTTCGACCTCAAGGCCGTGGACTATCTCCTCAAGCCCCTGCGCAAGGAGCGCTTCGCGGAGGCCGTACGGCGCGTCGCCGAGCTGACCCGGGCCGTGCAGGGCCCTGCCCACGCGTTCGGCGACCAGGTGCCCGTGGAACTGGGCGGGGTGACACGCTTCGTCCCCATCGCCGACATCACCTACGTCGAGGCACAGGGCGACTACGCACGCCTGCACACCCCGCACGGCAGCCACCTTCTGCGGATCCCGCTGTCCGCGCTGGAGGAACAGTGGCGCTCGCGCGGCTTCGTCCGCATCCATCGCAGCCGCCTGGTCGCCCTCGGCCGCATCGAGGAACTGCGCCTGGACGGCGGCAACCTGACCGTCCGCGTGGGCGACCGGATCCTCGCCGTGAGCCGCCGCAACGCCCGGGAACTGCGGGACCTGCTGGCGCGGCAGGCCCAGGGAGCCGTGGGCAGGCCGCGATGACCGCGGACGGCTGTGGCGAGCGTGTGCGAACCTCGTCCGGCGTCTACCTCACCGATGACGCGCTGCGTACACTCGCCGCAACAAGGTGATCACCGCGGTGTCGGGGAGTCGTCATGGGTGCGGAGTCCGTCCCTCGCAGGGAAGTGGTCACCGGACGGCCCAGCACCGACCGCACCGGCCGAACCAGGCTGCCCCGGCCCCGCCCCGCAACCGCCCGGGCCGACGACGACTCGGCCGTAAGGTCGTTGATGCGCCGTCAGATCCGGGCAGCGCTGACCGCCACCCTCCTGCTCGCGGCCTCGCTGGGCCTGCTCCCCGTACTGCTGCGGATGCTTCCGCCCGCCGACACCTGGCCGAGCATCTGGCTCGTCCTGGGCGTGGCGCCGTATCCCGCCCTGCTGTGCACCGGCGCCTGGTACGTCCACCGTGCCGAGGGCAACGAGGGTGACGTGACCGCGCGTTGAACCGGACGTACGCAATAGCCGGCGTGACGGCCGTGGTCCTGGCCACGGTGCTCGTCGGCGCGCTGGGTCTGCGGATCTCCCGGACCACCTCGGACTTCTACGTCGCCTCGCGCAGCGTGCCGCCCCGGCTCAACGCGTTCGCCGTCAGCGGCGAGTACCTGTCCGCCGCCTCCTTCCTCGGCGTCACCGGACTGGTCCTCGCCCAGGGCGTCGACATGCTGTGGTTCCCGATTGGCTACACCGCCGGATTCCTGGTCCTGCTGGCCTTCGTCGCCGCCCCGCTGCGCCGCTCCGGCGCCTACATCCTGCCCGACTTCGCCGAGGCACGGCTGGAGTCCCGGGCCGTCCGCCGGATCGCGAGCGTGCTCGTCGTCGGCGTCGGCTGGCTCTATCTGCTGCCCCAACTGCGCGGCGCCGGACTGACCCTGCGGCTGCTCACCGGCGCGCCCAGCTGGTTCGGCGGCCTGGTCGTCGCCGCCGTGGTCACCGTGGCGGTGGCCGCCGGAGGCATGCGCAGCATCACCTTCGTCCAGGCGTTCCAGTACTGGCTGAAACTCACCGCCCTGCTGGTGCCCGCCGTGTTCCTGCTGCTCGCCTGGCGGGCGGACCACACCCCGGCCCCGTCCTGGGACGAACGGCCCGTCTTCCGGCGCTCCACACCGGTGCGGTTCGACAGTCCGCTGACCCTCACCGTCCACGAGCCGGTACGGATCACCGCGACCGGAACCGTCGACGGACGGGCCCTGGACGGCGGCCCGCTCACCCTCGACGCAGGCCCCCACCGGATCGGCGCCGACACCACCCTGCGCTTCCCGCCCGGCGCCCGCGTGCCCCGGCCCGACGAAGGCATTGCCCGGGCGGCCCCGTCGAGCTGGGCGAACCCGCTCTCGGCCGGCCGCGAACAGCAGGGCCTGTACGCCACCTACGGGCTGATCCTCGCCACGTTCCTCGGCACCATGGGCCTGCCGCATGTCGTCGTGCGCTTCTACACCAACCCCGACGGCCGCGCCGCCCGCCGCACCACCCTCGTCGTACTCGGCCTGCTCGGCGCCTTCTACCTGCTGATCCCGCTCTACGGCGCGCTCGGCCGCCTCTACGCGCCCGACCTGCTGCTCACCGGCGACACCGACGCGGCCGTCCTCGTGCTGCCGCAGCGGCTGATCGGCGGGGTCGGCGGCGACCTGCTCGGCGCCCTCGTCGCGGGCGGCGCCTGCGCGGCGTTCCTGTCCACCGTCTCCGGACTCACCATGTCCGTCGCCGGCGTCCTCGCCCAGGACGTGCTGCCGACCCTCGGCATCCGGCACTTCCGGCTGGCGACCCTGCCGGCGATCGCCGTACCCACCGCCGCCAACAGCGTCGTCAGCGACCTGCCCGTGGCCGACGCGGTCGGCCTGGCCTTCGCCGTGTCCGCCTCCTCGTTCTGCCCGCTGCTCCTCCTCGGCATCTGGTGGCGCGGCCTCACCCCGCCCGGCGCCGTCGCCGGACTGCTCCTCGGCGGCGGCTCGGCGCTCACCGCGGTGACGGTGACCATCGCGGGCGGCGCCCGCACCGGCCCGCTGCACACCCTGCTGGCCTGGCCCGCCGTCTGGTCGGTGCCCGCGGGGTTCGCGGCGATGGTCCTGATCTCCCTGGCCACCCGCACCCGCGTCCCGGCGAGCACCGCAGCCATGATGGCCCGGCTCCATCTGCCGGAGACGGTCGCCGGGCGGCCCGCCCTGCTCGACTCCCAGGGGCGCCCGTGAGCGCACTCTGCACCGTCTTCCTGGCCGTCCGCGTCTGCGTCCCGGCAATCGGCGCCGCCATGATGGCCCGGCTCCGTCTGCCGCAGACGCTCGCCGGGGGGCCCGCCCTGCTCGACTCCCAGGGGCGCCCGTGACCGCACTCGGCACCGTCGTTCTGGCCCTCGCCGCGCTTGCCCTGTTCGTGCTCGGTGCCGTCCTCGGTCATGCCGGCGCCCGCCGACAGCAGGAGAACCCGGCGGGTCCCGGCACCCCCGTCGAACGGGCCACCTTCCACACCCTGCACACCGCTTCGCTCGCCGCACCGCCCCTGCGCGCCGGCCTCACCCCGGACACCGCCCGCAAGGCGGCCCGGCGACTGCGCCCCCTGCTCGGCACGGTCGCCCTCGCCCTCACCGACGAGGAGGCCGTGCTGGCCTGGGACGGCGTCGGCGACCACCACCGCGACGAGGCCGAGGCACACCTCGCCCAGGCCCTGCGCACCGGCCGCACCCAGACCTTCGCGCTGTCCTGCGACGACGACACCTGCCCCGTCCGCCGGGGGGTCGTGGCACCGCTCAGCGTCGACGGCCGGGCTCCCGGCACGCTCGCCGCGTTCGGCGACCAGGAGTCCGCCGTGATCGTGCGGGCCGTCGAGGAAGTGGCCCGCTGGGTCTCCGTCCAGCTCGAACTCGTCGACCTGGACCGGGCCCGCTCCGGCGTGATCGAGGCCGAGATCCGGGCCCTGCGCGCCCAGATCTCCCCGCACTTCATCTACAACTCCCTGGCGAGCATCGCCTCGTTCGTCCGTACCGACCCCGAGCGGGCCCGTGAACTCCTCCTGGAATTCGCCGACTTCACCCGCTACTCCTTCCGTCGGGGCGGCGACTTCACCACCCTCGCGGAGGAGTTGCGCTCCATCGAGCAGTACCTCGAACTCGCCCGCGCCCGCTTCGGCAGACGCCTGGAGGTGACCCTGCGGATCGCCCCCGAGGTGCTGCCGGTCACCCTGCCCTTCCTCTGCCTGCAACCCCTCGTCGAGAACGCGCTCAAACACGGTCTGGAGGACTCCGTCGAGCGCAGCCGCATCACGATCATCGCGGAGGACGAGGGCACCGAGGCCCGGGTCGTCATCGAGGACAACGGCGTCGGCATGGACCCGCAGCGCCTGCGCGAGATCCTGCGCGGCAGGGGTGACCCGTCCGCCGGCATCGGCCTGAGCAATGTGGACATGCGACTGCGCCAGGTGTACGGCGACGCGCACGGCCTGGTCATCGAGACCGGCGTCGGGGCCGGCACGAAGATCACCGTACGCGTCCCGAAGTTCCGCTCCGGCGTCCGTCCGGCCCCACCCGACGACATGACCGCGACAAGCTGACCGACGACATGACCGCTACGGCATGAACGCGACGACCTGAGAGAGAAAGAGCGCATGGACACGAACACCGAGCCCGCCTTCCCCGCCGCCGACCGGGCCGTGGCCCTGCTGCGCGACCTGGGAGCGGAAGGCATGGCGCACCCCGGCGGCACCCTGCTCGCGCACCTGAGGCGCGTCCAGGACCGGCTCGCCCTGTGGCAGGCCCGCCCCGCCCTCCAGCTCGCCGGGCTGTGCCACGCGTTCTACGGCACCGACGGCTTTCCCACCGGACTGCTGCCCGTGGACCGCCGTACGGACCTCGCGGCGGTGATCGGCGCCGAGGCCGAGGAGATCGTCTACGTGTACGCCTCCTGCGACCGCAAGGCCACCTACCCGGACCTCGCCCGGCCCGACGCCCCCGTCCACGACCGCTTCACCGGCCTCTCCCGGGTTCCCGAGCCGCAGCTGCGCCGGGACTTCGCCGAACTGTCGGCCGCGAACGAACTCGACCTCGCCCGCATCGACCCCGCCTTCCGCGACCGGTGGGGCCCCGACCTCCTCGCCCTCTTCACCCGGCTCCAGGACCTGCTCAGCGCCGACGCCGGGCGCGACTGCCGCACGGTCCTGGCCGCGCCCGCCCTGTGATTCCTGCTTGCCTGTGCCGGGTGCCCGACGCAGGCTGTTCGTATGGGTGCTCAGGACGGCCCGACGCTCATCACGTCCGTGCAGCGAGCCTTCCGGCTGCTGGAGGCGGTGAGCGCGCACGAGAACGGCGCGCCGGCGAAACAGCTGGCACGTGAGACCGGGCTGCCCCTGGCCACCGCCTATCACCTCCTGCGCACCCTGGTCCACGACGGATACCTGCGCAAACTCGACGACGGTGTCTTCGTGCTGGGCGAGAAGCTGACGTTGCTGCACTCGGCGGGCAACACACAGGCCCTGCTCACCCGCGTCCGCCCGACGCTCGCCGCGCTGCGGGACGAGCTGGCCTGCGCCGCCTACCTCACGTTCTACGAGGACGGCGAGATCAGGGTCGCCGAGATCGTCGACGGCCCCCGCGCGCCCAGGGCGGAGCTGTGGGTGGGGTTCGAGGACGCCGCACACGCCACCGCGCTGGGCAAGTCCGTGCTGCGGGAACTGGACGGGGACAGCCGCCAGGAATACCTGTCCCGGCACCGCCTCCCCGATCTCACGCCGCGGACCATCACCAGCCGTCCGGAACTGCTGCGCAGGCTCGACACCTCCCCCCTGGCACCGGCCGTCACGGACCTCGAGGAGTACGCACTCGGCACGGTGTGCGTCGCCGTGCCCGTCTACTGCGGGGACACGCTCGGCTCGCTCGGTGTCTCCCTGCCGGTGGAGCGGCACGCGCAGCTCCAGGAGATCCGGTCCCGGCTGATCCCGATCGCGAGCCGTGTGACCAGGGGCCTCTCGCTCACTATCTGAAAATCCACGCCTTGTGGCTGCCCACGCTCAGCCCGTTTCCTGGACTGACCGGACATTCCGGGATGTGTACCCCGTAAAGGCGAGGACTTCGGACGAGACATGAGCCAGGCGCGACACCACTGGCCGATACGGCTGTCGAGCAAGCGAGCGGACCTGCCCCGGACAGCCGGCCGCCGGCGTACCGCCGGGCCGCTCGCTGCCGGACTGCCCGTGCTGCCGGTGCTGATCGTCTCCGTCATCGTCATCGTCGACCTCGCCGGTGGCGCGGGGATGATCTGCCTGCCGCTGCTGGTGGCCGGACCCGCGCTGGCCGCCACCACCAACGGGCCGCGTGGCGTGCTCTGCGTCGGTCTCCTGGCCGTGGTGCTGGGCGCGGTGCTGGGCACCAGGGGCGGGGTTCCCGCGCGCGAACTGGCGGCCGTCCTGTCCGCCCTGCTGGCCGTCACCGGGGCGAGTGCCCTGGCCAGCGCGCTGCGCGGCCGCCGGGAACGGGTCCTCGCGGCCGTCCGCACGGTCGCCGAGGCCGCCCAGCACGCCCTTCTCCAGCCCGTCCCGGAGACCGTCGGCCCGTTCCAGGTGGCCGTCCGCTACAGCGCCGCCGCGGCCGAGGCCCGGATAGGCGGGGATCTGTACGCCCTCGTGTCCACCCCGCACGGGGTCAGGCTGATCGTCGGCGACGTGCGCGGCAAGGGGCTGCCGGCGGTGGGGACCGCAGCACTGGTGCTCGGCGTCTTCCGTGAGGCCGCCTACGACGAGCCCGACCTGCTCGCCGTCGTCGGCCGGATCGAGCGGAGCCTGGCGCGCAATCTCGGCCCCGACGACTTCGTGACCGCCGTGGTCGCCGGCTACCCGGGGACGGGGCAGCTGGAGGTCGTGAACTGCGGACACGCGCCCCCGCTGATGATCTCCGCGTCCGGTGAGGTCGAGGCGGTGGAGGCCGACGATCCCGCTCCGCCGCTCGGGCTGCGCGCCCTGTCGGGTCAGGCCCCGCGCCTCCAGGTCCTGCCCTTCGCCGACGGAGACCAGCTGCTGCTCTACACCGACGGGGTGACCGAGGCCCGGGATCACGCTCGCGAGTTCTACCCGCTGGCCGAAGGAGTGGCCCGGCACGCGTGCGACGAGCCGGCGCGGACGCTCACCGCGCTCCATGACGAACTGCTGGCCCACGTGGGCGGGCGGCTGCACGACGACGCCGCCCTGCTTCTGCTGCGCAAGGAGACCGTGGCCGAACCCGTCCCCGCGCAGTCCCGGTCGGAGTCCGGGCGTCAGGCGGCGACGAGGTCGGCCCAGCGGGTGACCCCGCCGGCGTGGACGCGTATGCCGTGACGCGTCGCGAGGGCGTGCACGATCGCCTCGCCCCGGCCGTGTTCGTCCGGGTCGATCCCGGCCCGGGACCGTCCGCCCAGCAGCGCGGGACCGGTGTCGGTGACCTCGACGCGCAGGGTGCAGCGCCCGTCGGACCGAACCCACGACATGCGGAGCCTGGCCGGGGGCAGGGCGTGCACGATCGCGTTGGTGACCAGCTCGGACACCATCAGCAGAGCGTCGTCGACGATCTCCAAGGACACGTCCCAGTCGGCGAGGACGGCGCGCACACGGCGGCGTACGGCCGGGACGGCGCCGGTGACGGGAGGCAGCGGACACACGTGTTCGCACGCCTCACGCACCAGCGTGTTGAGCTGAGCCGCCATGTTCACTCCTCGGGTGTTCCTGCCGACCGTGCGCCGTTCCGTGGTCGCTTTTCCGGGCTGTGAAGCACGTTATGGAGACAAACCAGGCGGGTCAATGAACGGCGGTCGGCATTACCGAACGCCTCGCGTCCCGCCCGAAGCGCGGCCGCCCCATCCGCCCATGAAGCGAAGCGCCCGTGGCGGTAATACGCTCGCTTCATGGCCGGCCCAGTCCAGTCGATCGAACGGGCGGCGGCGATCCTGCGGCTGCTGGCCGCCGGGCCCCGCCGACTCGGGCTAGGCGAGGTGGCGGCCTCGCTCGGCCTGGCCAAGGGCACCGCCCACGGCATCCTGCGCACCCTCCAGCACGTGGACTTCGTGGAACAGGACGCGGCGACCGGAAAGTACCAGCTCGGGGCCGCCCTGCTGCACCTCGGCACCAGCTACCTGGACGTCAACGAGCTGCGGTCGCGCTCCCTCAACTGGGCCGACGCCCTCGCCGCCCGCAGCGGGGAATCGGTGCGCCTCGGGACCCCGCTGGAGGGCCGGGTTCTCGTGGTCCACCACGTGTTCCGGCCGGACGACACCTTCCAGACCCTGGACGTGGGCTCGCTGCTGCCCCTGCACGCCTCCTCGCTCGGCAAGGTACTGCTGGCCTACGGGGCGGCGTCCCTGGAGCCGGGCCAGGAACTGCAGCTGGAGTCGTACACCCGGCACACCCTGGTCACTCCCGAGCAGCTGACCCGGGCGCTCGCCGAGGTACGGGAACTCGGCTGGGCCGCCGAGATCCAGGAGATGAGCATGGGCGAGGCGGGGCTCGCCGCGCCGATCCGGGGCCACGGCGGCCTCGTCGTCGGCGCCATCGGGCTGTCCGGGCCCGTCGAGCGGATCTGCGACAGCCAGGGCCACCCCCGCCCGAGTCAGATCACCCTGATCCGCGAGGCCGCGCGGGCGATCTCCAGAGACCTGGGGGCCACTCGCTGGTAGACCCGGACCCGCCGCTCCCCGACCCGTCGGAAGGCAGACCCGATCATGGCTGAACGGTACGTAATGTCCATCGATCAGGGGACCAACTCCACCCGATGCATTCTGTTCGACCACCGTGGACGGCTGGTGTCGGTCGCGCAGCGGGAGCACCAGCAGCACTTCCCCCGGCCCGGCTGGGTCGAGCACGACGCCGTCGAGATCTGGCACAACCTGCGGCGCGTCGTGCCCGAGGCCCTGTCCGGCGCCGGCCTCGACACGGGACAGGTCGCCGCCATCGGCCTGGCCAACCAGCGGGAGACCACCGTGCTCTGGGACCGGCGCACGGGCGCCCCGCTGGGCCGGGCGATCGTCTGGCAGGACACCCGCACGGCGCCGCTCGTCGAGGCGCTCGGACAGGAACCCGGAGAGGAGTTCTTCCTGGAGCGGTGCGGTCTGCCGCCCTCCACCTACTTCTCGGCGCTGCGGATCCGCTGGCTGTTCGACCACGTCAAGGGCCTGGAGCAGCGTGCCAAGGACGGCGAGGTGCTGTTCGGAACCATCGAGAGCTGGCTGATCTGGAACCTCACCGGCGGCGCCGACGGCGGCCTGCACATCACCGACCCCACCAACGCCAGCCGCACGATGCTGATGAACATCCGCAGCCTCACCTGGGACAAGGAACTCCTGGCCTTCTTCGGCGTGCCCCACTCGATGCTGCCCGAGATCAGGTCCTCCGCCGAGACGTACGGCGACGCGCGCTCGCTGCTTCCGGGCGTCTCCATCACGGGCGCCCTCGGCGACCAGCAGGCCGCCCTGTTCGGCCAGACCTGCTTCTCCCCGGGCGAGGCGAAGTGCACCTACGGAACGGGCAGCTTCCTGCTGCTCAACACCGGCAACGACCTCGTACGGTCCCGGAACGGACTCCTCACCACCGTCGCGTACAAGATCGGGGACTCGCCGCCCGCCTACGCCCTGGAAGGCTCGATCGCCGTCACCGGCGCACTGGTCCAGTGGTTCCGCGACCGGCTGGGACTGATCAGCAGCGCCCCGGAGATCGAGACCCTCGCGCGGTCGGTCGAGGACAACGGCGGCTGCTACATCGTGCCCGCCTTCTCGGGTCTGTTCGCGCCCCACTGGCGCAGCGACGCGCGCGGGGTCATCGTCGGCCTCACCTCGTACATCACCAAGGGACACCTGGCCCGAGCCGTCCTGGAGGCCACTGCATGGCAGACGCGCGAGGTCGTCGACGCCATGAACGCCGACTCCTCGCTCGCCCTCAAGCAGCTCAAGGTGGACGGCGGTATGACGGCCGACAACCTGCTCATGCAGTGCGTGGCCGACGTGCTCGACGTCCCCGTGGTGCGGCCGATGGTCGCCGAGACCGTCTCCCTCGGCGCCGCCTACGCGGCCGGCCTCGCCGCCGGCTACTGGTCGGACCTGGAGGTGCTGCGCCGCAACTGGCACCGGGCCGGCCAGTGGCTGCCCGACATGGACCCCGAGGTGCGGCAGTGGGAGTACGAGAACTGGCAGCGGGCCGTGGAGCGGTCGCTGGGGTGGGTGAGACCGCCGCGGCCTTCCTGAGCCGGGCTCTGCGTCAGGGCTGCGGTCCGGTCTCGGCGGCCAGGGCCGCGGATGTGGCAAGTGCCTGTGCGAAGGCGGCGACGGCCGGTCTGTCCAGGCGCGCCACCACCGCGCTGAGCTGCTCCTCCCAGTCAGGACGGAACTCGTACGCGAGCAGGTGTCCTGCTCGGTGGGTGGCCAGGCGGCTGCCGAGCAGAGCGTCCAACCCGGGCGCCGGGAAGACCGCCGCAGTCCGGAAGATCTCACGCTCTGCGGCGCCGGGCCCGAACCGGCTCTGGCCCAGCAGCAGCGCCAGGTCCACCATTCGCCCGGCGCCCTCACACCAGACCGCGACGTGCCCCAGGACCTCCCCGCCCTCCGTGACCGTCGGCGGGAGCCGCCACTCAGGCAGGTGGAGTGGCTCGCCGTCCCCTTGGGTCACGCGCAACTCTGCAGGGATCAGTCGGCTCTTCAGCCCCAGGGCGCGCAGCGCCGTGGCGAACGCCAGGGACAGGAAGATGGGGGAGGGGGCTTCCTGCCCGCCCAGGTGGTAGCAGGTCACTCCGATCAGGCTGTACAGCAGGCGCGCGTCCGGCGGAACGGCCCGGGCGAGTGTCACGGCCTCCCTCCATGGGAACGCGGGCATCGGCTGCGCACCGCCGCCGCCCGATGGCGACAGCGGAAAAAGGACGGGCGCGGGCCGGTCCACCGTTTTGGGACGCTCGGCCTGGGCGTCCTGCCCGAGGACTTCCAGGAAGCGCTGTGTCGTGGCTGCGAGCGGTAGGTGGCTCTGATCCGCTTCCCCGAACAGCCCGAGGCTCTCTCGCATGAGCGTGCGGCACAGCTCCATGTCGCCGTCCGGATGCCCCACCACATGCCGGGTCCAGGCCAGTACCGCGCGCCGCTGAACGACCGGAGCCAGCACGTCCGGCCCGGCTTTGGTGTGCGCTCTCAGCAAGGCCTCGGCCCGGTCGATCATCGACTCCGCGGCCTGCAGGATCCAGACCTCCGTGGTGAGCCCCTCGTCGTGCCGGTCGAGACTGCCGACCATCAGGGCATGGGCTGCCGCCACCATGTGGTCCGCGTGGCGACGCATGACGGTCACGGCCGTCCGCTCGGCGGGCTCCGGGATCCCGGCGGTGACGGCGAGGGCCTCCTCCTCCAGGCCCGTGGAGGCCTTGACGATGGCGTCCAGGAAGCGCAGCTCAGCGCTCGTCTCCGCCTCAGCCGGAGCCTCCGCCGTGGCTCGCTCGATGACCATCGCAGCTGTGTCCCAGTGCTGGATCCACACGAGCATCTGGATCTGTTCCAGTCGGATGCGGAAGGCGAGTGCGGGAGCCACGTCCTCGCGCCTGAGCACCTTCTGGAGGCGATTGTGGGCCAGGGCAAAGTCGAAGATCCGGTCCAGCGCCACTGCCGCGCGCATGTCGTAGACATGGGCCAACAGGAGGTGTTCCAGCCCCTCCGCGTCGAGTGTGTCCATGCCTTCCAGCAGGTTCCACGCGGCCCGCGCCGCCTCCGCGCTCTCCTCGAACCGCGACAGGTTCATCAGGATCTGGGCCAGGGTGACCGTCGTCGCGGCCCGCCGGTACACCGGGTGGTCCACGGCCGCCCCGTCGTCACCGTCCACGATCTCCAGCGCCTCGCGCAACAGCTCCTCACTGCGCGCCGGATCACCGTTCACGGTCGAGATCGCTCCGGCGACATTGGCCAGCAGCGCGACGGTGCTGCCGCTCGCCCGGCCGCTGCCGCGCACATTGCGCGCCACATGGACCGCGTGCTCGATCAGGGTGGCCGCCTCGGCCCATGTGTGCCGCTTCTGGCTCTCCACCAGTCGCATGGCCAGCTCGTACTCGAAGCGGCCCTGCATCCCGTCCACCGTGTCGTCGTCCATCATCCCCCGAGTGATCTCCTGCACGATGCGATGGATCGCGAGCACACCGTCCCGGGGATCGACCAGAGAGAACCTGCGCAGCTGGGCCACGGCGCCGTAGACGGCCGATCCGGTCGGCAGGTCGAGCGTGGCGAGATGCAGCGGGATGAAGTCCGGCGCCAACAGGGCACACCGGGTGAGCAGTTCGGCGGCGAGCCGTTTCCCCGAGGTCGCGGGCGAGTCGAACGCCTGCTCCAGCACCTTCCGCACGCTCAGAGTCACCGCGGCGGTCAGCGTCGCGCCCTGCCGGTAGTCGAGCGGCACGAAGCCGGGGTCGTCGAGCAACCGGGTCCGGCAGTCGGCCAGTTCCGTCAGATACACGTCGACCGGGCACTGGGTCGCCGCTATGTAGCCGGTGGCCTGGGCGATGGCGAGCGGGATGCCCTCCACCGCGTCGACCAGCGCGGATACTTCTGCGCTTGCGGCACCCGGCAGCCGCTCCCCGGCCCACTCGGTGGCCTCGTCGGCCGACATCCGCTCCACCACCAGCCCGCCGTCCGCCGCGGCCCACGCCGAGTCGCGGGTGGTGACCAGCAGGTGCGCGCCGTCGCAGGCGGGCAGCAATCCGGCCAACTGCTCGCGGTCGGCCACGTTGTCGTACACCAGCAGCAGCCGGGGGCCGAGGTGGGCCAGGCGGCGGCCGACCTGGGCGAGGATCTCGTCCTCGGTCGTCGCCTCCGTCTCCGGCCGCTCCTCGGCGAGCATCCGCCGGTAGGCGGCGAGAACGTCCTCCCGGGTGTCGGAGGGGATCCACCAGACGAACTCGTACGCGTCCCGGTGCCGGTGGGCGTACAGCCGGGCGATGCTCGACTTGCCGATCCCGCCGAGTCCGGACACCACCACGCGGACCGTGCCCGCATCGGGCTCCTGCAGGAACCGCTCCCTGAGCGCTGCCAGTTCCCGGCCGCGGCCGCGCACGCCCGCGGCCGAGGGGACGTCGCGGAACGGGGCCCGGACGGGCCCGGGCGCCTCGCCGGCCACCGCCCCGGACGCCGCCCGACGGCCGCGCAGGAGACCGGGAAGCTCGTCCAGCCGGACCGTGCGCCGGGCGAGGCGGCGGTCCCCGGACCACTGGAACATCTTCACGAACAGGGCGTCGACGGTGCTGTCGACCTCGGCCGCCGCCATCGCGACGGGGGAGAGCCGCAGGAGCTCCAGCCGGGCCTGGTCGAGGATCTGCTCCCAGGGGCCGATCCGGGTCTCGATCTCCAGCCGTCGCAGCAGCGCGTGGTCCTCGGTGGTGAGTCCGAGTGAGGCCGGAACCAGGCCCTCGCACTCCGCCAGCCACCGGCCGGGGTCGGGCACGGCCCGGGCCCGCGCCACCGCGTCCCGCAGGGCCTGACCCGACTGGTGCACGGGGGCGTCCGAGAGGAACCGCAGCACCGCCGTACCGCCGGGGTCCGCGGCTCCCCAACGGCGGGCCAGCCGTACCAGCTCCGGGCCGGACCACGAGCCCGGCTCGACGCGGGTCTTCGCCTGGGCGAGCAGCAGCGGCCGGCCCTCCGCGTCACGCACCTCGAAGTCGATGGCTTCGTCGGCGCCCTCCACCCGGAAGGTGTCGGCCTCCGGGTGCTCCTCCGGAGTGCGGATCAGCTGCAGAATGGCGCACGCCGTCTGGAACCCCATGCCCCGTGCCGTATCGACTCCGCCCACGTGCCGCCCCCTGTGCCTCGACTCACCCACCAGCATGCCCGACACGACTGACAGCCCCGCCCCCGTGCCGGACTTGATCATCAGGATGGACAATGGGCGTACGGAGCGATGGTGGTCGGGGCCATGGCCCCGACTCCTGGACGGTCGCGCGGGGCGGGATCGCCGAGCGGTTCGGCCGCCGTGGAGAGGGTCAGCAGGCGGCCATCGAGGCCCAGTTGGACAACAATACGGCCCTGGTCGTGCGAGCGGACGACACCGAGCGGGTGCGGCAGCGCCTGCTCCGCGTGTGGCAGCTGGAGTTGGAGTCGCTGCTCAGCGAACACCCGGACGCTGCCGACGAACTGCGGGAGCTGATCGGCGAGCTACATCTGGTCGGTGGCGGGTACGGAAGTCGTCATCACGCGGCTCCCTCGGCGCCGTTGCCCGCCTTGACGAGGTCGGCGGCCTTCTCCGCGGCCATGATCGTGGGCGCGTTGGTGTTCCCGCGCGGCACCGACGGGAACACCGAGGCGTCGACGACCCGCAGGCCGGCCACGTCGTACACGCGCAGCTCGGGGTCGACCACCGCGCCGATGGCACAGGTCGACGCCGGGTGGTACAGCGTCTGCCCGGACCGCCGCGCCCAGGCGAGGAGGTCCGCGTCGGAGTCCGAGGCCGGCACGTCGCCGTACGGCCCCGTGACGACGTCGGCCACCGCCTGCTGCGCCGCGATCTCCAGGGCGATCCGGATCCCTGCGACGATGCAGTCCCGGTCCTCGGCCGTCACCAGGTAGTTGTGCAGGATCCGGGGCGCGGTGTCCGGCCGAGTGGAGCGCAGGCTCACCGCGCCGCGGCTGGTCGGGGCCACCACGCACGGGCCGAAGGCGAAGCCGTGCTCGGTGACCGCGCCGAGCCCCTCCTGATGGAAGAGCACGGGGGCGGCGTGGAACTGCACGTCCGGGGCTTCCAGGCCGTCCCGGCTGCGGAAGAAGCCGCCGGCCTCCCCGATGTTGGAGGTCAGCGGGCCGTGCCCCTCGTTCTGCAGCAGCGCGGCGTTCTCCGGGCTCGCCGCGCTGATCAGCGACTCGACATCGGTACGGAAGTTCAGCAGCGTCATGTAGTGGTCCTGCAGGCCCTGGCCGACCGGCAGATCGCGTACGACGTCGATGCCGAACGCGGACAGGGCGGCGGCGGGACCGACCCCGGACAGCATCAGCAGCTTCGGCGACTCGTAGGCACCCGCGGACAGGATCACCTCGCGCTCGGCGCGGATCACCTCGACACTGCCGCCCCGCTCCACCTCCACACCCGTCGCCCGGCCGCCCTCGATCACCACGCGGTGGGCCCTGGCCGGCGAGAGCACGGTGAGGTTCGGCCGTTCGAGCGCGGGGTGCAGATAGGCGACGGCCGTGCTGCAGCGCATGCCGCCGCGCTGCGTCAGCTGGTAGCGCCCGACGCCGAACTGCGTCTCGCCGTTGAAGTCGTCGTTCGCCTTGTGCCCGGCCTGCTGGGCGGCCTGTACGAAGACCGAGGAGAGCGGGTGCACGGACCGGCCGTCACTGACCGTCAGCGGCCCGCCCACCCCGTGGAACTCGTCCGCGCCGCGCTCGTTGTCCTCGGCGCGCCGGAAGTACGGCAGCACGTCGGCGTACGACCAGCCCGTGGCCCCGGCCGCGGCCCAGCCGTCGTAGTCGGCGCGGCTGCCCCGGATGTAGATCATCGCGTTCATCGAGCTGGAGCCGCCGAACATCTTCCCGCGGGGCAGGTAGGTCCGCCGGTCGCAGATCCCCGGCTCCGGGTCGGAGTCGAGGTCCCAGTCGAGGCCGGACTTGAACAACTGCGGGAAGGCGGCCGGGACATGGATCTCCTGCGCGGTGTCGGGGCCGCCCGCCTCGATCAGCGCCACCCGGACCTCGGGGTCCTCCGACAGCCGGGCCGCCAGCACGGAGCCCGCGGATCCGGCGCCGACGATGACGTAGTCGTACATGCTCATTCCGTCCCCTTTGCTTGAAGCGTGCATTGCCCGCGCTCCCGGGCCGCTACGTCCGGGGAGCCCGGTGCCGTCCCCGCTGACCGGCCGAGGACGACTGCCACGGTCCCTGGTGGACGTCGAAGTGGTCGAGGGGGTATTCAGGCCAGGCAGGTGGCTCAGGAGGTTCCCCCCGGCGGGGAGAGCCGGAAGGCACGCAGGAGCTTGCTGATCGGTACGCCACGCTGGGCGAACATGCGACCGACCTCCATGGAGTCGGGAGGCGCCTCGATCCCGGTCACATCGAGGCCGTGCTCCACCACGTCCTGCTGAAAAACGCACCGAAGGACCCGAACCCGCGCCCCGGATCAACACCGCGCGGGCGACTCGGTGTGCGGTAATCCGGCTGCTGCCGGATGGTGGGGAGATGCGGACGTCCCAGGTGATGAGCGAGGCCGACTTCCGGTCGCTGTACCGACGGTTGAGGGACGCGGCACCCGGCGGCGGCGCGGGCCGGGGCGCCCTGGAGACGATCACCGAGGCACAGGTGCTGGCGGCCGTCCGCGAGGTGCGGTCCGGTCGCTCGGTGTCGCTCGCGGCCCCCGTGAACACACGTGTCGCACCGGACGACACCGAACCGGCCGAGCACCGGCTCACCGCTCCGGAAGGTGGCCGCCCTGGTGCGAGCGGCCTGGATTTCGCGCGCGACCGTTTCGCCATGAACGTTCACGGTGACGTGAACAGCCACCTCGACGCGTTGTGCCACGTCATCTACGACGGCACGCTGCACGGCGGCCTGCCGGCGGCGGACGTGCTCTCACCGGACGGCGCCGGGGCCCTGTCCGTCGATCTGGCCCGCGACGGCATCGTCGGCCGCGGGGTTCTCCTGGACATCCCACGACTGCACGGCGTGCCCTGGCTCGAACCCGGGTCGCACGTGACCGCCGACGACCTCACCGCCGCCGAGGCCGAGCAGGGGCTTCGAGTGGGCCGGGGCGACATTCTCCTCGTGCGGGTCGGGCACCGCCTGCGGCGCGAGGAACTCGGCCCCTGGGACGTGTCCGGCGCTCGTGCCGGGCTCCATCCGGCCGCCATGGAGTTCCTGGCGGAGCGGGAGGTGTCGGTGCTCGGGAGCGACGGCAACAACGACACCGGCCCCAGCGCCGTGCAGGGGGTCGCGCACCCGGTGCATGTGCTCGCCGTCCACGCGATGGGGCTGCATCTGCTCGACTACCTGCGGTTCGAGGACCTCGCGCCGGTCTGCGCCCAGGAGGGCCGCTGGTCCTTCCTCTGCGTGATCGCCCCGCTCCGGCTGCCCTCGGCCACCGGTTCCCCGGTCAATCCCCTCGCGATCCTGTGACGGGCGCCCCGGCCCGGACGGGGATATCCACCGCGCCCCGGCTCACCCGAAAAGCCCAACTCGCCGGGTAGATCACCCGGAGCTACGTTGGTGTGCGGGGCGGGACGACGGCAGGGGTGGATTTCTTCACCCCGGACAGGACCGGACGAGGCTCCGAGGGCGGTGGCCTGCATGACCGAAGCGCAGCACTACGACGTCATTGTCATAGGCACCGGCGCGGGCGGCGGCACCATCGCCCACCGGCTGGCGGGCACGGGAAAACGGATCCTCCTTCTCGAACGCGGCGGCTATCTGCCCCGCGAACGCGACAACTGGGACTCGACCGCGGTGTTCGTCAAGGGCAAGTACCGCGCTCCGGAATTCTGGTTCGACAAAAGCGGCAACAAGTTTCCGCCCGAGGTCAACTACTACGTCGGCGGCAACACCAAGTTCTACGGCGCGGCGCTCTTCCGCATGCGCCCGGAGGACTTCGGCGAGATCCGCCACCACGACGGCATCTCGCCCGCCTGGCCGCTGCGCTACGAGGACTTCGAGCCCTACTACACACAGGCCGAACACCTCTACCTGGTGCACGGCCGGCACGGCGAGGACCCCACCGAGGGCCCCACCAGCGCGCAGTACGCCTGCCCGCCGGTCCAGCACGAGCCGCGCATCGAGCAGCTCAGCCACGACCTGGAGAAGCAGGGGCTGCATCCCTTCCACCTCCCCATCGGCGTGAACCTCACCCAGGACGACCGGGGCCGGGCCGTCCACACCAGCGCCTGCATCCGCTGCGACCGCGTCGACGGCTTCCCCTGCCTGGTCGGCGCGAAGTCCGACGCCCAGGTCATCTGCGTCGACCCCGCCCTGGAACAGGCCAACGTCGAGATGGTCACCCACGCGGACGTACGGCGCCTGGAGACGGACGCGACGGGCCGGAGCGTCACCAAAGTCGTCGCCACCGTGGGGGACTCGGACCCCGCCACCGTGGAGTTCAGCGCCGACATCGTGGTCGTGGCCTGCGGCGCCGTCAACTCCGCCGTCCTGCTGCTGCGTTCGGCCGGCGACCGGCATCCGCAGGGTCTGGCCAACAGCTCGGACGTGGTGGGCCGGCACTACATGCGGCACAACAACATGGCCCTCATGGCCGTGTCCCGGGAACCGAACGACACCAAGTTCCAGAAGACTCTGGCGCTGCACGACTGGTACCTGGGATCCGACGACTGGGAGTACCCCCTGGGCGGGATCCAGATGCTCGGCAAGTCCGACTCCGAGCAGATCCACGGCGAAGCCCCCCGCTGGGCCGGCGCGGTCGCCCCGGACATGCCGTTCGAGGTGCTGGCCCACCACGCGGTCGACTTCTGGCTGTGCGGGGAGGACCTGCCGGCCGCCGAGAACCGCGTCACGCTGGACCGGGACGACGGGATCCACCTCGCCCTCGACGAGAAGAACAACATCGCCGGTCTTGAGCGCCTGCGGCACAAACTGCAGGGCATGCTCAGCCACTTGGGCATGCACGAACACCATCTCCTGTCGCGCAGCATCTACCTGCACAAGGGGATGCCCATCGGCGCCACGGCACACCAGGCGGGCACGGTCCGCTTCGGCAGCGACCCCGCGACGTCGGCCCTGGACGTCAACTGCAAGGCCCACGACCTCGACAACCTCTACGTCGTCGACACGAGCTTCTTCCCGAGCATCGGAGCGGTCAATCCCTCGCTGACCGCCATGGCCAACGCCCTGCGGGTCGGCGACCACATCGCGGAGCGGCTGCGATGACCTCCCACCCCCCGGCCGACGGCAGCATCCGGCACCGTACGCCACAGGAGCGGGCCGCACTCGGCAAGGCGGCCCGGAGTTCCGTACCCCGTTCCAGCAGGGGGCCGCCGCCATCATGGCCGGGGGCCTGGCCGGCACCCCGCGGTCCGGGATCACGGCGCAGCTGTCCGCCGGCTTCGTCATCGCGGGCAGGGCAGGCGGCTTCAGCGCGAAGGAGCGCGCCCGCGTCGTACGGGCGACGGTGCGGTCCTACCGCGCCCGCGTGATCTGGGACCTGCTTCCGGACGCCGAGCGCGGCGCGCTGGAGAAACAGATCCGCCGGCTGCTCGAACGGTACGCGAAGACTCTGCAGCCGGACCGGCGGTTTCTGCTGGAGCAGTACCGGATCGTCGACATGGCCCGCAAGGTGGTCGGAGTCGGCAGCGTGGGAACCCGTTGCTGGATCGCGCTGCTGCTCGGCAGGGACGGCGAGGACCCGCTGTTCCTGCAGGCCAAGGAGGCCGACGAATCGGTGCTGGCACCCTTCTTCGACCGGGCGCTCGTGACGTTCGCCGAGCTGTACGCCGACCAGAACGAGAGGGACCACCAGGCACTCGTCGACGCCGTCCGTACCGGACGGGTCACGGCGGCAGCGGCCTGAGCAGGGGACCAGCAAGGAGACCGCCATGGATCGCTACCCGCCCATCGCCGACCACGGGCTCATCGGGGACCTGCAGACCGCGGCTCTGGTGTCGTCGCACGGCGTGATCGACTGGTTCGCGTCGCCACGCTTCGACTCGCCCAGCGTCTTCGCCGCCCTGCTCGACCACGACCGCGGCGGCTACTTCCTGCTTGCGCCGGAGCACCCCGAAGGGACCTGGAAACAGCTCTACTACCCGGACACCGCCGTCCTGGTGACCCGCTTCATGTCTCCCGACGGAGTCGGCGAGATCATCGACTACATGCCGGTCCAGCCGGGAACGAAAGCGACCGACCGGCACCAACTGGTGCGGATCGCACGCACAGTGCGCGGCACCGTGCGCTTCGAGCTCGTGTGCCGGCCGCGGTTCGACTACGCGCGGGCCGACCACCGGCTCGACCTCACGCCCGAACGGGCGACGTTCCACGCCCCGGGCGCGACCGCCCACCTGCAGAGCGCGATCCCGCTCGAACAGGACGGGCAGGACGTCCGGGGCGCCCGCACGCTCAACGCCGGGGAGACGGCCGCCGTGGTGTTCACCATGTGCCCGCCGGGCGGAGAGGCGCCGCCACCACCCACCAGCGAAGTGGTCAGCGCAGACCTCTGGGCGAACGTCGACTTCTGGCAGCTGTGGGTGCGCACCTCGCGCTACCGCGGCCGCTGGACGGACACGGTGTACCGCTCCGCCATCACGCTCAAGCTCCTGACCTACGCCCCCACGGGCGCTCCGGTCGCCGCCGCCACCATGGGGCTGCCCGAGCAGGTCGGGGGTGAGCGCAACTGGGACTACCGGTACACCTGGGTGCGGGACGGGTCCCTGTCGGTCCGGGCTCTGCTCGATCTCGGCTTCGTGGAGGAGGCGACCAGCTTCATGCGCTGGCTCGGCGCCCGACTCGGCGCTCACGAGGGACCGGACGGCGAACCCCTGCAGATCATGTACCGGGTCGACGGTGACCCTCATCTGACGGAGGAGATCCTGGAGCACTTCGAGGGGTACCGCGGCTCCTACCCGGTCCGGGCCGGCAACGCCGCCTCCGACCAGCTGCAGCTCGACATCTACGGCGAGGCCCTGTACGGCCTGGCCGAGGGCCATGAGATCGGCGAACAAGTGGGCTATCACGGGTGGAAGGGCCTTACGGCCACCCTGGACTGGCTCGCCGACTCCTGGGACCGGCCCGACGAAGGGATCTGGGAGACCCGGGGCGGACGCAAGGACTTCACCTACAGCCGGGTGATGTGCTGGACCGCATTCGACCGCGGTCTGAAGCTGGCGGCCCAGTTCAGCAGGCCGGCCGACACCGTGCGCTGGACCCGCGCCCGGGACGAGATCCTGGAACAGGTCATGCAACGCGGCTGGAACGAGAAGGAGCAGGCCTTCGTCCAGTACTACGGAGGCGACGTCCTGGACGCGTCCCTCCTGCTCGCCCCCCGGGTCGGATTCATCTCCCCCCGAAGCCCCGGCTGGCTCACCACCCTGGACGCCATGGACCGGGTCCTCGTCTCCGACAGCCTGGTCTACCGCTACGACCCCCAGGCGTCTCCCGACGGACTGCGCGGGAGCGAAGGAACATTCAGCCTCTGCACGTTCCTGTACGTCGACGCCCTCGTCCGCGCGGGGCGGCTCGCCGAGGCCCGCTACGCCTTCGAGAAGATGCAGACCTACGCGAACCACGTCGGCCTGTTCGCCGAGGAGATAGGTCCGAGCGGAGAACAACTCGGCAATTTCCCGCAGGCTTTCACCCATCTGTCCCTCATCATGGCCGCCACGACGCTCAACGACGCGCTCGACCGGCTCTGGCGAACCCCCGACTGAACCCCGACCCACGAGCCCGCCTCCGATCGGGCGAAGATCCTCAGCCGGTCAGCCCAACGCGCGCTCACTCCCGCTGCGGCTCCTCGTCCACGGTGTTTGTGTGGCGCCTGAACCTCCGGGCCACGGCCCGGCTGATCCGGGCCACGCAGTGGAGGAGACAGACATCGTGAGTGCCGCCGCGGGTGCACCGCAGAACGTGATCCCCGCACATCTGCTCAAGGGACAGAAAGCGCTCGTCACCGGTGCCAACTCCGGGATCGGCCGGGCCACGGCCGTCGCCCTGGGCCGGGCCGGCGCCGACGTGGTCGTGAACTACGTGGCCGGGCGTGAGGACGCCGAGCAGGTGGTCGAGGAGATCACAGCCCTCGGGGTGAAGGCGGCGGCCTACGAGGCGGACGTGTCCGACGAGGCCCAGGTCGTGGCCATGATGGACCGGATGGTCCAGGAGTTCGGCACGATCGACATCCTGGTCGCCAACGCCGGACTGCAACGCGACGCCCCGTTCACCGAGATGACCGTCGCCCAGTGGCAGAAGGTGCTGGACGTCAACCTCACCGGGCAGTTCCTGTGCGCGCGCGAGGCGACGAAGGAGTTCCTCCGGCGCGGCGTCGTGCCCGAGGTCTCACGTGCCGCCGGAAAGATCATCTGCATGAGTTCGGTGCACCAGATCATCCCGTGGGCGGGGCACGTGAACTACGCCTCCTCCAAGGGCGGCGTCCAGATGATGATGGAGACCCTCGCCCAGGAACTCGCCCCGAAGAAGATCCGGGTGAACGCGGTCGCCCCCGGGGCCATCAAGACCCCCATCAACCGCAGCGCCTGGGAGACCCCACAGGCCCAGAAGGACCTTTTGCGGCTGATCCCCTACGACCGTGTCGGCGAACCCGAGGACATCGCCAACGCGGTCGTCGGCATCGCCTCCGACCTCATGGACTACGTCGTGGGCGCCACCCTCTACGTGGACGGCGGGATGACCCTCTTCCCCGGCTTCGCCACCGGCGGCTGACTCGCCCTCTTCCCGTCGGCCCACCGAGAGACGCGCATGCACTTCACGGTCACCCTGCTGGCGGACCCGCCGGCGCAGATGCTCCCGGCCAGATCCCAGATGGCCTTCACCCTCGCCTCCCACATCATCCTGGTGCCGCTGGGCGTGGCCCTGCCGCTGATCACGCTGATCATGCACGGCTACGGTCTGCGCCGCGACGACGAGACCGCCCTGCTGCTGGCGCGCCGCTGGTCGGCGGTGATGGCGGTCCAGTTCGCCATCGGCATCGTCACCGGCACCGTGCTGACCTTCGAGTTCGGGCTCCTGTGGCCGGGCATGATGGGCAGGTGGGGCGATGTCTTCGGCATCGGCTTCGGGGTCGAGGCATGGGCCTTCTTCCTGGAGGCCGTCCTCATTGCCATCTATCTGTACGGCTGGCGAAGACTTCCCGCGCGCACCCACTTCCTGCTCGGACTGCCCCTGCCGTTCGCGGCCCTGCTCGGCGCCTTCGGCATCCTCGCCGCCAACTCGTGGATGAACACCCCGCGGGGCTTCACCCTGGACGCCGCCGGCAACCCCGTCGACGTGAAGATCTGGAAGGCGATCTTCACGCCCATGTTCGGTCCGCAGTACTGGCACTTCGTCATGGCGATGTTCGTGACGGCGGGCTACGTCGTGGCCGGCGTCTACGCCGTCGGCCGGCTGCGCGGACGCCGGGACCGGTACCACCGGCTCGGTTTCGCGATCCCCTTCACCCTGGCCGCGGTGTGCACACCGGTGCAGTTCATGCTCGGTGACTCCATCGCCCGGCAGGTCTTCCACAAGCAGCCGGTGAAGTTCGCGGCCATGGAGATCGTCTGGAACACCGACACCCATGTACCGGAGTACCTGTTCGGCCGACTGCACCCGAACGGGACCATCTCCGGCGGCATCAAGATCCCCCAACTCGACTCGATCCTCGCCGGTTTCCGCCCGGACACCAAGGTCACCGGTCTGACGTCGGTGCCGGCCAGTGACCGGCTGACGGCCGCCGAAGCCACCATCACCCACTTCGCGTTCGACGCCATGGTCGGCCTCGGCTCGCTGCTGCTCCTGCTCGCGCTCTGGTACGGCCTCGTGTGGCTGCGCCACCGCCGGCTGCCGGCATCCGAGTGGTTCTACCGCAGTGCCGCGTGCGCGGGCGTGGCCTCCGTCGTGGCCGTCGAATGCGGCTGGGTCACCACCGAGGTGGGACGCCAGCCGTGGATCGTGTACCAGAACATGCGCGTCGCGGACGCGGTGACGTCGACGCGTGCAAGCAGCTTGTGGATCATGTTCGGGCTGGTCGTCCTGGTGTACGTCTTCGTCTTCGGGTCGTTCCTGGTGGTGCTGTTGAAGATGCGCACACGCTGGCGGCTCGCCGACGAGCGGGGCGCACCGCAGGCTCCGGAGACGGACACGCCGTACGGGCCGCGCTCCGCGGTCGGGTCCGCGGGCACGCCCGGATCCGGAGGCGACGCGACCGCCTCGTCCGAGGGAGGCCGGACGTGATCGCCGGAGTCGTCGCCGTCGTCCTGCTGCTCGGGGTCGCCGCGTACGCCTGCGGTGGCGGCACCGACTACGGAGCCGGATTCTGGGATCTGACCGCCGGCGGAGCGGAACGCGGCAAGCGCCCCCGATGGCTGATCGACCACGCGATGGCTCCGGTGTGGGAGGTCAACAACGTCTGGCTGATCTTCGTCCTGGTCATCATGTGGACGGGCTTTCCCGTGTTCTTCCAACGGGTGTTCACGGCGATGTGGCTGCCGCTGGCGCTGGCCGCCGTCGGCACCGTGCTCCGCGGGGCCGGCTTCGCCCTGCGCAAGCCCCTGACGAGGCTGGCCGGCCGACGTCTGTACGGTGCGATCTTCGCCGTCGCCTCGCTGCTGACGCCGTTCTTTCTGGGCACCGCGGCCGGGGGAGTGGCCTCGGGCCGGGTGACCGCGGCTGCGACGGCGTCGACGGACGCCTGGGCCAACCCCACCTCGCTGTTGTTCGGCCTGCTCGCCATCGCGGCCACGGCGCTGCTCGGGGCCGTGTTCCTGGCCGCCGACGCCCGGCGCTTCTCCGCGCCGGACCTCGACGGCTACTTCCGGCGGCGGGCCCTTGCGGCACTGGCGGTCGTCGCCGTCCTCGCCGTGATCACCATGGTCGTCACGCACGGGGACGCCCCTTATGTGTGGCACGGGCTCACCCACGGAGTGGGACTCGTCTTCGTGATCGTGGCCGTGGTGGCCACCCTCGCCACCGCATGGCTGCTCACCCGCCCCTTTGCGGACTGGTCCCGGGTCACGGCGGTCGGGGTGGTGGCGTCCGCCGTCATCGCCTGGGGCATGGCCCAGCGCCCCTACCTGATCCCGACCTCACTCACCGTCGCCGACGGGGCGGGCGCGCACACCACACTGCGCTGGCTCGGGCTCGTCACCCTCGTCGCCGTCGCCTTGGTCTTTCCCGCGGTCGTCCTGCTGTACTGGCTGGACACTCATGGCGAGCTGGAGGATCTCACCGACGCCGAGTTGCAGCACGGCGGAGCAGGTCGCGAGCGGTGACATCGCGGGGGGCCTGGCGATCGGTGTGACACGCCCGGATCGCTAGTGCTGCGGCCGTGCGGCGGCACGACGAGCCGCGCGGCGCCACAGATGCCGCGGCGACGACGACCGAGAAGGCGTCCGGTGTGTCGATGAGGTGGGAGACGGGTCGCAGGCCCAGGTCGAAGGCCGTGGACTGCAGGTCGGCAGCCCGCGCCAGCAGGGCGAAGACCAGCGTGATCGCGATGGCCAGCAGGAAACCGGTCGTCAGCGCGCGGGTCCCCTCCCAGACCCGGCGACGGTGACGACGGTCGAGCCCGAGCGCGATGCTGGTGATCGCGTTGTACTCGGGGCCGACCACCATGGCCGCCACGATGAGGATCTGCGAGTTGGTCATGATGCCCACCGAGCCGATGAGGCCGGCGATGACCAGGAACAGGTAGAAGGACGGCGGGTACGTCCCCGCGGCCCGGATGTGGGCCTCGACCGCGGCCCACAGCGGCGCGTGGACGAGCGCGCTCGGCTGGTCGTCCTCGATCTGCTGCGCACGGTGCGAGAACATCAGGTCGACGTCGTCGACGGCGATCGCCCCCGCACGGTCGATCCCCAGCTTGCGCAAGCCGTCCAGCACGCCGTTCGCGGCACCCTTCACCACGTCGCACTCCAGCACGTCGCCGTCCGGAACGTGGGCCGACTTCACGACCACCAGGTTGAGGACGCGGTCGTTGGAGGTCAGCAGGTCGACGGCCCGCTCGGTGAGCGCGGGCGGCATGACCATGCGGAAGTGGATCAAGTCCATCCGAACCTCCTGCGGGGCGCGGACTACCGGGGCAGCTCGGCCACTGCGCGCAGCGCCTGTGCCAGCACCTGCTCCCGGTCGCCGGACGCGTCGATGGTGACGCCCGGCTCGTCGGCCTCCAGCGGATCCAGAATCTCGTACTGGGAGTCGAGCAGCTGCGGGGGCATGAAGTGACCCTTGCGGCGGGCGATCCGCTCTGCGGCCACATCACGGGCCAGCGCGAGATGGATGAACCACAGGTCCGCCCCGGTGCGCCGGAACTGGTCCCGGTAGGCGCGTTTGAGCGCGGAACACGTGGCGACACCCCCGTGCCCGCCTGCCGCGGTCGCGCGAATCCACTCCGTGAGAGCCGCCAGCCAAGGCTTGCGATCGGCGTCGTCGAGGGGGTGTCCCGACGTCATCTTGGCGCGGTTGGCCGCGGGGTGGAGGTCGTCGCCTTCCAGGAAGGGCACGCCCAGTCGCTCTGCGAGCCGCGGTCCCACGGTGGACTTGCCGGAGGACGACACGCCCATCACGATCACCACGCGTGAACCGCCGACCGCGCTGGTCAACGAGCCTCCCTGAGGTGACGGTGGAACACTGGTGCACATCCACTATCACCCGTCATTTCATGACGTGCTGCACGAGCCGATCCGCTGTCCCCCGACCGCAGCCGGCCGTCGCGCCAGGAGTCCGCCCGATGACCTCCGCCAAGACCTCGGACAGAGAGCGCCTCCTGCTGCCGTTCACGCCCGCCGACCTCGGCGGTCTTCCTCCGGGATGGCATGCGCTGGTGTGGGACGGCACGGGTCGGGCCCCTGACGGCCGGGCCCTGGACGCCGTCGAGTTCTTCGTCATCCCGTACACCTTCACCAGCGCGGCGCTGCCCCTGCTGCCGGCACTGCCGGCCCTGCGCGTGCTGCAGTCCCTGAGCGCGGGCGTCGACGACGTACTGCCCCACCTGCCCGCCGGAGTCACGCTCTGCAACGCCAGAGACGTCCACTCGACCAGCACGGCCGAACACGCGGTGGCGCTGACGCTCGCTGCACTGCGGGGCATCCCCGACTTCGTCCGCTCCCAGGACGCGCAGCGCTGGACAACCGGCTTCCGGCCCGCGCTGGCCGACCGGACGGTACTGCTGCTCGGCTACGGCTCCATCGCCGCCGCCGTCGAAGCGCGCCTGACGGCGTTCGAGTGCCAGGTGCTGCGCGTGGCCCGCACCGCACGACATCTGCCCCAAGGGCCGGTGCACTCCATGGACGAGCTGGAGTCCCTGCTCCCGCAGGCCGACGTGGTGGTGCTGACCGTGCCGCTCACGGACGCGACCCGCGGACTGGTCGGCACACGGTTCCTGGCGCGGATGAGGGACGGAGCCCTGCTGGTCAACATCGCCCGAGGCCCGGTGGTGGACACCACGGCACTGGTCGGCGCCCTGCGCAGCGGGCGGTTGAGCGCGGCACTCGACGTGACGGACCCGGAGCCGCTGCCACCGGGCCATCCCCTGTGGACGACCCCCCACACCCTGATCAGCCCTCATGCGGCCGCCACCACCTCCGCGTTCCGCCCCCGGGCACTTTCGCTGGTCCGTGCCCAGCTGACCCGCTACACGGCCGGAGAGCCCCTGGCCAACGTGGTGACCACGCCCCAGGACCAGGGGAGAGACCGACGAGCGTGACACGGCGGCGGTGTGCCGCTACGGGGTTGCGCGCACGCTCACGAGCGACCCCGGAGGGGTCTCCGTCTTCCGCGACTCAGGAAGTCGCCCCGAGGAAGTCGATGAGCGCTGCGTTCACCTCGTCCGGGCGCTCCTGCTGGGTCCAGTGCCCGCAGCCCGCCAGCTTGAGGGGCTCGCGCCGCAGGTTGGGCATCAGGGCGGGCAGGCGCTCGATGAGTTCGGGCGTGCCGGGGAAGGCGGGGACGACGTCACGGTCGCCGTAGACGTACAGGGCGGGCGGGGTGACGACGGCGCCGTGCCACGCAGCGGTCAGTTCCCAGTTGCGGTCGAGGTTGCGGTACCAGTTGAGCGCCCCGGTGAAGCCCTGGGAGAAGCTCTCGGCGAGCGCGTCGAGGTCGTCCTCGGTGAACCACTCGGGCAGTACCTCGGGGTCGGGCATGGTCGCGAGCCAGCCGCGCTCGGGGTCGACCAGCGGCTGCTCGCCCTCGCCGGCGCCGGGAGCGTCGCCGGAAGCCCAGTAGAAGATCTTCCGCAGAGCGGTGCGCGTGTCCTTCGCCAGCTCGGCGTCGGCGACGCCGGGCCGGTTGAAGTAGTTCCAGTAGAAGCGGCCGCCGAACCGCTCGTCCATGGCGGCCAGCGGAGGCTGTGTCCCCCGGAAGGGGGGCGGCACGCTCAGGCCGGCCACCCCGAGCACCATGTCCGGTCGCAGCAGGGCGGTGTGCCAGGCGACCGGCGCGCCCCAGTCGTGCCCGACGACGTACGCCTTCTCCTCACCCAGGGCCCGGACCAGTCCGACGACGTCGCCGACCAGGTGGAGGATGGTGTAGGCGTCGACATCGCGGGGGTGGTCGCTGCGTCCGTATCCACGCTGGTCGGGTGCGACCACTCGGAACCCCGCGTCGGCCAGGGGGCCGAACTGGTGGTGCCAGGAGTGCCATGACTCGGGGAAGCCGTGCAGCAGCACGACCAGGGGGCCGTCGCCCTGCTCGGCGATGTGCAGCCGAACGCCGTTCACGTCAACCATGCGATGCTCAACCATGTACCTGAGCGTAGGCGCCGTGATCTTCGGCCGGCGGCTTCACCCGCCGACCGGACGCAAGCCGGACGCACCCCTGCGCCAACGGGGGAGGGCCTGCTCCCTCACGCGCCCCAGAGCGTGACGTACACCGGGGGCCGGAACCGGGAGGGCGGGACGCCCGCGCCGGGCGCGCGCATGATGCGGGTCGCCGCGGGCGTGTGCAGGAAGTGCAGGAACGCGTCGGTGGCCGGGGAACGCTGCTCCGGCTGCAGGACGGTGGCGTGCCACGTGGCGTCCGACGGCGTGGCCGGGGTCTCCAGGATGCGCAGCTCGTCACGGAGGATACGGGGCGACACCAGATGGGCCAACGCCGGTGCCACCCCCGCGCCCTCGGCGGCGGCCGCCCAGGTCGCGGCCTGGTTGGGGAACACCCACACATGCCCTTCGGCCACACCGAGCCGACGCAGCAGCCGCCCGGAGTCCGCGTCCGGATCGGTCCCGGAGGAATCGACCAGCCACGACCACTGCGGCGGCGCACCGGGCGGCCGCGGCGACCTGGCGCCGGTCACCACGACCAGCTGGGTGCGGAACAGCGGCTCGCTGACCAGCTCGCCCCTGCGGGCGGCACCGAGATACGGCCCGAGCGCGACGTCGGCCAGCCGGTTCTCCACCAGTACGCGTATCTCGTTGCCGGAGGCCACCCCGAACGACGTCTCGGTCCTGCGCCCCGAGCGGCAGGCGAAGGCCTCCACGAGCGACGGGAGCACGAATTCGGCCAGCGTGCTCGTGGCGACGACCCGCAGTTCGTCGGGCGCACCCCGTGCCGCCCGCACCGCGGCCTCGCCATCCGCGCTCAGCGCGACCATCCGCGACGCGACCGGCAGCAGCCGCGCCCCGGCGGGCGTCAGACGCATCCCACCGCCGCCGGTGCGCCGGATGAGCGGATCGCCGTAGTGGCTCCGCAGCGCGGCGAGCGCCTGCGACACCGCGGACTCGCTCACGTCCAGAGCCCGCGCCGCGGCGCCCACCGAACCGAGCCGGGCAACCAGCACGAACGTGCTGAGCTGCGTGACGGTCACCGTCCGATTTTCTCGCGTTCGGGGTGATAAGTGAATGCTTATCCACCCATTGCCCGGCCGGTACGGAAGAGCGCAGCATCACTTCAGCAACGGGCACAGCGATCCAGGAGGGCCCGATGCAAGTACCGGCTGCATTCCAGTACGAGAGGGCCACCAGCCTTGAGCAGGCCATCGAGCTGCTCACACGGTACGGCCCCGAGGCCCGGGTGGTGGCGGGCGGACACAGCCTGCTGCCGATGATGAAGCTGCGGCTGGCCCAGCCCGAAGCCCTGATCGACATCAACGGCCTCGGCGAGCTGGCGCGGATCCGGGTGGACGGGCACGACCTGGCCGTCGGAGCGATGGTCCGCCACGCGGAGCTGCTCGCCTCGCCGGTCGTCGGCGAGCACTTCCCCATCCTGCGGGACGCGGAACGGGTCATCGCCGATCCGCTCGTCCGCAACCGCGGCACCGTGGGCGGCTCGCTGTGCCAGGCCGACCCGTCGGAGGACCTGTCCGCGGCGTTCTCGGCACTGCGGGCGACCCTCGTCGCCCAGGGCCCCGGCGGCAGGCGCACCATCGCGATCAGGGAGTTCTTCCTCGGACCGTACGAGACCGCGCTGGACGAGGCGGAGCTACTGGTGGAGATCCGCGTGCCCATCCGCTCGCACGCCAGCGCCTACCGCAAGGTCGAGCGCCGGGTCGGCGACTGGGCGGTCGTCGCCGCGGGCGCGGTGCTGGAGATCTCCGAGGGGGTCATCACCGAGGCCGGGATCGGGCTGACCGCGGTGGGTGCCCCACGGTTCGTGGCCGTGCAGGCCGAGGACTTCCTGCGCGGCGGACGGCCGGACGACGAGGCCTTCGCCGAGGCGGGCCGGATCGCCTCGCAGGAGTGCCGGCCGACGGCGGACCAGCGCGGCCCGGTCGATTACAAGCGGCATCTGGCCGGGGAGCTGACGACGCGGGCGCTGCGCGCCGCCGCCGCGCGTGCCCAGGGGCAGGAGGCATGACATGCGGATCACCGTGACCGTGAACGGCGAGCAGCACACGAGGGACGTCGAACCCAGGCTGCTGCTCGTGCACTTCCTGCGCGACGAACTCGGACTCACCGGCACCCACTGGGGCTGCGACACCTCCAACTGCGGGGTGTGCACCGTGTGGCTGGACGGGACGCCGGTCAAGTCCTGCACCGTGCTCGCGGTGATGGCCGACGGCCATGAGGTGCGCACCGTCGAGGGCCTGGCGCACGGGACCGAACTCGACCCGGTGCAACAGGGGTTCATCGCCTGCCACGGGCTGCAGTGCGGCTTCTGCACGCCGGGGATGATGATGACCGCCCGCTGGCTGCTCGACCACAACGCCGATCCGTCCGAGGAGGAGATCCGCGAGGCCATCTCCGGACAGGTGTGCCGCTGCACCGGTTACGAGAACATCGTGCGCTCCATCCGCTGGGCCGCCGAGCACGGCGGCGGGGCGCGGACCGCGGACACCGGCACCGAGCCGGCGCCCGCTCGCGAAGAGCCGGCGCCCGGCCGCGAGGAGGTGCGGGCATGACGACCACCGAGGAGCGGCCGGTCGGTTTCGGACGGATGCCCCGCAAGGAGGACGCGCGGTTCGTCCGCGGCCACGGCACCTACGTCGACGACGTACGGCTGCCCGGCATGCTGCACGGCGCCATTCTGCGCAGCCCGCTGGCCCACGCCCGGATCGTGTCGATCGACACCAGCGCCGCCGAGGCGCACCCCAAGGTCAAGGCCGTGATCACCGGGGAGACCCTGGCCGGTCTCGGGCTGGCCTGGATGCCCACGATCTCGTACGACACCCAGGCGGTGCTGGCCACCGACAAGGTGCGCTTCCAGGGCCAGGAGGTCGCCTTCGTCGTCGCCGAGGACCCCTACGCCGCACGGGACGCTCTCGAGCTGATCGATGTGGAGTACGAGCCGCTGCCACCGGTCGTCGACGCCCTGCGGGCGATGGAGCCGGACGCACCGGTGATCCGCGACGACAAGGAGGGCCAGCGGGACAACCACATCTTCGACTGGTCGGCGGGCGACAAGGAGCGCACCGACGAGGTCTTCGCGGGCGCCGACGTCGTGGTGGCGCAGGACATGCTGTATCCGCGGGTGCACCCGGCGCCGCTGGAGACCTGTGGCACCGTCGCGGACATGGACGCCATCACCGGGAAGCTGACGGTGTGGTCCACCACGCAGGCCCCGCACGCCCACCGCACGCTGTACGCGATGGTGGCCGGCATTCCGGAGCACAAGATCCGCATCATCTCCCCGGACATCGGAGGCGGATTCGGCAACAAGGTCGGCATCTACCCGGGTTACGTGTGCGCGGTCGTCGGCTCGATCGTCACCGGCAAGCCGGTCAAGTGGGTGGAGGACCGCTCGGAGAACCTGATGAGCACGTCCTTCGCCCGCGACTACCACATGCACGGCGAGATCGCGGCGACGAAAGACGGGAAGATCCTGGGCCTGCGCGTCCACGTGATCGCCGACCATGGCGCGTTCAACGCCACCGCGCAGCCGACGCAGTTCCCGGCCGGCTTCTTCGGCGTGTTCACCGGCTCGTACGACCTGGCCGCCGCGCACTGCACCGTGACCGGCGTCTACACCGACAAGGCACCCGGCGGTGTCGCCTACGCCTGCTCGTTCCGGGTCACCGAGGCCGTGTACCTGGTCGAGCGGATGGTCGACGTGCTCGCCGCCGAACTCGACATGGACCCGGCCGAGTTGCGGATGCGCAACCTGCTGCGGCCCGGGCAGTTCCCGTACAAGACGCAGACCGGATGGGAGTACGACTCCGGCGACTACCCGCGCGCCCTGCGCCTCGCGATGGACATCGCGCACTACGAGGACCTACGACGGGAGCAGGCCGAAAAACGCGAGCGCGGCGAGCTGATGGGCATCGGGGTCAGCTTCTTCACCGAGGCCGTCGGCGCCGGCCCCCGCAAGCACATGGACATCCTCGGCCTCGGCATGGCCGACGGCGCTGAACTGCGCGTTCACCCCACTGGCAAGGCCGTCCTGCGGATCTCCGTGCAGACCCAGGGGCAGGGCCACGAGACGACGTTCGCGCAGATCGTCGCCGAGGAACTGGGCATCCCGCCCGAGGATGTCGAGGTGGTGCACGGCGACACCGACCAGACCCCGTTCGGGCTCGGCACCTACGGATCCCGTTCGACACCGGTGTCCGGAGCGGCGGCCGCGATGGTCGCCCGCAAGGTGCGCGAACGCGCGAAGATCGTCGCCTCCGCCATGCTCGAAGTGAGCCCGGACGACCTGGAGTGGGAGAAGGGCCGCTGGTTCGTCACGGGCGATCCCGACCAGGGACGGACCATGGCCGAGATCGCGCTCGCCGCACACTCCAACCTGGAGCTGCCCGAGGGCGTCGAGGGCCACCTGGACGCCACCTGCGTCTACAACCCGCCGAACCTCACCTTCCCCTTCGGCGCGTACATCTGCGTCGCCGACGTGGACGCGGACACCGGCCAGGTGAAGGTCCGCCGGTTCGTCGCCGTGGACGACTGCGGCAACCGGATCAACCCCATGATCGTCGAGGGTCAGGTGCACGGCGGACTCGCCGACGGCCTCGGCATGGCGCTCATGCAGGTGATCGCCTTCGACGAGGACGGCAACTGCCTCGGCGGGTCGTTCATGGACTACCTCCTGCCCACCTCGGTCGAGTGCCCGTCCTGGGAACTCGGCGAGACCGTCACCCCCTCCCCGCACCACCCCATCGGAGCCAAGGGCGTCGGCGAGTCCGCCACCGTGGGCTCGCCCGCCGCGGTGGTCAACGCCGTGGTCGACGCGCTGAAGCCGCTCGGCGTACGCCATGTCGACATGCCGCTGACGCCCGCCGCGGTGTGGCGGGCCGCGCAGGGCCGGCCGCTGCGCACCGACCTGGCGATCACCTGAGGCGCTCGCGATGACGAACCACGAACTGCTGACCCGGGCGGACACGCTCCGGCACGGCCGGACCCCGTTCGTGCTGGCCACCGTCGTCCACGCGGAACGGCCCACGAGCGCCAAGCCCGGGGACAGCGCGCTGGTGCTGCCCGACGGCACCATCGAGGGCTTCGTGGGCGGAACCTGCGCCGAGACGACGGTGCAACTGCAGGGCCTGCGGGTGCTGCAGACCGGCGAGTCGCTGCTGCTGAGGATCACGCCCGGCGCGGACACCGGCACCGAAGGCACGCAGGAGTCCGTCGAAGGCCTGGTCACGGTGGCCAATCCCTGCCTGTCGGGCGGGACGCTCGACATCTTCCTGGAGGCCAACCTCCCCCCGGCGCTGGCGTACGTCTACGGACACGCCCCCATCGCCCGCGCCCTGCTCGACGTCGGTCGCGTGCTCGGCCTCGACGCCCGGCCGGCCTCGCCCGGGGAGCCGCTGCCGCCCGACCTGGACGTCGTCGTCATCGCCACACACGGCCGCGACGAGGAGACCGTACTGCGCGAGGCCGTACGCGCCGGGGTCCCGTACATCGGGCTGGTGGCCAGTCCGAAGCGCGGCGCGGCGGTGCTCGCCGGGCTGGACGTCACCGAGGAACAACGCGCGCGCGTCCACACCCCTGCCGGTCTGGACATCGGCGCGCGGACCCCGGGGGAGATCGCGCTGTCGGTGTACGCCGAGATCATCGCCCTGCGTCCGAAGACGGCCCGGGCCGTTCGCCCCGGAGCCGACCCCGCCGCGCCGCAGACCGCGGCCGAGGGCGTGGATCCCGTGTGCGGCATGACCGTGGCGATCACGCCCGACACCCTCTCACTGGACCGGGCCGGCAGCAGGGTGTACTTCTGCGGGCCGGGGTGCCGGCACGCCTTCGCCGACGACCCCTCCCGTTACGCGCATGCCTGACCTCGACCCCCTCGTACCCGATGTCCCCGCCCTGCGCACGCGTCTCGACGCGGTCGGCTACCTGGCCGACGACGCCCTCGCCACGGCGCTGCTGCTGGCCGTGCGCATGCGGCAGCCGATCCTGCTGGAGGGCGAGCCCGGCGTCGGCAAGACCGAGGCGGCCCGCGCACTCGCCGCCGTGCTGGACACCCCGCTGATCCGGCTGCAGTGCTACGAGGGCCTGTCCTCGGCCGAGGCCCTCTACGAGTGGAACTACCCACGGCAACTGCTGGCCATCAGGCTCGCCGAGTCCCGTGGGGAGCCCCTGCGGGACGCCGACCTGTTCACCGAGGACTACCTGCTGCCACGGCCGCTGCTCGCCGCGATCTGCCACCCGGGACCGCGGCCCGCGGTGCTCCTCATCGACGAAGTGGACCGCGCCGACGACGAGTTCGAGGCGTTCCTGCTGGAACTGCTCGCCGATGCCGCCGTCACCATCCCCGAACTCGGCACCCGCACGGCCGCGGTACCCCCGGTGGCCGTACTGACCTCCAACCGCACCCGGGATCTGCACGACGCGCTCAAACGCCGCTGCCTCTACCACTGGATCGACTACCCGGACACCGCACGAGTCGCCGCGATCATCCGCAGACGGGTGCCGGAGTCGGCCGAGTGGCTGGCCCCGCGCGTGGCGCACGCAGTGGCGCGCCTGCGGGCCCGGCAGCAGCTCACCAAGCCGCCCGGCATCGCCGAGGCGATCGACTGGGCCGGCGCGCTGCACACACTGGGCCTGACCGTCCTCGACGCCGACGCCGCCGACCGCACCCTGGGGGCCGTGCTCAAGTACGCCGAGGACCTTGAGGCCGTGCGCCGGGCGGGACTGGCGGAGCTGATCGACGCCGAGGCAGGCACCGATGCCTGATCTGCCGGAACTGGCCGCCTCGTTCACCGCCGCCCTGCACGACGCGGGGATCGAGGTGGGTCCCGACCGCACCCGCGGCTTCGCCCGGGCGCTCACCCTGCTGGCACCGTCGACGACGCGCGAACTGCGGCACTGCGCGCTCGCCACCCTGGTGTCCGACCCCGAGCAGATCGAGCCGTTCGACGCGGTCTTCCGGGACGTCTTCGGCGGCCCGGCCGACCGCGAAGTACAGCGCGGGCAGCCCGGTGACCCGGCGCGCTCGCTCCCGCGCACCCTTCCCGGCCGCGTCCCCGGCGCCCGCGCCGCCACCGCGGACGGACGCGGCCGGGAGGCCGACGCACAGCCGCGGCAGGCTCCGGTCCCCCTCGCCGCCAGTCCGCTCGACCGTCTCGCGAGCCGCGACTTCGCGGACCTGTCCGCCGCGGAACTGGCGCTGCTCTCCGAGGTGATGCGCACCCTCGTGCTCCGCACCCCGACCCGGCCGTCCCGCCGACACCGCACCGCACACCACGGTCCGCGCATCGATGTGCGCCGCACCCTCTCCGACAGCAGGCGCACCGGCGGACACCCGCTGCGGCTACGCCGCTTCGTGCCCCGCACCCGACCCCGCGACCTCGTCGTGCTCTGTGACATCTCCGGCTCGATGGAGCCCTATGCCCGCGCGATGCTGCAACTGCTCTACTGCGCCGCCCGCGCCACCCATGCCGAGGTTTTCACCTTCGCCACCCGCCTCACCCGCCTCACGCCCGTCCTCCGGCGGGCCGGGCCCGACGACGCCCTGGCACGGGCCGGACGGGCGGCCCCGGACTGGTCCGGGGGCACCCGGATTGCGGAGTGCCTGGCGGAGTTCAACGAGCGGTTCGGACGGCGCGGCATGGCGCACGGCGCCGTGGTCGCCATCGTCTCCGACGGCTGGGACACCGGCCCGCCCGCCGACCTCGCCACCCACATGGCGCGGCTGTCCCGGGTCGCCTACCGCGTCGTCTGGGTCAACCCGCGCACGGCGAGCCCGCGCTACCGTCCGCTCGTGGCCGGCATGGCCGCGGCACTGCCCTACTGCGACGCCGTCGTCAGCGCCCACAACCTCTCGGCCCTGGACGACTTCACCGCCGCACTGTCCGCGCCGCGCCGGCGCCGATGACCACCGCTGCAAACAGCCCTTGACCCCGCTGTGTCAGCCGGGGCCGGGCTGTCCGTCCGGCTCCTCGAGGTGAACGTAGGGTTGCAGTGCCGCCGCGTCCAGTGGCCCGCGGGCCGGTGCGGGAGCAGTGGCCGGGAACTGGCGTGGGAGCGGTTCGAAGCGTTCCGCCTGTCCCAGCCCGGGTTCGCCGGGGAAGCCGAGCTGTGCCCAGACGAGGCCGGCCAGGTCCGGCAGCAGCGGCCGGCCGAGCAGCGCCAGGCCGACCAGCCACTCCGAGTCGGCGTCGAGTGGAGTGCGCGCCCAGTCTTCGAGCGCCCGCACGGCGGCCGTCAGGTCGGGTGAGTACGGGGTGAGCAGCGCGTACTGGTCGGCCGCAGCCTTGAGCGCCAGGTCTGCCCGCCGCACCGGACCGGACTGCTGACGCAGCCGGTCGAGGGCCGGGCGCAGTACCTTGGCGTCCCAGTCACGCAGGGCGTTGACGTGCCCGGTCAACGTCTCGGTCGACGTCTCGGCGGGGCCGTGGTCGAGTGGCGCGTGGAGCAGGGCGTAGCGCAGCTCGTCGGAGGTCACGGACGTGCCTTCCAGCAGCTCGGAGAGCCAGATGCCGTGCCGCTTGCTGGTGGAGCACTTGCGCCCCTCGAAGTGCAGCATGCCGTTGACGACCGTGGCGTCGAACGGGCTCAGCGTCCCCTGCGAGCCCTGTGCCAGCACGTCGGGGACGAGCAGCCCAGGGGTGGAGTTGTCGCTGCCGAACAGGCCGACCGTCGTGACGCCGCTGCCCGGAGCGAACGGGTTCACGGCGGCACCGGTCAGTGCCTGGTGCACCTCACCGCAGTAGACGCTGTAGAGGAAGTATCCGTTGCTGATGACCTTCCCCACGGGCAGTGTCCCGCTCCGGACGCCCCAGTCGCCCTGTCCGGTCAGCCGGACACGGCCGCCGTGCTTGTCCAGGGCACGCAGCAGCGGAGCGAGGAACACGGGCCGCAGCCCGGCCGCCCGGTGCCGGTCGGCGACGGCCTGCGGATCGGCGGCCGTCGCGAACCAGTTCTCCTCCGTGCGCCACTCGACGGGGCTGTCCGTGAGCCGGGACCGCGCCCGAAGGATCTGCTCGGGGACGAAGTACTCGCCGCAGTAGGTGCAGGTGCTGCCCCCGCACGGGCGCTCGCAGTGCGGGCAGTCGCCCGCGATCCACGGGCCGACGAGCGGCCGGCCCGTGTCCTGCGCGTAGGGTATCCGCTCCCTCTCCAGACGGGCGGCGCCGGTCGTCCGCAGCCGGGTCAGGACGTTCTCGTGCAGTCGCCGGTAGGCGTCCCGGTGGTCGGGGCCCGCCGGATCGATCCACCCGTCCAGGTCGATGGACAAGCGGGCGAGGTCGCGCGCGATCCCCGCGTGGTGGTCGCGGTAGGTCTCCTCCGGGGAGCGGCCCTCGCTGTGGGCGGCGGCCACCACCCAGTCCTCGTAGGCGTCGCTGCCGGTGATGACCGCTACCTCGTGGCCCTGGGCACGCAGCGCCCGGGCGATGACGTCGGCCCGGAGATAGGTGCCGCCGCCGTGGCCGATGTGCAGCCGGCCGTTGGGCGTCGGCTGCATGGGAACGAGCAGGACCTTGTGATGGATGTGCATGGGAGCGGGGTCACCCCTTGGCGAGGACGGTCACGAGCAGGTCGGTCAGGCCGGGCAGGGCGGCGATCCTGGGTCCGGTCCACGAGCGCGGCTCACCGCACTCCACCAGGACGGCGGTCATGCCCGCGGCGGCGGCACCGGCAAGCTCCCCGTCGGTGCCGTCACCGACGAAGACGCAGGCCGATGGTGGAACACCGAGCCGGTCGGCGGCTGTGCGGAACAGTTCCGGATCCGGTTTCATGACACCGGCCTCCGCGGAGAGCAGCAGTTCGTCGAAGCGGTCCGCGAAGGCCGACTCACGCACCATCTCCCGCACGTCGGAGGTGCAGTTGGAGACCAGGGCCGTGCGCAGGCCCAACTGCCTCGCCGCCGTCACGGCCTGGACGGCGCCGGGCAGCGGGGTGGCGAAGGCCTCGCCGTGCAGTCGGCGGCGGGTGGCCGCCGCCTGAGCCGCCTGGGCCGGCGACCAGGTACCCGCCAGATGGTCGCGCAGCCAGTCCAGGTAGTCGGCGAACGGCCTGGTCTCACGTATCTCCCTGGTGCGCTTCCACGCGTCCGCGAGATCCTCGGGCCGCTGCCCGAGCGCCACGGCGGTGGCCTCGAACGTGCGCCGCTTCAGCTCGTCCGGCAGCGGCACCAGGGTCTTCCACAGATCGAACAGCACGGCGTGGCGCTCGCCGGGCCAGGACAGTACGACGGGTTCCTGCCAGCGGGAGTTGTCGAGCATCACGTCCGCCAGCGTCCGCGGCGCGTGCTCGTCCAGGTACGCCCGTTGGGCCGGCAGGTATTTGTCGCGGTACTTCCGCATCACTTCTTCGCCCTGGGCGGGCAGATCGCGCGACCGGGCCCGTTCCAGCACCGTGTGCTCGTCCGCGTGCAGGTGCACGAAGAGGTCGACATGGGGCCTGGTCTCCGCGCGGTACAGGAAGACGCCCTCCAGGATCACCACACTGCCGGGATCGATGTCGTAGCGGATCGTGGTCCACTCGTCCGTGGGCAGGTCGAGGCGCGCCACGGTACGGTGCAACCCCCCGTCGGCCCGCAGGGGGGCCAGGACTTCGGCGGCCAGCCGGGCGAAGTCGATGCTGCGCTCGTAGTACTGGCGCGGCTCCGGCAGCGCGGGGTCGTAGCGCTCGGCCCGCGGGCGGTGGAAGTCGTCGACGTGCACCACTGCGGCGGGCACGCCCCTGTCCTGCAGCGCGACCCGCAGCCGTTCGGCAAGCCTCGACTTGCCCGCGGTGTCGACTCCGGTGACGCCGACCACGTACGGGCGTGTCGGTCCGCCGCTCCGCCGCTCGCCGATCAGCGCGGCCAGCGCGTCCAGAACCGGTCCGCCGCTCATGCGCCCACCTCCGCCACCCGTGTTGCCAGGCGGTCCAGGCGGCTCGCCAGCCGTTCGTACAGGTCGCTCGCGTAGGCGGTGTCGTCCCTGCGGTCGAGCGGGGTGGGTTCCACCCGCAGCACGGACAGCAGGGGGTGCGCGGTCCCGGTCAGCAGCAGTGCTCCGTCGTCGTCGGCGAGCAGCCGGGCGGGGGAGTCGCCGGGGCGCGCCAGCACGCCGTCCGCGTGGATGTCCGGCGCCTGACCGTGGTAACCGAGTGCCTGGACGATCAGTGCGGCCTCGTCGAAGCCGTCGGCCGCGTCGGCGAGTACGGGTGCGTCCACGAGAGCGGCGCCGGGCACCTCGCCCGCCCAGAGGGCGCAGTACAGGGCGCGTGACTGGTGACGCAGCCCCGAGTCCCGGTAGACGATGCCGGTGGCCGGGCACACGTCGGCGACGGGGTCGAACGGGCGCTCCCGGCCCGGTACCTGACCGAGCCGGGCGAGGTCCGCGCTGTCGTACATGAGCCGGGCCGGACCACGCCGGACGACCCGGAGGGCGGGCATGGCCGCGCCGGGGTGCTCGGCGCGCAGTTCGGCCCGCGCATCGAGCAGGGTCTGCAGGGCGGACATCGCGCTGTGCGAGCAGCCGGCGATGACGACCGGGCGGCCGGCGGCCGCGAGGAGCCTGTCCTTGATGTCCTGACGGTGACCGATGGAGATCACGGTTCCCGAAGCCAGTACCTTCGCCCGCCAGGGGGCCAGTTCCGGATGCGGCCGCTCGGTGCGCCCCGTGGCGAGCACCACATGCCGTGCCGACTCCGTGCTGCCGTCGGAGAGTTGCAGCACCACCCGCCGCTGCCGGCTGTCGGCGTGCACCGCGACGACCGCGCTGCCCAGTCGCAGCCCCTCCGGTCCGAGGGCATCCGCGAGCGTGCCTCCGAGTGCGGTCAGGGCGGTGGCCAGCCGCTCCATGGCCACCGGCTGCTCGGCGTGGACGACGTCGGCCAGCGCGGGGGAGTGGGCCAGGGATGCGAACGGGCCGCTCGGGTCCAGGTGTTTGAAGAAGCGGGAGCCGATGGAGGTGGTGGTGATCCCGTACCGGGCGAACCCGCCGGGGCCCACCGTGGTGCCGCGCTCGTAGACGCGGATCCGCCGGCGCAGCAGGCCGGGGGCGGAGGAGAGGAACGTGGTGGTGCGGAAGCCGCCTCCGACGAACGCGATGTCGCTGTCGGCGGCGGGCTGTCGCGGCGTCGGACGGGCCGGCCGGTGAGACATCAGATTCCCTCCGCCAGCAGCAGTTCGGTGAACCGGTCGCAGATGACGTCGGCCTCCTCGAGGGTGAGGATCAGGGGCGGGCGGACCTTCAGCACGTTGCCGTGTCCGTAACGCGAGGTCCGCAGGACCAGACCGTGGTCCAGGGCGCGTTCGGCCAGCCGGTTGGTGAGCGCGGCGCTGGGGCGTCCGGACTCGTCGACGATCTCGACGCCGATCATCAGACCCACTCCCCGCACGTCCGCGAGGTGCGGGTGCGTGCGGCGCAGGCTTTCCAGGCGGCCGAGGACGTGCGCGCCGGTGGCCCGCACGTTGGCGAGGAAGCCCGGGTCGTCGATGACGTCCAGGGTGGCGAGCGCCGCGGCGGCGGCCAGCAGGTTGGCCCCGTAGGTGAAGGAGTGGTCGTTGGTGGGCAGGCCCGCCAGCTCGTCACTGGTGAGGATGGCCGCGACCTGGGTGCCGGAACCGCCGAGTCCCTTGGCCACGGTGATGGCGTCGGGGTCCACGCTGAAGTGCTCGGCGGCGAACATGCGTCCCGTGCGGCCGATGCCGGTCTGCACCTCGTCGAAGATCAGCTTGATGTCGTGGGCGTCGCACAGCTCGCGCAGCGCGGCGAAGTACCCGTCCGGCGGCACGATGTTGCCGCCGTTGCCAGATATGGGCTCCACGAGCACCGCCGCCACGCTGCCGCTGCTGGCGTACTCCAGGAAGTCGTTGATGCGGTCCACGCACATCAGGCCGCAACTGCGGGGATCCTGGCCGTAGAAGCAGCGCATGCAGTACGGGTCCGGCACCTGAAGTCCGCCGTGGTAGAGCTGGGCCAGCGGCTGCTTGCGGAAGGCGTTGCCGGACAGGCTGGCCATCATCACCGTCTGGCCGACGTGGCTGCGGAAGAGGGTGATCACATCCCGTCGTCCGGTCGCGCGTTGCGCCATCTTCACCGCGCCCTCGTTCGCGGCCGAGCCCCCGTCCACCTTCAGATGGGCCTTGCTGATCGTCTTCGGGGCCAGCTTCACCAGGCGGTGGGCCAGAGCGTTGATGGGTGCCGTCTGGAACCCGGACGTGACATGGATGAGCTGGTCGGCCTGTTCCTTGATGGCCCGGACCACCGCGGGGTGGCGGTACCCGAGACTGAGGTTGAAGGTCGCGGACGCGCAGTCGATGTAGCCGCGGCCTTCGGAGTCGTACAGGTAGATGCCCTCGCCGGCCACCATCCGGGTGTCGGAGACCGGATAGTAGACGGCGCTGGTGTCGTCGACCTGCTGCTCGGGCACGAGGTCCGGGGCTACGAGATGAGGGGGCAGGGGCATACGAAGGCTCTCCAGGCTCATTGACGCTCTTCGACGGGGAAGCGGGAGGCGGGCGGCGGCGCGGGGGCGGCTCGGCGGCAAGGGGTGGGACCGGTGCTGCCGTTCAGGTCTGCCGGGCAGGGGTCAGAGCCCTGACCTCGGTGTACAGGCCTTGCGCTGCCAGCAGGCGGGCCAGTTCCCGGGCCTGTGAGCCGGTACCGGACAGAAGACAGGACCAGCCCTCCACCTCGGCCTCCACGTAGGCGGAGATCACCTCGCGCACGGTCAGTCCGGGCAGGGCGTCGGCGATCAGGGACATGCCGTGGTCCACGGAATGCGGATCACCGGGCAGCAGACAGGCACCGAAGCCACCGCTCACCGGACGGGGACGCCAGGCAGCGCGCCAGCCCTCCTTCTGCGCCGTCTTCCAGAAGGCCCGCGCCTCCGCGAGCAGCGCGGAACGTGGCAGGGCGGCCAGCCGGCCGCTGATCCCCTCGGTGACGCCCTCGTCGCGGTGCCGGGTGAACGGTTGCCCCGTCGGCAGACTGACCAGGTACTTCTCCACGTTGGGGCCGATCTCCTGGGGCTCGGTCGGGGTGTGCACACAGTTGGCGAACGCCGAGGTACCGAACCGCGCCCGCACCTCGCCGCGCAGGTGCGCGCAACGGCGCACCACGTCCGGCCCACGGACCACGATGACCTCGCACGGTCCGCTGGTCAGGTACAGCCTCAGCAACTCTGCGGTGATCGGGTACTTGGGCCCGGCGAACTTGGGCCATGTGTCCATGACGTCCTCGTCCTCCAGACAGACCTCGTAGCGCAGCTCGACGGTCAGCCGCGAGGCCCCGAGGAGCTCGTCGACGTACTCGCGCACCTGGGGGCAGCGGTAGCCGTCCGGCTTGACGACCAGGACGCTCAGCTCCCCCGGCGCCGCCGGGTGGGACATGGGATGACCTTTCTGTTCGAACGGTTCGTCGCTCATACGGCGAACTCGTAGCCGTCGTGCCGGCGGGCCAGCTGTGCCGAGACACGGAACGCGGTCAGCGCGGCGGCCAGCCACAGCGCGCCCGCGAGCGCGGCGCAGGCCGCCGGCCGTGCGACGGCGGCCGGGCCGGCACCGTCGGCGAGAGCGCGCACCGCTGCCACGCCGTGCGTCGCCGGCAGCGCACCGGCCAGCAGGCGCACGCCGAACGGCCAGAAACCGGTCGGCACCTGGATCCCGCTGATCGCCATGGTGACGAGGAAGGCGGTGTTGAACACGATGTTGCGGACGGCCGGCGCGGCGATCACGAAAGCGCCGAGGAACAGCCCGAAGCAGTACGTGCTGAACGCGGTCAGCAGCACCAGCGCCACCAGCACCGGAAGCCGCGCCGCCGCGAACTGCACGCCGAACAGCGGATCCAGCAGCACCAGCGCGACGAGCGAGGTCGCGCAGCCGCTCACGGGCCACTGCAGGCTGCGGCCGAGGAAGATCCACCCCATCTCGCTGGGCGCGGCGGCCAGCAGCGCCAACGTGCCCTGCGCGCGCTCCCAGCTGGTCGACACCACCACCGTCATGGCCTCGATGACGCATGTCATCACCGAGTTGCCGAGGACGAGATAGCGGGTCTGCCCGGGCGAGTGCAGGTAGGAGCCGAGCAGAGCGAAGAAGGTGACCTGGCACAGCATCCGGCCCAGCCAGCCGAACGTCCAGCTGTACCAGGTGTAGGTCGCGCGGAAGTCGGCGAAGGCGTTGGCGGCGGCCGCGCGGACCACCCGGCCGACGCCGGTCACACGGGAGGCAGTGATGTCCATGAGGCCTCACATCCGGGCCAGGGTGCCGGTGACCCGGACCCTGCGCAGAATTCGGTCGATCAGCAGCGTTCCGGCGGCGTAGCCGGCCAGCCCGAGCAGCACCACGGCCAGCAGGCCGCCTGTGGTGTCCCGGGCCGGACCGGGACTCACGGCGTCCCGCAGGACATCCGCGCTCCAGGTCAGGAACACGGCCTTGCTGGCCGGGCGCAGCCAGTCCGGGAGGTAGCTCACGGGCACCAGGACCCCGCCGAGCAGGAAGAAGGGAAAGCTCAGTGTGTTCTGCAGGATCCGGGCGGAGGGGGCCAGCACGAACAGGGCCGACACACAGCTCGCGGTGCCCGCCATGGCGGCCGCGGTGAGCAGTACACCGACCACGAAGAGCAGCGGGTGGGCGATCGTCACCACCAGGCCGAAGCCGGCCCAGGCGACGAGCCAGGCCTCCGCCAGGCTCAGCGTGCTCAGCACCGTCACGGCGGCGATCCGGGCCGTGACCACCGCCGAGTAGCGCGCCGGTGTGGCCACCACGGCCTCCAGCGTGCCCCGCTCCCGCTCATGGCCGATCAGCTCTCCACCCGCCATCAGCGCCATCGACCACAGCGACATCAACACCGGTGCCAGCACGGCGAATCCGGCGAGGTCGCGCCGGTCGGCGTGTTCGGTGATGGCGAGGAAGACGCATGTGTACAGCGGCGCCGTCACGAAGACGTGGAGGGTGTCCGGGGTCCGCAGGGTCATCAGCACCTGCAGGCGGAAGACCTGCCAGAACAGGGCGGGGGTCACCGGTCCACCCGCATTCCGCGGTCCCGCACCAGGTGCCGGTAGACCTCGGCCAGCCCGGGGCTGACCGTGGCCAGCGAGGTGACGCCGGCCGCGACCAGCCTGCGCAGCACCTCGGAGGTGGTCTCGGCGGCCGAGATCTCCACGGTGATCCGCCCGTCCGGCGTCCGGTCGACCGAGGAGACGCCGGTGAGTCGCCGTAGCTCCTCGGCGACGGCGGCCGGCACCCCGGCCGCCTGCACGCACTCGTAGGCGGACATCTGCAGGGCCAGTACCTCCGGCCGGTCGGTCACCAGCACCTGACCGCGGTCGATCAGCGTGACCTGGTCGCACACGGCTTCGGCCTCCGCCATGTCGTGCGTGGTGATGAGCACGGTGCGGCCCTCCGTGCGCAGCTCGTGCACCAGCGTGCGGAAGTCGAAGGCGGCCAGCGGGTCCATACCGGTGGTGGGCTCGTCGAGGATGAGGACCCGGGGATCGCTGACCAGTCCGCGGGCGAGGTGGAGGCGCTGCTTCATGCCCCGGGAGAAGCCGTCGACACGGTCTCCCGCCCGCTCGCTCAGGCCGACCCGTTCCAGCAACCCATCGACCCGGCGCGCGAGTTCGCGGCCGTGCAGGCCGTAGAGCGCGCCCCACAGGGTGAGGTTCTGGCGGGGGGTGATGCGGCCGTACAGGCCCCGGTCGCCGCCGAAGACGATGCCGATCAGCGGCTTGACCGCCCGCGGCGCGGTGGCCACGTCGTGCCCGCACACCCGGGCCGTGCCGCCGCTGGGCAGCAGGACGGTGGTGAGGATCTTGCACAGGGTCGTCTTCCCGGCCCCGTTCGGCCCGAGCAGGCCGTGCACCTCGCCGGTGCGGACCGTCAGGTCGATGCCGCGCAGCGCGGAGACCGTCGCGCCGGGCCGTCGCCGGGAGCCGAACTCGCGGGTGAGCGCGGTCACTTCGATCGCAGGTACGTCCGGGTTCGTCACGCGCCGGCCTCCTCGCCCGTCGCCGCTGCGAGGGCCGCAGCATGCACGTCCGGATCCACGAGTTCGTCCGCCACCAGCAGGAAGTCACCGACCGGGGTGCGGGCCAGGGACAGCGCGGCCCGGTGTTCGAGGAGGCACCGCTGCCCGGGGCGTGCCGTACGGGTCAGAGGCATGCCCCAGACCGGCTGCCCCGCTTCCAGCCGCGCCGCCACCGTGCGGTCCTGTTGCGGTACCGGCCGGCCTGCGGCGGCACGGCGGGCGGACTCCTGAGCCGCGCCGGCGGCCAGGGCCTGCCGAAGCTGCCCGGCTGCCGGGTGCACGACGGCGTCGCTCAGCAGATCGACCAGTTCCAGGAGTTCGGGCGCCAGCCGGTGGCCGGCCGCCGCCTCCGCCACCGCCGCCGGTGCCGGCGCACCGCTGTCGAGCAGCATCAGCAGGTCGACGGCGTCCTTGGTGTGGAACTCCCGCTGGAAGCGCTCTTCCGCCACCGACAGCAGGTCGGCGAGAGACTGCTCGGCGGGCAGGTCTGGACGGACGGGCACGGTGGCGAAGTCGCCGGAGAACGCGGCCGTGCACAGCTCCACACGGATCTCCTCCTCCAGCAACGCGTCGGGGGAGGGCCACAGCACGGCGAGCATGACGTGCAGCCGCCCGTCGGCGGTGAACAGCGACAACTCCGCCGGCTCGCCGCCCAGCGAGCACAGGGTGCCCGCGGCCCGCCACAGCTGCTCCTCGTCCGATGCGACGAGGTCGAGGTCACCGACCGGGCGCCGGACGTCGGGCGGATAATGTGCGGCGAGGGAGGGCCCCTTGACGGTACGCACCCCGGTGCAGCCGTCCAGAGCCGTGCGCAGCTCGGCGTAGCGGGCCGCACGGGAGGCCGCCCTGGCCAGCAGATCCCTGCTGCCGCTGCCGGCCTCGACGCCTTCCGCGACGGCCAGCGAGACGACCAACTGGGCGAGCGTGCCCGAGGTCTGCTGGGCGCGGCGCACCAGACGATATGCGCCCTCGTGCTCCGGGACCCGCAGCAGCCGGTGCAGCAGTGCGAGGTCGAGTCGTGTGACGGTCATGCCGGCCCCGCTCCCTTCAGTGTCGCGGTCAGTTCCTCGGTACGGGCCGTCCAGTAGCGGTGGTCCACCGTCCAGCCCTGCGCACACAGGCTTTCGGTGACCCGGTCGCCGTTGCCGTCGGGGCCGTGCACCACGTGCCCGATCAACGGCGTCCGTGCCGCCCGGGCGAGATACGCGACAGCGGCGACCAGGGCCGCGCGGCCCGCGGGGGCGTCCGCGTCGGGTTCGACGAGAACGTCCACCAGTTCCATGTGGGACCGTGCCGAGATCTCGTCCCAGGCCCGGCCGATGACGGTCGCGTGCCCCACGGGCACACCGTGCTCCCACACCAGCAGGGAGTGCCGGGACGGAGTGTCGAGCAGGGCGTCGGCCTCGGCGGTCGCGGCCCCGGGATCCGCCGGCCGGCCCTGCTCGCGCGCGGCGTGCAGGATGGCACGCGCCAGCCAGTTCGCCAGCAGCGGCCGGTGTTCCTCCTCGGCCGGGGTGACGCGGGGGCCGGCCGGGGCGACCGGGACGTCGGCGTCCGCGGCCAGCCGTACGTAGGTGAGCTCTCGGTGCCACGGTCGCGGTAGCCGGACCTGCGCACCGGTGCGCACGACGACGACCGAGGTGTCGGGGTGGCCGGCAAGCAGGGCCCGCCACAGGGAGGGTGCGGTTTCGGAGTCCGACACCAGCCCGGGGTCCGCGTACTCCACCAGCAGACGCCGGGCGTCCGACAGGGGATCGGTGGAGTCGCCCGCCACGAAGGGCAGGCCGGACACCGTGCGCAGCAGACCGGCGTCGCGCGCGGCCTCCAGATAGCTTTCGACGGCATACATCATGCGGCCACCGATCGAACGGTCAGCAGGAGATGCCGCCGGACGTCTGCGGCGGCCCGCCGGACGTCCGCGGCGCTCACCCGGCGCAGCTCGGTGATCTCCTCCTCGAGGCTCCAGGGACGTCCGGCCGAGCAGCTGCGCTCGGCGATCAGCTTGGCGTACTCCAGGGGTGTCTCCGACTCGAGGACGAGGCTCATCTCCGCCTGCCGCAACGCCGCGTCGAAGTCGTCGGGTGACGGGCCCTGTTCGGCGACGGCAGCCAGCAACTCGTCCACGACGGCGTGGACCCGGTCGGCGGCGGACGCCTCCGCGCCGATCAGCAGCCGCCAGGCACCGGCCTCCCGGTAACCGCGGTCCCACGCGTGGAACGAGTAGGACAGCCCGTGCTCGCTGCGCAGTGTGCGGTACAGCAGGGAAGAGGGACTGGAGCCGAGAAGGTGGGCGAGGACGCCATAGGCGGCGCGCCCCGGGATTCCGGCCCTGGGGGAGCGTGCGCCGAAGCAGAGCCAGGCGAAGTCGCGGGTCGCGGGATCGGGCAGTGGATCGCCGGCGCCGACGGGCTCCAGGGGTACGTGGGGCGCCCGGGCCACCGGCCGGCCGGTCGCGTGGGCGGCGGCCCGGGTCAGCACCTGCGGGACGCGCGGTCCCACAACGACCAGGACACCCGGGGCCCGGACGAACCGTTCGCGGTGGACGGCCTTCAGATCACCCGCGGTCACCGTGCCCAGCTGGTCCGGCTCACCGCCGACCGGGCGGCCCAGCGGATGTCCGGGAAAGAGCTGGGCGAGCACCGCGTCCTGGACGGCGTCCGCGGGGTCGGCGGCCGCTGCCGCCAATTCCTGCAGCACCACGGTTCGTTCGCTGTCCAGGGTGCTGTCGTCGAGCTCCGGTTCGAGCACGGCGCGCAGGAGAGCGGCGGCGACGTCCTCCGCGTCGTCGGCGTGCACCTGTGCGTAATACAGCATCACTTCGAGGCCCGTCTGGGCGTTGGCTTGACCGCCGCGGCGCTCCACGTACTCGCTGAACGACAGGTGCGTCCCGCCGTCGCCGAGAGGGCAGGACATCACCAGGTGTTCCAGAAGGTGGGCGATCCCGCCGCGGTCCTGCGGGTCGTCGCGGGAACCGTGGGCCAGTGCCCAGCAGATACTGGTGGTTTTCAGCCGTTCGTCGACCACGGTCAGCAGGGGGACGGACGCGGTTGCCGGCCCCGGAGGACGGGTGGTGAGGTCGTAGTCAGTCAAGGGCCACTCTCTCGGGGCCGTACGCGGCGGCGGGCCGACGCGATGTGCGGATGAACGAGGGGGAAGGGGCAGCGCACCGGCGGCTGCCGGGGATACGGAACTCCCCGGCAGCCGCGCATCATGCGGGGCCTCAGGCCTTGGCGGCCTTGACCTTCACCTTGTCCAGGCGGGGACGCATGCCGACGGCGTGGTTGCGAGTCATGTCGCTCTCCTTCGATTTCTCGGTTCTCTAGGTGGCCGGAAGGCCCGACCGATGAGAACGCTAGGCAGCGCGTGTCAACAGGCCGTCGACAGCCGGTCGGTGACCGACTTCGACCAAGCGTTGATCAGTTGTTGACGCGGCCGTGCCACCCTGTGCGCTGACAGGTACAAGCGGCTCTGCCGCACGGAGTGAGAGACACGCGACATGATGCGCACGAAGAAACGGAAGCCGACCCGGTGGCAGTACGCCGCCGTCCTCGGGCTCGTCGGCCTTCTGACCGGCATGATCGGCACCGCCGCGAGCGTGGGGGCCGACGCCGGGGCCCGTACCGGCCACCACGTCGCCGCCTGGAACAGCACGGGCTCCAGCTGCAGCACCTGCACGGTCACGAGCTGAGGCGTCCTCAAGGGCGTGAGGGAGGGGCCGGCCACTCTCTCAGGGTCGGCCGGCCCGTCGATCGGGGTCGGCCGACCCTCCCCTGCTAGACCGGCCGGATGTCGCGGAACCCCTCAGCGTCGCGAGCGCGTCGGCGGTCTGCCGCGCCTCGGGCAGGCCCAGCCGGGTGAACGACTCGTGGGCCTCCTCCAGTTGTGACCGGCCCCGGTCGACGTCACCACGCTCGGTCAGCAGCCGGCCGAGCACCAGCCGGGCCGCGGCCAGATCGCGGTCCCCGCCGGCGTCCTGCAACATCGTGACCGCTTCCTCCGCGTGCCGGAGGGCGCCGTCCAGGTCACCCAGGCGGCCCAGCGAGTCCGCGAGCCGATAGCCCGCGTGCGCGGCGCGATCCCGGATGCCCGCGTCACGGCACACGTCCAGGCACTCCCCGAAACGCCCGGCTGCCGCCTGCCACCGGTGCAGAGCGTGCAGGGCCAGCCCGAGCACATAGAGCGCGTAGGCGGTCATGGCGGCGTCGTCACCGCGGGACCGCAGATCCGCCAGCACCTCCTCGCACGGCGCGATCGCCGCGGCGGCCTGTCCGTTGCGGATCCGCGTGAGCGCTGCGTTCAGGGTGGTCGCCACCTTGCCGGAACGGTGCCCGAGTTCCTCGGCCAGTTCCAGTGATGCCTCCAAGTGGGCGAGCGCGTCCTCGTGGCGGCCGAGGAACTGTGCCGCCAGTCCGAGGTCATTGAGGGCCTGCCGCAGGATGACCTGGTCACCCGTGTCACGGCAGGCCGCCACCGCCTCGGCGGCGAGCCGCTCGGCCCGGGCCGGATCGCCGACCCGCAGCGCGAGGGCGCCGCTGAGCCACCGGGCCCGGCCCAGTGTCCGCCGGTCTCCGTGGGCGGCGGCGGCTTCCGCGAGGGCCTGCGCCCCCGTCGCCAGCCGGGACGAGGGCACTTCCTGACCGAAGGCGCTGAGAGCGATGAGCAGATCCGCCGCCATGCGCAGCGCGGCCGGATCGTGCATCGTGTGCATCAGGGCGGTCAGCATTCCGTCGGCCTCCTCGGCCACCCAGGCACGGGCCGCGGGCGCGTCGGCGAAGCGCAGGCCCGGTGAACGCACGGGCCCGAGGGAGTCACTCACCGGGTCACCGGGAACGACATGGCGGAACGCGGAGCAGGCACTGGCCAGCAGGAAGTCGAGCAGGCGACGGATCGCCGCCTCGCCCGGCTCCGAATCCGGCGGTGCGGGCAGAGCACGGGCGAAGGCTCCCAGCAGGTCGTGATAGCGGTAACGGCCCGGCGCGGGCGACACCATCATGGAGCCGTCCACCAGGGACTCCACGACCTCCTCGGCGCTGTCCTGGTCCAGATCGAGTACCGCTGCCACGGCAGGCAGCCCGATGTCGGGCTCGGCCACCGGTGCCAGAAGCCGGAAGGCACGGGCCTGCGCGGCGGACAATTGCCGGTATCCCAGCTCGAAGGCCGCGTCGATGGCGACATCGCCGAGACGCAGATGGGCTATGCGACCGCGTTCGTCGGCGAGCTTGCGGACCAGGGACGCGATGGTCCAGGCCGGACGTGCCGCCAGTCGTGCCGCGACGATCCGCGTGGCCAGCGGCAGATGACCGCATGCGGTGACCAGTGCCTCGGCCGCATCCGGCTCGGCGGCGAGACGGGCGGCGCCGACCGCCGCCTCCAGCAGGTCCAGCGCCTCCTGCCGGGTGGGCACGTCCACACTGATGTGGGCTGTGGCGTCCAGTCCCGACAGACGGGGCAGGCTGGTGGCGATCACCGCGCAGCCGGCGTTGCCGGGCATCAGAGGACGCAATTGCATCTCGTCACGCGCGTTGTCCAGGACGACCAGGATCCGTCGGCGGTCGAGCAGGGACCTGAACAGCCGCCCCCGATCTTCGAGTTCCTCGGGCAGCTCGTCGGCCGGTGCACCGAGCGCGGTGAGGAAACTGCCCAGGACGACGAACGGATCGGCCGGTGAGACACTGCTGCCGCGCAGATCCGCGTAGAGCTGGCCGTCCGGGTAGTGCTCCCGGACGCGGTGGGCCACGTGCAGGGCGAGGGTCGTCTTGCCCACCCCGCTCATACCGGTGACGGCCACCGTGGTCAACGCGCGTTGACCCGTGGCGGTGAGCAGCTCGCACATCTGTCGGGTGAGCGCCTCGCGACCGACGAAGGACGGCACGTCGGCGGGCAGTTGGGCCGGGACGGGCAGAAAGGCCGCGCGCGGTCCGTCCGCCGCCGGCCGGGACGGCGGCGTCGGCTCCGGCCCGGCGTCGCGTTCCTCCGGCTGGTCGGACGCGCCGTGCGAAGCGGAACCGACCTCGGCACGCGGCCCGGTTGCTTCCGGAGGAACGTCGTCGATGGCGGGCACTCCGTTGAGGATCCGCGAGTACTCCACGGCCAGCTCGCGTCCCGGGTCGACGCCGAGTTCCTCGGCGAGGCGGCGGCGCACGCGGTCGTACACGGCAAGGGCCTCGGACTGCCGCCCGGTCGCGCACAGGGCACGCATCAACAGCGCGTAAGGCCGTTCACGCAGCGGATGTTCGGCGGTGAGCTCGGCCAGCTGGGGAAGCGAGAACTGGAAGCGGTGGAGCTGGATCGCAAGCGCGAGGCGCTCTTCCTGCAGTGAGACCTTGAGTTCCTCCAGCCTGTCACGCCTGCGCTCGGCGAAGGGGCCGGGGACGCCCGCCAACGACGTGCCCTTCCACAGGGCAAGGGCGCGGCCGGCGGTTTCCTCGGCCTCCTGGGCGCGGCCCTCGGTCTTGAGCCGGGCGGTCTGCCGAGCCAGCGACTCGGCGTGCCATGCGTCGACCGCGTCGCCCGCCACGGCGAGCCGGTAGCCGTCTCCCACGGACGTCAGGACCTCCGGAGCCGAGGGGTTCGCCTCCAGCACCCGGCGCAGCCGCCACACGTAGGTACGGATCGTCGTCGCCGAGGACTTGGGGAGGTCGCTCTCCCACAGAGCGTCGGCGAGCTCGTCGAAAGACGTGCAGTGCCCGGCACGCAGCAGCAGGACCGAGAGCACGGCCGCCTGTTGGGGAGGGCCGACGGGTATCGCGCTCTCACCACGTAAGGCCCGCACCGTCCCCAGTACCTGGAACGTCAGGTCCTCGGCCGCCCGTGCGCTCAATGCTCTGTCTCCTCGGCTCGAACGGGTGGTCACTGCTCCGTCACGTGCTTCTCATCGGCACGTCCTCGCAAGCTGCACACCACCGTCACTTCGTCTTCAAAGATGATCACTCTTCCTCCCAGGTTGCGATCGGTGACACATGGTTATGTAAAGACAGGAGGCTTACAACGCGGCTCGACCGACGGCACCAGGAGATCGAGGGATCACTCGGGGGTGGGTGGCGGTGCGCCGTAGCGGAGGAAGCTCAGGGCGGACACGGGCAGCACGGCCGTTCCGAGGTCGAGGGTGGCCTCCACGCAGGCGGCGAACCGGTCGCGGCCCACCTAGTCCGTGCGGGTGATGTCGGTCTACACGGTCTCCCTGGGCGGCGGCTCGATCGGCGCAGCCGTCATGGGCCGTGCAGCGGGACGGCCGTCATACGTTCTCGCGGTGTCCACGAGCCGTGACAGGAACGGCGACAGCGATCCGCCGAGCGGCGCCTCGGAGCCGAGCGGCGACGCCGTGATGTGCCACAGTTCGGACTCGCTGAGGCCGAGCACGTCGCGAGGCAGGACGAGGGACTTCGTCCGGAAGCGCTCGGGAAGCGTCATCCGGACGGACCGCGCCATGTCGTAGACGAAGAGCTGTCCCGGCCGGACCAGGGTGTCACGCGTGTCCTGCCCGATCCGGGCGACGCCTCGGCTGAGCACCTTCACCACGTAGTCGTCGTTGTCGCTCCCCGAGTTGAGCGCCGAGTGCGCAGGGCCCGCAGCGGATCACCGTCCAGGGTGACGACCTGCACCCTCCGGACACACCGTGCCGGCGCGGCTTGTTGGCCACATCGCGTGAATCCGTGAGATCCGGGGCGGCGAGGCCGACCGGGCGCGCTCGTACGCGCGGCCCGGCGAGCGGCCCAGCGGGCGGACGGCCGGCTCAGTCGGCGATCGCCCAGGTGTGGCGTGCCCAGTCGGCGAAGTCGGTCCAAGGGATCTCCGGGTGAGCGGCCCGGAGCGCGGGGATGTCGACGCGGTAGCCGGTCCCGTTCAGGAACGTCCACATCGCGTGCATGTCCGGATTGCCGATGGCCGCGAGCGGTACGTACTCATGGCGGACCTCCCGTCCCAGCGCCGCGCCGAGCGCGGCAGCCATCTGCGTGGGTGTGGGCGCGTCGCCCGCCAGTTCGATGCGCTGCCCGACGTATCGAGCGGGGTCGAGCAGCACTTCCGCGGCGAATGCGCCCAGGTCGGGCCGGGCGAGCTGCTGCAACGGCCGGTCGGGCGGCAGCGGCAGGTCGAGCACGCCGTCGAGGATGCGCCGGGCTCCGCCGAGCGCGTTGTCGAAGAAGTACGTCGGACCCAGGATCGTGTACGGCACGTCTCCCGCGGCCAGTTCCGCCTCGATGCGAGCCTTGCTCTCGAAATGCGGTACCCCGCTGCCCTGGTCGGCCCCGGCGACCGAACTGAACACGAGATGCGCGACGCGCTCCCGCGCCGCGGCGGCGAGGATGGCCCGCCCCTGCTCCACCTCCGCCTCGATTCCGGCCTCGAAGGGCGTGGTGAACGCGAAGACGCCGGCCACTCCCTTCATGGCCGCGGCGAGCGACCCGGGATCGCTCAGCGAGCCTGCCACCACGTCCACACCCTGGTCGGCCAGTTGCCGCGCGGCACTCCGGGCGGGGTCGCGGACCAGCGCCCTGATCCGGGTCCCGCGGGCCAGCAGCGCGTCGGTCACGACCCTGCCCTGACCACCGGTCGCCGCAAGCACCAAGACTGGTTCATCGACCATCGAACAACTCCTTTCCGAGCAGAAGGGGCGGATTGGCAGCCGGCCCCGGCGTTCATCATCCGCGCCGGACGACGGCGCACGGTGCCGACAGGCGGGAGCGGGGCACTGGAGGACTCGACACCGTGCACGCACAGTCATGGTCAGTGCGGGAAGCGATGACGGGCCCGCTCCGTGTCGGTGCCCGTTCGTCGCACAGCTGATGGGCGACAGGGATCATCCCGGCCGGCCGGAGACGGCCTTGGCCCAGCCCTTGGTGACGGTCTCCTTCGCCTTCTCCAGTTGCGCGTCCGTCGGGAACTGCGGCGTTCCCTCAACCGTCGGCAGCCGTTCGGCGGCGGCCTTGTCGAGGGTGCCGTCCTGCCTCATGGCGTCCATGAGGACCGGGCGGGCATAGGCGCGCAGCCGGAGGTTCTGGCCCTCCGGGCTGAAGAGGTACTCCTGCCACAGGCGGGCAGCCGCCGGGTGCGGGGCGTTCTTGTTGACCGCGAGCGCGAAATACTGGGCGAAGCTGCCGTCGAAGGGGATCGCGACCTGCCAGTTCACGCCCTTGTCACGGAGCGTGTCGGCGTAGTGGAGGTTGATGTAGTCCCAGTTGATGCTGATGGGGGTCCGTCCGCTCGCGACCGTCGCCGCATTGGAATTGACGGGGGTGAAGTTGCCGCGATCATTGAGTTCGGCGAAGAAGTCGAGACCGGGCTGCACGTCGTCGAACGACCCGTTGTTCGCCAGCGCGGCCGCGTAGACACTGGCGAAGGCGGTGGCCGACCGGGGCGGGTCGCCTTCGAGTGCGACCTTGCCCTGGTAACCGGGCTTCAGCAGATCGGCGAAGGTCGCCGGACAGGGTTTGACCCGGTTGGCGTCGCAGCCGATGGAGATGTAGCCCCCGTAGTTGTTGGACCAGCGAGCCTTCGAGTCCTTCTGGTTATCGGGAATCGAGTCGTAAGGAGCCACCTTGTACGGCGCGAGAAGATTCTGCGCCGCTGCTTTCCGCGCGAACGTGTCGCCCACGTCGATCACGTCGGGCGCTGTCGGCCGGTTCCCCCTCTTCCGCAGGGCGTCGATCTCGTCCTCGCTGTGGCCCAGCGGATTCTCGACCGTGACCTTGATCCCGTACTTCTTCTCGAAGCCGTCGATCAGGCGGCCGTAGTTGGCCCAGTCATGCGGCAGCGCGATCGCTCTGAGCGTGCCCTCCTGTTGCGCTGCGGCGATCAGTGCGTGCATGCCGCCCATGCTCGCGGCGGACGTGGCCGTCGACGGCTTCGCGAGGCCGGCGGTCGGTGTGTCCTCGCAAGCGCTCAGGCCCAGTGCCACGAGAGCGAAGCAGCCGAGGACCGCCGCTGCTCGGGCACACGGTGTAGTCACGGCTGCTCCCGGACGTGGGGGATGAGGTGGTCGCCTCGACCGGCTGCCGGCAGCGTCACCGGGTCCGCAGTGGCGGGCCTCCCGCCGCGCCTCCCGGTCTCCTCGGCTTCTCGGCGCCGACGAAGTGGCCATCGAGGCCAGGGTACCCGGCCGCCTCGACGGCGGAATGCCGCCCGGGAAGCCCGCGGTCACCGTCTTCTCCCCGGCACTCGGCTTCTCCGTACGTTCCCCGTACGTTCTCCGTACGCCCTGGGCCCCCGCCCGGCCCACTTCGGCACGCGGGCGTGCGCGACGGTGGAGGGAGGGGACGTACCGGCTCACCTCACAGCGCGGTGTCATCCCATTGGTCGAGCAGCAGCTCGCCGAGTCCTTCCGCCTCCGGCGCGGCGTCGTGATGCAGGGACTGTTCGGCCCAGATGACCTTGCCGGTGGTCGTGTAGCGGGTCCCCCAGCGTTCGGCGAAGCGGGCCACCAGGAAGAGTCCGCGGCCGCCTTCGTCGGTGACCTTCGCCCGGCGCAGCCGCGGCGAGGTGCTGCTGCCGTCGGCGACCTCGAAGATCAGGCTGCCCGCCTCGGGGCTGCTGACCGGCTCCGTGCGGAGCAGCCGCACGGCGATGGGCTCGGCTCCGTAGCGGATGGCGTTGGTGATCAGCTCGCTGAGGATGAGTTCGGCGGTGAAACCGACCTGCTCCAGCCCCCACTCGGCCAGCCGGCGGGCACAGGCGGAGCGTACGGGGGCCACCGCCGCCGGGTCGCGGGGCACCTCCCACTCGGCTACCTGATCCGGTCCGAGCCGGCGCGTGCGGGCCACCAGCAGCGCGATGTCATCCCGTGGCCGGTCGGACAGCATGGCCTCCATCACCGCCGAGCAGGTGGCCTCCGGCGTGCGACCGGGCCCTGCCAGAGCGTCGCGCAGGGCCTCCAGGCCGGCGTCCAGGTCCCGGGTGCGGTCCTCGATCAGCCCGTCGGTGTAGAGCACCAGGCGGGAATCCTCGGGCACGGTGAACTCGGCGGTCTCGACCGGCAGGCCGACTCCGAGTCCCAGCGGCGGGGAGACGGGCAACTGAGGGAAGTCGACGGTGCCGTCGGGCCGGACCACCGCCGGCCCCGGGTGGCCGGCGGTGGCGATGGCCAGTCGGCCCGAGGTGGGGTCGTAGACGGCGTACTGGCAGGTCGCCCCTGTGACCAGCCCCTGCCCGTCCTCCGCCGCGGCGACCTCCTCGGCGTCGATCTGCGCCACCAGCTCGTCCAGCCGGCCCAGCAGCTCCTCCACGGGCATGTCCAGGCTGGCGAAGTTGTGCACGGCGGTGCGCAGCCGGCCCATCGTCGCCGCGGCGTGCAGACCGTGACCGACGACATCGCCCACGACCAGCGCCACCCGGGTACCGGACAACGGGATGACGTCGAACCAGTCCCCGCCCACCCCGGCCTGGGCCGGCAGATAGCGGTAGGCCACGTCGAGCGCGGACTGCTCGGGAAGCGCGCGGGGCAGCAGGCTGTGCTGCAGGGTGACGGCCATGGTGTGCTCGCGGGTGTAGCGGCGGGCGTTGTCGATGGACACCGCTGCCCTGGCGGCCAGCTCCTCGGCGAAGGACACGTCCTCGTCCTCGAACGGCTGGGAGCCCTGCGCGCGCCAGAAGTCCACCACGCCCAGCACCACGCCGCGGGCGCGCAGGGGCACCACGAGCATGGAGTGGATACCGTGATCGAGGATCCGCCGGGCACGTTCGGGCTGCTGGGCCCGCCAGGCGTCGGAGGCGCTCAGGTCCCCGACCAGGACCGGGCGGCCCTCGGCCATCGCCGTGGAGACGGGATGGGCGGGAACGAGCCGGACCAGCTCGCGGACGGGGCGGAGGAGATGGCCCGCGTCGAGACCGGCGACGGCGCTGCGGCGCAGCTCGGTGATCCCGGTGGGCGCACCGGAGGTTTCCTCGCCGTGCAGGACCGGGTCCAGCAGATCGACGGTGACGATGTCGGCGAACCGGGTCGCCGCCACCTCGGCCAGTTCCTCGGCCGTGCGCTTCACATCGAGTGTGGTGCCGATCCGTAGTCCGGCGTCGTAGAGCGACTGCAATCGTTCGCGCGCCACCTCCGCGCGGCCGGACAGGGCCCGCAGCTCGGTGGTGTCCCGGAGCGTGACCACGCTGCCGCCCGGTCCGTGAGGTGCGGTGAGCCGCTTGCTGACCGCGAGCAGCCGGTCGGCCGCCAGGTACACCTCGTCGGTGGCGGGGCGGTCGGAGGCCAGCAGCCCGGCGAGGTCCTCGTCAAGACCCAGATCGGTGATGTGCCGCCGCTCCGTGTCCGCCGGCAGGTCCAGAAGCCGCCGTGCCTCGTCGTTGGCCAGCAGCAGCCGGCCGTCACCGCCGACGATCAGCACTCCTTCCCGCACCGCGTGCAACACCGCGTCGTGGTGTTCGTACATCCGGGTCATCTCGGTCGGCCCCAGGCCGTGGGTCTGCCGCCGCAACCGCCTGCTCACCAGGCCCGACCCGCCTGCGGCGACCACCAGGGCCGTGGCGGCGCCGCCGAGGAGGAACGGCAGCTGCCGGTTCACCCGCTGCTGCACCGTCTCGACCGTGACGGGAACGGAGACGATGGCGATGACCGAGCCGTCGGGACCCCTGACGGGCACCGCCGAGATCACGGAGAGTCCCAGTGAGCCCTTGAACGTACTCGTGAACGGCTTGCCGGTCGCCGCCGCCGCGTAGGGCCCGATGACACGTTTCCCGATCTGACTCGGGTCGCTGTGGGCGAGGGTGATCCCGTTCAGCCCGTACACGATGACGGCGTCGACGTCTGCGGCCTTCCGGGCCGCCTGGACGTGCGGCTGCAGCGCCGCGGTCGGGTTCGAGCTGTCCAGGGCTGCCACGATGCCCGGGGAGTGCGCGAACGTCTGTGCCGTGGTGAGCGTCCGGTGGCGGGCGTCGGCCATCACGTCGCGTTGAGCCTGCACCACGAGTGCCACCAGGGCGGCGGCGACGAGCAGCATCACCACCGCCAGCTGGAACAGGAAGACCTGGCCCGCGACGCTGTGCACGCTCAGCAGTGAGCCCGACCGCCACGCCTGGCCCGCCTTGCGGGGCCGACCGGGGCGCTGAGTCCTCTTGGACGCATCAGGCTCATCCCGCCCGGATTGACCTGAAACTCCGCTCATGTTCCCTTTCTATCGTTTCTGGGTGGCCGACCGCGAAGCGACCGGGGCGGACTGGTTCGCGCATCAGGTCGGTCCGCCGACGGCGATCTGTGCGCGCGGAGCGCCGCCAGAAAATCTGGTCCAACCAGTTGACCAGTGAGCTGGTCGCCCTCACCCTGATCGCCATGACTGATGGACTCATCCGGCGCGAGGCGGTCTCCGACCAGCTCTTCGCCCTGCTGCGCGACAGGATCCTCGGCGGTGAACTGCCGGCCGGTGCCGCGCTCACCGCCGAACGGGGTCTGGCAGCCGAGTTCGGGGTGAACCGGCATGCCGTCCGGGAGGCCGTCAAGCGGCTCCAGCAGGCACGGCTGGTCGAGGTCAGCCACGGCGGCCGCACGATCGTCCTGGACTGGCGGCACACCGCCGGCCTCGACCTCGCCATGGGCATCGCGGCGGCCGACGCCGGGCCCTCGGTGGAGGACCTCGCCCGCGACGCCCTGGAGATGCGGGCGTGCATAGGCGCCGACGCGGCCCGGCTGTGCACGATCAGGTGCTCCGAGGAAACCGCCGGGGAGATCGTCGAGGCCGCGGGCCGGTACGCGCGCACCGGGCCCGATCTGACCGAGCTGGCCGATGCGGACGTCGCCTGGTGGCGGCTGATCGTGGAGGGTTCCGGGAACGTCGCCTACCTGCTGGCCTTCAACAGCCTGGTGGACGGCACCCTCCCGGTAGCCGACGTGCCGGACGACCTGCGGACCGCGGAACTCCTCGACGTCGAAGCGCATCAGCGGCTGGCAGCGCACATCGCGGCGCGCGAGGCCGAGGCGGCCGAACGGCTGGCGCGCGAGCTGCTGTCCCGCAGCGTGCCCGCGACGCCGCGGAAGGCGGTGCGCTGACATGATCCCGGCCGTGGTCTACGCGATACCCGCCTTCGTGCTGCTGGTCGTCGTCGAGGCACTTTCCTACCGCTTCCTCCCGGACGACGACGAGCGCGGCTACGAGCTGCGCGACACCGCCACCAGCATGTCCATGGGCGCCGGCAGCCAGGTCGTCGCGATGCCCTGGAAGGCGGTGACGATCGTGCTGTACTCGGCTCTCTTCGCCGTCGCCCCCTGGCAACTGTCACCGTCCTCCGCGTGGACCTGGGTGCTGCTGTTCTTCGCCGACGACCTGGCGTACTACGCCTTCCACCGCGCCCACCACCGGGTGCGGGTGCTGTGGGCGAGCCATGTGGTCCACCACTCCAGTCTCCGGTTCAACCTCTCGACCGCCCTGCGCCAGAGCTGGACGCCGATGACGGGCCTGCCCTTCTGGCTGCCGCTGGCACTGCTCGGCATTCCGCCGTGGATGATCCTGCTCCAGCAGGCCTTCAGCCTCGTCTACCAGTTCTTCCTGCACACCGAGCGGGTGGACAAGCTGTGGCGGCCCGTGGAGTGGTTCTTCAACACGCCCTCCCACCACCGCGTCCACCATGGCTCGAACGACGTCTACCTGGACCGCAACTACGGCGGCATCCTCATCGTCTGGGACCGGCTCTTCGGCACGTTCGAACCGGAGGACGAGCGGGTGGTCTACGGCCTGACGAAGAACATCGGCACCTACAACCCGGTGCGGGTGGCCTTCCACGAGTTCGCGGCCGTCTGGCGCGACGTCCGCGCGGCGCGACGCTGGCGCGACCGTGCCGGGTATCTGGTCGGGCCGCCCGGCTGGGCACCCAGGCGGTGAACATCAAGGCCGCCGGAATCCTGGACGCCGGTCTCTGGGACGCGGCTTGTTTCGACCTTGAGGCTAATTCTCAGTGGTCGCCCTGTTTCCGGTCGCCCTGTTCCACATGTAATCCTCGGCGGCGTCCACGATCAGAGTCTTGACCGCTTGCGGATGGGAGACCAGGGACACGTGCGAGGAGTCGATCTCCACTGTCTTTCGGGCGTTCGCCCGCTTCGCCTCGTACCGTTCCAGGCTCGGGTTGATCGCCTGGTCCTGTTTGCCGACAAGGACGTAGACGGGCTTGTTCCGCCATGCGGCGCCGGTGAGCTTGTCCGCGAACGCCGACAGCGCGATCGGACGCTGTGTGACTGCCATGATGCCGGTCTGACTCGTGGGCAGGTCCGCGGCGAAGACCCGGTGCAGTTTATCCGGTTGCACGTACACGTCCGTGCCGCTGGTGCCGTCGCCGTTGCGGAAGGGCACCTGCTGCAGAGCCTCGGTGAGCGGAGCGGGAGCGAACTTCGCGGAGAGGCTGGAGAACGACTCTCCCACATCGGGCATGATCGCGTTGATGTACACGAGGGCCTTGACATTGTCGTTTCCGGCGGCAGCCTGCGAGATCACCTCTCCGCCGTAGGAATGACCGACGAGGACGATCGGTCCCTTGACGGACTTCAGGAAACTCGCGAGGTAAGTCGAGTCCTGGGGGATGCCGCGGAGGGGGTTGGCCGGTGCGGCCACCGTGTAGCCGTTCTGCTGGAGCCGTTCCACGACACCGTTCCAGCTCGACGAGTCGGCGAAGGCGCCGTGCACGAGCACGATGGTGGGCTTCTCCCTTCCGGGATCGCCGCTCGGGCCACCTGCCTGCGCCGTTACGAGTGTCAGGGCGGAGGTGATTCCCGATACCGCCAGAAGTGCCGCACTCCAACGGACGATGTTCAGGTTGCGGCGCGACTTACAGGGTATTCGCATTTCACTCTTTCGGCGCGAAGCATCGAGCGACGCCCGGGATTTCAGCATCGCGGGCACCTGCCGCCGTGTCCCCGTGCACGGACCATCCGAGTGAATGAAGCTGATCCCTTGGAATGGACACCAGGACAGTGGATCTTGAATGTCCAGGAGGGGATGTCATGAGGGGCTCGGCCTGGTCGACGGACGGTGATCTCCCGCAAGGGCGCGCCGAACATCAAGGGATCCGTTACGTCGTTGAGCAGACCTTCGCCCTGCTCCGCCAGTTCATGCGCGTCGCCGTCCGCTGGGAATGCCGAACCGAACTCCACGACGGCTTCTCTCGTCGGCACGCAGCCTCAATGCTGGATGCGACGGAAAGGCACCGATCATAATCTGCCCTGATGGTCCAGCAGGATAGGAGTGATTGCGATGCCCATGCCGGCCCACCCGCCGAAAAACCCGTCAAGCCCCTTTGCGTCCTTCAGTGGTCACCATGTTGGTATCCGCGTTCCCGACTACGACGAGGCGAAGGCTTGGTACACGGAGAAGCTGGACTTCCGAGTGCTCCAGGAGTGGCCCTACGGTGAGCTGAAGCTCGCGTACCTCTGCCCGCCCAACGATGACAACTTCCATGTGGAACTGCTGGCTGGACCGGTACCCTTCCCGAACGAGGTCCTCGACGACCTGGGAGTCAGCCTGCAGCGCGGCGGCTACCAGCACATGTGCGTCCACGTCGACGATGTCGACGAAGCACGTGCGGAGCTCGCCAGCCGTGGTGTCGACCTTATTGGTGAACCCTTCGAGATCGAGGACATCAGCCGGCGACTGGCGTTCTTCCGTGACCCGTGGGGCAACATGATCGAGCTGTCGCAGAAGCTGCCCGGCGCTGGTTCCTGATCACACTCACCACATCAGCATGCGCGCACACGGCGGTCTGGCGCTCCGCGGTGCCGCTTTGCGATCGAATCGCGTCGCGCGGGCGAGACGGCGCGCTTCTGGCGGGCCGGGCCCACTGTGTTCGCTAACGTCTACCCATGTTGCACACGAGATTTACCGAAATGTTCGGCATTACCTACCCGGTGATGGCAGCCCCGATGGGCATGCACAGTGGCGGAACACTCGCCGCCGCGGTCTCCGCGGCCGGCGGGCTCGGCTCTTTCGGGGGTACACATCCCTGGAAAGGGCCTGACTGGATCCGTGCGGAGATCGCGACCATCCGCGCCACGACTCATCTTCCGTTCGGAGTCGGCTTCATCACTCCGTTCCTCCCCTTCACCGAACCGCAATTCGAGGCCGCCCTGGAGGAACGACCAGAGGTCATCGCGCTGTCGTTCGCTGACCCGCAGCCGTGGCTTGCTCGCGCCAAGGCCGCGGGAGCCCGGGTGATGTGCCAGGTACAGAACTACGAGGACGCACAGACGGCCGTCGCCGCGGGTGCCGATGTCCTCGTGGCGCAGGGTACGGAGGCCGGTGGCCATACCGGGACGATGGGCCTCCTGCCGTTCCTGGCCGGGATCGTGAGGCGCTACCCCGATGTTCCGGTGCTGGCCGCGGGGGGCATTGGCGATGGCCGAACACTCGCGGCCGTCCTCACCGCCGGGGCGGACGGCGCCTGGCTGGGCACGGCGTTTCTCGCCACGCCCGAAGCGATCGAGGTACGCGATGCCCACAAGCGCCTGATCGTCGAGAGTGATGGCGGCGACACCGTATGGACGCGGGCCTATGACATCGTGTCGGGGCTGCCGTGGCCGGCGGGCATCGGTGAACGAGTCCGCCGCAATCGGTTCACCGATGAGTGGTCGGAGCGCGAGGCGACGCTGCGGGACCGCAAGGAGGAATTCGCGCCCCCGAAGGACGTCAGTCCCGTTGAGGGCCCGCCCGACCCTCACACGAGCGCGATTCTCTATGGCCAGTCGGCGATCTTCGTCGATGCCGTCCGTCCCGCCGCAGAAGTGGTCCGGACGATCGGTGACGAGGCCGAGGCAATCCTGGCCTCACGTCCTCGATCGCTGCTGACCTAAGGGGCAACCCCCGCTCGTACGGGAACGACGAAGATCGACGGCCCGGTCGTGAACGCCTGAGTCACCACCGACGGGAAGTCATTCTCGTGATGTTGCCGAGGCGTGCTCGGTGATGGCCTCGAAGAGGAGGAGGCACTGCTCCACCAGTTCCTCGCTTGAGATGCCCAGCTCTCCGTTGAACCAGCTCAGCAGCATCTCACTGACCGCGCCCACGACGGCCACGGACTGGGTGGTGGGATCGATCCGGGGATCATGAAGCCCTTCCCTCAGGAGGGAGTCCACGAGGCCGCTCATGCGCTGCAGGCCCAGGCGTCGTTCGCGTGCTGTGAGAGGACCGGCCCCCAGGGATTCCGTGAGTTTGATGCGCCCTTTTCTCGGGTCTTCCAGAGAAAGCCCGACGACGGCACCGATCACGTTTCGAGCCCGGTCGCGCAGCGGCTGGTCTGTGGCGATCGCGTCGGCGCACCGGGTGACCTGTTCCTCGTAGATGTCTCTCATGAGCGCTGCCATGAGATCGTCGAGGGACGTGAAGCTCTCCGCGAAGTACCTGTCCTTCAGCCCGGCGTGGCGGAGTACTGCACGGATGGAAGTGTGGGCGTATCCCTGGCTGGAGAAGAGTTCAAGGCCGCTTTCCATGAGGCGCCGACGGCGGACTGAAGCGCGCTCTTCCGCTGTGGCTCCGCCATATGTCCTCATGAGGTGCCACCTCTCCTTGAGGCGTCCCGCGCATGGTGCGAGGCCACGCACCGGGGCGGGTGACAGTGATGGCCTTTACATCCGGATTCTTTCCATCTGGTGACAGGTTACCCCAGATGGGTGTAATGTCGCATTCATCCAGTTGTGAATCATGAGAGCGTTCCCCGGAGCCGGTACCGGGGCGCAAGGGGCGTCGCAGATGTGGCCCACCCGCAGGTTCAACGCGCCGGGCCACCGCGCAGGAAAGCCATGACCGGCAGCGGGCTGAGTACCGCGCTGAGCACCCTCGTGCCCGCCGGTCATCCACCTATCGAACACCACGGAGTGTCGTGGCCCCAGGGCCATGCCGTGGGGAGAGTTCACCATGGATCTCAACCATCTGTTCATCGGCGGACGCTGGGTGCACACTTCCGGCGATCGTGTCATCAACGTCGCATCCGCGAGTACCGGTGATCATCTCGGTGCCGTGCCGGACGGTTCCCGGGGCGACATCGACCGGGCGGTCGGAGCCGCTCGTGCCGCATTCGACGCACCGGCCGGTTGGGCCTCCTGGGGCCCTGAACGTCGCGCGGCCGCCATGATCCGTCTCGCGGATGCGCTCGACGCCAGGAAGGAGGCGACCTCCGCGGCCGTCAGCACGCAGAACGGCATGCCGATCACTGTCGCCCGGTCCTTCGAAGGCGTGGTGCCGTCCGCCCTGCTGCGCTACTACGCGGGCCTGGCCGACAGCATGACGTCCGAGGAACTGCGTACCGGGCTGCCCCGTGGCACCACCCTGGTCCGCCGGGAACCCTCAGGTGTCGTAGCCGCCATCATGACCTGGAATTTCCCTCAGACCATCGCCTTCTTCAAGGTGGCCCCGGCTCTGGCGGCCGGTTGCGCGCTCGTCCTCAAGCCGGCTCCGGAGACGGTCCTCGACTCTGTGCTGCTGGCGGAGGCGGTCGAGGAAGCGGGCATCCCCGACGGCGTGATCAACATCGTTCCGGGCGGCCGCGACACCGGCGCGTATCTGGTCTCCCATCCTGACATCGACAAGGTGTCGTTCACCGGATCCACCAGAGCAGGGCGCCAAGTGGCTTCTGCATGCGCCGAGTTGCTGCGGCCGGTGACTCTGGAACTGGGAGGAAAGTCCGCCGCCGTCGTCCTCGACGACGCCGACCTCGCCGCGAACGTAGAGCAGTTCTTCATGGCCAGTCTGCTGAACAACGGTCAGACCTGTTATGCGAGTACCAGGGTCCTGGCCCCCTTCAGCAGGTATCGGGAAGTGGTCGAGTTCTGTACGGCGATGGCCCGTGACGCCGTCGTCGGTGACGCGCTCGACCCCGACACCCAGATCGGCCCGGTCGTCAGCCTGCGCCAACGCGAACGGGTCCTGGGTTACATCAAGACCGGCCTCAACGAAGGCGCTCGGCTCACCACCGGAGGAGGCCGGCCATCCGGCCTCGATCGAGGCTGGTTCGTCGAACCCACCGTATTCGCCGACGTGGAGAACTCATCGACCATCGCGCAGGAAGAAATCTTCGGCCCGGTCCTCACGATCACGCCCTACGACGGCGAGGACGAGGCAGTGCGCCTGGCGAACGAGTCGGCCTACGGCCTCGCCGGCACCGTATGGTCAACAGACTTGGACCATGGTGCCCAGGTGGCCCGCCGTTTGCGGACCGGCACCGTCGGGCTCAACGGCTACCTTCCCGACCTCACCTCCCCCTATGGGGGCAGGAAGGCCAGCGGACTCGGCAGCGAACTGGGGCCCGAGGGGTTCCAGGCATACCAGCAATTCCAATCGATCTACCACCCCTGATGCCACGGCCGGCATCCGTCGCCTGGCTCGGGCGAGTCCAGGCGACGGCCGTCCGCCAGGCGAGGAAGTCACCATGAATTCCACCGGAATCGAAGGATTCGACTACGTCATCGTGGGCGCCGGCAGCGCCGGTTGCGTACTCGCAGACCGCCTGAGCCGCGACGACCGCGTCCGCGTGCTGCTCCTCGAAGCGGGCGGCCCCGACACCGACGAACTCATCCACATCCCAGCCGCGCTCGGAATGCTCTTCGGATCGCCTACCGACTGGAGCTACCGGACGGTCGAGCAGCCCCAGCCGGGGCGCACCTTCGCCTGGCCCCGGGGCAAGACACTGGGCGGCTCATCATCCACCAACGTCATGATCTACACCCGGGGCAACCGGTACGACTACGACAGCTGGCGTGACGAGTACGGAGCGAAAGGCTGGGGCTACGACGACGTCCTGCCCTATTTCATGAAGTCCGAGTCGAACCACCGCCTCGGCGAGCCCTACCACGGTTCGGACGGACCCCTGCATGTCGAGGACCGCGTCTACACCCACGAACTCTCACAATCCTGGCTGGACGCCGCCGTGGAATGGGGACTGGCCCGCAACGACGACTTCGCGGGTGCGTCCCCTGCCGGCGCCGGCTTGTACCAGGTGACATGCCGCCGCGCTGCAGGCCCAGATCACGCGCGGCCGGCGTCACCTATCTCCGGGACGGACAGGAGCGGACGGCCCACGCCGACAGGGAGATCCTGCTCTGCGGCGGATCCATCAACTCGCCCCAACTGCTGCTCCTGTCGGGCATAGGCGATCCCGATGAGCTGCACGACGTGGGGATAGACGTCCGAGTCCCCCTGCCCGGGGTCGGGCGTAACCTGCAGGACCATCTGATGGCTCCCGTCGTGTGGGAGACCCGGAACTCCACTGACATCGTCAGGGACCTGCTCACCCCGGACAACCTCGAGCGGTGGCGCGCCCACGGCGACGGGCCTTTCGCCTCCAACTACGGCGAGGTCGGCGCGTTCCTCAACGTGACGGACGGCCAAAGCAGTCCTGACGTCCAGCTGGTGGGAGGGCCCACGGCACTCATTCTCAGCGGTGAGGAAGAACCTGACCGACCGGTGTTCACGATGAACTGCGTCCCGCTGCACCCGCAGACTCGCGGCACCGTCCGTCTCGCGTCGGCTGATCCTCAGACCCCACCGCTGATTGATCCCCGCTACTTCGACGCGCCCGCGGATGCGTCGGTCATGGTCGCCGGACTCAGAGCGGTCATGGACATCGCCCACTGCACACCATTCGCCGAACATCTCGCGCGGCCGTACCTGCCGAGCAGTGACGATCTGGACTGTCTGGACCGCCTGGGCGACGCGGCTCTCGAAGAGCACGTCCGCAGATGGAGTGCCACGGCATATCACCCAGTGGGCACCTGTGCCATGGGAACCGGACACGACTCCGTCGTCAATTCGGATCTGGAGGTCTACGGAGTCGAACGACTCCGTGTCGTCGACGCCTCGGTCATGCCGACGGTCACCAGTGGAAACACCAACGCACCCACGATCATGATCGCGGAAAAAGCTGCCGAGCTGATCGGGGAGCGGCCCCGCTGAACTCGACGCTATGGAAGTCCTGTCTCGCGGAGGATGCCTGACCAGCCAACGCAGCACTACTGCGCAGCCATTTGCGCAGGTGGTCGTAGTCGTAGCCCTTGTCGGCGTGAAGCTTGGCGGGTCTGCGCCGCCTCGGGCCGCGGCGCGAGCGGACCGGGCCTGGCTCCACTCGGAGAAGCGTCGATACACCGTGATCGTCACCGCCGACGGCTACCGAGCACGCAGGCCCGCGGAGTGCTCACTGGCCTTCAAGGGTGCTGTCGGCAGCGGCTGACGGGCCGTGATCCCTGCGGTACGCCGTACCTTCGCGTGCGGTGGTCCGGCTACCTGTCGAGGCTTACCGTTGATCAGTGGGAGCACGGCGCTGGATGGTGTGGCTTCGGGCCCGGGATCCGGGTCTGGCAGCGGTGCGGCGTGCGGCACGGGGTCATGGTGGTGGCGTCCGTAGGCTTCTACGCCGCGCGATACGGGCTGGGTGACCGGACGGTCGCGATATACGCACTGTTCGGTGCCGTCGCGGTGGGTGGGTTGTCGTCCGTGCCGGGGACGCCGCGGCAGCGGGCGCGGACTCTGCTGGCGGTGCTGCCGCTTGCGATGGCGCTGGTGACGCTCGGGACGTGGCTGGCCGTGTACGGTTGGACGGCGGCGCTGGGGATGCTCGTGGTGGGGTTCCTGGTGGCGTACAGCGGGGTCGGCGGACCAAAATTCCTCGGGCTCGCCAACGGGCTGCAACTGTTCTACATCCTGCCGTGCTTCCCGCCGTACGCGCCGTCGACGCTTGGACTGCGCCTGTCGGGCCTGGTGGCCGGGGTGGTGTTGATGGCCGCCGCCGAATTGTGGCTGTGGCCGGCGGCGGGTCCGGGCCGCTACGAGGACCGGCTGGCGCGAGCGGGACGGGTGGCCGCCGATGCGTTGTACGGCCTGGCGGCGGATCCGCCGCGGTGCTCCGATCCGGCGCTGCTGCTGGAGGTATCGCAGGCGCTGCGCAGCGCCGCCCACCTGCGCGACGCCGCCCAACGGCTGCGGCTCGGAACGCTGCAGTTCAGCCACGACCTGCGCTCGGGCCACGTCCGGCCCGGTGTCGTGGACGGGAACATCGACGACGCGCCGGCCGACAGAACCGTGATCAACGACGTCTGCGTCGCATCGTCGGGCCGACCCCCGACCCGCTCCTGTACTACGCCGTGGACGCCGCCATCTGGCTGGCAAGCCTGCAGCGCGCGATCGGCGCGGCCGGCACGCCGCGCTCGGTGCTCGGCACGACGACATCTCCGTGGCGCTGACGGCCCGAGTGCACACGGAGCGCCCGGAACTCGGCGGCGGAGCCTTTCAAGCTCCTCGTCGGTGACTGCGGTGGTGAGTGCGGATGGGCGCCTGGGACGACCGCCTGGAGAAAGAAGCCCAGGAGGAAGTGGGCCGACGACGTGGGTCTGCTCATGCACGCCTCCAACGTGCCCCATACCGCCCTGTACATGGAGCAACTCTTCCGGCCTGAAGTGCATCGCGGCCGGACCAGCCGCGAGTTTGCACCTTTCGGGAATGCTTGCCCACAATAGTTCTATATGGGTAAGGGTCGATCATCGCGCGTGCCTTTCTCAGGCTACGCCAGCTCATGGGAGCCTCCTATGGCCAAGATTCTGTTCGTGCTGACCGGCGCGAGCTACTGGACGCTGAAAGACGGCCACCGGCACCCGACCGGCTACTGGGCCGAGGAGTTCGTCGCGCCGTACAGGGTGTTCACCGACGCCGGACACCAGGTCACCGTGGCAACTCCGGGTGGGGTTGTGCCCGTTGTGGACACGATGAGCCTGGAGCCACGCATGGCGGGCGGTGAGGAGAACGCCCTCGAAGAAGAGGCCGTCATCGAGTCGGCGGACGAGCTGAGGCATCCCATGTCCCTCAAGGGGGTGCGTATCGAGGACTACGACGCGGTCTACTACCCCGGGGGTCACGGCCCGATGGAGGACCTCTCGACCGACCCCGACTCCGGCGCGCTGCTGCGTGAGGCGCTCGCTTCCGGCAAACCGCTCGCCGTCGTCTGCCACGCCCCGGCCGCGTTCCTCGCGACCCGCGATGCGAACGGTGAAACGCCGTTCGCGAACTACCGTGTGACGGGCTTCTGCAACGAGGAGGAGGCTGGCGTCGGCTTCGCCGACAGGGCCAAGTGGCTGCTGGAGGACGAGCTGAAGAAGCTGCCCACCCAGTATTCGCGGGGTCCTGCATGGGAGTCGTACACGGTCGTGGACCGCAACCTCTACACGGGGCAGAACCCCGCATCCTCGGGCCCCCTCGCCAAGGAGGTCCTCAAAGCCCTCTCCTGACCGAAGGCGCGCCAGGAGGAGCCACCTCGCCCCCCTAGCCCGCAGCCTGATGTGCCGTCAGGAAAGTCGGCATTCGGTCCGGATCAGTCCTGAAGAACATGGGAAAGCTGCCCGAACCGGGCAGGGAGCAGACAAATTCGGGAGTTCCTCCATGCTTCGTACCATGTTCAAGTCCAAGATCTAGCGGTTGGGTGTTTCCGCAGGTCAGAGCCATGATTGCCGCCTCCAGGCATGATCGCCGCCTCCAGGTCAGCAAACGGTCAGCATCAGGCCGGGCGGTTTCCGGCTTGCTGACCTGCACCCGCGGCAGGGGCCGCGGGGTCCTGCGTGGGAGTCGTACACGGTCGTGGACCGCAACCTCTACACGGGGCAGAACCCCGCAGTTCCGGGAGGTCCCCCTGCCGCGCTCGGTGTGGGAAGCGATGGAGCGGTTTGAGGAGAAGCACGGCACCACGCAGGATGGTTATCTCCTGCGCGGCCCAAGCGGCTACTACACCGAGCCGATGGAACGCCGCCGTGTGCAGAAGCTCTTCAAGAACCTCCCTGCGGAGGAGGGTGTCGGCAAGTACAGCTTCCGGCACTACTTCGCCTCTAACGCGCTCGCGAACGGAATACCGATCACCGACGTAGCCGAATGGATGGGGCACAAGTCCATTGAGGAGACGTATCGGACGTACCGGCACCTGATGCCTGGGAGCATCGCCAAGGCGGCTCGCATTTTGGATGCAGGCTTGTGGGAAGCGGCCTGATTCGATGCTGAGGTCAGCAGGTTTGTCTGCTGGTGGTACACGCGTCAAGCGTCGGTGGCGCACCTCCAAGCGGATGTGTTGGCCTGCCCAGTGCTACGGCGAGGTGGGCAGGTGCGGGCTGCGGAGCACGAGCAGGGTGATCTCGCTGGGGGCGAAGATGCGGAACGGCGGGCCCCAGAAGCCGGTGCCGCGGCTGGTGTAGAGGAGTGTGCGGGTGCCGTGGTGGCTGAGGCCGGCGAGGGCGGGCTGGTCGATGCGGACGAGGTGGTGGAAGGGCCAGATCTGGCCGCCGTGGGTGTGGCCGGAGAGTTGGAGGTCGATGCCGGCGGCTGCTGCCCGGTCGACGAACTTGGGCTGGTGTGCCAGGAGCAGGACGGGCAGGTCGGGGTCGGCGCCGTTCAGGGCTCCGGCGAGGTGGGCGCCGTGGCCTGCCAGGCCGGAGGACTCGGCGGTGACGTCATCCACGCCGGCGACCACGAGGGTGTCGCCTCCGCGTTCGAGCAGCAGATGGCGGTTGCGCAGCGGCTCCCAGCCCAGCTCGTCCATGAGGTCGACCCATCCCTGGGCCTCGCTGTAGTACTCGTGGTTGCCGGTGACGTATACGCGGGCATGGGTGGCCCGCACGGTTCCGAGTGGGGTGGCCTGGGCGCGGCGGCGTTTGGCCGTGCCGTCCGCGATGTCGCCGGTGTGGCAGACCAGGTCGGCTTCCAGGGTGTTCACCGTCTCGCACACCCGTGCCGACCAGCGAGCGCGATCGAGTGGGCCGTAATGGGTGTCAGTGATGAGGACGACGCGGATGCCGTCCAACCCGACACCCAGCCGTGGGAGTCGTACGTCGAGTCGGCGCACGCGTGGCACGCGGCGGGCCTCGGCGTACCCCCAGGCGAGCAGTACGGCGGTTACGCCGAGGACGGCCCAGGTGACGATTCGGGCCCGGTCCTGACTCTCGCCGACGCCGGACACGGTCAGGGCGAGCCGCAAAGGGACGCCGAGCAGAACGGACCAGGTGAACAGAACCCAACTCGTGCCCAGCAGGGTGTCACCGACGATCGCCGCCCGGTCCTGCTGACGCCGGCCGTGGCCGCGCACCATCGAGAGCGGCATACCGATGAGGCCGAGGACGAACGGGGCGGTGCCGACCAGCGTGACGGGCAGCGGCCAGTGCTGGCCGGTGTACAGGAGAACCAAGCAGGGCACGGTCCACAGAAGTACGGGGGCGATCAGGGGGATGTAGCGCATCAGGCGGTGCAGTCGGCTCTGCCGCGGCGTTTGCGCTTCGCTGTCGGCGGGTCGGGTGTTGCTGGTGTCGGTCACGCTTCCCCTCCTTGACCAGGCTGCCGTCTCGCGCAATGTATCCGGTCGCCCTCGGGCCGGCCGGACCGGCGTTCATGGGCGCGGCCTTCGCCCGGACCATCCCGGTCACAGGGCCCCTTCCCGACGCTCCAGTGGCGGGTCCAGCAGGCGGACTTTGAGCTGTTGGGCTCGGCTGCTTTCTTGTAGACCACTGGGCGAAGGCGGTGAAGGTGCCGGGTGCCGCCTGCTGCTGACTCAGCGTTGTCTCCACAGTCCGACCCCCTTGATCGCTCACCCTTGTGTGCCGTGGAACTGACGGTAAGTCATTTTTTTCACGGGGTGAGCCGCACGCGGATGCCCAGTGTCCGGTCCGCTCCCCGCAGCCAGCTGTTGAAGATCATGAGGCGGCCGACGATGCCGTACTTGCGGGCGATGAGTGAGCGGTAGCGGGCGCCGGTCGCCGCGTCGGTGATCTCGGCGGTGGCCGGGACCGGGTCGCCCGTCGGGTTGCCACGCAGGTCGCAGGGGCCGACGAGAATGTCGCCGCGGGCCCGGATCCGCTTGACCTTCCAGGAGTCGGCGGGGGTCCGCACGCCCAGCGTGTCTCCGTCGCGCACCACCCACACCGGGGTGGCGACCGGGGTGCCGTTCTTGCGGTAGCTGGTGATCAGCATGTACTTGCCGGCGCCGAGCTGCTCCAGCAGCGTGTCGTCCATGATGCGTTTCTGTTCCTTGCTCTTGCGTTCGGGGTCGGTGGCCACTTGAGCGGCGTACTGTGTGGGGAGCCCAGCCGATGTGGACGCCTGCCATGAAGCGGTGCACGTCGTCCGCGTCCGCCGGGCCTCCCTGCGCCAATTGCTGCAGGCCGTCTCCGAGCGCGATGGCGGCGGCCAGACTCAGGCAGACACGGACGATGGTGTTGGCTGCTGCGACAGGAGTGCCGACCGCCACCACGCCTCCTTGCTTGTCTCGGAGCGGACCCCGGGCTCGGGCTCGGGCTCAGACCTGCTCGGTGGGGCGTACGAGCAGCTCGGCGACGGCCACGTGCCGGGGGCGGGTGACGATGTAGCCGACGGTGTCGGCGATGTCCTGGCCCTGCAGCCGCTCGATGTCGCCCAGGGACGAGGCGATGTACTGCTGGACGGCGTCCGGGTTGTGCGTGCGCAGTTCGGTGTCGACGCTGCCCGGCTCGACGACGGACACACGGACGTGCTGCTTTGCCAGTTCCTGGCGCAGCGCCTCGCTGAAGCCGGTGACGCCGAACTTGGTGGCGCTGTACACGGCGGTCATGGCGTAGGCGCTGCGGCCGGCGAGCGAGCCGATGTTGACGATGTCGGCGACCTGACGCGGTGCCTCGGCGGCTGCCTTGACCAGGTGGGGAATGGCCGCGTGGGTGCTGTACATCAGCCCCATGAGGTTGATGTCGATCATGCGCCGCCAGTCGTTCAGGTCCGCTCCGGGGGCGGGGCCGAGCAGCATGAGGCCGGCGTTGTTGACCAGGGTGTCCAGGCGGCCCAGGTTCTCGACGGTCCGCTCGACCGCTTCCGCGGCAGCCTGGGCGTCGGTGATGTCGGCAGGCACGACCAGGGCCTTTCCGCCGGTGCCGGTGATTTCTGTGGCGAGGGCGGTGAGCCGGTCCTCGCGGCGGCCGACCAGGGCCACGGAGGCGCCCTCTCGGGCAAGCTCCAGGGCGGTGGCGTGCCCGATGCCGCTGGATGCTCCGGTGACCAGGGCGACGGTTCCTTCAAGACGACGAGTCATCGTTCAAACCTTTCGATGCGCGGCCACGTTGCTCGGGCCGTACGGGACAGGGGGTGACGGCCCTGGTAGGCCGTATGAGGGGGGCCACTCAGGGCCGGGCCACGGGCACAATGGGGAAGTGAGTACTACTGGGCAGAAGACAACCAACGCCAAGCGTCAGGAGAGCGCGGTCGAAGGAGACCTGCCTCCTCGCGAACGCCTGGTCCGAGCCGCGTCGCGGCTGTTCTATTACGAAGGTGTACGCGCGATCGGCGTGGAGCGGTTGATCGCCGAGGCCGGGGTGACCAAGGCGACCTTCTACCGGCACTTCGCCTCCAAGGACGACCTGGTCGTGGCCTACCTGCTGACCAAGGACGCCTACTACAAGCAGGTGGCCGAACCGCTGGCCGCCGCACACCCGCCCGCCGAAGCGATCGACCTGATCTTCGAGGCGATCGCCGAGCACGCCCGCGAGCGTGGCTTCCGCGGATCGCCGTTCCTGAACGCGGCCGCCGAGTACCCGGACGCCGACCACCCGGTCCGCGGCCTGGTGGCGACCCACCGGGACTGGATCCGCAACCTCTTCCAGGACCTGCTCACCCGGCTCGGCCACGCCGACCCGGTGTCGGCCGCCGGTGCGCTGCTGATGCTGTACGACGGCGCGATGGCAGCTGGCTACCTGGACGACTCGACTGCCGCCCACAAGACCCTGCTGGACGCGGTCCGGCTGATCCGGTCGGGAGGCTGATCCCGTCGGAGCCTCATGAGGCAGCGGCTCTGTGCGGTGCCCCGGCTGGGCCGGGGCGCGGATTGGTTTCACGGAACTTTTGATCTCTCTTCGACGTGCACCGGCGACCTGATGGCAGATCTCGGCCTGGAGGCAGCCCGGCCGGGAAGGCCCATACAGACCCTTCCTCAAGAGGGAGGAAGACCGGTCGTTCTACTTGTCGACGATAGCCCCCTCACCGTCCGGGCGCCAACCGATCGGCGCGCTTGTGGGAAGCCTCACGGGTTGCTGCTGTCCCGGAGGGGAGTTCGTCGACTCCGTACGGATCGAGGTCGCGGAGTCGGACCTGACCGGAGAAGAAGCCTCGCCCTCGGCTTCCACCGCACCGGCGGGGCTACGACTCATGGCGGAGCGCGCCAGGAGTGACCCCAGCCGCCCCGTGGCCGTCAGAAAAGTCAGCAACGGATCAATGTGAGTACTTAAACACCCGGCGACAGCTGACCACACATGCGAAACCTTGTAGCCTCCGAACATCGCCCTTGACCTGCAAAAAGCAGGCAGGGAGCAGACGAATCGGGAGTTTCTTCGTGCTTCGTACCATGTTCAAGTCCAAGATCTAGCGGTTAGGTGTTTTCGCAAGTCAGGGGCCCTGATCGCCGTGTCCAGGTCAGCAAACGGTCAGCATCAGACCGGACGGTTTCCGGCTTGCTGACCTGTACCAGCGACAGGTATCGGCTGCCCCGCCCACGCACTGCTCGGAAGGGGGTCGTTCTTCAAGGAGTGCGGTTGTGCCCGGCCGACCCGTTGCCCGAACCCGTACACGATTCGGTTCCGGGACGCTCTCGGTAAGCAGCGTGAAGAGGCCGGCTACGACACGCAGGACGGCCCGATCGAGCACCTTACGCAGATATACGCGGAGAAAAGGACGACGGAGCCGTCCGTTGTCGAGGCCCGCCGGGAACTCGGTCAGCAGACGGTCGCGGAATACGCGAACCAGTGGCGGCCGCGGCAGCGGAGGATGACGGAGTACGCTTAACTCGGTGATCCAGATCGTGGTCGAGCATTTCCTGGACGAGTTGGAGACGGACGGGGTCGGGCGCGGAAACCAGGTGGACATATTCCGGGTGCAGGAACCGGATCGTCATGACGGTGGGGTGCGGCTTGTGAAATGGCGAGGCGCGCTCGGTGAATGTGAACAATGGCGTGGCTGATCACGTCTACCGGGTTCACGAGCAGATCCACTCCAGCAGGCACCACGAAGGACGGTTACCTCTGCGCGGTCCGAGCGGCTACCTGGGCCGGCGGGTCAGAACGGTCCGCTGAGGCTGCCGAGTCGGTCGGTCAGGCGCAGGTTCTCGGTGTAGTCGACGGGGCAGGCGATCACGGAGACGCCTTCGTCGTCGAGGGCGCGGCGCAATGCGGGCAGCAACTGGTCGGCGGACTCGACCTGGTAGCCGTGTGCGCCGAAGCTTTCGGCGTAGGCGACCAGGTCCGGGTTGGTGAAGCGGGTGTGGCTGTGGCGGCCGAGTTCGAGTTCCATCTTCCAGGTGATCAGCCCGTATTCCTCGTCCACCAGGACGAGGACGATCAGGGGGATGTGTTCGCGGACGGCGGTCTCGAGTTCCTGGGAGTTCATCAGGAAGGAGCCGTCGCCCATCATGGCCAGGACGCGCCGGTCGGGTCGGGCCAGTTTGGCGGCGACGGCGCCCGGCAGTGCGAAGCCCATAGTGGACAAGCCGTTGGAGACCAGGCAGGTGTCCGGTTCGTAGGTGGGATAGAGGCGGGACATCCACATCTTCCCGGCGCCGGTGTCGGCGAGCACGATGTCGTGGCGGTCCAGTGCGGACCGGACATCGCTCACCACACGCTGGGGCACCAGCGGGAACGCGTCGTTGTCACGCCCGTACGCGAGTTCGTCGTCGAGCAGCGTACGGATCTTCACGCTGCTTTCCGAGTCGTAGGTGAACCCTTCGGGCAGTGCCGAAGCGAGTGCGTCCAGCGCCTGCGACAGGTCGCCCTCGATGCCCACTGCGACCGGGTAATGTGTATCCACCTCGGAGGGGAAGCGGTGTACGTGCACGATGCGCTTGTCGCCGTTGGGGTTGATCTTGGTGGGGTCGAATTCCTGGATCTCGTAGCCGACGCAGATCACCACGTCGGCGGTGTCGAAGCCGAAGTTGCTGTAGTCGTGGCGCATGAAGCCGACCGCGCCGAGGGCGTTCGGGTGGTCGTCGGGGAAGACGCCTTGCCGTGGAAGGTGGTCGCGACCGGGATGTTCAGTCGTTCGGCGAATCGCACGAGAGCGTCCGAGGCCCGAGCTCTCGCGGCGCCATGGCCTGCCAGCACGACAGGACGCCGCGCCGTGGTGAGCACCTCGACCGCCCGCGCGATCTGCGTGAGTGACGGCACGTCGGCGTGCACTGTGTCGATCTGCAAGGGCGCCACATGCTCGGCGGGCCGCTCCGCTTCGATGTCCTCGGGCACGGCCAGGAACACGGCACCGGGGCGCTCGCTCTGCGCGATCTTGAAAGCCTTGCGTGTCATCTCCGGCACCGCGTTAGGGCACTCCACGCGGGCTGCCCACTGGGTGACGGGGGCGAACATCGATACCAGGTCGATGACTTGATGCGACTCCTTGTGGATGCGGCGCAGCGAGCCCTGGGCGGCAAGGGCCACCATCGGTGCGCTGTTGGTCGTGGCATCGGCGGTGCCGAGCAGCAGGTTGATCGCGCCGGGGCCCAGAGTGGCCGAACACACCCCGGCCCGGCCGGTCAGCCGTCCGTAGATCTCGGCCATGAACGAGGCGGCCTGCTCGTGGCGCACCAGGATGTACCGGATCCCGGAGCCGCTCAGGGCGTCGACGAAGCGGATGTTCTCCTCGCCGGGGATCCCGAAGACGTACTCGACGCCTTCGGCTCGCAGACAGCGCACCAGCAGGTGTGCGACGTCGTCCGCTGCTGCCGTGGTCCGCGACTTGGTCGCGCCTTCGGTGCTCATGAGGCGAACGTAGGTACACGTGGCTGCCCGGGCCACTCGTCCGCCGCCGACCGGGCGTGGACCGCTGTGGCTGTTTGGAGGCGTTGTGCTGGCGGCTGCCGTGGTCGGACCGCACGCTGGCGAAGTGAGAACGAACCGCCATGCACAGAGCGGCGGCGGAACTCCGGGAGAGGACCGTGTGACCCCTTCGTCGCCCGCCACCGACGCACCGCCGGCCCGGTACGACGACCTGCGTGCGCTGGTGATCAACCGCACCCTCAAACGCTCACCGGAGAAGAGCAACACCCAGGGACTGATCGACCGCTGCACCGCCATCCTGGACGCGCAGGACGTGCACGTGGATGTCGTACGGGCGCTGGACCACGACATCGCGACCGGTGTGTGGCCCGACATGAGGGAGCACGGCTGGGAGACGGACGCCTGGCCCGAGCTGTACCGGCAGGTCATGGCGGCCGACATCCTGGTGCTGGCCGGCCCCATCTGGCTGGGTGACAACAGTTCAGTGACGAAACAGGTGATCGAGCGCCTCTACGCCTGCTCCAGCCTGCTCAACGAAGCAGGCCAGTACGCCTACCACGGCCACGTCGGCGGCTGCCTGATCACCGGTAACGAGGACGGCGTCAAGCACTGCGCCATGAACGTCCTCTACAGCCTGCAGCACCTGGGCTACACCATCCCGCCCCAGGCGGACGCCGGCTGGATCGGCGAGGCGGGCCCGTGCGCTGAAGGACCTCGGCGGCATCCCCGCCTACGGCAACCAGCGCACCGCCTGGGACGCCGGCTGCCGCCGCGACTACGAGAACCCCGAACACCGGTAACGATGCCGAGGGAAACCGGCGGGCGGCCGTCGGGGTCGGCTGCGGCGGCGTGGGCGACCGTTCATAACCCGAGGGCTGTGCACCGCCTCGGGCTGCCGCCGCAGTTCAGGAGAGCCTCGACAAGACCGCCGACCTGCTGATCAAGACCCTCCTGCCAGACACGGCCACACATGACGATGACGTGACACCGCTCCTGATCGGGCTGCCCATGCCTGAGGGAGAAGACTTTCGTGCCTGATCGCTGTGATGGCGGTCCTCTTCGACATCGGCGTGACGGAGTCCCCGTGCCCGCACCGGCGCGGACGGCACCGGCCGCCGACGGCGACCGGAATATGTACATTTGTGCAGTAGGGATCACGACTGTCAGTCGTGCGGTTGTAGGCCCGTGCATGAACCTCGCAGGCGAGGGATTATGTCCGACTTGAGTGCGCCGATCGTGGCCACGTTCCTCGTGTATGTGGCCGTCATGATCGGAACAGGTGTCTGGGCCTACCGCCGTACTCACACCTTCGCCGACTTCGCCCTGGGCGGCCGCAGGCTCCCCGCGTTCGTCGCCGCCCTGTCCGCAGGGGCCAGCGACATGTCCGGCTGGCTGTTCCTCGCCTTCCCCGGAGCGGTGTACGCGGCCGGTGTCGGCGCCAGCTGGATCGCGGTCGGCCTGGTGCTCGGTACGTACTTCAACTGGTTGTTCGTCGCGCCGAGGCTGCGCACCTACACCGAGCGCGCAGGGAACGCGGTGAGCCTTTCGGCCTACCTGGAGGAGCGGTTCGAGGACCGCACACGGATGCTCCGGACGGTCTCGGCGGCGGTGACCCTTGTGTTCTTCACTGTGTACGTGGCCAGTGGACTGGTGGCCGGCGGGCTGCTGTTCGGGCACATCTTCGGCGCCGGTTTCCGGCTCGGGGTGGCCCTGACCGCCCTGGTGATCGTCGTCTACTCATGCCTGGGCGGCTTCCTGGCCGTGAGCCTGACCCACGTCATGCAGGCCACACTGATGTTCCTCGCCCTGCTGGTCCTCCCCGTCGTGGGTATCGCGACGCTCGGCGGCTTCGGTGCGCTTCGTGACTCTCTCGACAGCAAGACGCCCAGCCTGCTGGACATGGGTGCCAAAGTCGGCTTCACGGACGGCCGGTGGTCGGGAGACGGCGGGTCGCTCGGCGCTGTCTCGATCATCTCGTTGCTCTCGTGGGGCCTCGGCTATTTCGGGCAGCCGCACATCCTGGCCCGCTTCATGGGCATCCGCAGCACCAGTGCCGTACCCGCGGCCCGTCGTATCGAGACCGGGTGGGTGGTCGTGGTGCTGGCCGGTGCCACAGTGGTCGGCCTGCTGGGCATCGCGCAGTTCGGCACACCGCTCCATGACCCGCAGACGGTATACATCGCTCTGAGCCGGACCCTGTTCAGTCCGTGGGGCGCCGGTGTGATGCTGATCGCGGTGCTCGCCGCGATCATCTCGACCGCGGACAGCCAGCTCCTCGTGTCGTCCGTCGCACTCACGGAGGACTTCTACCACGCGTTCCTCAAGCGGCGCGTCTCGGACGAGGCACTGGTGTGGGTGGGTCGCTCCGCCGTCGTCGCCGTGACCCTCGTGGCCTCCGTGATCGCGCTGAGGGGCGGCGAGCTGCTGGGGATCGTGGGCTACGCCTGGGCGGGCTTCGGGGCCGCTTTCGGCCCGGTGGTCCTGCTCTCGCTGTACTGGCCGCGCATGACCTGGGCGGGGGCCATGGCCGGGATCGTGTCCGGCGCAGTCACGGTGCTCCTGTGGCGTGTGGTCAAGCCGCTGCACGGCCCCTTCTGGTCGGGCATCTACGAGATCATTCCGGGCGTCCTGGTCGCCACGGTCGCGGCCCTGATCTTCGGCAGGTTCATCGGTCGGCCTCCGAAACGGGCCTTCTGGCGGATGCCGGGCGGCGGGGTGAGCCAGCTGATGCTCACCCCCTTCCTCAGCCACGCACCGGTCGGCATCGCCGTTCTCGACACGGATCTGCGGTACGTCTGGGTGAACGAGCCGCTGGACCGCCAGATCTCGCTGAAGCGGCGGCTGGGGCGGCGGATGGCGGAGGTGTTGCCGCAGGCCGAGGCCGACGCCTTCGAGGAGAAGATGCGCGAGGTTCTTCGGACCGGTGCGCCGGTGATGGACTTCGAGTACCGCGGCGCCGGCTACACGGTGCACGACCGAGGCCGCGCGATCTCTGCCTCCTTCTTCGCGATGAAGGACCGTCACGACCGGAATGTCGGTGTCTGGTACATGATCATCGATGTCACTGAGCGGTGGCGGGCGCAGGAGCGCCTGGCCCTGCTCAATGACGCCGCTGCGCGCATCGGCAGCACCCTGGACGTGGCGCGGACCGCGCAGGAACTGGCCGACGACGCGGTGCCGGCCGTCGCGGACTTCGTCGCCGTCGACCTGCTGGACTCGGTCACGAGGGGCGAGGAGCCGGCCCCCGGGCCGGTCGGTATGTCACCCGTCATCCGCCGTGCGGCCCAGCGGTCGGTCCGTGAGGGATGCCCCGAGGCGTCCCTTGCCGTGGGGGAAACAGTCCGACGTGCGCCCGCGTCGCCCGTGACCCGCTGTCTGCTGGAGAGCAGGACCCTGGTCGAACGGGTCCTTGACCGCACCAACAGTCCGTGGGTGACCGTGGACGAGACGCTGGGCGCCTCGTTCCTGGACTACGACTTCCGCTCGGTGATGGTGGTCCCCGTGCGGGCGCGCGGCGTCACCCTGGGGGTGGCGACGTTCGCCCGGTCCCGGCGGCTGGGCCCTTTCGAGGACGACGACGTCCGCCTCGCCGAGGAACTCGTCTCCCGCGCGGCGGTGTGCATCGACAACGCACGCCGTTTCACCCGCGAGCGCACGGCGGCCCGTTCCATGCAGCGCTACCTGTTGCCACAGGACCTGACGGGAGGGTCCGCCCTCGCCGTGGCCTCGTGGTATCTCCCGGCGGATGCCCCCAGCGGTGTGGGCGGCGACTGGTTCGACGTGATCCCGCTCTCCGGAGCACGGGTCGCCCTGGTCGTCGGGGACGTGGCCGGGCACGGCATCAACGCGGCGGCGACCATGGGGCGCCTGCGCGTCGCGGTGCGCACGCTCGCCAACCTCGACCTGTCTCCGGACGAACTGCTGGCCCATCTGGACGATCTGGTCATCGGCCTCATGGGGGCGCACGACATCGATGCTCCGTTGGCGGCCGAGGGCGAGGCGACGGGCACCGCGTTCCTGGGCGCCACTTGCCTGTACGCCGTCTACGACCCGGTCAGCAGGCTGTGCTCCATGGCCCGGGCCGGTCACCTCCCGCCGATGATCGTCGCTCCCGACGGCGCCGCCGACATTCTGGACCTGCCCGCCGGACCGCCACTCGGCCTCGGCTACCTCCCGTTCGAGTCCATCGAGACCGAGCTGGAAGACGGCAGTCTCATCGCCCTCTACACCGACGGCCTCATCGAGTCCGTCGACCGGGACATCGACGTCGGGCTCTCCCGGCTGGGCGATGCCCTCGCGGCCCCACTGCCGACCCTGGCGGAGACCGGCCGACGAGTGATCGACAGCCTGCTGACGGGTCCGCCTGCCGACGACGCGGCCCTGCTCCTCGCCCGTACCCGTGTCCTGGCTCCGGACCGCGTCGCCTCCTGGGACCTGCCCAGCGATCCGGCTGCCGTCGCGCATGCCCGCGGCCTCGCGGCTCAGAAGCTGACGGAGTGGGGCATCCCCGATCTCACGTTCACCACGGAACTCATCGTCAGCGAACTGGTGACCAACGCGATCCGCCATGCGGCCGGACCGGTCTGCCTGCGCTTGATCCGGGATCGTGGCCTGATCTGCGAGGTCTCCGACGCGAGCAGCACCGCGCCACGGCTGCGTCACGCGCGGACCACCGACGAGGGGGGACGGGGCCTGCTGATCGTCGCCCAGATGGCCCGCCGGTGGGGCACTCGTTACACGAAGTCCGGCAAGATCATCTGGACGGAGCAGGTCATTGCGGCCGACGCGACCGGCTAGCTAGGCCGGCGGGCGGATCCGCCATCGCCGCACAACGTGGATCTGATGGCTCCCGCAGACGGGGCAGCGGGGCGCTGACTGTCGCTGACGACGAGCTTCACACCTATGCGCATGGACTGGCGTGCCCTCAGGAAAGTCAGCAACAGGTCAGTGTGAGTCCTCAAACACCCGGCGACAGCTGACCCCACATGCGAAACGTTGTAGCCTCCGAACATCGCCCTTGACCTGCAGAAAGCAGGCAGGGAGCAGACGAATGGGGAGTTTCTTCGTGCTTCGTACCATGTTCAAGTCCAAGATCTAGCATCTGGGTGTTTGTGCAGGCCAGAGCCCCTTCGGCTCGCCCCCGGTCAGCAAAAGGTCAGCATGCGTCGCAGCAGGGTCTCTGCTCGGGGCGGGGGAGACCGGCCACGTACGCCCGCCAGCTGCCGTACGGCGTGATGTCACGGGCACTTTCGACGGCCTGTGGCTCGCAGAGGAAGCCGGTCACGAAGCTTCCGTCCGCGAGTTCCACGCTGCCGAGCGCCATCGGGCGGGGCAGCGCGGCGAGGAGTGTGCCCAGTCCCTCGGCGGGAAGCTGCCACACCTCGGCCTCGATCGTGTTCCCGCCGTCGCCGACCCGGACCAGCCCCGGCTTCGGCGGGAGGGTGTCCAGCGCGTACAGCCGGTAGGCGGGCGCGGTTGTGGTCGTACGCACCAGCCGTCCTCCTGCAGCGAGCAGCTGCCCGTTCAGGGGCTGTCCGGACAGGTGCGCACCGATCACCGCGAGCCGCAGCGGCGGGGAGGTGAGCAGCCCGGCGATGCGCGCGAGCCGCTCGTCCGTGAAGGCCGGGCCGATCAGCATGACACCGAACGGCAACCCGTTCACGTTGCCCGCGGGAACCGCCACCGCCGCCAGGTCGAAGAGGTTGGTGGAGTTGGTGAAGCGGCCGAGCCGGGCGTTGACGCCCAGCGGGTCGGCTTCGACCTCGGTGAGGGTCGGATGGCACGGGGCGGTCGGCAGGAGCAGTGCGTCGGCGTCGCCGAGGGAGGCCAGGGCGCGGGCGCGGAGGTCTGCCAGCTTCCGCTGGTCGGCGTACAGCTGGTGGGCCGGGATGTCCCTGGCCCGCGAGATGATTCCGGCAACGGTCGGGTCGACGTCCGGCGAGCCTTCGTGCGCGTCGATGAAGGCGCCGACGGCGGTGTAGCGCTCGGCGACGAACGCGCCCTCGTACAGCATCACCGCCGCCTCGGTGAACGGTGCGAGGTCGACGGGCAGGATCTCGGCGCCCGCGTCGGCGAGCCGCCGCGCCGCGGTGCCGAACGCCTCGGTCCAGCCACTGTCCATCCGGCCCAGTTGGCCGGGTTCCGGGACGGCGATCCGCCACGGCCCGGGGCGGCGTGGGGCCGGAGCCGACGGTGCACGCCCGGGCGGCGCCGTCATGAGGGACAGCGCCAGCTCGGCCTCCGGGAGCGTACGGGTGAAGACCGTGACGCAGTCGAGCGAGGCGCAGGCGGGGACGACGCCCTCGGTCGGGACCAGCCCGATGGTCGGCTTGAGACCGACGATGCCGTTGAAGGCCGCCGGAACCCGGCCCGAGCCCGCGGTGTCCGTGCCGAGCGCGATGTCGGCGATGCCGAGCGCGACAGCGACCGCGGAACCGGCCGAGGAACCGCCGGACACGCGCTCCGGGTCGACGGCGCCCCGGACCGCTCCGTACGGGCTGCGGGTGCCGACCAGGCCGGTCGCGAACTGGTCGAGGTTCGTGGTGCCGAGTACCACGGCGCCCGCCGCCTTCAGGCGGGCCACGGCCGGGGCGTCGGCGTCCGGCTCGTAGGCGTAGGCGGGACAGCCGGCGGTGGTCGGCAGTCCGGCCACGTCGATGTTGCCCTTGACGGCGACCACGGTCCCGGCCAGCGGCAGCCGCTCACCGGCGGCGGTCCTCGCGTCGACCGCGGCGGCGTCCGCCTCGGTCTCGGCCTGCGGGCGCAGGCCGATCCACACCTCCGGCCGGTTCACCCGCGCGATGCGCGCGTAGGCGGCCCGGACCCGTTCCACAGCGGTGATCACGCGGCTGCCTCCATGGTCTCGACGGGAGCGAGGACGACGAGAGCGGCACCGGCCTCGACCTGACTGCCCGGCTTGGCCAGGATCCGCGCGACGATGCCGTCGGCGGGGGCCGGGACCCGGGACTCCATTTTCATCGCTTCGAGCGCGAGCAGTGGCTGTCCGGCCGACACGCGGTCGCCTACGGCGACCTCGACCTTCCAGACGGATGCGGTGAACTCGGCCTCGACCAGGTGGCCGCCGACGGGGACCTCGACCTCGGTGGCCGGCGGGGCGACCTCGGCTGCCGCCTCGGCGCGGGCGAACTCGCCCGCCGCCTCCCAGGCGTCGCGTTCCGCGCGGAACCCGACGCCCAGCCGGGCGCGGAACACGTCGATCGACGCGGCAATTTCGGCGAGAAACCCCTGGTACGCGGCGAGCGCGAAGGAGCCCACCACCATACACGGCACCAACCGGC
>NZ_JBIATY010000013.1:0-299171 GCF_042892235.1 Streptomyces sp. NPDC001816
CTCAAGGAACGGTCGCTTCCTTTGTACTCACCCTCTCGGGCTTTCCTCCGGGCTTCCCTTCGGTGTTTCCGACTCTATCAGATCCTTTCGGCGTCCGATTCCCGGTCGGCGGGATTGTCTTGGGCTTTTCGGGCTTTCGCTCGTCGCCTTTCGACATTCACTACGTTAGCCGATTCCCTCGGCGACTCATAATCGAGTCTCTCGGGTTCGAATTCAGGCACGCGGGCGCGCCAGAATCGACCCTGGTGAGGGGTTGTAGCTGAGTAGTGGTTTGGCCGCTCCGGCTGCAGGCGATCGCCGTACCCGGTTCAGCGGCTCGGGCTACATTACGCACCTTGCAAGGGTGCGTCAACTTGAGCGGCGCCTTGGCGCATGGGCCCGATAGGGGCTCACCGTCGGGTCGTTGGCCACCCAGAAGCGCCAGGGATGGACGTCGCCGTTGCCGCCTTCGCCGGCGACTCCGGTCCGTGGACCGCTGCGCACCTGGTCAGGAGGTACAGGAGTACCGGTCAGCATCCTCAGTGGGGTCTCGCCGGAGGCGCACGCGTCCGTGCCGTCCAGGGCGCGGCCGACCTCGAGGGCGGTGGCCAGGCGTGCCGGACCCTTGGCCAGTTCCTTGTCACTCCGGGCCGAAAGTCGACGTTTGCGAGCCAGTTCAGTGCCCTCGACGACTTCACCGGCTCGGAGCAGTACGGCGCTCGCCCTGCCCTCGGGTCCGCAGACCAGGTTCATGCAGTGCCACATGCCGTAGGTGAAGTAGACGTACACGTGTCCGGGCGGACCGAACATCACTTCGTTGCGGGCGGTGCGGCCACGGTAAGCGTGTGAGCCGGGGTCGTTCGGGCCGTCGTACGCCTCCACCTCCGTGAGGCGCACGGCGATCGGACCGTCGGGGGTCGTGCGGACCAGGATGCGGCCGAGGAGGTCGGGGGCGACGTCCAGGACGGGGCGGTCGAAGAACTCTCTGCGCAGTGGCGTACGGTCCGGAGGCGCGATCATGCCGTCCGAGCGTAGTCCAGAGGGTTCCGGGCCAAGGGGTGGTCACGGTTCGCTCTCCTTGCCAGGGTGAGGCCTCGGAACCGGTCGTGACCGGATCGCGTTTGTACGGGTCGAGGGTCCATTCGTAAAGGGAGAGTCATGGCGTTCAAGAAGCTGCTCGCGAGCCTCGGAGCCGGCGGGGCCTCGGTCGAGACGGTGCTGACCGAGACCAATGCCGTACCGGGCGGCGTGGTCCAGGGCGAGGTGCGGATCCAGGGCGGGTCCGTGAACCAGGAGATCGAGGGGCTGTCCGTCGGCCTGCAGGCGCGGGTCGAGGTCGAGAGCGGCGACCAGGAGTACAAGCAGGACATCGAGTTCACCAAGGTGCGGCTCGGCGGTGCCTTCGAGCTGCAGGCGGGGGCCGTGCACGCGGTGCCGTTCGGCCTGGAGATCCCGTGGGAGACGCCGGTCACGATGATCGACGGGCAGGCGCTGCGCGGGATGCACATCGGGGTGACCACCGAGCTGGCGATCGCCCGTGCCGTGGACTCCTCCGACCTGGACCCGATCAACGTGCACCCGCTGCCGGCGCAGAAGGCGATCCTGGACGCCTTCATCCAGCTGGGCTTCCGCTTCAAGAACGCGGACATGGAGCGCGGCCACATCCGGGGTACGCGGCAGCGGCTGCCGTTCTACCAGGAGATCGAGTTCTACCCGCCGTCGCAGTACCGGGGCCTGAACCAGGTCGAGCTGAGCTTCGTCGCCGACGAGCACGCCATGGACGTCGTCCTGGAGATGGACAAGAAGCCGGGTCTGTTCAGCGAGGGCTCGGACACCTTCCGTTCCTTCCAGGTGGGTCTGAACGACTTCCACGGGACCGACTGGGCGGCTTACCTCAACCAGTGGCTGTCCGAGGTCGGCAGCAAGCGCAACTGGTTCTAGGCTCTGACCTACTGGACAAGATCGATCAGGAGGTACCGAGGTGACCGAGCTCAAGCGGCGGCCGCTCCCCCACGACTTCCATCCTCCCGTGCCGTCGTTCGCGGTGACGAGTGAGGACGTCGAGGAGGGCGGGACGCTGGGGAGCGCTCAGGTCTACGCCGAGGGGAACACCTCGCCGCAGCTGCGGTGGGAGGGCTTCCCCGCGGAGACCAAGAGCTTCGCCGTGACCTGCTACGACCCCGACGCGCCGACCGGCAGCGGGTTCTGGCACTGGGTCCTGTTCGACATCCCTGCCTCGGTGACGGAGCTGCCGGCCGGTGCGGGCAGCCGGAAGTTCGAGGGTCTGCCCGAGGGCGCGGTGCACGTGCGCAACGACTACGGGTCGAAGGACTTCGGCGGTGCCGCTCCGCCGCCCGGGGACGGCCCGCACCGGTACGTCTTCACGGTGTACGCGGTGGACCAGGAGAAGCTCGGCCCGGACGCGGACGTTTCTCCGGCCGTCGTCGGCTTCAATCTGCGGTTCCACGCGCTCGCGCGTGCCCAGCTCATCGGCGAGTACGAGAACGCCGCGAAGGGCTGACGCAGCGCACTGATTCAGTCAAGCGTTCATTGAACGTTTGCCCGCCTCCGGTCTTGGAAGTGATCGGAGGCGGGCATTTTTTATTGCGTTGTCCATCTCGGCGCGCCCGTCCAGAGTTGATCCAAGCCCGCCGGGGGGTGGGCAGGTGCACACGGGAGGTGGGCTGGATGCGTGACACGTTGGTCCTGAACGCGAGCTTCGAGCCGCTGTCGACGGTGACTCTGAACCGGGCCGTCGTGCTGGTCCTGCAGGACAAGGCCGTCGTCGAGCAGGCCCATCCCGAACTGCGTATGCGCGGTGCCGATGTGGACATACCCGCGCCCCGGGTGATCAGGCTGTGCAGGTATGTACGGGTGCCGTTCCGAAGACAAGCTCCGTGGTCGAGGCGGGGGGTGCTGGTCCGGGACCGGCACCGGTGCGCGTACTGCGGGCGCAGGGCGACGACCGTGGACCATGTGCTGCCGCGGGCGCAGGGTGGGCAGGACACGTGGCTGAATACGGTCGCCGCGTGTGCGGAGGACAATCACCGTAAGGCCAACCGGACTCCGGAGGAGGCCGGGATGGCCTTGCTTCGGGAGCCGTTCGAGCCGACTCCCGCGGATGCGATGCTCTTGGCTCTGGGCCAGGAGGATCTTGCGGCTCTGCCTGACTGGTTGGCTCTGGACGCTGCCTGACCCCTACAGCCCCGCACCCCTTCAGGGGCGCGGGGCTGGGTGAACCGGGCGTCGTGAAGAACTGTCAGTCGATGCTCGGCTTTTCGCGGCGTTCCGTGCTGGGCCCGTTGTTCTGGGGCGGGACGGAGGCGCCGCCGCCCAGGGGGCCGAAGTTGCCCATGGCGCCGGAGAGGCCCTTGAGGGCGTCGCCGATCTCGCTGGGGACGATCCAGAGCTTGTTGGCGTCGCCCTCGGCGATCTTCGGGAGCATCTGCAGGTACTGGTAGCTGAGCAGCTTCTGGTCCGGGTCGCCGGCGTGGATCGCCTCGAAGACCGTACGGACGGCCTGGGCCTCGCCCTCGGCGCGCAGGGCGGCGGCCTTGGCCTCACCCTCGGCGCGCAGGATCTGGGACTGCTTCTCACCCTCGGCGGTGAGGATGGCCGCCTGGCGCGTACCTTCCGCGGTGAGGATCGCCGCGCGCTTGTCACGGTCGGCGCGCATCTGCTTCTCCATCGAGTCCTGGATGGAGGTGGGCGGCTCGATGGCCTTCAGCTCGACGCGGTTGACGCGGATGCCCCACTTGCCGGTGGCCTCGTCGAGGACACCGCGCAGGGCCGCGTTGATCTCCTCGCGGGAGGTCAGGGTGCGTTCGAGGTCCATGCCGCCGATGATGTTGCGGAGCGTGGTGACCGTGAGCTGCTCGATGGCCTGGATGTAGCTGGCGACCTCGTAGGTGGCCGCCCGCGCGTCCGTGACCTGGTAGTAGATGACCGTGTCGATGTTCACGACCAGGTTGTCCTGGGTGATCACCGGCTGGGGCGGGAACGGTACGACCTGTTCGCGCAGGTCGATGCGGTTGCGGATGGTGTCGATGAACGGGACCACGATGTTGAGGCCCGCGTTGAGTGTCCGCGTGTAGCGGCCGAAGCGCTCGACGATGGCGGCGCTGGCCTGTGGGATGACCTGGATGGTCTTGATCAGGGCGATGAAGACCAACACCACCAGAATGACCAGGACGATGATGACCGGTTCCATCGTGTTCCCCGTACCCCTCTCCGCCTCGGCACCGTGGCAGATCCTGTGGTTGTTGAAGATCTTGCTCGTCGAGTCTGGCAGACCGTCGCCCAACTCGTGGGTCAGATGGCTCAGATGACGATCGCGGTGGCCCCCTCGATGTCCACGACGTCCACTTCCTGGCCGACTTCGTAGGCGCGGCCGGTGTCCAGGGCGCGGGCCGACCAGACCTCGCCGGCGAGCTTGATCCGGCCGCCGGAGCCGTCGACGCGCTCCAGGACGACGGCCTGCTTGCCCTTCAGGGCGTCGACGCCGGTGGCCAGTTGGGGCCGCTGTCTGTCGTGCCGGGCCGCGATGGGGCGGACCACGGCGATGAGGGCGACCGAGACGACGACGAAGGCGAGCACCTGGATCACGGCGCCGAAGCCCAGGCCGGCGACGACCGCGGCCGCGACGGCTCCCACCGCGAACATGCCGAACTCCGGCATCGCGGTGACCACGAGCGGGATTCCGAGCGCCGCCGCGCCGACGAGCCACCACACCCACGCGTCGATGTCGTTCACATGGTCATGGTAGGACCGCGGTCGGGCGGCGGACAGGGCGCGAACGGGGAGCGGGGCGGCGTCAGGACAGGGGCAGGCCCTGCGCGGTCCAGCGGTCGCCGACCTGCTCGACGACGAGCGGCAGGCCGAAGCAGCGGGAGAGGTTACGGGACGTCAGTTCCAGTTCGATCGGGCCCGCGGCGAGAACCTTGCCCTGACGGATCATGAGGACGTGGGTGAAGCCGGGGGCGATCTCCTCGACATGGTGGGTGACCATGATCATCGAGGGGGCGATGGGGTCGCGGGCCAGCCGGCCGAGGCGGCGGACCAGGTCCTCGCGGCCGCCGAGGTCGAGCCCGGCGGCGGGCTCGTCGAGCAGGAGCAGCTCGGGGTCGGTCATCAGGGCGCGGGCGATCAGGGTGCGCTTGCGCTCGCCCTCGGAGAGCGTGCCGAACTTCCGGTCCACGTACTCGGTCATGCCGAGGCGGTCGAGGAAGGCGCGGGCGCGCTGCTCGTCGACCTCGTCGTACTCCTCCTGCCAGTGGGCCGTCATGCCGTACGCGGCCGTCAGCACGGTCTCCAGGACGGTCTGGCGCTTGGGGAGCTTTTCGGCCATGGCGATGCCGGCCACGCCGATGCGCGGGCGCAGCTCGAAGACGTCGACCTTGCCGAGGGTGTCGCCGAGGATGGTGGCGGTGCCCTTGCTGGGGTAGAGGTAGCTGGAGGCGACGTTCAGGAGGGTGGTCTTGCCGGCGCCGTTGGGGCCGAGGATGACCCAGCGCTCTCCCTCCTTGACCGACCAGGAGACCTGGTCCACCAGAGCCCGGCCCTCGCGGACCACGGATACGTCCTGAAGCTCCAGAACATCGCTCATGAGCGCGTTGTCTCCCCTTGCAGTGTGGCCGGTCTCGGCTGTCGCGTACGCCTGTGGGCTCGGTCCGCCACGCCGGTGGGCGCAGCCCCCCATGAAATCTACGCCACGCGTGCGCCGCTCCATTCCATCGGTCCGGTCCTTAGGGTGGGGGCATGCTCTCGGAACCGCGTTCAGGACGCCTTGCCGCTTGGGGAAATGCCCTTTTGTCCGGAGTTGCCTCTCCGGATGACGCCGCACTCGCCATCGTGGGCGAGGACACGGTGCACCGGGTGGACGGGCTGCCGGGTGAGTCGGTGCCGGTCGGGCTCACGCTCGCGCTCGGGCGGCTGCGGACGCTGGGGGTGACCGGCCTGCGGGTCGCACTGCCCGCGCCCGGTCATCCGCTGGGGCTGAGCGGTCCGCCGGAGTTCAATGCGCGGGCGCTGGAGGCCGAGGAGGCGGTGGTCTGCTTCGGTGCCGCGTTCGGGCTGGTTCCGGAGGTGTACGCGGCCGGGCCCGAGGGTGATCTGCATGTCGAGGTCGTCTGGCATGTGCTGCCGGTGCGGGAGGCGCCGCCCGCCGATGTGCCCTCGCTGGGCGAGGCGGAGCGGGAGCTGGCGGAGGCCCTGCGGGACGCGACCGAGATGCTGTCGAAGCTGGATGTCGCCGGGTCGGGTCCGGCGGCGGAGGCGGCGATCGACGCCTACCGGTCGCGGGCCGCGCGGGGGCGGGAGGTGCTGGCGCCCGGGTACCCGCCGCGTGCGGTGCGGGTGCTGGAGCTGGCGCGGCGGGTGGCGATGCTGGTGTCCCTGGCCTACGACAACGGGCACGGGGGTGCGGTCAGCTCCGCCGAGATGGCGGCGCGGTCCGCGGCGCTGCAGCCGGTCGAGCGAACGGCCCGGCGGGCGCAGGTGGCGGCGTACAACTCCATCGTGGAGGAGCGGGAGCGCGGTCGCTGAGCCGGCAGGGGCTCCCCGAGCCGGTCGGTCGAGGAGCCCTCTCGGCTGTTTGCCGCGTCAGTTGTTGGCCGTCGTGTTGCCGAAGGCCGGGTTCAGGGCGCCGATCACGTTCACGCTGTTGCCGGTCACGTTCACCGGGACGTGGACCGGAGCCTGGACGACGTTGCCCGAGGCGACGCCCGGGGACATCGTGGCCGCGCCGCTCGCGGTCGAGTCGGCGACGGCGGCTCCGGCGGAGGCGCCTGCGGCGATGCCGGCGACGGTCAGGGCGAGGGCGGCCTTCTTGGCGATGCTCATGGAACGGGTTCCTCCTGCGTGTGCGGGTCCGACCCGGCCGTGGGTCGTGCGCTGATCAACGCCGGAGCCCTTGCCGGGGTGCGGGGTCCGCACGTCGAGCCCCCGTTCAGGCCAGTCGGATGAAAACCGGACAGGCCTCCCGGTGGGCCCGGGAGGCCTGAGGTCGTCAGTGGCCGTGCCTCACTGGTTGAGGCCGAGGTTGCCGAAGGCCGGGTTCAGCACACCGATGACGTTCACGCTGTTGCCGGACACGTTCACCGGGACGTGTACCGGGGCCTGGACGACGTTGCCCGAGCCGACACCCGGGGAGCCGTGGGCCGCACCGCCGGCCCAGGCCCCGTCCGTGGCGGAGGCCATCCCCGCACCGGCGGCCATCAGGCCACCGGCCACCATCGTCACGGCCGCTGCCTTCTTCAGGTTCTTCACTGTCTGAGCCCTCCTTGGCGTTCGCCGCGGCGGTTCACCGCGGCACGCACTGGAGAACGGCGGAGATCACCGGAGGATGCGCCATCCGGGTGACATTCCCACGACGGTATGAATCTCAGCCCGGAACGGAACCTTCCGAGTTGCCGTCCGTGAGGCGTTGGGGAGGGCGTTTCAGCCGGTCACGCCATGGCGTACGGCCCACAGGGCCGCCTGGGTGCGATCGGCGAGGTCCAGCTTCATCAGGATGTTGGAGACGTGCGTCTTGACGGTTTTCTCGGACAGCACGAGGGCACGGGCGATCTCCCGGTTGGAGCGGCCGTCGGCGATCAGGCCGAGCACCTCGCGCTCCCGTTCGGTGAGCGAGCCTCCGCGTCCCTGACCCGAGTTGGCCTCCTCCTGGGAGAGCAGGGCGCCGGCGACCTCGGGCTGGAGCAGGATGTGCCCGGCGTGCACGGAGCGGATGGCGCCGGCCAGCGCGTCGGGGTCCACGTCCTTGTAGACGTACCCGGCGGCGCCCGCACGCAGGGCCGGGACGACCGTGCGCTGCTCGGTGAAGCTGGTGACGATCAGCACGCGCGCGGGGTTGTCCAGTTCGCGGAGTCTGCGCAGGGCGTCGATGCCGTCCGTGCCCGGCATCTTGACGTCCATGAGGACGACGTCGGGCCGCAGCTCCTCGGCGCGGGCGACCCCCTCGGCGCCGTCGGCGGCCTCGCCGACGACCTCGATGTCGTCCTGCACCTCCAGGAACGTGCGCAGGCCCCGGCGGACGACCTGGTGGTCGTCGACGAGCAGCACCTTGATTGCGTCAGCCACCGGGGACCTCCATCTCGACCGTGGTGCCCTTGCCGGGCGCCGATTCCACGGTCAGCGTGCCGCCGACGCCGCTCGCCCGGTCCCGCATCGAGACCAGGCCAAGGTGCCGTCCGGCGCTGCGGACCGACCGCGGGTCGAAGCCGCTGCCGTCGTCGCTGACGCGCAGCACGGCTCCGCCACCGCGCCGGTCCACGCTCACGCCGACGTGCTCGGCGCCGGAGTGCCGCAGGGCGTTGTGCAGGGCTTCCTGGGCGACCCTGAGCAGGGCTTCCTCCTGGGAGGCCGGCAGGGCGCGGAAGCCGTTGCTGGCGAAGGTGACGCGCGCGGTGTGGGCGCGGTCGAGGACCTGTATCTGGGTACGCAGGGTGGCGATCAGGCCGTCCTCGTCCAGGGCTGCGGGGCGCAGCTCCACCACGGCGGCGCGCAGTTCGTCGGCGGCCTCGGCGGCGAGCGCGGCGACCTGGTGCAGCTCGCCCTTGGCGCGGGCGGGGTCGCGGTCGATCAGCGCGGCCGCGGCCTGGGCGGTCAGGCGCAGGGAGAAGAGCTTCTGGCTGACCGCGTCGTGCAGCTCGTGGGCGAGGCGGGAGCGCTCCTCGGCGATGGTCAGCTCGCGGCTGCGCTCGTAGAGGCGGGCGTTGGTGAGGGCGATCGCTGCGTGCTGGGCGAGGATGGAGAGCAGTTCCTCGTCCTCCTCGGTGAAGCCGCAGCTGCCTTCCGGTTTGGGGCACGGGGGGTGTCCCCCCACAGAGCGCAGCTTATTGGCGAGGAACAGGGCGCCGATGACCTCGTCGCCGTCCCTGATCGGCAGGCCCAGGAAGTCGGACATGTCCGGGTGGGCGGACGGCCAGCCCTCGAAGCGCGGATCCTTGCGCACGTCCGCGAGGCGCTCGGGCCGGGCCTCCTGCAGCATCGCGGCGAGGATGCCGTGCTGACGGGGCAGCGGGCCGATGGCCTTCCACTGGGCGTCGCTGACGCCGTCGACGACGAACTGGGCGAAGCCGCCGTGGTCGTCGGGAACGCCGAGGGCGGCGTACTGCGCGTCGAGCAGCTCGCGGGCGGAGGCGACGATCGTCTTGAGGACGTCGCGCACCTCCAGATGCCTGCTCATGGCCAGCAGCGCGGAACTCACCGCGGCGAGGCCGGACCGGGGGCCTTGACTCATGTCCTCACGGTACCGGCGGGGTGTGACAGCGCGGATCGGACCGGTGACCGCCGGGTCCGGTCCGATGGACCTAGGACCGGTGAGGTAGGTCTGCGGCCCCGCGACGTGCGGCGTACGTCGAAGGGCCCCGCCGTATTGCGGCCCGCGTCCGAGGCGGCGCGGGGGGTGCCGTTCCTACGTTGGGGTCACCGCTCCGACGAGGGCGGCACGCGACGAGGGGACGGTTGTCATGCCGGTAGCGATCATCACGGGGGCCTCCAAGGGCCTGGGGCGGGCGCTCGCCGAGGCGCTGGCCGCGCGGGGCTGGGACCTGGTGCTCGACGCCCGCGGCGCGGGGCCCCTGGCAAAGGCCGCGGAGGCGGTCGCCGGGCACGGCAGGCGGGTGGAGGCACTGCCCGGGGACGTCACGGACGCCGGGCACCGGTCCGAGCTGGTGGCCGCCGCGCGGAAGCTGGGCGGTGTCGACCTGGTGGTGAGCAACGCGAGCGCGCTGGGTGCCGAGCCCCTGGTGCGGCTGGCGGAGCTGCCCCTCGCGGGGCTGCGGCGGGCGCTGGAGGTGAACGTGGTGGCGGCGCTGGGCCTGGTCCAGGAGGCGCTGCCGCTGCTGCGGGAGTCACCGGCGGGCGCGGTCGTCGCGGTCAGCTCGGACGCGGCGGCGGAGGCGTACGAGACGTGGGGCGGCTACGGCGCCTCGAAGGCGGCCCTGGACCAGCTCGCCGCGGTGCTCGGCGCGGAGGAACCGGGGCTGCGGGTGTGGGCGGTGGACCCTGGGGACATGGCCACCGACCTGTACACGGCGGCCGTACCGGACGACGACGATCCGCGTCCGGCGCCCGGCAGTGTCGTACCGGCGTTCCTGCGGCTGCTGGACGAGCGGCCCGCGAGCGGGCGGTATGCGGCGCCGGCCCTCGCGGAGGGGCGATGACTGCGTTCGATTCGTTCGCCTCCGGGGCGCCTGAGCCTTCGGCTGTCGCGGTGAAGGTGCCGGAGGAGCTGTCGGCGCGGGTGCCCGCCGAGCAGCGCGGGCCCGGTCTGGACCGGGACGACGTACGGCTGCTGGTGTCGCGCGGCACCGAGGTGACGCACCACGTGTTCGCCGAGCTGCCGCGGCTGCTGCGGGCGGGGGATCTGCTGGTGGTGAACACCTCGCCCACGCTGGCCGCCGCGGTGGACGGGCGGATCGGGCACGTGCGCGTGGTGGTGCACTTCTCCACGCGCGGGGACGACGGGCGGTGGGCGGTCGAGCTGCGGGATCCGGACGGGAGGGGTACTACGCGCGCGCGTGCGGGCACGCCCACGGGGACAGAGGTGCGGTTGCCGGGCGGGGCGCTGCTGGTCCTGGAGGAGCCGCTGAGCGCGCGCGGTGAGCGGCTGTGGTGGGCTCGCGTGTCCGGGGCGCAGGTCCTTCGGGTGCTGCGGGAGCACGGGCGGCCCATCCGCTACTCCTATACAGAGCGGGATCAGCCGCTGTCCGTCTATCAGACGGTGTTCGCGCTGCCCGCGCCGGACGGGGCGGGCAGCGCGGAGATGCCGAGTGCGGCGCGGCCCTTCACCGCGCGGCTGGTGGCGGAGCTGGTGAGCCGTGGGGTGCAGTTCGCGCCGATCACTCTGCACACGGGGGTGGCGTCGGCGGAGGCGCACGAGCCGCCGTACCCGGAGCGGTTCGCGGTGCCGGTGGCGTCGGCGCGGCTGATCAACGCGGTGAAGGCGGGTGACGGGCGGGTGATCGCGGTCGGGACGACGGCCGTGCGGGCCGTGGAGTCGGCGACCGGGCCTGACGGCGTGGTGCGGGCGGCCGAGGGGTGGACCGATCTGGAGGTCACGCCCGAGCGGGGGGTGCGTGTGGTCGACGGGCTGGTGACCGGACTGCACGAGCCGGAGGCCTCGCATCTGCTGATGCTGCGGGCGGTCGCGGGGCGGGCCGCGGTCGACCGCGCGTACGAGGAGGCGCTGCGCGGGCTCTATCTGTGGCACGAGTTCGGGGACATCCACCTCATCCTCCCGGAGGAGAACCCTCACGCAGAGCGTTGCGACGGCAACTCCTGGTGAGACCGCCACGCCTCCGGTGTGAGCCCGCACATAGGGCACACATCACGTACGAACGGACATAGGAGATATACCTTCCCGCCACGAACGGGGCAGACGTTCCAGTCTGTCCCGTTTTGCCCTTGCCCGATCCACTATCGGGGATCGTACGTCACACCTTTGCCACAGGATTTTGCGGCCGCTAAGAATTGCTCTCGTCGCTCAGCGCTGCGGGGTTCCCCCCGCGGCGTTCGTGCGGAAGGAGCAGGTTCTTCCGGCGGACGCAGAGCGACCTCCGCGCTATCCGAAGAGGTCCTTCAGCATGTCCAAGAACATCCTCACCCGTGGTCATAGTCGCTCGCTGACCAAGCAGCACAAGTTCGCGATCGCCGGTGTCGGCGTCCTCGGCGCCGCCGCACTCGCCTTCTCGGCCGTCCCCAGCAGCGCCGAGACCATCACCGCCGGTGCCCCGGCCGAGGCGCCGCAGGTCGCCGCCCAGCCGGTCAAGGACGTCAAGGGCACGCTCACCAGCCAGCTCGCCACGGAGACCGTCAAGCTCGACGCCTTCGCCGCCAAGCAGAAGGCCGCGACCGACGCCGTCGCCAAGGCGAAGGCCGAGACCGCGGCGAAGCAGAAGGCCGCCGCCGAGGCCGTCAAGAAGGCCGCACAGGAGCGCGCCGCCAAGGCGGCCGCGAGCCGTTCCGCGCAGCGCCCCCAGATGCAGCTGGTCGCCGCGAAGACCTACGCGAACAACCTCGACGGCTGGATCCGCCAGGCCCTGGACATCATGAAGGCCAAGGGCATCCCGGGCAGCTACCACGGCCTGCACAAGAACATCATGCGGGAGTCCTCCGGCAACCCCATGGCCATCAACAACTGGGACATCAACGCGATCAACGGCATCCCGTCGAAGGGCCTGCTGCAGGTCATCCCGCCGACCTTCAACGCGTACCACGTCGCCGGCACCTCGTGGGACATCTACAACCCGGTCGCCAACATCACCGCCGCCGCCAACTACGCGGCCGACAAGTACGGCTCGATCGACAACGTGAACAGCGCGTACTGAGGCCGCGCGGACCTCTGACATACGCGGAAGGGCGGCACCCCTCGGGGGTGCCGCCCTTCACGTCGTCACGGCGCGGTCACTTCCGCATGACCTCCGGCTCGTGCCGGCGCAGGAAGCGGGCGACGAAGAAGCCGCAGACCACACCGAGAACGATCAGCGCGAACATGTCCAGGCCCCAGGCCGAGGCCTCGTGGTTCCACAGCGGGTCCGTGCTGCTCGGGTCGTCGGTGTTCGGCGCGATGTTGTTGAAGTCCAGCGTGGCGCCCGCGGCGGCCACCGCCCAGCGCGACGGCATCAGGTACGAGAACTCGTTGACGCCGAGGGTGCCGTGCAGGGTGAAGAGGCAGCCGGTGAAGACGACCTGGATGATCGCGAACATCACCAGCAGCGGCATGGTCTTCTCGGCGGTCTTCACCAGCGAGGAGATCACCAGGCCGAACATCATCGAGGTGAAGCCGAGCGCCATGATCGGCAGGCACAGCTCGAACAGCGTCGAGCTGCCGAGGACGAGCCCCTCGTCCGGGATCTCGCGGCTGGAGAAGCCGATCAGGCCGACCATCAGGCCCTGGAGCACGGTGACCGCGCCCAGGACGACCACCTTCGACATCAGGTAGGCCGACCGGGACAGGCCGGTCGCGCGCTCCCGCTCGTAGATGACCCGTTCCTTGATCAGCTCACGCACCGAGTTGGCCGCGCCGGCGAAGCACGCGCCGACCGCGAGGATCAGCAGCACCGTGGTGGCCGTGCCGTTCGGGACGTGCGCGCCGGTGCGCGGGTTGACCGCCTCGTTGACCAGCAGACCCCGGTTGTGGTCGATCAGCAGGCTGACCGCGCCGAGCACCGCCGGCAGGATCACCGTCAGCGCCAGGAATCCCTTGTCGGAGGCGATGACCGCCACGTACCGCCGGATCAGGGTCATCAGCTGTGAACCCCAGCCCTGTGGCTTGGGCGGCTTCATCGCCTGCGGCGGAGGCATGTGTACGGACTGCGGGGCTACGGCGTCGATGTCCGCGGCGTACATCTGGTAGTGCTGCGAGCCCTTCCAGCGGCCCGCCCAGTCGTAGTCGCGGTAGTTCTCGAAGGCGGAGAAGACGTCGGCCCAGGTGTCGTAGCCGAAGAAGTTCAGCGCCTCCTCCGGCGGGCCGAAGTAGGCGACCGCGCCGCCCGGCGCCATCACCAGCAGCTTGTCGCAGATCGCCAGCTCGGCCACCGAGTGGGTGACCACGAGGACCGTACGGCCGTCGTCGGCCAGGCCCCGCAGCAGCTGCATGACGTCGCGGTCCATGCCCGGGTCCAGGCCCGAGGTCGGCTCGTCCAGGAAGATCAGCGACGGCTTGGTGAGCAGCTCCAGGGCCACCGAGACACGCTTGCGCTGGCCACCGGAGAGGGACGTGACCTTCTTGTCCTTGTGGATGTCGAGCTTCAGCTCGCGCAGCACCTCGTCGATGCGGGCGTCGCGCTCCTGGGCCGTGGTGTCGGCGGGGAAGCGCAGCTTGGCCGCGTACTTGAGGGCCTTCTTGACGGTCAGCTCCTTGTGCAGGATGTCGTCCTGCGGGACCAGACCGATGCGCTGGCGCAGCTCGGCGAACTGCTTGTAGAGGTTGCGGTTGTCGTACAGCACCTCGCCCTGGTTGGCGGGCCGGTAGCCGGTGAGCGCCTTGAGCAGGGTCGACTTGCCGGAACCGGACGGGCCGATGACCGCGATCAGCGACTTCTCCGGGACACCGAAGGAGACGTCCTTCAGGATCTGCTTGCCGCCGTCGACCGTGACGGTCAGGTGGCGTGCGGAGAAGGAGACCTCACCGGTGTCGACGAACTCCTCGAGGCGGTCGCCGACGATGCGGAAGGTGGAGTGGCCGACGCCGACGATGTCGTTCGGACCGAGCTGTACCGTGCCGCCCTTGGGGATCGGCTGGCCGTTGACGTAGGTGCCGTTGTGCGAACCCAGGTCACGGATCTCGAAGCGGCCGCCGGGCACCGAGTGGAACTCGGCGTGGTGCCGGGAGACCTGGAGGTCGGAGACGACCAGCTCGTTCTCCAGGGCACGGCCGATGCGCATCACGTTGCCGATGGCGAACTGGTGGAACGTCGTGGGGCTGCGGTCGCCGTAGACCGGCGGCGCCCCCGCGCCTCCACCGGGCACCTTCTGCGCGTACTGCTCGGCGGGAGCGCCGCCCTGCTGCTGCGGGATCGGCGCGGCCTGCTGCGGCTGCTGCCAACCGGCCTGCGGGGCCTGCTGCTGCGGAGCCTGCTGTGCCCAGCCGGCCCCCGCTCCCTGGGCGGCGTACGGCGCGGCCTGCTGCTGAGGCTGAGCCGCCGCGGCGGCGCCGGACAGGTTCAGGCGCGGTCCGTCGGTCGCGTTGCCGAGGTGCACCGCCGAGCCCGGGCCGATCTCCGTCTGGCCGATCCGCTGGCCCTGCACGAAGGTGCCGTTGGTGCTGCCGTGGTCCTCGATGACCCAACTGCGGCCGTTGAAGCTGACCGTGGCGTGACGCCAGGAGACCCTGGCGTCGTCGAAGACGATGTCACCCTGCGGATCGCGTCCGAGGGTGTAAGACCTGGACGAATCGAGCGTCCAGGTCTGTCCGTTTGTTTCCAGTACGAGTTCCGGCACTCCATGCCCCACTGAGTTGTCCCCCGAATTACCCCCATCACAGGGAGTCTAGGGATGTCGAACATCGTGGGGAACTATTCCAGGCGGGGCCCCGTGACCGAAAGTCGGGCCTTGTGGAGGGCGCCCGTGCGCGCTTCAACTCGCCCCGTTGACGGGGTTGAAACCGGGCCGGAGAGTGGTAATCCCCCGCGAGGGGGACAAGCGCGGCTCCGGTGCCGCGCCGCGGATCGGGGGGTCTGCCATGAGTGCTGCCACGGGCGTCGAGACCGCACGGCACGGCACCTCGCTGCCGTGGACGGACATCTTGCTGTCCGCGATCGCCGCAGTCAGCTGGGCGTTGATAGGGATGGCGGGCACGGCCGCGCTCGGTCTGCATCTGCTGCAGGCGGACGCGGCGGGCTCACTGGGCCCCATGACGGCGGCTGTTGTGGCGCTCGGGGCGGGTGGTTCGGTCTCCCCGTCGGGTGATGTGTCCGCTTTCGGGCTGAAGGGTGCCGAGGCCCACACGGCCGTCGAGATCACGCCACTGGGGGTGAGCCTGGTCGGCGCCCTGCTGCTGTCGTGGTTCTTCCTACGGTCCCTGCGCACGGCGGGAGTTGTGATCGCGCCGTCCGAACTTCTCGCGCGCGCAGGCGCGGTGGTCGCCCTCTTCGTGGCCACGCTGGGCGGGCTGGCCTGGGCCGGGCACGACGTCATCACGATCGACGGCGGCTCGCTCGGCCTGGACAAGCTGCCCGGCGGGGGCGGCAAGGGGGGCGGCCTGCACATCCCCGGTCTGGGGGACGTCGGCGGGCTGCTGCCGGACCGGATCGGCGATCTGATCCATGCGAAGGCCGCGGTCGGTTTCACCGTGGACACCGCGCCCACCCTCCTCGGCGGCCTCTGCTGGTCCGCCGGAATCCTGCTGATCGCCCTGCTCGCCTCCCGGCGCACTCCCCTGCCGCCCGGCTGGGACGCCGTGCACCGGGTCGTGCGGCCGGCCGTGTCGGCGCTCGTCACCGTGCTGCTGACGGCCGTGGCCGCCGGGCTCGCGGCGGCGGCGTACGCGGCGATCGGGGACGACCATCCGCGCCGGATCGCGGGCGCGGCCCTGCTGGGCGCCCCGAACGGGGTGTGGCTGGGCGTCCCGATCGGCCTGTTCGTCCCGTGGGACGGTAAAGCCACCGGCGCACTGGGCACCGTGCTGCCCCACCCTCTCGACCAGCTCCTGAGCACGCACTCCGACCGGCCCGTCACGGTGGGCCGGCTGGCCGAGCTGGACGGGCGGGTGTGGCTGCTCGTGGTCGCGACGGCGCTGCTGATGCTGCTGGCCGGGGTGCTGACGGCGGTACGGACGCCACTGCCGGGACCGGTCGGTGCGGCGGGGTTCGCCGGCCGCTGCGCCCTGCGGCTCGGGATCGCGACCGCGCTCGCGCTGCCCTTCCTCGCCTGGCTGGCCGATGTCTCGGTGGACGCCTCGCTGTCCGTGCTGGGCTTCGACGCCTTCGGCGCGGGCATCGAGCTGCACGGCCACCTGGGCATGGCGCTGCTCCTGGGCGCCCTGTGGGGTGCGGGGGCCGGGGCGGCGGGAGCGCTGCTGGCCCGGGTGGCGGGAGCTGCGGGGGCTCGGGCGGTGGGGCCGGGGCGGGGTGCGGTGCCGGGTGGGGTGCGGGGCGCGGATCCGGGGTACGGCGATGCGTCCGGGCGCGCCGGCTACGGCCGGGGCGGCGCGGCGGGTCCGTACGCGCCGGGCAGGCCGTACCGGCCCCCGAACCCGGACACGAACCCCTATCTCCAGGTGCCGGAGCGGTTCCGGGCGGAGCCCGAGGATGTGCGGCCGCCGTCGAGCGGGGACGACGTGTACGGCGCCCCCACCGTGGCCCGGCCCCTCGGCCCGCTTCCCCCCGCACCCCGGGGCCGTCCCGGCGCGCGCCCGCGTGATCGCGCGCCGGACCTTCCGGACGAGGGGCCGCCGCCCCCACCACCGCTGCCGCCGCCTGCGCCCGGCAGGCCCAGGCGGTGAACCCGCGACGGCCACGCGGAGCGGACGTACTGATGCCGCCCGCCGCCAGCATCACGCGCCAGACCCTCCCGACGAGGGCCCACCGACCGCCTGCGCCCGGCAAGCCGAGAAGGTGAACCCACGACGGCCACGCGGAGCAGACGCCCTGGTGCTGCCCGTCGCGAGCGCGGGCGTGTCACAGTCGTGGTAGAGCCCGAGCCGAATGGCTTTGGCGCGGTGGGCGCGCCGTCGTCCGGCGGCAAGATCCTCTACATCGGCCCGACACCCATTGTTCCGTGTCCGTCAGGCGGACCTCACGGGCAGAAGGCACTGGGTGCCGGATACGGTGGTGACACCATGAGCGCTTCGCAGACCTCCGAGGTCCCCACTCTCCTCGTCAAGATCTTCGGCAAGGACAGGCCGGGCATCACGGCCGGCCTCTTCGACACCCTTGCCGCCTACCTCGTCGACGTGGTCGACATCGAGCAGGTCGTCACCCGGGGCCGCCTGGTGCTGTGCGTGCTGGTCACCCAGCCTCCGGCGGGCCTGGAGGGCGACCTGAGGGCCACCGTGCACAGCTGGGCCGAGTCGATGAAGATGCAGGCGGAGATCATCTCGGGGCACGGCGACAACCGTCCCCGTGGTCACGGGCGCTCCCTGGTGACGGTCCTCGGTCACCCCCTCACCGCCGAATCGACGGCCGCCGTCGCCGCCCGGATCGCCAAGACCGGCGGCAACATCGACCGCATCTTCCGGCTCGCCAAGTACCCGGTGACCGCGGTGGAGTTCGCCGTCTCCGGTGTGGAGACCGAGCCGCTGCGCACGGCCCTGGCGTCCGACGCGGCGGCACTGGGTGTCGACATCGCCGTCGTCTCCGCGGGCCTGCACCGGCGTGCCCAGCGGCTGGTGGTCATGGACGTGGACTCCACCCTCATCCAGGACGAGGTCATCGAGCTGTTCGCCGCACATGCCGGCTGCGAGGACCAGGTCGCCGAGGTGACGGCCGCCGCGATGCGCGGGGAGCTGGACTTCGAGCAGTCGCTGCACGCGCGCGTCGCCCTGCTGAAGGGGCTGGACGCCTCGGTGGTGGAGAAGGTGCGCAACGAGGTACGGCTGACGCCGGGCGCGCGCACGCTCATCCGCACCCTGAAGCGCCTCGGCTACCAAGTGGGGGTCGTCTCCGGTGGGTTCACCCAGGTCACGGACGACCTGAAGGAGCGGCTGGGGCTGGACTTCGCGCAGGCCAACACGCTGGAGATCGTCGACGGGAAGCTGACCGGGCGGGTCACCGGCGAGGTCGTGGACCGCGCGGGCAAGGCGCGGCTGCTGCGCCGGTTCGCCGCGGAGGCCGGGGTGCCGCTGGCGCAGACGGTGGCGATCGGTGACGGTGCCAACGACCTGGACATGCTGAACGCGGCCGGTCTCGGGGTCGCCTTCAACGCCAAGCCGGTGGTCCGCGAGGCCGCGCACACGGCGGTGAACTTCCCCTTCCTCGACACGGTCCTCTATCTGCTGGGCGTCACCCGCGAAGAGGTCGAGGCGGCCGACACGCACGACGAGGACTGAGCCGCCCCGGACGGAGCGCGCACCGGATGTGAGGAGGGCTCGGCACCGCCACGGTGCCGGGCCCTCCTGCCGTGGGTGCCGTCACTCGGAGGGTGCCCAGTAGTCCGTCAGCGTGGCCACGGCCGGCTCCAGGCTCTTCCAGGCGCCGTCGTAGGAGAGCAGCGCGAAGCCCGCGGCGGGGAAGCCACGGTGGTTCATCCGCTCGCGGGCGTCGCCCTCGCAGTCGCCCGCGAGGATGTCGGCCAGGCCGTGCACGCCCGGGTTGTGCCCGATCAGGATCACGTTCTGCACATCGTCCGGGATCTCGTTGAGCACGGCGATCAGCTCGCCCGGCGAGGCCTCGTAGACCCGCTCCTCGTAGTGGGTTTTCGGCCGGTGCGCGAGTTCGTGGACGGCAAGCTTCCAGGTCTCGCGGGTCCGGACCGCGGTGGAGCACAGGGCCAGGTCGAAGGTGATACCGGTGTCGGCCAGCCTGCGCCCGGCGACTGCGGCGTCCATGCGGCCCCGCTCGGCGAGCGGGCGGTCGTGGTCGGACACCTGGGGCCAGTCGGCTTTCGCATGCCGGAAGAGGGCGATCCTGCGGGGTTCTGCGACGCTCATGGGACCCAGCTTCGCATGAAACAGGCCATGTGGCGCAGGGAGTTGACATGCGGATTCACCGCGCACGAAGGCTCCGCGTCAGCGCGCGAGGAGCTGCTGCACACGCGCGAAGAGCTGCGTGATCGCCGGATCACCGGTCGCCGCGTGGGCGTCCGACGGGTTCAGTATGAGCGTCAGCAGCGCGACGAAGGCGAGCGTGGGCAGGGCGAGCGCCCACCAGGGCAGCCGGGTGTCGACGCTGCCCGTGGTGGCCGGGTGGGGCCGGGTGTGCGTGCGGGCCGGCATGGTCGCCTCCGTGGGTCCTCGAGTGGTCCTGGCCGCCTGATGCGGTCACATCTCGAAGCTACGGAATCCGGGGCCCTCAACCCATCCGGTGACCCACCCACTTGACCCTGACACTGGCCCCCTAGGGGATGGTGGGGCCAGCCCCACCATCGGGGCGCGTCGCGGGTCGGGCGGGGGGCCGGATCAGGGTGAGGCGAGCGTCGCGATGACGGCGATGATCGCGAAGATGGCGAAGAACGCGCCGAAGACGATCAGCATCTTCTTCTGGCCGTTCGGCGGGTTCGGGTCGAGCACTGGCATGCCGCCAGTCTCGCACCCCGCGTGCCTGCCCCGTGCGCCGGGGTCGTCAGCGCGCCGCCGCCTCGTCCTCCACGATGCGGTCGCGGCCCGCCAGGAAGCCCACCGCCATCTGGGGCAGCATCAGTCCCGCCATGAGGGCGATCGGCACCCCCCAGCCGCCGCTCTGCTGGTAGAGCACACCGACCAGCAGCGGGCCCGGGATGGAGATCAGGTACCCGGTGCTCTGGGCGAACGCGGACAGCTGGACCACGCCCGGGCCGGTCCTGGCCCGCATGCCTACCATCGTCAGCGCCAGCGGGAAGGCACAGTTGGAGACGCCGAGCAGCACGGCCCAGGCCCACGCACCGGCGGCCGGCGCGAAGTACAGGCCGGCGTATCCGGCGAGGCCGCAGACGCCCAGGAGCAGCACGATCGGCCCCTGATGGGGCAGCCGGGTGGCGACCCGCGGGATGACGAAGGCCAGGGGCACGCCCATCACCATGGTGACGGCGAGGAGCAGGCCCGCCGTGCCCGCGGGGACGCCGGAGTCGCGGAAGATCTGGGCCATCCAGCCCATCGTGATGTACGCGGCGGTGGCCTGGAGCCCGAAGAAGACGGCGAGCGCCCAGGCGGTACGGCTGCGGGTGATGCGCAGCGGGGCCTGCCGGTCCCGCGCAGCGCGCACCGGCGCGTGGCCGCGGTCGGGGGCGGTCTCGGTGCCCCGCTCCCGCACCAGCGGCAGCCAGGGCAGGACGGCGGCGGCCGCGAGCGCCGCCCACACGGCGAGTCCGGACTGCCAGCTGCCGCCCAGGGCGTCCGTCAGGGGCACGGTCACCGCGGCGGCGACGGAGGTGCCGAGGGCGAGGGCCATGGAGTACAGGCCGGTCATGGAGCCGACCCGGTCGGGGTACCAGCGCTTGACGATGACCGGCATCAGCACGTTGCTGACGGCGATGCCCATGAGCGTGAGCGCGCTGGCGGCCAGGAAGCCGGCCGTGCCGCCGGCGTAGGGCCGTATCAGCAGGCCCGCCGTGATGGCGGCCATGCCCGCGCACACCACCGCGGCCGGTCCGAAGCGGCGGGCCAGCCGGGGTGCGGTGACGCCGAAGACGGCGAAGCAGAGCGGGGGCACGGAGGTGAGCAGCCCGGCCACGCTGCCGCTCATGCCGAGGCCGTCGCGGACCTCCTCCAGGAGCGCGCCGAGGCTGGTGATGGCCGGCCGGAGGTTCAGCGCGGACAGCACGATGCCGACGACGACCAGCCGTGTCGCCCATGCGCGCGTGGGGGGCGTGCGACGGGTGTCCACGGCCGGGTTCTGCGCGGTCGGGTTCTCCACGGTCCGGGTTTCCGTTTCCTCACCAGCCATGCCGCCCATCATAGAATGATGGGATGATTGGTTGTCCATCCCCGGGAGGCAGTCGCCCGGGCCTCGCGTGCGAAGGTGTGCCATGCCTCTGAGCCACCCGCGTCGTTCGGCGCTGTCCGAGCAGGTCATCGCCGAGCTGCGCAATCAGATCGCCTCCGGCGAGTGGCCGGTCGGCTCGCGCATCCCGACCGAGCCGGAGCTGGTCGAGCAGCTCGGTGTCGCCCGCAACACCGTCCGCGAGGCTGTCCGCGCGCTCGCACACAACGGCCTGCTGGACATCCGCCAGGGCTCGGGCACGTACGTCGCGGCGACCAGCGAACTGGCCGGCGTGATGCACCGCCGGTTCGCGGACGCCGACCCCCGGCACATCGCCGAGCTGCGCTCCACGCTGGAGTCGGCGGCGGCCAAGCTGGCGGCCGAGCGGCGCACCGAGAAGGACCTCAAGCAGCTGGACGCGCTCCTGGCCCGGCGCGAGGAGGCCTGGCAGACCGGCGAGGCCGAGGCGTTCGTGACGGCCGACGCCACCTTCCACCTGGCCGTGGTGGCCGCCTCCCACAACGACGTCATGACGGCGATGTACGCCGACCTGGGAGAGGTGCTGCGGGACTGGCTGCGCGCGGACGTCGGCGCCGAGCTGACGCCCGAGACGTACATGGACCACACCCGGCTGGTGGACGCGATCCGCACGGGCGACGCGGAGGCCGCCGCCGCGGAGGCGGCGAGCTATCCGTTCCTGTGCCGTCCGGGCAGGTTCAGAGCGCCTTCTGGTGGCTGATCCACACCGAGCGGACTTCCTTCCAGCACCGGCCGGTCAGCCGTACGGTCATGGCGGCCGCGGTGTCCACCGGGGCGCTGTCGGTGTCGATGTCCCACCAGCGGGCGCATTCGATGTGCAGCCGCACCCGGTCGGTGTCGACGTAGGGGTTGTGGCAGTACGCGACCACGTGCGAACCGGTGACGGTCGTACGGCACGCGGCGCCGAACAGGCTCGGCGCGGGCGGCTCGCCGTGGCCCGCGCGCGCGTGGGGCAGCGCGTCGTACGGCAGGCAGAGCACGAGGGCTAGGGCCACGGTCAGCGGGGCCAGACTGCGGGACAGGCGCACAAGGGGACCTCCTCGGCCGGGCTGCGGAGGATGCGCGGGGTGAACCCGTAATCCAGAGTGCGCCGTTGACCCCGGGCCCCGCCCGGCCGGGTAGGCCGAACGAGTGACGCCCCGTTCCCCGCGGACCGCGGGGAACGGGGCGTCGACGTCAGGCGAGGGTCACGCGCCGATGGCGTGCAGACCGCCGTCCACGTGGATGATCTCGCCGGTGGTCTTCGGGAACCAGTCGCTCAGCAGCGCGACGACACCCTTGCCGGCCGGCTCCGGGTCCTTGAGGTCCCACTCCAGCGGGGAGCGGCTGTCCCACACGGAGGCCAGCTCGCTGAAGCCCGGGATGGACTTGGCGGCCATGGAGCCGATCGGGCCCGCCGAGACGAGGTTGCAGCGGATGTTCTGCTTGCCGAGGTCGCGCGCCATGTAGCGGCTGGTCGCCTCCAGGGCGGCCTTGGCCGGGCCCATCCAGTCGTACTGCGGCCAGGCGAAGGAGGCGTCGAAGGTGAGGCCGACGACCGAGCCGCCGTTCTGCATCAGCGGCAGGCAGGCCATGGTCAGCGACTTCAGGGAGAACGCCGAGACGTGCATGGCGGTGGAGACCGACTCGAACGGCGTGTTGAGGAAGTTGCCGCCGAGCGCGTCCTGCGGGGCGAAGCCGATGGAGTGGACGATGCCGTCGAGACCGCCCAGCTCCTCGCCGACCACGTCCGCCAGGCGGGCGAGGTGCTCGTCGTTGGTGACGTCCAGCTCGATGACCTTGGTCGGCTTCGGCAGCTTCTTGGCGATGCGCTCGGTCAGCGTGGGCCGCGGGAAGGCGGTCAGGATGATCTCGGCGCCCTGCTCCTGGGCGAGCTTGGCGACGTGGAAGGCGATGGAGGATTCCATCAGCACACCCGTGATCAGGATGCGCTTGCCCTCGAGGATTCCGCTCATGGTGATCAGTGACCCATTCCCAGTCCGCCGTCAACGGGGATGACGGCTCCAGTGATGTACGAAGCGTCGTCCGAGGCGAGGAACCGCACCGTCGCGGCGATCTCCTCCGGCTGCGCGTAACGGCCGAGCGGCACCTGCGACACGATGCTCTCGCGCTGCTGCTCGGTGAGCGCCTTGGTCATGTCGGTGTCGACGAAGCCGGGCGCGACGACGTTGAAGGTGATGTTGCGCGAGCCCAGCTCACGGGCGAGGGAACGCGCGAAGCCGACCATGGCGGCCTTGGAGGCGGCGTAGTTCGCCTGCCCCGCCTGGCCGAGCAGACCGACCACGGAGGAGATCAGTATGACGCGGCCCTTCTTGGCGCGCAGCATGCCGCGGTTGGCGCGCTTGACGACGCGGAAGGTGCCCGTGAGGTTGGTGTCGATGACCGAGGTGAAGTCCTCCTCGGACATGCGCATCAGGAGCTGGTCCTTGGTGACGCCGGCGTTGGCGACCAGGACGTCGACCGGACCGTGCTGCTCCTCGATCTCCTTGTAGGCCTGCTCCACCTGCTCGGCGTCGGTGATGTCGCACTTGACGGCGAGGCAGCCCAATTCCGTCAGGGCGGCCGGCGGCTCACCCGAGCGGTACGTGATCGCTACCTTGTCGCCGGCGTCGGCGAAAGCGCGGGCGATGGCGAGGCCGATGCCCCGGTTGCCTCCGGTGACGAGAACCGAGCGGCTCAACGGATCACCCTTTCGTTTGCGGTCTGATGCGGTCGGACAGCCCGCCCGGACAGCTGGAGGGCAGGCGGCTTCATCGAAAACCTATCGGTAGCGCCGCTTCCGTGGGCAAGCGGGCACCGACAGTGGCGCGACTGCGACGCTGTCGGGTCCCTACAGAATGGCCCCGCCTTGGACCGAAACTTGTGGTCCGCCGGGCCGCTCCCGCGACATGATCGGAACCGACAGGCCACGACAGCAGGGAGACCTCCGTGCCTCATTCCATCGACGAAGCCTTCACGGCGCTTCCGCTAAGGGCTCTGGCCGACGCCGCGCTGGCACGCGCGCGTGCGCTGGGGGCCGAGCATGCGGACTTCCGGTTCGAGCGGGTGCGCAGCGCGTCCTGGCGGTTCAGGGACGCCAAGCCCGCGGGATCGTCGGACACCACCGACCTCGGGTACGCGGTCCGGGTCGTGCACGGCGGTACGTGGGGCTTCGCGTCCGGCGTTGACCTGACCCTGGACGCGGCCGCCAAGGTCGCCTCACAGGCGGTGGCGATGGCGAAGCTCTCCGCGCAGGTGATCAAGGCCGCCGGGTCGGACGAGCGGGTGGAGCTGGCCGCCGAGCCGGTCCATGCCGAGAAGACATGGATCTCCTCGTACGAGATCGATCCCTTCTCCGTGCCCGACGAGGAGAAGGCCGCGCTGCTGACGGAGTGGAGCAGCCGGCTGCTGGCGGCCCGCGGCGTGAACCATGTGGACGCCTCGCTGCTCACCGTGCACGAGAACAAGTTCTACGCCGATACGGCCGGAACCGTGACGACCCAGCAGCGCGTGCGACTGCACCCGCAGCTGACCGCCGTGTCGGTCGACGAGTCGAGCGGCGAGTTCGACTCGATGCGGACGATCGCACCGCCGGTCGGGCGCGGCTGGGAGTACCTGACCGGGACCGGCTGGGACTGGGACGCCGAGCTGGAGCAGATCCCCGAGTTGCTCGCCGAGAAGATGCGGGCGCCGAGCGTGGAGGCGGGCCTGTACGACCTGGTGGTCGACCCGTCCAACCTGTGGCTGACCATCCACGAGTCCATCGGGCACGCCACCGAGCTGGACCGCGCGCTCGGCTACGAGGCTGCCTACGCGGGCACCTCCTTCGCCACCTTCGACCAGCTCGGCAAGCTGAGGTACGGCTCCGAGCTGATGAACGTCACCGGTGACCGCACCGCCGAGCACGGCCTCGCGACCGTCGGGTACGACGACGAGGGCGTCGAGGGGCAGTCCTGGGACCTGGTGAAGGACGGCACGCTCGTCGGCTACCAGCTGGACCGCAGGATCGCGAAGCTGACCGGTTTCGAGCGGTCCAACGGCTGTGCGTTCGCCGACTCCCCCGGGCATGTGCCGGTGCAGCGCATGGCCAACGTGTCCCTGCAGCCGGATCCCGCCGGGCTGTCCACCGAGGACCTGATCGGCGGCGTCGACCGGGGCATCTACGTCGTCGGCGACCGGTCCTGGTCGATCGACATGCAGCGGTACAACTTCCAGTTCACCGGGCAGCGCTTCTTCAGGATCGAGAACGGGCGGATCACCGGGCAGCTGAAGGACGTCGCCTACCAGGCCACGACCACCGACTTCTGGGGGTCCATGGCGGCTGTGGGCGGCCCGCAGACCTACGTCCTGGGCGGTGCCTTCAACTGCGGCAAGGCCCAGCCGGGCCAGGTCGCCGCCGTGTCCCACGGGTGCCCCTCCGCCCTCTTCAAGGGCGTCAACATTCTGAACACCACGCAGGAGGCCGGTCGATGAGCGCCCGTACCAACAAGCCGCACGAGGTCGTCGAGCAGGCCCTCGCGCTGTCCCGGGCCGACGGCTGCGTCGTCATCGCCGACGAGGAGTCGAGCGCCAACCTGCGCTGGGCCGGCAACGCGCTGACCACCAACGGTGTGACCCGCGGCCGTACCCTCACGGTGATCGCGACCGTGGACGGCAAGGAGGGCACGGCCTCCGGCGTGGTGTCGCGGTCGGCGGTGACCTCCGAGGAGCTGGAGCCGCTGGTGCGGGCCGCCGAGGCGGCGGCGCGCGGGGCCGGGCCCGCCGAGGACGCCCAGCCGCTGATCGGTGGTGTCCAGGAGTCCCCGGACTTCACGGACGCGCCCGCCGAGACCTCTTCGGCCGTCTTCGCGGAGTTCGCACCGGCGCTCGGCGAGGCCTTCGCACGCGCGCGAGCCGGCGGCCGCGAGCTGTACGGCTTCGCCAACCACGAGATGGTGTCGACGTATGTGGGCACGTCCACCGGACTGCGGCTGCGGCACGACCAGCCGAACGGCACGCTGGAGCTGAACGCCAAGTCCCCGGACCGGGCCCGCTCGGCGTGGGCGGGCCGCTCCACGCGGGACTTCAAGGACGTCGACCCGGGCGCCCTGGACGCCGAGCTGGCCGTACGCCTCGGCTGGGCCGAGCGGCGGGTGGAGCTGCCCGCGGGCCGGTACGAGACGCTGCTGCCGCCGACCGCGGTCGCGGACCTGCTGATCTACCAGCTGTGGTCGGCCTCGGGCCGGGACGCGGCCGAGGGCCGGACGGTGTTCTCCAAGCCGGGCGGCGGCACCCGTGTCGACGAGAAGCTGAGCGAGCTGCCGCTGAGCCTGCGCAGCGACCCGAACGAGCCGGGCCTGGAGTGCGCGCCCTTCGTGGTCGCCCACTCCTCCGGCGGCGACCAGTCCGTGTTCGACAACGGGCTGCCGGTGCACCCCACCGAGTGGATCGGCGAGGGCGTGCTCAAGCATCTGATCACCACTCGGCACAGCGCGGGCCTGACCGGGCTGCCGGTCGCCCCGGCGATCGGGAACCTGATCCTGGACGGCGGGCAGGACCGCTCCCTGGAGGAGATGGTCGCGGCCACCGAGCGCGGCTTGCTGCTGACCTGCCTGTGGTACATCCGCGAGGTCGACCCGGCGACGCTGCTGCTCACCGGCCTGACCCGGGACGGCGTCTACCTCGTGGAGAACGGCGAGGTGACCGGGCAGGTGAACAACTTCCGGTTCAACGAGTCGCCGGTGGACCTGCTCGGCCGGGCCACGGAGGCGGGGCGTACGGAGAAGACGCTGCCGCGCGAGTGGGGCGACTACTTCACCCGGGCCGCGATGCCCACCCTGCGGATCCCCGATTTCAATATGAGCTCTGTCAGTCAGGGCGTATAACCTCGTAGTCGGCTGTCACCCGACTGCCCCTGGATCACCGAGGAGACACGAGAACCGTGACGGACATCGTCGACGAGCTGAAGTGGCGTGGGCTGTTCGCCCTGTCCACCGACGAGGACGCTTTGCGCAAGGCGCTCGCGGACGGTCCCGTCACGTTCTATTGCGGTTTCGACCCGACGGCGCCGTCGCTGCACGTGGGGCATCTGGTGCAGGTGCTCACCGTGCGCCGGCTCCAGCAGGCCGGGCACCGGCCGCTGGCGCTGGTCGGCGGCGCGACGGGCCTGATCGGTGACCCGCGCCCCACGGCGGAGCGCACGCTGAACGACCCGGAGACGGTGGCCGGCTGGGTGGGCAAGCTGCGCGCCCAGATCGAGCCGTTCCTGTCCTTCGAGGGCGAGAACGCCGCGGTCATGGTGAACAACCTCGACTGGACGGAGAACCTCTCCGCGATCGAGTTCCTGCGGGACATCGGCAAGCACTTCCGCGTCAACAAGATGCTGACGAAGGACTCCGTGGCCCGCCGTCTGGGGTCCGACCAGGGCATCAGCTACACCGAGTTCAGCTACCAGATCCTGCAGGGCATGGACTTCCTGCAGCTGTACCGGCGGTACGGCTGCACGCTCCAGCAGGGCGGCAGCGACCAGTGGGGCAACCTCACGGCCGGTCTCGACCTGATCCACCGGCTGGAGCCGGACGCCGAGGCGCACGCGCTGGCCACCCCGCTGATGACCAAGGCGGACGGCACCAAGTTCGGCAAGACCGAGGGCGGCGCCGTCTGGCTCGACCCGGAGATGACGACGCCGTACGCGTTCTACCAGTTCTGGCTGAACGTGGACGACCGTGACATCTCGAAGTACATGCGGATCCTGTCCTTCAAGTCCCGCGAGGAGCTGGAGGAGCTGGAGCAGCAGACCGAGGAGCGTCCGCAGGCCCGTGCCGCGCAGCGCGCGCTCGCCGAGGAGCTGACGACGCTGGTGCACGGCGCCGACCAGACGGCCGCCGTGATCGCCGCGTCCAAGGCCCTGTTCGGCCAGGGCGAGCTGGCGGAGCTGGACGAGCGGACGCTGGCGGCGGCACTGTCCGAGGTGCCGCACGTCCAGGTCGCCGAGCTGGGCCAGGTGGTCGACCTGTTCGCCGAGGTCGGCCTGGTGGCCAGCAAGTCCGCCGGGCGGCGGACCGTGAAGGAGGGCGGGGCCTACGTGAACAACGCGAAGGTCACCGCGGAGGATGCCGTGGCCGCCAAGGAGGACCTGCTGCACGGGCGGTGGCTGGTGCTGCGGCGGGGCAAGAAGAACCTGGCCGCGGTAGAGGTCACCGGCGCCTAGGACAGACCGAAGGGCGGCCCCTCGAAGCGGGGCCGCCCTTCGCTGTGTCCGCCGTCAGACGGCCTGCTGCTTCTTCTTGCCCAGCGTCGCCATGTAGAGCCGGTCCACGGCGAAGACGATGATGATCGCGGCGATGAGCTGGAAGGCGTGCCGGCTCCAGTCGATGCCGCGGGTCTCCGCCACGCCGAGCGCGGCGGCGATCGCGTTGCCGGCGACGGCGCCGAGGATGCCGCCGATGGTGGTCAGCCAGAGGGGGCTGTGCTGCTTGCCCGGGATGATCGCCTTAGCGATGAGGCCCAGTACGAATCCCACGATGATCGCCCACAACCAGCCCATGGCTGCCTCCTCGTACGGCTCGACGTGAGCACTAGGGTCAGTCTGGGTCCGTGCGCCGTACGGCGCACGTCGGGTTCACCCGTCGGTGGCAGGGCCGAGGACGTTCGCGCAGGCAGGGAGCGACCCGGTCTCGTCGGCCGTGCGGCCTCGGCGTAACGTGGAGGTGTCCTGGTCAGTCTGCGGGCGGATGGTGGAGTGTGATGCGCAAGCAGCACGGTGGCGGCGTCCAGGTGTTCCGGATCACAGGCGCCCGGACGGGGCTGGCCGAGGACGTGCGGGGTCGGCAGCGGCGGTACGTCATCTCGATGACGATCCGCACCCTCTCCGTGATCCTCGCGGCCTCGCTGTGGAATGTCGAACGGTACGTCGCCGTCGTGGCGCTGGTGCTCGGTGCGCTCCTCCCCTATGTCGCCGTAGTGATCGCGAACGCGGGCCGGGAGCGGCCGCCCAATCTTCCGTCGACCTTCATCACCGCACCGACGCGGCCGATGATCGCGCCGCCACGCGCGGAGGAGGAGACGGCACGGGCGGAGTCCGAGTGGCCCGAAGGGGCGTGACCACGGCGGACGCGGCGGCCACTGCCGGCGGCTCCGTGTCAAGCTCAAGAAAAGCTCAGATCAATCGTGTAGTTCCAGTGCCGGGCGACGGGTGACCCGTGACATACTGCGTACGCGCTCCGCATCCCCCGTCGGAGCGACGGACCGACGCCGGGCAGCTCCCCCCGTGGCTGCTCGGCGTCGCCTTGTTTACGGGGGCTTTGTGATACGGAACCAGTGACGAACCTGTGAGTGACGAGACCCCCATCTGCTCCGCCAAGGGCTGCCGTGCCGATGCCGTGTGGGTGCTGGCGTGGAACAACCCGAAGATTCACACGCCGGAGCGGCGCAAGACGTGGCTCGCCTGCGAGGAACACCGCGAGCATCTTTCGCAGTTCCTCGGGGTCCGGGGGTTCCTCAAGGATGTGGTGAAGTTCGAGGACTGGGAAGCCCCCGAAGAGTCCTGACCGCAAGAGTCCTAACCGCCGATGGCGGACATCGGCCGGTCCGGCTGGACGAAGGTCGGGTCGTCCAGGCCCGCTCCCGCCTTCTTTCCCCACATCGCCAGGCGCCAGATGCGGGCGATCTCCTCGTCGGGGGCGCCGGAGCGCAGGGCCGCGCGGAGGTCGGTCTCCTCCGTGGCGAACAGGCAGGTGCGTATCTGGCCGTCGGCGGTGAGGCGGGTGCGGTCGCAGGCCGCGCAGAACGGCCGGGTGACCGAGGCGATCACGCCGACCCGCTGCGGGCCGCCGTTGACCAGCCAGCGCTCGGCCGGTGCCGCGCCGCGCTCGTCCGCGCCCTCGGGGGTGAGGTCGAAGCGGGTGCGCAGAGAGGCCAGGATGTCCCCGGCGGTGACCATGCTCTCGCGCTTCCAGCCGTGCTGGGCGTCGAGCGGCATCTGCTCGATGAAGCGCAGCTCGTACTCGTGCTCCAGCGCCCAGGCCAGCAGGTCAGGGGCCTCGTCCTCGTTCAGGCCCGGCATCAGGACCGTGTTGACCTTGACCGGGGTGAGGTCGGCATCGCGGGCGGCTTCGAGGCCCTCGATGACGTCCTTGTGGCGGTCGCGGCGGGTGAGGACCTTGAAGACGTCGGGGCGCAGGGTGTCCAGGGAGACGTTGACCCGGTCCAGGCCGGCCGCCTTCAGGGCGACAGCGGTGCGCTTGAGGCCGATGCCGTTCGTCGTGAGGGACATCTGGGGGCGGGGGGCGAGGTCCGCGACACGCTCGACGATGCCCACAAGGCCGGGGCGCAGCAGGGGCTCGCCGCCGGTGAAGCGGACCTCCTCGATGCCGAGCAGGCGGACCGCGATGTCGATGAGGCGGACGATCTCGTCGTCCGTGAGCAGGTCGGGCTTCGCGAGCCACTGCAGGCCTTCCTCGGGCATGCAGTAGGTGCAGCGCAGATTGCACCGGTCGGTCAGCGAGACCCTCAGGTCGGTGGCCACTCGGCCGTAGGTGTCGATGAGCACGTGGGCCCCCTCCCTCGATCCGCAGCACTCGTTTTCCGTCACCTGCGAGCCTACGTGAGACGACTGACATCGACAGCAGCCTGATCTTACGAGGTACGACGCGGCCGCGTCGTAGGACCGTACAGTCCCGGACGACGCGGCCCTCCGTACGAAGCTCAGTGCGCTCCGGTCCCGGTCAGGGACCGCACCTCCAGCTCCGCGTACTTGCCGGCGTCCGGGACCTCCTTCGACAACAGGGTGCCCACGGCGCCCAGCAGGAAACCGACGGGGATCGAGATGATGCCGGGGTTCTCCAGCGGGAACCAGTGGAAGTCCACGTCGGGGAACATCGAGGTCGGCTTGCCGGACACCACCGGCGAGAACAGCACCAGGCCGACCGCGGTGACCAGGCCGCCGTAGATCGACCAGACGGCGCCCGAGGTGGTGAACCGCTTCCAGAACAGGCTGTAGAGGATGGTCGGCAGGTTTGCGGAGGCGGCGACCGCGAAGGCGAGGGCAACCAGGCCGGCGACGTTGAGGTCGCGGGAGAGGGCGCCCAGGACGATCGAGACGGCGCCGATGCCGACGGTCGCGTAGCGGGCCGCGTTGATCTCCTGCTTCTCGGTGGCCTGCCCCTTCTTGATGACGTTGGCGTAGATGTCGTGCGCGAAGGAGGAGGACGAGGCCAGGGTCAGGCCGGCGACGACCGCGAGGATGGTGGCGAAGGCGACCGCTGAGATGCTGGCGAGCAGGATCGCTCCCCAGCTGGAGTTCACTCCGCCGAGGTGCAGCGCGAGCAGGGGGGCTGCGGTGTTGCCCGCCTTGTTGGAGGCGATGATCTCGTCCGGTTTGATCAGCGCGGCCGCGCCGAAGCCGAGGGCGAGGGTCATCAGGTAGAAGGCGCCGATCAGGCCGATGGCCCAGATCACGGACTTGCGGGCGGCCTTGGCCGTCGGGACCGTGTAGAAGCGGATCAGGATGTGCGGCAGGCCGGCCGTGCCGAGGACCAGGGCGATGCCGAGCGAGATGAAGTCCAGCTTGGTGGTGCCGGTGGCGCCGTACTTCAGGCCGGGCTCCAGGAAGGCGGAGCCCTTCGCGCTGTTGTCGGCGGCCTTGCCCAGCAGGTCCGAGACGTTGAAGTGGAACTTCAGCAGCACCAGGAAGGTGAGCAGCAGGGCGCCCGCGATCAGCAGCACCGCCTTGACCATCTGGACCCAGGTGGTGCCCTTCATGCCGCCGACGGTGACGTACACGATCATCAGGACGCCGACCAGGGCGACGATGCCGATCTTGCCGCCGTCGCTGGTGATGCCCAGGAGCAGCGAGACCAGGACGCCGGCGCCGGCCATCTGGGCCAGCAGGTAGAAGATCGAGACGACGATCGTGGAGGTGCCGGCGGCGGTACGGACGGGCCGCTGGCGCATCCGGTAGGCCAGTACGTCGCCCATCGTGTAGCGGCCGGAGTTGCGCAGTGGCTCGGCGACCAGGAGCAGGGCGACGAGCCAGGCGACGAGGAAGCCGATGGAGTAGAGGAAGCCGTCGTAGCCGAAGAGGGCGATGGCGCCGGCGATGCCGAGGAAGGACGCGGCGGACATGTAGTCGCCGGAGACGGCGAGGCCGTTCTGGAAGCCGGTGAACTGGCGGCCGCCGGCGTAGAAGTCGGCGGCGTCCTTGGTCTGCCGGCCGGCCCAGACGGTGATGACGAGGGTCGCGGCGACGAACACCGCGAACAGGGTGATGATCAGCGGGCGGTGCTCGCTCGCCTCGCCGGCGGCCAGCAGGGTGTGCTGTGCGGGGCTCATGCGCCGCCCTCCATCCGGGACTTGATGGCCTCGGCCCTGGGGTCGAACTTGGCCGCGGCGTGCCGCGCGTACCACCAGGCGATGAGGAACGTGGTGAGGAACTGGGCGAGGCCCAGGACGAGGGCCACGTTGACGTTGCCGGCCACCTTGGTGCCCATGAAGTCGCCCGCGTAGTTGGAGAGCAGGACGTACAGCAGGTACCAGGCGATGAAGGCGATGGTCAGGGGGAAGGCGAAGGAGCGGTGGGAGCGGCGCAGTTCACCGAACTCCGCGCTCTGCTGCACCTCGGCGAACTCCTCGGTGGAGGGAAGGTGGGCTTGGGGTTTCGCAGGGGGCGGTGTCTCGGTAGCCACGGAGTCTCCTCGCGTCACGGACATGCGCTTTCTGACCTCACAGGGACGTGGATCACATTACAAGGAGTCACTGACAGATCCCTTTGTGTGATCTCGGCGGGGGGCACGATCCTGCTGGGCCCTCCGTCCACGGTCACGGCGCCACGCGCGGAGCGGTTCAAGTCCTCCTGACCCTTTCGGAGATCAGTCCCGGGAGATAGCTTCGCCCTGCACCACCCGTCATGTACCTGCCCGAGCACCACCTGTGTCTCGGGCGGTTTTGTATCCGGATGATGTGGAGATCCCATGGCTCATCTGCGCTCCAGACGCCGGCTCGCGCTCGCCGTGCCGGTCGTTCTGTCGCTGACCGCCTCGCTCGGCTTCCTGCCGACGGCCGCCTCGGCGGCGACCCCCGCGGCCACGGCGGCGCGGGCGGCGGACGGCCCCAACCTCGCCTACGTGGTCAACACCGGCACGGACCGGCACACGATCGAGTCCGTGCAGCAGGCCATCACCCGCAACGGTGGCACGGTCGTGGAGAGTTACGACCGGATCGGCGTGATCGTCGCCCACTCCGCGAACCCCGACTTCGGCCCGCAGATGCGCGCCGTGCGCGGAGTGCAGTCGGCGGGTGCCACGCGGACCGCTCCGCTGACCGCCGCGGGCACGACCGACGAGGGCGCGGCGCAGGTCCTGTCGAAGGCAGAGGCCGCGAAGCTCGCCGAGGGTGCGGCGGCCGGCCAGGAGCCCCTTGAGGCCGACCAGTGGGATCTGCGGGCGATAGGCGCCGACAAGGCCGCGACGATCGACCCGGGCAGCAGGAACGTGACCGTCGGCGTGATCGACACCGGCGTCGACGACACCCACCCGGACATCGCCCCGAACTTCTCCGCGTCCCAGTCGGCGAACTGCGTGAGCGGCAAGGCGGACACGACGTACGGCTCCTGGCGTCCGGTGGACGCCGACCACTACCACGGCACGCATGTGGCGGGCGAGATAGCCGCGGCCCGCAACGGCATAGGCGTGGCGGGTGTGGCGCCCGGGGTGAAGGTCGCGAGCATCACCGTGGCCCAGCCGGACGCGAACTCGCTGTTCTACCCCGAAAGCGTGGTCTGCGCCTTCGTGTTCGCCGCGGACCACGGCATCGAGATCACCAACAACAGCTACTACGTTGACCCGTGGCTGTACAACTGCATGGACGACCCCGATCAACGTGCCATCGTTGACGCGGTCAACAGGGCCCAGCTGTACGCACAGCACAAGGGCACGCTCAATGTGGCGTCGGCCGGCAACTCCAACCACGACCTCGACGCGGACGCGATCGTGGACACCTCCAGCCCCGACGACTCCACCGCCACGAACCGGACGATCGATCCGCACGAGTGCTTCGACGTGCCGACCCAGCTGCCCGGCGTGGTCACCGTGAGCGCGGTGGGCGTCAAGGGCACCAAGTCGTACTACTCCAGCTACGGCCAGGGCGTCGTCGACGTGGCGGGGCCGGGCGGCGACAAGTACCAGATCCCGGACACGCCGTCGAAGAACGGCCGCATCCTGTCCACGCTGCCGAACAACCAGTACGGCTTCCTCCAGGGCACGTCGATGGCCTCCCCGCACGTGGCCGCCGTGGCCGCGCTGCTGAAGTCGGCCCACCCGCACGCCACCCCCGCCCAGCTGCAGGCCCTGCTGAAGGCCCAGGCGGACAACCCCGGCTGCCCGAGCGACCCGTACGACGGGAACGGCGACGGCGTCGTGGACGCGACCTGCGTCGGCGGCAAGCGCGTCAACGGCTTCTACGGCTTCGGTGTCGTCAACGCGCTGCGCGCGGTCCAGTAGGGACCTCCGCCCTCCCTCCATGTATTGATTCAGTCAATACTGCATAGTGCAGTCATGACTGACATCAAGTACGCATGGTCCGTCGTGGGCGGCGGTCCCGGCCCTGCCGAGCGGGTCACCACCGTGGTGCGGGAGGGCGCGCTTGCGGCGCGCCTCCCCGTACGGCGGCTGGCGCGCGCGTGCGTCGGCGCGTGTGCGCTGGCCGCCGCCGAGCTGGGGGCGCGGCGGGCGGGGCTCGCCGAGGTGCCGGAGGTTCGGGTGGACGACGGTGCGGTCGCCGCCGCCTTCCACAGTGAGCGGCTGCTGCAGGTCGACGGGCGGGCGCCGGTCGTCTTCGCGCCGCTGTCGCGGTTCTGGCGGACGGCCGACGGCTGGGTGCGCGCCCACGCCAACTACCCGCACCACCGGGCCCGGTTGCTCGGCGCGCTGGGCCTGCCGGCCGACGCCCCGGTGGAGGCCGTGGCCGCCCGGCTCACCGAACTTCCCGCGCTGGAGGTGGAGGAGACGGTGTACGGCGCCGGCGGTCTCGCCGTGGCGCTGCGTACCCCGGAACAGTGGGCGGCGCACGAGCAGGCCGCCGAGGTGGCCGCCCGGCCCCTGGTCGAGCGGGAGCGGCTGGACTCGGTGCACGCGCGCGTGCTCCCCGCGCTCGATGCGGCCACCGCTCCCCTGCTGCCCGCAGCCGGGCTCCGCGTCCTCGACCTGACCCGGGTGCTCGCCGGGCCGGTCGCCACCCGGACGCTGGCCCTGCTCGGCGCGGACGTGCTGCGCGTGGACGCCCCGCACCTGCCCGAACTCGCCGACCAGCACGCCGACACGGGCTTCGGGAAGCGGTCGGCGACGCTCGACCTCACCGCCGACCGGAACACCTTCGAGGAGCTGCTGGCCTCGGCGGACGTCGTGGTCACCAGCTACCGGCCGGGCGCCCTGGACGGGTTCGGACTCTCCCCGCGGGCGCTCGCCGAGCGGCGTCCCGGGCTGGTCGTGGCGCAGGTGTCGGCATGGGGCGCGTACGGGCCCTGGGGCGGGCGGCGCGGCTTCGACAGCCTGGTGCAGGTCGCGACCGGCATCGCGGCGACCGAGGGGTCGGCCGGGCAGCCCGGCGCGCTGCCCGCGCAGGCCCTGGACCACGGCACCGGCTATCTGCTGGCGGCTGCCGTACTGCGGGCGGTGACCGAGCAGTCGTACGACGGAGGCAGCCGGCTCGTCCGGCTGGCGCTCGCCCGGACCGCACGCTGGCTGACGGACGAAATCCGGCCCGACCGGGCCACGGACGGCCTCACGTACGAGGGACCGGACGCCTGGCTGTCCGAGACGGACAGCCCGCTCGGCCGGCTGCGGCACGCCCTGCCCCCGGTGTCCTTCACGGGCGGCCCCGCCGACTGGGCACGGCCTCCGGTGCCGTGGGGTTCGGACCCGGCCGCCTGGAGGTGAGTGCGCGGGCGGCCGGAAACGTACCTATGGGTGGAATGCTGTAGCCCCAGTTGTTTTCCGGGACTTGCCCGGTTCTGTGACGGCTGGCGAAGATCACGGGGTGACCTTGATACGACCGGGTGCCGAGGCCGCCGACGCGAACGGACCGGCGCGCCGGTCCGGCACCGGACGGGCCGTCGCCGTCCTGGTCCTGGCGGCCTTGGCCGCCCTGGTCCCGCTGCTGGGCCCGTCCGCCGCGCTGCACAGGACCGGGGAGGCCGCCGCTCCCGGCGTGGGCGGCATCGCGCTGCTGCGCGGGGTGCTGTTCGCCGCCCTGTGCGTCCCGCTGGGCGAGCTGCTCGTGCTGCGGCTCGCCCGGCGCCTGCCCGGTGCCCCGGCCGAACGACCGCGCAGCTGGGCCCTGTTGGCGACCGGCGCGGGGTTCCTGGCCGCGCTGGCCCTCGCCTCGGTCGTCTCCACCGGCAATCTGGTCCCGCACAGTCTCGGCCAGATCGACGTCGGCGGCCTGTACGACTCCCGCGACGGCAGGCTGGCGCTGCTGGAGGTCAACGCCTTCCTGCTGGCGGCACTGTGCACGCGCTCGCGCCGCCCGGCGGCCCAGGTGTGGCCGCTGGCCGCGGTGGTGGTCGCGGAGGCGCTGCGCGCCCACCCCACGACCGAGCACGGCCCGCTGGTCGGCTCCGGTCTGACGCTGGTCCACCTGACCTGCGCGGCGCTGTGGGCGGGCGGCCTGCCGCACGCGCTGCGGACGGTCAGGCTGTGGCGGGGCGACGCGGCCGGGGCCGCGCTGCTGGGGCGCTACGCGCGCGTGGCCGCCGCTTTGCTGGCGGCCCTCACGGCGACGGGCGTGTGCAGTTCGCTGCGGCGCATGCCGGCGGCCACGATCCTGGACCAGCTGACGACGACGGCGTACGGACGCACCCTGCTGGCCAAGGTGATCCTGGTCGCCGTCGTCGCCGTGCTCGCCCTGTGGGCGCGGATCCGGCTGAGCCGGGCGGCCGACCCGCTGACCGCCCAGGTGCCCGCGCGGACCGAGGTGGTCGCCCTGGGCGCGGTGGTCGTGGTCTCGGGCCTGCTCACGGCGCTGCCGCTGCCGATCCGCTGGTCCTAGGGCGACAGGCCCCGGCGGGTCACAGGTCGTTGGTGACGAGCACCTTGAGGGCGGTGCGCTCGTCCATCGCCTTGTAGCCGTCCGGCACGCCCTCGATGCCGACGGTCATGTCGAAGACCGGCGAGGGGTCGATCGTGCCGTCGAGGACGTCGGGCAGCAGGTCGGGGATGTAGGCGCGGACCGGCGCGACACCGCCGCGCAGGGCGATGTTCCGGTCGAACATGACGCCGAGGTCCAGGCCGGTGCCGCTGCCGTGCGGGACGCCCACGAAGCCGATCGCGCCGCCGTCGCGGGTGATGTTCACGGCCGTCCGCATGGACTGCTCGGTGCCGACGGCCTCGACGACGGCGTGCGCGCCCTGGCCGCGGGTGAGCGCGCGGACGGCCTCGACGGCCTCGTCGCCGCGCTCGGCGACGACGTCGGTGGCGCCGAAGCGGCGCGCGATGTCGGTGCGGACCGCGTGCCGGCCCAGCGCGATGATCCGCTCGGCGCCCAGCCGCTTGGCGGCCAGCACCGCGCACAGGCCCACCGCGCCGTCGCCGACCACGGCGACCGTGGCGCCCGGGCGGGCGCCCGCGCCGAGGGCGGCGTGGTGACCGGTGCCGAGGACGTCGGAGAGGGTCAGCAGGGCGGACAGCAGGTGGTCGTCGGAGGCCGCTTCCTTGGGCAGCTGGACGAGGGTGCCGTCGGCGAACGGCACGCGCACCGCCTCGCCCTGGCCTCCGTCGTAGCCGACGGAGCCCCAGAAGCCGCCGTGCTCGCAGGAGGTCGTCAGGCCCTCGCGGCAGTAGTCGCAGACGCCGTCGGACCACATGAAGGGCGCGACCACCAGGTCACCGCGCCGGACGGTGCTCACCTCGGAGCCGGTCTCCTCGACGACGCCGAGGAACTCGTGCCCGATGCGCTGTCCCGGCTGCCGGGCCGCCTCGCCCCGGTACGCCCACAGATCGCTGCCGCAGATGCAGGCGCGCAGCACCCGCACCACGGCGTCGGTGGGCAGCTGCACCACGGGCTCGGGGACGTTCTCCACGCGCATGTCGTACGGGGCGTGGATGGTGGTGGCGCGCATGGCGAGGGTCCTTCTCGTGCGGGTTGCGTGCAGGGCGCTCAGGGGGTGGTCGAGCGCACTTCACGGTACGCCGTGGCCGCGGGGGGCCGGGTGACCAGGGTGCGGGCGGGTCCGCTACACGCCCGCCGCGCCCAGCAGTGTCCCCGCCCCGTACGTCACCGCCATGGCGAGCGCCCCGCCCGCCACGTTCCGCAGCACCGCGCGCCTCGGGTCGGCCGCTCCCAGCCGGGCGCTGCTCCACCCGGTGAGGACGAGCGCGGCCAGCACGCAGACCACGGTGACCGGGAGCCGCCAGGCGGCGGGCGGCAGGACGATCGCGAGGAGCGGCAGCAGAGCGCCCACGGTGAAGGCCAGGAAGCTCGCCCAGGCCGCGTGCCAGGGGTTGGTCAGCTGGTCCGGGTCGATGCCCAGCTCCACGCGCGCGTGTGCCCTCAGCGCGTCCCGTGCGGTGAGCTGCTCGGCGGCTTCACGGGCCACCTCCTGGGACAGGCCGCGCTCCTGGAGGAGCCCGGTCAGCTCCTCCAGCTCCAGCTCGGGCTGTTCGCTCAGCTCCTGCCGCTCCAGGGCCAGTGCGGCCTTCTCCGAGTCGCGCTGCGTCGACACCGACACGTACTCGCCCGCCGCCATCGACATGGACCCGGCGAGCAGGCCGGCCAGGCCGGCGGTGAGCAGGGCGGCGCGGGAGTCCGTGGCACCGGCCACGCCGACGACGAGTCCGGCGGTGGACACGATGCCGTCGTTCGCGCCGAGGACGGCCGCCCGCAGCCAGTTCAGGCGGGTGCCCAGCGCACCGTCGTGCGCCTCGTCATGGGTTGGTTCCGTCACAGCAGGGAGGATCGCACCCCGGCCGTCACCAGACCCGTACCGACGCTCCTGACGCGAACACCGGGCTCGTCGCGTCCGCCGGCGGCTCCCGCAGTGGCTCGGCCAGCTCGGCCACCGTAGGGCCGACCTTCGCCGCGATGGGGTCCAGGAGGTCCAGGTCGAAGCCGTAGATGCGGGCCGCGTTGCCGCCGAGCATGGCCGCCAGCTCCGCGCGCGGGACGCCCGGGTAGGCGAACCGCAGGCCCTCGCGGGTGTACGGGTAGGTGCCCTCGTCGTGCGGGTAGTCGCTGCCCCACATGATCTTGTCGATGCCGATGCGGTCGCGCAGCTGCACCTCGTGCGGGCGCATGAAACTGGCGCCGACGAAGCAGTGCTCGTGCCAGACCCGGGACGGCGCCTCGCCCATGCTCGCGGCGAGACCGGCGCCGAACTTGGCCTCGGCGGTGTCGGCCTTCGAGGCGGCCGCGACCAGGCGGCCGTGGTAGTAGTCCAGCATGTCGAGGACTCCGGGGATCCAGCCGGAGCCCTGCTCGGTCAGCACCAGCCGCAGCCCGGGGTGGCGGCGGAAGGCCCCGCCGAAGACCAGGTGCCACAGCGCACGGTGGGAGAACCAGGTCGTCTCGACCATGAAGACCGCGCGGGCGGCCGGTTCGTCGCCGAGGGGCGGGGAGGCGGAGCCCGCGTGGTGGTTGACGGGGACGCCGAGTTCCGAGCAGACGGCCCAGATCGGGTCGTACGTGCGCGAGTACAGCTCGGGCAGGCCGGAGCCCGGCGGGGTGCCGGGCAGCATCAGGCCGCCCTTGAGGCCCGCCGAGGCGGCCCACCTGATCTCCTTGACGGCCTCCTCGACGTCGCCCAGGAGGATCTGGAAGACACCGGCGCGGCGGCCGGGCGCGGCCGCGCAGAAGTCCGCGAGCCAGCGGTTGTGGGCGCGCAGACCGGCCCAGCGCCGCTCGAAGTCCTCGGCGCTCGGGGGCGGGGCCATCAGGGAGCCGGAGGGGAAGAACGGCGGGATGGTGTTCGGGAAGATCACCTCCGCGACGATCCCGTCCGCCTCCAGCTCCGCGAGGCGCCGCTCGGAGTTCCAGTTCCGGTCGGCCGAGTCGGCCAGCAGGTCCTCGTACGGGTTGACGTAGGTGGCCGCCCAGACGTCGAAGTCGTCGTGGTGGCGCTTGTCCAGGTACGGCTTGTAGTCCAGGAGATCGGCTCCCGCATGGCAGTCGGCGGAGATCACCGTGTACCGGTCGCTCACTGTGTCACTCCCAGCGTCGGGAAGTCGTGGTCGGTCAGCCAGTGCCGGCCCACCTCGCGCGAGCGCGCCCAGGACGCCTCGACGGCCGCCTGGTCGGCCGGCTGGCCGAGGTCCGCGGGGGTGGGGCCGATGCGCTCGGCGAGCGGTGTCAGCCTGTGCACGTCGAAGCCGAAGACCTCCGCCGCCGCGAGGCCCAGCATCCGGCGCGTCTCGCTCACCGGGATGTCGTGGAAGGTGCGCCGCAGCCACGCGCGCGTGTCGGGCCAGGTGCCCTCGGGATGCGGGAAGTCGCTGCCCCAGAGGATGTTGTCGACGCCGATCTCGTAGCGCTGGGCCAGTTCGCGGCGCTTGGTGTTGGTGGCGCAGACGAAGATCTGCCGGTCGAGGTACTCGTGCGGCGGGCGTTTCAGCTCCTGGAACGGGGAGAGCTTCTTGCCGCCGTGGGCGCCGAGGTAGAGGCGGTCCATGAACCACAGCAGGTTCGGCAGCCACCAGCAGCCCGACTCCGCGACCCCGAACCGCAGTCCGGGGTGGCGTTCGAAGACACCGGACCAGAGCAGGAACCACAGCGGCCGGGCCGGCCACCAGGTCACCTCGCTGACGAAGATCCCCAGGTGGTCGCCGTACTCGTGGCGCGGCGCCGATCCGGAGTGGGTCAGCACGGGCATCCCGCACTCGGCGGCCGCCGCCCACACGGGGTCGTACCGGCGGTCGTGGTACGGCTCCTTGTCGCCCCACAGGGCGGGGATCATCAGGGCGCCGAGCCCGGACTCCCTGGCGCGGTGGATCTCGGCGACCACCTTCGCCGCCTCGGCCGTGACCGGCAACAGGGCCACGCCGCAGTGCCGTTCGGGGTTCTCGGACACGAAGTCCGCGAGCCAGCGGTTGTGTGCCCGGGCGCCCGCCATGCCCAGCTCCGGGTCATGGTCCCCGGAGAGGCCGAGGCCCACGCCGAAGGGCGCGGCGGTCTGGCTGTCCACGGCGTCGGCGTCCGGGAAGACCACCTCCGCGGCCACCCCGTCCCCGTCGAGTTCCTTCAGCCGCTGTGCGGTGTCCCAGCCCCCGCGCAGGCCCTCCTCGTTGTCCTGGAACCACTTGGCCGCGAACGCCTCGTTGCGGATGCCGAGCCGGGTCATCTCCTCGCGGCGCCGTTCGCGGCCCGCGAGGAACTCGTCGAAGTCCCGGTGGAATCGGGACTCCAGGTAGGGCCGGTACTGCTCGGTGGGCAGCCCGGCGTGGCAGTCGGAGGAGATGATCAGGTACGGGTCCTGGCCGGCCACAACAGCCTCCCGGTCAATCGAGTATGAAGCTTTCGAGATACGACGGGTTCGCGCGGTCCAGCATCGAGTGCGCCCGCGCGCGGATCTGGGCGTCGCTGTGCTCGCTCGCCGGCAGCAGCCAGAAGCGGTCGGCGCGGATGCCGTCCAGGACCAGCTCGGCGACCTCCTCGACGGGCGTGAAGCGGACCTCCCGGCCGGCCGCGCGCATCGCTGACTCCCACTGGTCGAGGCTGCGGTACGGGGTCTTCCTGGGACGCTGTTTGGCGTAGCGGGCGGGCCGGTTGCGGTGCGACTCCCACAGGCCGGTGCGCAGCATGTGCGGCCCGGGGAAGAGCACGGAGGCGCCCACGCGCGCGTGCTCGGCCTTGAGGTGGGCGTACAGGGACTCGGTCATGGTGACGACGGCCGCCTTGGTGACCGCGTACACGGAGGCGGTCGGCAGGGGCGCGATGCCGCCGTCGCCGGAGGACGTGTTGACGACATGACCATGTTGACCGGACTTGATCATCCGTGGCACGAACGCCTGGATGCCGTGGAAGACCCCCCACACATTGACGGCGAAGGCCCACTGCCAGTCGTTCGGCTCGTGCTCCCACATGCGCCCCTCGGCGCCCGAGCCGACCCCCGCGTTGTTGCACAGGACGTGTACGGCCCCGTAGGTCTCGTACGCCGACTCGGCCAGCTCCAGGACCTGTTCGCGCACGCCGACGTCGACCACGCGCGCGTGCACGTCGGCGCCGTCCGCGCGCAGGTCGGCGGCGGCCTTGTCCAGCGCCGTCTCCTCGACGTCGGCAAGGACGACCTTCAGGCCCTCGACAGCGAACCGCCGCGCCATCGCCAGCCCGATCCCGCTCGCCGCCCCGGTGACGACGGCGACCTGTCCCGCTCGCAGGTCCATCACCGGCTCCCTTCCGGCGGCCCGTCGTGGACCTGGAGCGGGTCGTCGTAGCGCTGGTGGACGTACGGCAACAGGGCCTGCGCGTCGACCCGTTCGACCACCCGGCCGCGCTGGTCGCTGGTCTTCTCGCCGACGGTGATCTCCCGCAGGCGCAGCACCGGGAGGTCGGCGACGGGGTCGTACCCGGACTCGCGCAGCACGACGTCCCCGGTGACGCGTTCCAGTCGGCGCACCTTCTCGTGCCGTACGCAGCGCACCAGCACGGGGTCCCCGTCGAAGCCCGAACCGTCCACGGCGGGAAGGAACTTGAAGTAGAAGTCGGTCTTGGGCGAGGGCTCCGGAAGGGGCAGCTCACCGTTCACCGCACCGCGCACCTCCACGAAGGCGATGCCGTGCCGGGCCAGTGACGCCCGTACGACGAGGCCGTCGCGCTCGACGGTCACCTCGCCGAGCTTCTTGGGCTCCCCGAAGACCTCACGGCCGCCGGTGAGGGCGCGTTCGTGGGTCATCGGCATCACCAGCGGGTACCAGCCCTCGACCTCGCCGTGCGCGGCGGCGACCGCGAAGGAGCCCGCGCCGAGCGGGTATCCGGGCAGGTCGACCTTGCTGATGTTCACCCGGACGAGCGGGCTGCCGGTGGGTTTCAGGGGTGGTGGCAGCACAGCCGCGACCGCGTCCGGGTCGGTCTCCCAGACGGCCACCACTCCGGTGGACCAGATGTCGGGGAGCCGAGCGCTCGCGGTGCGCGTGGCGGCGATCTCCGCCTCGGTCCGTGCTCCGTACCGTACGCGTGCCATACGCCGTACCGCCCTTCTTCTGACGGGCCGTCATCTGTAACACAGTTACAGCAGTCGGGACGCGGGGTAAATACACGTGCACGGACCGGAGTTGGAGGGATCATGGCGAGAGGGACGCTCAGCCGGGAGGAGGTCCTTCAGGCCGCCGCCGGGCTGGTGCGGCAGCACGGCCCGGACGCGCTCACGATGCGCAAGCTGGCAGCCGAGCTGGGCACCGCCGTCACCTCGATCTACTGGCACGTCGGGGGCCGCGAGGCCCTGCTGGAGGCGCTGGTGGAGCGGACCGTGGCCGGTCTCGGCGAGATCCGGCCCGTCGGGCGTACGCCCGAGCAGCGGGTCGTCTCCGTGGCGCGCGCCCTGCGCCGGCAGCTGCGCGACCATCCGCATCTGGTGGCCTTGGTGCACGAGCGCGGGCTGACCGAGCGGATGTTCCTGCCCGCCCAGCAGGCCCTGGTGCGCGAGGCGCACGCGGCGGGGCTGCGCGGCGCCCGGGCCGCTGAATTCGTGCGGGCGGTGCAGTTCCAGGTCGTCGGTCATGTGCTGGTCGAGCGCAACCGTGAGCGTGCCCCGGTGCAGCGGCCCGGCGAGGAGGAGCTGTGGAGCGCCGAGGCCGCCGGTGACGACCCCGCCCTGGCCCGTGCGCTGGCCCGTCCCGTGGACACGGAGCGGCTGTTCGTCACCGCCGTACGGGCGCTGGTGGGGGCGCTGCTCGCACCGCGCGGAAAATAACTGGCGCCCGAACTCCCGCTCCCCCTACTGTTCCTGATCGCGGGGGCGGCTCCGCAAGCGTGCTTCCTTCTCTCCCTTTCCTGGAATCTGCAGCGCGCTCACTCTCCGCCTCCGCCTCGACCACCTTCTTTCGGCCTTCTGCCGCCTTCCTTCCTTCGGGGGATTCCGCTTGTCCGAACTGTCGTCCGTGCTGCTCCGCCGCCTCCGTACCGTCTACGTCGACCAGGCCGGACCACGCCCGGGCGATCCGTCGACGGCGGAGGGACTCGTCGCCCTGGAGGGCGAACTGCTCGACCGGGGATTCGCACCGACGGCACAGCTGCGCGCGGCCCTGGCCTGGCTGGGACCGGCGGGGCTCGGGGACGCCGGCCGGCAGCTGATCGGGCACGTCGACGCCGAGCTGGGCGCCGACCGCACCCACATGCCGCTGTTCCGCAGCTTCCCGGCCTCCGTCCCCGACGACACGTTCCAGCTGTACGTCGACCGGGTCTTCGCGCTGCTGCTGCAGTGGCCCGCGCAGCCCTGCGTGCTGTGCGCCGCGGTGGGCAGCGTGCACCCGGTGGCGCCGTGCGCACACCTCGTGTGCCGCGCCTGCTGGGACGGCGCGGACTACACGGGCTGCCCGCTGTGCCGCCGCCGGATCGACCCCGCCGATCCCTTCCTGGTGCCGGTCGAGCCGCGCCGCCCGCGCGATGTGCCGGCCGGTCCGCTGAAGCTGCTCGCGCTCGGCACGGACCGCGCGGCGGACACGGTGCACGCCCTGCGGACGCTGCTGGCCCGCCGCACTCCCCTGCCGCCGCAGGACCGCGCCGACCTGAGGGTGCTGCTGAACCACGCGCCCGCGGACCTCGGCTGGCTGCCCGAGGAGATCCCGGTCCGCGAGACCAAGGCGTTCGTCCTGGGCACGCTGCTGACCGACCGGCACACGCGCGTGGCCGTCACCGAGCTGCTCGCCGCGTATCTGACCACCGCGACCGACGTCCTGCGCCTGCTGTGCGTGTGGTCGGGCGGCGAGGGGGATCTGCTGGAGCCGCCGCGGCTGCGCTCGCTGCCCCGCGCGCTGCGCGGCCGGCTGCTCGCCGTGCTCGACGCTCTGGCGGTGCCGTCGCTCGTGGAGGACGTGCTGCGGCACCCGGGCCCGTGGAAGCGGGCCACCGAGATCCTGCACCCCTTCGAGCGGCACGCCCGCCACCCGCGGGCCGCCCTCGCCTTCGCCGTGCTGCGCGGTACCGACACCTCCGGCACCGCCCTGGGCGAGGCCCTGCTGCGTACGGCCGCCGAGCATCCGGAGGCCGTACGGGTCGCCGGCGACCGCATCCGGGCGGCCACCTGGGGCGCGCGGGTGGAGCAGGCGCTGCACGAGCGGGACACACAGGCCGCCCTGGCCCTCCTCGCGCAGCGCCCCGGTGAGCTGCTGCGCCGTCTCGACCACCTGCTGCGGTTGCGCGAACTCGACACGCTGCCCGAGGAGTTCGCCGAGGTACTGCGCCGCGTCCTGCCCAAGGCGGGCCCCGGGCCGCTGCTCGCCGCGCTGGGCCGGATGCGGATCCGTCATCTGCCCGGCGAGCGGCGGGTGTTCTTCCCGCGCGGGCAGGTGACGCACGCGTTCACGGTCGACGACACCCAGGCGCCGCTCGCCGAGGCGCTCACCACGCGCGCGTGCGCGCTGCTGGAGGCCGAGGCGCTGCGCCGCCTGGCCGACCGGCCCCGGTTCGACCTGGCCGTGCTCGACTCGGCACTCGCCGGGCTCGCGGTGCCCGCCGCCGAGCGGACCGCCGCCAAGGCGCTGGTGTCGGTGCCGCGCGGCAGCACCCAGCCGCTGCCCGAGGGCGCGGTGCTGCGGCTCTTCCTGCACTGGATGCAGCCCGTGAAGACACGCGTGGACCTGGACCTGTCGGTGGCCCTGTACGACGAGGACTGGGAGTTCGCGGGCCTGTGCGACTACACGAACCTGGTGTACGGCGAGCGGTGGGCCGTCCACTCCGGTGACCTGACGTCGGCACCCGCACCGGACGGCGCGACCGAGTACGTCGACCTGGACCTCGCGGCACTCGGCGAGCTGGGGGTGCGGTACGCGGTGCCGGTCGTCTTCAGCTTCAACAACATCCCGTTCGAGGAGCTGCTCGACGCGTTCGCGGGCTTCATGGCGCTGCCGTCGGCGGCCGAGGAGGCGCGCGGCGCCGGGTACCACCCGCGCACGGTGCGCCAGCGCTACGACCTGGTGGGCGACTCGCGCATCCATGTGCCGATGCTGGTCGACCTGCGCCACCGCACGTTCCTGTGGACGGACCTGCATCTGCCCTCGGACGACGGCTTCCACGACGTGTACCGGCACGGCGAGGACCTGGGCCGCGTCGGCCGGGACCTGTTCCAGTACTTCGCGTCCGGCCGTACGACGCTGTGGGACCTCGCGGTGTGGCACGCGGCGGCGCGCGGTGACGAGGTGCTGGTCGTCCGGCGCGCACCCGACCGGCGCGCCGTCGACGAGCTGTGGCACTACCGGCGCCACGCAGGGGAGCCGGACACCGCCTTCGCCGCCCGGGTGCGCACCCTGGAGCCGCCGGAGCGGCGGGAGCCCGCGACGGACGCGGCGGACGCCGACACGCGTGCGGGTGAAGCGGCCGCGAAGAAGCACGTGTTGCTCGCGCTGGTGCACGGCGGGGTGGCACCGGAGGGCGCGACCGGCGCGGTGTACCGGCTGCTGCCCGGCCCGGCCGACGGCTGCGGTCTGGAGCCGCTGGCGGCCGGGGATCTGGTGGCCGCGCTGGGCTGACGCCGGCTGCCGCCCCGAACTGTCCCGCGGGTCCCCCGCCTTGCGGGCACGCACGCACGCACGCGCGTGCGGCGGCCGAGCGGGAGGGCGAGCGCGAGGGGGCGGGTTCGGCGGGTTCGGCCCCTGTGGGACAGCGCTGTCAGTCGCGGCCCGTATCCTCAATGACCATGCTCGAAGACCGTGCGACCGCAGTGTCCTCCCCCACCCAGTGGCCGGCCGCGTATCCGAAGGGATACGCGGTCGTTGACGTGGAGACCACCGGCCTGGCCCGGGACGACCGGATCATCTCCGCCGCCGTCTACCGGCTGGACGAGCGCGGCGAGGTCGAGGACCACTGGTACACCCTGGTCAACCCGGAGCGCGATCCGGGCCCCGTGTGGATACACGGTCTGACGAGCGAGGTGCTGGAAGGGGCGCCGCTGTTCGCGGACGTCGCCGAGGAGTTCGCCGCCCGGCTGGACGGCCGGGTGCTGGTCGCGCACAACGCGGTCTTCGACTGGCAGATGATCGCGCGCGAGTACGCGCGCGCGGAGCGCGAGGCGCCGGTGCGGCAGCGGCTGTGCACCATCGCGCTGTCCAAGGAGCTGGGGCTGCCGCTGCCCAACTTCAAGCTGGAGTCGCTGGCGGCGCACTTCGGTGTCGTACAGCAGCGGGCGCACCACGCGCTGGACGACGCGCGCGTGCTCGCCGAGGCGTTCCGGCCCAGTCTGCGGGCCGCGGCGGCGGGCGGCGTACGGCTGCCGCTGCTGGAGTGCCGGCCGCTGACGGAGTGGTCGGACACGCCCCGGATCGGCCGGCAGGCGAGCGGGGGCTACGGCAGCTACCGGCCGTCCAGCTGGCGCCCGTCCCGGAAGCGGCCCGCCTGCCCCTATCCCAACCCGGGCCGGTACGAAGACGGCAAACGTCTCAAACAGGGCATGCGGGTGGCGTTCTCCGGGGACACCTCCACCGAGCGGGAGCTGTTGGAGGACCGGGCGACCGAGGCCGGGCTGCATGTGGCGACGAGCGTGTCCCGGCTGACCAGTCTGCTGGTCACCAACGACCCCGACTCGGGCACCTCGAAGGTGGTCAAGGCGCGGCAGTTCGGCACGCCGATCGTGGACGAGGCCGCGTTCGGGCAGTTGCTGAGGGACGTCGATCCCGCCGACGGGTGAGGGGACGCGGGACCGTACGGATGGGTGATTCGCCGCGACTCGCCCGGCGTCCGCCACCTCGCGGCGAGGGCGACGGCTCACCCTGTGGCGCATGGCGAATTGCGAAGTTTGCGGCAATGACTACGGGATGACCTTCGAGGTCCACGCACAGGGCGCTGTGCACGTGTTCGACTGCTTCTCCTGTGCGATCCACCGCATGGCCCCGGTTTGCGAGCACTGCAAGGTCTCGATCATCGGCCAGGGCGTCGAGGCGGACGGCAGCTTCTACTGCGGCGCCCACTGCGCCCGCGCCGAGGGGAAGGTGGGGATCGTCGACCGCGTGTGACCCGGCACCCGCGCGCTCGCACCCCACGACCGAGTTGTACCGTCGTGGGGTGCACCGCTACCGCTTTCTGCTGACCCGCCAGTGGGTGATCCTCACCCTCGTGGCGATCGCGCTGATCCCGACGATGATCAGGCTCGGCTTCTGGCAGCAGCACCGGTACGAGGAACGCACCGCCCGCAACGACCTGGTCTCCCAGGCGCTGCACGCCGAGCCGGTCCCCGTGGAACGGCTCACCTCCCCCGGGCACGCCGTGACCCACGCCGAGAAGTACCGCACGGTCACCGCGACCGGCACCTTCGACCCCTCCCGCGAGGTCGTGGTCCGCCGCCGGACCAACTCCGACGACGAGGTCGGCTTCCACGTCCTGACCCCGTTCGTCCTGACGGACGGCAAGGTGCTGCTGGTCAACCGCGGCTGGATCCCCGCGAACGGCGTGCAGACCGCCTTCCCCAGGATCCCGGCGCCGCCGGCCGGCCGGACCACCATCACCGGGCGCCTCAAGGCGGACGAGACCACCGCGGCGAGCGGCATCAAGAACGTCAAGGGCCTGCCGGACCGGCAGATCATGCTGATCGACAGCGCCGAGGAGGCGCGGCGGCTCGGCGCGAAGGTGCTCGGCGGCTACGTCGAGCAGACGGCGCCCGAGCCCAAGGGCGGCTCCCCGGAACAGATCTCCGACCCGGGCAGCGAGGACGCCCCGCTGAACTACGCGTACATGATCCAGTGGTGGCTGTTCGCCGCGGGTGTCCCGGTGGGCTGGTGGTTCCTGGTCCGGCGCGAGATCCGCGACCGCGAGGAGGCCGCGGCCCAGGAGACGCCCGAGGAGACGGAACCGGCCGCCGTGTGATCCCCGGCGCCCCGGGAACCCGTCACTCCCCCGGCGCACCTCCGGATTGGCCCCGGGGACCTTCGGGAACCCGCATCCCGTGAACGCGCGCATCGAGGACTACGCCGTCATCGGCGACGAGCAGACCGCGGCGCTGGTCGGCAGGGACGGCTCGATCGACTGGCTGTGCCTGCCCCGTTTCGACTCCGGCGCCTGTTTCGCCCGGCTCCTGGGCGACGAGGACAACGGCCACTGGCGGATCGCACCGAAGGGCGCGGGCACCTGCACCCGCCGCGCCTACCGGCCCGACACCCTCGTCCTCGACACCGAGTGGGACACCCCCGAGGGCACGGTGCGCGTCACCGACCTGATGCCGCAGCGCGACCGCGCCCCCGACGTCGTACGCATCGTGGAGGGCGTCAGCGGGAGCGTCACCGTGCGCAGCACGATCCGCCTGCGCTTCGACTACGGCTCGATCGTGCCGTGGGTGCGCCGCGTGGACGGCCATCGGGTGGCCGTCGCCGGCCCGGACTCTGTGTGGCTGCGCGCCGAACCGCACGTGCACACCTGGGGCGAGCAGATGGCGACGCACTCGGAGTTCACCGTCACCGAGGGCGAGCGGGTCGCCTTCGTGCTGACCTGGCACCCCTCGCACGAGCCGCGCCCGGCCCTCGTCGATCCGTACGAAGCGCTGAGCAGCAGCGTGCGGGACTGGCGGCGCTGGACGGCCCGCTGCCGCTACGACGGGCCGCACCGGGACGCCGTCGTACGGTCCCTCATCACGCTCAAGGCCCTCACCTACGCCCCGACGGGCGGGATCGTCGCCGCGGCCACCACCTCGCTGCCCGAGGAACTGGGCGGTGTGCGCAACTGGGACTACCGCTACTGCTGGCTGCGCGACGCCACCCTCACCCTCGGCGCCCTGCTCTCCGCGGGCTACCACCGGGAGGCCGAGGCCTGGCGCGACTGGCTGCTGCGCGCGGTCGCGGGCGACCCGGCGGACCTGCAGATCATGTACGGCCTGGCGGGCGAGCGACGCCTGACGGAGTGGGAGGCGCACTGGCTGTCCGGTTTCGCCGAGTCCGCACCCGTACGGATCGGCAACGAAGCCGTCGAGCAGCTCCAGCTGGACGTGTACGGCGAGGTCATGGACTCGCTGTACCTGGCCCGCGAGTCGGGCCTGAGCACCGCGCCGCACATGTGGTCGCTGCAGTGCGCGCTGATGACGTTCCTGGAGTCGGCGTGGCGGCAGCCCGACGAGGGCCTGTGGGAGGTGCGCGGCGGCCGACGGCAGTTCGTGCACTCGAAGGTGATGGTGTGGGTGGCCGCCGACCGCGCCGTACGGACGCTGGAGAAGTATCCGCACCTGAGCGGCGATCCGGACGGCTGGCGGGCGATGCGCGACGCGGTGCACCGGGAGGTGTGCGAGCAGGGCTTCGACCGCCGGCGGGGCACCTTCACCCAGTACTACGGCTCGCGCGAGCTGGACGCAGCGCTGCTGCTGATCCCGCGGGTCGGTTTCCTGCCCCCCGACGACCCCCGTGTGATCGGCACGGTCGACGCGATCCGTGAGGACCTGGGCCACGGCGGCTTCGTGCGCCGTTACGACACGGACGCCGTCGGCGTCGACGGGATGCCGGGCGGCGAGGGCGCCTTCCTCGCCTGCTCGTTCTGGCTCGCCGACGCCCTGCACATGACGGGCCGCACGGACGAGGCCCGGGAGCTGTTCGAGCGGCTGGTCGGCCTCGCCAACGACGTGGGGCTGCTGGCGGAGGAGTACGACCCGGAGCTGGGCTGCCAGGTGGGCAACTACCCGCAGGCGTTCAGCCACATCGCGCTGGTGAACACCGCCCTCACGCTGTTCGGGGACGGAGGGGACCGCGGCGCCGGGCACGGGGCAGGATAGGGGCCATGGATCTTGGACTGAAGGACCGGGTGTACATCGTCACCGGCGCCACGCGCGGGCTGGGCAACGCCGCCGCGCGGGAGCTGGTCGCCGACGGGGCGAAGGTGGTCATCACCGGCCGTGACGAGAAGCGGGTGGCCGACGCGGCCGCCGAGCTGGGCGAGAACGCGGTCGGCGTGGCCGTCGACAACTCCGACGCGGGGGCGCCCGAGCGGCTGATCGCGGCCGCCCGGGAGCACTTCGGCGGCTTCCACGGCGTCCTGGTGAGCGTCGGCGGGCCGCCGCCCGGGTTCGTCGCGGACAACACGGACGAGCAGTGGCGGAACGCTTTCGAGTCGGTGTTCCTCGGCGCGGTCCGGTTCGCCCGCGCGGCGGCGGCCGAGCTGGAGCCGGGCGGGGTCATCGGGTTCGTGCTGTCCGGGTCGGTGCACGAGCCGATTCCCGCGCTGACGATCTCCAACGGGCTGCGGCCCGGCCTCGCCGGGTTCGCCAAGTCCATCGCGGACGAGTTGGGGCCGCGGGGCATCCGGGTCGTGGGGTTGCTGCCGGCGCGCATCGACACGGATCGCGTGCGCGAACTGGACGGGCTGTCCGCCGATCCTGAGGCCACCCGGGCGGCGAACGAGGCCCGGATTCCGTTGCGGCGGTACGGGGCGCCCGAGGAGTTCGGGCGGGTGTCCGCGTTCCTGCTGTCTCCGGCGGCTTCCTATCTGACGGGGATCATGGTGCCGGTGGACGGGGGCATGAGGCACGGGTTCTGAGGGTTCGCGGTGTCAAGTCACCCTCTCTGCACGGTGCTTCACCGCCCTCAGTTGTACCTCCGCCGGAAGTGACACCAGCCCCGCCGACTCGCGTGCGTGCGTCAGTGCCTGGGCCGTGAAGTCGATCAGTGCTGTTCCGGGGTCGACGTCCGGTTCCAACTGGAGCCACACGCGCACCGCGGGCGTCGTACGGCGGCCCGTCAGCAGGGTTTCGGTGTGGGTCACGCCCTGTTGGTGGGCCGCGTCCGCGGCCAGGGCCGACTCCATGGCCCTGCCGCGGAGCAGGGCGCCCTCGCCGTCGCCGGTGTCGACCAGGACCTCGGTCAGACGGCGTCGGCGCAGGACCGCGGTGAGCCACCACAGGGCGAGCAGCACGAGGACGGCCAGGGCGGCGATGACCGTCGGCCACCACCAGCCGGCCTGCCGCCAGCGGGTGCGCTCGGCGTTGCTGAGCAGGACGTCGTGCGGGCCGGTGTGCAGCCACCAGTGCGGTGGCGGCGCGCCCAGGCCCACGGCCAGCACCGCGCCGCCCAGGACGAGCAGCAGCAGGCCCACGAGCCCGAGCAGGACGCGGTTGACGGTGCCCCTGCGCATCCGCCTCACCCCTTCGGTCCGGGACGTCGGACGTGCACCGACAGCGCGGGCGGGCGGGACAGACCAAGTCCCCGGACCGCTTCGGTGAGTACGGCGTCCAGGTCGGCCTGTACCTCGTCCAGGCCGCGGAAGTGCGAGACCACGCGGACATCGGCCCGCTTCCGCCGCATCCGCACCCGTACCGCCCGGACGCCCGAGACCTCCATGGCCCGGTCGCGCAGCACCTGGGCGGCCGCCTCGCGCCTCAGTCCGGCGCGTACGTCGGGGTGCGGGCGCCGCATGGGCAGCAGGTCCCGCAGGCCGGGCGTGAGGGCGAGCACGATCAGCCAGAGGCCGAGGGCGGCGGTGACCCCCGCTCCGGCCAGCACCCAGGCGTTGTCCAGGGGCCGCTCGGCGAGTTGCCGGGCCAGGGCCCCGCGCCACTGCATCGCCGGACGGTGGGCGCGGACCGCAGCGATGTCGTACAGGAAGACGGCCGCGCCGGCCAGGAGGCACAGGGCGACGATGCCCGCCGGGACGCGGCGGGCCGACCAGAAGCGGCCGCTGCCTTCGGGGAGCAGGGCCGGTGGGGCGTCGGGGGTCTTGTCGATGTCGAGGACGGGCAGTCGATGGGGGGGACTCTCGGATGGCCGGGGCTCGCTCATGGCGTCCTCCCGTGGGGTGCGCCGGGTGCCGGTGTCCGGTGCAGCCGCTCGACCTGGACGGCGACCTCCGGCACCTCCATGCTCACCAACGCGCCTACCCGCTCCACGACTTGGCGACGCACGGCGGCACAGCGGGCGCCGATGTCGCAGGGGTAGCCGAGTTCGAGGACGACACGGACGCGGGCCGTGTCGTGGTGGACGACTACGGTGGCGTGCGGGGGTGCGACGCCCTCGGGCAGCGGGGCGAGCGCCTCGCGTGCGGCCTGGGCGGCGATCTTCGCGACGACCCGGTCGGCGATCCGGGTGGCACCCCGCTCGCCGGGCGACGCGAGGTCCAGGGGCCCGCGCATCGTGCCCGTCTCCGCGCTCACGGCGGTCACCGCCCGCGGTCGCGCCGGTCGCCGCGGGTGCGGAAGAAGTCACCGGGCTCCAGGTCACCCTCCAGGAACCGGCCGGCGATGAACCCGACGGCGCCCAGCGCCGCCACCAGCAGGAAGGCCCCGAACCCGCCGAAGTACCCGGCGAACCCCAGCGCCATTCCGGCGATCATGCCGACCACGGCCATGCTCATGCAGCACTCCTCAGCTCGTCAGGTGAGCGGGGCCCGGTGCCTCACTGGATCCGGGGCGGCGCGGGCTCCTCTTCCTCTTCCTCGGGGAGCTTGACGTCGCTCACCGCGATGTTGACCTCGACGACCTCGAGTCCGGTCATCCGTTCCACGGAGGCGATCACGTTCTCCCGTACCGCGCGGGAGACATCGATGATGGACACGCCGTAGTCCACGACGATCTCCAGGTCGAGCGCCGTCTGCACCTCGCCGACCTCGGCCTTCACCCCCCGGGTCACCGACTTCGCACCGCCCGGCACCCGGTCGCGCACGGCCCCGAAGGTGCGGGCCAGACCGCTGCCCATGGCATGGACACCGAGCACCTCCCGGGCGGCCAGTCCGGCGATCTTCTCCACGACACCGTCGGCGATGGTGGTGCGTCCCCGGGTCGCCGGGTCCCCACCGCCGCGCCTGGTGGCCTTACGGGTCGACACCTGCGGCTCGCTGTCACCTTCTGGGGTCGTCGTCATCTCGGTCATCGCCGTACGTCCCTTTCGGTCGTCGTCCTGCGACCACCGTAAGCAAGGATGCTCGGTTGTGCGCCGGGGATGCGGCAGGCTGGAGGAATGACGGCGGACCGGTGGGCACAGGAAGTGAGGCGTCAGCTGGGGCTCGGCCGGCTGCTGCCGCTCGGTGGCCCGCGCGACGGGGCGTGGATCGCCGAGGGCGCGGCCGCGGCGGTGCTGGCGCGCGCGGCAGCGACGGAGGTACCGGACGTGCGTCTCGGCACGCTGCGGATCACGCTCGCCGATCCGGAGGACGTCCACGAACCCGTCGTACCGGCTCCGCCGAGCGCCCTGTTCCCGGGTGCGCTCCGGGTGACGGCGGACTTCGCGGCCACCGCCGCCGAGCCCCTGCCGACGACGGCGTCCCGCCTGCGGCTGACGCTGGCCACGGCCGCGACGGACCGTCTGGGCCTCACGGTCACGGAGGTCGACCTGCGGGTGACGGACCTGCTCGAAGCAGCGGACGGGCAGGGGGACACGGTAGCCACACCGCAGCCGCCGCCTGCCCGCGAGACCACGGACCCCGACGAGTCCCTCGCGACGGCAGCCGCGCTGTCCGTTTCCGGGGTGACCCGTCTGACGGGCTCACTCGCGGGCTTGGGCCGGGCGGTGCACGTCGAACAGCGCGCCGACGGAACCTCCCTGCCCCACCGGCACGTACGCGTGGAACTGGCGACCGGCACGGACCACCGGGCCGTGGACGTGGCCCGGCAGGTACGCGTGGCGGTACGGGACGCGCTGGACGATCACCCGACCGTGGCGGTGCTGGTCACGGCGGTGCGCTGACTCCGCCACCTCGCTTGCCTCGCTGTGGGCAGTCGTTCCGCAGGGCGATGGGGGTCCCCCGCTCGAGCGAAGCCGAGAGTGGGGGAGGGTGGGCACAGCGACCAACACCGGGTGCCTGCCCGGCGAACGGCTCATTCGCCGACGCCCGCCAGGTCCCGCAAGCGCCGACCTTGAGCGGCCCGCTCGGCAGCACGCTGAGCCTCGTAATCCCGCTCCAGCGCACCGCGCAGCAACGCCTTGGTCTCCACCACGGCATCCCGCGGCGCAGCCATCATCGCCGCGGCCAAGTCCCCCACCGCACCGTCCAGTTCGACGGCGGGCACGGCAAGGTTGGCCAGCCCCGACGCCACCGCTTCCTGCGCCCCGACGAACCGCCCGGTCACGCAGATCTCCAGCGCGCGGGCGTACCCGACCAGGCCGACCAGCGGATGCGTGCCGGTCAGGTCGGGAACGATGCCGAGGGCGGTCTCGCGCATGGCGAACTGCACGTCGTCCGCGACGACCCGCAGGTCGCAGGCGAGCGCGAGCTGGAACCCGGCACCGATGGCATGCCCCTGGACAGCGGCGATGGACACGATGTCGTTCCGCCGCCACCAGGTGAACGCCTCCTGGAATTCGGCGATGGATGCGTCGAGCCCGGCGTCGTCACGGCGCGCGAGATCGGTGAAGGTCGGCTCGCCCGGGATCCCCTCCGGAGTGAACATCTGACGGTCCAGCCCGGCGGAGAAGGACTTGCCCTCGCCGCGCAGCACCACGACACGGACGGAGCCCGGCAGCAGCCGACCGGCCTCGGTGAGCGCCCGCCACAGGGCGGGGCTCTGCGCGTTGCGCTTGGCCGGGTTGGTCAGCGTCACCGTGGCGAGCGCGTCGTCGACGGTGAGCCGTACGCCGTCCTTGTCGAGTACAGGAGCGAGGTCCTGGTCGGGCGAAGCCATGGGGCGCCTCCGATGGGTGCGGTCATCACGCATTGCCGTACTGGCATGCTAAGTGACTGCACAGTAACCACCCGGCCGATCAGGCAACCGACCGGGTGGCCACCGTCGAAGGCGATGGGCCGCCCGGAGTCAGGACGATGCGGCCTTCTTGCCCCGGGTCGCTCCGCCACGCCCACGGAGCGTGACGCCCGACTCGCTGAGCATCCGGTGTACGAAGCCATACGAGCGGCCGGTCTCTTCGGCCAGCGCCCGGATGCTCGCACCGGAGTCGTACTTCTTCTTCAGGTCTGCCGCGAGCTTGTCGCGCGCGGCGCCGGTCACCCGGCTGCCCTTCTTCAGAGTCTCGGCCACCCGTGCCTCCTCATGGGAAGTGCGCTCTGGTCTCCTCATGATCACCCCTCCACGGCGTGATGGCCACCCATTCGGCAAGGTCCGTGAGACATCGTTGTGACGACAGGAGCACATCCCCACATGCGGAATCTGCGATTCCGCAGTGGAGCGCCCATGAGGCCGAACGGGTGGATTCGCGAAGTGCCAGGTCAGGGATGCGAAGCGGCCGATCCCTTGGTGGTCAGGGGATCGGCCGCGAAATCGATGTACGACACACCTCGATACGAGGAGATCTCACACAGATGATGGATCACGGCTCGGCCGAATGATCCATACGCAGTGGATCAGTCCTTCGATCAGGCCAGGGCGACGAGATCGGCGTAGTCGGCGCCCCACAGGTCCTCGACGCCGTCGGGCAGCAGGATGATCCGCTCGGGCTGGAGCGCCTCGACGGCACCCTCGTCGTGGGTGACGAGGACGACCGCGCCCTTGTACGTGCGCAGGGCGCCGAGGATCTCCTCGCGGCTCGCGGGGTCGAGGTTGTTGGTCGGCTCGTCCAGGAGCAGGACGTTCGCGGAGGAGACGACCAGGGTGGCGAGGGCGAGACGGGTCTTCTCACCGCCGGAGAGGACGCCGGCGGGCTTGTCGACGTCGTCGCCGGAGAACAGGAACGAGCCCAGCACCTTGCGGACCTCCACGAGGTCCATGTCGGGGGCGGCCGAGCGCATGTTCTCCAGGACCGTGCGGTCGGCGTCCAGGGTCTCGTGCTCCTGGGCGTAGTAGCCGAGCTTGAGGCCGTGGCCGGGGCGGACCTCGCCGGTGTCGGGCTGCTCCACCCCGCCGAGCAGACGCAGCAGGGTGGTCTTGCCGGCGCCGTTGAGGCCGAGGATCACGACGCGCGAGCCCTTGTCGATGGCCAGGTCGACGTCGGTGAAGATCTCCAGGGAGCCGTACGACTTCGACAGCCCCTCGGCCATCAGCGGGGTCTTGCCGCAGGGCGCGGGCTCGGGGAAGCGGAGCTTGGCGACCTTGTCGGACTGGCGGACCGCCTCCAGGCCGGACAGCAGCTTGTCCGCGCGGCGGGCCATGTTCTGCGCGGCGACCGTCTTGGTGGCCTTGGCGCGCATCTTGTCGGCCTGCGCGTTGAGGGCGGCGGCCTTCTTCTCGGCGTTGGCGCGCTCGCGCTTGCGGCGCTTCTCGTCGGCCTCGCGCTGCTGCTGGTAGAGCTTCCAGCCCATGTTGTAGACGTCGATCTGGGAGCGGTTGGCGTCCAGGTAGAACACCTTGTTGACGACCGTCTCGACCAGGTCGACGTCGTGCGAGATGACGATGAAGCCGCCGCGGTAGGTCTTCAGGTAGTCGCGCAGCCAGATGATCGAGTCGGCGTCGAGGTGGTTGGTGGGCTCGTCGAGCAGCAGCGTGTCGGCGTCGGAGAAGAGGATCCGGGCCAGCTCGACACGGCGGCGCTGACCGCCGGAGAGCGTGTGCAGGGGCTGGCCGAGCACACGGTCGGGCAGGTTGAGCGCGGCGGCGATGGTGGCGGCCTCGGCCTCGGCGGCGTACCCGCCCTTGGTGAGGAACTCGGTCTCCTGGCGCTCGTACTGCTTGAGGGCCTTCTCGCGGGTCGCGCCCTGGCCATTGGCGATCCGCTGCTCGTTCTCGCGCATCTTCCGGATCAGTACGTCGAGGCCGCGCGCGGAGAGGATGCGGTCACTGGCGAGGACGTCGAGGTCGCCGGTGCGGGGGTCCTGCGGGAGGTAGCCGACCTCGCCGGAGCGGGCGACGTGGCCGGCGGCCGGGATGCCTTCGCCGGCGAGGACCTTGGTGAGGGTGGTCTTGCCTGCGCCGTTGCGGCCGACGAGGCCGATGCGGTCGCCCTTGGCGACACGGAAGGTGGCGTTCTCGATGAGGACGCGCGCACCGGCGCGCAGCTCGATACCGGAGGCGGAGATCACGGACAGACTCCTGGGCGTACGGGATTGGGCGGTGGGCGGCTGAGGACGTTCCCGCCGTCTAATGCGCGAGGAGAATGGCCATGGGCCAAGTCTAACGGGGCCGTGCAAGCGGTTTTTCTACGTCCGTGTGTTCGGGCCGCTGTCCAGGGGCTGTTGCCCGAGGGGCGATGCCGTGACATGCACCACACGGATCCGTCCCGGTGCGACACCTTCCGCTGAGGCGTTGTCAGTGGTGGCTGCAAGACTCGATGCGAGGACCGGACACCCGACCGACGCACGAAGGAGTGATCGGCATGGCAGGCACAGGCGGACGGCCGAGCATCTACCCCACGCTGCTGTACGCGGACGCGAAGGCGGCGATCAGGCAGCTCACGGAGGCCTTCGGCTTCACCGAGCTGTCGGTGTACGAGACGGAGGACGGCTCGGTGATGCACGCCGAGCTGATCCAGGGCAACGGCGCGGTGATGGTCGGCTCCAAGGGCCGCGGCGGCCTCTTCGACACGGCGATGAAGGACGCCGGGCCCGCGGGGGTGTACGTGGTCGTGGACGACGTCGACGCCCACCACCAGCAGGCCGTGGAGCACGGCGTGGAGATCCTGATGCCCCCGACGGACCAGGACTACGGCTCGCGGGACTACATGGCCCGGGACGCCGAGGGCAACATCTGGAGCTTCGGGACGTACGCCCCCGAGATCGGCGGCTGAGCGGACCGGTCCCGCGGCCCGCCGAAAGGCCTATCCGCCGGTGTGCACCTGGAAGGCGGCCCGGCGCACGGCCTTGGCCAGGGCGGGGTCGGGGTGGGCGGCGGCGAGCGCGACCAGGACCTGCACGGTGCGCGGGTGACCGACGGCACGGACCTCGTCCAGCAGCGTGGGGACGGTGGGCTGCACGGCGGCCTCCAGATGCCGTACCAGCATCTCCGTCTCGCCGTGGTCGGCGACGGCGGCGGCGGTGTCGACCCACAGCCAGGTGGCCTCCTCACGGGTGAGGACCTCGTGGGCGTCCTCCGGGTCGACGCCGTCGTGCTCGGCGAGCCACAGCAGGGCGTACGGCCGCAGGGCCGGGTCGTCCAGCACGGCGCGTACGTCGGGCTCGGCGGGGGCGCCGACGACGCGCAGCGCCTCGAAGGCGAGGCCGCGCAGCAGGGCGTCCTCGCCGCGGGCGGCGCCCAGCAGTTCGGTGACGGCGCTGCCGACGGGGCGGGCGGCGAGCCAGGCGCGGTACTCGGCGCGGGCCGCGTTGGGGCGGAGCTGGGCGCAGCCGCGGAGCATGTCCTCGGCCGCCTGCTCGATGTTGCCGGCGGGGCTCTGCGCGGCCACGCAGATCTGCTCCAGCTTGACCCAGACCGCCCAGCTGCCCAGCGGGGTGAGCGTGGCCTGGCCGCCGCCGTAGGTCAGGGCGCCGACGGCGGCGAGGGCCTGGAGGGCCCAGTCGAGGAGGGGGGCGAGCGGGGTGTCCCCGACCGGTCCGGGTTCGGCCGGTCGGGGTTCGGCCGGGCTCAGGAGCCCTACGGACTCTGCGGAGCCGGGCTCGTAGGGAATCTCGCAGCGCTCGGTGCGCAGTTCGGTGACCCTCTGCTGGAGCAGGTCGAGGAGCTGCTCGACCGGGACGGGACCGGCGGACAGCTGGAGGAAGGAGAGCACCTGGGGCATGGCCGAGACGACCTCGGCGACGGCGGCCGGCTCGTGGCCCGCGGGTTCGGGGCTGGCCAGCGACCAGGCGTCGAAGAGGGCGACCCAGCCGCGCAGCACGGCGCTGTCGTCGCGGTCCCAGGCGCGCAGACGCCAGCCGGGGCGCGCGCTGTCCCCGTGCACCTCGACGAGTCCGGCGAGGCGGGCGGTGTCCCAGTCGGCGCGGATCTGAGCGGTGCTCAGGGCGAGGTCGGCGGAGGCGCGTTCGGCGCTGATGTCGGAGAGGGTGGCCTTGCCGTCGGCGGTGGCGGCGTCGCGGCCGGGGCCGAGAGCGGAGTCGGCCCAGCGGGCGATGCGGACCGCGCCGCCCAGTCCGGTGCGCGCCATTCTGGCCAGTTCAGCGGGGGCCGGGGTGCCCTCCGGCGGCCGGGGTGCGGGGCGGCGTGGGCGCCGCTGGTTCACAGCTCTGGGGGCGGCGGCCAGGGGTCGCGGTCGGACAAGTCGAAGCCTGGAGTCGCGCGGGATACGGGACGTCACGGGTGCAGTCTTCCGGTTGACGGTCCGAAAACCCAAACGGAATGTCACGGGGGGCGACGGGGCTGGCCAACGCACCGGGGGTGATGGCGGGCGAGGAGACATGATCAGGCCAGTCGTTCGGCCTTAAACGGAACGCCTGGAACCGGGGCTTCCGACTTGCACCGGCGGAGCCGGGGGCCTCACATCAGCGGGGTCAGGAACCGGCGCAGACGCTCCTCGTACTCCTTCGGGTCCGCGTTCCACATCGCACCGTGCGGAGCCTGCGGCACGGTGTGCAGGGCGACGCGGTCGGGGCGGCGGGCGGCCAGGCGCCGGGAGTACTCCCACGGGGCGACCGTGTCGTCCGGGCCGTGGACGATCAGGGTCGGTACGTCGAGCAGCGCGGGATCGGCGCTCTCCCCCGCCCCGTCGGCGTTGAGACCGGCCCGGCCCTGCGCGGCCCACACGGCGAGCGGCAGCAGGGGTTCGGGGGTGTGGCGGGCCTGGGCGAGGGCGCGCAGGGTGGCCGGCCAGCTGAGCACCGGCGAGTCGAGGACCAGACCGGCGACGCGCTCGCGCACGACGGAGTGCTCGGCGGCGCGCAGGGCCATGGTGGCGCCGGTGGACCAGCCGAGGAGGATGACCCGGCGGGCGCCGTAGCGGACGGCGTAGCGGATCGCGGCGTCCACATCGCGCCACTCGGTCTCGCCGAGGTGGCCCAGGCCGTCCGGCGGGCGTGGGGCGCCGAGGTCGCCGCGGTAGGCGAGCGCGAGGATCGGCAGCCGGCGGCTGTGAAGGAACTCCATGACATTCATGGCGTGCTCGCGGGTGGTGCCCAGGCCGTGCACGGCGATCACCCAGGTGTCCCGGTGGCCGGGCACGAACCAGGCGGGCAGGGCCCCGAGTTCGCCGGGCACGTCGACGTCGGCGTGGTCGAGCCCGAGGGCCGTGTCCGGGTTGCCGACGTGCACGTTCGGGGTGAGCCACACGGCGTCGCCGGCGGCGAGGGTGCCGTGCGTGACGCGCACGAGGCGGCGTACGACGGTGTCGGCGGTGTGCGCGGCGGTCGCCAGGACGGGACCGACGACCGCGTGGGACCCGTCGCCGGCCAGGCCGTAGGTACCGGGGCGCAGTGAGGCCAGGTCGCGGGTGAGGGTGATCTGTCCCGCGGCCGTGCCGTGCACGGTGAGCCGGGGTTCGGTGGGCAGCGGGCGGCCGGGCGGCGCCTTCAGCGCGGCGTCACTGGCAAGCCGCCCGACGGCCACGGAGGCCGCGCCGGCGGCCAGGACCGCGGTGAGTGCGGCGGCGGTCGCTCTGACGGTGCCCACGGCTTCCAGTGTCGTGCGGGTTCCCGATACGGGCCAGCGGAACGGTGAGGGGGTCGGGATGCGGCGGGGTGAGGGGGGTCGGGGTGCGGGAGGACCGGGATCCGGCAGGGTGCGGGAGGGCGCGGCACAGCCGGAGGCGTGCGCTGGGGCTGAGCACCTTGCGGAGGAGCGCGCCGTGGCCGAGCGTCGCTGCGGCGGAGAGAACCGATGGGCCGGGCCGGTGCGGGCCGAGCCGGTGCGGGCCGGCCCGGGCAGGTGCGGGCCTCGCAGGTGAGAGCCGAGCCGGTGCGGGCCGAGCCGGGCCGGTGCCGGCCGAGCCGGTGCGGGCCGGGCCGAGCTGGTGCAGGCCGAGCCCGGCCGGTGCGGCGAGCGGCCAGAAGGCCAGACGACCAAGCGACCAAGCGACCAAGCGACCAAGCGACCAAGCGACCAAGGTCAGCTGCGTTGGCCGTAGCCCTTCAAACGCGTGCCGGCCTCCTCCATCTGTATGTCCGTCAGCAGGGAGGGCGTCAGGCCCGGCACCGACGATGCCGTCAGCCACAGGCGGCACATCCACTCCAGCTGGGCCGTGCGGTCGTAGGCCTGGTCGAGGGTGGTGCCGTAGGTGATCGTGCCGTGGTTCTGCAGCAGGCAGCCGGAGCGGTCGGCGAGGGCGTCGAGCATGTTCGCGGCCAGCTCGTCGGTGCCGTAGGTCGCGTAGCGGGCGACACGCACGCGGCCGCCGAAGGCGCCGGCCATGTAGTGGATCGGCGGCAGCTCGGTCACGAGGGTGGAGACGGCCGTGGCGTGCACGGCGTGGGTGTGGACGACGGCCCGGGCGTCGGTGGTGCGGTAGACGGCGAGGTGCATGGGCAGTTCGCTGGTCGGCACGAGCGTGCCGAGCACCTGGCGCCCGTCGAGGTCGACGCCGGTGATGTCGTCCGGGGTCAGCCGGTCGTAGGGCACGCCCGAAGGGGTGACCAGCACGACGTCCCCGACGCGCGCCGAGACGTTTCCCGAGGTGCCGACGACCAGTCCGTCGGCCACCGTCCGGCGGGCCGTGGCGACCAGCGCCTCCCAGACGCGCGCCGCTTCCGCTTCCCGCTCCGCTTCCCGCCGCTGTTCAGCCATGCCGCGATCCTGCCAGCCGGCCCGGCTCGGAGCGGCCCGTCGGCGTGCTTCGGGCCGGAACCCGTACCGCCGAACGGGTGAAGACCGCCGCAAAACACCCGAAATCATCATGCCTTAAGTGATCATCAGGCATTCAATGATCTTTCGTAACCGGATCTTTCTTACTCGGATCCTTCCTGCTCGGATCCTTCCTGCTCGCTGGACGACGTTCCACCGCCACTCCAGGGGGACACATGCCTCGTGCTCGCACCGCCTCCCGCTCCCGCCGCCGCGCGGGCGTTCTCGCGGCCGCCACCGCGGCGCTCGCCCTCACGGGCACCCAGGCCGCGGCCGCCGGGTCACCGGCGTCCGCCGTGGGCCCGCTCAGAGGCCACGACGTGTCGTCCCACCAACAGCACGTCGACTTCCCAGCCGCCCGGTCGGACGGCGCACGGTTCACCTACATCAAGGCGACCGAGTCCACGACCTACCAGAACCCCTACTTCGACCGGCAGTACGAGGGCGCGCGCCAGGCGGGCCTGATCCGGGGCGCGTACCACTTCGCGCGGCCGGACCGCTCCTCGGGCGCCGAACAGGCCGCGTACTTCGTGCAGCACGGCGGGGACTGGCGGGCGGACGGCTGGACACTGCCGCCCGCGCTCGACATCGAGTACAACCCGTACGACGACAAGAACGAGTGCTACCGGCTGGACCGGACGCGGATGGTCGACTGGATCCGCTCCTTCAGCGACGAGGTCGAGCGGGAGACCGGCCGGCGTCCGGTCATCTACACCACCGCCGACTGGTGGCAGGCCTGCACCGGCGACAGCCGCGCCTTCGCCGCGGACCACCCCCTGTGGATCGCCCGGCACGGCACGTCGGACCCGGGAGAACTGCCGGGCGGCTGGTCGCACTGGACCTTCTGGCAGTTCGGCACCGAGGGCGGTCTGCCGGGTGACCAGAATCTCTTCAACGGGCCGCCGAGCCTGCTGCAGGCCTTCGCGCAGGGTTGGTAGCCAAGGGGCGCCTGGGGTGTCGGACGCGAACGACATCCCAGCCATCCTTTGACGACACCCTCACGCCTGCCCCAGTTCACCTTCCGTTCACCCAGGTTGCCTACGGTCCAACAGCCAATGACCTCGAACGATTGCCTGGGTAAATGGAAAACTTCTCGCTGATCCTCGCGATTGTGGTGGTAACCGCACTCGCGTTCGATTTCACGAACGGTTTTCACGACACCGCCAACGCGATGGCCACGACCATCTCGACCGGTGCGCTCAAGCCCAAGGTCGCGGTGGCCATGTCCGCCGCCCTCAACCTTGTAGGCGCTTTCCTCTCCGTGGAGGTCGCCAACACGATCTCCAAGGGCCTTGTCGATGAGAACGGCATCCGTCCCGAGGTCATATTCGCCGCCCTGGTCGGCGCGATCCTCTGGAACCTGCTGACCTGGCTGGTGGGACTGCCGTCCAGCTCCTCGCACGCCCTGATGGGCGGCCTGATCGGCGCCACCGTCGCCTCCGCTGGCTTCGGGGCCGTCCACAGTGACGTGCTCGTCACCAAGGTGCTGCTCCCGGCGGTCGCCGCGCCGATCGTCGCGGGTCTCGCCGCGATGCTGGCCACCCGCTTCTCCTACGGCATCGGCAAGAACGCCGACGGCGAGGCCACCCGCAAGGGCTACCGCGCCGGTCAGATCGCCTCCGCCGGTCTGGTCTCCCTCGCCCACGGCACCAACGACGCGCAGAAGACGATGGGCATCATCACCCTCGCCCTCGTCGCGGGCGGCGCCATCGCCCCCGACTCCAACCCTCCCACCTGGGTGATCCTCTCCGCGGGTCTGGCGATCGCGCTCGGCACCTACATCGGCGGCTGGCGGATCATCCGCACCATGGGCAAGGGCCTGACCGACCTCGAGCCGCGACAGGGCTTCGCCGCCCAGACCAGCGCGGCCACGGCCATCCTGGCCTCCTCGCACCTCGGCTTCTCCCTCTCCACCACCCACGTCGTCTCCGGCTCGGTGATGGGTGCGGGTCTGGGCCGCAAGGGCGGTGTGGTCCGCTGGTCCACCGCGACCCGCATGTTCATCGCCTGGGCGCTGACCCTGCCGGCCGCCGCGCTGGTCGGCGCGGGCGCCGAGTCCGTCATGGACCTGGGTGACTGGGGCACCGCCGCCGTCGCCGTCTTCCTGGTCGGCGCCAGCGCCGCCATCTGGAAGATCTCCCGCCGCGAGGTCGTCGACCACACCAACGTCGTCGACGACACGGTGGAGCCGGCCGGCGTGGTGACCACCGCCATCGCCGCGGTGACCCCGCCGCCCGCGGGCATCGTCGCCGAGGACCTGTCGGTCACGATCCCGGCCCAGGCCACCACCGAACCGGCTCCGGCGACTCCGCCGGCCGCCGCAGTCTGACCGCCCGGAAACTGAAGGAAGCATCCCCATGAAGATCGACTGGGCGGCTCTCGGCTCCGTCTTCGGCGTCAGCCTCGCGTTCACGGTGGGCCTGGTGGCGCTGTTCACCCTCGGCGTCAACGGCCTCTCGCGCCGCGAGAAGGCCACGGCGCAGGGTGGGTCCGCGGCGCTGGCCGTGACCGGTGCGTACGTGTGCTTCGCGGCTTGTGCGGCCGCGGTGGCGTACGGGATCTATCTGATCGTGGCGAAGCCCTGACGCCGAATTCTCCATCGTCCGCCCTGTCGGCACCGATTCAGTCGGAGCGACAGGGCGGACGTGTGTCCGCCGCGGCCCCGCGACCGTTGCATCCCGTATAAGACGTACGCGACGTACGCGCTCTTGCAGGCGATCACGGTCCGTGAGCGCGAGCGGGATCCCCGAATGCCGTCCGAGGGAGCGGAATTCACCGCAACCCGGTCGCTCGGCGCTGCCCGGCGGGCCGGCGATGTGGGCCTCAGCACAGTCCGGCTTCCCAGGTCAAAGGCAAGTTGACGGCCCTTCCGGGCGCGTGGTGGACTGCCCGGGCCATGTACGGCGGCAGGAGAGGAAGCCGGTGCGAATCCGGCGCGGTCCCGCCACTGTCACCGGGGAAGAAATCCCCGGGAGCCAGGAACTCTCACCGCCGGTCTCGTCGAACCAGGGCGTGGACACCCTGAGTGAGGACATATCGCCATGCGCGGCTGCCGATTGAGGTTCAGTAACCAGGCCCTGCCTGCCCCGACGGCCGGCTGAGCCGATGGGTGCCGATCGCTTCTACGCGTACGGCGCCGCCGCCGGCCTCGTCGGCGACCTGGTCCTCGGCGATCCGCGCCGCGGGCATCCGGTCGCCGCGTTCGGGCGGGCTGCCGCCGCCGTGGAGCGCGCGCTGTGGCACGACCACCGCGGCTGGGGTGCGCTGCACACCGTCGTGTGCGCCGGAGGCGCCGTCGCGCTGGGGGCCGTGGCCGAGCGGGCCGTGCGCCGCTCCCCCGTCGCTTCCGTCGCGCTGACCGCCGCCGCCACCTGGGCCGTGGTCGGCGGTACTTCGCTCGCCCGGGAGGCACGGACCGTCGGGCGCGCGCTGGAGGCCGGGGACGTCGAGGCGGCCCGGGCGCGGCTGCCGCATCTGTGCGGGCGGGATCCGCAGGCCCTCGACGCCGACGGGATCGCCCGAGCGGTCGTGGAGTCCGTCGCCGAGAACACCTCCGACGCCGTGGTGGGTGCGCTGGTGTGGGGTGCGGTGGGCGGGGTGCCGGGGCTGCTCGGGTTCCGGGCCGTCAACACCCTGGACGCGATGGTGGGGCACAAGTCGGCCCGCTTCCGGCGCTACGGCTGGGCCTCCGCCCGGCTCGACGACGTCGTCGGGTGGCCGGGGGCGCGGCTGACCGCCGTGCTCGCCGCCGCGGCCGGACCGGACCCCCGCGGCGCGTTGCGTGCCTGGCGGGCGGACGCCCGCAAGCACCCGAGTCCCAACGCCGGGCCCGTCGAGGCCTCGTTCGCGGGTGCCCTCGGCGTGCGGCTGGGCGGGACGCTCTCCTACGGCGGGCGCGTCGAACACCGGCCCGTACTGGGCGGGGACACCGGGCGGGCGGTCCGGGTCACCGACATCGACCGGGCCGTACGGCTCTCCCGCCGGGTCGGCCTGCTCGCGCTCGGCGTCACGGTCGCCGCGCGCCGACTCGTGAAGGGACGTGGCAAGTGAACGGTGGTCTGCTCGTCGCCGGCACCACCTCCGACGCCGGCAAGAGCGTCGTGACGGCCGGGATCTGCCGGTGGCTGGTGCGCCAGGGCGTCAAGGTCGCGCCCTTCAAGGCGCAGAACATGTCCCTCAACTCGTTCGTGACCCGGGAGGGTGCAGAGATCGGGCGGGCTCAGGCCATGCAGGCCCAGGCCTGCCGTGTCGAGCCGACCGCGCTGATGAACCCCGTGCTGCTCAAGCCCGGTGGCGAGCAGAGCAGTCAGGTGGTGCTGCTCGGCAAGCCGGTGGGCGAGCTGAGCGCGCGCGGGTACCACGGGGGGCGCCAACAGCGGCTGCTCGGCACGGTGCTGGACTGTCTTGCCGAGTTGCGGGGCACGTATGACGCGGTGATCTGTGAGGGGGCCGGTTCGCCCGCGGAGATCAATCTGCGGCGCACCGACATCGTGAACATGGGGATCGCGCGGAACGCGCGGCTGCCCGTGCTGGTGGTGGGCGACATCGACCGCGGGGGCGTGTTCGCCTCCTTCTTCGGGACCGTCGCGCTGCTGTCCCAGGAGGACCAGGAGTTGGTCGCCGGGTTCCTGGTCAACAAGTTCCGCGGGGATGTCAGCCTGCTGGAGCCGGGGTTGGACATGCTGCACGGGCTCACCGGGCGGCACACCTACGGCGTGCTGCCGTTCCGGCACGGGCTCGGCATCGACGAGGAGGACGGACTGCGGGTCTCCCTGCGCGGGACCGTGCGGGAGTCGAACACCGCCCCGCCCGTCGGCGAGGACGTGCTGCGGGTCGCCGTCTGCGCGGTCCCGCTCATGTCCAACTTCACGGACGTGGACGCGCTGGCCGCCGAACCGGGCGTCGTGGTGCGGTTCGTGGACCGGCCGGAGGAGCTGGCGGACGCGGACCTGGTCGTGGTCCCGGGCACACGCGGGACCGTACGGGCGCTGGAGTGGCTGCGGGAGCGGGGCCTCGCGGACGCGCTGGTGCGCAGGGCCGCCGAGCAGCGCCCGATTCTCGGTATCTGCGGCGGCTTCCAGGTGCTCGGCGAGCACATCGAGGACGAGGTCGAGTCGCGCGCCGGCGCCGTTCCCGGACTCGGCCTGCTGCCCGTGCGGGTGCGGTTCGCCCGCGAGAAGACCCTCACCCGGCCGACCGGGGAAGCCCTCGGGGAGCGGGTCGAGGGGTACGAGATCCATCACGGGGTCGCCTCCATAGCGGGCGGGGAAGCCTTCTTGGACGGCTGCCGGGTCGGTCAGACCTGGGGCACGCACTGGCACGGCTCGCTGGAGTCGGACGGTTTCCGGCGGGCCTTCCTGCGCGAGGTGGCGGCCGCCGCGGGGCGCCGCTTCGTACCGGCCCCCGACACCTCGTTCGCCGCGCTGCGCGAGGAGCAGCTCGACCGGCTCGGCGACCTGATCGAACAGCACGCGGACACGGACGCGCTCTGGCGGCTCATCGAGTCGGGCGCGCCGCAAGGACTGCCTTTCATTCCACCGGGAGCGCCCGCATGAGCACAGTGTTGTTGTTGTCGACCGCCGACACCGATCTGCTGGCGGCCCGGGCCTCCGGCGCCGGCTACCGGATCGGGAACCCGACCCGGGTGGACGTCGCCGAGGAGCTGCCGGGCCTCGTCGAGGGCGCGGACATCGCCGTCGTACGGCTGCTGGGCGGCAAGCGTGCCTGGGAGGACGGGCTGGCCGCGCTGCGCGCGTCCGGTGTGCCGACCGTGCTGCTGGGCGGCGAGGCCGTGCCGGACGCCGAGCTGATGGCCGAGTCGTCCGTACCGGCGGGTGTGGTGGCGGAGGCCCTGAAGTACCTGGTCGAGGGCGGGCCCGCGAACCTGACCGAGCTGGCCCGGTTCCTGTCCGACACCGTGCTGCTGACCGGCGAGGGCTTCGAAGAGCCGCGGAAGATGCCCGAGTACGGCGTGCACGGCTCGTACGGGATCCGGGACGGCCGGCCGACCGTGGGCGTCCTCTTCTACCGGGCGCACGAACTGAGCGGCAACACCGCCTTCGTGGACACGCTGTGCGAGGCGATCGAGGCGCGGGGTGCCAACGCCCTGCCCGTGTACTGCGGTTCGCTGCGCGGCGCGGACGCCGGGCTGTACGAGCTGCTGGGGCAGGCCGACGCCCTGGTCGCCACCGTCCTGGCGGCGGGCGGTACGCATGCCTCGCAGGCCTCGGCGGGCGGTGACGAGGAGTCCTGGGACATCGGTGCGCTCGCCGATCTGAACGTCCCGGTGCTGCAGGGCCTCTGCCTCACCTCCTCGCGGTCCGCCTGGGACGAGTCGGACGCCGCGCTCTCCCCCATGGACGCGGCGATGCAGGTCGCGATCCCCGAGTTCGACGGCCGGCTCGTCACAGTGCCGTTCTCCTTCAAGGAGCAGGGACCGGACGACGTCCCGGTGTACGTCGCCGACCCCGAGCGGGCGTCGCGGGTGGCCGGGATCGCCGTACGGCACGCACAGTTGAAGCACAGGCCGAACGCGGACAAGAAGATCGCGCTGGTCTTCACCGCCTACCCGACCAAGCACTCCCGGGTCGGCAACGCGGTGGGCCTGGACACGCCCGCGTCGGCGGTACGCGTCCTGGACGCCCTGAAGGAGGCCGGATACGGGCTCACCGCATACCCGGACAACGGCGACGAGTTGATCCACCGGCTGATCGAGGCCGGCGGGCACGACGTCGAGTGGCTCACCGAGGAGCAGCTGGCCTCCGCGCCCGCACGGGTGCCGCTCGCCGACTACCGGGCGTGGTTCGACCAGCTCGACCCGGAGCTGCGGGACGCGATGCTGGAGGCCTGGGGCGAGCCGCCGGGCAGCCTGTACGTCGACGGGGACGAGATCGTGCTCGCGTCCCTGCAGTTCGGGAACGTCGTCGTGATGATCCAGCCGCCGCGCGGCTTCGGCGAGAACCCGATCGCCATCTACCACGACCCCGACATGCCGCCGTCGCACCACTACATGGCGGCCTACCGCTGGCTCGACAACAGCTTCGGCGCCGACGCGATCGTGCACATGGGCAAGCACGGCACGATGGAGTGGCTGCCGGGCAAGGGCCTGGGCCTGAGCGCCGGTTGCGCCCCGGACGCCGTTCTCGGTGAGCTGCCCCTCATCTACCCGTTCATCGTCAACGACCCCGGAGAGGGCACGCAGGCCAAACGGCGCGGGCACGCCACGGTGGTCGACCACCTGGTGCCGCCGATGGCCCGTGCCGACACCTACGGCGACCTGGCCAAGCTGGAGCAGCTGCTGGACGAGTACGCGCTCGTCTCCGACCTGGACCCGGCCAAGGCACCTGCCGTCCGCGCCCAGATCTGGACGCTGGTCAAGGCGGCCGAACTGCACCACGACCTGCATGTGGACGAGCAGCCGGAGGACGACGACTTCGACCAGTTCGTCATGCACATCGACGGCTATCTGTGCGAGATCAAGGACGTGCAGATCCGGGACGGGCTGCACATCCTGGGCGGCGGTCCGGTCGGCGAGCCGCGCGTGAACCTGGTCCTCGCCGTGCTGCGCGCCTCGCAGGTGTGGGGCGGGCAGGCGAACGCGCTGCCGGGGCTGCGGGCCTCGCTGGCCGAGTACTTCGGGCTCGTGGAGAAGGAGTTGCTCGCCGAACCGGGCACGCCGGTGAAGGTGCCGGTCGAGCTGACGGACCTCGTCGACGGCCCTTCCCGTACGGCCGCCGACGCGATCGACCTGCTGGAGCAGCTGTGCCGGCGGATCGCGGAGGGCATGGAGGCCCGTGACTGGGCGGTCGCCGAGAGCGTGCCACTGGTCCGCGAGGTCCTGGGCACCGAACTCCCGGACGCGGTCGCGGTGCTGGAGTTCGCGTGCACCGAGGTGGTCCCCCGGCTCGCCCGCACGACCGACGAGATCGGCCACATCCTCAAGGCGCTGGACGGCGGTTACGTCCCGGCGGGCCCCTCGGGCTCCCCGACCCGTGGTCTGGTCAACGTGCTGCCGACCGGCCGCAACTTCTACTCGGTCGACCCCAAGGCCATTCCTTCCCGGCTGAGCTGGGAGGTCGGCCAGTCGCTCGCCGACTCGCTGGTGCAGCGGTATCTGCAGGACACGGGTGAGTACCCGAAGTCCGTCGGCCTCACGGTCTGGGGCACGTCGGCGATGCGCACCCAGGGCGACGACATCGCCGAGATCCTGGCGCTGCTGGGCTGCCGCCCGGTGTGGGACGAGGCCTCGCGCCGGGTGACGGGGTTCGAGGTGATTCCCCTGGCGGAGCTGGGCCGGCCGCGCATCGACGTCACGGTCCGTATCTCCGGCTTTTTCCGGGACGCGTTCCCGCATGTGGTCGGGCTGATCGACGACGCGGTGCGGGCGGTGGCCGAGCTGGACGAGCCCGCCGGACAGAACTTCGTGAAGGCGCACGCCGACGAGGACACCGCCGAGCACGGTGACCGGCGGCGCGCGACGGCCCGTGTCTTCGGCTCCAAGCCGGGCGCGTACGGCGCCGGTCTGCTGCCGCTGATCGACGCCCGCAACTGGCGCTCCGACGCCGACCTCGCCGAGGTGTACGCGGTGTGGGGCGGGTACGCGTACGGGCGCGGGCTCGACGGGCGGGCGGCGCGCGGGGACATGGAGACCGCGTTCAAGCGGATCGCGGTAGCCGCGAAGAACGTCGACACCCGCGAGCACGACCTGGTCGACGCCGACGACTACTTCCAGTACCACGGCGGCATGGTCGCCATGGTCCGCCACCTGACCGGGGTCAACCCCGAGGCCTACGTGGGTGACAGCGCCGTACCCGACCAGGTGAGGACCCGCACGCTCGGCGAGGAGACGCACCGCGTCTTCCGCGCGCGGGTGGTCAACCCGCGCTGGATGGCGGCGATGCGCCGGCACGGCTACAAGGGCGCCTTCGAGATGGCGGCGACCGTGGACTACCTGTTCGGCTACGACGCGACGGCGGGCGTGGTCGACGACTGGATGTACGAGAAGCTCAGCGCGGAGTACGTCTTCGACCCGGAGAACCGGGACTTCATGAAGAAGTCCAACCCGTGGGCGCTGCGCGGGATCACCGAGCGGCTCCTCGAGGCGGCGGACCGCGGGCTGTGGGCGGAGCCGGACGCGGACACGCTGGAGCGGCTGCGCGCCACCTACCTGGAGCTGGAAGGCGACTTGGAGGGCGACGAGAAGTGAGTACCCCGTTTCCGTTCACGGCCGTCGTCGGCCAGGACGACCTGCGGCTCGCGCTGCTGCTGAACGCCGTGTCGCCGGCGGTCGGCGGTGTGCTGGTGCGCGGCGAGAAGGGCACCGCCAAGTCGACGGCCGTACGGGCCCTTTCGGCGCTGCTGCCTCAGGTGTCCGTAGTTCCCGGGTGCCGATTCTCCTGTGACCCGGCGGCGCCCGAGCCGTCCTGCCCGGACGGGCCGCACGAGGCCGGGGCCGGTGCGGCGCGGCCCGCGCGGATGGTCGAGCTGCCCGTCGGCGCCTCCGAGGACCGGCTGGTGGGCGCGCTGGACATCGAGCGGGCGCTGGCGGAGGGCGTGAAGGCGTTCGAGCCGGGCCTGCTGGCCGACGCGCACCGCGGGATCCTCTACGTCGACGAGGTCAACCTGCTCCACGACCACCTGGTCGACCTGCTGCTGGACGCGGCGGCGATGGGCGCGTCCTACGTCGAGCGCGAGGGCGTCTCGGTGCGGCACGCGGCCCGGTTCCTGCTCGTCGGCACCATGAACCCGGAAGAGGGCGAGCTGCGGCCGCAGCTGCTGGACCGGTTTGGGCTGACGGTGGAGGTCGCGGCCTCGCGGGAGCCCGACCAGCGGGTGGAGGTCGTACGGCGGCGGCTCGCCTACGACGACGACCCGGCGGGCTTCGCCGCACGGTGGGCCGACGAGGAGGCCGCCGTTCGGGCCCGGATCGTGGCCGCGCGCGAGCTGCTGCCGCAGGTCCGGCTGGGCGACGGGGCGCTGCGGCAGATCGCGGCGACCTGCGCGGCCTTCGAGGTGGACGGCATGCGTGCCGACATCGTGATGGCGCGTACGGCGACCGCGCTGGCCGCCTGGGCCGGGCGGACGGACGTGCTCGCCGAGGACGTGCGGCAGGCGGCGCTGCTGGCGCTGCCGCACCGCCGCCGGCGCAATCCGTTCGACGCGCCGGGTCTTGACGAGGACAAGCTGGACGAGACCCTGGAGGAGTTCGGCGGCTCGGACGACGAGGACCCCGACCCCGACCCCGACGGTCCCGGTGGGGGCGGTGGGCAGCCGCCGCAGTCCGACGGTGGTCCGCAGGGCGGCGGCGACACCGCCGCGCAGCCCGAGGCCGGTGAGAGCGGGCAGCCGCAGACCTCCGGCGCACGGGAGCAGCAGGCCGTACGGGCCGCCGAGCCGTTCCGTACGAAGGCGCTGAGCGTGCCCGGGATCGGCGAGGGTGCCGCCGGGCGGCGCTCGCGCGCGCGGACCGAGCACGGGCGGACCACCGGAGCCCGGCGGCCGCGCGGGACGCTCACCAAGCTGCACCTGGCGGCGACCGTGCTGGCCGCGGCCCCGCACCAGCGGGCGCGCGGGCGGTCCGGGCCGGGACTGGTGCTGCGCCGGGACGATCTGCGGCAGGCGACGCGGGAGGGGCGCGAGGGGAACCTCGTGCTGTTCGTGGTCGACGCGTCCGGGTCGATGGCGGCACGGCAGCGGATGAGCGCCGTCAAAGGTGCTGTCCTGTCCCTGCTCCTTGACGCCTACCAGCGGCGGGACAAGGTGGGCCTGGTGACCTTCCGGGGTGCCGCGGCCGATGTCGCCCTGCCGCCGACCTCGTCGGTGGACGCCGCGGCGGCCCGGCTGGAGTCGCTGCCGACGGGCGGCCGCACGCCGCTGGCGGCCGGGCTGCTCAAGGCGCACGAGGTGCTGCGGGTGGAGCGGCTGCGGGATCCGGCGCGGCGGGCGCTGGTCGTGGTGGTGACCGACGGGCGGGCCACCGGCGGCCCGGAGCCGGTCGCGCTGGCGGGGCGGGCGGCGCGGCTGTTCGCGGCCGAGGGAGTCGCCTCGGTGGTCGTGGACTGCGAGTCGGGGCCGGTGCGGCTCGGGCTCGCCGGGCAGCTCGCGGGTGAGCTGGGCGGTACGGCCGTCACGCTGGACGAGCTGCGGGCCGACTCGATCGCCGGGCTTGTCAGGGATGTGCAGGGGACGCACGGGACTTCGAGGAGGGCCGCGTAATGCCGCAGGGACAGCCGAGTGTGGTGCCGGACGACGGGCTGACGACTCGTCAGCGCCGCAACCGTCCGCTGGTCGTGGTCCACACGGGCATCGGCAAGGGCAAGTCGACCGCCGCGTTCGGGCTCGCGCTGCGCGCCTGGAACCAGGGGTGGCCGATCGGGGTGTTCCAGTTCGTCAAGTCGGCGAAGTGGAAGGTCGGCGAGGAGAACGCGCTGTGTGTGCTCGGTGCCTCCGGCGAGGGCGGCACCGTCGACTGGCACAAGATGGGCGAGGGCTGGTCCTGGGTCCAGCGGGACGCCCAGATGGACAACGAGGAGAAGGCCCGGGAGGGCTGGGAGCAGGTCAAGCGGGACCTGGCGGCCGAGACGTACCGGCTGTACGTGCTGGACGAGTTCGCCTACCCGATGCACTGGGGGTGGGTGGACACGAACGAGGTCGTGGACGTCCTGCGGAACCGGCCGGGTACCCAGCATGTGGTGATCACCGGTCGTAACGCGCCCGAGAAGCTGGTGGACTTCGCCGACCTCGTCACCGACATGTCCAAGGTCAAGCACCCCATGGACGCGGGGCAGAAGGGCCAGAAGGGCATCGAGTGGTGAGTTCCGTTCCCCGGCTGGTCATTGCCGCGCCGTCGTCCGGCAGCGGCAAGACCACCGTCGCCACGGGGCTGATGGCCGCGTTCGCCGCGCGGGGGCTCGCCGTGTCCGGGCACAAGGTCGGGCCCGACTACATCGACCCCGGGTACCACGCGCTCGCGACCGGGCGGGTGGGGCGCAACCTCGATGCCTACCTGTGCGGCCCTGAGCTGGTCGCTCCGCTGTTCCTGCACGGGGCGTCCGGGTGTGACCTCGCGGTCGTCGAGGGTGTGATGGGGCTGTACGACGGGGCCGCGGGCGAGGGGGAACTCGCGTCCACGGCTCATGTCGCCAAGTTGCTGCGGGCGCCGGTGGTGCTGGTCGTGGACGCGTCGTCGCAGTCGCGGTCGGTGGCGGCGCTGGTGCACGGGTTCGCTTCCTGGGATCCCGAGGTGCGGGTCGGGGGCGTGATCCTGAACAAGGTGGGCTCCGACCGGCATGAGGAGCTGCTGCGGGACGCGCTGGATTCGGCGGGGGTGCCGGTGCTGGGTGTGCTGCGGCGGGCTGCTCAGGTGGATACGCCTTCTCGGCATCTGGGGTTGGTGCCGGTTGCCGAGCGGCACTTGGCTGCGGTCGACTCCGTGGGGGCTATGGCGGCGCAAGTGGCTCGGGGTTGCGACTTGGCGGCGCTGGAGGCACTTGCCCGTGCTGCGGGTCCCGTACCAGGGGGCTCTGCCCCCTGGACCCCCGTCTTGCCCACCCACGACCACCCGACTCGGTGGGCTGAGAGGCCAGGGCCCGTAGTTGCTGTCGCCGGCGGGGAAGCGTTCACCTTCTCCTATGCCGAGCACACCGAGCTGCTCACCGCCGCCGGAGCCGAAGTCGTCACTTTCGATCCGCTTCGGGACGAGCAACTGCCCGAGGGCACGGCCGGCTTGGTGATCGGCGGTGGCTTCCCCGAGGTGTACGCCGCCGAGCTGTCCGCCAACGAGCCGCTGCGCAAGGCCGTCGCCGAGCTGGCTCTCGGCGGTGCTCCTGTCGCCGCCGAGTGTGCCGGGCTGCTGTATCTGTGCCGGGAGTTGGACGGGAAGCCCATGTGCGGGGTGCTGGACGCCACCGCGCGGATGAGTGAACGGCTCACTCTGGGGTATCGGGACGCGGTGGCCGTCGGGGACAGTGTGCTGACCGTCGCGGGGACGCGGATGCGGGGGCACGAGTTCCACCGCACGGTCGTCGAGCCCGGGGCGGGGCCCGCTCCCGCCTGGGGGGTGCGCACCCCGGTGCGGCGGGTCGAAGGTTTCGTACAGCAGGGCGTGCACGCGAGTTATCTGCACACGCACTGGGCGTCCGAGCCCGGTGTGGCCCGTAGGTTCGTGGAGAGGTGCCGGACGTCATGAGCAGCAGGCTGGTCGGTGTCGGGGTCGGTCCCGGTGACCCGGAGCTGGTGACCGTCAAGGGAGTCAACGCGCTGCGCGCGGCGGACGTCGTCGTCGTACCGGTCATGGCTGCGCCTGATGGAAAAGATGGCGGAGAACGCGGCCGGGCCGAAGCGACCGTGCTGCACTACGTGCCCGCGGAGAAGGTCGTCCGGGTGGTGTTCGCGCTGAACGAGCGGACCGACCGGGCGCGGCGGGAGGCCGCCTGGGACGCGGCGGGCGAGAAGGTCGCCGAGCTGCTGCGGGGGCGCGGGTCCGTCGCCTTCGCCACCATCGGGGATCCGAACGTGTACTCGACGTTCACGTATCTCGCGCAGACGATCACGGAACTGGTGCCGGGTGTCGTGGTGGAGACCGTGCCAGGCATCACCGCCATGCAGGATCTGGCGGCCAGGTCCGGGGCCGTGCTGACCGAGGGCACCGAGCCGCTGACGCTGGTGCCGGTGACGGCGGGCTCGGCGGTGCTCAAGGAGGCGCTGGCCGGGCCGGGGACCGTCGTGGCGTACAAGTTCGGGCGGCAGGCCGCCGAGGTCGCCGAGGTGCTGCGGGAGACCGGGCGGATCGAAGACGCCGTGTGGGGCTCGGCGCTCGGGCTGCCTCAGGAGTCGGTGCGGCCGGCCGCGGAGCTGGACGGGGAGTCACTGCCGTACCTGTCGACGCTGATCGCGCCGCCGCGGCGGGACGGCGGGCGGGGCGGGAAGCTGTGAGGCCGCAGCGGTCAGCCGCCGGAGATGCCGACCACCAGCCAGATGAAGGCCGCGCCGGCCACCGTGCACAGCAGGGTGGAGCGGGCGGGGTGCTCATGGTGGGCCTCGGGGAGGATCTCGGCTGCGGCGAGATAGAGCAGCACGCCGCCGAAGAGGCCGAGATAGCCGCCGAGCAGCGGTTCGGGGATGTGGAAGAACGCGGTCGACAGCGCGCCCACCACGGGTGCGAACGCGTCGGCGACGAGCATGCCTATCGCCCGGCGCCGCGCGTTGCCGTACAGGCTCGTGATCGTGAAGGTGTTGAAGCCGTCGGCGAAGTCGTGCGCGATCACGGCGAGCGCGACGGAGGCGCCCATGCCGCCGCCCACCTGGAAGGCCGCGCCGATCGCCACACCGTCCATCGCGCTGTGGCCGACCATCGCGGCGGCCGCCGTCAGGCCCACCTCGGGCGCGCGGTGGTTGTGCTCGTCGCCCCCGTGCGCCGCCTGGCGCGCGGCCAGCGTGCGCTCCACCAGGTGGGCCAGCAGGAAACCGGCCACGAACAGCAGCAGGGCCGCGGGTACGCCGAAGATCTCGCGGTCGGCGGCGTGCAGCGCCTCCGGCAGCAGGTCCAGGCCGACCACGCCCAGCATCAGACCGCCGGCCAGCCCCAGGACCAGGTGGCGACGGTCGGTCACGCGCTGTGCCGTCCAGCCGCCGGCCAGCGTCATCAGGAACGCGCCGAGCGCGACAAAGACCGCCATAGGCCCTTGCTATCCGATGGAGGAGCCTTCGCGCACATCCGGCGCCGTCCACATGCTCCCAGACTCTGACATATCCCCCGATTTCGACTCGCACTTCCGCACGAGAGGACCCCTTCCCATGGCCGATGCCCCCACCGGCAAGGTGACGTTCGTCGGTGCCGGCCCCGGCGCCGCCGACCTGCTGACGTTCCGCGCCGCACGCGCGATCGCCGAGGCCGACGTGGTGATCTGGGCGGCGAGCCTGGTCCAGGCGGAGGTGCTGGAGCACGCGCGCGCGGACGCGGAGATCCTGGACTCGGCGACCATGTCCCTGGAGGACGTCGTGGCCGTCTACCGGCGGGCCCTGGCCGAGGGCCTGAAGGTCGCGCGGATCCACTCCGGCGACCCGGCGCTGTGGGGCGGCACGCAGGAGCAGCTGGACCGGTGCGCAGAGATCGGGATCGAGACCGAGATCGTGCCGGGCGTCTCGTCCTTCTCCGCCGTCGCCGCCCTCGCGCAGCGCGAGCTGACCATCCCGGAGGTCGCCCAGTCCGTGGTGCTGACCCGGCTGGGCGGCGGCAAGACGCCGATGCCGCCCGGCGAGGAGGTGCGCGAGTTCGCCCGGCACGGCACCACGATGGCGATCTTCCTGTCGGCGGCGCGCAGCGGCCAGCTGGTGCGGGAGCTGCTGGAGGGCGGCTACCCGACGGACACCCCCGTGGTCATCGCCTACCAGGCGACCTGGCCGGAGGAGCTGGTCGTGAAGTGCACGATCGGCACGCTGGAGGAGACGGTCAAGGAGCACAAGCTCTGGAAGCACACGCTCTTCCTGGTCGGCCCGGCGCTGGACGCCCACGGGACCCGTTCGCACCTGTACCACCCGGGCCACTTCCACGGGTACCGCAAGGCGGACCCCGAGGCGCGGCGGGCGCTGCGCGAGCGGGGTGCGAACAGTTGATCACGGTCGTCGGTACGGGGACGGGGGCGCCGGTTCCCGCGGACGTCCTCGCCGGTGCCGCCCTGGTCGTCGGCGGGCGGCGCCATCTGGACGCCGTACGGCTGCCCGAGGGCACGGAGCGGATCGTGCTCGGGCCGCTGGCGCCCGCCCTGGAGACGATCGCGGAGTACGTCGGCAAGGAGCTGCCGGTGGTCGTGCTGGCCTCCGGGGATCCCGGGTTCTTCGGGATCGTGCGGGCGCTGGCCGAGCGGTTCGGGGCCGGGCTGCTGGACGTGCGGCCCGGGGTGTCGTCGGTGGCGACGGCGTTCGCGCGGATCGGGCTGCCGTGGGACGACGCGGTCGTGGTGAGCGCGCACGGGCGCGACCTGCGCACGGCCGTCAACGTGTGCCGGGCGCACCCCAAGGTGGCCGTGCTGACCGGGCCCGGGGCCGGGCCCGCCGAACTGGGCGCCGCGCTCGGCGAAGGCCGGGTCCTCGTCGTGGCGAGCGCGCTCGGCGATCCCGAGCGCGAGCGCGTGGAGCGGGTGACGCCCGCCGAGGCCGCGGCACGGGACTGGGGTACGGCGGTGAGCGTGGTGCTGTGCCTGGACGAGACCCGGGCGCTGGGCGGGCTGCGCACGGTCGCCGGGGTGCCCGCGCGGCCGGACCGGTGGGCGCTGGACGAGAGCGAGTTCGCGCACCGCGACTCGATGATCACCAAGTTCGAGGTGCGGGCGCTGGCGTTGGCCCGGCTCGGGCCGCGCCTGGGCGACCTGGTGTGGGACGTCGGCGCGGGTTCGGGTTCGGTCGCCGTGGAGTGCGCGCGGCTCGGCGCGGCCGTCGTGGCCGTCGAGAAGACCCCGGACGGGGTCGAGCGGATCCACGCCAACGCGCGGGCGCACGGTGTCGACGTCCGCGTGGTGCACGGCTCGGCACCGGACGCGCTGGACGAACTCGACGATCCCGACGCGGTGTTCGTGGGCGGCGGCGGGCGCGAGCTGCCTGCCATCGTCGGCGCGTGCGCGCGGCGGACGCGGCGCACTGTTGTTGTGGCCATGGCAGCCCTTGACCGGGTACCGGCGGCGCGCGAGGCGCTGACGAGTGCCGGGTTCGCCTGCGACGGGGTGCTGTTGCAGTCGTCGCGGCTGGCGCCGCTGCCGGGTGACGTGACCCGGCTCGCGGCGACCAATCCCGTTTTCCTGCTGTGGGGCGTCAGAACCCCGGCGTCTAGAGAAGGAGTTGCCCAGTGATCGGCCTCATTTCCGCCACCGCGGCGGGGGCGGCGGCACGGGACCGGCTGGCCGCGGCCTGGCCGGACCGTACGCGGGTGTACGACGGCCCTGTCGGGGAGGCCGTCCGGGCCGCGTTCGCGGAGTGCGAGCAGCTGGTGTGCTTCCTGGCGACGGGCGCGACGGTACGGCTGCTCGCGCCGCTGCTCGGCGACAAGGCGGCGGACCCGGGTGTGGTGTGCGTGGACGAGGGCGGCCGCTTCGCGGTGTCGCTGGTCGGCGGGCACGGCGGCGGTGCCAACGAACTCGCCCGTGAGGTGGGCGCGTTGCTGGGCGCGGAGCCGGTGGTGACGACGGCGACGGACGCCGTGGGGCTGCCGGGTCTGGACACCCTCGGGTTCCCGTTCGAGGGCTCGGTCGCCACGGTGTCCCGGGCTCTGCTGGACGGCGAACCGGTCGCTCTGGAGGCCGAGGTGCCGTGGCCGCTGCCCCCGCTGCCGACCTCGCCGCAGGGGTCGTACACGGTCCGGCTCACGGACCGCGCCGTCGAACCGGGCGAGCGGGAGGTGCTGCTGCGGCCGCCGTCCCTGGTGGTCGGGGTCGGCGCGTCCAAGGGCGCGCCGGTCGAGGAGGTGCTCGGGCTGGTCGAGGACGTGCTGCGGGAGGCGAGGCTCTCGCCGAAGTCGGTGGCCGAACTCGCCACCGTGGACGCCAAGTCCGAGGAACCCGGCATCATCGCGGCCGCCGAGCGGCTGGGGGTGCCGCTGGTGACGTACCCGGCGGAGGAGCTGGCGGCCGTGCGGGTGCCCAACCCGTCAATCGCTCCGCTCGCGGCCGTCGGCACCCCCTCCGTCGCCGAGGCGGCGGCGCTGGTGCGCGGCGGTGAACTCCTCGTGCCCAAGCGGAAGTCCGAGCGTGCCGACGGGCAGCCGGCCATGGCGACCTGTGCCGTCGTACGACGCCCCGGGCGCGGGCGGCTCGCGGTGGTCGGGCTCGGCCCCGGCGCCCGGGACCTGCTCACCCCGCGCGCGGCGGCGGAGCTGCGGCGGGCGTCCGTGCTGGTGGGGCTCGACCAGTACGTCGACCAGATCCGTGACCTGCTGCGGCCCGGCACCCGGGTGCTGGAGTCGGGGCTCGGCGCGGAGGAGGAGCGGGCCCGCACGGCGGTCGCCGAGGCCCGCAAGGGGCATGCGGTGGCGCTGATCGGCAGCGGGGACGCGGGCGTGTACGCCATGGCCTCCCCCGCGCTCGCCGAGGCGTCCGACGACATCGACGTGGTCGGTGTGCCCGGTGTGACGGCCGCGCTGGCCGCCGGGGCGATCCTGGGCGCGCCGCTCGGCCACGACCATGTGTCGATCAGCCTGTCCGACCTGCACACGCCGTGGGAGGTCATCGAGCGGCGGGTGCGGGCGGCGGCCGAGGCGGACATCGTGGTCACCTTCTACAACCCGCGCTCCCGGGGCCGCGACTGGCAGCTGCCCAAGGCGCTCGCGATCCTCGCCGGGCACCGGGAGCCGACGACGCCCGTCGGTGTCGTACGCAACGCCTCGCGGCCGGACGAGTCGAGCCGGCTGACGACGCTGGCCGCGCTCGACCCGGCGACGGTCGACATGATGACGGTCGTGACCGTGGGCAACACGGCGACCCGGGACATCGCGGGGCGCATGGTGACCCCGCGCGGCTACCGCTGGCAGGAAAGCACACAGGTGAACACGCAGGAGAGCACGGAGGAGGGCGCCCAGTGAACCCTGTGGCCCGTGTGGTCCATCCCATCGAGCAGGAGTCCTTCCGGCGGCTGCGCGCCCGGCTGGACACCTCGCACTTCCCGCCGCTGACCCGGGCGGTGGTGGAGCGGGTCATCCACTCCGCCGCCGACCTGGAGTACGCGAGCGACCTCGTCACGGACGAGAGCGACCTGGTGAAGGCGCATGCCGCGCTGCACGCCGGGGCGCCCGTCGTCGTGGACGTGGAGATGGTCGCGGCCGGCATCACCCGCCGGGAGACCGTGTGCCGGCTGAAGGACGCCAAGGCCGGGCCGGGGCTGACCCGTTCCGCCCATGCGATCCGGCTCGCGTACGAGGAGGTCGGGCCCGGTGCCCTGTGGGTGATTGGCTGTGCGCCGACCGCCCTGGAGGAACTGCTGACCCTCGACGCCTCCCCCGCGCTCGTCATCGGCCTGCCCGTCGGCTTCGTCGGCGCGGCCGAGTCCAAGGAGGCGTTGCGGGCGAGCGGGCTGCCCGCCGTGAGCAACGTGTCCGAGAAGGGCGGCTCGGCGGTCGCCGCCGCCGCGCTCAACGCCCTGCTGTACCACCCGATTTCCCCGAAGGAGACCTCGTGACCACCCCTCCCCCCGCCCTGCTCGTCGCCGGCCACGGCACCCGGGACGAGGCCGGAGCCGAGGCGTTCCGCGACTTCGTGCGGGAACTGGGCCGCCGCCACCCCGAACTGCCCGTCGCGGGCGGTTTCATCGAGCTGTCCCCGCCGCCGCTGGGCGAGGCCGTCACCGACCTGGTCGAGCGAGGCGTACGGCGGTTCGCGGCCGTGCCGCTGATGCTGGTGTCCGCCGGGCACGCCAAGGGTGACATCCCGGCCGCGCTGGCCCGCGAGAAGGAGCGGCACGCCGGGATCTCGTACACCTACGGCCGCCCGCTGGGCCCGCACCCGTCGCTGCTGAACGTGCTGGAGCGGCGCCTTGACGAGGCCCTCGGGGGCACGGCCCGTACGCCCGAGGACCGGGCCGACGTGACCGTGCTGCTGGTGGGCCGGGGCTCCACCGACCCGGACGCCAACGCCGAGGTGCACAAGGCGGCCCGGCTGCTGTGGGAGGGGCGCGGGTACGCCGGTGTGGAGACGGCGTTCGTGTCGCTGGCGGCGCCGGACGTGCCGAGCGGTCTGGACCGGTGCGTGAAGCTGGGGGCGAAGCGGATCGTCGTCCTCCCCTACTTCCTGTTCACCGGCATCCTGCCGGACCGGGTGCGGCAGCAGTCCGAGGGCTGGGCGGCCGCGCACCCGGAGGTCGAGGTGCGCTCGGCGGACGTCATCGGGCCCGAGCCGGAGCTGCTGGATCTGGTGATGGAGCGGTACGAGGAGGCCGTCAAGGGCGACCTCCGGATGAACTGCGACTCCTGCGTCTACCGGATCGCGCTGCCGGGCTTCGAGGACAAGGTGGGGCTGCCGCAGCAGCCGCACTTCCACCCGGACGACGACGGCCACCACCACGGGCACGGGCACCACCATCACGGGGGGCACACGCACAGCCATGCACACTGACGACACCGGGCACGATCTGCGGCATCACGGGGACGCCGAGGTCCGTGACGACGGGGCCGCGCTGGTCGACCTCGCGGTCAACGTCCGCGCGGACACGCCTCCGACGTGGCTGCGGGAGCAGATCGCCGGGTCGCTGTCGTCGCTCGCGGCCTACCCGGACGGGCGGGCCGCGCGGGCGGCGGTGGCGGCGCGGCACCGGCTGCCGGTGGAGCGGGTACTGCTGACGGCCGGGGCGGCGGAGGCGTTCGTGCTGCTGGCGCGGGCGTTGAAGGTGCGCCGGCCGGTCGTCGTGCACCCGCAGTTCACGGAGCCGGAGGCGGCGCTGCGGGATGCGGGGCACACCGTGGACCGGGTGCTGCTGCGCGAGAGCGACGGCTTCCGGCTGGACCCGGCGGCCGTCCCCGAGGACGCCGACCTGGTGGTGATCGGGAACCCGACCAATCCGACGTCGGTCCTGCACCCGGCCGCCACGATCGCCGAACTCGCCCGCCCGGGGCGGACGTTGGTCGTCGACGAGGCGTTCATGGACGCGGTGCCGGGTGAGCGGGAGGCGTTGGCCGGGCGGACCGATGTGCCCGGTCTCGTCGTGCTGCGCAGCCTGACCAAGACGTGGGGGCTGGCCGGGCTGCGCATCGGCTACGTGCTGGCCGCGCCGGAGACGATCACCGAGCTGGAGCGGGCGCAACCGCTGTGGCCGGTGTCGACGCCGGCACTGGCCGCGGCCGAGGCGTGCGTGGCGCCGCGGGCCCTGGCGGAGGCGGCGCATGCGGCGCACCGGATCTCGGCGGACCGGGCCCATCTGGTGGCGGGGCTGAGCGCGTTCGCCGACCGGGGTGTGCGGGTGGCCGGTCCCGCCGAAGGACCGTTCGTGCTGGTGCGCATGCCGGACGCCGCCGCGGTACGACGGCGCCTGCGCGAGCTGGGATACGCGGTGCGGCGTGGGGACACGTTTCCCGGGCTGGACGCCGACTGGATACGCATGGCCGTACGGGACAGGGCCACGGTGAACGGATTCCTGGCGGGGCTGGAGCGGGCACTGGGCTGACCCCGCCAGGGGTCCGTCAGCTCTTGCGGCGTCGGGCCACCGTCACCGCTCCCCCGCCCACCAGCAGCAGCGCCAGCGCGCCGCCCGCGATGTACGGCGTCGCCGGGTTGCCGCCCGTCTCGGCCAGGTCGGCGCGGGCGCCCTGCGGCTTCACGTCGGACGCCGGGTCGTGGTTCGGGACCGGGTGTCCGGTGGGCGGGTGCATCGGGGACTCGCAGGTGGCCTTGGCCAGGGTGATCGTTCCTGCCACGTCGGCCACGTTGAGCTTCAGCGGGTTGACGGAGACCTTGAGTTCGAGGGCCGTCGCGGCCGCCGTGCGGGTCGTGGTCGCGTGCTGGGACAGGTCGAGGCGGACCTCGCCGACGCCAGGCACCTTCACCTCGGTCGGGCCGCCCGCGGTCAGCGTGACGCGCTTGCCGAGGACCGTGACGGCGCCGAGGACGTCGGCGGAGGCGACGGGCCGCTTGCCGACCGCGCAGGTCGCCTTCGCGGTGACCGTGTCGACCTCCACGAGGGAGAGCAGGGGCAGGCCCGGGACGTGCACCTTGGCGTGGACGACGCGGACCGAGCCCTCGGCGAGCTTCTTGTCCACCGTGGCCCTGGCCGTCGCGACGTCCGCGCCGAGGACCGTGAACGGCTTGCCGCCGTTCACGCCGTCGAGCCGGGCGGAGAGCGCGGTTCTGTCGGCGCTCCGGGGCGCCTGGACCTCGTTGAGGGTGACCGCGAGCGGGACGTTCACGGTCTTGTTGAGCAGGGACACGTCGAGTCCGGTGCGGAGCACGACGGCGGAGGCGCGACCGTGGTCGGTGGTCGCGTGCGCGGCGCCCGCGCCCAGGACCGCGGGACCTGCGGCCAGGGCGGTGACCGTCGCGACCGTGGCGAGACGGCGTGCGGGCATACGGAAGTTGTTGCTGTTCAAGGCGGTGGGACCCCCAGACGAAACTTGCTTGGGACCCGTCAACCTTGTACGCACTGTGGGTGAACGGTCAGCTATCCTGAGTTACTTCACTCAAACGTGAATATTCCGCACACTTCTTCGAATCACCGGGCACACGCGTTCCCTTACTCGACCACGGCCCCGTTCAGCACCACCCGGCTCGGCGCCGCCAGCACCCGTACGTCCGCCCGCGGGTCGGACTCGTACACCACCAGGTCGGCCGGTGCGCCCTCCTCCAGACCGGGGCGGCCCAGCCAGGCCCGGGCACCCCAGCTGGTGGCCGACAGTGCCTCGACCGGCGGGATGCCCGCGGTGACGAGTTCGGCGACCTCGCCCGCCACCAGGCCGTGGGCCAGCGAGCCGCCCGCGTCCGTGCCGACGTACACCGGGATGCCGGCGTCGTAGGCGCCGCGCACGGTGTCGTAGCGGCGCTCGTGCAGCCGGCGCATATGAGCCGACCAGCGCGGGTACCTGTTCTCGCCGCCCGCCGCGAGCTGCGGGAAGGTGGCGATGTTGACGAGGGTCGGGACGATCGCCACGCCACGCTCGGCGAAGAGCGGGATCAGGTCCTCGGTGAGGCCCGTGGCGTGCTCGATGCAGTCGATGCCCGCCTCGACCAGGTCGCGCAGGGAGTCGGTGGCGAAGCAGTGCGCGGTGACGCGGGCGCCGAGGCGGTGGGCCTCGGCGATGGCCGCCTCCACCGCCTCGCGAGGCCAGCAGGCGGACAGGTCGCCGAGGTCGCGGTCGATCCAGTCGCCGACCAGCTTGACCCAGCCGTCGCCGCGCCGGGCCTCCTGCGCGACGTACGCGACGAGTTCGTCCGGCTCGATCTCGTGGGCGTAGTTCCTCATGTAGCGACGGGTGCGGGCGATGTGCCGGCCGGCCCGGATGATCTTCGGGAGGTCGTCGCGGTCGTCGACCCAGCGGGTGTCGGAGGGCGAGCCCGCGTCGCGGATCAGCAGGGTGCCGGTCTCCCGGTCGGTCAGCGCCTGCTTCTCGGCGGTGTCCGCGTCCACCGGGCCGTCCGCGCCGAGTCCGACGTGGCAGTGCGCGTCGACCAGGCCGGGCAGCGCCCAGCCCTCGACGGTCCGGACGTCCCGGGCCCCGGCGGGACGGTCGTAGCAGACGCGCCCGCCGACCACCCACAGCTCGTCGCGGACGTCCTCGGGGCCCACCAGGACCCGGCCCTTCACGTGCAGCACCGCGTGATCGCTCATGCATCGCACCTTAATGAGCCAGGGCGCGGTCGTGTTAGTGAGCTAGGACTCGGACTTCCCGATCTGGTCCGACGTCTCCTCCTCCACCTGAGCCATCGCCGGGTCGAGCAGGCGGGAGAGGAAGTGGCGGGTGCGCTCGTGCTGCGGGTTGCCGATGACCTGGTCGGGGCTGCCGTCCTCGACAATCACGCCGCCGTCCATGAAGACGACGCGGTCGGCGACCTCGCGGGCGAAGGTCATCTCGTGGGTGACGACCATCATGGTCATGCCCTCGGTGGCGAGCATGCGCATGACGGCGAGGACGTCGCCGACCAGCTCCGGGTCAAGCGCCGAGGTCGGCTCGTCGAAGAGCATCACCTCGGGGCCCATCGCCAGCGCGCGGGCGATGGCCACGCGCTGCTGCTGGCCGCCGGAGAGGGAGGACGGGTAGGCGTCCGCCTTCTCGGACAGGCCGACCCGGGCGAGGTTCTCGGCGGCGGTCTTCGCGGCCGTGGCCTTGTCCCGCTTGAGGACCCGGCGCTGCGGGAGCGTGAGGTTCTCGGTGACGGTCAGGTGCGGGAAGAGGTTGAACTGCTGGAAGACCATGCCGATGCGGCGGCGTGCGGCGTCGATGTCGACGTCCGGGTCGGTGATCTCGGTGCCGCCGACGAAGACCTGGCCCTGGCTGGGCTCCTCCAGGAGGTTCACGCACCGCAGCAGGGTCGACTTGCCGGAGCCGGACGGGCCGATGACGCAGACGACCTCGCCCTGGCCGATCTCCAGGTCGATGCCGCGCAGGACGTGGTTGTCGCCGAAGGACTTGTGCAGGTCCTGGACGCGGATCTCCGGGCGGCTCACCGGATCGCCTCCTTGGTGGAATTGGACTCCATGCGGCGGACGACGAAGCCGAGCGGGATGGTGATGAGCAGGTAGCACAGGCCAGCGACCAGAATCGGGGTGGAGTTGGCGGTCGTGCTGGCCAGGTCGTTGCCGAACTTGGACAGCTCGCGCTCCTCCAGGGTGACGCCGAGGAACAGCACCAGCGAGGAGTCCTTGAAGAGCAGGACCAGCTCATTGGTCAGCGGCGGCAGGATGATCCGGAAGGCCTGCGGGATGATGATGGAGATCATGGCCCGGGCAGGCGAGAAGCCCAGGGAACGGGCCGCCTCCATCTGCCCCTTGGGCACCGCCTGGATACCGGCGCGGATGGTCTCCGCCATGTACGCGGCGGAGACCAGGCCGAGGGCGACCGCGACCTTGCCGTAGGTGCCGCCGGGGTACTGGATGTCGGGGAAGGCCAGCGGCACGCCGACACCGACGAAGATGAAGATCAGCAGGGCGGGCAGGCCGCGGAAGATCTCGATGTAGATGCCGGCGACCCAGCGGTACGGCCCCACGGAGGACAGCCGCATCAGGGCTATGACCATGCCGAGGGCGAGGCCCACGACGAAGCCGGACAGGGTGTACAGCACGGTGTTCTTGAGCGCCACCGTGATGACGTCCGGGAACATCTGCTCGGCGATGTGGGCCTGCGCGAACTGGTTCTTCAGCCGTCCCCAGTCCGCCGCGGCCGCGAACGCGGCCACGGCGGCGACGAAGACGGCGTACTGCGCCGCGCGCGACAGCCTGCGCTTCTGGCGGCGCGTCAGGCCTGTCTTCCTCGGCTGGATCTGCGTGTCCGTCTCGGTCATGGGATCAGGAGGCGGACGGCGAGGCGGCGGAGGCGTTGTACGGGCCGATCCACTGCTCGTAGATCTTCTTGTAGGTGCCGTCGGCCTTGGCCTGCTTGAGCGCCTTGTTGATGGCCTCGCGCAGCGCGGTGTTGCCCTTCTTCACCGTGAAGCCGTACTGCTCACCGGTGTTGAGGTTGTCGACGACCTTGAAGGCGTCGGCGTTGGCCTTGTCCTTCAGCCAGCCCTGGACGACCGGGTAGTCGATGATGACGGCCTGGACCTGGCCGGTGCGCAGACCGTTGAGGACCGCGTCCGAGGAGTGGAAGGAGACCGGGTCGAAGCCCTTGCTCTTGGCGTAGTCCTCGCCGGTGGTCTGCGCCTGGGCACCGAGCTTCTTGCCCTTGACCAAGACGTCGGCGAGCGAGTTCACGCCGGCCTTCTTGTCGACGAGGACGGCCTGGGTGGCCTCGAAGTACGGGTCGGAGAAGTCGACGTTCTTCTTGCGCTCGGCGGTGATCGTCATGCCGGCGGCGGCGAGGTCGCACTGCCCGGAGTTGAGGAAGGCGCCGGTCTTGAAGTTCTCGAACGGCGTGTCCAGGATCTGCTGCTTGACGCCCAGGTCCTTGGCGACGAGGTCGATCAGGGAGACGTCGAAGCCCTGCACCTTGCCGTTGATCTCCGACTGGAACGGCGGGTACGGCAGGTGGGTGCAGGTGGTCAGCTGACCGGCCTTGACGAGGTGGACGCCCTTGACGGTGGTCTTGCCGCCCGAGTCGCCGGAGGAGCAGCCGGCCACGAGCACGAGTCCGGCCGTCGCGGTGATGGCGGCCAGGATGCGGGCCCGGCGCCCGAGGAGCGTTGTCATGGGTGGATCTCCCTATGGGGGAACTGTGGGTTCCGATTATAAGGAAGAGTTTGAGCCCCTCAAACCAAACCGATGGTTACAGAGCCTCTCGACTTAAGATCGGTGGAGTCGCACCCTTTGCACACCCCCTGAATGCGCGCGTACGGCCAGACGTTCGGCGACTGGCTCCGGGACGCCGGCGCCACGGTGTACGACCTCGCAGTGCCCTTCCACACCGCCGTGACGGCCCAGCTGGTCCGGGAAGCCTTCGCCGCCCACCCGGAGATCGGCGAGGTGGTACGGGAGCACGGCGCGCCGTTCTACCTGGACGCGGTCGCCTCCGTCGGGGCGGAGCCGGTGCTGCCGGACGCGTGGGGCGTCGACCTGTGCGTGATCGGCGCGCAGAAGGCGATGGGCGGCCCGGCGGGCGTGTCGGCGATCTCGGTGAGCGAGCGGGCGTGGGCCCGCATGGCGGGCAACCCGAACGCGCCGCGCCGCTCTTACCCACCCTCCTCGACTGGAAGGAGCGCTGGATCGACGGCGACCGCCCAGCACCGCGACGCCACGCCGGACGCGCTGCGGGCCGAGTCCGCTGCGTAAAGTCCGGCGCCTGAAATTCACACGACCCACATTAATTCCGGCTCCTATTTCCAGAATTCCACCCAGAACAGCTTCCCGTCTTCTTCTGCCCGCTTTTTTCGAGGCTAAACAACAAGATTTCGTAGGGATTTCTGAGCTGTGACACACTCCACACCAGGTGTGTTTTGTCATGATTTGATGTGGGGCAAAACAGGCATTTCGCCGCCTCCGGCCCTCACTCCGGTCAACCCTCCCGTGCATTTCTGAATTTGCCTCGCTAAATTCGTGCCGCATGACTGCCCGACCAGCAGACCTGCTCATCGACCGACCGGCCGTGTCCGACGGAGCCGCGCTCTGGCGTCTCGCCAAGGACTCGAAAACCCTCGACCTGAACTCCTCGTACAGCTATCTGCTGTGGTGCCGGGACTTCGCCGGCACCTCGGCGGTGGCGCGCGGCGCGGACGGCGAGCCCGTCGGTTTCGTCACCGGGTACGTGCGGCCCGACCGCCCCGGCACCCTGCTCGTCTGGCAGGTCGCCGTCGACTCCGCCCACCGGGGTCTGGGCATCGCCGCCGCACTGCTGGACGGGCTGACCGCCCGGCTCACCGCCGAGCGCGGCATCACCACCGTCGAGACCACCATCACCCCCGGGAACACCGCCTCCGAGCGGCTGTTCACCTCGTTCGCCGCCCGCCACGGCGCCGACCTGGCCCGCGAGGTGCTGTTCCCCGCCGACCTGTTCCCGGACGGCCCGCACGACCCCGAAGTGCTGTACCGCATCGGCCCGTTGACCCCCACCGCGCACTGAGGAGCGATTCACCGTGACCATCACCCAGCCCGACCTCAGCGTCTTCGAGACACTCGAGTCCGAGGTTCGCAGCTACTGCCGCGGCTGGCCCACCGTGTTCGACCGTGCGCAGGGCAGCCGGATGTACGACGAGGACGGCCACGCGTACCTCGACTTCTTCGCCGGGGCCGGCTCACTCAACTACGGCCACAACAACCCGGTCCTGAAACGGGCGTTGATCGACTATCTGTCCCGGGACGGCGTCACCCACGGCCTGGACATGTCGACCACCGCCAAGCGGACCTTCCTGCAGACCTTCCAGGACCTGGTGCTGCGCCCGCGCGACCTGCCCTACAAGGTCATGTTCCCGGGCCCGACCGGCACCAACGCCGTGGAGTCCGCGCTGAAGCTCGCCCGGAAGGTGAAGGGGCGGGAGGCGATCGTGTCGTTCACGAACGCCTTCCACGGCATGTCGCTGGGCTCCCTCGCCGTCACCGGCAACGCCTTCAAGCGGGCCGGCGCCGGCATCCCGCTGGTGCACGGCACGCCCATGCCGTTCGACAACTACTTCGACGGCACGGTCCCGGACTTTCTCTGGTTCGAGCGGCTCCTTGAGGACCAGGGGTCCGGGCTCAACAAGCCCGCAGCCGTGATCGTGGAGACCGTGCAGGGCGAGGGCGGCATCAACGTCGCGCGCCCGGAGTGGCTGCGGGCGCTCGCCGAGCTGTGCGAGCGGCAGGACATGCTGCTCATCGTCGACGACATCCAGATGGGCTGCGGCCGTACCGGCGCGTTCTTCTCTTTCGAGGAGGCGGGCATCACGCCCGACATCGTCACGGTCTCCAAGTCGATCAGCGGGTACGGCCTGCCGATGTCGCTGTGCCTCTTCAAGCCCGAACTCGACGTCTGGGAGCCGGGCGAGCACAACGGCACCTTCCGCGGCAACAACCCCGCGTTCGTCACGGCCACCGCTGCCCTGGAGACGTACTGGACCGACGGCTCCGCCATGGAGAAGCAGACCCGCGCCCGCGGCGAGCAGATCGAGCAGGCGCTGATCTCCATCACCGAGGAGAACCTCGCCGACGTGAAGGAGTACCGAGGGCGCGGTCTCGTCTGGGGCCTGGAGTTCCACGACAAGGACCGGGCCGGGCGGATCGCCCGACGGGCCTTCGAACTCGGGCTGCTCATCGAGACGTCCGGCCCGGAGGGCGAGGTCGTCAAGCTGCTGCCCGCCCTCACCGTCACCGCCGACGAACTGGACGAGGGGCTGAGCGTCCTCGCCCGTGCCGTCCGGGAAACCATCTAGCAAGGAGGCTGTGCACCACCGTGATCGTCCGATCGTTCAAGGACATCGAAGGCACCGACCGGCATGTGCGGGCGAAGTCCGGCACCTGGGAGAGCAAGCGGATCGTCCTCGCCAAGGAGCGCGTCGGCTTCTCCCTGCACGAGACCGTCCTGTACGCCGGGACCGAGACGTCGATGTGGTACGCCAACCACATCGAGGCGGTCGTCTGCGTCGAGGGCGAGGCCGAACTCACCGACCACGAGACCGGGAAGACGTACACGATCACTCCCGGCACCATGTACCTCCTCGACGGGCACGAGCGGCACACGCTGCGCGTCAAGGAGGACTTCCGCTGCATCTGCGTGTTCAACCCGCCCGTGACGGGACGGGAGGACCACGACGAGAACGGCGTCTATCCCCTGCTCACCGAGCCCGAGGAGGTGTGACACCCATGACCACCGTCACCGACCTGTATCCCAGCCGGCGCCCCGCCGAGGTGACCGTCCCCCGCCAGGACCCGGTCGTCTGGGGCTCCCCGACGACGCCCGGCCCGATTACGACCGACGGCCTCCAGTCGTACGAGCGTGACGGGTTCCTCGCCATCGACCAGCTGATCACCCCCGACGAGGTCGAGGTCTACAAGGCCGAGCTGGACCGGCTGATCGCGGACCCGGCGATCCGGGCCGACGAGCGCTCGATCGTCGAACCGAAGTCGCAGGAGATCCGCTCCGTCTTCGAGGTGCACCGGATCAGCCAGGTGTTCGCGAACCTGGTGCGGGACGAGCGGGTGGTCGGCCGTGCCCGGCAGATCCTCGGCTCCGACGTCTACGTCCACCAGTCCCGGATCAACGTCAAGCCGGGCTTCGGGGCGAGCGGCTTCTACTGGCACTCGGACTTCGAGACCTGGCACGCCGAGGACGGTCTGCCGAACATGCGCACGGTGTCCGTCTCGATCGCGCTGACCGAGAACTACGACACCAACGGCGGCCTGATGATCATGCCGGGCTCGCACCGGACGTTCCTGGGCTGCGCCGGGGCCACGCCCGAGGACAACTACAAGAAGTCGCTGCAGATGCAGGACGCGGGCACGCCGTCCGACGAGGCGCTGACCAAGATGGCTAGCGAGTACGGCATCCGGCTGTTCACGGGCAGGGCCGGCTCGGCGACCTGGTTCGACTGCAACTGCATGCACGGGTCCGGCGACAACATCACGCCGTTCCCGCGCAGCAACGTCTTCATCGTGTTCAACAGCGTGGAGAACGCGGCGGTGGAGCCGTTCGCCGCGCCGGTGCGCCGGCCTGAGTTCATTGGCGCGCGCGACTTCACCCCGGTGAAGTAACCCCCAGAGCACCGGGCCGGGGCCTCCTCGTGTGGGACGGGAGGTCCCGGTCCGGTCGTGTCAGCCGGACAGCGCGTCCAGCAGGCGGTCCACGTCCGCGGGCGTGTTGAACAGGTGGAAGGCCGCGCGCAGGTTGCCCGCGCGGTTGGAGACCTCGATGCCGGCGCGGCTCAGCTCGGGCTGGCGGCCGCCGAGTCCGGGGACCGAGACGATCGCCGAGCCGGGTGCGGGCACGGCCGCGTGGCCGAGGGTCGCGAGCCCGGCCCGGAACCGGTCGGCGAGGGCCACGTCGTGGGCGTGGACCGCGGCCACGCCGAGTTCCTCGATCAGTTCGAGGGAGCGGCGCAGCCCGGCGTAGGTGAACAGGGCGTGGGTGAGGTCGAACCGCCGGGCGGAGTGGGCGAGTTCGGCGACCGGGCCGTAGCAGCTGTCCCACGGCTGCTCGGCCGCGACCCAGCCCGCGAGCAGCGGGGTGAGCCCGCCGAAGTCCTCGGGGACCGTGAGGAAGGCCGCGCCGTGCGGGCCGAGCAGCCACTTGAAGGAGGCCGTGGCGGTGAAGTCGTAGGCGTCCGCGTCCATCGGCAGCCAGCCGGCGGCCTGGGAGAAGTCGACGTAGGTGCGCGCCCCGTGCGCACGGGCGGCCTCCCGCAGGGCGGGCAGGTCGGCGAGGCGGCCGTCGGCGGACTGGGCGGCGCTGACCGCGACCAGCGCGGTGTCCGGGCGGACGGACTCGGCGATCCGCTCCAGCGGCACCGCGCGGACCTTGAGGTCGCCGCGGACGTGGAAGGGGTTCAGCACGGAGGTGAAGTCGTCCTCGGCGGTGAGGACTTCGGCCCCGGCGGGCAGCGAGGCGGCGATCACGCCGGAGTGCGCGGCGACCGAGGCGCCCGCCGCGACCCGGGTGGCCGGGACTCCGGCGAGCCGGGCGTACCCGGCCCGGCAGGCCTCGACGTCCTCGAACAGCGGGGTCAGCGGACGGCCCTCGGCCCGCAGCAGCGCCGCCTCGTGCAGGGCGGCGACGGTACGGGCGGGCAGCAGGCCGTTGCTGGCGGTGTTGAGGTAGGTGGTCTTCGGGGTGAACTCGGCGCGGACGAGGCTCTCGAACGTCTCCGTGGTCTCCATGGGTCCACTCTGCGGCCGGATGAAGTCGTAGTCCATTGCCGATTTTTACGTGGATCCGCTTAGAGACGCTTATACGTCCGCGCCGACCTGCGGTTTCTCAGTGCTGCGGCACCGCGCACCCGTCCGGGCCGCACGCTTCGGCATCACCCTGGTCGACCAGCTTCAGCGGGGAACGCTCGCCCCAGGCCTGGGTCAGTGCCTGGGTGAAGACCTCGGCGGGCTGGGCTCCGGAGACGCCGTACTTGCGGTCCAGGACGAAGAAGGGCACACCGTTCGCGCCGAGCTGGGCTGCCTCGCGCTCGTCGGCGCGGACCTCGTCGGCGTACGCGTCCGGGTCGGCGAGCACCGTGCGGGCGGCCTCGGCGTCCAGGCCGGCCTCGGCGGCCAGCCCCACCAGGCGTTCGTCACCCTCGGTGAAGACGGACCGCTCCTCGGCGAAGTTGGCCCGGTACAGGATCTGGATCAGCTCGTCCTGCCGGCCCTGCTCCTTGGCGAAGTGCAGCAGGCGGTGCATGTCGAAGGTGTTGCCGTGGTCGCGGTCCCGGGTGCGGTAGTCCAGGCCCTCGGCGGCGGCCTGGGCGCCCAGGTTCTCCTCGCCGGCCTGGGCCTGCTCCTCACTCATGCCGTACTTCTTGGTGAGCATGCTGATCACCGGCTGGACGTCGCCCTTCGCGCGGCCCGGGTCCAGCTCGAAGGAGCGGTGCACCACCTCGACACCGTCGCGGTGCGGGAAGGCAGCCAGCGCCTTCTCGAAGCGGGCCTTGCCCACGTAGCACCAGGGGCAGGCGATGTCGCTCCAGATCTCGACGCGCATGTCTTCGGCTCTCTCCAGGTCGTACGGGCGCGGAGGCTCTCTCCGGCCAGTACGTGAACGTTCAATCAGCCACGTTCATTCCCGGGCACGGAGAAGCGCAGGTCGAGGTGGTGGTCGCCCTCGGCGGGCGGGTTCTCCGGGTCGGGGATCCAGCCCTGGCGGGCGTAGAAGGCCTGGGCCCGGGCGTTGTCCGTATGGACGTCGAGTACGGCCGTCCGCTTGCCGTCGGCCCGCCACTCCTCCACGCAGGCCGCGTGCAGGGCCGTACCGATGCCGGCGCGCCAGTGGTCGGGGTCGACGTGGAACTGGAACAACTTGACCGTTTCCGCGGGTGCGCCGTCCGGGGTGCGGAAGGAGGCGATGCCGACGATCCGGCCCTGCTCGACGGCGCACAGCACATGTGCCTCGGGGCGCTCGATGGAACCGCGCCAGGCCTCGACCCAGTCGAAGTCGGCCGGCGGGAGCCCGTCCGGGTAGTAGGTCGAGCGCGCCCGGACATGCAGATCGGCGATGACCTCGGCCTCGGCGGGCAGGGCGGTGCGGATCACCAGAGCACCGTTCACGCGTTCACTGATCATGCAACGGAGGACGTACGAGCACCGCCCCCGGTTCCGTACCCCGCCCTGCCCTTCGGCTCAGCTGCCGTCTCTCAGGTCGTCCGGCCAGCCGGGCCGGAACTCGATGTGGTCGTAGGTCACCACACAGCCCTCGCCCATCGGCGACTGGGTCATGAAGCCGATCAGCGCCGCGCCGGTCTCCTTCTCCTCGCCGAGGGTGAAGAGCCGGACGAAGGTCCAGCGCTCGCCGTCCCGGGAGGCGTGGAAGGCGAAGGCCCGTCCGGTCCTGCTGACCCGCAGCCACACCGAACTCCCCTCCACGGTGAAGGAGTTCGCGTCGTCGGAGTGTCCCCGGGTGACCACCGTGCAGACGGTGGGCACATCCGGGGAGTACTCCAGACAGAGCTTGGCCCAGGCGCGTTCGCCGACGTGGACGTAGAGCACTCCGGCGTCGAAGGCGGCGCCGAACCCGACGGTGACCCGGGCTATCAGCTGGAAGTCGTCCTCGGGCGCCCCGAGCAGCCGGGGCGCGTCGGAGGCGGGCTCCAGAGCCTCACCGGTGGGCGTGACGAACCGATCCTGCCGGGGCCCGGCCCATCCCGTGAGCACACCCCCCTCATAGGACCAGTTGCCGTCGGGCCCGTAGGTGCGGAGGGCGAAGGGGAGTTCGGGAAGTTCCACGTCCATTGCGTGAGTGTCCCAGGTTCCTTTTCCTCCGTCCTGCGAATCCGGTTCAGCGCTCGAGGCCGCCGTTGAACCGCCGCGGGAGGCCCAGCGGGTTGTCGTCCCGCAGCTCCGGCGGCAGCAGGGCCTGTGGCGCGCCCTGGTAGGTGACGGGCCGCAGCCACCGCTCGATGGCCGTGCCGCCCACGGACGTGGACGTGGAGGTGGTCGCCGGGTACGGACCGCCGTGGTGCTGGGCCGGAGCCACGGCCACGCCCGTCGGCCATCCGTTCACCAGCACGCGCCCGGCCAGCGGGGTCAGCTCGGCGAGCAGTTCGGCGCCCCGGCCCTCGCCGGCGGCCTCCTCGGCCGACAGCTGGACGGTCGCCGTGAGGTTGCCCGGCAGCCGGGACAGGACCGCCGTCGCCTCGCCCTCGTCCTCGTACCGGACCACCACGGTCACCGGCCCGAAGCACTCCTCCAGCAGCAGGTCGTACGCGCCCTGCTCGGCCAGCCTGCTCGCCGGCACGGTGAGGAACCCCGCGCTGACCGTGTGCTCGCCGCCCGCGCCCGGCGTGACCGGCGAGTCCACCTCGGGCAGCTGCGCCCGCTCGGCGACGCCCGCGACGAAGTTGTCCCGCATGCGGTGGTCGAGGAGGACTCCCGCGTCGGTGTCGCTGACGGCGTCCGTGAGCGCCTTGACCAGGCCGTCGCCCGCCGCGCCGGACGGCACCAGCACCAGACCCGGCTTGACGCAGAACTGGCCGACGCCCAGCGTCATGGACCCGGCGAGGCCGGATCCGATCGCCTCCGCCCGCTCGGCCGCCGCCGCCTCGGTCACCAGGACCGGGTTCAGCGAGCCCAGCTCACCGTGGAACGGGATCGGCACCGGGCGCGCGGCGGCCGCGTCGAACAGGGCACGCCCACCGCGCACGGATCCGGTGAATCCCGCCGCCGTGACCAGCGGGTGCCTGATCAGCTCGACGCCCGCCTCGAAGCCGTGCACGAGGCCGACGACGCCCTCGGGGATGCCGTGCTCGGCGGCGGCCCGGCGCAGCACCTTGGCGACCAGCTCGGACAGGGCCGGGTGGTCCGGGTGGGCCTTGACGACCACCGGGCAGCCCGCGGCCAGCGCGCTCGCGGTGTCGCCGCCCGCCACGGAGAAGGCGAAGGGGAAGTTGGAGGCGGAGTAGACGGCCACGACGCCCAGCGGGACCTTGTAGCGGCGCAGGTCCGGTATGGGCGGGGTGGCGGTGTCGTCGGGGTGGTTGATGATGACGTCCAGGAAGGCGCCCTCGTCGACGATGTCCGCGAAGGCCCGCAACTGGTACGCCGTACGGGCGAGTTCGCCGGTCAGCCGGACCGGGCCGAGGGCGGTCTCGGCGTCGGCGGTCTCGATCAGACCGTCCCTGGCCGCGTTCAGGCCTGCCGCGGCCGAGCGCAGGAACGCGGAGCGGACGGTGCGGTCGGCGAGGGCACCGCGCACGGCGTGTGCCGCCCTGACGGCCGCGTCCACCTCCTGGGCTGTGGCCTCCACCGCAACCTGTTCACGCTGCTTCCCGGTGCGCGGGTCGACACTCCAGACTGGTGCTGCTGCCACCGCGGGTCCCTCCAAGTAAGGCCGCACTTCCTGGGTCAACCATCAGCCGCGTTCGATATACTGAACACTGTCTCTGATGATGAATACGCTGCTCGGAGACTATATATCCAGGTCCTCGTCGAACGAAGGGGTCAGCGGCGATGTCGGCAGGCGAGACAGGCGGGGCGCAGGTCAAGTCCGCGGTGCGGACCGTTGAATTGCTCGAGTACTTCGCCGGCAGGCCCGGTATGCACTCCCTCGCGGCCGTCCAGGAGGCTGTGGGCTACCCCAAGTCCAGCCTGTACATGCTGCTGCGCACGCTCGTGGAGCTGGGCTGGGTGGAGACGGACGCGACGGGGACGCGGTACGGCATCGGGGTGCGGGCACTGCTGGTCGGCACCTCCTACATGGACGGCGACGAGGTGGTGGCGGCGGCCCGCCCGACCCTGGACCGCCTTTCCGACGACACCACGGAGACCATCCACCTGGCCCGCCTGGACGGCACGAACGTCGTCTACCTGGCCACCCGCCAGTCCCAGCACTACCTGCGCCCCTTCACCCGCGTCGGCCGGCGCCTGCCCGCCCACTCCACGTCCCTCGGCAAGGCGCTGCTCGCCACCCACACCGACGAACAGGTCCGCAAGCTCCTCCCGGAGACCCTGCCCGCCCTGACCGAGCACACCATCACCGACCGCGAGAAGCTGATCGAGGAACTCCACCAGGTCCGCGAGCAGGGCTTCGCCGTCGACCGCGAGGAGAACACGCTGGGCCTGCGCTGCTTCGGTGTGGCGATCCCGTACCGCACCCCCGCCCGCGACGCCATCAGCTGCTCGGTCCCGGTGGCCCGCCTGACCCCGGCCCACGAACAGATGATCAAGGACGCCCTGTTCGACGCGCGGGACCGCCTGACGCTGGCCACGCGGAGGCTGTGAGGAGGACGGCGTCTCCGCCGAGCGGCGGAGGCGGATCGTCGTCACGCAGGAAGTGGGCCGGACCGTGGGCGCGGGAGCGTTGAGGCATGACTTCCTCGACCACTGCCGCTGTCACCGGCCTGCGGCTGCGCCCCGTGCTGCGGCTCGTGACCATCGTCTCCTGCCTGCCCTACCTGTCCCTCAAGCTCGCCTGGATCTGCGGGAGTCATCTCGGTATCCCGGACGGGAGTCCGCTGCTGGAGCACCGGATGGTCATGGCGCTGGCCAACGGGCTCACCGTGCTCATGGACGCCGCCGTCATCGTGCTGGCGCTGTTGCTGACCCAGGCGTGGGGGCGGCGGGTGCCGGCCTGGGTGCTCGCGGTGCCGATGTGGGTCGCCACGGGGCTGCTCGCGCCGATCATGGTGGGCTTTCCGCTGCAACTGGTCGTGCACGGGGGCACGGACAGCGGTGACGACCGGCCGTTCCTCGACGGCTGGGTGTTCGGGGTCGTGTACGGGGGGTTCATCGTGCAGGGGCTCGCTCTCGGGGTGCTGTTCGTCGACTACGCCCGCGAGCGGTGGGGCCACCTGTGGCGGGGGCGGGTGTGGGAGCTGCCCGCGCACGGCACGGCGGCCGCGCAGCGGACGACCGCCGTGACTGCGGCGCTGCTCGCACTCGTCCCGGGCACGCTGCGGCTGCTGTGGGCCTGCGGGTTCACGGCCGGGCGGGGCACGAACGGCGGCCGGCTCATGGAGGTCGTCTACGTCGGGTTCCTCGCCGCCGCCGTCACCGGCGCCTGGCAGCTCGCCTTCCGCCGCGGCCGCGCCCTGCCGGTCACCGTGCCGCTCGCCCTGGCCTGGGTCGGCTCCGGGGCGGTCGCCTGCTGGGGCGGCTGGATGGCGCTCGGCGCCCTGGTGACCTCCCACGATCTCGCCGACCGCCCGACACCGGCGATGAGCCTCACCTACGCTGTGCAGATGATCGTCGGCCTGCTCGTGGCGACCGTCGCCGCCCACCACTTCGCGGACCGGTCGGCCAGGGCCCCACGGTGACCGAGGCGTTGAGCTTCCTCTTCGGCCGACGGGCGCGCCGCCGCTGGATCCATCTGATCCTCGGCGGCGCGCTCGCCATGCCGTACGTCCTCGTCGGCTCGGTGATCGTCGGCCCGCTCACCGGCGTGGACGACGTGTTCGGGTCCCTGCCCCTGCAACTCGGCTCGTTCGCGGTCGGGTTGCCGATCGCCACCGTGACCTCGCTGTTTCCGCTGACCCGCCCGCTGGAGGCCGGCGCCTGCCGCGCCCTGTGCGGCATCGAGGGGGACGCCCTCGCCCACGGCCCGGCCCGGACGCGGTCCGAACGGGGGCGTACGGCCGCCTGGCTCACACTGCACCTGGGCCTCGGCGGGATCCTCTCCGGGATGTCGCTGGCCGTACCGCCGTTCGCGGTGTTCCTCATGCTGCTGCCCCTGTTCCAGGGACTGCGCGACACCCGGCTCGGCACACCCGAAGTCTTCGACCACGGCTGGGCGTTGGCGCTCTGCCCGGTCGCGGGCCTGGCCATGCTGATCGCCCTCGCCGCCTGCGCCGCCGCCTGCGGGGCCGTGCTCGCCCGCTGGGCGCCCGCCCTGCTCGGGCCCACCCCCGCGGACCGGCTCGCCGCGGCCGAGGCCCGCGCCGCCGACCTCGCCGTACGCAACCGGCTCGCCCGCGAGCTGCACGACTCCGTCGGACACGCGCTGAGCGCCGTCACCCTCCAGGCGAGCGCCGCCCGCCGCGTCCTCGACACCGACCCGGAGTTCGTCCGCGAGGCGCTGGCCGCCATCGAGGACACCACCCGGCGCACGGTCGGCGAACTCGACGCCGTACTGGGCGTGTTGCGGGACGGCGACGCACCGGGCACCGCCCCCGCCCCGACCCTCGCGGCCGACCTGGACGGGCTGCTGCGCCGGACCCGCGCGGCCGGGCAGCGCGTGACGGCCACCGTCGACACCGGCACCGCCGTGCTTCCCCCGCTGGTCTCCCGGGAGGCGTACCGGATCGTCCAGGAGGGCCTGAGCAACGCCCTCAAGCACGCCGGCGAACCGGTCGCCCTGCGCATCGCCACCGTCGACGGCCACCTGGACATCTCCGTCGAGAACCCCCTCGGCGCCTGCCCCGCTCCCCGCCCCGGCGGCGGCCACGGCCTGCGCGGCATCGCCGACCGGGTACGACTGCTCGGCGGCACCTCCCGGGCGGGCGCGTCCGGGGACACCTGGCACCTGCACGTCCGACTGCCGCTGAAGGGATCCACGTGACCGACGAAAGGGCGGACATGACCCGGCCCGCCATCCGGATCGTCCTCGCCGACGACGAGCGCATGGTCCGCACCGCCCTGCGCGCCATCCTCTCCGCCGAGCCCGGCCTGGAGGTGGTCGGCGAGGCGGCGACCGGCGCCGAGGCGGTGTCCGTGGTCCGGGAGCTGCGCCCCGACGTGGTCCTCATGGACGTCCGTATGCCGGAGGTCGACGGCATACGGGCCACCGAGCAGATCCTCGCCACCCTCGACGAGCCACCCCGGGTGGTGGTCGTGACCACCTTCGAGAACGACTCCTACGTGTACGACGCGCTGCGCGCCGGAGCCGCCGGGTTCCTGCTGAAGCGGGCGGACGCCGACGCGCTCGTCCAGGCGGTACGGCTGGTCGCGCGCACCGACAGCCTGCTGTTCCCGTCGGCCGTACGCGCCCTCGCGGCCGAGCACGCGCGCACGGCGCCCGCACCCCCGGCGTGGGTGAGCAGGCTCACCGGGCGGGAGAGCGAGGTGCTGCGGCACATGGCCGCCGGGCTGACCAACGCGGAGATCGCCCGGCGCATGGACGTCGGCCCCGCCACCGTCAAGTCGCACGTCGCTGCGGTGCTCGCCAAGACGGGTGCCCGGGACCGGACGCAGGCGGTGATCGCCGCGTACGAGGCCGGTTTTCTGAACGTGCGATGAGAAAACGGGACGTACGGGAACGATCACCCCGTCTCGATCGTCTACACGAGCGGGATGAACAAGACGATCAGGCGGGCGTCCGTCTTCGCGCTGCTGCTCGTGCTCGCCCTGCTGATCAGGGCGACCTGGGTGCAGTTCTACGACGGCAAGGCCCTCGCGGACGACAACGACAACCGGCGGAACGTCATCGAGACGTACTCACACCCGCTCGGCAACATCATCGTGGCCGGGAACGCCATCACCGGCTCGGTGCGGACGAAGGGGAGCGATCTCGCGTACAAACGGACGTACAAGAACGGCGAGCTGTACGCGGCGGTGACGGGATACGCCTCGCAGGCCTACGCCCCGACCCAGCTGGAGGGCATCTACAAGGACCTCCTCAACGGCACGGACAACCGGCTCAAGACCGTGATGGACACGGTCACCGGGAAGCGTGCCGACCCGGGCGAGGTACTCACCACGATCGACCCGGCCGTACAGAAGGCGGCGTACGACGCGCTCGGCGACAACAAGGGCGCGGCCGTCGCCATCGACCCGAAGACCGGCAAGATCCTCGCCGTGGTGTCGACGCCGTCGTACGACCCCGCGCGGCTCACCGACGCGAACACGGCCGGGGCGGCCTGGAAGAAGCTCAACGCGGACAAGGACAAGCCGCTCACCAACCGGGCACTGCGCCAGCCGCTGCCGCCCGGCTCGACGTTCAAGCTGGTCGTGGCGGCCGCCGCGCTGGAGGACGGGCTGTACAAGAACGTGGACGACCGCACCGACAGCCCGGACCCGTACACCCTGCCGGGCACCACACGGGACCTGGAGAACGAGAACAAGTCGGCCCCGTGCGAGGACGCGTCGATCCGGGTCGCCCTGCGCTTCTCCTGCAACAACGTCTTCGGCAAGATGGCCGTCGACCTCGGCCAGGACAAGGTGAAGGCGATGGCCGAGAAGTTCGGCTTCAACGACGACGAGCGGGACGTGCCGGTGCGGGCCTACGCCAGCATCTACCCCTCGAACATGGACAAGGCGCAGACGGCCCTGTCGGGCATCGGCCAGTTCGACGTCACCGCCACCCCGCTCCAGATGGCCATGGTGTCCGCAGCCATAGCCAACGGCGGCAAGCTGGTCTCGCCGCACATGGTCTCGCAGATCACCGACAGCGGCGGTGATGTGTTGAAGGACTACGACGACAGCGCGGACACCGAGGAGATCGTCAGCTCCTCCACCGCCGAGCAGTTGCAGTCGGCGATGGAGACGGTGGTGAAGGACGGCACCGGTACGAACGCGCTGATCGACGGGGTGACCGTCGGCGGCAAGACCGGTACCGCCCAGCACGGCGAGAACAACAGCAAGACGCCGTACGCCTGGTTCACGTCGTACGGCAAGTCGGACAGCAGCGGCAAGGAGGTTGCCGTCGCGGTGATGGTGGAGCAGTCGGATGCGGCTCGGTCCGAGGTGAGCGGCAACGGGCTGGCGGCGCCGGTGGCGAAGGCGATGATGCAGGCGGCACTCAAGTAGCCGACGGGAGGGGGCGGCTCGGCACAACCGCCCCCTCTGCCTTGCTTCTCTGCCTTACTTCACGCCCAGGATCTGCTCCACCGGATCGATCGCGAAGTAGACCAGGAACAGCACCGAGACGCCCCACAGCAGCCAGTTGACCTCCTTCGCCTTGCCGAGGACCGTCTTGATGACCACGTAGGACAGGAAGCCCGCGCCGATGCCGTCGGTTATCGAGTAGGTGAACGGCATCGCGGCGATGGTGAGGAACGCCGGGATGGCGATCTCGTACTTGTCCCAGTCGATGTGCTTGACGTGGGTCATCATCAGGAAGCCCACCGCGATCAGCGCGGGCGCCGCCGCCTGCAGCGGGACGATCGTCAGCAGCGGGGTGAGGAAGAGCGCGAGGCCGAAGAGGCCGCCGGTGACCAGGTTGGCGAAGCCGGTGCGGGCGCCCTCGCCGACACCGGCCGCGGACTCGATGTAGGCGGTGTTGGAGGAGGCGGAGCCGACACCACCGGCGACGGCTGCGGCACCGTCGATGAACAGCACGCGGCCGATGCCGGGCACCTGGCCCTTCTCGTCGAGGAGTCCGGCCTCCGCGCTGATGCCGACGATGGTGCCCATGGCGTCGAAGAAGTCGGACAGGATGAGGGTGAAGACCAGCAGCACGGCGGTGAGGACGCCGGCCTTGGCGAAGCCGCCGAACAGGCTGAAGTGACCGACCAGCCCGAAGTCCGGGGCGGCGACGATCTTGTCCGGGACCTTCGGGGTGGTCAGGCCCCAGCTCTTGATGTCGGCGACGGCGTTGATGACGATCGCGACGACGGTCATCGTCACGATGCTGATGAGGATCGCGCCCTTCACCTTGCGGGCGAGCAGCGCGATAGTCAGCAGGACGCCCAGACAGAAGACCAGGACGGGCCAGCCGGTGAGGCGGCCGACGGCGCCGAGCTGCACCGGGACGGTGGTGTGCGCGACGTCCGGGATGCGGCTGACGAACCCGGCGTCGACGAACCCGATGAAGGCGATGAACAGGCCGATGCCGACGCCGATGGCCTGCTTCAGCTGCTGCGGGATCGCGTTCATGATCGCTTCCCGGAGCCCGGTGAGGACCAGCAGGCAGATCACGAGTCCTTCGAGGACGACCAGGCCCATCGCGTCGGACCAGCTCATCAGCGGGGCGAGTTGGAAGGCGACGACGGCATTGAGGCCGAGGCCGGCGGCGATCGCGAGCGGGAGGTTGCCGCCGACGCCCATGATGATCGTCATCACACAGGCCACCAGCGCGGTGGCGGTGACGAGTTGGCCGGTGTCGAGGGAGTGGCCGAACTTGTCCTTGGCGCTGCCCAGGATGATCGGATTCAGGACAAGGATGTAGGCCATGGTGAAGAACGTGGCGAAGCCGCCGCGTATCTCCCGGCCGAAGGTCGATCCCCGCTCGGAGATTCTGAAGTACCGGTCGACGCTGTTCCCGGCAGGTGGCGCGGCATCCGGCCGCTGGTCCACCTTCTGCGTCTCGGACATGGTCGTACTCCTCGTTGCCTGATGAGCGTGTGCGGATGCTGGCTGGATTGTTCCCACGTTGAACCCGTTTCAGGTTTTCAACGTGTTACGGAATCGGGTTCGGTGTGCCACACGGTGTCCGACCCCCCGTACGACTGACAGAAAGCGGTCACTGCTACGCTTCCGGATCTCCATCCGGGGCTCCGCCGGACGTTCGCATGTCATTCACATGACACTCACAGAGCTGCACCGAGAAGAGGTCACCCGTGGGCTCAGTCGTCGACGACGCCGCCTCCGTGGAGTTCCATGCCTTCTTCGAGCAGCACTACGCCGCACTCTCCCGTCTCGCCCACCTGTTGACCGGCGAGGCCGATGCCGCCGACGACCTGGCCGCGGACGCGCTGCTGGCGCTGTGGCACCGCTGGGACCGGGTGCGCGCGGCCGACCATCCGGTGGCGTACGCGCGGGGCGTGGTCGCCAACCTGGCCCGCACCCGGATCCGCAGCGCGGTGCGCGAGCGGCGCCGGATCGCGCTGTTCTGGTCGCACCGAGAGGAGCAGACCGAGAACCCGGACGTCGCGGGCGTGGTGGACGTGCAGTCGGCGCTGCGTCGCCTGCCCTTCCGCAAACGCGCATGTGTGGTACTTCGGCACGCGTTCGACCTGTCGGAAAAGGACACCGCGCTCGCCCTCGGGGTGTCGGTGGGTACGGTTAAGAGCCAGACGTCCAAGGGCATGGCCGAACTGCAGCGCCTGCTCGGCACCCAGCGCGTTCCGCAGCGGGTGCACGCGGCCATGGCGCGCGGCGGCGAGAGCGGAGGAAAGAACCGATGAGGCAGCAGGACGTGCACGACGAGCTGCGCGCCCGGCTGCACGAGGCGGCCGAGGCCCACGAACCCGACCGCGCGCGCATCCTGGCCCGCATCGAGCGGGGCATGGCCGCGCAGACCCGCCCCGACCACCGGGCCACGCGCCCGCCCGTGTTCGGCTGGGTGCGCGTGGTCAGCGCCACCGCGGCGGTCGCCGGAGTCCTCGCGGTCGGCGGGTACGCGGTGGCGTCCGCGGTCAAGGACAACACCACTCCCCCGCAGCAGACGGTCGCGGTCTCACCGACGCCCACGCCCTCGCCGGACGCGACGAGCCGGGCGCCGGTTCCGCCGGTGAACCCGGCGCCGAGCAGGGCGCCGAAGACGCGCCGGCCGAGCGGTTCCCCCTCCTCGACGCCCTCCGCCTCGACCCCCGTGGTGCCGTCGGCCGACGGCGAGACGGACGGCTCGCTGTGGTCGGACGGCTCGGTGGACCCGCACAGCAACGACTTCTGGGCGCAGAGCAATGTCACGCTCAAGACGAGCGAGCAACTCACCTCCCTCACCGTGCAGCTGAAGGTCGCGCAGACCGGCGGGGTCGGCTCGGCCGGCGCCTGGCGCTCGCTGCCGGAGCAGGACTTCACCCTGACCGTCGGCGAGCAGGACGGCTTCCTGGTCTACACGTGGGTGCTCAAGGAGGGCCGTACGGTCCCCAAGGGCGAGTGGGTGTTCGCCGGGCAGTACAACCACGAGCGCGGCGGCCGGGACGCGAAGGACGACAGCTACACGGTCAAGGCCACGGCGGACGGCACGCAGCGCGCGGTGGGCGGCGACTTCGCGGCGCACACGGACGGCGCGGGCGACTCGTAAAAATCTTGAAACGGGCGGCAACCCTTCGCTCGCCAGCGGCAACCAGGAAGCGCACGGCTCTCTCATGTCCTGGCGGGCCGACGCGTGGCGTGGATTCTCGCGCGGCGGGCGAAGCGGCGTCCTGCAGCCGCTACTGTGGCGGCTCGTCTGATCTCCGTTTCGCCGAGGAGCGGCCCGATGCACAGCGCCCCTTTCCGTCTCGTCGTCACGGGCGGCGGGACTGGTGGACACACGTATCCCGCGCTGACCGCGGTGCGCACTCTGCAGGCCCGGCTCGGCGGTGAGGGCCGGGCCCTCGAGACTCTGTGGATCGGAACGGCTGACGGCCTGGAGGCGCGCGTCGCCCCGGCCGAGGGCATCGCCTTCACCACGGTGGCGACCGGCAAGATCCGCCGCTCGAAGAACCCGATCAAGCTGGCGTCGCCGGCGAACGTGCGGGACATGGCCCGGGTGCCGCTCGGTGTGCTGCAGGCGCGGCGGGCCATCGACCAATTCCGGCCGGATGTGGTGCTGGCGACGGGCGGCTATGTGGCGGTTCCGGCCGGGCTGGCGGCGCGGATGTGCCACCGGCCGCTCGTGCTGCACGAGCAGACGGTGCGGCTCGGGTTGGCAAATCGGAAGCTGGCGGCGTCGGCGGCGCGGATCTGCGTGTCGTCGGAGTCGACGTTGGAGCTGCTGTCGGAGTCGGCGCGGTCGGTGGCCGTGGTGACGGGCAACCCGGTGCGGCCGGAAGTGTTGTCCGGACACGCGGACAGGGCTGTCCAGGCTCTGGGCCTGTGGGGCTTCGACCGGCAGCTGCCGACGGTGTATGTCACCGGCGGCGCGCAGGGCTCGCAGCAGATCAACGAACTGGTCGGCGAGGCCCTGCCGTGGCTGCTGCAGTTCGCGAACGTCATCCACCAGTGCGGCCCGGCCAACGAGGAGGGCCTGCGGGCGCGGGCGGCCGGGCTGCCGCCCGAGTTGGCAGGCCGCTACCACCTGGCTGGGTTCGTCAGCGGCGAGCTGCCCGACGTCCTGGCCCTGGCCGACGTCGTGGTCTCGCGGAGCGGGGCGGGGACGCTGGCGGAGCTGACCGCGCTGGGCAAGCCTGCCGTGTTCGTACCGCTGGCGTCGTCGGCCGGGAACGAGCAGGTGCACAATGCGCGGCACTTGGAGCAGGCAGGCGCGGCGGTGGCGCTCACCGGCGAGGTGACGGCGGCCCGGCTGCAGGAAGCAGTGGGCCCGCTCCTGGCCGATACCCACATGCGGTGGGGTATGGCGGAGCGGGCCCGTGCGTACGGCCGTCCGGACGCGGCGGACAGGCTCGTGGACGAGATCCTGTCGGCCGCGGCGGGTCAGCCGGTCACCGGTCAGGCCGGCCGACGTGGAGAGCCGTCCCTGCCTCGATGAGGAGGGCGCAGTCGTTGAACACCGCCTGGTCCTTGCCCATCGGGTCGGGGACGTCACGGTCGTTCAGGTAGAGCGCGAGCTTCTCCGCGTTCTTCTCGCCGCAGATCGCCCGGAGCGTTTCGAGGACGGCCGTGTCCATCGCGAGGACGATGTCCGCCCAGTCGAGTACCTCCAGGGTGATCTGCTGCGCGTGGTGGGCGGTGAGGTCGAGGCCGAGCCGCCGAGCGGCCGCGACCATCGCCTCGTTGGCGGGCTCGCCTTCCCACTTCCCGATCAGCCCGGCCGAGCGGACCTCCAGCTCGGCGGCGCCCCGCCGGGCGAGGGCGAGCGCGGCGAACGGCGACCGGCAGTGATTGCCGAGGCAGACGGTCAGGACCTTGCGCACGATCCGGCTCCCCCGGTCTTGAGAGCCTGGCCGAGAACGGTGACGACCCGGTCGATGTCGTTCTCGGTGAGGTGCTGGTGGAACGGCAGCGAGAGGATCTCGCGGCCGGCCTGCTCGGTGGCGGGCAAGTCGCGCCTCCACTCGGCAAAGGCGGGCTGCAGGTGGTTGGGCGGGTAGTGGACGCCGACACCGATACCGCGGGTCGTCATCCGCGCGTGCACCTCGTCGCGGTGCGAGACGAGGACCTGGCACAGGTGCGGAACGGAGCGGTCGGGATCGACGTCGACCAGGGTCACGCCGTCCAGGCCGGCGAGCGCGCGCCGGTACGCGCGCCACAGGATGCGGCGGGTCGTCTCGGCCTTCTCGAAGTGGTCGAGCTGGGCCAGGCCGATGGCGGCGTTGATGCCGGACATCTGGTAGCGCAGGCCGAAGCCCTCCACGCCGTAGGCGGTGGTCTTGGCGCGTTCGGCCTGGGACTGGACGACGCCGAGCATCCGGATCCGGCGGATGGTGGCAGCGTCGTGCGGGTCGCGGGGGATGAGGATGCCGCCTTGGCCGCAGGTGAGGTTCTTGATCGGGCCGAAGCTGAAGCAGGTCAGGTCTCCGGACGCGCCGACACGGCGGGCGCCGCCCAGGGAGCCGAAGGCGTGCGCGGCGTCCTCGATCACGGCGATGCGCCGCTCAGCCAGCTCCGGACGGATGGGGGTGAGGTCGATGGCTCGGCCCCCGAACAGGACCGGCATGACGGCGCGCGTGCGGTCGGTGACGGCGTCCATGACGAGCTGGTCGGTCGCACACAGCGTGGCCGGGTCAATATCCACGAAGACCGGGGTGGCGCCGACAGCGAGGATCGCCTGGACGGTCGCGCAGAACGTCATGGACGGCACGACCACCTCGTGACCGGAGCCGACCTCGGCGGCGAGCAGTGCCGTGTGCAGGGCCGCGGTGCCGGACATGACGGCGACGGCGTCACGGACGCCCAGGAACGAGGCGATGCGGCGCTCGAACTCCTCGGTGACGTCGGTGTGCCCGTACTGGCCGGCCTCCAGTACGCGGGCCACCGCGACGGCCTCCTCGCCGTACAGGTACGGGGAGGCGTTGCGCCCGGCGTCGAGCCTGACGGTGGTGGTCATGCGGTGGCTCCCTTCGGGGCTGCGGCGACCTCCAGCTCGGCGACGTCGCCGACGCGCAGCGTCTCCAGGTAGTTGGTCAGAAACACGCCGGTGCGGTAGGTCAGCTGGTCGTGGTCGACGGGCTGGCCGAACAGGCCGCGCACCATCTGGTCGACGAGGTCCGCGCCGGCTGCCTCGGTGAGCGCGAACCCTCCGGCCACACGGACGTTCAGCTCGGTGATGGTGACCCCGTTGTCGGTGATGAACCCCTGCACGCAGCACAGGCCCTGCGCGCGTACGGCCTGCAGCGTCTTCACGATCAGGTCGCGGACGGCCTGGTCCTCGAACGTCGTGGAGACGGCCACGCAGCCGGCCTTGACCAGATCGCGGCGGCGCAGGATCACAGAGGCCTGCCCGTCGCGATCCACGAGGCAGTCGGCGGTGAACTCGGTGCCGTAGACGCGTTCCTGCACGATCGCGGCGGGAACCAACTCGCACAGCACGCGGGCGTGCCGTCGGGACGTCACCATGTGCACGCCCTGGGCGCCGTGGCCGCCTCGCGGCTTGACGACCAGCTCGACGCCGGACGGCACCCGGTCGAACTCTTCGGGGTCCCAGGTGCGCGGCGTCGGGATGCCATGCTCGGTCAGGACCTGGTGGAAGCGGGCCTTGTCGATGCAGTCGTACACCGACTCGTCGTCCGGCAGCCACAGGCGTATGCCGTCGGCTTCCAAGCGGGGCCGCAGGCCGAGCAGCGGCGACAGGTCGCTCTCGATGCCAGCCACGATCGCATCGACGGCCAGCGCGCGGCACAGCCCGACGATCGCCTCCGGATAGTCGGGGTCCTCAGCGAGCGGGACGACGTACGGCGAGACATCGCCCAGGAAGAAGCCGGGGGCGAGGGGGTTGGCGTCGACGGCGACGACCCGATGGCCGAGCCGAAGGAGGCTACGGGCCAGGCCTAAGCCTGGGTTGGCGCCGACGCCGGTCACGACGATCCGGCGCGGGGTCTGGTCAGGCATGCTGTCGCCCCTTCGCGGGTGTCGGGGCGGTGCGCGGGGAGGGCATGGCGGGCAGCGGGCTGCGGGAGAGCGGCGCCCACCGGTCGGCGTTGCGCCGGTACCAGTCGGCGGTCTCTTCCAGCCCGGCCTGGAAGTCGCGGACGGGCTTGTAGCCGAGGGCGGCGAGCTTGCCCCAGTCCATGGCGTACCGGAGGTCGTTGGACAGCCGGTCCGGGATGTAGGTGACCCGGCCCCAGCCGGCGCCGCAGATCCGCAGCAGCTCCCCTGTCAGGTCTTTACTGGACAGGTCGGTGCCGCCGCCGATGTTGTAGACCTCGCCGGGCACGCCGGACCGCAGGACGAGTTCGATGCCGGCGCAGTTGTCCTCGACGTGGAGCCAGTTGCGCATGTGCTGGCCCTGGTCGTGGAGGGTGACCTGCTCACCGCGCAGGAGGCCGGTCACGAACAGTGGGATGATCTTCTCGGGGTGCTGGCAGGGCCCGAAGTTGTTCGAGGAGCGGGTGACGCAGACGGGCGCCCCGTACGTCTGCCAGTAGCTGAGGGCGATCAGGTCGCTGGCGGCCTTCGACGCGGCGTAGGGGACGGTCGGGCGCAGCGGATAGTCCTCGGTGGCCGCGCCTTCCAGGAGCGGCCCATACACCTCGTCCGTGGAGACGTGCACGAACTTGGCGATGCCGTGCCGCATGGCAGCGTCCGCGAGGGTTTGTGTGCCGATGACGTTCGTGGTGACGAACGTTCCGGCGGTCGTGAACGAGCGGTCGACGTGGGACTCGGCGGCGAAGTGGACGGCCGCGGTGTGCCGGGCCATGAGGTCGTCCACCAGGGCGGCGTCGCAGATGTCGCCGACGACGAAGTCCAGCTTCGGGCTGAGGAACGCCTGCCCGAGGTTGCCCCTGCTGCCCGCGTACGTCAGCGCGTCAAGCACGGTGACCTGCTCGATGTCGTCGGCGCCGAGCATGCGCCTGACGAAGTGGGAGCCGATGAAACCGGCGCCGCCGGTAACCAACAGCTTCATGTGTTGCCTCCGGTGAGGATGACCGGCCGGCGGCATGGGTGTGCCGCAGTTGGGGGGACCGGTCGTGGAGACGCCCAGCGGTTGCCGGGTGCGGTCCTCACCATGGCGGCCCGCAAGACCGGTGCGGAGCGGGCGGGCGGGCATCGGCAAGCGGTGTGCGGATCCGGCATACGGTGTGCATCCGCGCGCCCTCCCAACACCGCGTGCCGCGTCGGTAGGTTCTGCACCACCCCATCCCGGGTCCGAGGAGGCGCCCATGGGCGCGGATGCTGAGATCGGCGCTCTGTTACGCGGGGCGCGCTGCGCCGCGCGGTACACGCAGGCCCAGGTAGGCAAGGCTTGCGGCTATTCGGCGTCGGCCGTGTCCCGCATCGAGTCGGGCAAGCTGCGCATCGACTACCCGACCCTGCTGAAGTTCGCCGCGTTCTTGCGGATCGCACCCGAGCAGCTGCGTGCGTCTGCCGTACCCGGCATGACCAATCTCGCTACGGTGGCCGGAGGTTGCCGGTCGGACGAGGAGGACGAGGTGCGTCGTAGGGAGCTGCTGACGGGAGTAGTGGCAGCGGGGGCGACAGCCGTCGTCGGCGCCAGCCCAGCCTCCGCCGCTGCCGCGCCGGTCAATCTGGACGTGGCGCTGTTCCGGCTGCCGCAGGCGGAGCCGATGCCGCTACCCCAGCTGGTGGAGCAGATCGCTGCCGCGCGCCGGGACTACTGCGCCACCCAGTACGCCCGTCTCGGGCAGGTGCTGCCCGGCCTGATCGCGTCGGCGACCGCGACGCGGGACGCCTCGACGGGCTGGATCCGTCAGGAGGCGGACCTGGCGTTGGCCCGCAGTTACGTGCTCGCCGCCGAGCTGGCCACGAAGCAGCACTCCGATGCGGCGTGGGTGGCGGCCGACCGGGCGCTGGCGGCGGCGCGCTGCAGCGGCATCCCGGTGGCTGTCGGGGAGGCCTCGCGGCAGCTGGCGATCGCGATGCGCCGCTCGGGCCGCTCGACGGCCGCGGTGCACCTGCTCACCAAAGAGGCCGAGGACCTGGACGCCTCCCATGACCACACCGGCGCGGTGCGGACGACGCTGCTGCTGACCGGCGCGTACTCGGCGGCGACCGGCCGGGACCGGTCGACGGCCCTGTCGCTGCTGGACGAGGCCGAGCAGGAGATGGAGCGGCATCCGGCCGTGCCGGGCCTGTTCACCGTGGAGGCCACGCGAACCCAGGTCGACGCCTACCGGATCAGCGTGCTCAACGCCCTCGGCACGCCGGACGAGGCGGTTAAGGTCGCGGCCCGGCTGAACGTGGACCGCATGCCGACGGCGGAGCGGCGGGCACGGGCGTGGACCGACGTCGCCCGCATGTGGAACGCACTCGGGGACAGCAAGCAGACGTTCGCCGCACTGCGCCGGGTCGAGCAGGAGGCTCCGCAGGAGGTTCGCCGACCCGCGCTGCGGGCGCTGACGGCCGGTCTGCTGTACGGGCCGACCCGGATCGAGGGCGTCCGCGAGTTCGCGGCCCGCACCGGCGCCCTGGTCGCCTGACCGGACATGACGAAGCCGCCCGCCTGAAATCCCCGTGGCGGGCGGCTCGTGACCGGTGTGCAGAGATCAAGGTCGGCTGCGCCGACGTACGCGTCCTGGGCCGCTGGACGACACCGGCACGAGGCCGGCGGCGGGATTCGAACCCGCGTCACGCTCTTGACAGGAGAAGTAGCCGCTACCTGCGCACCTGCACGAGGCAGAACGGTAGCGCGGGCCGTGCGGCCCGCGCATGTGGGTTTCCGTCGGCGTGGGTCAGCGGAGCAACTAGTTCATCGTGGAACCGATGGTGGTCGAGCCCGTGGTGAGGAAGGTCGTCGTGGGCAGTGAGCCGTCCGACTTCCGGGAGCCGTACGCGGTTGTCGCATCGGTCGACCTGAAGGCCGGCGTGGAGACCCCGCTGTCCCAGTTGTTCGCGGCGGAGACGGTCTTCGCGCTCAGCTTGTCCAGCCCGCCCTTGTTGCTCACGGCCAGGTTGCGGGCGAGCCGTGCCTTACCGGTGGCGAAGTAGAAACCGGCCTCGGCGTTCGGGTACGCGGTGTTCCGGTTCAGCACGATCGCTCCGGTGTTGGAGTTCTCGGTGAACCCGTTGAGCGAGTTGTCCCAGGCCGCGTCGTTGTTGACCACATGGGCGACCGCGACACCTCCCCGCCCAGCTTGAACCCGTTGCCGTTGCCCTCGAAGGCGGAGTCGCCCCACCGGTTCTTGCCGTTGCCGAAGGCCCAGCTGTGCTCGATGGTGACCGGCGAGGAGAACTGCCACAGGTCGATGCCGTCGTCAGAGTTGTTGTACAGACGGGCGCCGGTGACCCTGTTGCCGGTGCCGGAGCCGAACTTGACGGCGATGCCGTCGGCGTTCTGGCCGTGCCCCGAGGCGTCGTAGTTTCCGTAACTGTCCAGGTTCTGGACGAGGTTGTTCACGGTGTTGTCGCCGCGCAGGGTGAACCCGGAGTCGCCGTTGTTCGCGGTGACCAGGTTCCTGAAGACGCCTCCGGTGGAGGAGGTGACGACGAAGCCCTGGGCCGGGGACTGCTGGAAGGTGAGGTTCTGCACGGTCCAATAGCTGCCGTAGATCCCGGCAAGCCAGGAGCCCGCGGGGAGTTTGGAGCCGTCGATCTTCACCTTCTCGCTGCCATACGCCTGGAGCGTGATGCGGTTCGAACCGGTGCCGCTGGCCGTGGACTTGAGGGTGGCGGTCGGGTAGTAGGTGCCGCCCCGCACCTGGATGACGGTACCGGCGGTGGCGTTCCTGACGGCCGACTCCAGCTGGGCGGTGGTGGAGACGGTGACCGTGGTCGTGGCGGCCTGGGCACCGCCGTTCGACAGGCCGAGGCAGACGCCGCCGGCCCCCGCGGCCACGGCCACCGCGGCGGCAATCGAGAGGGTGCGTGTCCTGCGGTGACGTCCAGTGCTCTGCCGCACTGGCCGTTCCTTTCCTAGGGAGTTGAGACGCAATCCAGTCGCCGCCGTGGCCGGAACAGGTTGCCGCGCCCCGCGCGAAAACAACCGAAACTTTCGGCTGCCCCTCTCGCCCGCACATCGATTGACGCACTGTTCCCCACTGGCCACACTCCGAGAGCGCGCACCGATCAACAGAAATCCCCAAACCCACACAGGACTGCCATGCGCCCCAGAACCAGAACCCTGCTGGTCCCCCTCCTGGCCGCCCTCTTTCTCACCCTGCTGACCGCCCCGCCGGGCTCCGCGCAGTCGCGGCACCCCAAGTACGCGGGCTACCTCTTCGCCTACTTCACCGGCGAGGGCACCGCCGACGGCGAACAGATCCGTTACGCCCTCAGCCAGGGCAACGACCCGCTGCACTGGCGGGAGCTGAACGCGGGCAAGCCGGTGCTGACGTCGACCATCGGCGAGAAGGGGCTGCGCGATCCGTTCGTGATCCGCTCCCCCAAGGGCGACCGGTTCTATCTGATCGCCACCGACCTGCGGATGTACCAGAACAGCAGCGGCAGCTGGGACTACGTCCAGCGGCACGGCAGCAGGTCCGTCATGGTCTGGGAGTCCACCGACCTGGTGCACTGGACCGACCAGCGGCTGGTGGAGGTGGCTCCGGACAACGCGGGCAACACCTGGGCCCCGGAGGCCTACTGGGACGACCGGCTGCACGAGTACGTGGTCTTCTGGGCGTCGAAGCTGTACGCCGCGGACGACCCCGGCCACACTGGCTCGACGTACAACCGGATGCTCTACGCGACGACCAGGGACTTCCGCACCTTCAGCGAGCCGAAGGTCTGGGACGACCCGGGCTACTCGGTCATCGACTCGACGGTGATCAAGGACAAGGGGACGTACTACCGCTTCACCAAGGACGAGCGGGACCCCGGCTCCAGCTCGCCCTGCTCGAAGTTCATCACGGCGGAGAAGTCGCGGAACCTGACCGACACGTCGTACGACTTCGTCTCCGACTGCATCGGCAGCGGCTCCGTCCAGCGGGGCGAGGGGCCGACCGTGTTCCGATCCAACACCGAGAAGAAGTGGTACCTGTTCATCGACGAGTACGGCCTGCGCGGCTACGTACCCTTCGAGACCACCGACCTCGCCTCGGGCAAGTGGACCCTGTCCACGGACTACGCGCTGCCCGCCAGCCCCCGCCACGGCACGGTTGTGCCGGTGACGGGGGCCGAGTACGAGCGGCTGCTCAGGACCTATGGATGACCGTCAGGAGACGAAGTAGGTCGGGTTCGGCAGCTTGTAGGTACGGTCGGCGTAGCCGCCCTCCAGGTCCGAGTACTGGTCGCCGAAGTTGGCGATGATCTCGTACCCCAGGTCGTCCTCGATGTGCGCGCGAGTACCGGACTTGTACTGCACCGTCGTGCAGGTCCAGGTGCCCGGCGTGGCGCAGTCGCCCAGGTAGGCCGGCGGGTTGGCCTTGTCCTTGAGGAACATGTGGTCGGCGTCGAGGTTCACATCGGCGCCGATCTTCTTCAGGTTCTCGACGGCGGCGCTGCGCTGAGCCTCGCTGAGACCGGAGTTGTAGAAGACTTCGACGCCCTTGGACTCGGCGTACTGGACCAGCTCCGGGCTGCCGAACACGGCCGGACGGCTGGCCTTGTTCACGTAGTCGGCCCAAGTGGTCGGGTTGTACGTGTAGTTGTAGCGCTTCTCGTAGTCGAGGCTGAGCAGCAGCGTGTCGTCGATGTCGAAGACGACGGCCGGCTTCTCGCCGTGGCGGTGCGCCTTGCGCGCCGCCTTGTCGATGTAGTGCTTGGCGCTGGCGTCGATCTCCGCCAGGTCCTGGGCGTACGGGCTGTCCGGGGACGCCTGGTAGACGCCGTTGGCGTCGGCGGTGGTGCCGTAGTAGGTGTCGATGTCCTTGACCAGGAGCCCGATGTTGTAGGGCTCGTGGGTCGAGTTCGCCGTCGACTGACCGGCCGTGGCCGCGCCGGCGCCGTACAGGGCGCCACCGGCGAGCGCGCAGGCGGCAGTGATCGCCGCGATCCGCAGTGATTTATGCATGACAAGGTTTCTACGCGCGTCACCCAGGGGAAGGCGAGATTCGTTGCCTGATCGATACACACCAATTTGGTTTAAGGCAGGGGGAGTCAGTGACAGGGCGGGTTGTAGGGCTCGCCGGGGACGTAGGCCTTCCATTCGTCCTGGGTGATCACGTCGCCGTTGCTCTTGCAGATCAGGTACTTCAGGTCCTGGGGGTTGGTGGACCAGACGTCGACGGTCGATCCGGCAGCGGCCAGCAGGGGCTTCCCCTGAGTGCTGTACGACAGGCCCCCGAAGCCTCCGAGGCCCCCGGCGTCGAAGGCGAACGCGCCCTCGTAGAGCGGAGTCCGCGGGTGGCTGACGTCCCACAATTCGATGTGAGCCTTGACCTCCCCGCTGGCAGCGTCCAGGTCCCCGGCGCTTCCCCAGGCGAGGGTCCTGCCGTCGGGGCTGAAGGCGAGTCCTCCTGTCGAGCCGACTGTGCGCATCACGACCGGGTAGTGCGGGGCGTCCGTGATCCGGCCGTCCTTGACCGGCCAGAGGCGCGTGGTGTCCTCGCTGTCGGTGACGGCGAGCAGTTTGCCGTCGGGGCGGAAGGCGGACTCCGACACACCGGAGCCCCGAGTGAGCCACCGGGTCGGCTGGGACATCGGATGCCGTGGGTCGGCCACGGTCCAGGAGAGCAGCCTGTCAGCGGTGTTGGCGACCAGGAGCCGGCCCTTCGGGGCGAAGGTGACGCGGTAGACGTCACCCTTCATGGATGCGGTCTGCCGGGGGTGCGAGACGGTGGTGACGTCGAACATCCTGACCGAGGGGGTCTGGCTCCGGGAGGCGTGATAGTCGTTGTTGTCGACCACGGCCAACAGGCGTCCGTCCGCGCTGAAGGAGATGTCCTCGACGCCGTAGGCGAAGTCTTTGATGGTGGCGACGACGGGTGCGCCGGACCGGCGGGTGTCCCGCAACCGGACGACATGCTTGTTTCCGCTCTGCTCGCTGAGGGCGAGGATCTTCCCGTCCGGGCTGAAGGCGGCTCCCTCCGCTCCAATGTCGCCGCTGCCCGGCAGCAGAGCCAGACTCTTGTGGAGCGTCGCCGCACCGGTCAGGTCCCACAGGGCACCGCCGTTGGCACCGTGAATGACCAACAGCCGCTTGGAGCCACCGCTAAACGTCGTGGTCGTCTGGAAGCCTGACGGGGACTCGCCGAAACTGGCCGCGGCGGTGGGCCGCGCGGTGTTCTCCACGTACCACAGCAGGACTCCGCGACCCGTGGCCCGCAGCAACCGGTGGCCACGTGGCGTGAAGAGAGCCGGACCGGCCTTCCCGTCGATGTCTGCGGCGACTTGCAGCTGTGCGGCCTGTCGCAGGCGGGGATGTGAGTTGACGCTCCAGAGATAGGTGGTGCTTTTACAGGCGGTGGCCAGGACCTTTCCGTCTGGGCTGAACGCGGCGGAGGCCAAGGTCGACTCGCAGTCGGTCGCCCACTTGTCCTCCGCGGTACCCGCCGATACCGGCTGCCCCCGGTCCCGCAGCTGCCACAGACGGACGGAGATCTCCTTCCCGTCGCCCGGCCCGGCGAGCAGCCGACCGTCCGGGCTGAACGCCACCCGGTGCAGCGGCCTTCCGGTCAGGGTGTAGGTGTCGGAGCCCAGCTTGAGACCGGGGACGACCGCTGACGCAGAGGTGCGCTGCTGGTCCGTCATGTCCCACAGCCGTACCTTGCCGTCACTGCCGGCGCTGGCCAGGAGTCGCCCGGACGGTGCGAAGGCGAGTGAGTCGACATCCCCGGTGTGGCCGCGCAGGGTGCGCAGCGGGTGTGGGGCGGACCGGTGGGCAATGTCCCACAGTTGGATGGTTCCGTCTACGCGGCCGAGAGCGAGTGTGCGGCCGTCGGGGCTGATCGTCAGAGACAGGGTCTTGACCTGTTGCCGCTCGGGGACGGCGATGCGGTGCGGGGTCCCCGGTGCGGTGACATCCCACAGCCCCCATGACCCACTTGCCGTGCTGCCCGTCCGTACGACGGCCACGAGCCGTCCGTCGGGGCTGAGTGCCACCGCACCGGTGCGCATCTGGCCCAGGTTCCCCAACTTCCCCTGGCCGTGGGCCGTGTCCCACAGGACGACATCAGAGCCGGTCGAGATGGCCATCCGGTCGCCTCGGGCGTCCAGGGAGATGTCGCCGGCGGGGGCGTCGGCCATGAAGACGCCCGGCTGCTCCATGGCTGCGATCATGGAAGCCGTGGCGGCCCCCGGGTCCAGCCTGTTCGCGACGACGCTGAGCTGCTTGGCCAGCCCGGGGCGGCTTGCCCGCAGCGCGTCCGCCTCCGCGGCGACCAGCCGTGCGACAGCCTGCCGACGCTGAGCCGCCTCCTTCTGCCCCGACCACCAGGCCAGGCCTCCGCCCGCCCCTGCCAGCAGCGTCAGCACACACATACAGGCGATCACAGCCCTGCGGATGCGTACCCCGCGCCGTTCCTGACGCCACGACTGGTTCAGGAACTCCGCGAGCCGTGGTTCGAGTTCACCGGCATGTCCCTTGCCCTCGGCGGCAGCGGTCAGACCCGCGCCCTTCAGGCGTTCACGGGTGGCGGCGAGCCGGGGGCCCCGATAGAGCAGCGAGGGATGCCGGTCCGCCTCCCACCAGACGGCGGCGTCGACGGCGACCTGCTGCCGCGCACGCAGCCAGTCCCGGTCCGCGTCGATCCACTCCCGCAACCGGGGCCAGGCGTGCAGCAGGGCGTTGTGGCTGATGCGGACCGTCCGCTCGTCGAGGACCAGCAGCCGTGCCGCGGCCAGTTGGTTCAGGGCCCGCTCGGCCGCCGCCGGGTCCGGCAGGCCGTCCAGCAGTACGGTCCGGTCGACGGGGCGGCTTGTGTCCGGGGCGTCGTCGTCGATGTGCACGAGACGCGGCAGCATGCGGCGGGCGGCGGCGCGGCCCGCGTCGTCGAGGTGGTCGTAGGTGTCGTCGGCGGTCTGTTTGATGGCTTCGTCGATGCCCCCGCTCTCGCGGTAGCCCGCGACGGTCAGCCGTCTCCCCTGCCGGTGTCGCCAGGTGGACCAGAGTGCATGGGAGAGCAGTGGCAGGGTGCCGGTCTGGGACCGGGTCAGCCGGGCGGCGCCCAGTTCGTGGATGAGCAGGTCCGCGAGGCCCTCGTCGAGTTCCAGGCCGACGGCACCGGCCGGGCGCTCGATCGCGGCCCTCAGCTCCTCCTGCTGCATCGGGCTGACGAGCACCTGGTTGGCCCGCAGCACCGCGTCCAGCTCGGGCAGGGCCTGGGCGTGGCCGTAGAAGTCGGCGCGCAGGGCGGCGACGACGAGCGTCCCGGCCTCGGCCAGGGCCGTCAACGCGGCGAGGAACGCGGTGCGTTCGGCCCGGCTGCGGCAGAGGGTGAACAGCTCTTCCAGCTGGTCCACCACCAGCACGAGGCGCCGCCGGTCCGGAACGAGGTCGTGGGCCCAGCCGACGGCGGCTTTCGGGTCCTCGGCCGACAGGACGGTGTCACCCCGCAGGGCGGTGGTCAGGCTGTGGAGAGGGTGCTCGCCGGGGGTGAGGACTAGGCCGGGCCAGGCGGCCGAGCCGGGGAGCAGCGGGGTTCCGGCCCGTAACGCCGCGAGGAGTCCGGCGTGCAGCAGGGAGGTCTTGCCGGCGCCGGACGGCCCGACCACCGCCAGTGGCCGGCCCTGCTGGACTGCCTGGAGGCAGCCGTGGAGCAGTTCGTCGACCAGCTTCTCCCGGCCGTGGAAGAACTCGGCGTCGTCCACGGTGAACGCGTCGAGGCCCGGGTACGGGCAGGGACCCGGCGCGGGCTCCTCGGCCGCGGTGGCGTCCGGCTCGTCCGTCGTCGGTGCGGCCGCGTTGACGGCGAGGACCAGCCCGCCCGAGCGGTCGCCGGCCTGGCGGCGCGGCAGCGGCCCGCCGCGGGCACGTAACGCGCGGAACAGGTGGTCGTAGACGTCGTCCAGGGTGAGCAGGCGCGGTGCGCGGGGATCGCCGTCTCGCAGGAGGGTGATCAACTCGCCGGTGAGGGCGGTGTGTTCGGCGTCGTCGGGGGCCAGCGCCAGCTGCTCGGCGGATCCCAGCAAGTACATCCCGTGTCCGGCGGGCAGGCTGAAGGCCGCGGGCTGGGGCGTGCCGTTGCCCAGCCGGGCACGTCCGGAGAAGCAGCAGTCCAGGATGACGATCACGGACGCGGCGCGGCACAGGGTGAGCGCCTCGCGCAGGGCCGAGAACGAGAGGGCCTGGTGTGCGGCGAGGCCCGGGGTCAGCCGGTCGGTGGCGCTCGCGGCGAGGTACAACTCGTCGCCGGGGCCGATGAGGCCGTGTCCCACGTAGTACACGAGCAGGGTGCTCTCGGCCTCCTGCGCCGCGTCGGCGACGGCCAGGGCCATCGTGCGGGCGTCCGCCGGGTCGATGAGCGTGCGCAGCCGGTCGGGGGTCACCCCGCAGCGTTCGGTCAGGGTGGCCGCCAGGGCTTCCACGCTGCGGGGCACCGCGGGTACGGAGGTCAGCGTGGGGCCGTGGTGGGTGCCGGTGCCGATGAGCAGCACCCGGGCGCCGGAGGACGCCAGCGCGGTGCCGGGCGTGGGGAGGGTCGGTGACTCGGCGGACCTGGTGGTCATAACGCGCCGCCGTCCGCTTCCCGGCCGTTCTCCAGGATCCAGGAGGTGTCGGTCACGAAGGTGCGCAGTTCCTGGGCGGTCATCGGCCCGACGAGCTTCGTGGAGATCTCCAGCGAGGCGCCGTCGGGCCGGGTCGCCTTGACGGTGACGTTGCTGTGCCGGCTGCGGATCCAGGCCACCAGGGCGGTGGTGAGTCCGGTGACCGTGCCGCCGGAGCCGAGCGCGACCACCAGGCCGTCCAGGACCGGGCCCAGCGTGCCGGGCACCGGTGGTCCCTCCTGGGGACTGACTCTGCCGCGCAGTTCGTCCGCCTCGGTGAGCCAGGCGAGCAGTGATCGCGTCTCGTCGGCGGCGGTGCCGCCGGCGCCGTCCGTGCCACGGACATCCACGCGTACGTCCACAGGTTCCCCCGATCCTGCATCCAGTCCCAAACGAACCGTCAGGCAACAGGGTAGGGGTCCCGGGTGGAACCTGACCCGGTAATTCCGGTCTCTAGTTCATCGTCGCGCCGATGGTGGTGGAGCCCGTCGTCAGGAACGTCCTCGACGGCAGAGAGCCGTCCGGCTTGCGGGCGTTGTACGTCGTGGAGGCGTCCGTGGAGACGAAGGACGGGGTGGAGATGCCGGAGTCCCAGTTGTTGCGGGCGGAGACCACCGAGGTGCCCTTGGGGTGAAGCCGTTGCCGGCGTTGTCCCAGGCGGCGGAGTTGTTGGCGACGTGGGCGACCGTCGGCGAGGATGAGGATCGCGAAGAAGGGGACGCCCCGCCAGAGGTCGGCGACGACCACGGCCGGGAAGACGGTCGAGGTGTCCGACAGCCAGCTGGTGCCGTGCGACCCGATCTCTGCGTCGGTGAGCCCGTTCCGCCACGGCTTGGTGGGGTTGTAGTTCTGCAGGCTGTAGTAGAAGACGCTGAGCACCGGGTAGGCGATGAAGCCCAGCATGAGCAGGGCCGCCGGGGCGATCAGCAGGTACGGCAGCCTGCGCGGGGTCGTGGAGGCACGGCGCCGCCGGGGTGGCGCGGGCGGTTTCGCCACGGCTGCGGCTTGGGCCATGACTGTTCTCGGTTCGCAATGGGACATGTACAGCGGGTGCAGGAAGCGCTTGCTGCATACACATGGGTGAAGCGCTTCACCAGGGGGCGTGCGGGGGTTCAGCCGGCGTACGGGTCCGGCACCTTGCCCGGGCGGGCCAGGAACTCGAAGTCGCAGCCGGTGTCGGCCTGGGTGATCTGTTCGTTGTAGAGGGCGCCGTAGCCGCGCTCGTAACGGGCGGGCGGCGGCGTCCACTCGGCCCGCCTGCGCTCCAGCTCCTCGTCGTCCACGTGGAGTTGGAGGGTGCGTGCCTCGACGTCCAGGGTGATGGGGTCCCCGGTGCGCACCAGCGCCAGCGGCCCGCCGACGTACGACTCCGGTGCCACGTGCAGCACGCAGGCGCCGTAACTCGTGCCGCTCATCCGGGCGTCGGAGATCCGCACCATGTCCCGCACGCCCTGCCTGAGCAGGTGGTCCGGGATCGGGAGCATGCCGTACTCGGGCATGCCCGGGCCGCCCTTGGGGCCGGCGTTGCGCAGGACGAGCACGCTGTCGGCGGTGATGCCGAGGGACGGCTCGTTGATGGTGCGCTGCATGGCCTTGTAGTCGTCGAAGACGACGGCTGGGCCGGTGTGCCTGAGCAGGTGGGGCTCGGCGGCGATGTGCTTGATGACGGCGCCGTCGGGGCAGAGGTTGCCGCGCAGCACCGCGACCCCGCCCTCGCTCGCGACCGGGTTGCCGCGGGGGCGGATGACGTCGTCCTCGTGCACCTGCGCGCCCTCCAGCTGCTCGCGCAGGGTGTCGTGCAGGGCCGTCGGCCGGTCGAGGTGGAGCAGGTCCGGGATCCGGGAGAGGAAGCCGGGCAGGCCGCCCGCGAAGTGGAAGTCCTCCATGAGGTAGCGCTGTCCGCCGGGGCGGACGTCGGCGAGGACCGGGACCGTGCGGGCGATGCGGTCGAAGTCGTCCAGCGTCAGCTTCACCCCGGCCCGGCCCGCCATGGCGATCAGATGGATCACGGCGTTGGTGGAGCCGCCGAGGCCGAGCACGGTGGTGACCGCGTCCTCGAACGCCTCCCGGGTGAGGATCTGGCTCAACCTGCGGTCCTTGTGGACCAGTTCGACGATCGTCAGGCCCGCCCTTGCGGCCATCCGGTCGTGTCCGGAGTCCACCGCCGGGATGCTGGACGCGCCGGGCACGGTGACGCCGAGCGCCTCGGCGGCCGCGGTCAGCGTGGACGCCGTCCCCATGGTCATGCAGTGGCCCGGCGAGCGGGCCAGGCCGCTCTCCAGCTCGGCCATCTCGCAGTCCCCGATGAGGCCGGCCCGCTTGTCGTCCCAGTACTTCCACATGTCGGTGCCGGAGCCGAGGACCTCGCCCCGCCAGTGGCCCGGGAGCATGGGCCCGGCCGGTACGAAGACGGCGGGCAGGTCCACCGAGGCGGCGCCCATCAGCAGGGCGGGCGTGGACTTGTCGCAGCCGCCCATCAGGACGGCGCCGTCGACCGGGTACGACCGCAGCAGCTCCTCGGTCTCCATGGCGAGCAGGTTGCGGTAGAGCATCGGGGTCGGCTTCTGGAAGGTCTCGCTGAGCGTGGAGACCGGGAACTCCAGCGGGAAGCCCCCGGCCTGCCAGACCCCGCGCTTCACGGCCTGCGCCCGGTCCCGCAGGTGCACATGGCAGGGGTTGATGTCCGACCAGGTGTTGAGGATCGCGATGACCGGCTTGCCCAGGTGCTCCTCGGGCAGGTAGCCGAGCTGGCGGGTACGGGCGCGGTGGCTGAAGGAGCGCAGGCCGTCGGTGCCGTACCACTGGTGGCTTCTCAGTTCGTGCGGCTGCTTCATTTCGTGCGGCTGCTTCATATCGACCATCCGGCGGCGATGGCGGCGACCTCGGCGCGCTCGTCCTCGGGCAGCTGCCTGGCCGGCGGGCGGACGTCCCGGCGGCACAGGCCGAGCGCGGCGAGGGCCTCCTTGACGACCGTGACGTTGTTGGCGCAGCCGTGGGCGGCGCGCAGTTCCTCGAAGCGGCGGATCTGCTCCCAGACCTTCATGGCGGCCGGGTAGTCACCGGATCGAAGCGCTTCAATCATGTTCAGCGAAACGGCCGGGGCGACGTTCACGAGCCCCGAGGTGAAGCCGGTGGCGCCCGCAGAGAAGTAGGAGGGTGCGTACGGTTCGGCGAGGCCCGCCACCCAGACGAAGCGGTCCAGGCCCGCGTCCCGCGCGAAGGCAGCGAAGCGTGCGGCGTCCGGTACGGCGTACTTCACGCCGATGACGTTGGGGCAGTGGTCGGCGAGTTCGGCGAGGCGGGCGCCGGGCAGCTGGGCGTTGCGGATGTAGGGGACCACGCCCAGTTCGGGCACGGACTCGGCGATGGCGCGGTGGTAGTCGACCCAGCCGGCCGCCGAGACGTACGGGTGGACGGGCTGGTGGACCATCACCATCTGCGCGCCGAGGGCGCGGGCGTGCCGGGCGGAGGCGCTCGCGGTGGGCAGGTCGTGGCCGACACCGACCAGGATCACGGCGCGGTCGCCGACCTCGTCGACGGTCGACTCGGTGACCAGGCGGCGCTCTTCGGGGGTGAGGGCGTAGAACTCGCCGGTGTTGCCGTTCGGGGTGAGGGTGCGGATCCCGCCGTCGAGCAGGCGACGCAGCAGGGCCCGGTGGGTGTCCTGCGCGACGGAGCCGTCCTCGGCGAAGGGGGTCACCGGGATGGCCACCACGTCGGCCAGGGCCGCCCGTTGGGTCTCGAACGTCACGCTGCTCATTGATGACCCTCCTCTGGGCGGGGCTCGGTGTCCGAGGGGAAAGCGCGCCGTACGAACGAGGCGATGTGGGAGTGCAGGGCGCTCGCGGCGCCGTCCGCGTCGCCGTCCAGCGCGAGCCGCAGGATCTCCCGGTGCTCGGCGGCCTCCCGCTCCCAGGAGGGGTCGGTCGCCCAGGCCACGGCGGAGACGAGGGCGGCCTGGTCGCGGACCTCGTCCAGCATCCGGCCGAGCAGCGGGTTGCCGCACGGCAGGTAGAGGGCGCGGTGGAACTCCCGGTTGGCCAGGGAGCGTTCGGCGGTGTCGGTGGCGGCGTCGGCCCGGGCGAGCGCGTCGCGGGCGGCGTCGAGGGAGGCTCCGCGCCGTACCGCCCGGCGCAGCGCCTCGGGCTCCAGCAGCAGCCGCACGTCGTAGACCTCGCGCGCCATGTCCGCGTCCACCATGCGCACCGTGACGCCCTTGTACTGGCTCATCACGACGAGCCCGGTCCCGGCGAGGGTCTTCAGTGCCTCCCGCACGGGGGTCTTGGACACCCCGTACTGCGCGGCCAGCTCCGTCTCGACCAGGGCCTGTCCGGGCGTCAGCCGGCCGGTCAGGATGCGGTGTTTGATCGCGTCCAGCACGTATTGCGTGCGGGACGGGATCGGGGTGGGCACAGAGGTCATGCAGCCCTCTCGGATCTCACATATCGCGTCTCATATATGACGTACGAAGTAAGACGCGTTGAAGGTAGGAGGGGGCTCGTGATTCGTCAATGCTTCTGACAAAGGAAGTTGAGGCGCTCGGGCGGCCGGTTCAGACGGTGCGGATGTCGCCCTCGACGGCGGTGTACGTGGGCCGGCCGGAGACCGCGGCGGCTCGCCCGGTGGCCGCCTCCCGGGTGAGCGTGGGGCCGACGTGGGTGACGAGCAGCTCGCGCACATGGGCGTCCCGGGCGATGCGGCCGGCGTCCTCGGGCGTCAGATGGACCTGACGCGGGTGTTCGCCGACGCGATGCCCGTCGATGTCTGCCTCGCACAGGAACAGGTCGGCACGGGAGGCGAGTTCGGTGAGCGCGGGGCAGGGTCCGCTGTCTCCCGAGTACGCCAGGACGCTGCCCTGGGACTCGGCGCGCAGCCCGTACGCCTCGGTGTCGTGGGCGACGGCTCGGGTGGTCAGGCGGAGGTTCCAGTGCCTCACGTCGTGGCCGTCGTACAGGTCCCGGAAGTCGAAGACGCCCTTGAGGAACTCGACGTCGGGACGGCCGAAGAAGCCGGCCAGCCGGCGGGCGCAGTCCTGGGGCGCGTACACCGGGATCGGCGCGTGCGGGGCCATGCCGCCGAAGGCGAAGGCGTAGGCGGCGGCGAGCAGGTCGGCGCTGTGGTCGGCGTGCAGATGCGAGATCCAGATCGCGGTGAGCCGGGCGGGATCCGTGTGCCGCTGCAACGCCGCGAACGTACCGGGCCCCGCGTCCACCCACACCTCGGCGCCGCCGCCGGACACCAGATAGCCGGAGCAGGGCCGGTCGGGGCCCGGGTGCGGCGAGGCGGTACCGAGGACGGTGAGGGTGAGCGGCATGGCAGGAGAGTACGACGCCTTTCGCCCGGCTCCGACTCATTTCGCCAAGTGGAGACCGGGGTGCCGCAGCCGGGCGGCGAGGAACTCGGCGTCGGCGGGGGCGCGCCATGACGCCTGCGTTCCCGCCCGGAGACGCCTACGCTCCCCGCCCGGACCAGGGGTCCTGCTCAGACCTCCATCCCGGCAGCGCATTCGGGGCAGACCACGGACGCGTACTCGGCGGGGTACCAGGGCGCCCCGGGGTGCTCGGAAGGCCTCCACTGTGCCGGTTCCATGGCGAAGGTGTCCTTGCCGCAGAGCGTCCGCGGGCCGGCGGCGTCCGGTCTGCCGGGGGCGGTGGGCACCGCGTGCACCCGGCGCGGGAGGCGTTCCGCACCGGGCCGGCCGGGCGGGGAGGTGTGTGCGGCCGCCGGATGGTCGAGCTCGTACACGACGACGATCTCGCTCATGTCAGCCGTTCACTCATGGCCGACGCCGGGGAGGGTGAGTTCACGGCCGCGGTAGAAGCCCTCGCTCTCCGAGACGACGTACGGGGCCATGGCCGCCCGCCGCTGCGCCTCCGGGTCGGAGGCCCGCCACGCGTCGCACGACTCCTGGCTGTCCCAGAACGACACGCCGGTGATCTCCTGCCCGTCCTCGGACCAGTACGCGTAGGCGCGGTGCAGGCCCGCCGGGGCGGGGGCCGGGCGCCATGCCCGCTCGAACTCCTCCAACGTGCCGGGCTGAAGGCGGCGCGTCGTCACCCACACGTAGTGCTCCTGCATGGCGGCATCCTCCGTAGTACCTGTACGGCCTGCCCCCCTCTCAGGTCACCGTAGGGCCGATGCGCCGCTTCCGCCGCCCGGAGATCGCCGGTACGGCTACGACAGGCCCTACGGCCGCCACCCCGGATCCCGCCCGCTCAGCCCCACCGCCCGGTCCAGCAGCGGCGCCTCGGCCGGGACCGGGACGACCGGGCCGAAGAGGCCGTTGCCGCGGTTCGGCTCGTCGGCCGCCGCGAGGAGGAAGCCGTGGGCCGAGGTGAGGGCCGCGGGGTCGGGGGCGTAGGGGTTGCCGGTGGCGCGGGCCAGGTCCCAGCCGTGGATCACCAGCTCGTCGGCGGCGACCGCACCCGCGACCGCGCCGGGCAGGTCCACCCCGCCCGCGCGGGTCATGCCGGTCCAGGCGGCCGGGTCGCGCCAGGCGTCGGCGAGTTCGTCCAGCACCTTCGGCAGCTCCTCGCGCCAGCCGGGGCCGAGGTCCGGGAGGACGGTGTTCGGGGGTGTGTCGGTGTTCGGACCCAGGTCCTTGCGGGCGGCGTCACGAAAGGCGACGGACAGGCCCAGCAGGTGGCCGAGCAGATTGCGTACCGCCAGGTCAGGGCACGGGGTGGGGCCGGACAGCTGGTCGTCGGTCACGGATTCCGCGAGCAGTGCCAGGATCCGGGTCTGTGGTCCGAGGTCGAGGATCGGGTCGGTCATGTCCTGCTCCTTGGGGGTTGCGCTGCCCGTACGGAGGGGTGACCGGCCGGCTCGGCGAAACTCATCGGTGCCCCGCGAAGCCATGGTGGCCGGGATAGGGCACGTGCCCGATCCGCGTGCACCCCCCTTAGAGCCACGATGACCTGGCATGACGACTTCCTGGACCGTGCTCCGCGTGCTGCGGGACCGCACTGCGGGGCTGTCTCTGACGGGTGTGGTCGTGTCCGGTTTCGGCACGTCCTCGCTGTGGCTGGCGTCGGGCGTGTGGGTCAAGGACCTCACCGGTTCCAACGGCCTGGCCGCCCTGTGCATGCTCGCCCTGTGGGCGCCCTCCCTGGCCGGCCCGGCGCTCGGCACCCTCGCCGACCGCTTCCGCCGCAGACCCCTGCTCATCACGGTCAATCTCGCCCTGGCCGGCCTCCTGCTCACCCTGTTCGCCGTGGACTCCCCCGGCCGCCTGTGGCTGCTGTTCGCCGTGCTGTTCGGGTACGGCGCCGCCGGTGTCGTGCACGACGCGGCCGAGTCGGCCCTGGTCACCGCAGCCGTCGGCCCGGACCTGCGCGGCGACTTCAACGGGCTGCGCATGACCGCCAACGAGGGCATGAAGCTGGTCGCCCCGCTGACCGGGGCGGGCCTGTACACGGCCTTCGGCGGTCCGGCCGTCGCCTGCCTCGACGCGGTCACGTTCGTGCTCGCCGCCGGGCTGTGCGCCCTCGTGCGCGTCCCCGAGGAGCTGCCCGCCCGGTCGGGCGACGGCTGGTGGCGCCGGACCACCGAGGGCGTCCGCCATCTGTGGGGGCACCCGGGGCTGCGTCCGCTGGTCCGGGCGGGCGGTACGACGATGCTCCTCGCCTCGCTGGGCAGCACGACGCTGTACGCCGTCGTGGACCGCCTCGGGCACTCCCCCGCCTATGCGGGTGTGCTGTACGCCGTCCAGGGCGCGGGCTCGGTGGCGGTCGGGCTGGTCTCCGGGCCGGCGCTGCGGCGGCTGGGCGGGCGGCGGTTCGCGGCGGCCGGGATCGCCCTGACGGCGGCCGGGGTGGCCGCGCGGGCCGTGCCGTCGGATCCGGTGGCGCTGGTGGCCGGGGCCGCCGTCGGCCTCGGTCTGCCCTGCGTGCTGATCGCCGCGCTCACCGCCGTGCAGCGCGAGACCCCGGGTCCGCTGCTGGGCCGGGCGACCGCCACCGCCCACACGCTGATGTTCACACCGAACGTGATCGGTCTGGCCGTAGGGGCCGGCCTGGTCGAACTGGCCGGCCCCGGGCTGCTGCTGCCCCTGTACGGCCTGCTGCTGCTCCTGAGGGCCGCCACGCTCGCGACTCAACGCACGCCAAGCGCCTCACGCACCGCCGCAAGATCCCCGTCCGACGCCAACCCGGCGTGATACAACCGCACCTCCGTCGCACCCCGGCCACGCGCACGCGCCACGTCGGCCGCGAGGGTGCCAGGGCTGCCGCCCATCCCGGAGACCACCGTGAAGTTGGCGGCCAGCACCGTCCCTTCGCGGGCCTGCTCGGCGAAGGGTGTCAGCAGGTGCGTGCCGGCTGTGCATGGCACCACCACGCCGTCCGCGACGGAGAGGATGTGGGCGGGGTCGACGCCGACGTTGGCGCCGCAGTGGTACGGCACCGGGTCCGCGTGCAGCAGGACCTGGAAGCCGTCGGGTGCGGCGGCGCGTACGGCGGTGACGGCCTGCTCCTGGAGGGTGCGGGCGGTGGTGTCGCGCCACGCGCGCGTGGCGGCCGCGGTGTCCTGGCCGAGGAGCTTCTCGACCGTCGGCCAGCCCCCGTCGTCGGCCGCGCCCCGCCACAGCGGCTCCAGGGCGTCCCGTACGGTGGCCGCCAACCCGTCGGCGTCCAGGCCCTGTTCGCCGTAGCCGGCACGGCAGGCGGGGCAGAAGCAGAGCGACATCAGGTACTGCCCGGCGTCCCCGAGGCCGACCCCGGAGGTCTTGTCGTGGGCGTGCAGGTGCTGGAGCCCGTACCAGCCGAGGGACTCCAGTTCGGTGCCATGCGCGCCGGGGCGTACGGCGGCCTCGGCGGCCAGGTCGACCAGGTACGCGCGCGTGGCGGGCTGGGCGATGCAGGGGGCCCACGGGTAGCGGTCGCCGTAGGCGTTGACGACCGAGGTGTCCGGATGTTCGGCACCCAGGCGGGAGTTGTGCGCGAGGACGACCCAGGTGTGCACGTCGAGGCCGGCCGACGCGAGTGCCTCGGCGGCCTCGCCGTAGGCGTCCGCGGGGGCCCAGCGCCCGGCGGGGTACGGGCGCAGGCCGCGGCCGGCCCAGCGGTTGCCGACCGGGTACAGGACGGCCGCGTACTCGGCGGTGACGATGCGGTGGCGCGGGTGGCGGGGGGTCAGGGCGCGGGTGGAGTGGTAGGCGGACGCGAGGGTCACCTGCCGTACGCCGAGTGCGGTGATGCGGGCGGGGGCGTCGGGGTCCCCGTTGACGTCCCAGGGGTAGACGAACGCCGACGCCTTCACGCGTCCTCCTCCAGCAGCGCGCAGCCGCGCTCGATCAGCTGGGCGAGCTGCTTGACGTGGTCCTCGCCGGGCTCGTGCAGCGGGGGCCGGACCTCGCCGACGTCCAGGCCACGCAGCCGTACGCCCGCCTTGACGAGCGAGACGGCGTAGCCGCGGCCCTGGGCGCGCAGCTCCACGAACGGGCGGTAGAAGCCGTCCAGGAGGCGGCGCACGGTGTCCCGGTCGCCCGTCCGAAGAGCCCGGTGGAAGGCGAGGGCGATCTCGGGTGCGAAGCAGAAGACGGCCGAGGAGTACAGGGTGATGCCGAGGGCCTGGTAGGCGAGCTGGGTCTGCTCGGCGGTGGGCAGGCCGTTGAAGTACAGGAAGTCGCCGGGGACCTCGGTGCGGACGGCGCTGACGATCCGCTGCATCAGGTCCAGGTCGCCGAGGCCGTCCTTGAGACCGATGACGCCGTCGGTGCGGGCCAGCTCGACCACGGTGTGCGGGGTGAAGACGGCGTTGTCGCGCTGGTAGACGATCACCGGCAGGGCGGTGGCGGCGGCGACCTCACGGTAGTGCCGCAGCAGGCCCTCCTGGCCGGCCAGCACGAGGTACGGCGGCATGGCGAGGAGCCCCTCGGCGCCCGCGTCCTCGGCGAGTCGCGCGTAGCGGACGGCGAGCGCGGTGCCGTAGCCGGCGCCCGCAAGCACCGGGACGCGCCCCTCGGCCGCCTCGACGGCCGCCCGCACGCAGGCCTCGAACTCCTCCGGCAGCAGCGCATGGAACTCCCCGGTGCCGCAGCAGGCGAACACGGCGGCGGCGCCGGCCGCGACGCCCTGGCGCACATGGGTGCGGTAGACGTCGAGGTCGACCGAGCCGTCCGGGCCGTAGGCCGTGACGGGGAAGAACAGCGGCCCGCTCGGGTCGCGGAGCCGGGCGGCGAGAGGAGCTGGCGTCACGGGCGCTCCCTGTCGGTGCACGTCGTCGGTGCATGCTTGTGATCGGTGTCCATATTTCTGAACAGCTTCACGCTACGGGCCCGTCTCGGGGCGGGTCAAGCGGGCAAACCCGCAACACAGCAACGGATTTCCCCACTCCACGGCACACTTGACTAGATCCGCCGCCGCTCCCTAGCGTGTCCACGAATGTGAATCCTGTCCATGCATGCAGCCGCTGTCGTCAAGGAGATCGAGGAGATCGAGGATGCCCGCTCCCCGCACCGTGCTGCTCACCGGCGCCGCCGGCGGGCTCGGCACCCTGATGCGGTTCCTGCTGCCGGAGTACGGCTACACGCTGCGCCTGCTCGACGTGCGCCCCGTCGAGGACGCACCGGACGCCATCACCGCGGACCTCGCCGACAAGGAGGCGCTGCGCGAGGCGGTGCGGGGCGTGGACGCGATCCTGCACCTCGCGGGCATCTCCCTGGAGGCGCCCTTCGAGAAGATCCTCAGGTCGAACATCGAGGGCACCTACAACCTGTACGAGGCCGCCCGCCTCGAAGGCGTGCCGCGGATCGTCTTCGCCTCCTCCAACCACGCCGTCGGCTTCACCCCGGCCCCGCGCCCGGGCACACCTCTTGATTCAAGAGTGCTGATCCCGATCGACACCCCGCACCGCCCCGACACCTTCTACGGCCTGTCCAAGGCCTTCGGCGAGGACCTCGCCCAGCTCTACTGGGACCGGCACGGTCTGGAGACCGTCTCGGTGCGCATCGGCTCCTGCTTCCCGGAGCCGACCAGTGTGCGCATGCTCTCCATCTGGATGAGCCCGGCCGACGGCGCCCGCCTCTTCCACGCGGCCCTCACCGCGGAGGAGGTCGGCCACACCGTGGTCTACGGCTCCTCGGCGAACACCCGCCTGTGGTGGGACCTCACGACCGCACGGTCGCTCGGCTACGAGCCGCAGGACGACTCGGAACCGTACGCCGAGAAGCTGATCGCCGAGCAGGGCGAGCTGGACCCGGAGAACCCGGCCCACAGCCACCTGGGCGGGCACTTCGTGAACGATCCGCCCATCTGGCCGTACTGAGCCTTTGGCGGGGCCGGGTATCCGGCAAGGCGGCGGAAAACGATCGCTCATCGCGGCGGGCGGGCACCGAACGGGCCCGCCCGCACCCGTGTTCGGGCATCCGGGCCGCCCGCTCCCACTCCTCGCCCGGCAGCCGCGCAGGTCCGAGGCGGGCACACCGCTTCGCAAACGGGCACACACGGGCAGTATCGGACCCGCAACAGACCTGGTCAGCGCCGCGCACCCGCTGTAGAACTTCCCCCATGGGCCCGAACGGGCAGCTCCACAGGGAAGTGGGTGACGACATGAGCACGAGGACGGCGGAAGAACGCCAGCGCGAGATCGTGCTGGCCGCGCGCGCCACGGGCTCGGTCGACGTCACCGCACTCGCCGCCCGGCTGGGCGTGGCCAAGGAGACCATCCGGCGCGATCTGCGCGCCCTGGAGGACCACGGGCTGGTCCGTCGCACCCATGGCGGCGCCTACCCGGTCGAGAGCGCCGGCTTCGAGACGACACTCGCCTTCCGTGCCACCAGTCACGTCCCCGAGAAGCGCCGGATCGCGGCCGCCGCGGCCGAGCTGCTGGGGGACGCGGAGACGGTCTTCGCCGACGAGGGCTTCACCCCGCAGCTCATCGCCGAGGCCCTGCCGACGGACCGGCCGCTGACCGTGGTCACCGCGTCGCTGCCCGTCGCGGGCGCCCTCGCCGAGGCCGAGAACATGTCGGTCCTGCTCCTCGGCGGACGGGTCCGGGCCGGCACCCTGGCGACCGTCGACCACTGGACGACCAGGATGCTGTCCGGCTTCGTGGTCGACCTCGCCTTCATCGGCGCCAACGGCATCTCCCGCGAACACGGCCTGACCACCCCCGACCCCGCCGTCAGCGAGGTCAAGGCCCAGGCCATCCGCGCCGCGCGCAGGACGGTCTTCGCGGGCGTGCACACCAAGTTCGGAGCGGTCAGCTTCTGCCGGTTCGCCGAGGTCGGCGCGCTGGAGGCGATCGTGACGAGCACGCTGCTCCCGACGGCCGAGGCCCACCGCTACTCCCTGCTGGGCCCGCAGGTCATCCGGGTCTGAAAAACCGAACACCGTCCCCCGGGGCACACCCATGCCGCAGGTGCCCTTTATCTCCCCATACGCCCAGGAGTACTCCATGCAAACCCAGAGCCGCCGAACGCCCCGCGCCCTGTTTGCCGTGGCCGCCGCAGGAACACTGATCACTCCACTGCTCACCGGCTGCTCGGGCGCAGGCGGCGCCGGCGGCGGGTCCTCCGCCCACTCCATCAACGTCCTGATGGTGAACAACCCGCAGATGGTGGAGTTGCAGAAGCTCACCGCCGACCACTTCACCAAGGACACCGGGATCAAGGTGAACTTCACCGTCCTGCCGGAGAACGACGTCAGAGACAAGATCAGCCAGGACTTCGCCAACCAGGCGGGCCAGTACGACGTCGCCACGCTCAGCAACTACGAGATCCCGATCTACGCCAAGAACGGCTGGCTCCACCCGATCGACTCGTACGTCAAGAGCGACACCGCCTTCGACCAGCAGGACATCCTCAAGCCGATGCAGCAGGCCCTCACCGCCGCGGACGGCAAGCTCTACGGCGAGCCCTTCTACGGCGAGTCCTCCTTCCTGATGTACCGCAAGGACGTCTTCCAGAAGAAGGGCCTGACCATGCCGGCCAAGCCCACCTGGAAGCAGGTCGCCGACCTGGCCGCCAAGGCGGACGGCGCCGAGTCCGGGATGAAGGGCATCTGCCTGCGCGGGCTGCCCGGCTGGGGCGAGGTGATGGCTCCGCTGACCACCGTCGTCAACACCTTCGGCGGCACCTGGTTCGACAAGGACTGGAAGGCGCAGGTGGACTCCCCGGAGTTCAAGCAGGCCACCCAGTTCTACGTCGACCTGGTCCGTAAGCACGGCGAGTCCGGCGCCGCGCAGTCCGGCTTCGCCGAGTGCCTGAACGACATGACGCAGGGCAAGACGGCCATGTGGTACGACGCCACGTCCGGCGCGGGTTCGCTGGAGGCCTCCGGTTCCCCGGTCAAGGGCAAGATCGGCTACGTCCAGGCCCCGGTCGAGAAGACCGACAGCTCCGGCTGGCTCTACACCTGGGCGTGGGGCATCCAGAAGGCGTCCAAGAACCCCGACGACGCCTGGAAGTTCATGTCGTGGGCGTCCGGCAAGGACTACGAGAAGCTCGTGGGCGAGAAGGCCGGCTGGGCCAACGTGCCGGCCGGCAAGCGTTCGTCGACGTACGACATCCCGGAGTACCGCAAGGAGGCGGCCGCCTTCGCGGACGTCACCCGGAACGCCATAGCCGGCGCCAAGCCGAACGACCCGGGTGTGCAGCCCCGCCCCGCGCCCGGCATCCAGTTCGTCGGCATCCCCGAGTTCACCGACCTCGGCACCAAGGTCTCCCAGGAGATCAGCTCCGCCGTCGCCGGCCGGGAGTCCGTCGACAGCGCGCTGCAGAAGTCGCAGCAGCTCGCCGAGGCCGTCGCCAAGAAGTACGAGGGATCATGACCGTCACCACCTCCTCCGCCCGAGTCGCCGCCACCACCGCGCGGCCGGCGACCCGGCCGCCGAACCGTATGCGAGCGTGGGCCGTCCGGGCCCCGCTGCTGCCCGCCCTGGTCTTCATGATCGTGGTGACCCAGCTGCCATTCGTGGCGACCGTGGTGATCTCGTTCTTCCACTGGAACGCCCTCTATCCGAAGGCCCGTCACTTCGCCGGCGTCGACAACTACCGCCAGGTCCTGACCGACCCGGACCTGCGCAACTCGGTGTGGACGACGGTCCTGCTGACGGTCACGGTGGTCCTGGTCAGCCTGATCCTGGGCCTCGCCATAGCGTTGCTGCTCAACCAGAGGTTCCGGGGCCGCGGCGTGGTCCGCACCCTGCTGATCGCCCCGTTCCTGCTGGTCCCCGTCGCCGCGGCCCTGCTGTGGAAGCATGTGCTCTACAACCCCGAATACGGCCTGTTCAATGGGTTGTTGCACTATGTGGGCGGCCCCCAGCCGGACTGGATCTCGGACAACCCGCTCCTCGCGGTCGAGGCCGCGCTGATCTGGCAGTGGACGCCGTTCATGATGCTGATCCTGCTGGCGGGACTGCAGAGCCGCGACGCCGAGCAGATCGAGGCGGCGCGGGTGGACGGCGCGAGCGACTGGCAGATCTTCCGCCACCTCACGCTCCCGCATCTGCGCCGCTACCTCGAACTGGGCGCCCTGCTGGGCTCGATCTACATCGTCCAGAACTTCGACGCGGTGTTCACGATCACCTCCGGCGGCCTGGGCACCGCGAACCTCCCCTACACCGTCTACCAGAGCTTCTACCAGGCCCATGAGAACGGCCTCGCCTCGGCCGCCGGCGTCCTGGTCGTCATCGGCTCGATCGTCATCGCGACCTTCGCCCTGCGCGTGGTGTCGTCCCTGTTCCGCGAGGAGGTGTCCCGCGCATGAGCACCGTCGCCACACGCATCCGCAGCCGCCGCTCAGTGGGCCTCGGCCTGCTGGCCTGGCTGGTCGGTCTGCTGTTCTTCCTGCCCATCGCCTGGATGGTCCTGACCTCCTTCCACTCGGAGGCCGACGCCGCCACGAATCCCCCGTCCTTCGGCGCGGCCCTGACCCTGGACGGCTACCGCGACTTCTTCGGCACGGGCGGGGGCGCAAGCCCCTGGCCGGCATTGATCAACTCGACCATGGCATCGGTGGTCTCGACGCTGTTCGTGCTCCTGCTGGCCTTCCCGGCGGCGTACGCGCTCTCGATCCGCCCGGTGAAGAAGTGGACGGACGTCCTGTTCTTCTTCCTGTCCACCAAGATGCTGCCGGTGGTGGCGGGCCTGCTGCCCATCTACCTGTTCGCCAAGAACACCGGGATGCTCGACAACATCTGGCTCCTCGTCATCCTCTACACCTCCATGAACCTGCCGATCGCGGTGTGGATGATGCAGTCCTTCCTCGCCGAGGTCCCGGTGGCGGTGATCGAGGCGGCGCAGATCGACGGCGCCCGCCTGCCGACGATCCTCGCCCGCGTGGTGGCCCCCATCGCCCTGCCCGGCATCGCCGCCACCGCCCTGATCTGCTTCATCTTCAGCTGGAACGAACTGCTCTTCGCCCGAGTCCTGACCGGCGTGGTCGCCGAGACCGCCCCCGTCTTCCTGACCGGTTTCATCACCAGCCAGGGCCTGTTCCTGGCGAAGGTGTGCGCCGCCTCGCTCGTCATCTCCCTGCCGGTGCTCGCCGCGGGGTTCGCCGCCCAGGACAAGCTGGTCCAGGGCCTGTCGTTGGGAGCCGTGAAATGAAGGCCGCCGTCATCGAGTCCGTGGGCCGCGCCGTCGTCACCGAGGTCCCGGACCCGACGCCAGGTCCCCGCGAGGTCGTCGTCGAGGTCGCCGCCTGCGGCCTGTGCGGCACCGACCTGCACATCCTCCAGGGCGAGTTCGCACCCAAGCTGCCGATCGTCCCCGGGCACGAGTTCGCCGGCGAGGTGGTCGGCGTCGGCACCCAGGTCACGGAGGTCGCGGTCGGCGACCGTGTGGCCGTGGACCCCTCTCTCTACTGCTACGAGTGCCGCCACTGCCGTACCGGCCACAACAATCTGTGCGAGCGCTGGGCCGCGATCGGCGTGACGACGGCGGGCGGCGCGGCCCGGTACGCGGTGGCGCCGGTGGCGAACTGCGTGAAGCTCCCCGAACACGTCCGCACCCAGGACGCGGCCCTCGTGGAACCCCTGTCCTGCGCGGTACGCGGCTACGACGTCCTCCGCGCCCGCCTCGGCGCCCACGTCCTGATCTACGGCTCCGGGACCATGGGCCTGATGATGCTGGAACTGGCCAAGCGCACCGGCGCGGCGAGCGTGGACGTCGTGGACCTCAACCCGGCCCGCCTGGAGACGGCCCGCCGCCTCGGCGTCTCGGCGTCCGCCGCGGCCGCGGACGAACTGGACCGCCCGCAGGGCTGGGACGTGGTCGTCGACGCGACCGGCAACGCGGCGGCCATCCAGGACGGCCTGGACCGGGTGGCGAAGGCGGGCACGTTCCTGCAGTTCGGGGTGGCCGACTACGCGACGCGCGTGACGATCGATCCGTACCGCATCTACAACCAGGAGATCACCATCACCGGTTCGATGGCGGTCCTGCACAGCTTCGAACGGGCCGCGGAACTGTTCGCGAACGGGGTGCTGGACCCCGAGGTGTTCATCAGCGACCGGATCCCGCTGGAGCGGTACCCCGAGGCGCTGGAGCAGTTCGCGGCGGGCGTGGGGCGGAAGATCGTGGTGGTGCCGTAGCGGGTCGCAGGCGGGCGGATGTCCGCCTGCGACCGTTCAGCCGCCGAAGTGGATCAGCGTCGCCCAGCGGCTGGGCTGTTCCAGCCAGCCTCCCGAGACCCACTCCGCCAGCTGGTTCAGCATCCTGGCGGGCTCCACGGCTTCACCCCGGCTCAGCCGCCGGGCCAACGCCTGGTGGAACCTGCGCGCGAGAAACGTGGCCGCCGCGTCGTCGACCGGCCACAGCGTCCCGACCGCGTGCCTGAATCCGGCCAGCACCAGGCCGGCGCAGAGCGTGATGGCCTCGTCCGTGAGGACGGTGCCGCCCCGGGCCGTGTCGCAGGCCGACAGATACGCCAGGAAGGCGTGACCCTCCAGGTCCTGGACCGACAGCTCGGCCACGGACAACAACGTGCCGTCGGCGAGCGCCAGGCCGCTGCGGGAGGGGTCGTCCGGCGCGTTGACGCCATGGCAGGCGAAGTGCGCGATCACCGCACGGGAGAGCGCCGAGGCCACCGCGGTGTGCGTCGCGTCGGCCCCGACGAGCGGAACCGAGCCGGGATAGCAGTCGGCCACCGCCTTCGCCTCCTCCGATACGCCCAGCAGGTCCGACTGTCCTGGCGTCACCGGTATCGCCACCACGCACGCCGACGCGGCCGGCACGGCCGGCATCGCGGGTTTGTGCAGCGCGGCGAGGGTGGGGGTGTAGGAGGAGACGACGCACTCCAGCGCACACAGCTTCCCGCCGGAGCCGTCGGCGGGCCGCAGCGCGGCATGCAGCGGAAGCAGCGTCAACGCACCGGTCGGTGACCACCACAGGCGCGGGCGCGACGCCGCGGGCGACGGGTGGTCCCACCCGAGCGCGGCCAGGACGGGCGCGACAACGGCATCCCAGGTCCAGGCGAGGACGGACGCCACGGCACGCTCGGCCTCCTCCCCGCCTCCCGCATCGGCCTTGGCGGAACCACGCCGGCCCAGCGCGCCGTACAGGGCGCGGACCTGCGCCGCCACACTGTCCGGCGTCACCAGCGGCAGGGGCACCACGACCGGTTGACCCCCACCGGCCCCCACGATGATCGCATCGCTGCGGTAACGGCTCAGGTTCAGCACCACGACCGTCCGAGTCGACGTATCCGTCGCATGGGGCGCGCCGGTTCCCGGGAAGTCCGCGAGACCGGGCAGGGTCCTGATGTGCTCGATCAGAGCCTGAAGTTCCTGGGCGGCTTCGATACGGCGCGCTGTGTCCCCGATGGAGCGGATCATCTGCAGCGAGCCGTCGTCCTGATCGAGGGTCCTGCGCAGGGCCACGTACGTGTCGACAAGGGCGGGCGCCTTCTCGCGCAGCTCCTCGACCGCGGCTGCCCGGACCATCGCATGGCGCAGCAGCACGCCCCGCCCCGACTCCAGCAGCTCCAGAGCGAGTTCGGCCTGCCCGGCATGGAGAGCGGCCGCGGCCCCGTCCCGCAGTGCGTCGCCCAGCCTGATCAGCTGGAGTTCGCGGTCCCGGCGCCGCACCAACTCGCCGCCGGCCAGCGGGATCAGCCCGACCAGGCGGACACAGCCCTGCGCCGCCGACTCCCAGGCCCCTGCTGCCGTCGCGGTTTCGACCCAGCTGTACGCGGAGTTCCAGCGCACCCACAGGGGCGAGGACTCGTACTCGGCCGAGCGGCGGTAGTTCTCGACCGCGGCATCCAGATCCGTGGTGTCGTGGTGCCGTTCGAATCGGAGGGAGTGGGCCCGGCCCAGATGGTTGAGCCGATGTCCCAGCTCGGGGCTGCCCTCGGGAGTCGTTTCGACCGACTCGGTGGCCAGGGCTGTCAGCTCGTCGACCTCGGCCGCGGACAGGACGGTGCCGTGGTCGGCCGGCGCCCACAGCGAGCCCACCAGGTTGGCCAGCACCCGCGGCCGTATCGCGTCGCCGGGCCCGATCAGGGTCAGCGCGTGCCGCAGCACGGTTGCGGACTCCCGGGCGGCCGAGCCGTCGCCGTAGGGCAGGGACCCCAGGGCGAGACCGAAGTCGTTGAGCGCCGGGGCCAGCCGCGGGCTCTGCGGTGGGATCTCGGCCAGGAGATCCCGGAACATACGGACGGAGTCGTTCCCCGCGTCGGGATTGTGCGAGTACGTCCACCAGGTGTGGATCGTGGTGGCCTGCGACCAGCGGATCTCGAACGTCTGCTGTTCCAGCCAGCCGTGCTCCTCGGCTTCGCGCAACGCCCACTCGTGCACATCCATCGCTTCGGAGATCGATCCCCCGTCGGAGGCAAGCACTCCGCGATCGCGCAGAACCGTGCCCAGGTTCCAGATCCATCCCGGCCGGATCGAGGGGTTCAGCGCGGGGTGGGCGATGACGTGGGGCAGTCGCTCCAGCGCCTCATCGAGCGCCGTGACGTCCGTGTTCCTGCCGTAGGTCCACAGCCCGCCGCAGAGGTCACCCTCGATGTTGGGGTGGGCCGGCGAGTCCTCGTCCACCAGGTCCAGGGCGGCGCGGCGCACCTCGATGGCTCGCAGGATCGTGCCCTGGTCGAGGGTCAGGTCGTAGAGGGTGTCCAGGTGGCTGCCCAGCTGGACCAGGTTCTGGAGATCCGGTTCCGGGTCCCGGTCGCAGGCCCACTCCAGCAGAGTGACCGACAGCACGGCCATCCGCGGGTCGTGCTCGGTTTTGGCGTTCTCGCCCAGCCAGCCGCCGAACTCCACCGCCGCGCGCAGGTGGGCGGGGTCGGTGCCGTCGGACTCCAGGAGCTTGGCCACGGCCCGTGCCAGCAGCGAGGGGTCACCCTCGACGCCGTAGGCATTGATCAGTTCCTGGACCTGACCGAGCAGGACGTCGTCGGACTCGTCCGCCGCATACGCCTCGTCCGCCTCGTCAGGCATCAGTGGGGAGCCGTCCGGCCCGATGATCCTTCCGGTGCTCATGTCGAAGACGACGGTGCTGTCGTCGTCCGGGTCGACGTCGTCGTTCCACCCCGGGGACACCACCTCGAGCAGTCGCCGCCAGACCTCCAGCGCCGCGGTGCCTGCCGGGCCGTCGTCGAAAGCCCTGTTGTAGTAGTAGCGCAGCAGTTCGGTCCGCTCCTCCGACTCCTGACGCAGGTCCGCCACCGCCATCAACCGCACCGCGGCGGCGTCCGCCTCGTCGCTGAGCAGGCCGAACCGGGCCAGTGCCGTACGCAGATCGGCCAGCGCCCGCTCGGTCAGGCGCCGTACTTCCCCCTCGCCCCCCATCCAACCCGCCCTCAGTCCGTGGTCGCCGAGTCGGACGGCTGCGCCGGTGGCGCCGGGGGCGCCGGGGGCAGAGGGATGCCGACCGCGAAGTCCGGCAACGCCTCCTCGCCGACCGTGGCATGGCCGCCGCGCAGGTTGCTTTCGGGCAGCTCGGGGACGTCCCCCTCGAAGTCGGATGGATCGGAGTTCAAGGCGTCGTCGGCTTCGTCGGCCATGGACAAACCTCCACACCTGAAGGCCCGGTGACAGTCCCGGCACCGAGCCACTACCGTGGGCGCCAGGCCTTGTACCCACTGTCACGGCCATCGACACCGGCCCGGAAAACGGCCCCGGCCCCCGTCACATCGATCCTGATTTCGGCACCTCGTCCACGCCCGGTCGACCAAGCTCCGAGAGGATTCGATGCCGACCAACCTGACCGGCCTGGTCCTGTTCCTCACGTTGCTGGCCCCCGGATTCGTGTACCAGCGCCGCCATGCCCGTGACGTGCCGGCCTACGATCGCTCGACCCTCGCCGAGACCGCCGCGATCGTGCTCGTCAGCGTCCTGGCGGACTGGGTGGTCGGCGTCGCGTTCCTGCTGTTCGCGCACCTCGCGCCGCACGCCGTTCCCGATGTGCGGGCGCTGCGTGGCGATCCCGCCCACCTGACGGGGAACGCACTGTCCGTGGCGCTGTGGGGAGCCGGGCTCCTGGGGCTCTCGACCGCGCTGGGCTACGGACTTGCCACGGTCCGACGGGCCGACAACCGCGCCGAGCGGCCGGGGTGGTGGTGGGCGTTCCAGGCGTACCCGGCCCGGCACCGTCTCCACGACTACGTCGATTCGAGGATCTACGTCGGCTGTCGGCTGCGGGACGGTTCGCACGTGGCCGGGACGCTCCTCAGCCACAGCCGGCTGTCGGCCGAGACCGGGGACCGCGATCTGCTGCTGCGCGGCGAGATCAGGCTGAGAGCCGGCGGCGCGACCGAGGAGACGGCACTTCCCGAGGCGCACGTGATGATCGTGAGCGCTCGGGACATCGTGTGGATGACGGTGACGTACAGCCGGGGCACGGTGCTGAAGAACGGTGTTCCGCCACCCGCTCCGGCGTCCGGGCCCGCCTTCGGAACCGCGCCGGGACAGGCCCCGGCGGCCACGATCACCGCGGGCGGCGACGGAGAAGGGAGTGGGAGCCATGGCGCGTGAGCACCGTCCGGCCGCGGTGATCAGGGACCTGTCCCGGGTCGAGGGCCTGCCGCCGGGCGAGGCCCGGGCGCGCGCGGCGGTCGTACGCGAATTCGAGTTCCGTATCACCCCCTACTACGCCGGCCTCATCGACTGGAGCGACCCGCGTGATCCGCTGCGGCTGATCGTCATGCCGGAGGTCGAGGAACTGTCCGACACCCTCGACTTCGACCCGAGCGACGAGGCCGCCAACACCCGGGTGCGCGGCCTGCAGCACAAGTACCCGCCGACAGCCCTGCTGCTGCTCACCGACGTCTGCGCGACCTACTGCCGCTTCTGCTTCCGCAAGCGCTTCACGCTCGCCACCGACCCCGCGCACCAGCTGCGTCCGGAAAGCGAACTGGACAGCGCGGAACGCGAGACGACCTTCGACATCAGCGAGGGCGTGCGCTACATCCGCGCCCATCCGGAGATCGACAACGTCCTGCTCACCGGCGGCGATCCCCTGATGCTCGCTCCTTCCCGGCTGGCCGCGGCACTGACCGAGGTCCGCTCCGTGCCCCACGTCGACGTCATCCGGATCGGCACCAAGGTCCCCGCCTTCGACCCCGCGCGGATCACCCCGGAGCTAGCAAACACCCTCGCCTCGGCCGCCCGCGCCGACGCCCGCACCCACGTGATGTGCCACTTCACCCACAGCCGGGAACTCACCCGGGAGGCCCTGGCCGCCACGACCCGGCTCCAGGACGCGGGTCTCGTCCTGACCAACCAGACCCCGCTCCTGCGCGGCGTCAACGACGACCCCGAGGAACTCGCCCGGCTGCAACGGCGCCTGGCCTCGACCGGCGTGGCGCCCTACTACGTCTTCCTGTGCCGGCCGACCCACGGCAACGACCGCTACGCCGTGCCGCTCGCGGAGGCCGTGGACATCATCACGGCCACCCGCGCCCGGCTGAACGGCCTGGCCAAACGCTTCCGCCTCGTCGCCTCGCACGCCACCGGCAAGATCGAGATCCTCGGCCGCCATGCCCACGACCTCGTCTTCCGCTATCACGAAGCCCGTGACCCCGCCGATCAGGACCGACTTCTGACGTGGCCCGCCGAGCGGCCGCTGACCTGGCTGGACGAGGTCGTCGCCGCGAACTGAGCGGTCCGTTGCCCGGGTAAGGGAACGGTAAAGCGCTTCCGCTCGTTACCTCAGGCATGACAGCTATGACCCCAGGCTCGAACGTCTCCCTGTCGGCCGCCCGCGTGACGGTGGACGTCTCCGCGCCGGTGCGGCTCGACGTGTCGGGCCTGCTGCTCACCGGCGACGGCAAAGTGCGCTCCGACGACGACTTCATCTTCTACAACCAGCCCGCCGGGCCGGGCGTGACGTACACGTCCGGTGGTGGCGCGGCGCCCGACGCGATCACGGTCGACACCGGCGCCGTGCCGCCGGACATCGAGAAGATCGTGGTCACGGCCAGCCCGGACGCGGCCGGCCAGACCTTCCAGGGCATCGAGCCGACGGCCACGATCCGGGACGCGGACGGCGGCTCGGTCCTGGCCACGTTCACGCCGCCGCAGCTCGGCACGGAGACGGCGCTGGTGATCGTGGAGATCTACCGGCGGGGCGGCCAGTGGAAGGTCCGCGCCGTCGGCCAGGGGTACGCCAACGGCCTGGCCGGCATCGCGACGGACTTCGGTGTGACGGTGGAGGAGCCCGCCGCGGCACCCGCGGCAGCACCGGCCGCACCGCCGGCGCCCGCCGCGCAGGCACCGGTCGCACCGCCCGTTCCTGCGGCACCGCCCGCGCCGCCCGCCCCGGTGCCCGGCGCCGGGAAGATCAACCTGGACAAGGGCCGGGTCAGCCTCCAGAAGAACCAGACCGTCTCCCTGGTCAAGGGCGGCCGCCCGCTGCTCTCCGTGGTGCAGATGGGCCTCGGCTGGGAGCCCGCGTTCCGCAGCAAGGACATCGACCTGGACGCCTCGGTCATCGCCTACGGCCCCCAGCGCAACGCCATCGACAGCTGTTACTTCGGCAAGCTGACGATCCTGAACGGCGCGATCAGACACTCGGGTGACAACCTCACCGGCGAGGGCGGGGGCGACGACGAGGTGATCACGGTCGACCTCGGCCGGCTCCCCCAGGAGGTCACCGGCCTGGTCTTCACGGTCAACTCCTTCTCCGGCCAGAAGTTCACGGAGGTCGCCAAGGCCTACTGCCGCCTGGTGGACGCGGCCACGGGAGAGGAGCTGGTCCGCTTCGACCTCACCAACGCCGAACCGCAGACCGGCGTCATGATGGCCAAGCTCATCCGCCAGTTCTCCGGCGAGTGGGACATGACGGCAATGGGCGACTTCGTGAAGGCCCGCACGGTACGCAACATGGTCGAGCCGGGGGCTCGGGCCCTGTAAGCGGTCGTACGACACAGCCATCGGCGTCCCCTTCGGTCAGGGGGCGCCCGGTTGTCAGGCCTCCCCGCGCGGCCGCAGTCCCTCCGTCAGCAGCGACAGATACCGCCGGATCTCCCGCCCCTGCCCATCCGCCAGCTCCGACGCCGACGCCACGCCATGCGCCAGCCGCAGCACCTCGATCGGCTCGACATCCCCGCGCAGGCTGCCCTCCCGCTGCGCCGCCTCCACCAGCCGCCGGGCCGCCTCCTGCAGATGCGTGCCGCAGGCCGTGGCCGCCACGGAGCTGCCGTCGGTGACGGCCGAGCCCAGGAGCGTCTTCATGCCGCGCACCTGGATCGTCCCGACGCACACCTCGTTGAGCCACTCCACCAGAGCCTCGCCCGGCGGAAGTTCCGCTGCGAACTCGTCGGCCCGGGCGGCCATGGCCTGGATCCGGTCCACGTACGCGGCCTCCAGCAGCGCCTGCCGGGTCGGGAAGTGCCGGTAGAGCGTGCCGGAGCCGACGCCGGCGCGCTTGGCGATGTCGTCCAGCGAGGCGTTCTCCCCATGCTCGGCGAAGGCCTCGGCCGCCACCTTCAGCAACCGCTCGTGGTTGCGCCGAGCGTCCGCACGCATGGGTCTGACCTGCGCCATCCAGATGCTCCTTGCCGACCGGGGATCCTCTTCGCTGATTATCGAGCACCACGAAAGGCTCACCGCCGTCCGGTCAGGCCCCCGGTGGCCGGGTCCGGCCCGAAAGTGCGGCGTACCTCGCCGGTGCCCAGGCCGATCGTGGCGCGCGTCCGCATGGGGCCGTCACCGCGGCGGGAGAGCAGTTCGATCTCGGCCACGCGCGCGTGCAGCACCCCGAGCCGGGCGGCGCATTCGGCCGCGAGGACGCGCGGGACGTGGGTGCGCCCGAGCGAGAGGTGCGGGGTGAAGCGGGGAAAGCGGTCCGTGCAGTACGGGAAGGGCTCCGCGAGCGCGCGCTGAAGCTCCGTCCAGGGCGCCGCGCCGGCCGCCGCGGGGTCGAGCCACACGGTGGCGTAGGACCGGTGGCGGAAGAAGCGGACCCCGCTGAGCCGGATGTCGAAGGGCTCGCACCCGGCGGCCGCGGCGGCCAGCAGCGGGAGCGCCGCCGGGAAGTCCTCCTCCGGTACGAAGCCGAAGACCAGGTTCACATGGGGTGGCCAGCGGCGGATCTGCGGGTCGTGCTCGGCTCGGATGTGCTGGATGGCGGGCCACAGGTCGGCCGGGGGAAGCCAGACCACGGCGGTCCGGGGCGTGGGGGCCGACTCCAGACTGGCGAGGGCGTCGCCCGGACCGGGCGTCGAGGGGCAGGGCACACCGCCATCATGGCCCCGCCCGCCGACGGCCGCTGCCCGACCGCACCCGGGCCGTCCCACGCGGGCTGTCCCCCATGTACCGCCTAGAACAGCGCGATGTACCGCCTAGAACAGCGCGCTGTAGGCGTTGAGCGCGGGCTGGCCGCCCAGGTGGGCGTAGAGCACCGTCGAGTCCGCGCCGATCTCACCGCGCCGGACGAGGTCGACGAGCCCGGCCATGGACTTGCCCTCGTAGACGGGGTCGGTGACCATGCCCTCGGTCCGCGCGGCGAGCCGCATGGCGTCCAGGGTGGACTCGTCGGGGATGCCGTAGGTCCCCGCGTGGTACCGCTCGTCCAGCTCGACGGTCAACTCACCCTTGACGCCGATGAGTCGGCCGGTGGCGTGGGCGATCCGGGCGATCTGTTCGCGGGTGCGGGCGGGCTCGGCCGAGGCGTCGATGCCGAGCACCCGGCGGGGCCGACCGCCCGCCTCCTCCAGGGCCCGGAATCCGGCGATCATGCCCGCCTGGGTCGAGCCGGTGACCGAGCACACCACCACCGTGTCGAAGAAGACGCCCAACTCCTCCTCCTGATCGGCGACTTCATGAGCCCAGCGGGCGAAGCCGAGGCCGCCGAGCAGATGGTCGGAGGCACCGGCAGGAATGGCGTACGGCTTCCCGCCCGCCTCCTCCACGTCCCTCAGCGCCTGCTCCCAGCTCTCCTTGAACCCGATCCCGAACCCGGCCCGCACCAGCCGCACCTCGGCCCCGGCGAGCCTGCTGATCAGGATGTTGCCCACCTTGTCGTACACGGAGTCCGGCCACTCGACCCAACTCTCCTGCACCAGCACACACTTGAGTCCGGCGCGGGCCGCGACGGCGGCGACCTGGCGGGTGTGGTTGGACTGCACCCCGCCGATCGAGACGAGTGTGTCGCAGCCCTGCGCGAGCGCGTCGGCGACCAGGTACTCCAGCTTGCGGGTCTTGTTCCCGCCGTAGGCGATCCCGGAATTGCAGTCCTCCCGCTTGGCCCACAGCGCGGCGCCGCCGAGGTGGGCGGTCAGACGCTCCAGGGGGTGCACGGGCGAGGGGCCGAACAGCAGCGGATAGCGGGCGTAGGAAGACAGGGACACGGGACCTCCAGGTTCAGTCGGGGTCGGCCAGGTCTGCGAGGGTACGCCAGATGTCCGCCGTGACCCGGACCGCGCCGTCCACGTCACCGTCGGCGCAGGCCTCGATCAGCCGCTCGTGCAGCCCGGTCGAGCGGCACGAGCCGCCCTCGCCGAAGCGCTGCCGCTCCAGGCGGCGGATGAGCGGGGTGTAGCGGGCGACGGTCGCGGCGGCGGCGCGGTTGCCGCTCACCCGGACCAGGACGTCGTGCAACTCGTCGTCGGCACGCAGGGCCTCGTCCACGTCACCGGTGCCCACGGCGGTGGCGAACCGGTCGCCCGCCGCGCGCATCCGGTCGAGGTCCGCCGGGCTCAGCCGGGGTACGGCGACCCGGGTGACCAGTTCGTGCAGGGCACCGACCACCGCCGCCGCGTCCCGTACGTCGGCGGCGACGAGCGGGGTGACCCGGGTGTAGCTCTGCGGCTTGCTCTCCAGCAGCCCCTCGTCCACGAGCCGCGCGAAGGCCTCGCGCACCGGCGCCCGGGACAGCCCCAGCTGCTCGGCGAGGTCGGCGTCGCGCACCACCGCGCCGGGCTCGATCTCCCCGGCCACGATGGCGTCCCGGATCGCCGCGTAGGCGCGGTCCCGGAGCAGGGTGCGGGGAACGGGTCGTAGCGTCTCCACGAACTGAAATGTTAGATATCAGTGCGGGAGCAGGCAAGGGTGTGGCCCGCACCCCCGGTGGGAGTGCGGGCCACCATCAGAACCGGCCGCCGGTCAGGCCTGCCACGGCCAGCGGGAGTCACGAGCGTCCTCCAGCAGGGACACCATCCGGAAGGCCGAGTCCGAAAGGCCGCCGAAGGTGTGCCTGTTGTCCGTGCCCGACGGCCCGTGGCCCGCCCGGTAGCCCTCCAGGTTCCAGGTGTAGACCGGGACACGGGACGGGATCTGGGCGGTCGGGTCACCCTGCTGGTGCGGGGAGTACTGCTCGTCGGTGACGATCAGCACCCGGTCGTGCTTCTTGTAGTGCCGGCGCACCGCCTCCGTGGTGTCGGTGCCGCCGAGGTTGCCGAAGCGCTCCAGGATCTTCAGCACCGACTCGCCCTTGCGGAACTCCACCTTCGCGCTGGTCGAGCCGAACTCGACCAGGTCGGCGTCCGCCGCCCGCAGCGCGAGCGCGGTGCCGAAGATCGCCGCCGCGTCGGCCCGGGTGAGCTGGGCGCGCTCGGACACCGTCGACCAGAACATCGAGGCCGACCGGTCGACCAGCACCAGCGTCCGGCCCGGCAGCGCGGGCACGTTGGCCAGCGAGTGACCGAGCGCCTGCTCCAGCGGGTACGCCCAGCGCAGCGAGGGCGCGTGCCGGTAGGCGGCCAGGTAGCGGAAGGGGAACTGCCGCGAACGAGCCACCTGCTGCGGGTCGCTGATCTTCGCCGCGACCTGGGCGGCGACCTCGTCCGAGACCCCCGCCCCGTCGAAGTTCCGCAGGTTGCGGACCAGCGCCATCGTGCCCATGGACGGGATCACGGCCTCCCAGGCCGCCTTGTCCATCGGGCCCTGCAGCCAGCCGGCCAGCGCCTCCCAGGTGATACCGGCCGCCGCCAGCCGCTCGGCGCCGCCGGGCGCGGTGACGACCGCCCGCCGCTGCTCGACGGGCAGCGCCATCAGCTCGCGGTGCGCGGTGAGCACCGGGCTCGACGCGGGCGGCACGGCGGTGTCCGGGTTGTGCCGCCGGTCGAGCGCGTACCGGAACAGGTCGCCCTGCCACGGCTTGTCCGCGTCCGGCGACGCGTGCACCAGGTTGAGGATGTCGGCGAAGCGGTAGCCCTTGGACGCGGTGTCGTACTTGAGCAGCGACTTGGCGTGGTACAGCCGTCGTACGGCGTCGGCGACACCGCGCTTGACCGGCTTGGGGACGGCGCGGCCGTACGTCGCCGTCCAGTACGCGAGCAGCTCGCCGGGCTCGTCCGGGCGCTGCAGTACGGATGCCACGACCTGCCGGTTGGACGGGCCGTCGGTGGCGCCCGCGGTCAGCCGGGCGTGCACGTACTCGGCGGCGCCCACGATCGAGGCCGTCCGCATGTTGCCCTCACCGCGCAGCCAGCCGAGCAGTCCGGCCGTCCACTCCGGGTCGCTGACGGCGAGGTCGCGGAGGAGGCGGGTGAACCGGTCGTCGCGGTCGGCGCCGCTCTCGTAGAAGGTGTCCTGCGAGACGAAGTTGGAGACCGCGAGAAGGAAAAGCTCGGATCGCGGATCGCGCTCCTGGCCCCGGCCGCCCTCGTAGGTCCGCAGGATGCGGCCCGTCGACGTCACCGCCGACTTCAGCTGCGCCTTGGCGGCACGCGTGTTGAATCGCGCCATGGTGAATTCCCCCGAATTCGTTTCCGTTTCGGAGGGAGGCGCAGCAGATGGAAGGTGTCCGAGATCAGGGGTCGACGACGGACTTGTCCAGGTGCTCTACCCAATTGAGCTACACCGACCCGAAGTCGATGACGGGACTCGAACCCGCAACCGCCCGATCCAATGAAGTAACCGCTGCCTGCGCACCGGACACCCACCATGTGCTGCGCCTCCCGAGATCAATTCGGCGGCGGTCGTGGATTCTCTTTGCAAAAGAAGTAACCGCAGCCTGCGCACCGGGAGGTGCATGAAGTTTTCGGTGTCCAGAGATCGAGGTCGGCGGAACCGACGGTTGGTGCTCTGCCTCTGAGCTACACCGGCCCGTGGAGCCGGTGGCGGGACTCGAACCCGCGGCCTCCCCATTAAGAGTGGAAGTAGGTCCTGCCTGTCGCACCTGGACGAGGATCACTCTAGGAGGGGAGCCGCGGGACGAGCGAGCGAATTAATTACCGCGCGGACGTCAGGCGCACTTCTGCCGCTTCCAGGGCCCCGTGATGGCGACCATGATGCCGGGCTCCTGGATGTTGGCGAACAGGGTGCGGCCGTCGGGCGAGAAGGTGACGCCGGTGAACTCGCTGTACTCGGGCTTCTCCGCGGTGCCGATGTTCAGGTCGTTGCGGGCGATCGGGTAGGTGCGGCCGCTCTCGGTGGCGCCGAACAGGTGCTGGATGCCCTCGCCGTCCTCGGCGATGACCAGGCCGCCGTACGGGGAGACGGTGATGTTGTCCGGGCCGTCGAAGTTGCCGTTGTCGGCGGACGGGTCGGCGTTGACGCCGAGGAGGACCTTGAGGGTCAGGGTGCGGCGCTTGGGGTCGTAGAACCAGACGGCGCCGTCGTGCTGGACGGGGCTCTCGGTCCGGGCGAAGGAGGAGACGACATAGGTGCCGCCGTCACCCCACCACATGCCCTCGAGCTTGCGGGCGCGGGTGACCTGGCCCTCGGTGAACTGCTTGCGGACGGAGGTCGTCTTCGCGTCGCGGTCCGGGACGTCCACCCAGTCGACGCCGTAGACAGTGCCGATCTTCGTCGCGCGGGAGAGGTCGTCGACGAACTTGCCGCCGGAGTCGAAGCACTTGAAGGCCTGCAGGACGCCCGCGTCGTCGGCGAGGGTGCGCAGCTTGCCGCGGCCGTGGCGGTAGCCCTCCGGCGGGGTCCAGCGGTAGAACAGGCCGTTGGGGCCGGCCGCGTCCTCGGTGAGGTACAGGTGGCCGCGCTTGGGATCGACGACGACGGCCTCGTGGGCGTAGCGGCCGAGCGCCTTGACGGGCTTGGGGTCGCGGTTGGCCCGGCGGTCCTCGGGGTCGACCTCGAAGACGTAGCCGTGGTCCTTGGTCATGCCGTTCTGGCCGGCCTTGTCCTCGGTCTCCTCGCAGGTCAGCCAGGTGCCCCACGGGGTGTTGCCGCCCGCGCAGTTGGTGGAGGTGCCGGCGATGCCGACCCACTCGGCGACGTGGTCGCGGCGCACCTCAACGACCGTGCAGCCACCGGAGGCGGCGGGGTCGTAGACGAGGCCCTCGGTGAGCGGGACCGGGTACTTCCAGTTGGCGCGCGGGCCCTTCAGCTCGTGGTTGTTGACGAGGAGGGTGGCGCCGCGGGGGCCCTCGAAGGTGGAGGTGCCGTCGTGGTTGGACGGGGTGAACTCACCCGACTCCAGCTTGGTCCTGCCGCTGTAGGTGATGACCCGGTACGTGAAGCCCTCGGGCAGCGCGAGGATGCCGTCCGGGTCCGGGACCAGCGGGCCGTAGCCGACGCCGTGGTGCCCGTGCGCCGACGCGCCGTCCACGGTCTCGACGTCGTCCGTGGCGGCGAGGGCGTTCGGGGCGGTGGCCAGGGCGCCGACGCTGCCCGCCAGCGCGACTCCGGCACCGGTGATCGCGGATTTCCTGGCGAAGTCCCTGCGGCTGAGCGACATGGTGTCTCCTGTGACGGTGGGCGTGCCGGGTGGAGGGTGGCGACCTCGTTGCGGCGCTCACACTCGCGCCACCTTTTGAACGGCGGTTGAACACCCGGCTACTTCAGAGACCCCTGTTCCATGAATCCGTATACACAGAGCCATGGCCGCCCAAAACGCCGGCCATGTTCTTCCCGGGCGTCACCAGCTCTTCCCCGGCGTCACCAGCTCTTCCCCGCCGTAACGGCGAAACGGCGAAACGGCGATCGGTCACGCCGTCGCCATCACCGTCGCCATCGCCATCACCGTCACCGTCGCCGTCGCCCCGCCGTCGCCATCGCCATCAGGCCGTGCCGAACCGTCCGCGATCGGCGGGGCCGCTCAACCCCCTTGCGCCGACCGCGCCTTGAAGGCGGCCTTGCGCGCTTCCTTCGCCACCTTCTTGTCCGGGTGCAGCCGTCCCATCGCCTCCAGCACGTCCGCGGTGGCGGGGTGCTCCACCCGCCAGGCCGCCGCGAAGAACCCGCTGTGCTGTTCGGCGAGCCCCTCCACCAGCGCCCGCAGTTCCTCGGAGTTCCCCTCGGCCTGGAGCTGCGCGGCCAGCGTGTCGACGGTCAGCCAGAACACCAGCTCCTGCGAGGGCGCGGGCACGTCGGAGGCGCCGCGCTCGCTCAGCCACACCCGGGCGAGCCCGCCCAGCTCGGGGTCGTCCAGCACCTCCCGCAGCGCGGCCTCGGCCTCCAGGCCGACGAGGGACAGCGCCTGCTGGCAGCGCAGCCTGCGCAGCGGCGCCCCGGCGTCGGCACCCCGCGCCGCGGCCAGCAACTCCCGTGCCGCGGCGAGCGGTTCCCGCCGGGCCACCCACTGCTCGGTCTCAGCTTGGGCGGCGGACTGCCCGAAGCGGGCGGTGCCGTCGAGCAGCACGTCGGCGCCCTTGTCGGCGAGTTCACCGACCGCGGGCGCCTCGAACCCGGCGTCCAGCAGCCGCGCCCGCAGCCCGTAGGCGCCGAGCGGGGTCAGCCGGACCATGCCGTAGCGGGAGACGTCGGTGTCGTCCACCGGCGCCGCGGACTCTTCCGCAGCGCCCTCGATGTCCGCCATCAGCGCCTCGTCCACCGGCTGGTACTCCACCAGACCGACCGGCTCCAGCATCCGGAACTGGTCGTCGAGGCGCATCATCGCGTCGGAGACCTGTTCCAGGACGTCGTTGGTGGGCTCGCCCATGTCGCTGGGGAGGATCATCGAGGCGGCGAGGGCGGGCAGCGGCACCGGAGCGTCGCCGGAGCCGTCCTCACTGACGGTCAGCAGGTAGAGGTTGCCGAGGACGCCGTCGAGGAACTCCGCCTCGGCCTCCGGGTCCCAGTCGAGTGACGAGAAATCGACCTCGCCGCCCTCGTCCATCGCGTCGACCAGATCGTCCAGGTCGGGCACGCTCGCGTCCGCGACGACGGTCTCCAGGGCGGAGAGCCAGACGGTGAGCACGTCCTGCGGGGAGCCGCCGGTGAGCAGCGCCAGCTCCTCCCCGGCCGCCACGGTCCCGGCTTCCTCGTCGGTGATCTCGACCAGTGCGGCGTCCACGGCCACCCGCCAGGCCTCGCTCGCGTACGCGGCGGCGTCCTCCCCGCTCAGTCCGAGCAGTTCGGCGGCGGCCGGAAGCTGTTCCTCCACCAGTCCGCCGCCGGCGTCCACCCGGGTGTCGGGTCCGGCCCAGCGGGCGAGGCGGGCGGCGCGGGAGAGCAACGGCGTGGACAGCGCGGCGCGCGCCAGCTCCGCTTCGGGATGCAGCCGTACGGGCGGCAGGGGGGAGCTGTCTGACATCGGCTGGTTCTCCTCGGGCCGTGAAAGGACTCGACCGCTCAGCCTAGACGGATTTCCACCCATGCCGCCCGGTTCATGTCTCCGTCAGATCTCGTACATGGCCGAAACCTTGACAACTCCCGGGCGCAGGCAGGAGATTGACGCGCGTAGAAGTTGGGGGGACAACTGTTCACTCGGCTCTACGCGTGTCACACAGGGCTACATGCCCGCACGCTTCCGTCACCACCTCGTCCCGGCGCTCATGTACGCCCCCGGAGGGATTCCCTTGCCGAGCAGGTCTTCCGCGCGCCTCGCCGCGCTCACCGTCGCCGCCGTCTGTTCCGCCGCGTCGGCCGTCGTCCTCACCTCGCCCGCGCACGCCGACTCGGTGCGCATCCACGACGTCCAGGGCACGACCCGGATATCGCCGTTCGCGGGCCAGAAGGTCACGGACGTGCCCGGCATCGTCACGGCCACCCGCGCCTATGGCTCCTCCAAGGGTTTCTGGATCCAGGACCCGACCCCGGACGACAACCCGGCCACCAGTGAGGGCGTGTTCGTCTTCACCAGCTCCGCGCCGAAGGTCGCCGTCGGCGACTCGGTCACGGTGACCGGCACGGTCTCCGAGTACGTCCCGGGCGGTGCCTCCTCCGGCAACCAGTCGCTGACGGAGATCACCAAGCCGACGATCACCACCGTCTCCACGGGCAACGCGGTCCCGGCGCCGGTCGTGGTCGACGAGGACTCGGTGCCGGACGCGTATGCCCCGCAGGGCGACACCGCCGCCGCGGGGTCGATCAACGGTCTGGCCCTGGACCCGTCGGCGTACGCCCTGGACTACTACGAGTCCCTGGAGGGCATGAACCTCCAGGTCGAGGACGCCCGTGTGGTCACCGCGACCGACCCGTACAGCGAGCTGTGGGTCACGGTGAAGCCGTGGGAGCACCGCAACCGCCGCGGCGGCACGGTCTACGGCTCCTACGCGTCCCAGAACACCGGCCGGCTGCAGATCCAGTCGCTGGGCTCGACCGCCGACTTCCCGAAGGCGAACGTCGGCGACACCCTGGAGGGCACCACCACGGGCCCGCTGGACTTCAACCAGTTCGGCGGCTACACCCTGGTCGCGAGCAAGCTCGGCACGCTGGAGAGCGGCGGCCTGGAGCGCGAGACCACGCAGAAGCAGTCGAGCCGCGAGCTGGCGGTGGCGACCTACAACGTCGAGAACCTCGACCCGTCGGACGCCACCTTCGACAAGCACGCCGCCGCGATCGTGAACAACCTGCAGTCGCCGGACATCGTGTCCCTGGAGGAGATCCAGGACAACAACGGCGCCAAGGACGACGGCACGGTCGACGCGAGCGAGACCGTGAACAAGCTGATCGACGCGATCGTCGCGGCGGGCGGCCCGAAGTACGACTGGCGCTCGATCAACCCGGTCAGCGACCAGGACGGCGGCCAGCCGGGCGGCAACATCCGCCAGGTGTTCCTGTTCAACCCGGAGCGCGTGTCCTTCGTGGACCGCGCGGGCGGCGACTCCACCACCGCCGTCGGCGTCACCAAGGTGAACGGCAAGGCGCAGCTGACCCTCTCCCCGGGCCGGATCGACCCGGCCAACGCGGCCTGGAACAGCAGCCGCAAGCCGCTGGCCGGCGAGTTCGTCTTCCGTGGCAAGACCGTGTTCGTGATCGCCAACCACCTCAACTCCAAGGGCGGCGACCAGGGTCTGACCTCGCAGTACCAGCCGCCGGTGCGCAGCTCGGAGATCCAGCGCCACGCGCAGGCGACCGAGGTGAACACCTTCGTCAAGGACATCCTGTCCGTGCAGAAGAACGCGAACGTCATCGCGCTCGGCGACATGAACGACTTCGAGTTCTCCGAGACCGCGAAGATCCTCGAGGGCGACGGCGAGCTGTGGTCGGCGATCAAGTCGCTGCCGAAGAGCGAGCGTTACACCTACGACTACCAGGGCAACCAGCAGGTCCTGGACCAGATCCTGGTGAGCCCCTCGATCCGGCGCGGCTGCGACTTCGAGTACGACTCCGTGCACGTCAACTCGGAGTTCAACGACCAGATCTCCGACCACGACCCGCAGGTGCTGCGGTTCCGCCCGTAACCCGGTCCGGGGACCTCAGGACTGGCCGAACACGCCGTTCAGCCAGTCCTGCCAGGCGGTCTCGTTCGCCTGGGCGTCGGCGTCCGGCGCGAAGTCGTGGACGCTGATGCCGAGCGGCGCGCCCCAGTGACCGCGCCCGAAGAAGCGGATGAGGGCGTTGTCGGTGCGCAGCCCGATGAAGTACGGGTTGCGGTAGTCGAGTACGGCGTCCAGGGTCTGCCCGCCGGGCCCCTGGACGCCGACCTTCGTGCCCGCGGAGGTGTCGTCCGCCAGGCCGAGCGCGTGGCCGACGGCGGCGAGCGCCCGCGGGGACTGTGAGGCCGCGGGCCCCTCCAGCTGGGCGAAGGTGACCGGGCGGGGCGCGAAGTGCGTGAGGTACTCGCACAGGGTGTGCAGGTAGAAGTTGGTGTGCTTGCTCGCGCCGTCGTACTGGTTGTTCCAGTCGTCGGTGAAGATGCCGCTGTGCACATAGCGCACCCAGGCGCGGCGGCCCTCGTCGCGGGGCTCGATCGTGTAGTCGAGCTGGTTGACCGACTGGACCGGGAAGCCGACGTCCTCACTGCGGTTCGTGTAGCGGTGGGGCGGATCCCAGGCGGTGACGGTGGACCCAAAGGGCCCGCTGCCGCCCACCCGGGGCTCGGGCGGGTCCATCGGCCAGAGGTAGCCGCCGGTTCCGGTGGTGACCGCCTCCCACACCTTCTCGGGCGGGACGTCGACCTCGAACTCGCGGACGATCTCGAATTCCTTGGACATGATGGGGCTCCTGCTGCTTACCGGTCCGGTTCGGGGGTGGGCTGGTCCTTGACCGTGGGGTGGAGCGCGACGACGATCCGGTGGTCGCGGCCGCCCTCGGCGTCGGGGGCGTCGTACTTGCGGATCAGGGCGCTCACGCCCGCCGTCAGCTCCTGCACGAAGGCCGCGCGGTCGGCTGCGGAGGCGAAGCGGACCTCGCCGTCCAGGGCGTAGGTCGCCAGCCGCTTGCGGGCCCTTTCGGCGCCGGTGATCAGCGCGCCGACGTCCCGCACCAGGCGGGCGCCGAGCGCCAGCAGCCAGCGCGCGGAGAGCTGGTCGCGGAAGCGCTCCGGGTCCGGCTGCACGGGGGCGAGCGCGGTGGGCGAGATGACGTACGACGCGGCGGTCGCGCGCATCAGCCGCTCGGTGACGTTGCCCTTGCGGCGCTCCCCGGCCAGCTCGACCAGGCCGTGCCGCTCCAGCGCCTTGAGGTGGTAGTTCACCTTCTGCCGGGGCAGTCCGACCTTGCCGGCCAGCATCGCGGCCGACGCGGGTCCGGCGGCCAGTTCGGCGAGCAGCCGGGCTCGTATCGGGTCGAGCGATACGGCCGCCGCCTCGGGGTCCTCGATCACGGTCACGTCCAGCATGCGTCCACCCTCGCACCGAAAACTTTTTTTGTCCAGGAGGGCAGAGTTTTCGGCGCGAGGGTGTGCGAACCCTTGAGCCGTCGCGAGCCGGGGCGCGGTCAGTGATGCCGTCGGCGCAGCACGCCTGCCGTGGCCAGGGCGGCGGCGCCCGCCGCGCCCGCGATCAGCAGGGGGCGCGGGTGTGCGGCGGCGCTCGTACGCAGCTGGACGGTCATGGCGCCGGCCTTGTCCTTGAGGTCGGCGGCCCTGGTGGACGCCCGGCCCTTCACGTCGGCCCTGTCCTTCCACTGGGCGACACTGTGGCCGAGCCGGCTGCGGGTCTGTTCGAACTGGTGCCGCAGCTCGTCGGGGCCCTTGGCGCCCGAGCCGTGCGGGATCATCCTGTGCTTCATCGGTGTGCCCTTTCCCTGATCACATCCGGGTACCCCCACCGAAGAACGTCAGTCGTGCCCCGCTCCCCCGGCCCCGCGGTCGCCGAGCCGTGCGAGTTGGGTCTGGAACCAGTCGAGCCGGGCCTGCAACAGGGCGGCCTCCGCGACGAGTTCGGGAACGCCCAGCTCGCCGTCGGCCGTCAACCCGGCGTTCGGAGCCGGCTCACCGGCACCGCCCGCCACCACCCGCAGACCCTCCCCGGCCAGCCGGGCGAATCCGGCGAGCGAGACGGACGTACGACCCCGTACACAGCCCGCGCACACGGGGGCGAGACCCCGCCAGCCGGGCCTGCCCCACTCGTCGCCGACGGCGAGCGCGACCGCGGTGGCACCGCAGGCGCAGGGGCCGACGGTCGCCGTGCGCACCCGCTGGCGGGCGTAGCGGAAGCCGCGCTCGAAGCGGATGTAGGCGCCGAGCACGGAGACTTCCAGCAGGACCGCCGCCCGGTGTTCCGCCGCGCACAGCAGGGCCTCGGCGGCCGCGCGGTCGTGCACGCAGTGGAAGCCGCAGTCGCACAGGCGCGCGGGCGCCCGGTGTCTGCGCCCGTAGACGCAGGAGGCGTCGTCGAGCACGCCGTACGGCAGCGCGCTGCCCAGCGACACGCCGGTGAACCCGGCCCGGGTGCCGTCCTGGGACAGCACCGGCCGGGCGATCTTGTATCCGGTCGGCGGCTCCGTCGGGCGTTCGGCCGGGAGCCGCAGCCTCATCGGGCCGCCGGTACCTCTTCGCGGGCCGGCTCGGCCGGTGCGCTGAGGGTGGTTTCCTCGGGGAGCTGGGGCTCCTCCTCGTGGACGAGCGGCCGCTCTTCGGCGACCCCGGTGGCCAGTGCCTTGCCGAGCTTCATGGTGCCTCCCATGACCGACATCGATGACCGTCCCGGCCCATGGTGACGCATGAAGGACCGAATTGCCCATAGGGCCTTCGACCACCCACCCTCTCAATCCATCAGCAACACTTAGCAATACTTCTAAGAAAAATTAAGTAGAGCTTCACCGTCGCCCTGCCGAGACTACTCCCATGACGAATCGACGCCGGCCCTTCGGCCGCACACTCTGCGCGATGATCACCCCGTTCACCGAGGCGGGCACGCTCGACGTGGAGGGGGCGCGGCGGCTGGCCGGCCGACTGGTGGCCGAGGGCTGCGACGGCCTGGTGCTGAACGGCACCACGGGCGAGTCGCCGACCACCACGGACGCGGAGAAGGCGGAGCTGATCGCGGCCGTGCGGGAGACGGTCGGCGACGGGATCGCGCTGGTCGCCGGCGTCGGCACCGCCGACACCCGACACACGATCGAGCTGGCCCTCGGCGCCGAGAAGGCGGGCGCGGACGGCGTGCTGGTGGTGACGCCGTACTACAGCCGGCCGCCGCAGGAGTCGCTGGAGGCGCACTTCCGCCAGGTCGCCGACGCGAGCGGGCTGCCGGTGATGCTCTACGACATCCCGGGCCGCACGGGCACCCGGATCGAGCCGGAGACGATGATCCGCCTCGCCGCGCACCCGCGGATCGTGGCGGTCAAGGACTGCTCCTACGACTTCCTCGGCACCCAGAAGGTGCTGGCGCACACGGAGTTGGCGTACTACGCGGGCTGCGACGAGCATGTCCTCGCGCTGTACGCGGTGGGTGCGGCGGGCTGCGTGAGCACGGTCGCCAACGCCGTACCGGGCCATGTCTCAGCCATCCTGGACGCGTTCGACGCGGGCGACACGGCCCGCGCGACCGAACTCCAGCTGCGGGCCACGCCGTTGATCGAGGCGATGATGGGCGCGGGCCTGCCCGGCACGGTCACCGCCAAGGCGCTCCTCGGTGCACTCGGCCTGCCCGCGGGCCCGGTGCGGGCACCACTGCTGCCCGCCGGCCGGGAGACGGCCGACGGGCTGCTGGCGCGGTACGAGGAGCTGGTCAGCGAGTCGTGAACAGCGGTTCCCAGCGGCCGCTGCCCTCGAACTTCGGCGAGCGGAAGCCGCTGAGCGGCTGCACCTTGTCGCTGCCCACGGCGACGAGGACCAGCCGCTGATGGAACTCGTTGCCGTCGCCGCCGATGCCCCAGGCGATCAGCCGCTTGCCGTCGGCCCAGGCCAGCAGCTGCTGACCGGGAACCTTGGTGATCATCCTGCCGGTGACGGGGTCGATGATGGCGGAGGCGATCTCGTTGCCCTGCCCGGCGAAGTCACCCGCCGCGTACTTCCCGTCGGGCGAGAGGCCGGCCTCGACGTACGGCATCACGTACTTCTCCACAGCGGGCGTCCGCACGTCCGTGCCGTCCAGGGCGTGGTACTTGCGGTACGGCTTCTCGGTCAGGGATTCCCAGAGGTACTTCCCGTCGTGACTGAACTCCAGATCCGCGCGTGCGTTGCCGCCCATCCCATATTTGTCCTTCCTGAAGGGCAGCTTGTGCCACTGCCCCGTGCCCGAGGCGACGTCGATCAGGGTGAACCCGGTCCGGCTGGGCACCCGCTGCGGCTCCATCGTGTCGTTGACCATGACCTTGGCGCTCCAGAAGGCGCGGTCGGGGTTCTTGGCGTAGGTGGTGACGGCCAGCTTGGTCCCGTCCGGCGAGAAGGCGGCTCCGCCGGCGCCCTGCGGCACCGGGATCCACCGCTTGACCTCGCCGCTGGCCAGGTCGAGCAGTCCCACCCGGGCGGCGGGCAGCTCGCGCTCCAGCACGGCGGCCGTGCGCGCGCCCGGCGCGACGGTCACGAAGGACCAGCGGTCGTCCTTCTTGTAGGTGCCGCTCCCGGGATCCAGCAGCCGGTAGTGCTGGGCGTAGAGCCAGTCCTTGTTCGGCAGCTTCACGGTCTTCGTCGTGCTGTACCCGGCCATGACGGCGTCGCCGGCGCCGATCAGCTCGCGCGGCGGCGACTGGTCGGGGTGGGCCACGACCCGGCCGTCGGAGACGGCCGCGGGCCGTACGTCCCGGCCGCCGCCGTCGAGCAGCGGCACGCCCACGGCGACGGCGACCACGGCCGCGGCGGACGCGGCGACCACGGCGATCCGACGGGTACGGCGCCTGCGGCGCAGCACGAACACCCGGTCGGCGAGGTTCGCGGACGCGGGCTGCGTGTGTCCCGCCATCTCCTTCAGGGAGTCGCGCACCAGTTCCTCGACGTTCACGGACGCACCTCCACGGGCGAGAAGTCACGGGGCGGCCGCTGGTCGCTGCCGTCCGGGCCGAGCGCGGCCAGCTCGGGCGCGAGGGTGCGCAGCCGGGCCAGGGAGCGGTGGGTGGTGGACCGTACGGTGCCGACGGAGCAGCCGAGCAGCCGGGCCACGTCGGCCTCGGGCAGGTCCTCGAAGTAACGCAGCACCAGCACGGTGCGCTGGCGCGCGGTGAGCCGGGACAGGGCGGTGCGCAGCACGAGCCGCAGCTCGGCGGTGCCGGACGCGTCCGGGGCCGCGGCGGCCTCCGGCAGCTCGGCGACCGTGACCTCACGGCGCCGCCACTTCAGCCGCCAGCGGCTGACCTGCTGCCGGTAGAGGATCCGCCGGACGTAGGCCTCCGGTTCGTCGATCCGCTGCCATCGCCCGGCCGCCTTGACCAGCGCGTTCTGCAGCAGATCCTCGGCCGCGTGCTGGTCCCCGCCACTCAGCAGGACGGCCGTCTTCAGCAGCGCCGAGGACCTGCCGGCCACGAACTGTCGAAAACTCTCCTGCGCTTGGGCATCCATCGTCACCTTCTCTTCCGCCGGGCCGACCTGCTGTCCGGGCCCTGTACCCCATGTGACGTGCGGGGCGACCCGCCGCTATGCCTGCCCGCCACAGAAAATTCAGAAGATCACCCGGCCCCGCCGCCGTACGGTGCTCCCATGACCCGCCCCCTGCTGTTCCTGGACGTCGACGGCCCCCTCAACCCGTACGCGGCCAAGCCGGAACGCCGCCCCGAGGGTTACACGACGATCAGGGCGTCCCTGCGCCCGGGCCGCCCCCTGCGGGTCTGGCTCAACCCGTCCCACGGCCCGGCACTGCTGTCGCTCGGCTACGACCTGTGCTGGGCGACGACCTGGATGGCGGAGGCCAACCGCTGGATCGCGCCGGTCGTCGGCCTGCCCGAGCTGCCGTACGTCGACTTCGGCGCGGACCTGTTCGCCGAGCGGCCGGACGGGGTCCACTGGAAGATGTCGGCGATCGTGGCGTACGCGGCGGGGCGGCCCTTCGTCTGGGTGGACGACGAGCAGAGTCCGGCGGACACCGCCTACGCGGCGGCACACCACCCCGGGCCTGCGCTGTTGCACCACGTCAATCCGCGGCTCGGACTGCGTGAGGAGGACTTCACGGTGCTGGCAAACGCTCTGGGCGGGCTCGTGACACGGCTGTGACAGTCGGCGGACACGGCCATGACGTCACCATCCCAAACTCGAAGAAAGAGGGCGAAAAGCCGAGATTCGGACATTTGCCCACCGCTTCCGAGGATGCGAGCAGCGACGACCGAGTCGACCCGCCGAAGGAAATCCCATGAGCCTCACTCTCACCACCACCATCGCCGAAGCCCCCGCCCCCGAGCTGGCTCCGCGTGAGCGGGAGACCCTGCGGCACATCGCGGCCGGCCGCACCTATCTGCAGACCGCCCGCCACATGGGACTCTCCAAGCACACGGTCGACGCCTACCTGCGCCGCATCCGGGCCAAGCTCAACATCAACAGCACGGCCGAGCTGACCCGGCTGGCCATCTCCCTGGGCCTGTGACGGACACGTACGAACAGCAACGGCGGCCGCAGATGCGGCCGCCGTTGATCGTCTGTGTCGTCTGCGTCAGTTGTGGCTGTGCAGGATGTCGTTCAGACCGCCCCACACCGCGTTGTTCGGACGGGCCTCGACGACGCCGGTGACCGAGTTGCGGCGGAAGAGGATGTTGGAGGCGCCGTTCAGCTCACGGGCCTTGACGATCTGGCCGTCGGGCATCGTCACCCGGGTACCCGCGGTGATGTACAGGCCGGCCTCGATCACGCACTCGTCGCCGAGCGCGATGCCGACACCCGCCTCGGCGCCGATCAGGCAGCGCTCGCCGATGGAGATGATCACGCTGCCGCCACCGGACAGCGTGCCCATGGTGGAGGCGCCGCCGCCGATGTCCGAGCCGTTGCCGACCACGACACCCGCGGAGATACGGCCCTCGACCATGGAGGTGCCGAGCGTGCCGGCGTTGAAGTTCACGAAGCCCTCGTGCATGACCGTGGTGCCCTCGGCGAGGTGCGCGCCGAGGCGGACCCGGTCGGCGTCGGCGATGCGGACACCCTTCGGGGCGACGTAGTCCGTCATGCGCGGGAACTTGTCGATCGAGGTGACCTGGAGGTGCAGGCCCTCGGCGCGGGCGTTCAGCCGCACCTTCTCGACGTCGTCCACGGCGACCGGGCCGAGCGAGGTCCAGGCGACGTTGGCGAGGTGCCCGAAGATGCCCTCCAGGTTCTGGCCGTGCGGCTTGACCAGCCGGTGCGAGAGCAGGTGCAGGCGCAGGTAGACGTCGTGTGCGTCGAGCGGCTTGTCGTCGAGGGAGGCGATGACCGTACGGACCGCGACCACCTCGACGCCCCGGCGGGCGTCCGGGCCGATCGCCGCGGTGGCGCCGCTGCCGAGCAGCTCGGCGGCCTGCTCGGCGGAGAGCCGCTCGGTGCCGGCCGGGCCGGGCTCCGCCACGAGCCGGGGAGCCGGGAACCAGGTGTCGAGAACGGTGCCGTCGGAGGCGAGGGTGGCGAGGCCGGCGGCGACGGCGCCGGTGGTACGGGAAGCAGTGTCGGTCATGTAGGAAACCTAACGTGGGGGAGGTCGTGCGGGCGAACCCGCACGGGGGCCGTCTCAGGTGCCGGGCGGAATCGTCTCTGCGGTGTCTCTCCCGCCGGGGCGGGACACGGGCGGCCCGCACTCCCCTGTGGTGCGGGCCGCCCGGGATCGCAGGTGGTCAGCCGCGGTCGCCCGCCCGGTCCACCACAGCCGTCGTGACGACCGAATTGCCGCCGCGGACCTTGCCGCCGTCGACCAGCCGCATGCCGACGATCCGGTAGGTCTTCGGGTCGATCAGCCACTGGTCATGCATCGACTCACCGGTCTTGGGGTTCTCCTCGCGGCCGTAGTCCAGGGCGATCGCCCGGCCTCCGGCTGCGGTCTCGACGAGGTGGCCGGTGACCTTCCCGCCCGGCAGGAGCGCGAGGGCGCGGTAGAGAGAGGCCAGGCCCTTGGCCGGCATCACGTCGGCCGACAGCAGGACGCTGATCTCGACGTAGTCGTTTTTTGCCTGGGAGACTCCCTTGCTGTCGGCGATGGCGTTCTGCTCACGGAGCGCCTTCAGCGTCCCCTCGCCGTCGGCCGGCAGGGCGACGAGGACCCGGTACATCTCGCGCGGCGAGCGGTCGTCGCCCTCACCGCCGTTCTCCAGGTGCATCTTGGTGATGTCGAGCGGTTCGTCCCCCATCCGGGAGGCGCTGGCGGAGCCGTCGTACCGGATCCAGCTCTCCTGCTCGCCCAGCAGGCTCCGGGACTTGTCCAAAGGCTCCTGCGCCGACTTGGTGTAGATCCACTGCTTCGCCGTCGGAACGGCGCCGTCCGGCTGTGCCTCGACTGCGTCGGCGGCCTGCCGCAGGAACTCGGCGGCGCTCACCCCCTTGAAGCGCACGCCCGGCGTGGCCGCGGGCCGCACCTCGCGTCCCGTGCCCTTCCCGCCCACCAGCAGGGTGGCGGTGACGGCGACGGCGGTCACCGCGGCCACGACCGCGACGATCACGAACTCCCGCCGTCGCCACAACGCGCGGCGCAGCTCCCCGGCCCGCGCGGCCTCGGTGAGCCGCGCCCGTCCCGGCGCGAGCCGGGCCCGGTCGGGCACCGGTGCGTGGGCGCGCAGCTCGCGCACCTCGGTCATCTCGTCCATCGCTACGCCACCTCCGCCGCGTCGGTCACGAATGCGGGATCGGCGCCGAGCGCCGTACGTACCTTGCGTCGCGCCCGGTTGAGCCGCGAGCGAACCGTGCCGACCGGTATGTCCAACGCCTCCGCGACCTCCTGGTAGGTGAGTTCGGCCCAGGCGACGAGCAGCAGGACGTGCCGGTCGGGCGCCGACAGCCCGGCGAGGGCGCCGGCCAGGGGGCCCTGCGCCGCGATCCGGGTGTCGGTGTCCTCGACCCAGGACTCGCCCCAGGACGCGGCGACCGGGTCGTGGCCTGTGCGGGCGAGCGCCCGGAGCGCCCGTACCTCGGCGCGGCGCTGCTTGCCGATGAGGTTTCCGGCGATGCCGTACAGCCAGGGACGCGCGTTGGGACGCGTACGGTCGTAGCGGGACCGGATCCGGAACGCGACCAGGAAGGTGTCGGCGGTGATGTCGTCGGCAGCGGTGTCGCCCAGGCGGCGAGTCGCGTAGCGGTGGATGTCGGGGGCGTAGCGGTCGTAGAGCAGGGCGAACAGCTCCGGCTGTTCCAGCGACTGCGCGACGATATCCGCGTCGTCCTCCGTCCGTACCGTGGACGGCGGTGGTCCGCTCACAAGGCTCCCCTGATTCGTCGGTGAGTGCGTGTCACCTCCTGTTCCCCGATGGGCATCGGAGAGTTCACGGTTTTCCGGAAGTCGTCGCTCGACCGGTGAACACGCGGGTGATCAGGGAATCACCCGCTTCAGCACCTCGCGCGCGTACTCCTCGTCGTACGAACCGCCCGTCAGCAGCACCTGCAGACAGATGCCGTCCATCAGCGCGAGCAGCGCCCGCGCCGTCACCGGATCGGTGCGTGCGGCGAGCCGCGCGGCCGTCTCCTCGGTCCACTGGGCGGCGACGGGGCGCAGGGCGGGGCGCCTGAGGGCCGCGAGATACAGCTCGTACTCCAGCTCGATGCCCGGCCGGTCGCCGCCCAGCCACTCGCCGAGGATCCGGGCGAGGCTCGCCGCGAGATCACCGTCGGTGTCGGCCAGCACCTCGCTGGCGTCGAGCACCTTGGCGAAGCCCTCGTTGGTCTGGCACAGGGCGGCCACGAGGAGGTCGTCCAGGGTGGCGAAGTGGTAGGTCGTGGAGCCGAGCGGCACGTCCGCCTCGGCGGCGACCGTGCGGTGGCTCAGCCCGCCGATGCCCTTCTCCCCCACGACCCGGATCGCCGCGTCGATGATCCGCTGCCGCCGCTCGGGGTCGTAACGGCGGGGCATCAGTGCGCCCCGCCCAGGTTCAGCACCACCACTCCCCCGACGATCAGCAGGATCCCGGCGACCTTGGTCGCGCTCAGCCCCTCCCCGAACAGCATCAGGCCTATGCCGGCGATGGTCGCGGTGCCCACCCCGGACCAGATCGCGTACGCCGTGCCGATCGACACGGTCTTCAGCGTCCGGGCGAGCAGCGCGAAGGAGACGACGTAGCCCAGAGCCGTCACCAGCGAGGGTCCGAGCCTGCTGAAGCCCTCGCTGTACTTCATCGCCGTCGTGGCGGCGACCTCGGCGGCGATGGCGCCGGCGAGCAACAGGTATCCCATGAGGACAAGGGTACCCAGCGTTGTGTACGGGCGTACACAACGAGGAAGTTTCATTTTCATAGAAATCGCTCGCTACACCACCCCACTCCACTAATGTGCAGCCCCTCGGCACCACTTCTGCTTCACGCTTCACTCACGTCACCCACACACCCCGGCCGCCGCCCCCGGGCGGCGGTGGAGAACCGCATGCCTGAAAACACCCCCCACTCCCCGCAACGCCAACCCTGGGAGAACGACTGGAACCCGGACACCTCCCGGGCCCCCGGCACCCGAAGACTCTGGCTGGCAGGCGCACTTGCCGTGGCCACGATCACGGCCTGTGTGACGGCGATAGCCATGACCGGCCAGACCCGCGAGCAGCGGACCGCCCGGCCCACGGCCGGAGCCTCCACGGACAGCGGCCCCGGCCTGCTCTCCTTCGCCTCCCCTTCGGCGAGCACGCCCGCTGCGCCGAAGGGGAGGACGAGCATGGCCTCGGCAGCACCCGCCACGACCGGGTCCCCGACACCCACCCACCCGGCCGGCTCGAAGCCCACCCCGGCCAAGTCCCCGGCGCACCAGGGCAGTTCCCCGAAGCCGACCACCGCCGACCGGCGCTCCGTCCGCTCCCTGAACTATCCCGACCGCTACTGGCACGTCGTCGGCGACTACGTGAAGCTCGACCGGGCCGACTCACCCTCCGCCCGCCGCGCCGCCACCTTCACCCTCGTCAAGGGGCTGTCCGACGCCCGCTGTTACTCCTTCGCCACGACCGACGGCGACTACCTGCGCCACCGCAACTTCCTGCTGCGCGCCGAACAGGACGACGGCTCCCGCCTGTTCGAGCAGGACGCCACGTTCTGCCCCCGCCCGTCCTCCTTCACCGGCGCGACCATGCTGGAGTCGGTCAACTACCCCGGCCGCTTCCTGCGCCACCAGAACTTCCAGCTGAGGCTGGACCCGTACCGGAACACCGACCTGTACCGGGCCGACTCGGCGTTCCTGCTGGTGGACGGGCTCGCCTGAACACACGAAAGCGGCGGCACCTCCCAGGTGCCGCCGCTTCACGTACGCGGATGTCTCAGACGTTGAACCCGAGCGCCCGAAGCTGCTCCCGGCCGTCGTCCGTGATCTTGTCGGGGCCCCACGGGGGCATCCAGACCCAGTTGATGCGCAGCTCGTTCACCAGGCCGTCGGTGGCGGACTTGGCCTGGTCCTCGATGACATCGGTCAGCGGACAGGCCGCCGAGGTCAGGGTCATGTCGATCGTCGCGATGTTCGCTTCGTCGATGTGGATGCCGTAGATCAGGCCGAGGTTGACGACGTCGATGCCCAGCTCGGGGTCGACGACGTCGTACAGGGCCTCGCGGAGCTCCTCCTCCGAGGCCGGCTTTGTCTCCACGGTGTCGCTCATGCCGTCTTCCTTTCGGCGTCGGCCCCGCCCAGGGCCTGGGCCGTCGCGTCCTTCCACGCCATCCAGCTGAGGAGGGCGCACTTGACCCGGGCCGGGTACTTGGAGACACCGGCGAACGCGACCGCGTCCTCCAGCACCTCCTCCATGGCGTCGTCGGGCTCGACCTTGCCCTTGGACTGCATCAGTTCCAGGAAGGTCTCCTGGATCTTCTGCGCGTCGGCCAGTTCCTTGCCGACCAGGAGCTCGTTCAGCACGGAGGCCGAGGCCTGGCTGATGGAGCAGCCCTGGCCCTCGTACGAGACGTCCCTGATCGTCGTTCCGTCGTACTTCACGCGAAGGGTGATCTCGTCGCCGCACGTCGGGTTCACGTGGTGCACCTCGGCGTCGCCATCCCTCAGACCACGCCCGTGCGGGTTCTTGTAGTGGTCCAGGATGACTTCCTGGTACATCGAATCCAGCTTCATGCGATCGCTCGTCCCGTCAGCCGAAGAAGTTCCGTACGTGCTCCAGGCCGTCGACCAGTGCGTCGATCTCGGCCGGCGTGGAGTACAGATAGAACGACGCTCGCGTGGTCGCAGGAATTCCGTAGCGGAGGCAGACGGGCCGCGCGCAGTGGTGACCGACGCGGACCGCGATGCCCTGCTCGTCGAGAACCTGGCCCACGTCGTGCGGGTGGATGTCGCCCAGCGTGAAGGAGATCGCCGCCCCGCGGTCCTCGGCCGTGGTCGGGCCGATGATCCTCAGGTCCGGTACCTCTGCCAGGCGCTTCACCGCGTACTCGGTGAGCGCGTGCTCGTGGGCGAGGATCTTCTCCATGCCGATCGAGTTCAGGTAGTCGATCGCGGCACCGAGACCGACCGCCTGGGCGATCGGGGGCGTGCCCGCCTCGAACTTGTGCGGGGCCGGGGCGTACGTCGAGGAGTGCATCGACACCGTCTCGATCATCTCGCCGCCGCCCAGGAAGGGAGGCAGGTCCTCCAGCAGCTCCTGGCGGCCCCAGAGGACACCGATGCCGGTCGGGCCGCACATCTTGTGGCCGGTGAAGGCCACGAAGTCGGCCTGCAGGGCCTGCACGTCCAGCGGCATGTGCGGGGCGGCCTGCGAGGCGTCGATGCAGACCAGCGCACCGACTTCCTGGGCGCGACGGACTATCGCGTCGACCGGGTTGACCGTGCCCAGGATGTTCGACACCAGCACGAAGGAGACGATCTTCGTCTTCTCGGTGATGATCTCGTCGATGTTGGACAGGTCAAGGCGGCCGTCGTCGGTGAGGCCGAACCACCTCAGCTTCGCGCCGGTGCGCTGCGCCAGCAGCTGCCACGGCACGATGTTGGAGTGGTGCTCCATCTCCGTGATGACGATCTCGGTCTCGTGGTCCACCCGGTAGGGCTCGTCGGCCCAGCCCAGCATGTTCGCCACGAGGTTCAGCGACTCGGAGGCGTTCTTGGTGAAGATCACCTCGTCGCGGCTCGGCGCGTTGATGAAATCGGCGACCTTGTCGCGCGCGCCCTCGTACAGCGCCGTGGCCTCCTCGGCGAGCACATGCACACCGCGGTGGACGTTGGCGTTGTAGCGCTCGTAGTACTCGCTCAGGGCGTCCAGCACCTGGCGCGGCTTCTGCGAGGTCGCCGCGTTGTCCAGGTACACGAGCTTCTTGCCGTCGTGGATCACTCGGTCCAGGACGGGGAAGTCCTTGCGGATCGCCTCGGTGTCGAGGAGGCCCGGCAGCTGTGTCACTCGGATGCGCCACCCTTCGTGTACGCCTCGTAGCCCTCGTCCTCCAGCTTGTCGGCGAGCTCGGCACCGCCGGACTCGACGATCCGGCCCGCGGAGAAGACGTGGACGTAGTCGGGCTTGATGTAGCGCAGGATGCGCGTGTAGTGCGTGATCAGCAGGGTGCCGACCTCGCCGGTCTCGCGGACGCGGTTGACGCCCTCGGAGACGATGCGGAGCGCGTCGACGTCCAGACCGGAGTCGGTCTCGTCGAGGATCGCGACCTTCGGCTTCAGCAGCTCCAGCTGAAGGATCTCGTGGCGCTTCTTCTCACCGCCGGAGAAGCCCTCGTTGACGTTGCGCTCGGCGAAGGCCGGGTCCATGTTGAGGCGCTCCATGGCCCCCTTGACCTCCTTCACCCAGGTACGCAGCTTGGGGGCCTCGCCGCGGACGGCGGTGGCGGAGGTGCGCAGGAAGTTGGAGACCGAGACGCCGGGGACCTCGACCGGGTACTGCATCGCCAGGAACAGGCCCGCGCGGGCGCGCTCGTCGACGGACATCTCCAGGACGTCCTCGCCGTCGAGCAGCACGGTGCCGCTGGTGATCGTGTACTTCGGGTGACCCGCGAGCGAGTAGGCGAGGGTCGACTTGCCGGAGCCGTTGGGGCCCATGATGGCGTGCGTCTCGCCCTGCTTCACGGTGAGGTCGACGCCCTTGAGGATCTCCTTCGTGGCGTTGTCGGCCTCGACGGTGACGTGCAGGTCTCGGATTTCAAGCGTTGCCATGGGTGCCTCAGGACTCCTGGGTGAGGGAGACGAGCACGTCGTCCCCTTCGATCTTTACGGGGTATACGGGGACGGGGCGCGTCGCGGGAAGGCCGGACGGCTTGCCGGTGCGGAGGTCGAAGCTGGAGCCGTGCAGCCAGCACTCGATCTGGCAGTCCTCCACCTCGCCCTCGGAGAGCGAGACGTTCGCGTGGGAGCAGATGTCGTTGATCGCGAAGACCTCGCCCTCGGTCTGCACGATGGACACGGGCGTGCCGTCGAGTTCCACCCGCTTCGGGGTGTCCTCCTCCAGCTCGCTCAGCGCACAGGCGCGTACGAAGGTCATGCGACCGAAGCCTCCAGCTCTTCCTCGATCTTCGCGAGCAGGCGCTCCTCGATGTCCGCGACACCGATCTGCTGGACCAGCTCGGCGAAGAAGCCACGGACGACGAGACGGCGGGCCTCGTGCTCCGGGATGCCGCGGGCCATCAGGTAGAAGAGCTGCTCGTCGTCGAAGCGGCCGGTCGCGGAGGCGTGGCCGGCGCCGACGATCTCGCCGGTCTCGATCTCCAGGTTCGGCACCGAGTCGACCCGCGCGCCGTCGGTCAGCACCAGGTTGCGGTTCATCTCGTAGGTGTCGGTGCCCTCGGCCCTGGCCTCGATGAGCACGTCACCGATCCACACCGCGTGCGCGTCGTCGCCCTGGAGCGCGCCCTTGTAGACGACGTTCGACTTGCAGTGCGGGGTGTTGTGGGTGACCAGCAGGCGGTGCTCCTGGTGCTGCCCGGCGTCGGTGAAGTACAGGCCGAGCAGCTCGGCCTCGCCGCCGGTGCCGGCGTACTCCACGCGCGGGTGCAGCCGCACCACGTCACCGCCGAAGGTGACGACCACGGACTTGAAGGAGGCGTCCCGGCCGACCAGCGCGTTGTGCTGGCCGACGTGCACGGCCTTGTCGTCCCAGTCCTGGACGGAGACGACGGTCAGCTTGGCGCCGTCGCCCAGGATGTAGTCGACGTTGGCGGCCAGCACCGCGTCACCGGTGTGGTCGATGACGACGACGGCCTCGGCGAAGGCACCCAGCTCGATGACCTGGTGGCCGAAGGCGACCCCGCCCGCACCGTGCACGGCGATCCGGATCGGTTCGGCGAGCACCGTCTCCTTGGGGACGGTGACCACGCCGGCCTGCTCGAACGCCGAGTACGCCTGGGCGGCCACACGGTCCACCGGGGTGCCCGCCCTGCCGATGCGCGCGTCGTCGCGGCCGACGGTCTCGACGGTGACACCCTCGGGGGCCTCGACGGTGACCTTCACGCCCTCGCCGTTCGCGACGGCGGTGCCGTCGTGCAGCCCGCGCAGGCGCTCCAGCGGGGTGAACCGCCACTCCTCCTCGCGGCCGTGCGGGACGGGGAAGTCCGCGACGTCGAAGGACGGGGGCGCGCTCATGCGCGTGGCGACGGTCGACTCGGCGGCCACCGCGATCTGGCCCGCGGTGGTGGAGCCCACGGGGATGTTCTGAGCCTCAGCCATGGCTGTCGTAGTGCTCGCTTTCTTGCGTAAGTGGCTTGATGGGGACTGCGGGCCGGTGATCAGCCGACCGCGCCCTCCATCTGCAGCTCGATCAGCCGGTTGAGTTCCAGCGCGTACTCCATGGGAAGTTCCTTGGCGATTGGCTCGACGAAGCCGCGCACGATCATCGCCATCGCCTCGAACTCGGTCAGACCGCGGCTCATCAGGTAGAAGAGCTGGTCCTCGGAGACCTTGGAGACGGTCGCCTCGTGACCCATGGACACGTCGTCCTCGCGGACGTCCACGTAGGGGTACGTGTCGGAGCGGGAGATCGTGTCGACCAGCAGCGCGTCGCAGAGCACGTTCGACTTGGAGCCGGCGGCGCCCTCGCCGATCTCGACCAGGCCGCGGTACGAGGTACGGCCGCCACCGCGCGCCACCGACTTGGAGACGATGTTGGACGAGGTGTTCGGCGCCATGTGGACCATCTTGGAACCGGCGTCCTGGTGCTGGCCCTCGCCCGCGAAGGCGATGGAGAGGGTCTCGCCCTTGGCGTGCTCGCCCATCAGGTAGACGGCCGGGTACTTCATCGTCACCTTGGAGCCGATGTTGCCGTCGATCCACTCCATGGTCGCGCCCTCGTAGGCCACGGCGCGCTTGGTGACCAGGTTGTAGACGTTGTTCGACCAGTTCTGGATGGTCGTGTAGCGGCAGCGGGCGTTCTTCTTGACGATGATCTCGACGACCGCGCTGTGCAGAGAGTCGCTCTTGTAGATCGGGGCGGTGCAGCCCTCGACGTAGTGCACGTAGGCACCCTCGTCGACGATGATCAGGGTCCGCTCGAACTGGCCCATGTTCTCCGTGTTGATACGGAAGTAGGCCTGGAGCGGGATCTCCACGTGGACGCCCGGCGGGACGTAGATGAAGGAGCCGCCCGACCACACGGCGGTGTTCAGGGAGGCGAACTTGTTGTCACCGACCGGGATGACCGTGCCGAAGTACTCCTTGAAGAGCTCCGGGTGCTCCTTCAGCGCGGTGTCGGTGTCGAGGAAGATGACGCCCTGCTCCTCCAGGTCCTCGCGGATCTGGTGGTAGACGACCTCCGACTCGTACTGGGCCGCGACACCGGCCACGAGGCGCTGCTTCTCCGCCTCGGGGATGCCGAGCTTGTCGTACGTGTTCTTGATGTCCTCGGGCAGGTCCTCCCAGGACTCCGCCTGCTTCTCCGTGGAGCGCACGAAGTACTTGATGTTGTCGAAGTCGATGCCCGAGAGGTCCGAGCCCCAGTTCGGCATGGGCTTCTTCTCGAAGAGGCGCAGGCCCTTGAGGCGGAGCTTGGTCATCCACTCCGGCTCGGACTTCTTCGCCGAGATGTCCCGGACCACGTCCTCGTTCAGACCACGCTTCGCAGAGGCACCGGCCTCGTCGGAGTCGGCCCAACCGTATTCGTACTTGCCCAGACCCTCGAGTTCGGGGTGGGCAGTCTCCGTGGGGAGAGTCATGCGGGGTTCCTCCCGGCCGTGCTTGCAGATGCGTTGTCGCTGGTCTTGGAAATCTTGGGGATGAACGTCGTGCAGACGCCGTCGCCGTGCGCGATCGTCGCCAGTCGCTGGACGTGGGTCCCGAGCAGCTCGGCGAAGATCTCCGTCTCCGCCTCGCACAGCTGCGGGAACTGTTCCGCCACGTGGGCGACCGGGCAGTGGTGCTGGCACAGCTGCTCGCCGACCGGTGCGCTGCGCGCCGTAGCAGCGTACCCGTCCACGCTCAGGGCCTTGGCCAGCGCTTCTGCGCGTTCGTCGGGGCTGACACTCTCGATCGCCTTGCGGTACGCGCCCGCCTGGGCGGCGATCCGGGCGCGGGCGAACGCGGCGACCGCCTCGGCGCCGCCCTCCCGCTCGGCGATCCAGCGCAGGGCGTCGGCGGCGAGCTTGTCGTACGACTGGTCGAAGGCGTCCCGGCCGCAGTCCGTCAGCGCGAAGACCTTGGCGGGACGGCCACGCGTGCGCGTGCCGTACACCCGCTGCTCGCGCGCCTCGACGACGTCGTCCGCGACCAGCGCGTCCAGGTGCCGCCGTACGGCCGCCGGGGTCAGGCCCAGGCGTCCGGCGAGTTCGGTGACGGTCGACGGGCCGTGGTCCAGGATGGACCGCGCGACCCGGTTGCGCGTGGAGCGCTCACCGGTCGCGAACTCCTCCTGGTGGGTACCCACCGGGGTCTCCCGAGCCTCGCCGACGTTTTTCACAACGCCATTGTTGCGTAATTCTTCAGAGCCTGACAAGCGCGGTCCGGATCATCGGGCGGTGCCCTGCGTCACTTAGGCATACCTAATCTGACCTGCGGAAATGATCTTCTGATCGATCATTCGCCGGTCGCCCGGTGGTCGTCCGAGCAGGGCCGGGACAGCAAAAGAGCTGGCGGCTGACCCACCCGTCAGGAAGACTCCCGAACCATGTCCACACCCCCTCCGACCGGCCCTCTTGTCACTCGCGACACGGTTTCCACGCAGCTGCGTCTGCTGGGTGTCGAGACCGGCGAGATCCTCCTCGTGCACTCCTCGCTGAGTTCCCTCGGCTGGGTCAACGGAGGCGCCGTCGCGGTCGTCCAGGGACTCCTCGACGCGCTGGGCCCCGCCGGCACGCTCGTCGTGCCCACCCAGTCGGGCGGGCTGTCCGACCCGGCCGTGTGGGGCAACCCTCCGGTACCCGAGGAGTGGTGGGACAGGATCCGGGCCACGATGCCCGCCTACGACCCGCTGATCACCCCCTCGCGCGGGGTCGGGGTGATCCCGGAGACCGTCCGCACCTGGCCGGGTGCCCTGCGCAGCGCCCACCCGCAGACCTCCTTCGCCGCGCTCGGGCCCCGCGCCGCGGAGATCGTCGACGGTCACACCCCCGACTGCCGGCTGGGCGAGCGGAGCCCGCTGGCCCGGCTGGAGCGGCTGGGCGCCCGGGTCCTGCTGCTCGGCGCGGGCTACGACGCCTGCACCAGCTTCCACCTGGCCGAGTACCGCATCCCGTCCCCGCTGGTGCCGGTCGGCCGGCCGGCACCGGGCGGCGGCTGGGAGACGGTGACCGAGGTGTCGATCACCTCGGACCGCTTCGACGAGCTGGGCCACGACTTCGAACGGGACCGTCCCGTCGTACGCGGCAAGGTCGGCGCGGCTGACGCCCGGCTGTTCCCGGTGGCGGACGCGGTGGCCTACGCCGAGCGGTGGCTGGCCGTGCACCGGCCCCGTGAGGAGGAGTTCCCGCACCCCCACGCCTGAGCGGCTCGGCACCTCCCTAGACTCTGGAGCCATGCGAAGTGAGCCCGTGGTCCAGGTCCAGGCCCTGGTGAAGCGGTATGGCACGAAGACCGCGGTGGACGGCCTCGACCTGGCGGCCCAGGCGGGCGTGACCGCCGTACTCGGCCCCAACGGGGCGGGGAAGACGACCACGGTCGAAACCTGCGAGGGGTACCGGAAGCCGGATTCCGGCACGGTCCGGGTCCTGGGCCTCGACCCGGTGCGGCAGTCCGCCGAGCTGCGTCCGCGCATCGGCGTGATGCTCCAGTCCGGGGGCGTGTACTCCGGCGCCCGAGCGGACGAGATGCTGCGCCACGTGGCCAGGCTGCACGCGCACCCGCTGGACGTGGACACGCTGATGGAACGCCTCGGGCTCGGCTCCTGCGGCCGCACCGGCTACCGCCGGCTGTCCGGCGGCCAGCAGCAGCGGCTGGCGCTCGCGATGGCCGTCGTCGGGCGCCCCGAGCTGGTCTTCCTGGACGAGCCGACGGCCGGCCTCGACCCGCAGGCCCGCCGGGCCACCTGGGACCTGATCAGGGACCTGCGCTCCGACGGCGTCTCGGTGATCCTCACCACGCACCACATGGACGAGGCCGAGCAGCTCGCCGACGACGTCGCGATCATCGACGGCGGCCGGGTCATCGCCCAGGGCTCCCCGGAGGAGCTGTGCAAGGGCGGCGCCGAGAACACCCTGCGCTTCACCGGCCGTCCCGGCCTCGACGTGGCCTCCCTGCTCAAGGCCCTGCCGGCCGACTGCACGGCCGCCGAGCTGACCCCGGGCAGCTACCGGGTCGTCGGCAAGGTCGACCCGCAACTGCTGGCCACGGTGACCTCGTGGTGCGCCCAGCACGGGGTGATGCCGGACCGGATCTCGGTCGAGCGGCACACTTTGGAAGATGTCTTCCTGGAGCTGACCGGCAAGGAGCTGCGTTCATGACGACCGCGACCGGTACGTACGCCCCGAAGCCGGGTGCGGCGCCCCTCCCGCGCATGATCGCGGCCCAGGCGGCGCTGGAGACCAGGATGCTGCTGCGCAACGGCGAGCAGCTGCTGCTGACGGTCGTGATCCCGACCCTGCTGCTGGTGCTCTTCAGCTCCGTGGACATCGTCGACACCGGCAAGGGCAGGGCGGTCGACTTCCTCGCCCCGGGCATCCTGGCCCTCGCCGTGATGTCGACGGCGTTCACCGGGCAGGCCATCGCGACCGGCTTCGAGCGCCGCTACGGCGTGCTGAAGCGGCTCGCCTCCTCCCCGCTGCCGCGCTGGGGCCTGATGACCGCGAAGACGGCGTCCGTCCTGGTCACCGAGGTCCTCCAGGTGATCCTGCTGACGGTGATCGCCTTCGCGCTGGGCTGGTCCCCGCACCGCGCCGGGACCAGCGTGCTCGCCGTCCTGCTCCTGCTGACCCTCGGCACGGCCGCCTTCTCGGGGCTCGGCCTGCTGATGGCGGGCACCCTGAAGGCGGAGGCGACGCTGGCCGCCGCCAACCTGGTCTTCCTGCTGCTGCTCGTCGGCGGCGGTGTGATCGTGCCGCTGGACAAGTTCGGCTCGGCCGGTCAGCACATCCTCGGCCTGCTGCCCATCTCGGCCCTCTCGGACGGCCTGCGGGACGTGCTCCAGCACGGCGCCGGGATGCCGTGGGGCGACCTGGGCATCCTCGCCGTGTGGGGGGTCGTGGGGCTCGCGGCGGCCGGGCGGTTCTTCCGCTGGGAGTAGTCCCGGCACGGGACCCTCGTGAAAGCGTGCACAAGCGGCGGCCTACGATGGTGCACGTGCCAAAGCTGACCCGCGCCGACGTCGTAGCGGCGCTGCGCAACCCGCTCGCCTTCATCGCCGCGCGCTGGACCCCGGACCCCCGGACGGTCCGGCGGGCGGCGCTCTCCGCGCTCGTGATGTCGGTCGTCATCGTCGTCACCGGCGGTGCCGTGCGCCTGACCGGCTCGGGTCTGGGCTGCCCGACCTGGCCCACGTGCACCGAGGACTCGCTGACCACCACCAGCGCGATGGGCTTCCACGGTGCCATCGAGTTCGGCAACCGCATGCTGACGTACGTGCTGTGCGCCGCCATCGGCTGGGCGATCATCGCGGCACGCTCCGAGAAGCCGTACCGGCGCAGCCTCACCCGGCTCGGCTGGACGCAGTTCTGGGTGGTCATGGGCAACGCGGTGCTCGGCGGCATCGTGGTCCTCGTGGGTCTGAACCCGTACACGGTCGCCGCGCACTTTCTGCTCTCGACGGCCCTGATCACCGTCGCCACGGTGATGTGGCAGCGCACCCGTGAGGGCGACGCGGCGCCGCGGCCGCTGGTCGGCAAGGCCGTGCAGCAGCTGGTCTGGTTCCTGGTGCTCGCGTCCGTGCTGCTCGTCGCGGTCGGCACGGTGGTCACCGGGGCCGGGCCGCACGCGGGTGACTCCAAGGAGATCAACCGGATCCCGATCGACTGGGAGACCGTCAGCAAGCTGCACGCCGTGCTCGCCTGGATCGTGGTGACCCTCACCTTCGCCCTGTGGTTCGTACTCAAGGCCGTCGACGCCCCCAAGGGCCCCCTCGACCGCACCCGCGAGCTGTTCCTGATCCTGCTCGCGCAGGGCGTGATCGGCTACGTCCAGTACTTCACGCACCTGCCCGAGGTGCTCGTCGCCCTCCACATGTTCGGCTCGTGCCTGGTGTGGATCGGTGTCCTGCGCGTCCTGCTGTCGCTGCGGGAACGTCCCGATGCGACGGCCGGTTTCCCCGCTCAGTCGTACGACTCCGTGAACGTCTCGATCGCCGGACCCAGGTAGTCCCGGGTCAGCCGGGCCCGACGAGCCGTCCACTCCGCGGTGGGCGGCGCCCAGTCGCCGTAGCGGCGTCGGCGGATGTCCTCGACGACCTCGACGGGTGCACCCAGGCCGGGCAGCATGTCCAGGGCCTCGCGCTTGGAGATCAGCCGGCCGTCGCGCGCGGTGACGGTGGCCCGGGCGAAGGTGATCATCCCCAGGTCGACCCACACGTCCCGCGTCCACAGCGGGGCGTTGTCGACGGCGGGCCGCCAGAAGTCCCGCTGGTCCCGTACGACGAAGTCGCCGAGCTCCCGGTCCGGCACCGGCGGCAGCAGCCCGGCGGGCCCGCACCCGTGCAGCACCCGCCCGAAGGTCTGCAGCTCCCGCCGTGTCACCGGGGTGACCGGCCGCTTGAACAGCTGCTCGTGCGCCCACGTCAGATGGCGGCGGGCGGCGTCGTCCGCGGTGTCCGGGGTCAGATAGGTGCAGTGCATCCTGGAGGCGAGGGGCTGGGCACGCATGCGGGCATGCACCACTGCGACCTTCCATACGACCCGAGGGGTCACGGATTGCGGCAGCACCGCGATCAGATCAAGGTCGCTGCGACCCTCCTGGTAGTCGCCCGCGGCGAGCGAACCGTGCGCCCAGACGGCGACGGGCCTCAGTGCCGTCAGTTCACGGAGGAAGCGGGCCAGTAACGTCTCGGTGTCCATCCCCTCAGTCTGTACAGCTCACCCCAGCCCGTACACCCGCCGCGCGTTGTCCGCCGCGACCATCCGGGCCACCCGCTGCGCGTCCCCCAGGGACCACGCGCCCTCGGCCACCCAGCCGCCCAGCACCCGGCCCAGCGCCTCGCGGAACAGCCGGGCCCCGACGACATGCAGCTCGGGCAGGCCGTGGGCGCCGCTGGAGAACAGGATCTTGCCGAAGGGGGCCAGCTCCAGGATCTCGGCGAGGACCGTGGCCGCACGGGCACCGGTGCGCACCAGGGCCGCGCCCGAGTCGGCGTACACGTGCGGGAAGACGCCGGCCAGGTGGGCGGTGTGGCGGTGGTACGGGTAGCTGTGCAGCAGGATCAGATCCGTGCCGAGCCCGGCCGTGGCCCGGACGAAGTCGGTGAGCAGGACCGGGTCCGTACGGTCGATGCGCGAGCCCGGCTCGCCGAGCCCGGAGTGCAGCTGCAGGGGCCGTCCCGAGGCGACCGCGATCCACAGCAGGTGCCGTAGCAGCACCGGATCGGTCAGCTCGCCGCCGACCCGCCGACCGGCCAGCCAGCGGCCCGCCGCCCCGCGCACCTCGCCCGGTCCGGGCGGCTCCGGCGCGAGCGCGAGGCCGTGCCGTACGCCCGCGACGGAGGTGAAGGCGACGGCGTTCACGGCGGCTGCGTGCACCGACTCGGCGAGGTTGGCGAGAAAGGACTCGACCGTGCCGGAGGTGTCGGCGACCTGCTCCGCGAGCAGCTCCAGCCGGATGATCTCGCGGGCCTCGGCATCGCCCGTGGAGGCCATCTCGGCGGGGCCGGTGAGGTCGCCGGGCAGGCCCGTGTCGACGAGGTAGGTGGTGATGCCGCTGCCCCGCAGCAGTCTGCGGCCGGCTTCCAGCATGCCGAGTTCGCGGCGCTGGGCGAGATAGTGGGCCGGCGAGCAGTGGGGTTCCAGGCCGAGCAGGGGCGGGCACCAGCGCCGCACGGCGAAACCGGTCTGGGTGTCGAAGAGGGTGGTGCCCGGTGCGGGCGGGCCCTCGGTGCGGGCGAGCTGGGCCTCGAAGGTGCCGAGGCCCAGTTCCGTTCTCAGTACGCCGTGGCAGTACTGGTCCACGAGGGACGGCGTTTCGATCATCCGGACTCCCCGCGGGACGCTGTGCCTTACAGGTCCTAACGGGTGAACCCAGGATCAGGTGATGCCCGAAGCGTCAGCTGTTACGCGGACCGCCCACCTGGATTCCGGCCATGCGGCTCCACTCGTACTGTCCCGTCTTCACCTTCGCCGCGAACTCGCCGTCGAAGGACTCGTGGACCGTGATGCCCGCCTTCTGCACCGCCTGCTCGGCGATCTCGGTGCTGGGGGCCACCAGGTCGCCCCAGCCGCCGTCCTCGCCGACGAGGACGATCCGGGCGCCGCGCTCGCCGATGTGGGCCACCTGGCCCTCGGCGCCGCCGTGGGTCTTGGAGAAGGCGCTGATCTGCTTCGCGAGCCGGGCTGCGATGCGCTCGGCCTTCGGGTCAACCTGCTGCGTGTCTGCCATGGCCAGGATGCTACTCACGGGTAGATCCGCTGGCGAGAGCAGGACCCTGTGACCTGTGACGTACGGCGGTCGGTCAGTGCAGGAAGGGGTCCACGGCGACCGCGACGAAGAGGATCGACACGTAGGTGATCGACCAGTGGAAGAGCCGCATCTCCTTGAGCTTGGCGCCGGTCACCTCGGCCTTCGCCCGGTTCTGCAGCCCGTGCGCCTCCCACAGCCAGAAGCCGCCGGCCGCGAGGGCGACCAGGGTGTAGAACCAGCCGGTGTAGCCGAGCGGGGTCAGCAGCAGGGAGACGGCGACCATCACCCAGCTGTAGATGACGATCTGCCGGGCGACCACCTTGTTGGAGGCGATGACCGGGAGCATCGGCACGCCCGCGCGCGCGTAGTCGTCCTTGACCTTCATGGACAGCGGCCAGTAGTGCGGCGGCGTCCAGAAGAACATGACGAGGAAGAGGATGATCGGCGCCCAGGACATCGAATTGGTGACCGAGGACCAGCCGATCAGCACCGGCAGGCAGCCGGCGATGCCGCCCCACACGATGTTCTGCGACGTACGCCGCTTGAGGATCATCGTGTAGACGACGACGTAGAAAAGGAGCGCTCCGAGTGACAGCCAGGCACTCAGCCAGTTGACGGTCAACCCGAACAGCAGCGTCGAGACCACCGCGAGGGTGATGCCGAAGACCAGGCACTCAAGCGGGCTGACCATCCCGGTCACCAGCGGGCGCTGCGAGGTGCGGTCCATCAAGGCGTCGATGTCCCGGTCGATGTACATGTTCAGCGCGTTCGCGCCGCCCGCCGAGAGGTAGCCGCCGAGGCAGGTGAGCAGGACCAGCTTCAGGTCGGGCACACCCTGCTGCGCCAGGAACATCACCGGAACCGTGGTGATGAGCAGCAGCTCGATGATCCGCGGCTTGGTCAGCGCCACGAACGCCTTGACACGGGCCCCGAACGGCCGGTGAACCGGGCTTTGGCTCGTCCCGAGCGCACCCGCTGGACGGGATTCGACGGCCGTCACGCACACCCCTGACAGAGACATCCCAGCAAGCCTCCCCGTGTGAAGTGGGGGTAAAGGCTCGCGCGTACCACGCCACTTTAGACGTTGCCCATACCTCGGCCTTCGCGGGGGTGGGGTCGTGTTGGCGGGCGGCGCATTAGAGGGGTCATGGGGCTCGATTGAGCAGTCAGATGAGCGGCTCCGTATTCATGTGCCGAATGGGTCCTCGGCCAGTCGGGAGGCGGATCTCCAAGAGTCCCGGCAGTCTGGAATCACTCGAAAAAATGCACGTCCTTACGGGGGTAGGCTCAACAACGGCCGGTGGGCAGAAGTGCACCGGCGGCCGGGTGGGCGCATGCCCCGAAGACCGGCGACCGACATGTGGAGAGGAGCCCTGACCCAGGGTGAGCACCAAGCCGACCACCACAGACCTTGAGTGGACCGAGCTGGACCAGCGGGCCGTGGACACCGCTCGCGTCCTGGCCGCCGACGCCGTACAGAAGGTCGGCAACGGCCATCCCGGTACGGCGATGAGCCTGGCTCCGGCCGCGTACACCCTCTTCCAGAAGGTGATGCGGCACGACCCGGCCGACCCGGAGTGGGTCGCCCGCGACCGCTTCGTGCTGTCCGCCGGCCACTCGTCCCTGACCCTCTACACACAGCTCTACCTGGCCGGCTTCGGCCTGGAGCTGGACGACCTGAAGGCCTTCCGCACCTGGGGCTCGAAGACCCCGGGCCACCCGGAGTACGGGCACACCAAGGGTGTCGAGACCACCACGGGTCCGCTGGGCCAGGGTGTCGCCAACGCGGTGGGCATGGCCATGGCCGCCCGCTACGAGCGCGGTCTGTTCGACCCGGACGCCCCCCAGGGCGAGTCCCCGTTCGACCACTTCATCTACTGCATCGCCGGTGACGGCTGCCTGCAGGAGGGCATCTCCGCCGAGGCGTCCTCGCTCGCCGGCCACCAGCAGCTCGGCAACCTGATCCTGCTGTGGGACGACAACCACATCTCGATCGAGGGCGACACCGAGACGGCCGTCTCCGAGGACACGGTCAAGCGGTACGAGGCCTACGGCTGGCACGTGCAGCGGATCGCCCCGAAGCCGGACGGCGACCTCGACCCGCACGCCATCTACAACGCGATCGAGGCCGCGAAGAAGGTCACGGACAGGCCGTCCTTCATCGCGATGCGCTCGATCATCGCCTGGCCGGCCCCGAACGCGCAGAACACCGAGGCCGCACACGGCTCGGCGCTCGGCGACGAGGAGGTCGCGGCCACCAAGCGCGTCCTCGGCTTCGACCCGGAGCAGTCCTTCGAGGTCTCCGACGAGGTGCTGGGCCACACCCGCCAGGCCCTGGAGCGCGGCCGCGACGCCAAGGCGGAGTGGGAGAAGTCCTTCCAGCTCTGGCGCGACAACAACGCCGAGCGCGCGGCCGAGTTCGACCGGATCAGCGCGGGCGAGCTGCCCACCGGCTGGGAGGAGAAGCTCCCGGTCTTCGAGCCGGGCAAGGGCGTCGCGACGCGTGCCGCCTCCGGCAAGGTGCTGCAGGCGCTGGGCGCGGTCGTCCCCGAGCTGTGGGGCGGCTCCGCCGACCTCGCCGGGTCGAACAACACGACCATCGACAAGGACAGCTCGTTCCTGCCGGCGGACAACCCGCTGCCGGAGGCGGACCCGTACGGCCGCACCATCCACTTCGGCATCCGCGAGCACTCCATGGCCGCGGAGATGAACGGCATCACGCTGCACGGAAACACCCGTGTCTACGGCGGTACGTTCCTCGTCTTCTCCGACTACATGCGCAACGCGGTGCGCCTGTCGGCCCTGATGCACCTGCCGGTGACGTACGTGTGGACGCACGACTCCATCGGTCTGGGCGAGGACGGCCCGACGCACCAGCCCATCGAGCACCTGGCCTCGCTGCGCGCGATCCCCGGTCTGAACGTCGTCCGCCCGGCGGACGCCAACGAGACCGCGATCGCCTGGCGCGAGATTCTCAAGCGCTACACCAAGGAGTTCGGCAAGGGCCAGCCCCACGGCCTCGCGCTGACCCGCCAGGGTGTGCCGGTGTACGAGCCCAACGACGAGGCCGCGCGCGGCGGTTACGTCCTGTTCGACGCCGAGGGCGGCGAGCCGCAGGTGATCCTGATCGCCACCGGTTCCGAGGTGCACGTGGCCGTCGAGGCGCGCGAGCAGCTGCAGGCCGGCGGGGTGCCGACGCGGGTCGTGTCGATGCCGTCGGTGGAGTGGTTCGAGGAGCAGGACCAGGGGTACCGGGACTCCGTGCTGCCGCCGTCCGTGAAGGCCCGTGTCGCGGTCGAGGCGGGCATCGGCCTCACCTGGCACAAGTACGTCGGGGACGCCGGCCGCATCGTTTCCCTGGAGCACTTCGGTGCGTCCGCGGACGGCAAGGTCCTCTTCCGCGAATTCGGCTTCACTGCCGAGAACGTGGCCGCGAAGGCCCGGGAATCCCTCGCCGACGCCCAGCGCTGACGCCCATACACGACACGTAGGAGATGTAATTCCATGACAGACGCACTCAAGCGCCTCTCCGAGGAAGGCGTCGCGATCTGGCTGGACGACCTGTCGCGCAAGCGGATCACGTCCGGCAACCTCGCCGAGCTGATCGACCAGCAGCACGTCGTGGGCGTCACCACCAACCCGACGATCTTCCAGAAGGCGATCAGCGGCGGCGACGGCTACGAGCAGCAGCTGTCGGACCTCGCCGCCCGCAAGGTCACCGTCGACGAGGCCATCCGCATGATCACCACGGCGGACGTCCGGGACGCCGCCGACATCCTGCGCCCGGTCTTCGACGCCACCGACGGCCAGGACGGCCGGGTCTCCATCGAGGTCGACCCGCGCCTGGCCCACAACACCCGGGCGACCGTCGCCGAGGCCAAGCAGCTGGCCTGGCTGGTCGACCGCCCGAACACCCTGATCAAGATCCCGGCCACCAAGGCGGGTCTGCCTGCGATCGCGGAGACGATCGGCAACGGGATCAGCGTCAACGTCACGCTGATCTTCTCCCTGGAGCGCTACCGCGCGGTCATGGACGCCTTCATCACGGGCCTGGAGAAGGCGCGCGAGAAGGGCCTGGACCTCTCCCTGATCCACTCCGTGGCGTCCTTCTTCGTGTCCCGCGTGGACACCGAGATCGACAAGCGCCTGGAAAGGCTCGGCACCGACGAGGCCAAGGCGCTGCGCGGCAAGGCCGCCGTCGCCAACGCCCGTCTCGCCTACCAGGCGTACGAGGAGGTCTTCTCCTCCGACCGCTGGAAGGCGCTGGAGAACGCGGGCGCCAACAAGCAGCGTCCGCTGTGGGCGTCGACCGGCGTGAAGGACCCGGCGTACCAGGACACCATGTACGTGACGGACCTGGTCGCGCCGAACACGGTCAACACCATGCCGGAGGCCACGCTGGAGGCCACCGAGGACCACGGCGAGATCACCGGCAACACCGTCGCCGGTACCTACGAGCAGGCCCGCGCCGACCTCGACGCGCTCGAGAAGCTCGGGATCTCGTACGACGACGTGGTCCAGGTCCTGGAGGACGAGGGCGTCGAGAAGTTCGAGGCGTCCTGGAACGACCTGCTGAAGTCGACCGAGGCGGAGCTGAAGCGCCTCGCCCCCTCGGAGGGCTGAGTTGTCACCCCTTGCTGGTTCCGGAGCGAACCCGCTTCGTGACCCCGCCGACCGACGGCTCCCGCGTATCGCGGGGCCGTCGGGCCTGGTGATCTTCGGCGTCACGGGCGACCTGTCCCGCAAGAAGCTGATGCCCGCGGTGTACGACCTCGCGAACCGCGGTCTGCTTCCGCCGGGCTTCTCCCTGGTGGGCTTCGCCCGCCGCGAGTGGGAGAACGAGGACTTCGCGGCCGAGGTCCACGACGCCGTCAAGGCGCACGCGCGGACGCCGTTCCGTGAGGAGGTCTGGCAGCAGCTCATCCAGGGGATGCGCTTCGTCCAGGGCACCTTCGACGACGACGACGCGTTCGAGCGGCTGCGCGCCACCATCGAGGAGCTGGACAAGGCACAGGGCACGGGCGGCAACTTCGCCTTCTACCTGTCGGTGCCGCCGCGCTCCTTCCCCGTGGTCATCCAGCAGCTGAAGAAGCACGGGCTGGCCGACCAGACCGGCGGCTCCTGGCGCCGCGCGGTCATCGAGAAGCCCTTCGGCCACGACCTGGAGTCGGCCGAGGAGCTGAACAAGGTCGTGCACGAGGTGTTCGAGCCGGACCAGGTGTTCCGGATCGACCACTACCTCGGCAAGGAGACCGTCCAGAACATCCTGGCGCTGCGCTTCGCCAACACGATGTTCGAGCCGATCTGGAACCGGTCCTTCGTGGACCATGTGCAGATCACCATGGCCGAGGACATCGGCATCGGCGGCCGCGCCGGCTACTACGACGGCATCGGCGCCGCCCGTGACGTCATCCAGAACCACCTGCTCCAGCTGCTCGCGCTGACCGCGATGGAGGAGCCCGCCTCCTTCGACGCGGACGCGCTGGCCGCCGAGAAGACCAAGGTGCTCGGCGCCGTCCGGCTGCCGAAGGACCTGGGCCGCTCCACCGTCCGCGGGCAGTACGCCGCGGGCTGGCAGGGCGGCGAGAAGGTCATCGGCTACCTCGAAGAGGACGGCATCGACCCGAAGTCGAAGACCGACACCTTCGCCGCGATCAAGCTGGGCATCGACAACCGCCGCTGGGCGGGTGTCCCCTTCTATCTGCGCACCGGCAAGCGTCTCGGCCGCCGCGTCACCGAGATCGCCGTCGTCTTCCAGCGGGCCCCTCACTCCCCCTTCGACCACACGGCGACGGAGGAGCTGGGCTCGAACGCGGTCGTCATCCGCGTCCAGCCGGACGAGGGCATCACGGTCCGCTTCGGCTCCAAGGTGCCGGGCACCTCGATGGAGATCCGGGACGTGTCCATGGACTTCGCGTACGGCGAGTCCTTCACGGAGTCCAGCCCGGAGGCCTACGAACGGCTGATCCTGGACGTGCTGCTGGGCGACGCCAACCTCTTCCCGCGCACGGAGGAGGTCGAGCTGTCCTGGAAGATCCTCGACCCGATCGAGGAGTACTGGGACAAGCACGGCAGGCCCGCGCAGTACCCGTCGGGCACCTGGGGCCCCGCCGAGGCGGACGAGATGCTCGCACGAGACGGACGGAGCTGGCGCCGGCCATGAAGATAGACCTGACCGGCACCACCGCCGGCGAGATCAACAAGGCGCTCGTGCAGGGCCGCCGGGCCATCGGCACTCCGGCCGTCGGCATGGTCCTGACCCTCGTCATCGTCACCGACGAGGAGAACGCGTACGACGCCCTGAAGGCCGCCAACGACGCCTCGCGCGAGCACCCCTCGCGCACGCTGGTGGTCATCAAGCGCGTCTCCCGCTCCCCGCGCAACCGTACGTCGTCCCGGCTGGACGCCGAGGTGCGGGTGGGCGCGGACGCGGGCACCGGCGAGACGGTGGTGCTGCGGCTGTACGGCGAGGTGTCCGACCACGCCGACTCGGTCGTCCTGCCGCTGCTGCTGCCGGACGCCCCGGTCGTCGTCTGGTGGCCGGCGAACGCCCCGCTGGACCCGGCCAAGGACCCGCTGGGCGCGCTGGCCCAGCGCCGGGTCACCGACACCTACGCCGCCGAGCAGCCGGTACGGGAGCTGTCCGCCCGTGCCGAGACCTACACGCCAGGCGACACCGACCTGTCCTGGACCCGGATCACGCCGTGGCGCTCGATGCTGGCGGCGGCCCTGGACCAGGTGGTCTGCGAGGTGAAGGCCGTCGAGGTGGAGGGCGAGGAGTTCAACCCGAGCTGTGAGCTGCTGGCGATGTGGCTCGCGGACCGGCTGGACGTCCCCGTGCGGCGCTCGCTGTCCTCGGGCCCGGGTCTGACCGCCGTCCGCATCGACACCAGCTGCGGTCCGATCGTCCTGGACCGGGCCGACGGCTCGCTGGCCACCCTGGCCATCGACGGCCAGCCGGCCCGCGCGGTCGCGCTCAAGCGGCGGGACACCGCCGAGCTGATCGCGGAGGAGCTGCGCCGCCTCGACCCGGACGACACCTACGCGTCGGCGCTGCGCTACGGCGTGGAGCGGCTGAACCCGGGCACCGGACCCGCCGCGGCGGAGCCGGTGGCACAGGCCGGGACGGGGGCCGAGGCGGAGGTCGCCGCGGCGCCCGCGAAGAAGGCGGCCGCGAAGAAGGCCCCGGCGAAGAAGGCGGCGGCGAAGTGAGCACTCCGCAGCTGGTCGTGCACCGCGACAAGGAACTGATGGCGCAGGCGGCCGCGGCCCGTCTGATCACGAAGATCGTGGACGCGCAGGCCTCCCGGGGCCACGCGTCCGTGGTCCTCACGGGTGGCCGCAACGGCAATGGCCTGCTGGCCGCGCTGGCGGCGGCCCCCGCCCGGGATGCCGTCGACTGGAGCCGGCTCGACCTCTGGTGGGGCGACGAGCGCTACCTCCCCGAGGGCGACCCGGAGCGCAATGTCACGCAGGCCCGCGAGGCCCTGCTGGACGCCGTGCCGGTGGACCCGGAGCGCGTGCACGCCATGCCCGCATCCGACGGGCCGTACGGTGCGGACGTGGAGGCGGCCGCGGAGGCCTACGCGGCGGAACTGGCGAAGGCGGCCGGCCCGGAGAACCACGGGGCCGTTCCCTCCTTCGACGTGCTGATGCTGGGCGTCGGCCCGGACACCCACGTGGCCTCGCTCTTCCCGGAGCTGCCCGCGGTGCGCGAGACGGAGCGGACGGTGGTCGGCGTGCACGGCGCCCCCAAGCCGCCGCCGACCCGGGTCTCGCTGACCCTCCCGGCGATCCGCTCGGCCCGTGAGGTCTGGCTGCTCGCGGCCGGCGAGGACAAGGCCCAGGCCGTGGCCATCGCCCTGTCGGGCGCGGGCGAGGTCCAGGCACCGGCGGCGGGCGCGTACGGCAGGCAGCGCACGCTGTGGCTGCTCGACGCTGCCGCGGCTTCACAGCTGCCTCGGTCGCTGTACCCGCCGGCGTCCCCGTAAGTTGCGGTGACCGTCCAGGGGGCTCCGCCCCCTGGACCCCCGTGGGCATAGGCCGGGGGTCCAGGGGGCGGAGCCCCCTGGCTGTGTCGGGGTGACTACTTGACCGACCCCGCCATCACCCCCTGCACAAAGTGCCGCTGGAACGCGAAGAACACCACCACCGGCACGATCAGGGACAGAAACGCGCCCGGGGCCAGGACATCGATGTTGCTGCCGAACTGGCGGATCTGGGACTGGAGTTCAACCGTCAGCGGCTGGGACGAGCTGTCGGCGAAGAGCAGGGCGACCAACATGTCGTTCCAGACCCACAGGAACTGGAAGATGGCGAGGCTGGCGATGGCCGGGCGGCCCACCGGCAGGACCAGACGGGTGAAGATGCGCCACTCGCTGCCACCGTCCATGCGCGCGGCCTCCAGCATCTCCTTCGGCATCTCCGCGAAGTAGTTCCGCAGCAGGAACACCGCGAAGGGCAGGCCGTAGGCGACGTGGAAGAGGACCACGCCGGGGATCGTGCCGAACAGGCCCAGTTGGCCGAAGAGTTTGGCCACCGGCAGCAGGCCGATCTGCACCGGCACCACCAACAGGGCCACCACCAGCAGGAACAGCGGTTCGCGGCCGGGGAAGTCCAGCCAGGCGAAGGCGTATCCGGCGAGCGCCGCGATGACGACGACCAGGGCGGTCGTCGGCACCGAGATCAGCACGGTGTTCCAGAACGCCTGGGTCATGCCGGAGTTCTTCAGCAGCGCCGAGTAGTTGTCGAAGGACAACTGGCCGGGGCTCGCCAGGGCGGTCCACCAGCCGCCCTTCGCCGTGTCCTGGGCCGACCGGAGGGACGACACGAACAGTCCCGCCAGCGGAGTCAGCCAGACCAGGCCGATCACCACGAGGAACGCCTGCACCAGGCCGTTGCCCAGGCCGCGCCTGACCGTGTTCATGGCCGAGTTCATCGCTGACTCCTTCGGAAGCGGCGGACGTTGAAGACCATCGCGGGAATCACCAGGAGCAGGAGCAGCACACCGAGGGCACTGCCCAGGCCCTGGTTGTTGCCACCGCCGAAGGACACCAGCCACATCTGGGTCGCGAGGACGGTGGCGTCCTCCTGCACCGGTCCCGGCGCGATGATGTAGACGAGGTCGAAGACCTTCATCACGTTGATCACGAGGGTCACGAACACGACGGTCAGCACGGGGGCGAGCAGCGGGACCGTGATCCTGCGGAAGATCTGCCACTCGTTCGCGCCGTCCATCCGGGCGGCTTCCAGCGCGTCCCGTGGGAGGGTCGACAGGCCCGCGCCGATCAGCACCATCGCGAAGCCGGTCCAGATCCACAGGTACGCGCCGATGATCGCCGGTGTGACGAGCGTCGGGCCGAGCCAGGAGACTCCCTGGTAGGGCGGAGCAAAGTTCGACGCGGGCAGCTTCACGGTGTACGAGCCCTGGTCGAGCCCGGAGAAGCGGAAGGAGCCGTCGAACGCGGACGTGGTGCTCGCGACCGTCTTTCCGTCGCGCAGCGCCTCGACCTTCATGCCGGGCAGGCCGCGCTCCTTCGGGTCGACCCTGCCCTGCTTCCCTCCCCCGCCGGGCGTGAAGTCCAGGTAGACCACGCCGCGCAGTTCGTCGGCCGCTGCCGTGCGGGCCGCGGCCGGATAGGCGGGCGAGGTGCCCTTCGGCAGGTCCTTGGGCAGGACGCCCACCAGGCCGAGGGCCACCGAGTGCCCCGGGGACAGGTCCGCGTCCGTCAGATACGAGCCGTCCCGGCCCGGGCTGAGGCCCTGCCCGTCGCGCGCCCGGGCCGTCGGATACGACGAGGTCCCCGTGAAGGCGTCGTGGACGGAGACCACGGCCGCGTTGAGGACGCCCTTGTCCGGGTCCTCGTCGTAGGCGAGCCGGAAGATGATGCCGGCGGCGAGGAAGGACACGGCCATCGGCATGAACAGCAGGAGCTTGAAGGCGGTGGCCCAGCGCACCTTCTCCACCAACACGGCCAGGATCAGGCCGAGGCCGGTGAGCAGGGCCGGGGCCACGACGACCCAGATGGTGGTGTTGCGGATGGCCTTCAGGGTGGCCGGGTCGCGGAACATCTCGGCGTAGTTGTCGCCGCCGACGAACCGGGTGCCGGAGGCGTCGAAGAAGCTGCGGCCGACGGAGAACAGCACCGGGTAGACGACGAGGGCGCCGAGCAGGAGCAGGGCGGGGAAGACGAAGAGCAGGGCGACGGTGCGGGCGCGCCGCCGGCCGCGGCGCCCGCGGGCCGCGCCTGCGGCCCGCGGGTTCGCCTGTCGCTCGGCGAGTGTGGTGGCGGTCATCTGTCCGCTCAGCCCTGGTAGGCCTTGGCCGCCGCGGACTCCAGCTTCGCCGCGGTGCCCTTCGGGTCGGAGGGGTCGCGCAGGAAGTCCTGGAGGAGCTTCCACTCGCCGGCGCCCTTGGTGCCGCCGAAGGCGGCCGGTGCCTGGTCGGACATGTCGAAGCGGACCGAGTCCCCGGCCGAGACGAGGGACCTGGCGGTGGCCCGGGTGACGTCGTCGCTGTAGGAGGCGAGGTCGAGCTTCTTGTTCGGGGACAGGAAGCCGCCCGCCTTCGCCCACACGGCCGCCGCCTCCGGGGTGGCCAGGTATTCCAGGAGCTTCATGCCCGCCTTGGCGTTCTTGCCGTCCTTGAGGACGACGGCCGCGTCGCCGCCGCTGACCACCGGTGCCGTGCCGCCGCCGACCGCCGGGAACGGGAAGAAGTTCGCGTCCTTGCCGATGGTCTTCTGGAACTGGTCGTGGGCGACGCCGGCGACGAAGTCGCCCTCGTAGACCAGGCCGGCCTCGGGCTTGGGCCCGAAGACCTTCTCGACCGAGCTGGGGAAGTCGGTGTTCAGCGCCCCCTTCTGGCCGCCGGCGATCAGCTGCTTGTCCTTGAAGAGCTTGCCGAGCGTGGTGAGCGCCTTGACGACCGAGGCGTCCGTCCACTTCAGCTTGTGGGCGGCGAGGGCGTCGTACTTCTCGGGTCCGGCCTGGGAGAGGTAGATGTTCTCGAACCAGTCGGTGAGCGTCCAGCCGTCCTGACCTGCGACGGCGAAGGCCGAGAGCCCGGAGTCGGAGACGGTGTGCCCGGCCTTGAGCATCTCGTCGTAGGTCTTGGGCGGCTTGACGCCGGCCTGGGCGAGGGCGTCGGGGCTGTACCAGACCGTCGACTTGTGGGCGGCCTTGAAGTAGAGGCCGTAGAGGGTGCCGCCGACGCTGCCGTACTTCTTCCACACGGGCGCGAAGTCGGCGTCGACCGTCTGCCCGGCGGTCGGGGACAGCGGCTTGAGCCAGCCCTTCTGTGCGAACTGCTGGAGCACGCCGACCTGCGGGACCATGACGACGTCGGGCGCGTTGCCGCCCTCGATCTTGCTGCCGACGACCGTGGAGACGTTGTCGCCGGTGGAGACGAACTGCGTCTTGGCGCCGGTCTTCGCGGTGAACGCGTCGAGCACCTTCTGGAAGTTCTTCTGCTCGCTGCCGGACCAGACGCCGGCCACGGTGACCGTCTGGCCGCTGAGCGCCTTGTCGCCACCTCCCGCGGTGACCGGGCCGCCGCCGCAGGCGGTCGCGCCGAGGGCCAGGGCGAGGGCGGTGCAGCTGGTGAGCAGGGTGGTACGGCGTCGCATCATCGTTGATGTCCCTTCGAGGGGTGTGAGTTGGCGGAGGATCAGAGGTCGGAGTCGCTCAGCCACCAGGCGGCCGTCGAGCCGGGCAGCACCCCGGCCGGACAGGAACCGCTGGACAACAGGGGGGTACCGGAGACCGGCGCGGGCGTGGGGGACGTACCGAAGTTGACGGCGCAGACGAGGTCGTCGCCGCGGACGAAGGCGAGGACGCCCGGCGGGGTGTCCAGCCAGCGCAGCGCACCCTCGCCCAACTGGGGCAGCGAGGCGCGGAGTTGGAGGCCGTCGCGGTACAGGTGCCAGAAGGAGCGGGTGTCGGCGAGAGCGCGGTCGGTGGCGTACTCGGCGAAGTACGACGGCTGCGGCAGCCACGGCTTGGCGCTCTCGGCGCCGGAGGTGAAGCCGAACGGGGAGGCCTGCCCGGACCAGGGCAGGGGCACCCGGCAGCCGTCGCGGATGCGGGCGCGGCTTCCGGTGCGGCGGAAGATCGGGTCGGTGAGCACGTCGTCGGGCAGGTCGACGACCTCGGGCAGACCCAGTTCCTCGCCCTGGTAGATGTACGCGGCTCCGGGCAGCGCCAGCATCAGCAGCGCGGCGGCGCGGGCGCGGGCGGGGCCGAGGCCGCTGCCCTCGGTGGCGGGTTCGCCGTAGCGGGTGACGGTGCGGACCTGGTCGTGGTTGTTGAGGACCCAGGTGACCGTCGAGCCCGTGCCGGCTATGTCCTGCATGGCCTCGGAGACGACCTTGCGGAAGGCGTCGGCGTCCCAGGCCGCGCCGAGCAGGTCGAAGAAGAAGGCCTGGTGGAGTTCGTCCGGGCGGACGTACTGGGCGTGTTCGCGGGCGGTGGGGACCGAGACCTCGCCGACCAGCAGCCGCTCGCGTCCGTCGTGTGCCGTGTACTCCTCGCACACCGCGCGCCAGTGCCGCCACACGTCGTGCACCTCGGGCTGGTTCCAGGCGAGCGGGTTGACCGAGTCGCGGGTGCGGGCGTCGGCCTCCGGGTCGTCGGAGTCGGGCAGTTCGGGGTGCTTGTAGAGGCCGGCGGCGACGTCGATGCGGAAGCCGTCCACGCCGCGGTCCAGCCAGAAGCGCAGGACGCGGTCGAACTCGGCGGGGATCTCGGGGTTGCGCCAGTTCCAGTCGGGCTGTTCGGGCGTGAACATGTGCAGGTACCACTGGCCGGGGCGGCCGTCCGCGTCCGTGATCCGGGTCCAGGCCGGGCCGCCGAACATGGCGTGCCAGTTGTTGGGCGGCTCGCTGCCGTCCGGGCCGCGGCCGTCGGCGAAGTGGAAGCGGGCTCGGGCCGGGCTGCCGGGCTCGGCGGCGAGGGCCTCGCGGAACCACGGGTGCTCGCTGGAGCAGTGGTTGGGGACGATGTCCAGGAGCACCCTGACGCCGAGCCGCCGGGCGGCCGCCATGAGCAGGTCGAACTCGGCGAGGTCGCCGAAGAGCGGGTCGACGCCGCAGTAGTCGGCGACGTCGTAGCCGTGGTCGTGCTGGGGCGAGGGGTAGAAGGGGCTCAGCCAGATCCCGTCGACGCCGAGCTTCTTCAGGTACGGCAGTCCCGCGCGGACTCCGGCCAGATCGCCGATGCCGTCGCCGGTGCTGTCGAGGAAGCTGCGGACGTAGACCTGGTAGATCACCGCGTCACGCCACCAATGATGCCTGTTCAACCCTGTGGCCTGTCTCTGTGAAGGGCAGCAGTTATGCATGCATGTTAGGTAGGTGTGTCGCGAGGGTGTCAATGAAAAGAACGAAGGCTACTGGGGAGTTGGGGTAACAAATACGGACTTACCGGGGCACTCTGGAGCCAGATGAGATATCCGCGTTACCTAACAAGTAACTAGCGACTGGAGACGGCGGCCAGCTCGCGCGCGAGTCGGCGCACCGCGGCCGCGGGCGTCTCGTGCCCGGTCAGCGCGTCCTGCACGACCGCCTGCACCACCAGGCTGACCTGGTCGTAGTGCGGACTCTTGGGGCGCGGAGCGGCCGTGAGGACGGCCGTGCGCAGGGTCGGCAGATAGGGGAACTTCCGTACCAGCGCGGGATCTTCGTAGAGCGCGGCGCGCACGGGAGGCAGCGAGCCCCGGGTGAGCACCTGGCGCTGGACGCCCTCGCTGGTGAGGTACGCGATCAGGCGCGCGGCCGAGTCGGGGTGCCGGGCATGGGTGTTGACCGCCAGATTGGAGCCGCCGAGGACGCTCTTGCCCGGACCGTCGGGCCCGGGCAGCGGTACGGCGCCGATCCGGCCGGCGACCTTGGAGCCCCTGGCCGAGGCCACGGCGTAGGCGTAGGGCCAGTTGCGCAGGAAGAGCAGCCGGCCGTCCTGGAAGGCCTGTTTGGACTCCTCTTCCTTGTACGTCAGCGCCGCCTTCGGGATCCAGCCCTCGCGCAGACCGCGGGCGAGGAAGCCGATGCCCTCGCGGGCCGCGTCCGAGTCGACGGTCACGCGGGTGCCCTCGTCGCCGAGGATGGAGCCGCCCGCCGAGTACACGGCCTCGGCCGCGTTGACGGTCAGGCCCTCGTAGGGCAGGAGCTGGCCCGCGTAGCCGTCCAGGCCGTACTTCGGCGCGATGGTCTTCGCGTCGTGCTCCAGCTCGGCCCAGGTGCGCGGCGGCGGCACGCCCTCCTTGGCGAGGACGTCCTTGCGGTACAGCAGCAGCCCGGCGTTGGTGACGTACGGCACGGCGTACAGCCGCCCTTCGTACGTGGCCGTGTCCACGACCGGCCGCAGGAAGCTCTTCAGCGGGAAGCGGTCGCGCGGCAGCGGGCGGATCCAGCCGGCGGCCGCGAACTCCGAGGTCCAGTTGACGTCGATGTTGAGCACGTCGAACCGGCCCCGGTCGCCGCCGCGCAGGTCGGTGGTCATCTGCGCGTGGGTCTCGTCGGCGGAGTCCGGCAGCTCGACGAGGGTGACCCTCTCCGCGGGATGCGTACGGTTCCAGCCCGCAAGGAGCGGACCGAGGTAGCCGGTGAGGTCACCGGCGGTGGCCAGGGTGAGCGGACCGGTCCGGTCACCCTCGTCGGCATGCGCACCGGAGGCCGTGTACCCGGACAGGACCACGGCCAGAACAAGGAGCCCCCTACCGGCGGCGCGCATCCACCGCATAGGTTCCTCCCTGAACACGTACACCCGGCCACGGGCACCCTCGCCCGACGGTCAGAGGCCATGTATACCTGTTAGGTATGGGCGATACTAGGGCCTGGAGCACATTGAGCAGACAGGAGGAGAGCACGAGTGCGCCTTGCCCTCCTGGCACTCCTGGCACGTGGCCCGGCCCACGGCTACGAGCTGAAGCAGGACCTTGAGCAACTGCTGGGCTCCGCGTACCCTCAGCCGAACGTCGGCCAGATCTACGTGACCCTCGGCCGCCTCGAGAAGTCGGGACTGATCGCGGGCGAGGACGTCGAGCAGGCCAGCCGGCCCAACAAGAAGGTCTACCACCTCACCGACGCCGGGCGGGAGGCGCTGCACGCCTGGTTCGAGGAGACCGAGGACGAGCCGCGGGTCCGGGACGAGTTCTTCATGAAGCTCGCGCTCGCCCCGCAGACCGGTCTCGTCGAGCAGATCGCCCTCATCAACAAGCAGCGGCGCCAGTACCTCAACACCATGCGCAACCTGTCGAAGCTGGCCGCGGCCGAGAACCGGGACAACCGAATCGCCCATCTGCTCATAGAGGGCGCGATGCTGCACCTGCAGGCCGACCTCGACTGGCTGGAGCGGTGCCAGGAGGAACTGGAGGAGCTGGAGTGAGCGACGCCCACGCTCCTGTGCTGCGCGCCGAAGGTCTGGTGAAGACCCACCACGGCGAGGGCGCGCCCGCGCGTGCCGTCCGTGGGGTCGACCTGAGCGTCGAGCGGGGCGAGTTCGTGGCGATCACCGGACCGTCCGGCGCCGGCAAGTCCACGCTGCTGCACCTGCTCGGCGGCCTGCAGCGGCCGGACGAGGGCAGCATCTGGCTCGACGGCCGGTGCACGGACTCCTTCAGCGAGGCGCGCTGGGCGGTGGAGCGCAGGAAGGCCATCGGGATCGTCTTCCAGTTCTTCAACCTGGTGTCGAACCTGTCGGTCGCCGACAACGTCGAGCTGCCCGCCCTGCTCGCCGGCGTCCCGCCGAAGCGGGCCCGGGCCGAGCGCGAGACGCTCCTTTCCGAGCTGGGTCTGCAGGGCAAGGAGCGCAGCATGCCGGGCGAGCTGTCCGGCGGCGAACAGCAGCGGGTCGCGCTCGCCCGCGCCCTGGTCAACCACCCGCCGCTGCTGCTCGCGGACGAGCCCGCCGGCAGCCTCGACAGCAAGGGCACCCGTGAGGTGATGCGGCTGCTGTCCCGCTTCCACGGGCGCGGCCAGACCATCGTGCTGGTCACCCACGACGCCCGGCTGGCCAGCGCCGCAGACCGGGTGATCAGCTTCTTCGACGGCCGCATAGCCGACGACGCCGCACTGGACGCCGCCCCGTCCCGCAAGCCCGGGACCTCGGGTGTGCTGGAGCTGAGGGACTGATGGCGCGCCGACTGCCCAGGGCCGGGGACTGAGCCGTGCGAGCCACCCTGCGCTGGGCCCACTCCGATCTGCGCACGCACCGCGGCGAGGCGCTGTTCATCACGCTCGCCACCGCCGGCATCGTCGCCTCGCTGCTGCTGGCCGCCGCCCTCTTCGGCTACGCCACCAACCCGTGGCAGCGGACCTTCACCCAGGCACGCGGGGCCCACGTCTGGATCCACACGGCAGCCTCCACCGACGCCCGGCGGCTCGCCCGGCTGGACGGCGTCGAGTCCGTCGCCGGCCCCTACCGGACCGAGGCCGCCACCGTCGCCTCCCGCGGCACCCGCGCCGCCGTGGAGCTGCGCGGCACCCCGCAGCTGCCCGCCGTCGGGCGCCCGCTGCTCACCGCCGGCCGGTGGCTGGACCCGGCGCAGCCGGACGGCGTGGTCCTGGAGACCCGGCTGGCCCGGGCCCTGCTGGCCGAGCCCGGCGACACCCTCACGCTCCCCGGCACCGCCCGCACGCTCACCGTCGAGGGCATCGCCGACAGCGCGGAGCCCGGCTACAGCCCGGGCGCCCAGCCGGGGCTCGTCTGGGCGCTGCCGTCCGCCGTGCGGGCCCCCGGCGGCCAGGTGACCGGGCTGCGCCTGAAGGACCCCTCCGACACGGACTACGCGGTCCAGCGCGCGGTCACCGTGCTGGGCGCGGGCGCGGTCGGCGAGGTCTCCACCTGGCAGCAGGCGCGGGCCGACGCACAGGGCGAGAACCGGCTCCTCGGCCAGGTGCTCGGCCTGTTCGGGATCGGCGCCCTGGTGGCCGCGGGATTCGCGGTGCACGGGGCGATCGGCACCCGCATCCGGGGCCATCTGCGGGACATCTCGGTGCTGAAGGCGATCGGCTTCACGCCGGGCCAGGTCGTACGGATCTTCCTGCTCCAGCATCTGGCGTACGCCGCGCTGGGTGCGGTGGCCGCAGCCGCGGTGACCGAGAGTCTCGGCACCCGGGTCCCTGGGCGGCTCGGCGACGCGGTGGGCGTGTGGCAGGGGTTGCCGGGGCACACCGTGGCGCTGTCCGCGGTGCCCGTGGCAGCGGTGCTGTTCATCGGCCTGACCACGGGACTCGCGGCCTGGCGGGCGGGCCGGGTGCCTCCGGTGCCGGTGCCCCGCCCGTCGGCTCCGGCGGGCGGCCGGCTGACCGGCCTGGCCCGCCGTGCCCTGGGGCTGCGGCTGCCGGCCGCGCTGGTCCTGGGCTGCCACAAGGCGTTCGCCGGCCGCGGCCGGTCGCTGGCCGGCGTGGCCCGGCTGACGCTTCCGCTGCTGCTGATCGTGGTGGCGCTCAGCGCATGGACCACCATCGACCGGTTCCACAGCAGCCCGGAACGGGTGGGCCTGCCGACGGCGCTCACCCTCCGCTCGGACGGCAATCTGAGCGACCCGGACGTGCGGGCCCTGCTGGCGGCGAACCACCAGGTCACCGCCGCCTACCCGGGCGTCGAACTCGCCGCGCTGGTCCCCGGTCAGACCGGGACGATCGCCCTGCGCGGCCTCGGCACGCGCTCGCAGCCCTACCCCTACACCCTCGCCGAGGGCCGGGCCGCGCACGGACCGGACGAGGCCGTGGCCGGCCAGGGCCTGCTGGACCTGCTGCATGTGCGGGTCGGCGACTGGGTGCGGATGACGCTGGGCGAGCAGCCGCAGATCCTGCACATCGTGGGCCGCAGCATCGAACCGCAGAACGCCGGCCGGGTCGTGACGACCTCCCTGGACACCCTGCGCGAGAACGACCCGCGGCTGTCCCCGGCCTTCTACCAGCTGCGGCTGCGCCCTGGCGCCGACCCGCATCAGGTCGCCTCCGCCCTGGCCACAGCCGGAAACGGGCACCTGGACGTGCACGCCGTGACCAACCCGGCCGACGGGCTGTCCCCGCTGCGCGCGGTCGTCGCCGGGCTCATCGCCGTGCTCGCCCTCATCGGGCTCGTCGAGCTGCTCACCGCGATCGGCGGAAGCGTCCGGGAGGGCGAGCGCGACATGCTCGCTCTCCGGGCGATCGGCATGTCCCCTCGGCAGATCACCGCGATCACCGTCACGGCGACGACCTGCACGGCCCTGGCCGCGGTCCTCGCCGGTACGGCCCTGGGGCTGCCGCTGGCGCACCGGCTGATCGACGCCCAGGGCAGCTCCAACGGCATCGGCGCCGGCATCGCCCAGTCGCCCTCGCCCGGCCTGCTGCTCCTGCTGGCCGCGGGCGCCGTACTGGGAGCCGCGGCCCTGGCCGCCCTCCCCGCGGCCCGGGCGGCCCGCCGCCGCCTGGCGGACACGCTGAGCGCGGTGGCCTGAGCCCGGTTCCGCAGGCCCGGAAATCGGCGTCCTGCTACTTCCCCGGCCCCGCCCCGAACTTCAACAGCAGCAGGCCGAACACGTCCGGATCGAACAGCACACCGTTGCTCTCCGGCGGGACGCGTACGTCGTTGATCTCGGCGGTGGGGGTGCCCGGTCCCTGCGGATCCCGGGTCCCGCCCGCGCGTACGTACGCCTTCTGGGCGGCGGTCACGAACGAGCGGTACTTCATGGTTGTGACGGCCGAGTCGAACGCCTTGCCGCGCAGCCCGGGGATCCGCCCTGCCAGCTTGAGCAGGTAGGCGTCGGTGAATCCGTCGACGCTCTCGGCGGGCTGGTTGGCGTACAGCAGGTCGTGGTACTCGGCGAACTTGCCCGCGTCCAGCGCGGCCCGCAGGGCGTTGACCGCCTTCTTGGAGCCGTTGCCGCCGAGCCGGTCGTCCAGGAAGGAGGCGAGGGTGTACTCGGTCTTCGCCCCCCGCCGGATCATGGCCTCGCGCAGTCGCGGGGCTCCCCCGGTGCTTTCGAACTCCTCGCAGACCGGGCACCGCAGATCCTCGTACAGGTGCACGGTCACCCTGGCGTGCGGGTCACCGACGGTGATGGTCGTCCCGTCCGCCTCCAGCCGCTCCGGCACGGCTTCCAGTCCGGAATAGGCCGGCTTGGTCTCCGCCATGACCGCGGGCCCGCTGCTCTCCGCCTCCGGCTGCTGGTCTCTGCTGCCGCAGCCCACCGCCGACACTCCCAACACGGCCACCGCGACTGCCGCGGCGAACCTCCTGCGTCTCACGCGTGTCCTCCCCTGAATCCAGGGGAACCCTAGGGGACGCGCACAGAAAACGCACAGAAGAATCGTCCGCGGCAGCGCTCGGGCGATGGCGTCAGCTACGGCCGCGCAGCTCCCGGTACTTCGCGACCAGGGCCTTCGTGGAGACGTCCAGGCCGGGGACTTCAGTGCCCTCGGTCAGGGCCGGCTCGACGCGCTTGGCGAGGACCTTGCCCAGCTCCACGCCCCACTGGTCGAAGGAGTCGATGTTCCAGACGGCGCCCTGGACGAACACCTTGTGCTCGTAGAGCGCGACGAGCTGGCCGAGCACCGACGGGGTCAGCTCGCGCGCGAGGATCGTGGTCGTCGGCCGGTTGCCCGGGAACGTCTTGTGCGGGACCAGCTCCTCGGGCACGCCCTCCGCACGGACCTCCTCGGCCGTCTTGCCGAACGCGAGGGCCTGGGTCTGGGCGAAGAAGTTGGCCATCAACAGGTCGTGCTGGGCCTTGAGTTCACCGCTCAGCTCGGCGACCGGCTCGGCGAAGCCGATGAAGTCCGCCGGGATCAGCTTGGTGCCCTGGTGGATCAACTGGTAGTAGGCGTGCTGTCCGTTGGTGCCGGGCGTGCCCCAGACCACCGGGCCGGTCTGCCACTCGACCCTCTTGCCGTCCCGCGCCACGTACTTGCCATTGGACTCCATGTCCAGCTGCTGCAGGTACGCCGTGAACTTGGACAGGTAGTGGCTGTACGGCAGCACCGCGTGCGACTGGGCGTCGTGGAAGTTGTCGTACCAGATGCCCAACAGGCCCAGGAGCAGTGGCACGTTGGACTCGGCGGGCGCGGTGCGGAAGTGGTCGTCGATCAGGCGGAAGCCGTCGAGCATCTCCCGGAAGCGGTCGGGCCCGATGGCGATCATCAGGGACAGGCCGATCGCGGAGTCGTAGGAGTAGCGGCCGCCGACCCAGTCCCAGAACTCGAACATGTTGGCCGTGTCGATGCCGAACTCGGCGACCTTCTCGGCGTTGGTCGACAGGGCCACGAAGTGCTTGGCCACCGCGGACTCGGCACCGAGCGCGTCCAGCAGCCACTTCCGGGCCGAGGTGGCGTTGGTGATCGTCTCGATGGTGGTGAAGGTCTTGGAGGCGATGATGAACAGCGTCTCGGCCGGGTCCAGGTCGCGGGTGGCCTCGTGCAGGTCGGCGCCGTCCACGTTGGAGACGAAGCGGACGGTGAGGTCGCGGTCGGTGAAGCTGCGCAGCACCTCGTAGGCCATCGCGGGACCCAGGTCGGAGCCGCCGATGCCGACGTTGATCACGTTCTTGATGCGCTTGCCGGTGTGCCCCGTCCACGCGCCCGAACGCACGCGCTCGGCGAAGTCGCTCATCCTGTCCAGGACGGCGTGCACGGCCGGGACGACGTTCTCCCCGTCGACCTCGATCACCGCGTCCCGTGGGGCGCGCAGCGCGGTGTGCAGCACCGCCCGGTTCTCGGTGACGTTGATCTTCTGGCCGCGGAACATGGCGTCCCTGAGGCCGAAGACGTCCGTCGCGGCGGCCAGCTCACGCAGCAGCCGCAGCGTCTCGTCGGTGACCAGGTGCTTCGAGTAGTCGATGTACAGGTCGCCGACCTGCAGGGTGTATCCGGCGCCACGCTCCTGATCGGCGGCGAACAGCTCGCGCAGATGGGTGTCGGCCAGCTCCTCCCGGTGCTTGGTGAGAGCGGTCCACTCGGGCGTCTGGTTGAGCCTGGTACGTCCGTCTGCGTTCATATCCGACTTCAGCCTTCTTTCCTGCAACCTGTCCTGTTGCGTACCTTGCCCCGCTGCCGGTTCCAACCTAGTTGATCAGTGGGTGCCCTGAGCTGCTGCGGCGCCGTCCTGCGGGGCAACAACAGGTACGTCCGGCTTACGCGCGGGTATCAGCGCGATGACGGCGAGGACGAAGAAGCCGGCCGCGAGCAGCGGCGGGGTGTTGCGGCCCCAGGCGGTCGCGACGGCGCCGCCCAGCAGGGCGCCCAGGGGCACTCCGGCGCAGGCCAGGGTCCGGAAGGCCGCGGCGACCCGGCCGAGCAGCTCGGCGGGGCTGCGCTCCTGCATCAGGGTCGTCGTGTTGACGTTCCACACCATGCCCATGACCCCGAAGACGGCGAGCGCCCCCACCAGCACGGCCAGGCTGCGCACGGTGCCCATGACGACGAGCGACCCGGTCTGCACCGCGCCGGCGAGCAGGACGGAGCCCGTCCGGCCGAGGCGGTCCACCAGCCGGCCGTTCACCAGACCTCCGGCCAGGTTGCCCAGGGTGACGGCGGTGCCCGCTGCCGCGAATCCGGCAGGTCCCGCGTCCAGCCAGCCGGTGACCAGGACGACCAGGGTGGCGAGCAGTGCGCCCATGCCGATGTTGCACAGGGCGGTGGCGGCACAGAGTCCGCGCAGGGCGCCGTCGCGCCACAGTGTGCGCAGTCCGTCCGCGATGTCCCGGCGCAGGGTGCCGCCCCCGGGGCCGGCCGCCCGCCGGGTGACCGGGAGGGTGGCGACCAGGGCGGCGGCCACCAGGAACGTGGCCGCGTCGACGGCGAAGGGGAGGGCTGCCCCGGCGGCGATCAGCAGCGGCACGGCCGGCGCGCCGAGCAGTCCGCCGGCGATCCGCTGTCCGGTCATCAGCCGGGCGTTCGCGCTGCCGAGGGCCTCGGCCTCCACCAGAGCGGGCAGCAGGGCCGTGGACGCGTTGTCGAACAGCGTCTGGAGCGTGGTCAGGGTGAAGGCCAGCAGGATCAGCAGGCCGATCGAGGCCTGCCCCAGCGCGACGGCCACCGCGAATCCGGCGACCAGGAGGCCCCGCAGCGCGTCCACCGTCCACATGGCCCGCCGCTGGTCCACCCGGTCGGCGACGGCGCCGCCGAGCAGCCCGAAGACGATCCAGGGCAGATAGCCGCAGGCGGTGACCGAGGCGATGAGCAGGGGCTTGTCGGTCAGCGAGGCGGCCAGCAGCGGCAGCGCGGCCGTACGCAGCGCGTCACCGAAGCTGGAGAGCACCGCGGCACTCCACAGCCGCCCGAATCCCCCGCGCCACGCGAGCACACCCGACTCCGCCACTCCGGCCCCCGTCACAACTCCCCCTCGCGGTTCACGCCTTCACGAAAACCGTAGGGGGTGCCACTGACAGTCGGCCGGACCTGCGGGGAGGAACGGCTTCGGCCAGGCACCGTGTGGGGCACCCGGCCGATGACAAGTCCTAGATCTCGCCGCGCAGTTTCGCGAGCGCCTCCGCGAGGATCGCCTCGCCGTCCGCATCGCTGCGCCGCTCCCGTACGTACGCGAGGTGCGTCTTGTACGGCTCGGTGCGCGGCGGGTCCGGCGGGTTGTCCCGGTCCTGGCCGGCCGGGAAGCCGCAGCGCGGGCAGTCCCAGGTCTCGGGCACCTGTGCGTCGCTGGCGAAGCTCGGCTGCGTCTCGTGCCCGTTGGAGCACCAGAAGGAGATGCGCAGACGCGGCGCGGACTCGCCGCGCTCGGCCTCGCCCATCGGCCCCGCCCCGACCCGACTTCCTCGGATCGCGTTGCCACTTGCCACGGTGTAACTCCCTGCGTGATGGTGCCGCGAAGCGAGTCGGCGTTCCGCTTCGCCGCGAGCGCCTCAGTCTACGTAAGGCCCAACGCGCGTCCAGTGATTGGAGTTACAGCCCCCACACCTAGACGCAAGCCCCATGATAGGCCGCGCTCAGGAGCGCGTACCGAACATGGGGCCTTACGTACGGAATGTATGTGCTTGCGAGACGCCGATCAGCTGGTCGTCTTCATCAGGATGCCGAGGACGACGATGCACGCGAACCAGAGCAGACCGATCACGATGGTGATGCGGTCGAGGTTGCGCTCGGCGACCGAGGAGCCGCCGACGGACGACTGCATGCCGCCACCGAACATGTCGGAGAGGCCGCCGCCCTTCCCCTTGTGCATCAGCACCAGCAGCATCAGCAGCAGGCTGAAGACGATCAGGGCGATCGAGAACCCCAAAACCACGGCTGGACCAACTTCCTCGGATTCGGATGAACGACGGGGACACAGCACCACGGCTGTGTCCCCGCCAGGGTACGACGGATCGCGTCTAGCGCATACTCACTGGTCGCGGAAGCGCACGATCTTGACGAACTCGTCGGCGTCCAGCGAGGCACCGCCCACCAGGGCGCCGTCGATGTCGGCCTGCGCCATGATCTCGGCGACGTTGCCGGACTTCACGGAGCCGCCGTACTGGATGCGGACCTGGTCGGCCAGCTCCTGGGAGTACAGCTCGGCGATCTTGGCGCGGATGGCGGCGCAGACCTCCTGAGCGTCCTCGGCGCCGCAGACCTTGCCGGTACCGATGGCCCAGACGGGCTCGTAGGCGATCACGATGGTCTCGGCCTGCTCGGCCGGGAGGTCCTTCAGACCGCCCTCGACCTGGGCGAGGGTGTGGGTGACGTGGTTGCCCGCCTCACGGACGTCCAGCTCCTCGCCGACGCACATGATCGGGGTCAGACCGTGCTTGTAGGCGGCCTTGACCTTGGCGTTCACGACCTCGTCGGTCTCGTTGTGGTACTGGCGGCGCTCGGAGTGCCCGATGGCCACGTAGGTGCACTTCAGCTTGGCCAGCATCGGGCCCGAGATCTCGCCCGTGTAGGCGCCGGAGTCGTGCGCCGAGAGGTCCTGGGCGCCGTACTTGATCTTGAGCTTGTCGCCGTCGACCAGGGTCTGCACGGAGCGCAGGTCGGTGAAGGGCGGCAGGACGGCGACCTCGACGGCCTCGTAGTCCTTGTCGGCCAGGGCGAAGGCGAGCTTCTGGACGTGGGCGATGGCCTCGAGGTGGTTGAGGTTCATCTTCCAGTTGCCCGCCATCAGCGGCGTGCGCGTGCTCATGTAGGTCAGTCCTCCAGTGCGGCGAGGCCGGGGAGCGTCTTGCCCTCGAGGTATTCGAGGGAGGCGCCGCCACCGGTCGAGATGTGGCCGAATGCGTTCTCGTCGAAGCCGAGCGTACGCACGGCCGCGGCGGAGTCGCCGCCACCGACGACGCTGAAGCCGTCGGATTCCACGAGGGCCTGGGCGACCGCCTTGGTGCCCTCGGCGTAGTCGGGGTGCTCGAAGACACCCATGGGACCGTTCCAGAACACGGTCCGGGCGTCGGCGAGCTTCGAGGCGTACAGCTCTCGGGTCCTGGGGCCGATGTCCAGCCCCTCCTGGTCGGCGGGGATCTTGTCCGCGTCGACCACGGTGTTCTCGGTGGGAGCCTTGGCCTTCAGGTCCGGGAACTCCCGGGAGACCACGACGTCCACGGGGAGCAGCAGCTCGACGCCCTGCTTCTGAGCACGCTCCATGTACTCGGTGACGGCCGGGACCTGGTCCTCCTGGAGGAGGGAGATGCCGACCTCGTAGCCCTTGGCCTTGAGGAAGGTGTAGGCCATGCCGCCGCCGATGAGGAGGCGGTCGGCCTTGCCGAGCAGCTCGTCGATGACGGCGAGCTTGTCGGAGACCTTGGCACCGCCGAGCGCGACGACGTAGGGGCGCTCGACGTCCTCGGTGAGCTTCTTCAGGACGCCGACCTCGGTGGCGATCAGGTAGCCGGCGTAGTGCGGCAGGCGGGCCGGGAGGTCGTAGACCGAGGCGTGCCCCCGGTGCACCGCGCCGAAGCCGTCACCGACGTAGACGTCGGCGAGGGCCGCGAGCCGGTCGGCGAACTCGCCGCGCTCGGTGTCGTCCTTGGAGGTCTCGCCGGCGTTGAAGCGCAGGTTCTCGATGACCGCGACCTGGCCGGGCTGCAGGCCGTTCACGGCGTCGTGGGCGGCGGGGCCGACGGTGTCCTGGGCGAACGCGACCGGCGCGCCGAGGAGTTCACCGAGCCGCTCGGCGGCGGGCAGCAGCGAGAAGGCGGGGTCCGGGGCGCCCTTGGGACGGCCCAGGTGCGAGGCGACGACCACCTTGGCGCCCGCCTCGGCGAGGGCCTTGACGGTGGGCAGGACGGCGCGGATGCGGCCGTCGTCGGTGATGACGCCGTCGGCGAGCGGGACGTTGAGGTCGGCACGGACGAAGACCCGCTTGCCGTCCACGCCCGCGGAGAGAAGTTCGTCGATGGTCTTCATGAGAGGGGACTCCTGAGGGCTCTTGTTCCTACGAGGGCCGATCTTCGCAGGTCGGCCGGGGCGGCCTGCACGCGCGTCAGGGCTCGGGCAGCGCGACGGTGCGCTGCCCGAGCCCTGCGTGACGCATCAGCGGCCTGCTGCGGCCGATCAGAGCTGGGTGCCGACGAAGACCGTCAGGTCCACGAGGCGGTTGGAGTAGCCCCACTCGTTGTCGTACCAACCGATGACCTTCACGTTCTTGCCGTCCTGGACCATGGTCAGGGACGAGTCGAACGTGCAGGACGCCGGGGCGTTGACGATGTCGGAGGAGACGATCGGGTCCTCGGTGTACTCCAGGATGCCCTTGAGCTCGCCCTCGGCGGCCTTCTGGAAGGCGGCGTTGATCTCTTCCTTGGTGACCTCGCGGCCGAGCTCCAGGACGAGGTCGGTGACCGAGCCGGTGGGGACCGGGACGCGCATGGCGATGCCGTCCAGCTTGCCCTTGAGCTGCGGGAGGACCAGGGCGGTGGCCTTGGCGGCACCGGTGGTGGTCGGGATGATGTTCTCGGCGGCGGCACGGGCGCGGCGCAGGTCCTTGTGCGGGAAGTCGAGGATGCGCTGGTCGTTCGTGTACGCGTGCACCGTGGTCATCAGACCCTTGACGATGCCGAAGTTCTCGTCGAGGACCTTCGCCATCGGCGCCACACAGTTGGTGGTGCAGGAGGCGTTGGAGATGACGTGGTGGTTCGCCGGGTCGTACTTGTCCTGGTTGACGCCCATCACGATGGTGATGTCCTCGCCGGAGGCCGGAGCCGAGATGAGGACCTTCTTGGCGCCGCCGGCGATGTGCTTCGCGGCGTCATCCTTCTTGGTGAAGATGCCGGTCGACTCGATGACGATGTCGACGCCCAGCTCGCCCCAGGGGATGTCGGCCGGGTTGCGCTCGGAGAGCACCTTGATGGTGTGACCGTCGACGGTGATGGTGTCGGCGGTGTGGGACACCTCCTGCTTCAGACGGCCCAGGATGGTGTCGTACTTCAGCAGGTGAGCGGTGGTCGCGGTGTCACCCAGGTCGTTGACAGCCACGATCTCGATGTCGGCACCCTGCTCCAGCAGTGCGCGGAAGTAGTTACGCCCGATACGGCCGAAGCCGTTGATGCCTACGCGGATCGTCACGAACCGATCTCCTCGTTGGTACGCCGGCCATGCGGTGCCGGCGAGCTGTATTTGGGATGTCCCCGACCACCCCCGACCCTACCCCTCTGGGGGCCCCGCGGTGACATCGAGATGCCGCATAAAAGGGCAGGCGGTCCGTACCGGCCAGTAGGGTACGGACCACCTCGGATCGGCGGTCGTTTTGCCGCTCTTTGTTACGTAATGCCGCCGCCTGTTGGCGCCCTTTTCACTCGTTCGTGAGCGGGTCGGCTCACCTGATAGGTGCCGTTCTCGCGCACCGTTGAGTGGGGGTCCCGCTCACATGTTGAATACGGCTGTCTCATCTGTCGAGCGAGCCGAACGCCTTCCTCAGCAGGGCCGCCCGGTCGGCCGCCGACGGCACCTGTTCCAGACCGAAGCCGAGCAGAACGGTGTCCGCGGTGGTGACCGCTCCGTAGGTCTGGAAGAGCGTTCCGGTGCGCGTCCAGTCCCTCAGGACCGCCGGGCTGCCCGCGGGCGGTCCGGCCGCCTTCCAGGCACCCAGGGACGTCTCGAAACCCTCGGTCTCCTTCGCCACGCCGCCGGCCACGAGCGAGGCGTCGTCGACGAGGACGCCGTGTCCGCCGCTGCCCGGGTCGGTGAGGTAGCTGACCGAGATCTCGACGGACTTGCCGACGTACGCGCTCAGGTCGAAGCTCACCTGCTGCCAGCCGCCGGAGCTGCCGGTGAGGCTGTGCCACGAGCCGGTGGTGCCGGTCGCGGTGCAGGTGTTGTCCGCGAGCGTGAGGTAGTGCCTGAGCCAGGGGTGCTCCCCGATCAGGAACCCGGCCCCGCACTCGGCCGGTACGGCCGTCTTCGTGGCGCCGCCGGCCTCCGGGAGGGTCGTCCAGTCGTCGGCGCCCACGGTGTGGGCCTCGACGACCGCGTGGTCGTAGCCGGGCTCGGTGTCCCACAACAGCCGGGTGCGCAGGGCCGGCTGGTCGGCGGCGGTGACCCCGGTGAGATCGATGGTGCGGGTGAGGCGCTTGTAGGCGTCGTCGGTGTGCAGGGCCGCGGCCATGTAGGAGCCGGAGTACGGGCCGTACGGGCTGACGCTCCCGGCGAACCGGCCCGCACCCGCGCTCTTGAACTGCGGGTACGTGGCGGTGGGCAGTTCGTCCGAGGTGACGCCGTAGGTGCCGGCCTTGTCGAGCGGGTTGCCGGACACGTCACCGAGGGCGCCGGTGTAGCCGTCGAGGCCGCCGGAGCCGGTGAAGGCGGTGGCCCCCTTGGTCGACGTACGGCTGTAGGCGCCCAGGTAGTACTGGCTGAAGTCGTCCGAGAGGGTGCCGCGGCCGAGGTCGACGCTGCCGCCGGCCAGCTCGCCGGCCTCGATCAGCCGGCCGCCCTCGTTGAGGTAGGCGCGCAGCTGGAGCTGGGTGGCGTTGCCCGGGCCGTCGGCACCCGAGTAGTGCACGACGGTCCTGAAGTGCCCCAGCACGCCGAGCGCGTCGGGCGCACCCTGGGTGGCGACGTCCCAGACGATCGCCCGGTGCCCGGCCGCCTTCAGCGCGTCCACGTACGCCTGCGCCTGCGTGGCGGCCGCGCCCTCCTCGGCGACGACGAGGGTGTCGGCCCTGGGCCGCTCGGCGACGGTGTAGGTGAAGTGGGAGCTGGAGACCTTCTTGCCGCTCCTCGTCTCACCGGTGAACCACACCTCGACCTTGTCGCCCGGTTCGCCGCCTCGGACCTTGGCCCGGTACTCGTCGAAGTAGAGGTCGTCCCCGCCGCCGTAGGTCTCGCCGCCCTTCCAGTGTCTGAGCGTCCGGTCCCGCGTACGGCCGCCGTTGACGCGGTACTTGAGCTCCTTGTGGCGCACGGCCTTGCGGACAACGACCGAGACCTCCTGGTCCGCGCCCCGGGCGTACGACGTGGAGAACGCGGCCGGGGTGAAGTCGGCGGCGCTCAGGCCGACCGAGGAGACCGGCCGGTCGGGGTGGGCTGCGGTCTCGGCGACGGAGAGCGCGAACGGGACGTTCTTCTCGAACTCCTGCCGGATCAGCTTCTCGTCGTCGGGGAAGTTGAAGACCGACTGGCAGTCGGACGCCTTCCAGGCGTCGTTCGGGTCGAGGTTCGACGCGGTCTGACAGGTCGACATCTCGGGGGTGAACATCGCCATGCCGTTGACGTTCGAGGCGTGGCCGTCCGCTTCGCCGTTGGTGGTGTACAGCTCCGAGGAGACCTGCGAGCGGTAGCCCGGGATCGCCGGGTTGTCGGGAGTGCCGGCGAGCGCCTTGTAGAGCACGTCGTCCGGGGTGGGCGTGGCGACCTGCCAGCCGACGCCGTAGAGGAGGAGTTCGGCGGCGGAGTGGTAGTTGATGCCGTACGTGAATCCGATGCGCTTCTCGAAGGCGTCGAGGGCCTTGGTCTCGGGCTCGGACTCGGGACTCGCGCCGCGGTAGGTCTGGCTGGTGGGGTTCGGGGACGAGCCCTCGTCGTCGTAGCCCCACTTGTAGGGGAAGTTGCGGTTGAGGTCGACGCCGTCACCCGTGCTGATGGCGCCGTCGCCGTTGACGTCCCGCAGGTTCTTGCGCCACAGGCGGGTGGTGGAGTCCTTGAACGTGTAGTCGTAGCCGTCGGGGTTGGCCGACAGGACGAACCACAGCTCGGTGGAGTCGACGATCTTCTTGATGCGCCGGTCCGTCCTGTAGTTGTCCAGGTAGTAGTGCATCAGACGGCGGGTCATCTCCGGCGTGATCCACTCGCGCGCGTGCTGGTTGGACAGGTACAGCACGGCCGCCTTGGAGCCGTCCTTCGACTTCTGCGCGTTCCTGGTCAGCTTGAGCGCGAGGATGTCCTGGCCGTCGATCGTCTTGCCGATGGACTCGACCTTGGTGAGACCGGGGTGGTCCTGCCCGGTCCGGACGATCTCCTGCTCCAGACCTCCGCTCCCGCCGTAGGGCCGGAACACGCCCTGGGCGGCGCCCTCGACGCGTGCCTCGGCCCTGGCCGTGAGGGCGTGCTCGGTGAGCCGGACGCCCTGTTTCTCGAGCTTCCTCGCCTGCTTGTCGGTGAGGTAGACCTCGACGGTGGTCTTCCCGTGCCCGGCCACCTGCTCGCCGAGTTCCTGGCCGTCCTGCCCGGCCTTGAGGAGCAGGGGAATCTGCTTCTGGGTGACGTCTGCTCGGAAGACCTTGACCGCGTCGGGGTCGGACGGGCCTGGACTTCCGCTCTGCGCCTGGGCGATGGGTGCAAGGCTCGCTCCCCCGATCAGGAGCGCGCCGACAGCGAGGATCGATCTCGCTCTGGGTCTCATGAACCCCCCTACCAGTGGTTCGCCACAGCGGCGAACAGGTTGCCAGGCTCATGTCACATCATGATCGAGTCAAGGGCGCCTCATGGACATACAAACGCCGGTGCCGACCACCCGAATGGACGTCGGCACCGGCGAGTTGACGGTGTTTCGGGTCAGCCCGCCAGGTTGTCCGCCAGCTCCTCGCTGAGGTTGGCCTCCGTGCTCGGGATGCCCAGGTCGGCGGCGCGCTTGTCGGCCATCGCCAGCAGACGGCGGATCCGGCCGGCGACCGCGTCCTTGGTCAGCGGCGGGTCGGCGAGAGCGCCCAGCTCCTCCAGGGAGGCCTGCTTGTGCTCCATGCGCAGCCGGCCGGCGGCCGCGAGATGCTCGGGCACCTCGTCGCCGAGGATCTCCAGGGCGCGCTGGACACGGGCACCGGCGGCCACGGCGGCGCGGGCCGAGCGGCGCAGGTTGGCGTCGTCGAAGTTGGCGAGCCGGTTGGCGGTGGCCCGCACCTCGCGCCGCATCCGGCGCTCCTCCCAGGCCAGCACGGACTCGTGCGCACCGAGCCGGGTCAGCAGGGCACCGATCGCGTCACCGTCGCGTACGACGACCCGGTCCACCCCGCGCACCTCGCGGGCCTTCGCCGCGATGGACAGCCGGCGTGCGGCGCCCACCAGCGCGAGCGCGGCCTCCGGGCCCGGGCAGGTCACCTCCAGGGAGGAGGAGCGGCCGGGCTCGGTCAGCGAGCCGTGCGCCAGGAAGGCCCCGCGCCAGGCCGCCTCCGCGTCACAGGTGGCCCCGGAGACCACCTGCGGGGGCAGGCCGCGGATCGGGCGGCCCCGGCCGTCGACCAGGCCGGTCTGGCGGGCCAGCTGGTCGCCGCCCGCGACCACGCGCACCACGTAGCGCGAGCCGCGGCGCAGGCCGCCGGGCGCCATCACGATCAGTTCCGAACTGTGGCCGAAGATCTCCAGGATGTCCCGCTTGAGCCGGCGGGCCGCCATCGCGGTGTCCAGCTCCGCCTCGATCACGATGCGCCCGCTCACCAGGTGGAGGCCGCCGGCGAACCGCAGAATGGCGGAGACCTCCGCCTTCCTGCAGCAGGTCCGGGTGACGGGGAGCCGGGAGATCTCGTCCTTCACCGCTGCCGTCATCGCCATGGGCCGATCCTTCCATGCATCCGAAAAATACGGTCGTACGCGGCGGCCAGCAGCTCCGGGTCGTGCCGGGGGCTGCCGTCGGTCCGGGCCACCGGCGCCAGCTCGACCGCGGCTCCCAGCCGCTTGGCGGCCTCGGTGAGCGAGTCGCGGTCGGGCACCGCGGCCTCGTCGGCCAGCACCACGTCCAGGGCGAGTTTAGGGGCGTGTCGCCCCAAAACCTCCAAATGACGCTGCGGGGAGAAGCCCTCGGTTTCTCCGGGCTGCGGGGCGAGGTTCAGGGACAGGACCCTGCGCGCCTTGGTCTCGGTGAGGGCGTCCAGCAGCTCCGGGACGAGCAGGTGCGGGATGACCGAGGAGAACCAGGAACCGGGGCCGAGCACGACCCAGTCCGCGTCCAGGACCGCCGCGACGGCCTCGGGGACGGCGGGCGGGTCGTGCGGCACGAGGTGCACGGACTGCACCTCACCGGGGGTGAGGGCGACGGTCGCCTGCCCGCGCACGGTGTCGACCTCGTCCGGGCGCTCCGGGTCGTGCCCCTTGACCAGGGCCTGCAGCTCCAGCGGCACGGCGGACATGGGCAGCACGCGCCCGTGCGCGCCGAGCAGCTTGCCGACCAGGTCCAGGGCCTGGACGTGGTCGCCGAGCTGCTCCCACAGGGCCACGATCAGCAGGTTGCCGACCGCGTGGCCGTGCATCTCGCCCTGGGACTGGAAGCGGTGCTGGATGACCCGGGCCCAGGTCTGGCCCCAGTCGTCGTCGCCGCACAGCGCGGCCAGGGCCTTGCGCAGATCACCCGGGGGAAGCACCCCCAGCTCGTCGCGCAGGCGGCCGCTGGAGCCGCCGTCGTCGGCCACCGTGACGACGGCGGTGAGGTCGCCGGTGATCCGGCGCAGCGCGGCGAGCGAGGCGGACAGGCCCATGCCGCCGCCGAGGGCGACGACCTTGGGCTGGGCGCCGCGCCGGCGGACCCGGCCGCCGCGGGCCTCGACGGGGCGAGCCGCCCGCGCGTCGGTCGCGGCACGGCTCGCACGGCCCTCCGGCACCACCCGGCGCAGCCTGCTCAGCCGCGGTGTACGTTCCGTCATTCCCGTCCCATGTCCCGGTGTACGAGCACCGTCTCCACGCCCTCGGCCGCGAGACGTGCGGCGAGCTTCTCCGACATCGCGACCGAGCGGTGCTTGCCGCCGGTGCAGCCGATCGCGATGGTCACATACCGCTTGCCCTCGCGCCGGTACCCGGCCGCGATGAGCCGCAGCAGCTCGGCGTAGCGGTCGAGGAACTCCTTGGCGCCGGGCTGGTTGAAGACATAGGCGGCGACCTCCTCGTTGAGGCCGGTGTACGGGCGCAGCTCCGGGACCCAGTGCGGGTTGGGCAGGAACCGCATGTCCGCGACCAGGTCGGCGTCGACCGGCAGGCCGTACTTGAAGCCGAAGGACATCACGGTCGCCCGCAGCTCGGGCTCCTCCTCGCCCGCGAACTGGGCGTCCATCTTGGCGCGCAGCTCGTGCACGTTGAGGCTGGAGGTGTCGATCACCAGGTCCGCGTCGCCGCGCAGCTCGCGCAGCAGCTCGCGCTCGGCGGCGATGCCGTCGACGATCCGGCCGTCGCCCTGGAGGGGGTGCGGGCGGCGCACCGACTCGAAGCGGCGCACCAGGGCGTCGTCCGAGGACTCCAGGAAGACGATCCGGCGCGTGACGCCCCTGGTGTCGAGGTCGGCGAGGGACTCGCGCAGGTTGTCGAAGAACCTCCGCCCGCGGACGTCGACGACGACCGCGATCCGCGCCACGTTGCCCTGCGAGCGGGCACCCAGCTCCACCATGGTGGGGATCAGGGCGGGCGGGAGGTTGTCCACGACGAACCAGCCGAGGTCCTCCAGACACTTCGCGGCCGTCGACCGGCCCGCTCCGGACATGCCGGAGATGATCACCAGCTCGGGGATGGCCGCTTCGGGCGCCCCGGCCGGCGTGGCATCCGTACTCACCTGTGCTCCGTTTTCCTGAGCCGCCTGCTGCGGCTCCCCCGCGGCCGCCTGATCTCGGTCCGCTGCGGGCTGTGCGTCGTGCTCGGTCATCTCTCCTGCCCCCGTCGTTCGTCCGGGAGACCCGCGGACACGGGCTCCCCCGAGGAACCCGCCGTCGTATCGGGTTCCTCGTCATCAATGATCTCTCCGGTCGCCGTGTTCACGGCGGGTGCGGCCGGAGCCGCCTGGGCGAGGGCCACTGCGATGGTCTCGGCCGTCTTCCGGCCTATCCCGGGCACCTCCTGGATCTGCTCGATTGTGGCGGACCGCAGCTTCTTCACCGAACCGAAATGCTTGATGAGCGCCTGTTTACGGGTCTCGCCGAGGCCGGGCACGTCGTCCAGGGGGCCGGCACGGAAGCGCTTGGCGCGTTTGGCGCGCTGGTAGGTGATCGCGAAGCGGTGCGCCTCGTCGCGGACGCGCTGGAGCAGATAGAGGCCCTCGCTGGAACGGGGCAGGACCACCGGGTCGTCGTCACCGGGCACCCAGACCTCCTCCAGGCGCTTGGCGAGGCCGCACACGGCGATGTCGTCGATGCCCAGCTCGTCCAGCGCCCGCCGGGCCGCCGCGACCTGCGGCTGCCCGCCGTCGACCACGACGAGCTGCGGCGGATAGGCGAACTTCCTGGGGCGGCCGTCGTCGTCCTTGAGGGAGCTGGTGAGGGGATCGCCCTCGCCGAGGGCCGGCTCACCGTCGGTGAGTGCTTCCTCGCCGTCGGCCCACTCCCCCGTCTTCTCCTTCTCGGCGAGATAACGCCGGAAGCGGCGGGTGATGACCTCGTGCATGGAGCGGACGTCGTCCTGGCCGGCGAAGCCCTTGATCTGGAAGCGGCGGTACTCGCTCTTGCGCTGCAGGCCGTCCTCGAACACGACCATGGAGGCGACCACGTCGTCTCCCTGCAGGTGGGAGATGTCATAGCACTCGATCCGCAGCGGGGCGCTGTCCAGGTCGAGGGCGTCGGCGATCTCCTCCAGTGCCCGGGAGCGCGTCGTCAGGTCGGAGGCGCGCTTGGTCTTGTGCAGGGCGAGGGCCTGCTGGGCGTTGCGCTCCACGGTCTCCATGAGCGCCTTCTTGTCGCCGCGCTGCGGAATGCGCAGCGAGACGTTCGAGCCGCGGCGGCCGGTCAGCCACTCCTGGACCGGCTCGACCGGCTCGGGCAGGGCCGGGACCAGGACCTCCTTGGGGACGGCGTCCCCGGTCTCCTCGCCGTACAGCTGCTGCAGGGCGTGCTCGACGAGGGCACTGGTGGTGACCTCCTCGACCTTGTCGGTCACCCAGCCGCGCTGGCCGCGCACCCGGCCGCCGCGCACGTGGAAGATCTGGACGGCCGCCTCCAGCTCGTCCTCGGCGACGGCCATGAGGTCCGCGTCGGTCGCGTCGGCGAGCACGACCGCGTTCTTCTCCATGGCCTTCTTCAGGGCCTCGATGTCGTCGCGCAGGCGGGCGGCCCGCTCGTACTCCATCTCCTCGGCCGCCTCCATCATCTGCTTCTCCAGACGGCGGAGGTAGGTGCCGGTGCGGCCCGCCATGAAGTCGCAGAACTCCTCGGCCAGATCCCGGTGGTCCTCGGGGGCGATCCGGCCGACGCAGGGGGCGGAGCACTTGCCGATGTAGCCGAGCAGGCAGGGGCGGCCGGTGCGGGAGGCGTTCTTGAAGACGCCGGCCGAGCAGGTGCGCACCGGGAAGACCCGCAGCAGCAGGTCGACGGTGTCCCGGATGGCCCAGGCGTGGCCGTACGGACCGAAGTACCTGACGCCCTTCTTCTTGTGACCGCGCATCACCTGGACGCGCGGGAACTCCTCGTTCATCGTCACCGCGAGGTACGGGTAGCTCTTGTCGTCGCGGTACTTGACGTTGAACCGGGGGTCGTACTCCTTGATCCAGGAGTACTCCAGCTGCAGCGCCTCGACCTCCGTGGACACCACGGTCCACTCCACGGACGCGGCGGTGGTCACCATCGTCCGGGTGCGCGGGTGCAGGTTCGCCAGGTCCTGGAAGTAGTTCGCCAGGCGCTGACGCAGGCTCTTCGCCTTTCCGACGTAGATCACCCGGCGGTGCTCGTCACGGAACCTGTACACCCCCGGGGAGTCCGGGATCTCACCCGGCCTGGGGCGGTAGCTGGAGGGGTCGGCCATGTCTCACACCCTACTGGCGAGCACCGACACCGCGTCGCGCCTGTGGACAACGCCCACCGGCGCAGATCCCCGGTCAGCCCCGATCGGTGCGGTCCCTCGCCGCACTGCCCCCGAGGGCTGCATTTCCGGCCATGCCGGACCCTGCGGACCTGCCCGGCAGGGCACCCGGGCTGCCCTCCTGCGGCCCGTGGCGGCCTCGGCCCGCATGCGTAGGGGGTGCGGCTCGGCCAGGAGAACGCCGTGACCGGGTCCGAGGTGTTGTCGGGGTCTGGTCAACACGCTTCAATGCGGGGGAACTCGGGGCCGTGCACGCCGGCGTACGGACGCGGTGTGCGTGCACAGGGGCGTCTCCCGACGCCCACGGGGGTGGCCCCGCGCACCTGCGCCAGCGGTCTGACCAGCCGTCGCGACACCTCACAGAAAGGCCCCTGTGCATGCGGCAAGCCACAGAGCACGCGGACGTCCCCACCGCGGAACTGGACACGGCCCTGCGGGGCGGCCCCTTCCACGTGGCGCTGCGCGCCGCGATCGCCGCCCGCGGACTGCCGCTCCAGCGTGTGCAGCACCATCTGTCGCGCCATGGGGTCAAGGTCGGTGTCACCAGCCTGAGTTACTGGCAGCAGGGCGCCCGCCGCCCGCAGCGCCCCGAGTCACTGCGCGCCGTACGGGCCCTGGAGGAGATCCTCCAGCTGCCGGACGAGTCCCTGATCCGGCTGCTCACCGAATCCAGCGAACCCTCCTCCGTCCGGCGCCCCTCGGCCCGTTCCTACCGCTCCCTGATCGAGGCCTCCGACGCCCTGAACCGGCTCCAGGGCGACCTGGGCTGGTCCCTCGACGGCGGCCTGCACACCCTCGGCCACCACGAGCGGGTCCGGATCGGCGCCCGCCGCGAGCTGGCCGGCCTCGAGTCCCACCACATCGTGCGGGCCCACCGCGACGGCGTCGACCGCTTCCTCGCCGTCCACCACGGCGACCCCGGCTGCAGCCCCCGCGCCATGGCGGTGCACGCCCTGGAGAACTGCCGGACCGGGCGCGTCCGCCTGGACCAGGACACGGGTGTACTGGTGGCCGAGCTCCTCTTCGGCACCCGGCTGCGCGCCGGCGACACCTTCCTCTTCCGGTACGGCATCGAGGACGGCACGGCGGGGGTCTCGCGCGAGTTCGCCCACGGGTTCGGCTTCCCGGGCGGTCAGTACGCGCTGCAGGTGCGCTTCGACCGGGCCGCGCTGCCGACCCGCTGCCACCGCTTCTCCCAGCACTCCCCCGCGGCGCCGCGCAGCGGCCGCCACGAGCTGACGGTCAGCGGGCCGCACCACAGCGTCCACGTGGTCGAACCCCGGATCCGTCCGGGCCTGGTCGGCATCGCCTGGGACTGGGAGTGACGCGGGGCCGGAACGCCCGGAGCCGGCGCGGCGGGGGCCAGGTGCAAGTACCTGGGCGCCGCTCGGCGGTGCGGTCCGTCAGGCGCCCGGACCGGCGATGATCCTGCCGTTCGACGCCTTCACCGGCAGCTCGTTCAACGGCACGGTGGCCGGCGTCTGGACCACCTTGCCCGTCACAGCGTCGAACTGGCTGCCGTGGCAGGGGCAGATCAGAGTCGTCCCCTGGAGCTTGTTGATGGGGCACCCCGCGTGCGTGCAGATGGTGCTGTACGCCTTGAGGGCCCCGCTCTCGTCCCGGCTGACCACCACGTTGTGGTCCCGGTAGAGCTTCGCGCCGCCCTTCGCGACCTCGCTCTCGGCACCGAGGTCGACCGGCGCGGTCGGGGTCGCGTCGGCGGTGGTGCCGCCCGGCGCCGAGCAGGCGGCCAGTCCGAGCCCTGCCACCGGAACCACGGCGGCTCCTCGAAGGACGGTACGACGACTCGTGGACGGGCGGGCCGATCGGGCGGACATCATGTCTCCACTGGTCAGGGGGTGTGCAGGCCGACGATACCCGGACGGAACGGCCGACTCCGGGGCGGGGGTGGTGAACGGGGAGGAGCGCGGATCCACGGGCGGCGCGGGCGCGTAAACGTTTGCGTAAGCGTTTACGCGGAGGGGGTGGATGGGATACCTTCCCGGCGTCCGGCAGTCCTGCCGGCTCGACAGTGCCGCCTCTCGGCGGCTCGGCGGTTCAGCGGTTCAGCGGTTCAGCGGTTCAGCGGTTCAGCGGTTCAGGGAGAGGAAAACGCGATGGCCACCATGGCGGACGTCGCCCGGAGTGCCGGAGTCTCCGTGGCGACCGTCTCCCACGTGCTCAACGGCACGCGTCCGGTGCTGCCCCACACCCGCCAGGCCGTGCTGGACGCAGTCGACGCCCTCGGCTACACGCCCAACACCCTCGCCCGCTCCCTGGTGACCTCCCGCACCCGCTCCATCGGCCTCGCGGTGTCGGCGATCAGCAACCCGTACTTCACGGAGATCCTGCAGGGCGTCGAGGCCGCCGCCCTGGAGGCGGGCTACAGCCTGCTCATCGCCGACCCGCACGACGACCCCGCGCACGAGCGGAAGGTCGTCCAACTTCTTCACGAGCGCCGGGTGGACGGCATGATCGTCGCTCCGTCCGCACACCCGCACGACCTCGTCGCCTACCTCGGCCGCCACGAGGTTCCGACGGTGTTCCTGGACCGGGTGCTCCCCGAGCAGGCCCGTTTCGACCAGGTCTGCGCCGAGAACGAGGGTCCGACGGCCCGCATCGTCACCCATCTCGCCGGGCTCGGGCATCGCCGGATCGGCCTGGTCGCGGGCCTGCCCGGGCTCAGCACCACCGCTGAGCGGATCACCGGCTACCAGCAGGGACTCGCCGCCGCCGGGCTGGCCCACGACAAGGGCCTCGTGGTGTCCGGCAACTCCGAGTCGGCGGGTGCCGAGCGGGCCACGGCCGCCCTGCTCTCCCTGCCGACGCCGCCCACGGCGCTGGTCACCGCCAACAACGCCATGACCATCGGCGCCCTGCGCGCCCTGCGCCGGGAGGGCCTGACCGTCCCGGACGACATCGCCCTGTGCTGCTTCGACGACTTCGCCTGGGCCGATCTGTTCTCGCCCCGGCTCACCGCCGTCGCCCAGCCCAGTAGGGAGATCGGCGCCCAGGCCGTCCGGGTGCTCCTGGACCGGCTGGCCGACCCCAGCCGGCCCGCCCGGACCGTCCGGCTGCCCTGCACCCTCGTCCACCGCACCTCCTGCGGATGCCCGGAGGACCGGGACGAGATCGCAGGTGCAAGAGACGCAAGGCCGGCCGGGACCGGTGGGACGACCGAACCGGCCGCGCTCTGCGCACATTCCGCCTCCGCACATTCCGCGCTGCCCGCGCTGTCCGAGAAGGGAACCGCCTCGTGATCGTCGTCGCCGGTGAGGCACTGATCGACCTGGTACCGCACGGCCCGGGTGCGCTGGCGGACCTGAAGCCGGCGCTCGGCGGCGGCCCGTACAACACCGCCGTGGCCCTCGGCCGCCTCGGCTCCCCGACCGCGTTTTGCTCCCGCACCTCGCACGACGCCTTCGGCGAGGCCCTGCTGGACGGGCTGCGCCGGGCCGGGGTGGACGTGTCCGGCGTGCAGCGCGGCCCCGAGCCGACCACGCTCGCGGTCGCCACGATCGACGGCGGGGGCTCGGCCGCCTACTCCTTCTATGTTGACGGCACCGCCGACCGTCTCTTCAGCGCCCCCGCCGGTCTCCCCGCCGGCACGCGCGCGGTGTCCTTCGGCACCTGTTCGCTCGTCCTGGAACCGGGGGCGAGCGCCTACGAGGAGCTGATGCGGACCGCGGCCGCGCAGGGCCTGTTCACCGCCCTCGACCCCAACATCCGGACGGGCCTCATCCCGGACGCGGACGCCTACCGGGCGCGTTTCAAGAGCTGGCTGCCCTCGGTGACGCTGCTGAAGCTGTCCGCGGAGGACGCGGAGTGGCTGGGCGGCACCCCGCGCGAGTGGCTGGCCGCGGGACCGGCGGCCGTCGTGGTGACCCGGGGCGGCGACGGTCTCACCGTCCACACCCGGGACGGCGCGGAGTACTCCGTATCGGGCGAGAAGGTCGAGGTCGTGGACACCATCGGCGCCGGTGACACGGTGAACGCGGCCCTGCTGCACGGCCTGTCCGCTCAGGACGCGCTGTCGCCGGAGGGACTCGCCACCCTGGGACGGGACGGCTGGCGGCGACTGCTGCGGTTCGCGGCACGCGCGGCGGCGATCACCTGCTCACGCGCGGGTGCGGAGCCGCCGTACGCGGCCGAGCTGGGCGAGTTGTGAGCGGTCTCTTTCCTCTGTGCTCGTGTCAAGGTTCGGCCGGACCCGCGGTTCGTGGAACGGCCGGACCGCGGAGCCGGGGTGGCTGATGGTGGAACGAGCGACGCCCCGCGGGGAGTTCCCGCGGGGCGCCGCTTTTTTGATGACGTGTCAGGGCATGACCCGAACCGACCTCAGGCCTTGCGAGCCCGCGTCGTCGTCTTCTTCGCCGGTGTCGTCTTCTTCGTGGCCCCGGCGGCCTTCTTGGTCGCCGTGTTGTTGGCCTTGGCCGTCACGGTCTTCTTCGCCGTCGACCTGGCCGCGGCCGTCTTCTTGGCCGCCGCGCCACGCGGTGCCTTCACCGTTGCCGCGTCGCTGATGCGGTCGGCGTCGAGGATCTCGCGCAGGAACTTGCCGGTGTGGCTGGCCGGAACGCCTGCGATCTCCTCGGGCGTGCCCTCGGCGACCACGAGCCCACCGCCGGCGCCGCCTTCCGGACCCATGTCGACGACCCAGTCGGCGGTCTTGATCACGTCGAGGTTGTGCTCGATGACGATGACCGTGTTGCCCTTGTCGACCAGGCCGGCGAGGACCTTCAGCAGCTTGCTGATGTCCTCGAAGTGCAGGCCGGTGGTGGGCTCGTCCAGGACGTAGACCGTGCGTCCGGTGGAGCGCTTCTGCAGCTCGCTGGCGAGCTTCACACGCTGCGCCTCACCGCCGGACAGGGTGGTCGCGGACTGGCCGAGCCGCACGTACCCGAGGCCGACGTCCTTCAGCGTCCTCAGGTGCCGGGAGATGGCCGGGACCGCCTCGAAGAACTCGGTCGCCTCCTCGATCGGCATGTTCAGCACGTCGGCGATGGACTTGCCCTTGTAGTGGACCTCCAGGGTCTCCCGGTTGTACCGGGCGCCGTGGCAGACCTCGCACGGGACGTAGACGTCCGGGAGGAAGTTCATCTCGATCTTGATGGTGCCGTCGCCCGCGCAGTTCTCGCAGCGGCCGCCCTTGACGTTGAAGGAGAACCGCCCGGGCAGGTAGCCGCGGACCTTCGCCTCGGTGGTCTCGGCGAACAGCTTGCGGACGTGGTCGAAGACGCCGGTGTACGTCGCCGGGTTGGACCGCGGGGTGCGGCCGATGGGCGACTGGTCGACGTGCACGACCTTGTCGACGAGGTCGTCGCCGTCCACGCGCGTGTGCCGTCCGGGGACGCTGCGCGCGCCGTTCAGCTCGCGGGCCAGGTGCGTATAGAGGATGTCGTTGACCAGCGTCGACTTGCCGGATCCGGACACGCCCGTGACGGCCGTGAACAAGCCGAGCGGGAAGGACACGTCGATGTCCTGCAGGTTGTTCTCCCGGGCGCCGTGCACGGTCAGCCGGCGGGTCGGGTCCTGCGGGCGCCGTACGTCCGGCAGCGGGATGGCCTTGCGGCCCGAGAGGTACTGGCCGGTCTGCGACTCGGTGTTGGCGAGCAGTTCCTTCAGGGAGCCGCTGTGCACGACCTTGCCGCCGTGCTCACCGGCGCCCGGACCGATGTCGACGATCCAGTCGGCGACCTTGATCGTGTCCTCGTCGTGCTCCACGACGATGAGGGTGTTGCCCATGTCGCGCAGTCGGACCAGGGTCTCGATCAGCCGGTGGTTGTCGCGCTGGTGCAGGCCGATGGACGGCTCGTCCAGGACGTACAGGACGCCGACGAGGCCGGAGCCGATCTGGGTGGCCAGGCGGATGCGCTGGGCCTCGCCGCCGGACAGGGTGCCGGCCGCGCGGTTGAGGGAGAGGTAGTCGAGGCCGACGTCGACCAGGAAGCGCAGCCGCTCGTTGACCTCCTTCAGGACGCGCTCGGCGATCTTCTTGTCGCGGGCGCTCAGCGTCAGCTCGCCCAGGAAGTCCGCGCAGTCGCTGATCGACATCGCGGAGACCTCGGCGATCGACTTCTCCATGATCGTGACGGCGAGGACGATCGGCTTCAGGCGCGTGCCCTCGCAGGAGGGGCAGGGCACCTCGCGCATGTAGCCCTCGAAGCGCTCGCGGCTGGCGTCGCTCTCGGCCTCGCTGTGCCGGCGCTTCACGAAGGGCACCGCACCCTCGAAGGGCGTGGTGTACACGCGCTCGCGGCCGTACCGGTTGCGGTACCGGACCTCGATCTGGGTCTTGTGGCCGTGGAGCAGGGCCTTCTTGGCCCGCTGCGGCAGACCCGCGAAGGGGATGTCGGTACGGAAGCCGAGCGCGTCCGCGAGGGCGCCGATCAGGCGGCCGAAGTAGTCCTTGGTGTGTCCGTGCGACCAGGGGTGGATGGCGCCCTCGTCCAGGGACTTGTCCTCGTCCGGGACGATCAGCTCCGGGTCGACCTCCATGCGCGTGCCGATGCCGGTGCACTCGGGGCAGGCGCCGAAGGGCGAGTTGAAGGAGAAGGAGCGGGGCTCCAGCTCCTCGAAGGACAGGTCGTCGTACGGGCAGTGCAGGTGCTCCGAGTACATGCGCTCGCGCTCGGGGTCGTCCTCGGGGAGGTCCACGAAGTCGAGCACGACCATGCCGCCGGACAGGCCGAGGGCGGTCTCCACGGAGTCGGTGAGGCGGCGCTTGGCGGAGTCCTTCACCGTGAGGCGGTCGATGACCACCTCGATGGTGTGCTTCTCCTGCTTCTTCAGGGTCGGCGGGTCGGACAGCTGGATGGTCTCGCCGTCCACGCGCGCGCGTGAGTAGCCCTTGGTCTGCAGGTCGGCGAAGAGGTCGACGAACTCGCCCTTGCGCTCGCGCACCAGCGGCGACAGCACCTGGAAGCGGCTCCCCTCCGGCAGCTCCAGGACCTTGTCGACGATGGCCTGCGGCGACTGGCGCGAGATCGGGCGGCCGCACTCGGGACAGTGCGGCTTGCCGATGCGCGCGAAGAGCAGACGCAGGTAGTCGTAGACCTCGGTGATGGTGCCGACCGTCGAGCGCGGGTTGCGCGAGGTCGACTTCTGGTCGATGGAGACCGCCGGGGACAGACCCTCGATGAAGTCGACGTCCGGCTTGTCCATCTGGCCGAGGAACTGGCGGGCGTACGAGGAGAGCGACTCCACGTAACGGCGCTGGCCCTCGGCGAAGATCGTGTCGAAGGCCAGCGAGGACTTGCCCGACCCCGACAGGCCCGTGAAGACGATGAGCGAGTCACGCGGCAGGTCGAGCGAGACATTCTTCAGGTTGTGCTCGCGCGCGCCACGGACGATGAGACGGTCGGCCACGCCGGTCCGCACCTTTCTTGAGAGAAGTGACAGGGGCGGGGCCCCCGTGCTTCTTCGAGACTAGGGGGAGCCACTGACAACGCCGGTCGGATTTCCCGGTTGCATAACAACCCCCGGTCATCCAGCATGCCCGACGCCACCCCCGACGATATAGCACGTGCTTTCGATTTTCGGTGGGGGTTCACCACCTTCACCCAAACGTGTGGCGGGGCTAAGGTCAGGCCCATGATTGATCACGCTCATGACCTGGCCTGTGTACGCGAAGCGACCGAGCGACTCCTCACCGCTGTCGCCAAGCTGGACAACGCATCTCTCGCCGAGCCGTCACGCCTGCCCGGCTGGACCCGCGGACACGTCCTCGCCCACCTCGCCCGCAACGCGGACGCGCTCGTGAACGTCCTCGACGGCCGTCCCATGTACGCGAGTGCCGAGGCCCGGGACGCCGACATCGAGCGGGACGCCCCGCGCCCCCTGGACGTCCAGCTCGCCGACGTGCGCGAGAGCGGGGACCGCTTCCAGGAGAGGGGGGCCGCGCCGGCGGACTGGACGCGCACGGTGGAGCTGCGCAACGGGGTCACCGACTCCGCGTCCCGGGTGCCGTTCCGGCGCTGGGTCGAGGTCGACCTGCACCATGTGGACCTCGGGACCGGGTACGAGCTGGAGGACCTGCCGGCGGAGTTCACCGAGCGGGAGATCGAGTTCCTGACACAGCGGTTCTCCGGGAACCCCGACGTCCCGGCGACCCGCGTCACGGACGGCACGCGCACGTGGAGCACGGGACGCGAGGCCGCCGAGCCCGAGATCACGGTCAGCGGGTCTCCGGCGGACCTGCTGGGCTGGCTCGCCGGACGCCGCGAGGGCACCGCGCTGGAGGCCACGGGCGGCGCGCTCCCGAAGCTGCCTCCGCTGTAGCGCGACGACGGCCCGCCGGGCACTCCCCCGCTATAGGCTGATCACCATGACGTACAGCGGAGAGGTCAAGGTCGGCGGCCCGGCGGACGTGCACGAGCTGAAGGACCTGATGATCACGAAGATCGCGGTCGGCCCGATGGACAACAACGCGTATCTGCTGCGCTGCCGGGCCACTGACGAGCAACTCCTGATCGACGCCGCCAACGAGGCACCGACCCTGCTCACCATGATCGGCGACGACGGCATCGCGTCCGTCGTCACCACGCATCAGCACGGCGACCACTGGCAGGCGCTCGCCGAGGTCGCCGCCGCCACGGGTGCCCGTACGTACGCCGGCCGGGAGGACGCCCCGGGCATCCCGGTGCCCACGGACGTCCTGGTCGACGACGGTGACGTCATCAGGGTGGGGCGCGTGGAACTCACCGCGCGTCACCTCGTGGGGCACACTCCGGGCTCCATCGCGCTGGTCTACGACGACCCGCACGGCCACCCGCACGTCTTCACCGGGGACTGCCTCTTCCCGGGCGGCGTCGGCAACACGCGCAAGGACCCGGAGGCGTTCGCGAGTCTGATCCGCGACGTGGAGACGAAGATCTTCGATGTGCTGCCGGACGAGACCTGGGTGTACCCGGGGCACGGCAACGACACCACGCTGGGGGCGGAGCGGCCGCATCTGCCGGAGTGGCACGCGCGCGGGTGGTGATGTTCCGGGCGCCTGATGGCTCGGGGCGCCTGGTTCGTGGCCTCGCGCCCCTGGTGAAGCGGACGTAGCTCAAGAAGTCGGCGATTCCGCGCCGGGCGCGCGCCCCGTGTGAACTGTTCGCACGCGCCGACGGCGCATGCGCGCTCCCCTCGCGCCGTGTCACGCAGTCAACTGGTGGCAGCCCCGCACAGGATGACGGCTCCTGCGCGGTATGGGCCGCCGGTCTTCCAACCCCGCCCTCGGCCGGCGGCCCAGGCCAGGGCGACCTCGAGCGGCAGCGTTCACACGACCGCAACACCCGTTCCCAGTATGCGGACAATGAACGCCGTGACCTGGACAAACACGGGGTTCGCTGCCAATCTCCCGCCATGCACCTTGCCTCTCGCGCACTGCGCCGCGCGGTAGCCGCCGCCACCATAGCCCTGCTCGCCACCGCCGTCGGCTGTGCTCCGCAGCCCGAGGACAAGGCGTCGGCCGCCCCGTCCGGGTCCGCCGAGAAGAGCTGCGCCAAGGGCAAGTTGGCCACCAAGACGTCCGGGAAGCTGACGATCGCGACGGACGAGCCCGCGTACGAGCCGTGGTTCAAGGACGACAAGCCCAGCAACGGCAAGGGCTTCGAGTCCGCGGTGGCCTACGCCGTGGCGCAGCGGCTGGGCTACGACAAGAGCGCCGTGGTCTGGCAGAGCGTGCCCTTCAACAAGGCGTTCGCGCCCGGTGTGAAGACCTTCGACTTCGACATCAACCAGGTGTCGATCAGCACGGAGCGCAAGAAGGCCGTGGACTTCTCCTCCGGTTACTACGACGTGCGTCAGGCCGTCATCGCGCTCAAGGGCAGCAAGGCCGCCAAGGCGACGAGCATCGCGGACCTGAAGAACCTCAAGCTGGGCGCCCAGGTGGGCACCACGAGCCTCGACTACATCACCGACGTGGTGAAGCCGAAGCAGGAGGCCGCCGTGTACGCGAAGAACGACCAGGCCAAGTCCGCGCTGAAGAACGGTCAGGTCGACGCCGTCGTCACGGACCTGCCGACCGCGTTCTACATCACCGCGGCCGAGGTGACGAGCGCGAAGATCGTCGGCCAGTTCGAGAACCAGGGCGGCACGCCCGAGCAGTTCGGGCTCGTGCTCGACAAGGGCAGCGCGCTGACCTCGTGCGTGACCGGCGCCGTCGACGCGCTGCGCAAGGACGGCACGCTGGCGCGGATCGAGAAGCAGTGGCTCTCCGACGCCGTCGACGCACCGGTGCTCAAGTGACGGTCACCAAGGGCGAGTCCGCGGCGGAGGGGGCGGACGACAAGGGTGACATGACCGGCGGCGCCGGGGACGCGGTGCCCGGCGCCGGTGACCGCTACGTGCCCTCCGAGCGGCGGCTGGAGCGCGAGCGCCACAAGCGGACGCGGGCCCGCCGCGCCACGGCCGTCGCGGCGCTCTCCACCCTGGTCACGGCCGCCGTGCTCTACCTGGTCGTCGTCAACGCTCCGGGCTGGCCGCGCACCAAGGAGACGTTCTTCAGCGCGCAGTACGCGCGCGAGGCGTTCCCCAAGGTCCTCGAAGGACTGTGGCTGAACGTCCGCCTCCTGATCGTCTGCGGTGCCGCCGTGCTGGTCCTCGGCATGCTCATCGCCGTGGCCCGCACCCTGCGCGGCCCCGTGTTCTTCCCGCTGCGCGTGCTGGCGGCGGCGTACACGGACTTCTTCCGCGGTCTGCCGCTCATCATCAACTTGATGATCGTGGTGCTGGGCGTGCCCGCGCTGCGACTGCAGGGCGTGACGGTGGATCCGGTGCTGCTCGGCGGTACGGCGCTGACGCTGACGTACTCGGCGTACGTGGCCGAGGTGTTCCGGGCCGGCATCGAGTCCATCCACCCCTCGCAGCGCGCCGCGGCCCGCTCGCTGGGCCTCACCAACCGGCAGGCCCTGCGCTACGTCGTGCTGCCGCAGGCGGTGCGCCGTCAGGTGCCGCCGCTGCTCAACGACCTGGTGTCGCTGCAGAAGGACACCGGCCTGGTGTCGATCGGCGGCGCGGTGGACGCCGTACGGGCCGCCGACATCATCGTGGGCCGGAGCCTCAACTACACGCCGTACATCGTCGCGGGCCTGGTCTTCGTTGCGCTGACCATCCCGATGACGCGTTTCACGGACTGGGTGACGGCCAGGATGGACCGGCAGCGGGCCCAGGGAGGATCGATATGAGTACGGCACCCCAGGACGGCTCCCCGGTGCTGCGGATGGAATCCGTCCGCAAGACCTTCGGGAGTTCCGTCGTACTGCGGGACGTCGACCTGGAGGTCGCCCCGCACACGGTGACCGCGCTGATCGGCGCCTCCGGGTCGGGCAAGTCCACACTGCTGCGCTGCGCCAACCTCCTGGAGGAGATCGACGACGGAGCGATCTGGCTGGACGGCGACGAGATCACCGACCCGCGCGTCGACCAGGACGCGGTACGCCGCCGTATCGGCGTCGTCTTCCAGGCGTACAACCTCTTCCCGCACATGACCGTGCTGGACAACATCACGCTCGCCCCACGCCGGGTGCACGGCGTCTCTCGCGCGGAGGCCGAGGAGCGGGCCAGGGAGCTGCTGGAGCGCCTCGGACTGGGCGACAAGGCGGCCGCCTACCCGGACCGGCTGAGCGGTGGCCAGCAGCAGCGTGCGGCGATCGTACGGGCCCTCGCCGCACGACCCCGGCTGCTGCTGCTCGACGAGATCACCGCCGCGCTGGACCCCGAACTCGTCGGCGAGGTCCTGGAAGTGGTCCGCGGCCTGAAGGACGAGGGCATGACCATGGTGCTGGCGACGCACGAGATGGGCTTCGCCCGGGACGTCGCCGACCAGGTTTGTTTCCTGGACGGAGGAGTCGTGCTGGAGCGCGGCACCGCCGAGCAGATCTTCGGCGATCCGCAGCAGGAGCGCACGCGGCGCTTCCTGCGGCGGATCGTGGAGTCCGGCCGACTGTAGGGTCGGCGGAGGCTACGCGTCGGCCTGGGCCGCCCCCACCAGGGCTGCGACCCGCTCCACGCCGAACACGTAGCCCTGCACGCCGCAGCCCGCGATCACGCCGTCGGCGCGCAGCGAGACGTACGAGTGGTGCCGGAACGACTCGCGCTGGTGGATGTTGGAGATGTGCACCTCCAGCACGGGCATGCCGTCGCAGGTGTTGAGCGCGTCCAGGATCGCGACCGAGGTGTGGGAGTAGGCGGCGGGGTTGATGACGATCCCGCAGTGGGCGAGCCGCGCCTCGTGGATCCAGTCGACCAGCTCGCCCTCGTGGTTGGACTGCCGGAAGTCCACCGTGCCGCCGTGTGCCGCCGCTGCCTTGGCGCACATCGCCTCGACGTCGGCGAGCGTGTCCTTGCCGTAGATCTCGGGCTGGCGCTGGCCGAGGAGGTTCAGGTTGGGCCCGTTGAGGATCATGATCGGGGCGTTGGCCAGGGTGCGGGGCACGGTTCCTCCGGTCCGTTCGGAGCGGCTTCTGCGGCCGCTCGCTCGAAACCGGTCTATCACGGCGCGCGGCGCAGGCGAGGGGCGCCTGCTCCGGCCGCCGCGGCGCGCGCCGCGGCTTGTTGATCACCTCCGCGCGCCCCCGTAACCCTTGATCACGGTGGGTAGTTGACGCAGTGTGCACGATGTACGGGCCGTAAGGGCCCCTTCCATGGCGCGGCTCGCGGCCGCCTCGCTCGCCGGGACCGCGATCGAGTTCTACGACTTCTTCGTCTACGGGACAGCGGCGGCCCTGGTCCTTGGGCCTCTGTTCTTCCCGACGTTCTCGCCAGTGGCGGGGACGCTGGCGGCGTTCGTGACGTTCGGGGTGGGGTTCGTGGCCCGGCCGCTGGGCTCGGCGCTGTTCGGGCACCTCGGCGACCGGCGCGGACGGCGGCCGGTGCTCGTCATCTCCCTGCTGCTGACCGGCGCTTCGACGGTCGCGGTCGGGTGCGTGCCGACATACGGAACCCTCGGCGTGGCCGCCCCCGTGCTGCTGCTCGTCCTGCGCTTCCTCCAGGGGCTCGGGCTCGGCGGCGAGTGGGGCGGGGCGGTGCTGCTGACCGCCGAGCACGCGCCCGCCGGGCGGCGCGCCCTGTGGTCGAGCTTCCCTCAGGTGGGGCCCGCGTTCGGCTTCGTGCTCGCCAACGGGGTGATGCTCGCGCTGTCGGCAGTGCTGTCCGACGCGCAGTTCGCGCAGTGGGGCTGGCGGATTCCGTTCTGGGCGGCCGGTGTGCTGGCTCTGGCCGGGCTGTGGCTGCGCTCGTCGCTCGCCGAGACTCCCGGGTTCCTGGAGATCGACGACCACGCGCGCGTGCCGCTCGTCGAGGTCGTACGGCACCACGGGCGGCTGGTGCTGCTAACGGCCGGGGCGCTGGCCGTCGGGTACGCCGTGTTCTACGCGGTGACGACGTGGTCATTGGCGTACGCGACCGAGCGGCTCGGGGTGAGCCGCACCGTCATGCTGACGTGCGTCATGGCCGCCGTGGTGGTGAAGGGCGCGCTCACGCCCCTCATGGCACTGCTGGGCGACCGCTACGGGCGGCGGCCGATGTGCCTGGTGGGGTGCACGGCATGCGCCCTGTGGATGCTGCCGATGGTCGCCCTGCTGGCGACGGGCGAGCCGCTGCTGATGTTCCTCGGCATCCTGGGCGCGCTGATCGCCTTCGTCATCATGTTCTCGGTGATCGCCGCGTATCTGCCGGAGCTGTACGAGGCGCGGGTGCGCTGCACAGGGGCCGCGGTCGGCTACAACCTCGGCGGGGTCCTGGGCGGCGCGCTCACCCCGATCGTCGCCACGGCCCTGGCGGAGCACAGCGGGCGCGTGCCGTGGGGTGTGGGCGTGTATCTGACGGGCATCGCCCTGCTGAGCCTGGCCTGCTTCGCGCTGCTGCCAGAAACGCGGCCTGTGCCTTTGCCGGCGGTGGAGCCGGTCACGGGCTGACCGGGACGGCGGCGCCAAGGGTTGATCGCCAGCTCCAGGTAGGCAGCGAACACCACCAGGTGCACGCCACCCTGCAGGGGTGTGGCCCGGCCCGGCACCACCGTCAGGGAACTGACGATCACGGTCAGTGCGAGCAGTAGCATGTGCGTCGGTCCGAGACCGAGGACGAGCGGTCCGGACAGCCAGATGGAGGCGAGCGCGACGGCGGGGACGGTCAGGCCGATGCCGGCTGTCGTCAGGCGTCGACGCCGGCCTTCGCAGCTGCCTCGCTCTCGCCGTGCACCGCCTCGGCGGCCGCCTGCTTCCTGGTGGCCATGAGGCTGGTGATGGTGGTGACGACGAGGACCGCACAGATCACGCCGAGCGAGACCGGGATGCTGATCTCGGGGACGTGGACCCCGGACTCGTGCAGCGCGTGCAGCACCAGCTTGACGCCGATGAAGCCGAGGATGACCGACAGGCCGTACGACAGGTGGACCAGCTTCTTGAGCAGGCCACCAATGAGGAAGTACAGCTGGCGCAGACCCATCAGGGCGAAGGCGTTGGCGGTGAAGACGATGTACGGGTCCTGGGTCAGGCCGAAGATCGCGGGGATGGAGTCCATCGCGAACAGCACGTCGGTGGTGCCGATGGCGAGCACCACGACCAGCATCGGGGTCATGACCCGCTTGCCGTTCTCCTGGATCCAGAGCTTGGTGCTGTGGTACCGGTCGGCCACGCCGAACCGGCGCTCCGCGGCCTTCAGCAGCCCGTTCTCCTCGTACGCCTCGTCTTCCTCCTCGGCGCGGGCCTCCTGGATGAGCTTCCAGGCGGTCCAGATCAGGAAGGCGCCGAAGAGGTAGAAGACCCAGGAGAAGCTGGCGATGATCGCGGCTCCGGCCGCGATGAAGACGGCCCGCAGGACCAGGGCTATGAGGACACCGACGAGCAGGACCCGCTGCTGATACTGCGAGGGCACGGCGAACTTCGCCATGATCAGGACGAAGACGAAGAGGTTGTCGACGCTCAGTGACTTCTCGGTGATGAATCCCGCGAAGAACTCGCCGGCCGGCCGGCCACCGCCGAAGACGAGCAGACCGAGGCCGAAGAGCCCGGCCAGGGCGATCCAGACGACGGTCCAGACACCGGCCTCCTTGATCGACACGTCATGAGGCTTGCGCCCGATGAAGAAATCGACCGCGATCAGGGCGGCGAGACCCACGATGGTCAGGGCCCACAGGGCCACAGAGATTTCCACTGCACCTCCGGCATTACGTCACGGCAAACACTGTCAGCGCTGTCGCTGCCGGAGGTCTCTTCCACCCGCGATGGGCCGACGCCCCGGGATCCGCATCGATCCGTACTGACGGGTGCGTCGCAGTCAGGGAGTACTCCCCTCCGCTGGGAGGACAGTACCCCAATCACCAAGGAAAGGTAAAGTCATTAGTAAAAGAAAGACAAAACTCGCTCTTCAGAGGTGCTTTACCGATGCTTGGTGCGCGCTGCCGTCACCTCGGTGAGCACCTGCTGGAGGACCCCGCTGCCGGGCGGCACGAGCAAGGGCTCGTACGTCCAGGTGTGGCCGACCCAGGGGTCCGCGAGGTGATCGTCGGGTACGGGGGTGAGCCGCATGAGCGAACGCCACAGCGGGTCGAGCAACGGGCCGTAGGCCTCGGCGTCCGCACGGTCCGCGACCATCAGCAGATGCACGCCGACGGCCGGGCCCTCGTCGGCGAGATAGCGCAGCTGGGTCACCGCCCGGTCGTCGAAGCCGTGCGGGAAGTCGTTGACGATCAGCAGCTGCTGGGCGGTGTCGACGTCAGGTGGCAGCGCTTCGGCCGCGCCGCCGCGCACCGCCATCTGTGTCAGGTCGACACGGTGGGTGAGCCGTCCCAGCATGTCCGCCACGCCCGCCGCGCCGCTCGCGGTAGGCACCGCCGCAGCCCCGGTCCGCGTCAACGGCAGGAGCGCCTTGGCCCCGGCACCGGCCGGGTCGACGACCTGCACGGCGAACTCCCCGACCGGGTGGACGGCGAGCAGCCGGACCGCGAGCGCCACCGCGGCGTCCATGGCGAGCCGACGCGCCTCGGCGGAGTCCAGGAAGGTGCCGTCGAGACCTTCCACCGGGCCGCTGTCGATCCAGAGCCCCCGCTGCAGCGGCAGCCTGACCAGCATGGGAATGCGCAGCGGCATGCTCTCGGGCAGATGGAGATCACCGAGCCGCACAGCCATCGGCGGCTCGTCCGGCACGCGGTAGCCGTGCCAGACGGGGTTGTCCCAGCGGGCGTACGCCGGCGGCAGCGCGGGCTCGACGACCTCGGACTCGGCGGTGAGTTGGGCGAGGTCCCGGTCGAAGACGGCCCGCGCCTGGTCGACCAGCTGGGAGTGCCGGGCGTGGGCCGCCTCGCGCGTGGACTGGCCGGCCGTGCCGAGCCGGCTGGACGGATCGGCGAGGGCCTGGTCGAGTTCCTTCTCCAGGCGGGCACCGGCGAAGTCGACAGCGCTGCGGTACGCGGCCGTGGTGCGGGCCAGATCCTCGAACATGCCCCAGACCTGGTTGTACAGCCGCTCCTCCATCGACCAGCCCACCGCGTCACCGGCTACGGGCTGGGCAGGCTGCCCGTCCGGGACCGGGGGCGGCGGGGGCGGCGGGGCCGTGGGGATACGGCGGCCGGGGTGGGTGTAGTCGATCGGGCCGCCTTCCGTCGGAGCGTCGACCAGGCCGCCCGATGTCCGAGCGTCATGCGCACGCTGCGCGTCGTGCGGCTGTGTCGGCCGTGGTGCCGAAGAACCGGCGGTGTCCTGGGGCTGTTGCACCGGTATCGCGCGGGCGAGGCTTCGCGACACCGCTTCCTGGATGCCCGCCGCGAGTGCTTCGGGCTGGGGCAGGCCCTGGTCGGTGAAGAGTGCGGCGAGACCGCCGGCATAGCCCTGGCCGACCGCGCGGACCTTCCAGGCGCCCTGTCGCCGGTACAGCTCCAGGGCGACGACGGCCGACTCGGCGTCCAGGCCGGTGAGGGTGAAGCGGACGACCTCGGTGCCGTCGAGGCCGGTGACCGCCGTGCGCGGGGCGGCGACCGCACCGAACCGCAACGCGCCTCCCGCCTGCGTGGGCAGGGCCAGCAGCACGGTGACGCGGTGGACCGCCTCGGGCAGGGCGGCCAGGTCGACGGCGAGCCGGTGGTCGGCGGCGGCCTGCCCGGAGACCTCGATCCCGGGCAGCGTGGGGGCGCCGGGGTGGGCCACCCACTCGGCGCCGTGCACTGTGCCGTGCTCGTCGCCGAGCGTGGCTCCCGCCAGGACCGGCACCCCGGCAGAGATCCGGATCTCCAGCCGGACCTGCGACAGCGGGTGGTTCTGTCCCCGCACCAGCTCGGCCGTCATCGCCGACGCCCCCCTGTGTCGTGTTGTCGTGCGCGCCGCGTCGGACTGTCCTACAGGTACGACCGGATCGCCGGCATCAGGTCCTGGAAGGTGCGGCCCCTGGCCGGCTCGCCCAGGGCGGTCATCGTCCAGCCCGAGCCCACTCGGTGCACCTTGGCCATGATCTGGGCGGTGTACTCGCCGCCGCCCGCCAGCGTGTAACGGGCCAGCTCTTGGCCGTTGGTCTCGTCCACGAGGCGGCAGAAGGCGTTCTCCACCTCCTGGAAGGTCTGGCCCGTGAAGGAGTTCACGGTGAAGACGATCTGGTCGACGTGGACCGGGACGCGCTGCAGGTCCACGAGGATGGCCTCGTCGTCACCGCCCTGGCCGACGCCGCCAACGAGGTTGTCGCCGGTGTGGCGCACGGAGCCGTCGTCGCTCACCAGGTGGCGGAAGAAGACGACGTCGACCGGCTCCTTCTCGGCGAAGAGAACCGCCGAGGCGTCCAGGTCGATCTCGCGGGTGCGCGAGCCGAACAGGCCGCGCCGCTTCGCCGCCTGCCAGCCGAGACCCATGCGGACCGCGGTCAGGGTGGCCCCGTCCTTCTTCTCCAGGCTGATGGCCTGACCCTTGGTCATGTTGACGGTCACGGCTGATTCCCCTCTCGATGGTCCCCTGTTGCCGCACAGTGGGCGGTTGTCCAGAACCCTACGCAGAGGCACTGACAGTGCCGAACCCCGGCTCGCGCTTTGTGTCGGTGTTGCAACACGAGGCGTGTATGCCGAGGTCCGGCAGGGTCACGAGGGGTCAGGCGAGGCCCGCCTCCCGCATCTGGCGCAGTTCCTTCTTCATCTCGGAGACCTCGTCGCGCAGCCGGGCGGCGATCTCGAACTGCAGCTCGGCGGCGGCGGCGCGCATACGCTCCGTCATCTCCTCGATCTGCTCGGCGAGTTCGGCCGCCGGGCGGTCCGTGGGCACCGCGGTCCCCGCCTTGCTCTTGGCGGCCTTGCCGCCCTTCGCACCCTTGGCCGCCTTGTCGCCGAGCGACGGGACGGGGGCCTTGGCGCCCTTGCCGTCCTTCTGCTTGCGGTAGCCGGAGCCGAGCAGCTGTTCGGTGTCGACCTCCTCGCGGGCGATCTGCGCGACGATGTCGTTGATCTTCTTGCGCAGCGGCTGCGGGTCGATGCCGTTGGCCTTGTTGTAGGCGACCTGCTTCTCCCGGCGGCGGTTGGTCTCCTCGATGGCCTTCTCCATCGCCGGGGTGATCTTGTCGGCGTACATGTGGACCTGGCCGGAGACGTTGCGCGCCGCGCGGCCGATGGTCTGGATCAGCGAGGTGCCGGAGCGCAGGAAGCCCTCCTTGTCGGCGTCGAGGATCGCCACCAGGGATACCTCGGGCAGGTCGAGACCCTCACGGAGCAGGTTGATGCCGACCAGGACGTCGAACTCGCCGGAGCGCAGCTCGCGCAGCAGCTCGACGCGGCGCAGGGTGTCGACGTCGCTGTGCAGATAGCGCACCTGGATACCGAGTTCCAGGAAGTAGTCCGTGAGGTCCTCGGCCATCTTCTTGGTGAGCGTGGTGACCAGGACGCGCTCGTCCTTCTCGGTACGCTTGCGGATCTCGTGCACCAGGTCGTCGATCTGGCCCTCGGTGGGCTTGACCACGACCTCCGGGTCGACGAGGCCGGTGGGGCGGATGATCTGCTCGACGACGCCGTCGCCGCGGGACAGTTCGTAGGTGCCCGGGGTCGCCGACAGGTAGACCGTCTGGCCGATGCGCTCCTGGAACTCCTCCCACTTCAGGGGGCGGTTGTCCAGGGCGGAGGGCAGCCGGAAGCCGTGCTCGACCAGGGTCCGCTTGCGGGAGGCATCGCCCTCGTACATGGCGCCGATCTGCGGGACGGTGACGTGCGACTCGTCGATGACGAGCAGGAAGTCGTCCGGGAAGTAGTCGAGCAGGGTATTGGGCGGGGAGCCGGGCAAGCGGCCGTCGAAGTGCATCGAGTAGTTCTCCACGCCGGAGCAGCTGCCGATCTGGCGGAGCATCTCGATGTCGTACGTGGTGCGCATCCGCAGACGCTGGGCCTCCAGCAGCTTGCCCTGCTTCTCCAGCTCGGACAGGCGCTCCCCCAGCTCCTTCTCGATGTCGTTGACGGCCCGCTCCATGCGCTCGGGGCCGGCGACGTAGTGGGAGGCGGGGAAGACGTACAGCTGCTGGTCGTCGCTGATGATCTCGCCGGTGAGCGGGTGGAGCGTGGACAGCGCCTCGATCTCGTCGCCGAACATCTCGATGCGGACGGCCAGCTCCTCGTAGACCGGGAAGATCTCGATGGTGTCGCCGCGGACCCGGAAGGTGCCGCGGGTGAAGGCCATGTCGTTGCGCGTGTACTGGATGTCGACGAAGCGGCGCAGCAGTTCGTCGCGGTCCATCTCGTCGCCGACCCGGAGGGGGACCATCCGGTCCACGTACTCCTGCGGAGTACCGAGGCCGTAGATGCAGGACACCGAGGCGACCACGACGACGTCGCGGCGGGTGAGCAGCGAGTTCGTCGCCGAGTGGCGCAGGCGCTCGACCTCCTCGTTGATCGAGGAGTCCTTCTCGATGTAGGTGTCCGACTGCGGGACGTAGGCCTCGGGCTGGTAGTAGTCGTAGTACGAGACGAAGTACTCGACCGCGTTGTTCGGGAGGAGCTCGCGGAACTCGTTGGCCAGCTGGGCGGCCAGAGTCTTGTTCGGCGCCATCACGAGGGTGGGGCGCTGGAGCTTCTCGATCATCCACGCGGTGGTGGCGGACTTGCCGGTGCCGGTCGCGCCGAGCAGGACGACGTCCTTCTCACCGGCCTCGATGCGCTTGGCCAGCTCGGCGATGGCCGCCGGCTGGTCTCCGCTGGGCTGGTAGGAGCTGACGACCTCGAAGGGCGCCACCGTGCGTTCGATGTGGGAAACGGGCCGCATGGGATCCACCGTACGACCCCGCACTGACAACGGGTCCCGGTCAGCGGTTCTGCGGGGTGCGGGAGCCGTGGTGCCGGGAGTCGTGGACCGGCCGGTGGCCGGCGTGGAGCGCCGGGGGGCGGTGCTGGTGGGAGGGCACGGCGGCGGCCGGGACACCCGGCTTGTCCTCGACGTCCCGCCGGGTGGGCCTGCCCATGACCATCAGCGGGTCGAACATCACGACGACGCCGGCGAGGAGCAGGAAAGCGAGCGGGCCGATCAGCATCGGTGCGAGCACCGCGGCCGGTGAGCCACTGGTGGCGGAGTCGGAGGTGCTGTGGACGTGGACGTCGAGGGCGGCCATACCGGTGTAGTGCATGCCGGTGACGGCGAGGCCCATCACCATGCTGGCCCCGACGCTCCACAGGAAGCCCCGCACGCGTCCCGCCGCCCACAGGGCGGCCGTGGCGGCCACGACCGCTATGGCGACGGAGGCGGCGACGGTGAGCGTGTTGTACGAGAGACGCCCGTCGAAGTGCATGCCCGCCATGCCGAGGTAGTGCATCGAGGCGACACCCAGACCGGTGATCGTGCCGCCGGTGAACAGAGCGGCGCCGGTGGCGCCCCGGTAGCCGACGATGAAGATCCCGACGCCCACCATGACGATGGCGAGGCCGAGGCTCGCGTAGGTGATCGACTTGTCGTAGTGGATCGGCGTCTCTTTGATGGTGAAGCCCATCATGGCGACGAAGTGCATGGTCCATATGCCGGAGCCGATCGCGGCCGAGCCGAGGCCCAGCCAGGCGGGCCGCCAGGAGTGCGTGACCAGCAGGGACCGGGTGGTGCAGCGCAGGCCGAGGGCGCCACCGAGGCAGGCCATCACAAAGGCCACCAACGGGGTGACGACCCCGTAGCTGAATCCGTCGACCGTGCCCTGCATGCGCGGCTGCCCTTCCGCCCTGTTACGTCCCGGAATTTCTGGAATGCGCCCCCGTCCCAGGACCGCGCCGGCGGTCAGGGTTGACGCAGAGAGTATGACCCGCACCGGAATGGTCGAACGATTTTCCGGCAAAGAAACACGCCCTTGCCCCACTTGTGCGGCACCCGTGAGCGGACTTGGGCGACACCATTCATCGTGTGGTCGTCCTGCGCCCGCATGTCGTTGACTCTCTGCTGTCAAGCTGATGCTGTCGGTAATCGCTCTACGCGAGGAGTCCGCATGTACGCGCGCGCAGTCGCCGCCACGGCAACCGCGATCCTGGGGACGGCAGCCCTGCTGAGCCCCACCTCCGACGCCCTTGCGGGCGAGGTCGGCGAGCCCACGGTGGTCGCCCACCGCGGTGCCTCCGCCTACGCTCCCGAGAACACCCTGGCCTCCATCGACAAGGCCGCGCAGCTGGGCTTCTCCTGGGTCGAGAACGACGTCCAGCGCACCAGGGACGGCCAACTGGTCGTCATCCACGACGACAGCCTGCGGCGCACCACGAACGTCGAGGACGTCTTCCCGGGCCGGGCGCCCTGGAAGGTGAAGGACTTCACCGCCGCCGAGATCGCCCGGCTCGACGCGGGCAGCTGGTTCTCCCCCGCGTACGCGGGCACACGCGTGCCCACCCTGAAGCAGTACATGCGCCGGGTCGAGCACAACCACGAGAAGCTGCTCCTGGAGGTCAAGAACCCGCAGCTGTACCCCGGCATCGAGCAGCAGACCGTGCGGCTGCTCGGCAACGAGGGCTGGCTGGACCGGCGGCACCTCGGGCGGCTGATCGTGCAGAGTTTCGACGCGGACAGCGTGCGTACCGTGCACAAGCTGAAGCCGGCTCTCATCACCGCCTACCTCGGCACGCCGTCCGTGGCGCAGCTGCGCCAGTACGCGCGTTTCAGCGACCTGATCAATCCCTCGTACGGCTCGATCTCCGCCCGTTACGTCTCCGCAGTGCATGCCGTCACCGGATCGCACGGCAGGCGGCTCGGGGTGTTCGCCTGGACGGTGGACGACGCGGCCACCGCCTGGAAGGCCGCTGGCTACGGCGTCGACGGGCTCATCACCAACAGGCCCGACGTGGTCCGGACGGCGCTGAGCACGGGCTGAGCCGGGACCGCGGTGCGGTGAGTGTTGTCAGTGGCGGGTCGTACGGTGGGCGCATGGACAGCCATGGGCAGGACGAGCAGCGGGTCGTGTGGGCCGTCGTGGGCACCGGCATCGGCCCGCTGATGCTGGCGGCGACCCGTGAGGGACTGGTCAACGTCGTCTTCCACGCCACGGACGTGGTGCGCGAGCGGTCCCTGGAGCGGCTGGCGGCCCGGCTGGGCACCGCACCTGTGGAGAGCCCGGACTCGCCGCTGCTGGCCGAGGCGATACGGCAGCTCCAGGCGTACTTCGCGGGCGAGCGTCACGACTTCGACCTGCCCCTGGACTGGTCGCTCATCTCGGGCTTCAACCGGCAGGTGCTGCGCGAGCTGGCCTCCGGGGTCCCGTACGGCACGGTGGTGGGGTACGGCGATCTGGCCGGACGGGTCGGGCAGCCGGGCGGGGCGCAGGCGGTCGGTGCGGCGATGGGCGCCAATCCACTGCCGGTCGTCGTGCCGTGCCACCGGGTGGTGGAGAGCGACGGCGGCATCGGCGGCTTCGGTGGCGGTCTGGAGACCAAGCGGAAGCTGCTCGCCCTGGAGGGCGTGCTGCCCGAGCCGCTGTTCTGACGGCGGCGGGTCCGCACGCCCCGACTGCGGTCACGCGTAGTGCCGGGCCTCGAAGACGTTGCCGTCCGGGTCCCGGAAGTAGAAGTTCCGCGTGGCGTTCCCGCGGGCACCGGAGGAGTCGTGACCGATGTCGGACATGGGGACGTCGTGTTCGGCCAGACGGGCGCGCAGGGCGTCGAAGCCGGCGGACGGCAGAGCCAGACAGACGTGGTTGACGGGATGGCCCGCGCTCTCGACGGAGCCGGGAAGCATGTTCATGCGCTCCACGAGGCTGTGCGGTGCGAGGTCCAGGATCGTCTCCTCGTTGACGCGTACGGAGACGAACGACACCTTCCCCTCGGTGTACTCGGCGACCTTCAGCGGCTCCAGGCCGACGGCGTTCTCGTAGAAACCTGCGGCTGCGACCGGGTCGGCCACCCACAGGACGACGTGGTCGAGGCGCGTGGTGTGGTCAGTCATGTGGTCCAGGCTGGTGGTGTCCCCCACAGACGGCAAGCGTTTAGCAGGAGGTGGCGCCCGCCAGAGATGAGGAAGGACCGACGGACAGGAGGCGGGCACGTGGTGCTGGTGGTGTCGGAAGAAGTCCGGGATGCGATCGACGCGGGGCGGCCGGTGGTGGCCCTGGAGTCCACGATCATTGCGCACGGGCTCCCGCGTCCGCGCAATCTCCAGGTGGCGCTGGAGCTGGAGCATGTGGTGCGACAGGAGGGCGCCGTCCCCGCGACCATCGCCGTCCTGGACGGGCGCCCGCACGTGGGCTTGGACAAGCAGCAGCTGGAGCGGGTCGCGAACGAGGACGGCATCCGCAAGCTGGGCCACCGTGACCTGCCGCTGGCCGTGGCGGCGGGGGCGAGCGGGGCGACGACCGTGTCGGCGACGGCGCAACTGGCGGCGCTGGCGGGCGTCCGGGTGTTCGCCACGGGCGGGCTCGGCGGTGTGCACCGGGAGTGGACGGTGACCCAGGACGAGTCGGCCGACCTGGGCCTGCTGGCGCGGACCCGGATCACGGTGGTGTGCGCCGGCGTGAAGTCGATTCTGGACGTGCCGGCGACCCTGCAGCGACTGGAGACACTGGGTGTGGCCGTCGCCGGGTACCACACCGACCGGTTCCCCGGGTTCTATCTGTCCGACTCCGGCCATCCGGTCGACTGGACGCTGCAGAGTCCGGAAGAGGTCGCCGAGGTCATGCGGGCGCAGGACGCGCTGGACGCGCCGGAGTCGGCACTGATCGTCGCCAACCCTGTCCCGGAGGAGCAGCAGCTCGATCCGGGGCTGCACGCGCGCGTGCTCGCCGATGCGCTGCGCGCCTGTGCCGAGGAGGGAGTCACTGGCCAGGCGGTCACGCCGTTCCTGCTCGACTTCCTGGTCCGGCACACGGACGGGGCCTCGCTGGACGCCAACCTGGCGGCGGTGCGCGGCAATGTACGGCTGGCGGCGCGGATCGCAACGGCGTGGAGCAGGTAGTGCCCGCACCCCGGGGCGGGGCGCTGCTGGTCGTCGGGGACGTCGTCACCGATGTCGTCGCCCGGCACCGGGGGCCGCTCGCGACCGGCACCGACACGGCCGCAGCGATCCGGACCTTGCCGGGCGGCGCGGGCGCCAACGTGGCCTGCTGGGCGGCCCATGCGGGCGGTACGGACGTGCGGCTGCTGGGGCGGGTGGGCGCGGACGCGGCGGAGTGGCACGAGCGGGAGTTGCTCGCCGCCGGAGTGCGGCCCCGGCTGGTGGTCGACCGGGAGGCGACGACCGGGACGGTGATCTGCCTCGTCGACACCGGCGCCTCGGCCGAACGCACGTTTCTCACGGACAGCGGGGCGTCCCTGCGGCTCGAACCCGCTGACTGGTCCGACGCGTTGCTCGACGGAGTCGCCCGGCTGCACCTGTCCGGCTATCTGTTGTTCTCCGAGCCGAGCCGGGCACTCGCCGAGGTGGCCCTCGCCGCGGCACGCGGGCGTGGGGTGCCGGTCAGTCTGGACCCGGCGTCGGCCGGCTTCCTGCTGGAGTTCGGCGTGGACCGTTTCCTGGCGCTCGTGCAGGGGCTGGACGTGCTGCTGCCCAGCCGGGACGAGGCGTGCCTGCTGACCGGGCTGCCCGAACCGGCGGACGCGGCGGCCAAGTTGAGCCGGCTCGTCCCGCTGGTGGTGGCCAAGTCGGGTGTGGCCGGGGCGCTGGTGGCCCGTTCCGGGGCCGTGGTGGCCCGGATTCCGGCTGTGCCGGCGAACCCTCTGGACACCACGGGCGCCGGCGACGCCTTCACCGGCGCGTTCCTGGCCGCCCTGCTCACGGGCGCGGATCCGGAGGAGGCGGCGGCACAGGGCTGCCGGGCGGGAGCACGAGCGGTGGAACGCGTGGGCGGCAGACCACCGCACCGGGGCACCGACGGCTAGGGGGAAGCTGTCTTCTGGCCGACCTGGTCCAGAAGACACCTTCTGGCCCAGATATCGGTTTCTGACCCAGAAATCAGTTTCTGAACCGGATATCACTTCCAGAGCCATACGTCAGTTCCTGGCCCGGACGTCAGCTTCTGAGCCAGACGCCAGTGCTCAGCCCTTACGTCCCCACGCGGAGATCATCGGCGCGGTGGCCAGGTCCATGCCGCCCGCCTCCACGTTGGCCAGGTGGCGGTCGATGTCCTCGTCGGTGGCGAGGCCCGCGGCGACGAGCCGGCCGCGGATCTGACGGACCGTTGCGGACTCCAGGGCTGTGCAGGCGGGCGAGGTGACGGGGAAATAGGCGTCGGCAGCCACGTCGTGCAGCCCGGCCTCGCGGAGCAGACGCGGGAGCTTGCGGCCGTACGACAGGTCGGCGCCGCGGTCGGCGAGCAGCTTGCGGAAGCCCTGCCGCAGGCGGTTGGCGAGCCGCTGCTCGGGGCCGTGCTCGTCGGGGCAGATGAGGGGCTGAAGGGCCGGGTCGGCGTCCTCGATCAGCAGCATTCCGCCGGGCCGCAGTGCGCTGATCATGGAGTGCAACGCCCTTTCCCGGTCCGGGACATGGACGAGGACCAGCCGGGCGTGCACCAGGTCGAAGCCGTCCCCCGGTGGTTCCTCCGTGCCCACGTCATGGACGCGCACCTCGACCGGAGGGCGGGCCACGGCGGCGAGCCGCGAGGTGTCGATGTCGGTCGCCACGACCTGGCCGGTGGGTCCGACCTGCCGGGCGAGCCAGGACACCAGAGTGGTGCCGCCGGCCCCTACTTCCCAGCAGCGGCGGCCGGGCCCGAGCCCGAGTCCTTCGAGGTGCCGGAACGTCACCGGATCGAAGAGGGAGGCGAAGGCGTCGAAGCGCTCGCCCGCCTCGTTCTGCCGGTTGTTCAGGAGATACCCGTCGGATGGCGTCATACCGCGATCATCCCAGTCGCCCGGATCACCCGGATCGCCCGGATCGCCCGGGCCGGTTGAACCGGCCGACGCTCCGTCCACAGGCGGGAACAAAGCGGAACGGACCGTTCCCACAGGCTTACCCGCACTTTGCGCCGGGCTGGCACACTTGCCGAGCAAGGCGCGAGAGCGTTGTGCGAGGAGATCCACGCGAGGAGATCCAGATGTCCATGGCAGGGAATCTGCGGAAGGTCACGGGGCTGGGCCGGGTCGGCAGCCTGCGCAAGGTGGCGCGGCTGGCCCGGCGGCGGCCGCGCGTGGACCTCAGTCACCCCGCCCGGTCGCCGCTGGGCTCCTCCGTGGTGAACTGTGTGACGTACCAGGACGGCGCCCGGGTGCCGGGGTGCACCGACCTGGTGAATGCCGTGGAGATGGTGCGCAAGAGCGGTGAGGGGTTCGTCTGGCTGGGGCTGCACGAGCCGACGGACAGCGAGTTCGCCGGTATCGCCGAGCTGTTCGACCTGCACCCGCTGGCGGTGGAGGACGCGGTGGAGGCCCATCAGCGCCCGAAGCTGGAGCGGTACGGGGAAACGCTCTTCGCCGTGTTCAAGACCGTCTGCTACGTGGAGCACGAGCAGCTGACGGCGACGAGCGAGGTGGTCGACACCGGCGAGATCATGGTGTTCGTCGGCGAGGACTTCGTCGTCACGGTGCGGCACGGGCGGCACGGCTCACTCGGCCCGCTGCGCGAGGAGCTGGAGGCGGATCCGCAGCAGCTCGCCAAGGGGCCGGCGGCGGTGCTGCACGCGATCGCCGACCACGTCGTGGACGACTATCTGACCGTCACGGACGCAGTACAGGCCGACATCGACCAGGTCGAGACGGACGTGTTCTCGGAGAACGGCGCGCGGGCCGACCCGGGGCGCATCTACCAGCTGAAGCGTGAACTCCTGGAGCTGAAGCGGGCGGTGGTGCCGCTGGGCCGCCCGGTGGAGGATCTGGCGACCCGGCCGATCCGGGTGATCGACCCGGAGATACAGGCGTACTTCAGGGACGTGTTCGACCACCTGATGCGGGTCAAGGAGCAGATAGCCGCGTTCGACGAACTGCTCAACTCCATCCTGCAGGCGCATCTCGCGCAGGTGACGGTCGCGCAGAACGAGGACATGCGGAAGATCACCGCTTGGGCGGCGGTGATCGCCGTACCGACGATGGTGTGCGGGGTCTACGGCATGAACTTCGACCACATGCCGGAGCTGCACTGGCGGTTCGGCTATCCGCTCGTGATGGGCGTGATGGCGGCGGCCTGTCTCGTTCTGTACCGAGGCTTCAGGCGCAACGGCTGGCTGTGACGCCTCACGCCGAGAACGCCACGACCTTCCGCGGGACGACCCTGATGATCACGCGGACCTCGTCGTCCTTCTCGGCCGGCGGGTCGACGCCGAGGTACTTGTGCGACAGCTCGTGCGGGAGCCGCTTGCCCTCGTCCGGCAGGATCTCGGCGACACCTCGGATCTCGGCGGAGTGGTAGGGGTTGGCCAGGTCGAAGATGGTCAGGCTGATGCGCGGGTCACGGCGGAGGTTGCGCACCTTCTGACGGCCGTCGGTGGACGAGAAGAGCACGGTGTCGCCCTCGCGCTTGATCCAGACCACCGAGTTCTGCGGGGCGCCGTCGGGGCCGAGGCTGGCGACGCTGGCGAAGTTCTTGCCGTCGAGGAGGGCGCGGACGGAGTCATCGAAGGCGACGGGAGCGCCGGAGGAGATCGTCATGGCGCCACTCTAGTTACATGCACGTGCATAGAAAAGGGGGTTGGCCAAACCGCTTCCTCAGCCGCTCCAGGCGGGGTGGCGAGGATCGTCGGCGCGCACGAGGACGTCGGCGGTGCCGGCCGGATCGGCCTCGCCCTCGTAGCGCTCGAAGGCGGGCAGCGTCCAGTGGTCGGCCTCCGGGGTACGACGGCGCAGGGCGCCCTGGGAAAGGAGGACGTGGACGGTCAGGTCGAAGGGGAACCAGTGCCGCAGGAGAAGGGGGCCATGGAGCAACAGGATCCCGCCGGGCGGGAGTTGGACGTACGGACTGCGAGTGGCACGGTCGGTGACCGGGTCCCACAGGTCGGGCAGGACACGGCCGGTGCCACCGGGGTCGAGTGGGCCGAAGACCTCGCGCCACAGCGCGCCCGTGTCGAACCAGCCGCCGTAGTACGACTCCGCGTCCCGTCGCCCGTGTTCCAGACGGAGAGACGCAGGGCGCAGAAAGCCCTCGGCGCCGATGACGAGTGACGGCCGGCCGCGTACGCGCAGCGCCTCGGCGACGCGCTCGGCAAGGTCCACCGGACGGGCGGCCGGCGCCCCGTCGAAGCCGACGCACGGCCAGGCACCCCCGTCGGCCGGCTCCAGCTTGAGCAGCCGGTCGGCGAGCTGCTCGGCGAGCCGGTCCCAGGTGATCGCTTCGAGTCGCACAGCCCCCATGATGCCGGGAGGGGGCGGCGGACGAGGTCGGCAGGGTGGGCGGGGCCACCGGGACTGCCGCTCCACCCCAGCCCCAGGCCGCCGGCGCACACCACCGGTCGCCGGCGGCGGAACGCGGAGGCGATGCCGGCAGGGTCAGCGACGGCCACCGGGACAGCCGTCCCACCCCGCCCCAGGTCGCTGGCGCACACCACCGGTCGCCGGGGGCGGAACGCGGAGGCGAGACCGGCAAAGCGGGCGACGGCCCGCGGCCGACCGAGATCGACCAGGCACCAACCGGCGACCATGACCGGGACAGTCGGCCAGCCCCACACCCAAGGCCACCGGCGCACACCACCGATCTCGGCCGGTTGCCGGAACGCGCTGGCGGGACCGTCCGCCGGGCGATGCTCACGCCCGCCGGGCACGTGGAGCACGGCGGGGCGCGGACCGGCCGGTAGCGCGTGTGGGTGGAGAGCGGGTCCCGGACGGTGAGTGCCGGCCGTCGTACGCGGACCTCGCGGTGGCCGGGGCGGAAGAGGTCGCCATGCCGGTGCGGCACCGTGCGCGGGGGTCGGTGTTCAGCTTCCGGGAGGAGGTGTGGGTGTGGGAGCGGTGGGCGGAGACGGGGAAAGAAGCGCGTATGGCACCTTCTTCAACTGCCCGGGTCCCCAGTGGACTTGTCGCCGTCCAGCCGCTGCGGAGCAAGCGCTGCGCCGGGTGCCGGCGTGGGCCGCTCTCGCTGCTCGTGCTGGAGGACGGGGCGCCGCGCTGCCTCCACTGCGCCGACCTGGGGCACCTGGTGTTCCTGCCACGGGGCGACACCGCGTTGACCCGCCGGGCGCGGGAGGAGAGCGCGCTGTCGGTGGTGGTCGTGCGGTTCAACCGGCGCCGGAGCCGGTACGAACGGCAGGGCGTTCTGGTGGAGGAGGCGGCGCTGGCCCGGGCCGAGGCGCGGTGCCTGGCGGACGCGGAGGCGCGGCGTCGGCGGCGGGCCCGGGACGCCCGGCGCAGGGCGGCGGAGGACGAGCGGTTCGTGGCGGCGTTCGCGGCGGAGATCCTGCGGCTGTTTCCGGGGTGCCCGGCCGAGCGGGCCCGGGCGATCGCGGCGCACGCGTCGGTGCGGGGCAGCGGGCGCGTCGGGCGCAGTGCGGCCGGGCGGGCGCTGTCGGAGGGGGCGGTGATCTCGGCGGTCGTGGCGGCCGTACGGCACGTGGATACGCCGTACGACCAGCTGCTGATGAGCGGGATGTCGAGGTTCGAGGCGCGGCGGCGGATCGCGGCGGCCGTGGAGAGCCTGCTGCGGGGGTGGGCAGAGGAGGCCGACGTCGGCTGAGGGCGACTGAGGGCGCCGGCGGCAGGGCAGGGGGCTGGACGCTCACGTATGCGCCCGCGTCCCTCGGCCATGGTCGCCTCGGCGTCCCGCGCCTTGACTGGAAGGGAGCGCTGAAGCCGGGTCTCGGCCCGGGACGAGCTGGAAGTGGGGTGTGACCGTGATCGACGGGCCGTTCGTCGTGCTGGCCGTGCTGGGTGTGCTGGGGAGCGGGCTGGTGGCCGGGGTGTTCTGTGGGTTCTCGACCTTCGTGATGCCCGGGCTTGCCGCGCTGCCCCCGGCGCAGGGGGTCGCCGCGATGAAGGCGATCAACGTGGCCGCCGTGCGGCCCGCCTTCATGCTGGTGTTCATCGGCTCGGCGGTGCTGTGCGCGATAACCGCGGTGGTGACGTTCGTGGTGTGGCCGGACGAGGGGAAGGCGGATCTGCTGCTGGGCAGCGCGCTGTACCTGTTCGGCTCCTTCGGGCTGACCATGGTCGCGAACGTGCCCCGCAACGACAGGCTGGCCCGGATGGCCCCGGGCAGCCCCGAGGCCACGGCGTACTGGCCGCACTACGTGCGCGAGTGGACGTTCTGGAACCACGTCCGCACGGTTGCCTCCGCCGCGGCCGCCGTCGTGTACGTGCTGGCCCTCGCCTGAGCCTCCTCTGTGCGGGATCGGGGAGCCGGTGGGCCGGGCGCTGAGGGAATTCCTTCAGAAAGCGCTGTCGGCCACTCTGCGTGAGTGTCGGGGTGGACGTATCGTGGCCGAAAGAGTGCCGCCCGATGACGCACGGCCCGTCGTCCATCGAGTACCTCCGGTACACGTACGCGAGGAAGTCGACCATGGCCGATCCCAAGGGGTTCATGACCACGCCGCGCCAGGAGTGGCCGCGGCGGCCCGTCGAGGAACGGGTCCGGGACTGGGACGAGGTCTACGTCCCGGGAGCGCTGCTGCCGATCGTCAGCAAGCAGGCGGACCGCTGTATGGACTGCGGCATCCCGTTCTGCCACGACGCCTGCCCGCTGGGCAATCTGATCCCCGAGTGGAACGACCTGGTCTCCCGCGAGGACTGGCGCGCGGCGAGCGACCGGCTGCACGCGACGAACAACTTCCCCGAGTTCACCGGGAGGCTGTGTCCGGCGCCCTGCGAGGCCGGATGTGTGCTGGCGATCAACCAGCCGGCCGTCACGATCAAGAACGTCGAGTGCGCGATCGCCGACCGGGCGTGGCAGGAGGGCTTCACCCCGCCGCGGCCTCCGGACCGGCTGTCGGGGAAGACCGTCGCGGTGATCGGCTCCGGGCCGACCGGGCTCGCCGCGGCGCAGCAGCTGACCCGGGCCGGGCACACCGTCGCCGTGTACGAGCGGGACGACCGGATCGGGGGGCTCATGCGGTACGGCATCCCCGAGTTCAAGATGGAGAAGCGGCATCTGGACCGGCGGCTCGCGCAGATGCGGGCCGAGGGGACGAGGTTCCGTACGTCGACGGTGGTCGGGCGGGATGTCCCGGCGGACGATCTGCGGACCCGCTACGACGCGGTGGTGGTGGCCACGGGTGCGACGGCGTGGCGGGAACTTCCGGTGCCGGGCCGGGAGTTGACCGGGATACACCAGGCGATGGAGTACCTGCCGCTGGCCAACCAGGTGTGCGAGGGGGATCTGGAGGCCTCGCCGCTGTCCGCGGCCGGAAAGCATGTGGTGATCGTGGGCGGCGGCGACACCGGGGCGGACTGTCTGGGGACCGCGGTGCGCGAGGGGGCCGCGTCGGTGACCCAGCTGGACATCTACGCGCAGCCGGGTACCGAGCGCGACGAGGAGGCCGAGCCCTGGCCGACGTACCCGAAGCTCTACCGGCTGTCCGCCGCGCACGAGGAGGCGCGGGACCTGCGGACGGCTCCGGCGGCGGACGCGGACGCGCGGCTGTTCGCGGCGTCCACGCTCCGCTTCGTCGGGGACGACAGCGGGCACGTCCGGTCGCTGCACCTGGTCGAGGTGGACGAGCGGCGGCAGCCGGTGCAGGGCACCGGGCGGACGCTGCCCGCCGACCTGGTGCTGCTCGCCCTCGGTTTCTCCGGGCCCGACCGGAAGGACGGGCTGGTCGACCAGCTGGGGCTGTTGATGGAGCCGCGAGGCACGATCGCCCGCGACGGCGGCTTCGCGACCAACGTCGCCGGCGTGTTCGCCGCCGGGGACGCTGCGCGCGGGCAGTCGCTCATCGTGTGGGCGATCGCGGAGGGGCGGGCGGTGGCGGCAGCCGTGGACCGTTACCTGACGGGGAGTTCACGGCTGCCGGCGCCGATATCCGCGCATGACCGGCCGATGGCCGTGTGAGGCAGCGGGAGTTGCGGATCATCCGGCACCGCTGGCTCCCGCCGTCGCGGTGCCGCGCCGCCTACGGCGCGGCGCGCCGGAGGCGTTGTGCGGGGTGCCGCCACCGGGGTGAGAGTCACGGGCAAGTCGAGCCATGGGCAAGTCGAGCAAGGAGCAATAACCATCAGGTAGTTCAGGAGAGCAGGAAGTCGGCCTCCCCCGCCTTGGCGCCCTCGATGAACGCGGTCATCTCGTCCGTGGTGTAGATCAGCGCCGGTCCGTCCGGGTCGGTCGACTGCCGTACGGCGATCCGGCCGTCGGCGAGCTTCATCGCCTCCAGGCAGTTTCCGCCGTTGCCGCCGCTCCAGGGCTTGTGCCACCCCTCGCTGCCCAACTCCCGTGCGGGCATGCCGTTGTAGACGCGAGTGCGCGGCTCTATGTGATCCATTCACAGCTCCTTGCGGAGATCCTGGAGGATCTCCTTCGTGCGTTGTGCCGTGGCGGCCTGCGCCGCCATGCGGTCCATGACCTCCAGGTGGGTCGCCACCTCGGAGCGCGCGTCCAGGTAGACCGCGCCGGTCAGGTACTCGCTGTAGACCATGTCCGGGAGTTCCGGCATGGCGAATCGGAACAGGACGAAGGGTCCGTACGTCCCCGGGTGCGGCCCGTTGACGAACGGGGCGACCTGGAGCGTCACATTCGGCAGCGTCGTGGCCTCGAGCAACTTCTCGATCTGCGTACGCATCACCTCCGGGCCGCCGACCGGGCGGCGCAGGGCCGTCTCGTCCATCACCGCCCAGAAACGGGGGGCGTCGGTACGAGTGAGCAGTTCCTGGCGCCGCATGCGCAGCGCGACATGGCGCTCGATGTCATCCGGGCTGGTCTGGCCGATGGCACCCGACTTCAGCACGCCGCGCGCGTAGTCCTCGGTCTGCAGCAGGCCGGGGACGAAGTGCGGCTCGTAGGAGCGGATGAGGCCGGCCGCTCCCTCCAGGCTGACGTACATGGAGAACCAGCCCGGCAGGATGTCGTGGAACCGCTGCCACCAGCCGGGCTTGTTGGCCTCCTCGGCCAGTTGGACGAAGACGTCGGCCTCGGCTTCGGGAACTCCGTAGGCCTTCAGGAGCAGTTGCAGATACGGGATCTTGAGGGAGACCTCGGCCATCTCCATGCGGCGGATGGTGGCGGGGGCGACGCGGAGCACCTGGGCGGCCTCCTCGCGCTTCAACCCGGCGCGCTCCCGCAGGTCCAGCAGGCGTCGGCCGAGGACCACCTGGCCCACGGTCGGCGCGGACCGCGGCTCGCTCACGCTCCCACCTCCGACACAAGAGTCCGCTCCGGCAAAAGAATCCCGACAGCCCTGCGGCGCCGTTCGAAGACTCATTCGAAGATCCGGCCGGATCTTCGACGGTCCCAATTGGCGCCGCTCGAGGTGCTGTTGCGAGCAGTGTGCCACGGTCGTTGACCGAGTCACACAGCACTCTGCAATTTTCAGAGTGACACTTGCCAAGTGTCCACACCGGGGAGATAGTGGCAAGCGTGATTCCGTCCGCGCCCTTAGGAACAGACGCCGCCGCAGACCGCCTTGGTCCAGGTGCGGCAACGGGAGCAGCCCCTGGTGGGGGCGCTGCCGAGCGCCGGTTCCGCTTCGAGCTGGCCGCACATCCGGGTTCCCCCGCTCAGGCGAGACACCTGACGCGTGCCCGGCTGACCGGCTGGTCGGTGTGCGCGGACACCTGTGACAACGCGGCCCTCGTCATATCCGAGCTGGTCACCAACGCCATCGTGCACACCGCGAGCAGTCGCGTGGTGTGCGAGCTGCACGACCACGACGACATGGTGCGCATAGCCGTGCGTGACGAGGGTTGTGCGCCCGGCGAGCCCCATCCGTCCCCGCGGCGCCCCGATGAGGAGCACGGGAGGGGGTTGCTCCTCGTCGACGCACTGTGCCAGGCCTGGGGTGCGCAGGAACACGGGCCTGGGCTGCTGGTCTGGGCCGAGCTGGCCCGCCAGACCGACGTGGCCCGCGGCACCCTGGAGCCGCGCAACGACCTGGGCTGGGGTGCCCGCCCCAAGCCGGACGACCCGCCGCCCGGTCCGGGCGAGGAGGAAGAGGCACAGGCCCGGCACCGGGCCCCGGAGCAGCGGCGCGCGTGGGAGCGGCCGTGAGCGGCGCCGACGAGTCAGGCCGTCCGCTCGGCCTGGACACCCTGGTCCGCCTCGGACGCCGGCAGCACACACCGGCCACGGTCCGTCGCCTGCAGGTACCGGAGGGCATGACGTCACCGCTGGGCTGTGACGCCGTGGCCGTACCCGACCGCCTCGGACCACTGATCGTCCCGCGGCTGCCGCGGGTGGGCTGCGTGTACGCCGACGGCACGCACTGGTGGTGGATCGTCCCGTCGGACTCCGACTACGCCCTCCCCTGGCCGGCCCCCGCCCACTACGCCCCCGGCGCCCTGGTCCCCGCCACCGCCCGCCTGATCCACCGCCCCGAGGGCACGGTCCCCTACACCCCGCCGATCCCCCTGTACCTGGCCCTGTGCCGGGTCACGGGGACCGCCCCGGACTGGTCCCGAGCCGTCTCGGCGTGAGGCTGCGCCGGCTTCGGCCGATGGGGGTGGGGTGAGCTACGGGACTCTTGACCGGCACTTCCTCGTGACCGGCGCCTCCTCGTACCGGGTACCCCCTCACTCGTCGCACGCCGCAGCCGTGGGCCCTCCTCGCCCGGCGGACGCCGCAGCCGCGAGTCCCCGTCAGTCACCCATGGCAACAGCCCCGCCTCCCGGCCCCGGCCCGACGGCCACCACGCGCCCAGGCTCCTCGCTCAGCCGACGCCACAGCCCGACGGCCCACGCCCGCCACGCCCCCACCGCCGTACCCCCTTCGCGCCCCTGGTACCTCCGCCACGCCCCCACCGCCGCACCCCCTTCGCGCCCCCGGTACCACCTCTCGCGCCCTGCCCCACCGCCGGTCCGCCCGAGATAGTGGCCGTTCGGTCATGGGCCGGGGTGGAGGGGCGCGGTGGGAAAGAAGCACGAGGCAGGTGGCTCCGAGGTCTCGGGGTCGGAGCAGCTGCTGTTCGGAGGGCCGCTGCGGTACGACATGGGGTGGAACGAGCATGCGGACGCCTTTCTGGAGCTGAGCTTCCGGGCGATGGTGGTCCGGTTGCCCGGCATGCTGGCGTCCAGCCTGCGGCTGGCCCGGCAGGCGGACCCACGGGCGGCCCGGATCGTGCTGGCCACCGAGGTGGGCCGGGGCGTGGCCCAGGCGGTGAGCCTGCTGGCCGTGAACAGCGCGCTCGGGAAGCTGCTCGCCGGGCCCGACATCGCGCAGCGGCTGCGCGCGGCCGCCCCCGCCCTGGCCGTCGTAGCCGCCGTGATGCTGGTCGCGGCGCTGCTGCGGGCCGCGTCGACCTATGCCACCGGACGGCTGGAGCCCAAGGTGGAACGGGTGGCGACCGAGCTGTATCTGGAGCGGGCGGCCAACGTGGAGCTGGCCGCGATCGAGGACCACGCCTTCCACAAACTGCTGGACACCGCCCAGTACGGCGCCCGGTCCGCACGCGGCATGATCTCCATCGGCGCCCGGGTCGTCACCGCGGTGATCTCCCTGATCGCTGCGGCCGGTGTGCTCACCGTGCTGCATCCGGCGCTGCTGCCGCTGCTGGTCACCATGACCCTGCCCAGCGCCTGGGGCGCACTGATCAACGCCCGCCGCCGCTACGAGTCCTTCCACACCTGGGTGCAGCACGCCCGTGCCGGCCATCTGATCGGCAACCTGCTCACCGAGCCCGCGGCGGCCCCGGAGATCCGGGTGCACGGCGTCGGCCCGTTCCTGCTGCGGCACTTCCGCTCCATGTCGGAGACCGCCGAGGCGGAGCAGGCCCGGCTGTCCCGGCTGGCCGCCCGCACCGGCCTGATCGCGGCGGCCTGGACAGGGCTCGCGACCGTCGCGACGTACGCCACGCTGGGTGCGCTGCTGCTGGGCGGCGCGATGGCCCTGTCCGTGGCCGGTACGGCGGTGATCGCGATCCGTACCGGGTCGGCGAGCCTGGACACGCTGGTGCTGGAGATCAACGAGCTGCACGAGGAGGCCCTGTTCGTGGGCGATCTGCAGCGGCTGTACAGCGAGGCGGCCGAGCGGGCGATCCCGGTCGGGGGCCTGCCGCTGCCCGAGGAGCCACGGGAGATCCGGTTCGAGAACGTCACGTTCAGCTATCCGGGTGAGGCGGCCCACCCCGCTCTCGACGACGTGAGCCTCACGCTCCCGCTCGGCCGGATCATCGCGCTCGTCGGTGAGAACGGCTCGGGCAAGACCACTCTGGTCAAGCTGCTCGCGGGGCTGTACACGCCGGACCGGGGCCGGATCCTGTGGGACGGTGTCGACGCCGCGAGCGCCGACCGGCGGCTGCTCGCCGAGCGCGTCGCGATGGTGGCCCAGGACTTCAAGCGCTGGCCGTTCACCGCGCGGGTGAACGTGGCGGTCGGCCGCTCCTCCGCGCCCCTGACCGAGGAACGCCTGGCCACGTCGATCGCCGAGGCGGGGGCCGAGGAGGTGGTGGCGGATCTGCCGCGCGGCCTGGACACGCTGCTGGCGCGGAACTTCAGCGGCGGCCACGAGCTGTCGGGCGGCCAGTGGCAGCGCCTCGGCATCGCCCGGGCGGCCTACCGGCGTGGGCGCATCCTGATCGTGGACGAGCCGACGGCGGCGCTGGACGCGCGGGCCGAGCTGGAGGTGTTCGACAAGATCCGGGCGTTGGCGGGCAGTGGTCAGACGGTCGTTCTGATCACCCACCGGCTGGCCTCGGTCCGCCACGCCGATCTGGTGCACGTACTGGAGCACGGGCGGCTGGTGGAGTCCGGCACTCCGGAGGAACTCCTGGACAGGGGTGGGGTCTACGCGGAGCTGTACGCGCTGCAGGCGGAGCAGTTCACGGCGAAGGTGCCGGCGCCGAAGCCGGCCTGAGCCGTCTCACTCCGTGGTGTCGCCGCGCACGATGACCAGGAAGGTGTCCGTCGCGAGGTCCATGACGACCTCGGCGGGCAGGCCTTCGAGCCGCCGGGCGTGCGCGAACTCCTCCGCCGGCCACGATCCGCGCGGGCCGCCTGCGGGAAAGCACTCGAGCACGGTTCGCCCGTTCACCATCTCGCACCTCCAGAAAGCGTCGTACTTCTTGGAGTTAACGCCCTGGAGAAGGTTGACGGCTCGCTCGGTGACGGGACTGAGACATTGTTGACACCTGGTCAGAGCGGACCGTGAGGATCCGTTCACTTTCCGACAGGAACGGCGCATGCGGCGACGGTCTCCCCACGTTCTGTGTCACTCCTCGTACTCGTCGTGGTACCGGAGCCGGTCGCTGCCCGCGGGGTTGCGGCCGAGCGCGGTGAGGTCGAGCAGACCGGTGGTGGCGCCGAGGCCGTCCATCCCCTCGTCGTGCACCGAGTAGGTGTGGAAGACCTGGTCGCGCTCCCGCAGGAAGCAGCTGAGGCCGGGTGAAGGGCGCCCGGGAGACGGCCACGAACGAGGTGTTCCGGGCGCACAGATGGGCGAGGTGGCCGACCTGGTCGCCCTCGAAGACGTACTCCGGGTCGACCTCGACCATTGGACTCACGCGTCCCAGGGCCGACTCGCGCGTCCCGGGGCGGACTCAGGTGTCGTACTCCTGGACGCGCCGTCCGTGGCTCCGGTCGATCAGGGCGGGCAGTCGCCGGCCCAACTCCCGTACGACGGCGGGCACGTCGAGGGTGAGCAGCTCGCGGTCCCGCATCAGGACGCGGCCGTCCACGATGGTGGTGCGGACGTCGGCGGCGCGGGCGCTGTGCACGAGGGTGGCGGCGAGGTCGTGGACCGGCTGGGTGTGCGGGCCGGTGAGGTCGACCAGGATGATGTCGGCGCGCCGGCCGGGGGCGAGCGTCCCGATGCTGCCGCCGAGGCCGACCGCGCGGGCGCTCTGCAGGGTGGCGTGGTGCAGGGCCTGACGGGAGGTCAGCCAGCGCGGGTCGCCCTCGGTGGACTTCTGGATCAGGGAGGTCAGCGCCATCGACTCCCACACGTCGAGGGAGTTGTTGGAGGCGGCGCCGTCCGTGGCGAGACCGACGGGGACGCCGATCGCGCGCAGGGCCCGTACCGGGGTGGTGTCGGGCCAGGCGAACTTGAGGTAGCCGCGGGGTGCGGTCGCCACCGCCGTACGGCCGCCCGTGCGGGCGAGGAGCGGCAGGTCGCGCTCGATGATGCCGGTGCCGTGGGCGACGAGCAGGTCGGTGTCGAGGAGTCCGGTGCGGTCGAGGACCTCGATGGGGGTGACGCCGTGCCGGGCGAGGCTGGTGTCGGTCTGGTCGCGGTTCTCGGCGGCGTGGAGGTGGACGGGCAGGCCGTGGGCGCGGGCGAGTTCGGCGGTGGCGGTGAGGTCGGCGTCCGTGACGGTGTAGGGGGCGTGCGGTGCGAGGGCGGTGGTGATGCGCCCGTCGGCGGCGCCCCGGTGGCCCAGCGCGAACTCCAGTGACCGCTCCCGTCCTTGCGGGCCCTGCGAGGAGAAGTAGGCCTCGCCGAGGTGGGCCCGCATCCCGCACTCGGTGACGACGTCGGCGACCACGTCCATGTGGAAGTAGTGGTCGGCGAAGCAGGTGACGCCGCCGCGGATCATCTCGGCGCAGGCGAGCCGGGCGCCCAGCTCTACATCCTTCTCGGTGAGGTTCGACTCGACCGGCCAGACGACGTCGTTGAACCACTCCCCGGTCGGCAGGTCCTCGGCGAGCCCGCGCAGGGCGACCATCGGCGCGTGCGTGTGGCAGTTGACGAGTCCGGGCATCGCGACCTGCCCGCGCGCCTCGATCCGCTCTGCGGCCGCCAGGTCCGCCGTGGCGGCCGCGGCGCCCGCGGTGGTCACCGCCTCGATCACGCCATCGCGTACGACGATCGCGGCGTCCTCGCGGAAGGCGATCCGCTCCTCCTCGTCGTGCACGAGGACGGTGCAGCCGGTGACGACCAGGTCGGCGGGAGAGGCGCTCATGGGCCCAACGTACGACGGTCCCGTACCGCAAGGTGGGCCGAACCGCCCATCCGGCGCTATGCGGCGACGGGCGGCCGGACCCACTCCTGGCCGTGCTCCAACTCGTCGAGCAGTTCCTGTAGTTGACTGGTGTGCCGTGGGGTGAGGCGGCCGGTGTCGTCGAGGTGCACGGCGCAGGCCGTGGTGGTGTCGACGAGGCGTTCCAGGACGGCGGCGACGGCGTCCGTGCCCTCGGTGTGCCGGGCGAGGGCGGGCAGTTCGGCGGCGGCGAGCGCGATCGCGGTACGGGCCTCGGCGAGGGTGCGGTAGGCCTCGCGGCGCAGCGCCCACCGTTCGGTGCGGTCGCCGGACTCGCTCAGGACGTGCACGAGATAGGCGTGCGCGGCGCTCGCGGCGGCGGCGAGCCGGGCCCGTACCCCGCCGCCCCGCTCCCCCGGCATCGGCAGATGCCCGACGATCAGCACGATCACGCAGGCCAGCAGGGTCTCGCCGATCCGGCTGACGGAGGCCTGCGGCTCGCCGCCGACCATCACCAGGGCCAGGACGAGGACGGTGACGACAGCGGTGAGGGCGCCGAAGTTCCGGGTGGCGACGGGGACGAGCGCCCCGCACACCGCCACCAGCACGATCAGCCCCTCCGGGCGCGGCAGCAGCGCGGCCAGCCCGGCGAACACCAGGGCACCGAGCACGGTCCCGGCGGCCCGGCTCAGCACCCGGGAGGCGAGCGGCCCGAGGTCGGGCTTGACGAGGAAGACGGCGGTGGCGGGCAGCCAGTACCAGTGCTGGTGCTGCCCGTACCAGCGGGTGTGGTGCAGGGCCTGGGCGACGGCGGCGCTGGCCCCGAAGCAGAGGGCGACGCGCAGCCCGTACTCCCGCCCGCCGGTGCCGAGCGCGGCCCGGACGGCGTTCTGGGCACCGCGTCGCCGGGCGAGCGGCCGGTGTGCGCGGCCCGCGGTCCGGTCGAAGGTCTCCGCGGCGTGCAGCAGGGCGTCGTCGAGGGCGCGCAGGGCGGGCGCGGACCTGCTGGGGGCGGGCAGCGGGCCGGTGCCGGTGTTGCCGCGGACGGCTGCGGCGAGCCGCCGGGGCCCTTCCGCTGCGCGCGCGGAGAGGGGCTCGCCCGCCCAGGCGAGGGCCGTGGCAGCCTCGGCCAAGGGCAGCGCTGCGGCGTACTGGGCGTGCAGCCTGCGCTCGGCGGCGGAGCCGGCGTACCGGCGCAGCCGGGGTCCGGCGAGGGCGTCCTGGGCGTGGTCGAGGGCGGCGGTGAGCGCGGCCCGGCGGGTGGTGGCGGTGTCGCCGCCCACGGCGTCGAGCAGCGCGGCGACGGCGTCGTACACATCGGCGACCGCCTCCCGTTCGCCGTCGAACCGGAAGTCCCCGGCGAGCGAACCGGGCGTGGGCAGCGCCAGCCGCAGCAGGAGCAGCCAGCCCGCGCCGACGAGAAAGGCGAGGGCCCGCTGCCAGCCACTCTCGGCCGCCGGCATCCCCGCGCCGATGGCGGCGGCGACGAGCAGCTGGGTACCGGCGGCGGAGGCGACGGGCCCGACGGCACTCATGCCTCCGGCGGCCAGCCCGAGGAGGGTGAGGAAGAGGGTCAGCGGTACGGCGGACAGCAGCTGCCCGGTGTACGTCCCCACGAGCAGCCCGAGGGCGCCGGCCAGCGCGGGCACCCCGAGCCGCCGGACGGAGGCCCGCCTGCTGCCGGGCCGGTCGTTGATGCCGGCGAGCATCGCGGCGATGGCGGCGACGACCCCGTCGGAGACACGCCCCGCGACGACACCGGCGAGCAACAGCGGCCCGGCGGCGAGCGCACCCCGGGTCACCGCGCTCCAGGGGACGGGCCCGCGCTGGGTGCGGAACGCATGGGCGAGCCAAGGGGGCAGGGACAGTACGGCGGGGCGCGGCACGGGGCTCCTGTTCATTCGAGGGCGGGGGTGGGCCTTCGGACGACGGCGGCCGGGCTGCTGGGGGTGTTTCCCACGGTAGATCGCGTTCGCCGAGCAAACGGGACGATCACGTTTCGGGGAGGTGAAAGGTGGCGGGGTGGGGGGTTTCTTTATGAACGCAATGCGCCCGGGGACCTGGCGCCACGGCTGCCCCTCATCTCTCGGGGCCGAGTCCGAGGATCACCTCGGCCTGTCCGATCGCACGCGTCAGCACCTCCGGCTCCGCCCGCAACGCGCCCACCACCTCCTCGATCCGCCGCAGCCCGGCCCGCTCCAGCAGCCGCTTCTCGTTCGTCACCCACTCCCCGCGTGCCGCCAGCACCGCGTGGCCGGCCTGTACGGCGGCGGTGGCCAGCGCGCCGGCGACCTCGGTGAGGCGGGCGTGCGGGGCGTGATTGGCCCTGGCGTAGTCCAGGGTCGCGCGGGCGGTGCCGGACCAGCGCTCCGCCGCGGTCCGGCGCAGTTTCTCCGGGTAGCCGGCCGGGTGCGGCAGTTCGCCGCGCAGTACCCGGTTGACGGCCAGTTCGGCCACGATCAAGTAGCTGGGGATCCCCGCCAGATGGAACAGCAGCGGCTCCACCCGGAACCGTCCCGCCTCCGCCTCCGCCAGCTCGTGCTCGACCATGTCCAGGTCCCGGTAGTGCACGTCGACCCGGCGCCCGTCGATGGGTGGGGGCTCCAGCTGGTGTGAGGGTTCGGTGCGGGGAGCGTAGGGCGGGGGCCGGGTGCGCGGCGACCCGATTGTCAGTGGGGCGCGTTATCAAGGAAGTCGTCACTCATTGTCACGGCGGGGGAGGTCATGGTGACGGCTGGGGAGAGCGGTGCGAGGGTGCGGCGCGGTCATGTGTCGGTCGCCGGGCTGCGGGCTCGCGGGTGGACGGCCGAGCTGGTGCACCGGTTGCTGGGCGAGCCCGATCTGCTGCGCGTCAATCCGTACTCGGCGTCGGCCCCGCGGACCCGGCTCTACCACGTCGAACGGGTCGAAGCGGCGGAGCAGAGCGCCGAGTTCAGGGCCGTGGCGACGGCCGCGGTACGGCGGTCCATCGCGGCGAGGGCCGCCGTACGGCGCAGGCGGCGGGAGGTGTCGGCGAGGGTCGCGGTGGCACGACGGGAGGCGGGCGACGGCACGTCGGACCGGCCGTCCGGGGCCGTTGCCGAGCCGGAAATTCGGGTGCGGAGGCCCGGGCGAGCGCCGGATGATCAGGAGGTTGTCCACCCACCACCCCAGGGGCCGCCATGATTCGCCGAGTGACCGTACCGGGGCTCTTCCCGCCGCCCACCTATGCGCACGCCTCCGTCGTCGAGGCCGGGACGAAGCTGGCGTTCCTCGCGGGAGCCGTGCCGCTCGACGCGAAGGGGGAGGTGGTGGGAGCCGGGGATCCCGTACGGCAGGCGGAGCAGGTGGTCGCCAATCTTCGGGAGCAACTGCGTGCGGTGGGCAGCGACTTGGAGCATGTCGTCTCGACCGACGTGTACGTCGTGAGCGGCGAGCCGTCGGTGCTGTCCGCGGTGTGGGAGGTCGTCGAGGCCTCGGGGCTGAGCCGGGGGCCGCACTCGTCCACGCTGCTCGGTGTCGCCTGCCTCGGGTACACCGGGCAGCTGGTGGAGATCACGGCGACGGCCGTGGTGCCGGAGCGGGAGGAGTGCCGGTGACGGCCGAGATCGTCCTTCGCCGGGCGATGGCGCCGGACGCCCGTGCCGTCGCCGACGTGTGGCTGCGGTCCTACACCGCCGCGTTGCCCTCAGTCGTGCGGCCGCGCTCCGACGACGAGGTGCGCGACTACATCCGGGAGGTCGTGGTGCCGTCGCGGGAGACCTGGGTCGCCGCGACGGGGGGCGGCGAGATCGTGGGCATGATGGTGCTCGCCGGGGACGAGCTGTCCCAGCTGTACCTCGACCCCGACTGGCGCGGCCGGGGCATCGGCGACCGGTTCGTCGCGCTGGCCAAGGAGCGCAGTCCGGGCGGGCTCGGCCTGTGGACCTTCCAGGTCAACAAGCCCGCCCACCGCTTCTACGAGCGGCACGGATTCGTCGCCGTCGAGTACACGGACGGCAGCGGCAACGAGGAGCGGGAGCCGGACGTGCGGTACGTGTGGCGGCCGTGAAGGACGTCCACGTGAAGGACTTCCCCGTAGTGGGCGGCCCTCACCTCCTCGGGCGTGCTCCCCATGTCCTCCCCTTCGGCAGTGGCTTCGCATAGGTGCCCGCCCGGCTGGTCGTCAGCCCCAGCGACACCAGCGACTCCGCCAGCTTCACGGCCGCTCCGACCCCGTCGACCACCGGGAGCCCGAGCTTCTCCCCCACCGCCCGCTGCAGTCCCGTCATCCCGGCGCAGCCCAGGACCAGGACCTCGGCGCCGGCCTCGCGGACCCGTTCGGCCGCGGCGAGGAAGGCGGCCTCGGTGCGGGCCGGGTCGTCGGCGAGGTCGAGGACGCCGAGGCCCGTGCCGATCACGGCGGCGCAGTTGCGGGCCACGCCGGCGGTCTCCAGGCTGTCCTCGATCTGGCCGCGGGACCGCTCGAGGGTGGTGACGACGCCGTACCGCCGCCCGAGGAGGCAGGCCAGGTGGGCCGCGGCCTCGGTGATGTCCACGACGGGCCCGTCCGCCAGCTCCCGTACGCCCTCCCGGCCGTGCTCCCCGAACCCGGCCAGCACGACGGCGTCGTACGACGGGCCGTCATAGGTGCGCAGTGCGTCGAGGACGGCCGCGGCCGAGAGGTAGCTGTCGAGCCAGCCCTCGGCCGATGCCGGACCCCACGCGGGGGTCAGCCCGGTCACGATGGTGCCCGGGCCTGCGGCGGCCCGGGCACCTCGGACGATCTCCTCGGTCATCTCCTGCGTGGTGTTGCAGTTGGTGACGACGATCCGCACGTCCGTCAGACCTCCGCCCCGGCCGTCCGGGCCCGCTCGCCGCGGCACAGCACCGCGTACAGCCCGGCGGCCAGCGCCGTGCCGATGAACCAGGAGTACGGCGCCACGTCGCTGAAGGCCTTGACCAGCGCCAGCACCGCGGCGACCGCGGCCGAGGGCAGGAACGCCCACAGGGCCTTCGGGTTGACGCCCTTGCGGTAGTAGTAGCGGGATCCGGGTGTGGCGTCGAAGAGCTGGTTCACATCGACCCGGCCGCGCTTGACCGCGTAGTAGTCGACCATGATCACGCCGAACAGCGGTCCCAGGAAGGCACCGAGGCCGCCGAGGAAGTAGTTGACCACGGTCGGGTTGGAGAAGAGGTTCCAGGGGGTGACGACCAGGGCGGCCACCGTGCTGATCATGCCGCCGACCTTGAAGGTGATCTTCTGCGGCCAGACGTTGGCCAGGTCGTACGCCGGTGAGACGAAGTTGGCGACGATGTTGACGCCCATGGTGGCGATGGCGAACGTCAGCGCGGCCAGCACCAGCACCCATGTGTTGCCGACCTTGGCGACCAGCTCCGCCGGGTCCGTGATGGCCTCGCCCCAGACCTCCAGCGAGCCCGCGGTGACGATGACGGAGACGACGACGAAGGCGGTGGAGTTGATGGGCAGGCCCCAGAAGTTGCCGCGCCGGACCGTCCTGTAGTCGGGTGCGAAGCGGGAGAAGTCGCAGAAGTTGAGCATCAGCGTGCCGTAGGTGGCGAGGATCAAGCCGATCGCGCCGAACCACTGCCGCCACTGCTCGCCGGCGGAGACCGGGTGCGGGGTGGAGGTGAGCGAGATGCTCCAGTGGGCCTTGGCCAGGACCCAGACCGCCAGCGCGATCATCACCAGCCAGATCGCCGGACCGCAGAAGTCCTGGAACTTTCGCACCGATTCCATGCCCTGACTGATGATCAGCGCCTGGATCAGCCAGAGGGAGACGAAGGAGATCCAGCCGAGGGCGTCCAGGCCGAGGAAGGAGCTGTGGGTGAGGGACTCCAGGCCCGGCCAGGCCGCCAGCAGCATCACGTTGACGGCGACGGAGGCCAGATACGTCTGGATGCCGTACCACATGATGGCGATCACGGCCCGGATCAGAGCCGGGATGTTCGCACCCCAGACGCCGAAGCTGATGCGGCTGACGACGGGGAAGGGGACGCCGTGGCGCTGGCCGACCCTCCCCATCCAGTTCATGCCGACGTAGATGAGCACGAAGCCGACGAGCAGGGAGGTGAAGACCTGCCAGACGTTCATGCCGAGGACCAGCAGGCCGGCGGCGAAGGTGTAGTTGCCGAGGTTGTGGACGTCGGACATCCACATGGCGAACAGATCGAAGACCTTCCAGTTCCGCTGCTCGGCGGGGGCGAGGTCCTCGTTGATGAGGCGGGGATCGGGGACGAACGCTGGGGCGCCGGTGGCTTCGGCGCGGTCGGCGAGGGACACGGGGCCTCCATGGGCGAGGGGACGGAGGAGGACGGCTGTTCATGCGGAGTACCGGACTGCGGGGGGGCCGGACTGTGGGGGGTGCCGAGCGATTCGTTTGGTATACCAAACTGCCTCATGGTCCCGCCGTCAAGCGTTCGGACCGATGTCGTCGCTGTTACTTCTCCGTAAAAGCACCGCCGGGTCGGCGAAGATGGCCCCATGAGCCCCACCACGACGAAGACCGAACCCCTGGGCGCGGTGCGCGAACGGGTCCTCGCGACCCTGCGGCAGGACATCATCGCGGGGCGTCTCGGACCCGGCGAACGGCTCGTCGAGCGGGAGCTGGCCGAACGGTTCGGCGTCTCGCGGGTGCCGGTGCGGGAGGCGATCCGCGCCCTGGTCGCCGAGGGCTTCGTCCTGTTCGAGTCGGCACGCCGTACGGTCGTACGCCGGCTGACCCCGACCGATGTGAAGGAACTCTTCGAGCTGCGCGAGGCGTTGGAGGTGTACGCGGCGGGACTGGCCGCGGCACGGGTGACGCCCGAGGCGCTGGCGGAGCTGCGGGGGCTGCTGACCGAGGCCGCGACGGCGACGAAGGACGGGGACGGCGAGGCGATCACGGACATCAACACCCGCTTCCACGACCGCATCCTGGCCATGGCCGGCAACAGCCTGCTGATCTCTGTCATGGAGCCGGTCGACGGCCGACTGCGCTGGCTCACCCGGCAGAACGAGGAGTGGCCCCAACTGCTCGACGAACACCGCGAGTTGTACGAGGCCATCGCCTCCGGTGACCCGGACCGGGCCCGCGCCCACGCACTCGGCCACGTCCGCGCCAACTACCGCTCGACGGTACGGCACCTATTCGGAACCGAGCCCGACGAAGCCGGCTGAGGCTTCACTACGGCAGCCCGGCCGCGTCGGCCGCCGTGCGCAGCACCTCGCGCAGCATCTCGGGGGTGAGCCGGCCGGTGAAGGTGTTGCGCTGGCTGACATGGAAGCAGCCGAAGACGTCCAGTCCGCCGAGGGCGACCCGGGTGCCGTGGGCGAAGACCGGGCGGGGCCGGGGCACGGGCCAGCCCGCCTCGTCGAACGCGGGCAGCGCCGCCTGCCAGCCGAAGGCGCCGAGCACCACGGCGGCCCTGAGCGTCGGGCGCAGCAGCTTCAGCTCCTGAACGAGCCAGGGGCGGCAGGTGTCGCGTTCCTCGGGGGTGGGCTTGTTGGCGGGCGGGGCGCAGTGCACGGGCGCGGTGACGCGCACGCCGTACAGCTCCAGGCCGTCGTCGGCACGCACGGAGGTGGGCTGCGTGGCGAGCCCCACGTCATACAGTGCCTGGTACAGCACGTCTCCCGAGCGGTCCCCGGTGAACATGCGCCCCGTGCGGTTGCCCCCGTGCGCGGCGGGGGCCAGCCCGATGATCACGAGGCGGGCGTCGGCCGGCCCGAAGCCGGGCACCGGCCGCCCCCAGTAGGTCCAGTCGGCGAACGCGGCCCGCTTGGTCCGAGCCACCTCCTCACGCCACTCGACCAGCCGTGGACAGGCCCGGCACTCCGCGACGCGCCGGTCGAGCCGAGCAAGGGCACAGCTGTCGTCCATACGGCCACCGTATGCCTGGCGCGGACAGCGCCTGCAGCTCGCCCGGAACGTGAGGCCGAGCATCCCGGGTGGGGCCGCCTGCCGGGGGCAGGCCATCAGGGGACGGGAGCTTCCCGGCCCACGAGGTCTCGGGGGCCGGCGTCCTTCGGCACCCGCTGGGCCCGGCTCGCAGAGCACCCCGACTCACCCGGCCCGCCGGGTTCAGGTGGCGCGCTTCGGCACTCCCCTGGAGACGGGCGCTCCCCGGAAAACGCCTCCGGGTCGCCCAGCCCACCGCGTTAAGGTCAGGACATGGCTTCCGAGGATGCGGACGAGAACGTGCAGCGTGACTCCGGCGGAACGGGCGACGCGGCCCCCGCCCAGGGCGCCGAGGGTTCTGGAGCCGCCGGTGCCCAGCCGGTCGACCCGAAGATCGCCGCCGCGGTGGCTGCCGCCGAGGCCGCCGGGCCGGCGAGCGGCGAGACCGTACGGATCGACAGCTGGATCTGGGCCGTCCGCCTGATCAAGACCCGCTCGCTGGGCGCCACCGCCTGCCGTGGCGGGCACGTCCACGTCAACGGCGAGCGGGTGAAGCCCGCCTACTCGGTGCGCGTCGGCGACGAGGTGCGCCTGCGGAACGAGGGCCGGGAGCGGGTCGTGATCGTCAAGCGGCTGATCCGCAAGCGCGTCGGCGCCCCGGTGGCCGCCCAGTGCTACATCGACAACTCCCCTCCTCCCCCGCCCCGCGAGGTCGTGGCCCCCGTCGGCCTCCGCGACCGCGGTGCCGGCCGCCCCACCAAGCGGGACCGCCGCGAGATGGAACGACTGCGCGGGTTGGGCGGCATGGCTGGACTCGGCGGGCCGAGTGGGCCAGGCGGACAGAGCGGACCGAGCGGGATGGCTGGCCCGGGCGGGTCAGGCGGGTCGGACAGGGCGCAAGGGCCCGGCGGGCGGGGCGGGAGGGGCGGGCGGCCCCGAGGTCGGTGAGTCACCGCCCGCGTGTGCATCTTCCCCATGTCCCAGCGCACCGTCCCGGCACATCTTCCCGGCACACCAGTGACTGTGTCCGCACACGGTGACGCCGGCCAGGCCCCCGTGCCCCGGCCGACGTCACCTGCGCTGTCCGGCACGGTCACGCCCGTCGGCCTGTCCGCTGCAGCAGCCGCAGCAGGTCCGCGTTGTGCCCGCGCCGGGACCAGGCGATCAGGACGAGCGGCACGATCAGGATCAGCGGGGTCGCCGCGTACTGACCGTCGAAGACGGTGAGCTGGACGACGAACGCACCCACCATCAGCGCGCTCAGCGCGATCGCCGCCACCGACTGCAGCACCGGCACCAACAGCGCGACCGCGCCGGCCAGTTCGAGCGCGCCGATGGTGTACATGCCCACACTGCCCCAGCCCATCTTGTCGAAGGACTCGACGGCCGACGGGTGCGCGATCAGCTTGGGCAGGGCGCTCGCGATGCCGAAGAAGAGCGCCAGCAGCACCTGCACCGCGCGCAAGGCGATCCGGGCGCGGCGACCGCGCGTGGTCACGGAAGCGGCGGAAGGAGCGGAAGGGGCGGAGGCGGTGGTCTCGGACATGAGGGTCTCCCGGGTGAGGCGGTTCCGATTGCTGTCACCGAGGTAGACCGCCCGCAGTCCGAAAACTCATCGCTCCTACGCGGCCGGTACCGCCCTGACCCACATCCCGTCGGGAGTCAGATAGGCGTCCACCTCCAGCCCCGCCTCGGCCAGCGCCTCCTCGAACTGCTCCTTCGTCAGGGGCCGGGCCAGGAAGGTCTGGGTCCAGACCGCGTCCGGGAACACGTACTCGGCGCGCACCGAGTTCACCCCGTCGCCGACCGGTTCCGAGGACGCGATCCGCACGGTGAAACCGCTCGGGTCGTCCCGCTCCCTCGGCACGTTCGTGTGGTAGTCCGCGCCCTCCCGCTGGATGAGCACGCAGCCGCCCTCCGCCACATGCCGGGCGCAGGCGCGCAGTATGCCCCGCCTCACCTCGACGTCACCGCTGTGCACGAGGAACGACGCGAGCATCACCACGTCGAATCTCTCGTCCAGGTCCAGCTTCTCGATCGGGGCGCATATCGTGCGTGCCCCTCGGACGTGGGCGAGCATCTCGGCGGACTCGTCCACCGCCGTGACCGTGAAGCCGCGCTCCAGCAGGGGGTGGGTCATCCGACCCGCTCCGCTGCCCAATTCCAGGATGTGCGCCCCTGCGGGCACCGCCGCGGCGATGACGTCCGGCTCGTCGCCCACCGGCAGCCGCGTGTACAACTCGACCGCGCAGCCGTCCGGAGTGATCGCACCGGGTCCGGTTCCCTCGTATCCCTCACGCATTTCGACTGTCATGCCCGAACAACGGGCAGCCTCCGCACGCCCGTTCCCGCCCAGCCCCGGTTCACTCCTTCGAGTCATTCACCGCGCAGCGGGAACTCCTGAAGCGGAAACCAGCCGTGCCCGATGTACCAGTGCCCTCCGGCCCGCAGATGGTCGCCGACCGCCCGCTCCACGGACGTGCGCCGCGGCAGCTGGGCGACCGGCAGGTCCGGGTCCCCGAAGACGAACTGGACGGGCTCGGTGTCGGCCGGTTCCGTGTCCCCACGGGCGATGCGGAAGCGTTCCTGGAAGCGGACGATGTTGGACTGTGCGGGCAGGTACCGCTTCAGCTGGGGGTCGAGCAGCCAGGAATGGCACAGTACGGCCTCGGGGCGCTCCTCGGGGAAGTGCAGGGCGAAGAACTCCCGGGCCTGCGCCAGGGAACGGTCGCAGGCGGACGGCGTCAGCGGGCCGTGGAAGTCGGGTATGTGCAGGTTCAGGCAGGGTGCGCCGGGGGCCGCGTCCAGACCGGCCGCCGCGATCACCGGCGCGGTGTGCTGCCCGAGTCGCGCCCGCTCGAACTGCAGCCGCCCCAGCTGGTACAGCTCCCCGCGGAAGTGACGGGCGAGCCAGCGCGGCGACTGCACCCCGGCCCTGCCGTGCCGTCTGCGGTGCACGGCCAGGTGACGGCCCAGGTCGGCCAGGGTCCGCCGGGAGATCTCGGCCGGGATGCCGCGTTCCCGGTGGTGGGCGAGGGTGTACGGGAGCGCGGCGACGAAGACGTACACGGCGAAGGTGCCGTGCAGCGCGGGCGGAGCGGATGCGAGCAGCTCGGCGAGGTCGGGTGTGCGGCCCGTCTCGCCGGGGTCCCGGAGCAGCTCTTCGACGCCCTGTTCGAGGAGGCGCCGCGTGCCCGGGTCGCCCGTCACCGTGCGGCGCAGCGCGACCAGTTCGTTGATCTCCTCGTGCGGCACGGCCAGGTCGAGGAGGACTTCGGGCAGGTCGTCGGCGTCCGGCAGCACGGCGCATCCCCTTCGACGAATGTCGTTGATGAACGTCCCCGCCGAAGAGTACGTTGCAAGGAGGAGTGGTGATCCGATGCGTACGGGCAGTGAGCCGGCGACCGCGCGCAGTGCGCTGCGAGCGCGCTTCTGGCTGAGCGTGTGGGGGCTGGTCTGGGCGATCTTCGGAACCGCGGTGTTCGCGCTCGTCGGGCGCCCCGGCTGGGCGGCCGCCTGCGGGGTGCTGTGGCTGGTGGCCACCGTCGACATGACCATGATCCTCAGGCACATCCGGCAGGGCCCGCACTACCAGCCGGGCAGGGACGTACCGCCGTACCAGCCGGTGGACCCGACCTACCCGCGGCCGAGCAGCCGGCCCTACACGCGCCCGCATCGGCCCCGGCACCCGTGACGGCGGCCTGAGGACACCTCGGCGCGGACTCCTCGGCGCGCCCCAGCACGGACCCGTCGGGCACGGCCTTCTCGGCGCTGATCCGTCAGCGCGGACTCCTCAGCGCGCGCCCGGCGCGGACCCAGCACGAACCCGTCAGCACGGAGCCCCCGACGCCCCCCGGCACGGACCCGTCAGCACGGAATCCCCGCCGCGGCCCCGCCGGTGGTCAGGACTCGAAGCCGGCCGCCTTCACGTACTCCGGGTTGGGGTCGAGCGCCGCGGCCAGCCGGAAGTGACGCTTGGCCTGGTCGGCGCGGCCCTGGCGTTCGTAGGTGCGGGCGAGCGCGAAGTGCGCGAACGCGTTGTCCGGCTCCCGCTCCAGCACGATGGTGAACTCGAGTTCGGCGGGCCGCAGTTGCGCGGCCGCGAAGAAGGCACGCGCACGCAGCAGCCGGGCCGCGGTGTTCTCGGGATGTGCGGCGATGACTCCGTCCAGCAGCTTCACCGCACCCCGCGGATCCCGCGCATTGAGCAGCTGCTCGGCGGCACGGAAGTCTATGACATGCGTCTCCGGAGTGCGTCCGGTCGAACCGCTGGTCTCGGGCACGGCAAAGTCCTTCCCTCACTGCGGCGGTTCAACGCCCTGACGCGAACGGCTATTCCGCGCCACCGCCGCGCGGCCCCCCGCCCCCGGATGCCGCACGCGGCTCGCGCGCCCGGCACACGAGGTCGTCCCAGACCTCCGCCACGCGCTTGCGCAGCGCGTCCAGGGGTACGTCGTTGTCGATCACGATGTCCGCGATCTCCCGGCGCTGCTCACGAGTGGCCTGCGCGGCCATACGCGCGCGTGCGTCGTCCTCGGCCATCCCGCGCAGCCGGACGAGCCTGTCGAGCTGGGTCTCGGGGCTCGCGTCGACGACGACCACCAGGTCGTACAGCGGCGCCAGGCCGTTCTCGGTGAGGAGCGGCACGTCGTGGATCACGACGGCGTCCTCGGCCGCGGCGCTCTCCAGTTCGAGGGAGCGGGCGCCCACCAGGGGATGCACGATCGAGTTGAGGACGGCCAGCTTCTCGGGATCGGCGAAGACGATGGAGCCGAGTGCGGGCCGGTCCAGGCTGCCGTCCGAGGCGAGGATCCCCTCGCCGAAGACCTCCACCACGGCCGCGAGCCCGGGCGTCCCGGGCGCCACGACCTCACGCGCGATGCGGTCGGCGTCGATCAGCACGGCCCCGTGCTCCACGAGCAGCCGCGACACCTCGCTCTTGCCGGCACCGATGCCGCCGGTCAGGCCCACTTTCAGCATGAGCGGAAGCTTAGGCCCTGCCGCTGACAGGGCGACCCCCGGCGTCGACCCCGCGGCCGGGCCGGGCCCGACCGTGCCTAGCTCTCGCCCTCGCGCTCCGCCAGGAACCGCTCGAACTCCCGCCCGATCTCGTCGGCGGACGGAATCTCGACCGGCTCGGCGAGCATGTTGCCCCGGGTCTCGGCGCCCGCGGCCGCGTCGTACTGGTGCTCCAGGCCCTGGACGAGCGAGGTCAGCTCCTCGTCGCCCTCCTGGATCTGCCGGTCGATCTCGGTCTGCGTGCGGTGCGCCTCCGTGCGCAGGGAGTGCGCGATACCCGGCAGCACCAGCCCTGTAGCTGCGGTGACGGCCTCCAGGACGCTCAGCGCGGCGTCCGGGTACGGCGAGCGGGCGATGTAGTGCGGGACGTGCGCGGCGACACCGAGGACGTCGTGTCCGGCCTCCATGAGGCGGTACTCCAGCAGCGACTCGGCGCTGCCGGGCACCTGGGCCTCCTCGAAGGGGCTGCGGTGGCCCGGGACCAGGTCGGTGCGGTTGCCGTGCGGGGTGAGGCCCACGGGGCGGGTGTGCGGGACGCCCATGGGGATGCCGTGGAAGTTCACGGACAGGCGGACGCCGAGCCGCTCCACGATCTGCCGTACGGCGGCCGCGAACCGCTCCCACTCCACGTCCGGTTCGGGCCCGGACAGCAGCAGGAAGGGGGCGCCGGTGGCGTCCTGGACGAGGTGGACCTCGATGGCGGGCACCTCGTAGTCGGTCCAGCTGTCCCGCTTGAAGGTCAGCAGCGGGCGGCGGGCCCGGTAGTCCACGAGCCGGTCGTGGTCGAAGCGGGCCACGACCTGGTGAGGCAGCGAGTCGAGCAGCCGGTCGACGATCTGGTCGCCGGTCTCACCCGCGTCGATGTATCCGTCGAAGTGGTAGAGCATGACAAGTCCGGCCGACTCCTGGGCGAGCGCCATGTCGACGACGGCCAGGCCCTTCGGCTCCCATGCGTACAAACCCTGCGGATCAAGCACTGTGACCGCTCCTCCTCGTGTTCCTCTTCGACAACGTCCCCTGGGGCGTGGGCATTCCCGCGTCGGGCCGCTGATCAGGCGCCCCGCTCCGCACACCTTGACGCCCCGTCAACTGGTCCGTACCTTCACGAAGACCGGAGTTCACATTCACGCACAGAATTCATGTATGAGATCTGTGACCTGTATGAGATCTGTGTCCGTACGACAGGAAGGCACCCCCATGCGCACGCGCACGCTGCTCACCTCCCTGCTCGCCGCGACCACCGCCACCGGCGGCCTGCTCCTCTCCGCGAGTCCGGCCCCGGCCGCCCCGACCATCGAGGTCGGCACCGCGGCCCAGCTCAAGACCGCGCTCAGCAGCGCGAAGCCGGGCGACACGATCCATCTCGCGGACGGCACGTACACCGGCAACTTCAAGGCGGCCTCACCGGCCGGCGCCACGGCCCGCATCACCCTCACCGGCTCCCCCAGGGCCGTACTCACCGCGAGCGGCGGCTACGGGCTGCACCTGAACGGCGCGTCCTACTGGACGGTCAGCGGGCTGACCGTGACCGGCGGCCAGAAGGGCATCATGATCGACTCGGCCAAGGGTGTGGTGGTGGACGGCGTCACCGTGCATGGGCTCGACATGGAGGGCGTGCACTTCCGCAACTCCAGCACGGACGGCGTGATCAGGAATTCGAGAATCTACGACACCGGGAACGACGGCCGGGGCATGGGCGAGGGCGTCTACGTGGGGACCGCGAACACGCTCTCCGACAAGAGCGACCGCATCCAGATCCTCAACAACACGATCGGCCCCCACGTCGGCGGCGAGAACGTCGACATCAAGGAGGGCACGACGGGCGCGCAGATCGTCGGCAACACGTTCGACGGCAGCGGGCTGACCGGCGCCAACTACGACGACTCCTGGGTCGACGTGAAGGGCGACAACGTCCTCGTCCAGGACAACACCGGCCGGAACACCAGCAACGACGGCTACCAGACCCACACCCAGCAGTCCGGCTGGGGCTGCGGCACGGTCTTCAAGAACAACAAGTCGACACTGACCGGCACCACCGGCTCGACCCAGCTGGCGATCAACGTGACGAACTACAGCACGGCCTGCAGGACGACGGTGTACAGCAGCAACACGGCGACGGGCGGCAAGGGCCTGACCAATGTCCCGGTGACTTCTTGAGCGGGGGCGCGGCGATTCCCTAGGGGCGCGGGCAACTGCGCGCCCAGCCACGGCCTGCCCGCACACGTCGAGCAATCGAAGGCCCCCAAGAGACGACTGAGGGGCCGCACCTCGAAAGGTGCGGCCCCTCAGCCAGCTATCGGCTAAGCCTCAGCGGCAGCGTTCAGCTCTGGCCACCGGCCAGCTTCTCGCGAAGCGCGGCCAGCGCCTCGTCCGAGGCCAGGGCACCAGAGGTGTCCGCGCCCTCGGAGGAGTACGAACCGCCGGTCGCGGCCGGAGCGGCAGCCTCGCCGCCACCCTCGGCGGCAGCGGCAGCGTCCGCCTCGCGGGACTTGATGACCTGCTGCTGGTGCTGCTCGAAGCGCTGCTGCGCCTCGGCGTACTGGCGCTCCCACTCCTCGCGCTGCTTCTCGTAGCCCTCGAGCCAGTCGTTGGTCTCGGGGTCGAAGCCCTCGGGGTAGATGTAGTTGCCCTGGTCGTCGTAGGACGCGGCCATGCCGTAGAGGGTCGGGTCGAACTCGACCTCCTCCGGGTGGGCACCGAAGGACTCGTTGGCCTGCTTCAGCGAGAGGCTGATGCGGCGACGCTCGAGGTCGATGTCGATGACCTTGACGAAGATCTCGTCGTTGACCTGGACGACCTGCTCCGGGATCTCCACGTGGCGCTCGGCCAGCTCGGAGATGTGGACCAGACCCTCGATGCCCTCGTCCACGCGGACGAACGCACCGAACGGAACCAGCTTGGTGACCTTACCCGGGACGACCTGACCGATCTGGTGGGTCCGGGCGAACTGCTGCCACGGGTCTTCCTGGGTCGCCTTCAGCGACAGGGAGACGCGCTCGCGGTCCATGTCGACGTCGAGAACCTCGACGGTGACCTCCTGGCCGACCTCGACAACCTCGGACGGGTGGTCGATGTGCTTCCAGGACAGCTCGGAGACGTGGACCAGACCGTCGACGCCACCCAGGTCCACGAAGGCACCGAAGTTGACGATCGAGGAGACGACGCCGGAGCGGACCTGACCCTTCTGGAGGGTCGTGAGGAACGTCTGGCGGACCTCGGACTGGGTCTGCTCGAGCCAGGCACGGCGGGACAGGACCACGTTGTTGCGGTTCTTGTCCAGCTCGATGATCTTGGCCTCGAGCTCCTTGCCGACGTACGGCTGGAGGTCGCGAACGCGGCGCATCTCGACCAGGGAGGCCGGGAGGAAGCCACGGAGGCCGATGTCGAGGATGAGACCACCCTTGACGACCTCGATGACGGTACCGGTGACGATGCCGTCCTCTTCCTTGATCTTCTCGATGGTGCCCCAGGCACGCTCGTACTGGGCGCGCTTCTTCGAGAGGATCAGGCGGCCTTCCTTGTCCTCCTTCTGGAGGACCAGGGCCTCGATCTCGTCACCGACGGCGACGACCTCGTTCGGGTCGACGTCGTGCTTGATCGAGAGCTCGCGGCTCGGGATGACACCTTCGGTCTTGTAACCGATGTCGAGCAGGACCTCGTCCCGGTCGACCTTCACGATGACGCCGTCGACGATGTCGCCGTCGTTGAAGTACTTGATCGTCTCGTCGATCGCGGCGAGGAAGGCTTCCTCGTTACCGATGTCGTTGACCGCAACCTGCGGGGTGGTGGCGGTGGTCTCGGTGCTGCTCGTCATGTGGGAAAGGGCTCCGGTACGGACATTGAAGTCGTAGGTACTGCTACGCCGGGAGCCCGTATCGCTCTGAAGAAGCCGGACAGCCAAGGAAGCGCCTCACCAGAAACTGGTGATGGCGCCTCGACAACCGAGGGGACATACAACAGATGCGAGCGCAGCCTGCTACGTCTGAGGTGCGCAGGCCCGCAGCGCAACTTGTAGCATACGGGGGCAGCCGGACATGGTCAATGCGCGAAGGCGCACACCCGGGGCGGTTCACCGCATACCCGGCACAAGAAACGTCCCAGGAAGCCACGCAGGGCCGTGGGACCCCTTCTGTGACGCACTCGCCCGGGCGGGTTGCACGGAAGAGTACGACGAGGGAGCCGATCATCCAAGAGTCCGAAGCGCTCGACCCTGAGGGGTTCGAGCCGGAAGCCACCCGACGTGACGCGGGGGTCGCGGAGAGCACCCGGGCCAACCGCGGCTGGTGGGACCGCAACGCCGACGAGTACCAGGTCGAGCACGGCACGTTCCTCGGCGACGACCGTTTCGTCTGGGGTCCGGAGGGCCTGGACGAGGTGGAGGCCGAGCTGCTCGGCGCCCCGGAGGACCTGAAGGGCAAGAAGGTCCTGGAGATAGGCGCGGGCGCGGCGCAGTGCGCGCGCTGGCTGGCCGCCCAGGGCGCCCACCCGGTGGCCCTGGACCTCTCGCACCGTCAGCTCCAGCACGCCCTGCGCATCGGCGGATCGTTTCCCCTGATCTGCGCCGACGCCGGCGCGCTGCCCTTCGCGGACGGCTCCTTCGACCTGGCGTGCTCCGCGTACGGGGCGCTGCCGTTCGTGGCCGACCCGCGGCTGGTGCTGCGCGAGGTGCGGCGGGTACTGCGCCCGGGTGGCCGGTTCGTCTTCTCGGTGACGCACCCGATCCGCTGGGCCTTCCCGGACGAGCCCGGTCCCGAGGGCCTGTCGGTGTCCGCGTCCTACTTCGACCGCACGCCCTACGTGGAGCAGGACGAGGAGGGCCGCGCGGTGTACGTCGAGCACCACAGGACGCTCGGCGACCGGGTCCGGGACATCGCGGCCTCGGGCTTCCGGCTCGTGGACCTGGTGGAGCCGGAGTGGCCGGCCTGGAACACCGCGGAGTGGGGCGGCTGGTCTCCCCTGCGCGGGAACCTGATCCCGGGTACGGCGATCTTCGTCTGCGAACGGGACTGAGCAACCTCGCTCACCGACGCCCCGCACGCACGCGTGCGGGGCGTTTTCGGCGCCGTACGACACTAGGGGCGTGATCCGTTACGACGCCCTGGACGCGCTGCCCGTCCGTGCCGCCCTGCCCGCCCTGAGCGACGCCCTGGAGGGGCACGGCACCGCCGTGCTCGTGGCGCCGCCCGGCACCGGCAAGACGACGCTGGTGCCGCTCGTCCTGGCGGGGCTGGTCGGCGGCGGTCCGACGCGGCGGGTCGTGGTGGCCGAGCCGCGGCGGATCGCGGCGCGGGCGGCGGCCCGGCGGATGGCGTGGCTGCTGGGCGAGAAGCCCGGCGAGAGCGTCGGCTTCACGGTGCGCGGCGAGCGGGTCGTGGGGCGCCGCGCGCGTGTGGAGGTCGTGACGACCGGTGTGCTGTTGCAGCGGCTGCAACGCGATCCGGAGCTGGCCGGCGTCGACGTGGTGGTGCTCGACGAGTGCCACGAGCGGCATCTGGACGCCGACACGGTGGCCGCCTTCCTGTGGGACGTACGGCAGACGCTGCGGCCGGAGCTGCGGCTGGTGGCCGCGTCGGCGACCACGGACGCACAGGGCTGGGCGCGGCTGCTCGGCGATGCTCCGGTGGTGGAGGCCGAGGGGGTCTCGCATCCCGTGGACGTCGTCTGGGCGCCGCCCGCGCGTGCGGTACGGCCGCCGCACGGCATGTGGGTCGATCCGGCGCTGCTGGGGCATGTGGCGTCGGTGGTGCGGCGGGCGCTGGCCGAGCGGGAGGGGGACGTGCTGTGTTTCCTGCCGGGCGTGGGCGAGATCGCGCGTGTGGCCGGGCAGCTGGGCCATCCGGGTGAGGTCGAGGTGCTGCAGGTGCACGGGCGGGCGCCGGCGGCCGTGCAGGACGCGGTGCTGGCCCCCGGGGAGCGGCGCCGGGTGGTGCTGGCCACGTCCGTGGCGGAGTCGTCGCTGACGGTGCCCGGGGTGCGGGTGGTGGTCGACTCGGGGCTGGCGCGGGAGCCGCGCGTGGACCACGCGCGCGGGTTGAGCGGGCTGGCGACGGTACGGGCGTCGCGGGCGGCCGGGCGGCAGCGGGCGGGGCGGGCCGGACGTGAGGCGGCGGGTGTGGTGTACCGGTGCTGGACGGAGGCGGAGGACGTCCGTCTGCCGGCTTTTCCGGCGCCGGAGATCAAGGTGGCCGACCTGACCGCGTTCGCCCTTCAGGCGGCCTGCTGGGGCGATCCGGACGCCTCCGGACTGGCGTTGCTGGATCCGCCGCCGGGTGGGGCCATGGCTGCGGCGCGCTCCACGCTGACGGCAGTGGGGGCGGTGGACTCGGTCGGTCGGGCCACTGAGGTCGGTGTGCGGTTGGGGCGGCTGGGGGTTCACCCTCGGCTGGGGCGGGCTTTGCTGGACACGTCCGGTGGGGGTGCCTCCGTTGTCGCTCTGCTCTCTGAAGAGGTCCCGCGGGATTACGGGGATGACCTTGCCGGTGCGTTGCGGCGTGCTCGGCGTGGGGATGACGCCTATGGGGGGCGGTGGACTCGTGAAGTACGGCGGTTGCGGGCCCTGTCGGAGGAGTTTTCCCACCCGGTCGCCCATGACCGTCCGTCACACGTGGACGTCCAGGCCGGACCCGGCACCGGTGACGACAGGATCGCCGGCCTCGTCGCCGCCCTGGCCTTCCCCGAGCGGGTCGCCAAGCTCGACGGCGGTTCGTATCTGATGGCTTCCGGGACCCGGGCCGAGCTGTCCGAAGGGTCGGCGCTGCGCGACGCCCCCTGGATCGTCGTCGCCGTCGCCGACCGGCCCGGCGGAAAGGGGCACGCGCGCGTGCGGCTCGGAGCCGGCGTGCACGAGGACGTGGCGCGGAAGGCGGCCGGGGCACTGCTGGAGGAGCGGGACGAGGTGCACTGGGCCGACGGGGATGTCGTGGCCCGGCGTGTCGAACGGCTCGGGGCCATCGAGTTGGCCGTACGGCCGCTGAAGGACGTCGATCCCGGGCTGGTGCGCGGTGCTCTGCTCGAAGGGCTCCGGCAGGAGGGGTTCGGGCTGTTGCGGTGGTCCCCGGAGGCGGAGGTGCTGAGGCAGCGGCTGACGTTTCTGCGTGCGCACCTGGGGGAGCCGTGGCCGGACGTGTCGGACGAAGCGCTGCACGCGCGCGTGGACGAGTGGTTGGAGCCGGAGCTGGGCCGGGCCCGAAGGCGGGCCGATCTCGGGCGGATCGACGCCGGACAGGCGCTCGCGCGGCTGCTGCCCTGGGCGAGCGGGGAGGCTGCCCGGCTGGACGAGCTGGCGCCCGAACGGATCGCCGTACCCAGTGGGTCCAGAATCCGGATCGACTACGGGGACCCGGAGCGACCCGTCCTCGCGGTGAAGCTGCAGGAGATGTTCGGGCTGCAGGAGACCCCGACGGTGGCCGGGGTGCCGGTGCTCGTCCATCTCCTCTCCCCAGCCGGACGGCCCGCCGCCGTCACGGCCGACCTCGCCTCCTTCTGGAAGGACGGCTACAAGGGCGTGCGCGCGGAGCTGCGCGGGCGCTATCCGAAGCATCCGTGGCCCGAGGACCCGGCGACCGCCGAGCCCACCCGGCACACCAACGCGCGGCTCAGGCGCTGACCGGTTCGGGTTCCGTCGCCCGCGTGGGTGCCGGGTCCTCGGGGCGGCGGCCGCGTGCCTCCAGGTAGAGGGAGAGCGCGAGGAGCAGCAGGCCGAGGCTCAGGAAGCCCCAGGGCAGGTAGGAGGTCATCAGCAGGACCAGGGTGCGGTTGTGCTCGACCAGGGCGACGGTGTGCTCGATGTAGTCCTCGCGCATCTTCACGTCCCCGGCGAACGCCGTCACCTTGGCGCGACCGCCGAGCAGAGTGCCGCCGCGCAGCTCCTCCTTGTGGAGCTCCTCGCCGTAGACGGGCGCTCCGGTGACGGGCTCGACCCAGAACTTCCGGACCGTGCTGTACCAGCGGGTGGTGCCGGTCTTGGCCACCGACTCGGGGGTGATGCCCTGGACCGGCATGGTCTTGGGCATGGCGACCTTGGTCCAGGGGATGGTCTGTTCGAAGTAGTAGACCTTCAGGCCACGGAAGGTCAGGGTGCCCTTGTAGTGGATGGGGCTGGTGGTGCGGGTCTGCGCGTCGAAGTACTCGTAGTCGCGCTTCTGGGTCAGGAAGGGCCACTTGAACTCGATGCCGTCCCGCTTGACCGGGTCCCCGTCGACCGACTCGCCGGTGGCGTGGACGGGGTCCTGGCTGTGGGCGTCGAAGATGTAGCGCTCCGGGATGCGGGAGACCATCTTGCCGTCGGGGCCCTGGACGTAGGACAGCCCGTCCCAGACGACGACGGGCCGCCCGGCTGTCTTCTCGATCCGCTCGGCGGCCTCCACGTTGCCCTTGAGGGTCTGCACGATGGTCACCTTGGAGACCTTCTTCGCGCGCATGGAGCCGTAGTCGAGGAGGGTCGCGTCCTTGGCCTCCAGGACCATGTCCTGGTACTGGTTCGCGGGGATCCTGGCCAGGCGCGGGAAGGCGTACCAGCGCAGCAGCGGGGACAGCGCCGCGAAGAACACGGCACAGGCGAGCAGGACCAGGCTTGCCTTGCGGCGCATTCCGGCCTCCCTCCCGGACGGGCGCTGCTAAGGGTGCGAAGGCACCGTCGTCAGCAGCGGTTTGGGGGACGTCCGGCCCGTCGGCGCGCCCATGGCGGTGATCGCGAGGACCAGGGCGAGCGCGAGGGCGAGACCGGTCGCGGTGGCGATCAGGGCGCGCATGCGGGGCCTCCCGACGGACGGTTCCTGATGGATCGTCAGGTGCGGCACCGTAGCAACGCGCGCGCGAGATGAGAACACGTCGCGCACACAGACAAGGGCGCCCCCTCCGCCGTGGCGGAAGAGGCGCCCTGTTGCCCTGAGTTGATCCGGTGCCGTCAGGAGGTCGCGGACGGGCTCGGCGAGGGGCTCGCCGAGGCGTCGGCCGCGGCGACGTTCAGCTCGACGGTGAGGGTCGCGCCGCCGGTGGTGGTGATGCGGAGCAGGAAGGTGCCGGTGACGTCGTCCGCGTACAGCTTCGGCAGTGTGAGCAGGCCCTTGTCGTCCGTCTGGAGGCCGGTGAGGGTGCGTACGGCCTTGCCGTCGGCGTCCTTGAAGTAGGGGCCCTTGTCGTTCTCGGTGGTGTCGTCGGCCGACTTGATCAGGGTGGCGGTGGCCGCGACCTTGTCGGCGGCGGTGCCCTTGTACGTCGCCTTCACCTGGACCTGGTCGGCGAACTCGCCGCCCGGGGTGCAGGTCAGCGGGGTGTCGCTGGTGCGGGCGAGGGTGTCGGCGGCGCGTGCGGTGACGGTGGCCGGGTAGTCGACGCCCTTGGCCTTGTGGCCGACGACAGCGGTGGTGATCTTGAAGGTGCCCGTCTTCTCGCCCGCCTCCAGCACCGGTGCCAGGGCCACGCCCTTGGCATCGGTGGCGATCGTGGCCACGGTCTCGCCGCCGGCGAAGGTGGCGTCGGTGTCGCCGGTGATGGTGAACCGGATCCGGACCTTGCCGACGGCCGACCCGGCCTTGGTCTCGGCGCGGGTGCTGATCCGCTGGGCGAACGCGTCGCCGGCCATCGCGGTGAGCTTCGCGGTGCCGGTGCTCGCGTCCTCCAGGTGGTCCACGGTGTCGGAGGGGGTGGGCGGCTTCGGCGGCGTCGGCGGCTTCGGGTCGTGGTTCCCCTTGTCGCCGCCGGGCTTGCCCGGCTTGGTCTTCGGCGGGTCGGAGGGCTTCGTGGTGTGCTTCGAGCCGTCGTCACTGCGGTGGGAGGGCACGCCGCCGGAGCCGTCGGGCACGGAGTGGCTGCCCTTGCGGTAGTACTCCAGCCAGCTCAGGACCAGGTTCAGGTAGTCCTGCGAGTTGTTGTAGCTGAGGATCGCGCTGTGCAGGCCGGCGTCGCCGGACAGGTCCCAGTCGTTGCGGCACAGGTAGTGGCCAGCGGCGAGTGCGGCGTCGTAGACGTTGTTGGGGTCCGCCTTGCCGTCGCCGTTGCCGTCGCGGCCGGCCCAGGCCCAGGTGGACGGGATGAACTGCATCGGGCCGACGGCCTGGTCGTAGGCGCTGTTGCCGTCGTACTCGCCGTGGTCGGTGTCCTTGATGAGCGCGAAGCCGTTGCCGTCGAGCTGCGGGCCGAGGATCGGGCTCAGCGTGGTGCCGTCGGCGTCGACGCGGCCGCCGCGGGCGTGGCCCGACTCGACCTTGCCGATGGCGGCCAGGAGTTGCCAGGGCAGGTTGCAGCCCGGCTTGGAGCTGCGCAGCTCGGCCTCGGCCTTCTTGTAGGCGTCGAGGACCGTCGCGGGGATACCGGCCTCGGCCGGGCCCCGGGAGACGGGCGTGCCGATGGTGGACGACGGGCTGGGGTTGGGGCTGTTGAGCGGCGGCAGGTCCGTGTAGTACGGCGAGTTGCCGGTGGCGTTGCCGTCGGCGGCCACGTCCGGTACCGGGGCGCTGGCGCCGGCCGCGGCCTGTCTGCCGTGGTCCTCGCCGGGGGCTCCCGGAGCCTGGGACGCGGACAGAGCCGCGACCGCTGCCGCGGCCACGGCGGTGGTCGCCGCTCCCTTGCGCAGCCGCCTGCCGATGTGCGCCGCCATAGAGTGAACCCCTCCTATGGACGCCCCTGCGTCCGTCTCCGTCCGTGTGCCTCGCTCTGGTCTGACGGTTGACCCGGTGCTCTGGTTGCCCCTGTTCCGTCTTTCCATCCGCGTGACGTACGTTCGAACGTGCGCCCGGCACTGCGACCCAGGTGACCCTACGACAGCTTCCTTGAAGCGGGCACGGGTTCGCGCCCGTTTTTCACCGGTTGGCCAACTTCCGTTGGTGTGGCGGGTGTCGGACGGTACTCACGCATACTGGACGGGCATGATCACCGGTTCCGGTACCACGGCCGACGACCGCTCCAGGGGGCTCTGTTGCCGTTCACGCTCAGCCATGCGGCGGCCGTGCTGCCCGCCATCCGCCGGGACGGCGGCGGCCGGGGCCGGCTGGTGCCGTCGGTGCTCGTCGCGGGCTCCTTCGCGCCCGACATGACCTACTACGCCGCGAGCGTCCTGCCGGGCGGCATGGAGTTCGGGGCGGTCACGCACTCCTTCGCCGGTGTGGCCGGCGTTGACGTGCCCATCTCCTGGGCGCTGGTGGGGCTGTGGCTGCTCGTCCGGGAACCGCTGGTGGCCCTGCTGCCCCGGGCCCGGCAGGGGCGGCCGGCCGCTCTGCTGCGCTGCGGTGCGCCACGCGCGCGCGTGCGGGCCGTTTCGGTGCTGTGGTGGTACGTCTCCGCGGTGCTCGGCGCGCTGACGCATGTCGTGTGGGACGCGTTCACGCATCACGATCGGTGGGGGTCCCGGCTGGTTCCGGCCCTCGGGCGGGGCCTGGCGGGCATGCCGCTCTACTCGTGGCTGCAGTACGGCACGTCCGCGGTGGCCGCCGTGGTGATCGCCGTGTTCCTGGTACGCGCGCTTCGGCGGGCGCCGGCCGGCGAGCCGGTGGGGGTGCCCGCTCTGTCCGTACGTGACCGCTGGTGGGCGGCCGCCGTGCTCGGCGGCTGTGCCCTGGCAGGAGCCGTGCAGCGGGCGACGCGGTGGTGGGAGTACTGGGGTGCGAACGCGCAGCCCTGGGACCTGGTGCCCACCCTGTGCTTCGGTGTGGGCTCCGGGCTGGTCCTCGGGGTGCTGGTGTACGCGGCCGGGGTCAGGGTGTGGCGCCCGGCCCCGGTTCCGGGCGGTCCCGCAGCGGCGGTCGGTGCCCGCCGGGACCGGTCGGCCGCTCGATGACGGGGGCCACGAACACGGTGAGGGTGCGCCGGGGCCGTGCTGCCGGGATCAGGGTGAGCAGCAGCGCGAGGTAGCCGCGGGCGAGATCGGGCCAGGCGCGCCAGTCGGGGGCGTGGCGGGTGCGGGCGGCCAGTCGGCGCCGGAGGTCCGCCGCGGCCCTGCGTACGGTCGTGGCCAGGTCGGCGGGGATGCGGGCGGTGCTTGCGTCGGCCGCGAGGGCCGGGACCGGCGAGGCGGGCGTGGCCCGGTCCGAGGCGGTGTCCGCCGGGGCCGGGGTGGCGCCCTGCGCCTCGGGCGTCCGGCGGTGGAGCATGCGTATACCCATGCTCGCAGTGTTGCGGCTGCGGGGCTCGGGGGGCGTTTTGGCGGGGGCCACGTGAGTGAAACGCCCTCCGGGGGCTCGGCCGGGACTGGTGCGGGTGGGTGGGATGGCCGTGGGGGGTGCGGTGGGTTCGGCACCGCTGGGGTGCGCCGGGGGGCTGATCGCCGTTGCGGCGGAGAAGATTTTGGCGTCCGGCGTGGAAGAAGCGACCGTCGGGCGACGGAGGGGCGTGGTCCAGCCCTTGGCTGAAAACGCCCCTCCGCCGAATCGCCGAAGGCTAGTGGGCCGCCGACTCCCAGTCCGGGCCCACGCCCACCGAGACGTCGAGCGGAGCCCTCAGGTGGACCGCGTTCGCCATCTCGTGGCGGACGATCTCCTCGGTGGCCCTGCGCTCGCCGGGGGCGATCTCCAGGACGATTTCGTCGTGGACCTGGAGGAGCATGCGGGACTTGAGGTCCGCCTCGCGCAGGGCCCGGTCGACGTTGAGCATGGCGATCTTGACGATGTCGGCCGCCGTGCCCTGGATCGGCGCGTTCAGGGCCATGCGCTCGGCCGCCTCGCGGCGCTGGCGGTTGTCGCTGTTGAGGTCGGGGAGGTAGCGGCGGCGCCCGAACAGCGTCGCCGTGTAGCCCGTCGCCCGCGCCTCGTCGACCGCCCGGCGCAGATAGTCCCGGACGCCGCCGAAGCGCTCGAAGTAGGTGTCCATCAGGGCGCGCGCCTCGCCCGCCTCGATGTTCAGCTGCTGGGAGAGGCCGAAGGCGGAGAGGCCGTACGCCAGGCCGTACGACATCGCCTTGATCTTGCGCCGCATCTCCGCGTCCACCGCGTCCCGCTCGACCGAGAAGACCTGGGAGGCGACCGTGGTGTGCAGGTCCTCGCCGGAGGTGAACGCCTCGATCAGGCCCTCGTCCTCGGAGAGGTGGGCCATCACGCGCAGCTCGATCTGGCTGTAGTCGGCGGTCATCAGGGACTCGAAGCCCTCGCCGACCACGAAGCCGCGGCGGATCGCCCGGCCCTCGTCGGTGCGGACCGGGATGTTCTGCAGGTTCGGGTCCGTGGAGGACAGCCGGCCGGTCGCGGCCACCGTCTGGTTGAAGGTGGTGTGGATACGGCCGTCGCCGGCGACGGTCTTGATCAGGCCCTCGACCGTGACGCGCAGCTTCGCCTGCTCGCGGTGCCGGAGCATGATCACCGGCAGTTCGTTGTCGGTCTGGCCGGCGAGCCAGGCGAGGGCGTCGGCGTCGGTGGTGTAGCCGGTCTTGGTCTTCTTCGTCCTGGGCAGGGCCAGCTCGCCGAAGAGGACTTCCTGGAGCTGCTTGGGGGAGCCCAGGTTGAACTCGTGGCCGGCGGCCGCGTGCGCCTCCTTCACGGCCTGCTGCACGGCACCCGCGAACATCTGCTCCATCGCCTCCAGGTGCGCGCGGTCGGCGGCGATGCCGTGGCGCTCCATGCGGGCGAGCAGGGCGGAGGTGGGCAGCTCCATGTCCCTCAGGAGGTCGGCGGCACCGACCTCCTGGAGGCGGGCCTCGAAGGCCTCACCCAGGTCAAGGACGGCGCGGGCCTGGATCATCAGCGCCTCGGCCTCGGCGCCGTCGTCCGCACCGAAGGCCAGCTGGCCGTCGGCCGCGGCGGCGGGGGCCAGCTCGCGGTGCAGGTACTCCAGGGACAGCGCGTCCAGGTCGAAGGAGCGGCGGCCCGGCTTGACCAGGTAGGCGGCGAGGGCGGTGTCCATGGCGACGCCCTCAACGCTCCAGCCGTGCTCGGCGAAGACGCGCATCGCGCCCTTGGCGTTGTGGAACACCTTGGCGCGGCCGGCGTCGGCCAGCCAGGCCGCGAACGCGTTCTCGTCGGTCTCGTCCAGCTCGGCGGGGTCGAACCAGGCGGCCGCTCCCCCGGCCGCTGCCAGGGCGATCTCGGCGACCGAGCCGGTGCCCAGGGCCCAGGTGCCGACCGTGGCGACGCCGAGGGTCCCGGTGCCGTGCTCGGCCAGCCAGGGGGCCAGCTCGCCGACGCCGAGGATCTTGCCGTCCAGTTCCACGCCGTCCACCGCGACCGGGGTGGTCTCGGCCTCCTCGGCACCCGGGTCGACGGCGAAGAGACGCTCGCGCAGGGAGGGGTTGCGGATCTCCAGGGTGTCCAGGACCATCGCGACGGTCTTGCGGTCGTACGGGCTCCGCTCCAGGTCGGTGACCGTCTTGGGCAGCTCAACCTGGCGCTCCAGCTCGGTGAGGCGGCGGTTGAGCTTGACCGCCTCCAGGTGGTCGCGGAGGTTCTGCCCGGCCTTGCCCTTGACCTCTTCGACGCGCTCGACCAGCTCCGCGAACGAGCCGAACTGGTTGATCCACTTCGCGGCGGTCTTCTCGCCGACCCCGGGGATGCCGGGGAGGTTGTCCGACGGGTCGCCGCGCAGGGCCGCGAAGTCGGGGTACTGGGCGGGCGTCAACCCGTACTTCTCGAAGACCTTCTCCGGGGTGAAGCGGGTCAGCTCCGAGACACCCTTCGTCGGGTACAGCACGGTCGTGTTCTCGGTGACCAGCTGGAAGGAGTCGCGGTCGCCGGTGACGATCAGCACCTCGAAGCCCTCGGCCTCGGCCTGGGTGGCGAGGGTGGCGATGACGTCGTCGGCCTCGAAGCCCTCGACGGCGAAGCGCGGCGCGTGCATGGCGTCGAGCAGCTCGCCGATCAGCTCGACCTGGCCCTTGAACTCGTCCGGGGTCTTGGAACGGTTCGCCTTGTACTCGGTGAACTGCTCGGAGCGCCAGGTCTTGCGGGAGACGTCGAAGGCCACCGCGAAGTGCGTGGGGGCCTCGTCACGCAGGGTGTTGGCCAGCATCGACGCGAAGCCGTAGATCGCGTTCGTCGGCTGGCCCGTCGCGGTCGTGAAGTTCTCCGCGGGCAGCGCGAAGAACGCGCGGTAGGCCAGCGAGTGCCCGTCCATGAGCATCAGCCGGGGACGGGTGCCGCCGGGGTTCTTGTCGGTCTTCTTCGATGCTGTCTCTGCCACGCCCCCGATCCTGCCACGCCCCACTGACACTCCGGGCCGGCGCATGCACGGCGCCCGTCGCCCGGCAGGACCGGGGCTCACCGCTGTCGGTGCCCCGTGGGAGGATCGGAGGCGTACTTCTCACACGCAGTCGAAGGGGACCGTGCGATGGCGACCAAGCCGCCCAAGGGTGATCCGGTTCAGGACGCGCCGCAGGTCGCGGAGCCGAAGCACGCGGCGGCGGGGCTGCCCGCCATCGGGCACACTCTGCGCATCGCCCAGCAGCAGATGGGTGTGAAGCGCACCGCGCTGACCCTGCTGCGGGTGAACCAGAAGGACGGCTTCGACTGCCCGGGCTGTGCCTGGCCGGAGCCGGACCACCGGCACAAGGCGGAGTTCTGCGAGAACGGCGCCAAGGCGGTCGCCGAGGAGGCCACCCTGCGCCGGGTCACCCCGGAGTTCTTCGCCGCGCATTCCGTGGCCGACCTGGCCACCAGGAGCGGGTACTGGCTGGGACAGCAGGGACGGCTCACGCATCCCATGCATCTGGCCGAAGGCGGAGATCACTACGAGCCGGTGAGCTGGGAGCGCGCCTTCGACATCATCGCCGAGGAGATCTCCGCCCTCGGCTCCCCCGACGAGGCCGTCTTCTACACGTCGGGGCGGACCAGCAACGAGGCCGCGTTCCTGTACCAGCTCTTCGCGCGCGAGCTGGGCACGAACAACCTGCCCGACTGCTCGAACATGTGCCACGAGTCGTCCGGCTCGGCGCTCTCCGAGACGATCGGCATCGGCAAGGGCAGCGTCCTGCTGGAGGACCTGTACAAGGCCGACCTGATCGTCGTCGCGGGGCAGAACCCCGGGACGAACCACCCGCGCATGCTCTCCGCGCTGGAGAAGGCCAAGGCGAACGGCGCGCGGATCATCAGCATCAACCCGCTGCCCGAGGCCGGCCTGGAGCGGTTCAAGAACCCGCAGACCCCGCAGGGCATGCTCAAGGGCGCCGCCCTCACCGATCTGTTCCTGCAGATCCGCATCGGCGGCGACCAGGCCCTGTTCCGCCTCCTCAACAAGCTGGTCCTGGAGACGGAAGGCGCCGTCGACGAGGAGTTCGTCCGCGAGCACACGCACGGGTACGAGGAGTTCGCCGAGGCCGCGCGCTCCGCCGACTGGGACGAGACGCTCGAGGCGACCGGCCTGTCCCGGGCGGAGATCGAGCAGGCCCTCGGCATGGTCCTCGCCTCCGAGCGGACCATCGTCTGCTGGGCGATGGGCCTCACCCAGCACAAGCACGCCGTTCCGACCATCCGCGAAGTGGTCAACTTCCTGCTCCTGCGCGGCAACATCGGCCGCCCGGGCGCGGGCGTGTGCCCGGTGCGGGGCCACTCCAACGTGCAGGGCGACCGCACGATGGGCATCTTCGAGCGGCCCGCCCCGGCGTTCCTGGACGCGTTGGAGAAGGAGTTCGGGTTCGCGCCCCCGCGCGAGCACGGATTCGACGTCGTCCGGGCCATCCGCGCGCTGCGGGACGGCGAGGCGAAGGTGTTCTTCGCCATGGGCGGCAACTTCGTCTCCGCCTCCCCCGACACGGACGTCACCGAGGCGGCCATGCGGCGCGCGCGGCTGACCGTGCACGTGTCGACCAAGCTCAACCGCTCGCACGTCGTCACGGGCGCGCGTGCCCTGATCCTGCCGACGCTCGGCCGTACCGAGCGCGATCTGCAGGCCGGCCCGAACGGGAAGAGCACGGAGCAGTTCGTCACGGTCGAGGACTCCATGGGCATGGTGCACGCTTCACGCGGGCGGCTCGCGCCGGCGAGCCCGCAGCTGCTGTCCGAGCCGGCGATCGTGTGCCGGCTGGCGCGCCGGGTGCTCGGCGCGGACAGCAAGGTGCCGTGGGAGGAGTTCGAGAGGGACTACGCGACGATCCGCGACCGCATCGCGCGCGTGATCCCCGGCTTCGAGGACTTCAACGCGCGCGTGGCCCGCCCGGGCGGCTTCACGCTGCCGCACGCGCCGCGCGACGAGCGCCGCTTCCCGACGGCGACCGGCAAGGCGAACTTCACGGCGGCGCCGGTGGAGTACCCCAAGCTGCCCGAGGGCCGGCTGCTGCTGCAGACACTGCGCTCGCACGACCAGTACAACACCACGATCTACGGCCTGGACGACCGCTACCGGGGCATCACCAACGGCCGCCGGGTGGTGCTGGTGAACCCGGAGGACGCGCGGGCCCTGGGGGTCACCGACGGGTCGTACGTGGACCTGGTGAGCGAGTGGCGGGACGGCGTGGAGCGGCGGGCGCCCGGTTTCCGCGTCGTGCACTATCCGACGACGCGGGGCTGCGCGGCGGCGTACTACCCGGAGACCAATGTGCTCGTGCCGCTGGACGCCACCGCCGACACCAGCAACACCCCGGCCAGCAAGTCCGTCGTGGTCCGCCTGGAGAGCGCGCTGGAGGGGCGCCCGGAGGCCCGGCCGGAAGCCCGTCTGGAACAATCGGCGACCGACTGAGCGTTTGCTCAGCCAAGAGACAGGTGTACGACGAACGGAGCCGACCCATGGGCGAGCAGCAGCAGGTGAAATTCCCGCAGGAGGTCATAGACGAGTACGCCGCGCTCGGTGTCGACCTGCCCGCGCTGTTCTCGGCGGGCCACCTCGGGACGCGGATGGGCGTGCAGATCCTGGAGGCGTCGGCGGAGCGGGTCGTCGGCACGATGCCGGTGGAGGGCAACACCCAGCCGTACGGGCTGCTGCACGGAGGCGCGTCCGCGGTGCTGGCGGAGACGCTGGGCTCGGTCGGCTCCATGCTGCACGGCGGCAGCTCGAAGATCGCGGTCGGCGTGGACCTCAACTGCACGCACCACCGTGGGGTCCGCTCGGGCCTGGTGACCGGCGTGGCGACGCCGGTGCACCGGGGGCGGTCGACGGCGACGTACGACATCGTGATCACTGACGAGGAGGGCCGCCGGGTGTGCAGCGCCCGGCTGACCTGCCTGCTCCGGGACGTGCGGGCCGGCGACGAGGCGCACGTCCGGCCCGCCGGCGACTGAGCGCGTCCCCGCCGCCCCGTTGCCCCCCGCCTTCCCTCCCCTTAGCTTCGGCACATGGCACGGCATGGGGGCCCCTGCCCGGGGGTGAGGTTCCTGACGGTCTGGCTGGCGCTGCCGGCCCTGCTGTGGACGACGAGCTGCGGCGGGGCGGACGACGCCGGGCCAGGTGCGGGCGGCGCCGGCGGCCCCGGACACTCGGCCAGCGGCTCGGCCGGCGCCTCCGCGGCGCCGGCCTCCGACGCGGAGCTGTGCGCGAGGATCGTCGCCCACTGGTCGCGGAAGGTGCTCGACAGCGGCACCTACGGCGACTACCAGTCCATGGGGCTGTCCAACGCGCAGTACGAGATCCTGCGCGACGTCGTGGACGCGGCGCGGGCGGCCGAGCGGCGCCAAGGGGCCGCTGCCGCCGACGAGTTGATCGACCGCCAGGCCCGCAGTGCCTGCGCCGAGCGGTACCGGCACGGAACCCCGAGCGGAGGTCCGTGGCAATGAGCGGCATCGGCCCCCTGGAGCCCGGCGAGGGCACGCAGGCGTGGGACACCGCACCGCAGGCTCCCCGCGGCCGAAGGCGCGCACTGCTCTCGTCCCTGTACGCCCGCCACCGCCGGCCCGCCCTGGCCCTCGCCGCCGTCGCACTCCTGCTCGCGGGCGGCGGCTATCTCTACGCGACCCGCCCGCGGCAACCGGCACCGCCCCAAGTGCCGTACCCCGCCCAGGTGGTGACGATGTCGTACCTGCGCGAGCGGGCCACCCCGCCCGGCGGGCCGGCCCGCAGCTTCCGCTTCGAGGTGCTGTTGAGCGTGGAGTCGGGACCGCCGGTCACCGTGACCCGAGTGACCCAGCCGTACGCCGGTCTCTCGGTGGCCGCGGTGCCGCATGTCCCCTTCCGGACAAAGGCAGGCGCTCCTCGCAAGATCACCATAACCATGCAAGTGACGGAATGCGGAAAGGTTCCGAAGGACGCCGGGATGCCTTTCCTGGAAGTAACTCTACGTAATACGCGCGCAATGCAGATTCAAAGTTTCATCCTCGGCCCCCACTACGCACAGCACCTCTCGCACGGCCTGAAAGTCGCCTGCAGCAACAGTGGTATGTAATCACCAAAACCCTTGAGACACCTGAACGGATCACGGTGAGTCCTGCGGGTTCTCACAATGCGGACAGGGCGAATCGGCCTGAATTCCGGCGTTCCCCCCACGGCGTACCGCTCTGCATTACCTCGTGTCATAACAAGAGCGTCACAGCATTGGTCAGACCCTCCTCCACGTTCCCCACACACGCCTAGAGTCACGGCCAGTCACCGCGCAGTCGGATTCTCAGTTCGGCCAGGCGCGAGCGGCTCGACCGTTTCCACGGGGATGCGGTCGTCGATCGGAAAGGACTGATCGTGCGTCAACGTTCGCTCATCGCCATCACCGCCGCCCTGGCGGCGGGTGCACTCACCCTCACCGCCTGCGGCTCGCGCGACGGCGACAAGGGTTCGGACTCCGGCAACGGTGGCGGCACCACCGTCACCATCGGCGTCGACGCCCCGCTGACCGGCGACCTGTCCGCGCTCGGCCTGGGTATCCGGAACTCCGTGGACCTTGCGGCCAAGCAGGCCAACAAGAAGAACTACGTCAAGGGCATCACCTTCAAGGTCGAGGCCCTCGACGACCAGGCGCAGCCCTCCTCGGGCCAGACGAACGCCACCAAGTTCGTCGGTGAGTCGGGTGTCCTCGGCGTGGTCGGTCCGCTGAACTCCTCCGTCGCCCAGTCGATGCAGAAGGTCTTCGACGACGCCAAACTGGTCGAGGTCTCCCCGGCCAACACCAGCCCGGACCTGACCCAGGGTCCCGACTGGCGGAAGTCGAAGGCGCGCCAGTACAAGTCGTACTTCCGCACCGCGACCACGGACGCCATCCAGGGCCCGTTCGCCGCCCAGTACGTCTACAACAAGGCCAAGAAGACCAAGGCCTTCGTCATCGACGACAAGAAGACGTACGGCGCCGGCCTCGCCGGGACGTTCACCGACGAGTTCAAGAAGCTCGGCGGCAAGATCGTCGGCACCGAGCACATCAACCCCGACACCAAGGACTTCTCCGCGGTCGCCACCAAGGTGAAGAACTCCGGTGCCCAGGTGGTCTACTACGGCGGCGAGTACCCGCAGGCCGGTCCGCTGAGCAAGCAGATCAAGGCCGCCGGCGCCAAGATCCCGCTGGTCGGCGGTGACGGCATCTACGCCGACGACTTCATCAAGCTGGCCGGCGCCTCCGGCACCGGTGACCTGGCCACCTCGGTCGGTGCGCCGGTCGAGACGCTCGACTCCGCCAAGGAGTTCGTCGCCAACTACAAGGCGGCGGGCTACAAGGAGGCGTACGCGGCGTACGGCGGTTACTCCTACGACTCGGCCTGGTCGATCATCGAGGCCGTGAAGAAGGTCGTCGACGACAACGGCGGCAAGCTGCCGTCCGACGCCCGCGCGAAGATCACCGCCGCGATGCAGAACGTCTCCTTCGACGGTGTGACCGGCAAGGTCTCCTTCGACGAGTACGGTGACGCGACCAACAAGCAGCTCACCGTCTACTCCGTCACGGGCGGTGCCTGGAAGGCCGTGGAGTCCGGCACCTACAACGCCGGCTGACCCACACCCGCACCAGCCGAGCCGCGCGGGGCGCTGTTCCATGGCGCCCCGCGCGGACTCGCATCCGGCCACATCCGTCGAACTTTCCGAACGCTCGGAGGACATGCGGTGAACGAACTGCCGCAGCAGCTGGTCAACGGCCTGCTACTTGGATCCATGTACGGGCTGGTCGCCATTGGCTACACGATGGTCTATGGCATTGTCCAGCTCATCAACTTCGCCCACGGCGAGATATTCATGACCGGCGCGTTCGGCGCGCTCACGGTCTACGCCTACATCCTTCCCGACGGCACCTCGATGTGGGTGGCACTGCCGCTCATGCTCATCGGCGCCATCCTCGTCGCCGTCACGGTCGCCGTCGGAGCGGAACGGTTCGCCTACCGCCCTCTGCGCAGCGCACCCCGCCTCGCTCCCCTCATCACCGCCATCGGTCTCTCCCTCGCCCTCCAGCAGGCGGTGTGGGCCTGGTACCCGGGCGCCAAGTCCGCCCGCACCTTCCCGAGCATCCCGGGCGGCCCCTTCGAGATCGGCAACGTCACGATCCAGACCGGTGACATCTTCCTGGTCTGTGCAGCACCGCTCAGCATGGCGTTCCTCGCCTACTTCGTGATGCGCACCCGTACCGGGCGCGGCATGCAGGCCACCGCCCAGGACCCGGACACCGCGAAGCTGATGGGCGTCAACACCGACCGCATCATCGTGGTCGCGTTCGCCCTCGGTGCCACCTTCGCCGCCGTCGGATCCGTGGCCTACGGCCTCAAGTACGGCCAGATCGACTTCCGCATGGGCTTCATCCTCGGTCTGAAGGCGTTCACCGCGGCCGTCCTCGGCGGTATCGGCAACATCTACGGCGCCATGCTCGGCGGCCTCGTCCTCGGCGTCGCCGAGGCCCTGTCCACCGCCTACATCGCCGACATCCCCGGCATGGACAAGTTCGGCAGCCAGTCCTGGGCAGACGTCTGGGCCTTCGTACTCCTCATCCTCGTTCTGCTGTTCAGGCCCCAGGGTCTGCTCGGCGAACGCGTCGCGGACAGGGCGTGACACCGATGACCACACAGACCACCACATCCGAGACCTCGAGCGCTCCCGCGGCCGCCCCGTCCGGCCTGATCGGCCTGCCCGCCCCGCTCGGCCGGGCCCTCGCCACCGGCGGCGGCGTCCTGACGATCCTCTCCACCTTCCTCGCCTGGACCTGGACCGCCGCGTTCCCCGGCGACCTCACCGTCTACGGCTACCCGGGCGGACTTCAGGTCCTCGTCCTGATCGGCGGCATCCTCACCACCCTCTTCGGCCTCGCCTCCTACGGCGTCAAGGGCCTGAAGTGGCTGACCCCGGGCAGCGCCGACAGCGCGCTGAAGACGGCCGCGCTCGGCACCTTCGCCACCGCCTGGTACACGGTCATCGCCATCAGCGCCAAGCTGGGCGGCCTGGTGAACCTGGAGGCCGGCGGCTTCGTCGTGGCCATCGCCACGCTGGCGGCCCTGGTCGGCGCGCTGGCCCTGCCGTTCGAGCGGCCGGCCCCTGACCTCGCCGACCCGGACGACAGCGGCATGGAGAAGTTCCGCCACCAGTCCCGGCAGAACTGGAACAACTTCAAGGCGGCCTTCGCCTCCAAGCCCCTGGCGCCGGCCCCCAAGCTGCCCGCCTACGCCGAGATCCTCGTCATCATCGCGGCGATGGCGGTCGGTCTGATCGTCTTCACCTACGGCATCGGCACCGAGTACGACCAGCTGTTCATCGGCTTCCTCATCACCGCCGGCTTCGGCTTCGGCGCCCTCTCCAAGGCCGGGCTCGTGGCCCGGGTCTCGGCGATCACGGCGCGCCACCGCAACATCACCATGACCGGTGCCTTCGCCGCCGCGGCCGCCTTCCCGTTCACCCAGTCCGACGACCAGTACGCGACGATCGGCGTCTACATCCTGATCTTCGCCACCGTCGCGCTCGGCCTGAACATCGTCGTCGGCCTCGCCGGCCTCCTCGACCTCGGTTACGTCGCCTTCCTCGGTGTCGGCGCCTACACCGCGGCCCTGGTCTCCGGCTCGCCGTCCTCGCCGCTGCACGTCAGCTGGCCGTTCTGGGCCTCGGCCCTGACCGGCGCGGCCGTCGCCATGGTGTTCGGTGTCCTCATCGGTGCCCCGACCCTGCGCCTGCGCGGCGACTACCTCGCCATCGTGACGCTCGGCTTCGGTGAGATCTTCCGCATCACCGTCCTCAACATGGACGGCACCTCGGGCCCGGACGTCACCAACGGCTCCAACGGCATCTCCTCGATCCCGAACCTGAACATCCTCGGCTTCGACTTCGGCCAGGAGCACCAGTTCCTCGGCGCCACCGTCGGCCGGTTCGCGAACTACTTCCTGCTGATGCTGCTCATCACGCTCATCGTGGTCGTGGTGTTCCGGCGCAGCAGCGACTCCCGCATCGGCCGCGCCTGGATCGCCATCCGCGAGGACGAGACCGCCGCGCTCGCCATGGGCATCAACGGCTTCCGGGTCAAGCTCATCGCGTTCGCCCTGGGCGCCTGCATGGCCGGCCTCGCCGGTTCCGTCCAGGCTCACGTCACGTACACGGTGACCCCGGAGCAGTACCAGTTCGCGCACGTCGTGCCGCCCAACTCGGCCTTCCTGCTGGCCGCGGTGGTCCTCGGCGGCATGGGCACCATCTCCGGTCCGCTGGTCGGTGCCGCGCTGCTGTACCTGATCCCGGCCAAGCTCCAGTTCCTGGGCGACTACCAGCTCTTCGCCTTCGGCGTCGCGCTCGTAATCCTGATGCGCTTCCGCCCCGAGGGCCTCATCCCCAACCGGCGCCGCCAGCTCGAATTCCACGAAGAGGCAGAAGCGCCCGCCGTCCTCAGCAAGGCAGGGGCGTGACCACCATGATCACCGACACCACCACCCAGGACGCCGCCCCCGGCGCGTCCGCACCCGGCGAGGTCGTGCTCGACGCCCGCGGCGTCACGATGCGCTTCGGCGGTCTGACGGCCGTACGCAATGTCGACTTCACCGTCAACAGCGGCGAGATCGTCGGTCTGATCGGCCCCAACGGCGCCGGCAAGACCACGTTCTTCAACTGCCTCACCGGTCTGTACGTGCCCACCGAGGGCGAGGTCCGCTACAAGGGCCAGGTCCTGCCGCCGAAGTCCTTCAAGGTCACGGCGGCGGGCATCGCCCGTACCTTCCAGAACATCCGTCTGTTCGGCAACATGACGGTCCTGGAGAACGTGCTGGTCGGCCGGCACACCCGCACCAAGGAGGGCCTGTGGTCCGCGCTGCTGCGCGGCCCCGGCTTCCACAAGGCCGAGGCGGCCTCCCGCGCCCGTGCCATGGAACTCCTGGAGTTCGTGGGCCTGGAGGCGAAGGCCGAGCACCTCGCCCGTAACCTCCCCTACGGCGAGCAGCGCAAGCTGGAGATCGCCCGGGCGCTGGCCAGCGAGCCCGGCCTGCTGCTCCTGGACGAGCCGACGGCCGGTATGAACCCGCAGGAGACCCGCGCCACCGAGGAACTGGTCTTCGCCATCCGGGACAAGGGCATCGCCGTGCTCGTCATCGAGCACGACATGCGCTTCATCTTCAACCTCTGCGACCGCGTCGCCGTCCTCGTCCAGGGCGAGAAGCTCATCGAGGGCGACAGCGCGACCGTGCAGGGCGACGAGCGGGTCGTCGCCGCGTACCTCGGCGAACCCTTCGAGAACGCCCCCGGCGACGAGGAGGTCGCCGAGGTCGAGGCGGCCGAGGCGCACGCCGAGGCCACGACGGACGCCGCGCCCGGCAAGGAGAACGACCGATGACCGCACTGCTCGAAGTAGAGGACCTGCGGGTCGCCTACGGCAAGATCGAGGCCGTCAAGGGCATCTCCTTCAAGGTCGAGGCCGGCCAGGTGGTCACCCTCATCGGCACCAACGGCGCCGGCAAGACCACCACCCTGCGCACGCTCTCCGGCCTGCTCAAGCCGGTCGGCGGGCAGATCAGGTTCAACGGCAAGTCGCTGAAGAAGATCCCGGCCCACCAGGTGGTCTCGCTGGGGCTCGCCCACTCCCCCGAGGGGCGGCACATCTTCCCGCGCATGACCATCGAGGACAACCTGCGCCTCGGTGCGTTCCTGCGGAACGACAAGCCGGGCATCGAGAAGGACATCCAGCGCGCCTACGACCTCTTCCCCATCCTCGGGGAGCGCAGGAAGCAGGCCGCCGGCACCCTCTCCGGCGGTGAGCAGCAGATGCTGGCGATGGGCCGCGCCCTGATGTCCCAGCCGAAGCTGCTGATGCTGGACGAGCCGTCCATGGGTCTGTCGCCGATCATGATGCAGAAGATCATGGCGACGATCGCCGAGCTGAAGTCCCAGGGCACGACGATCCTGCTGGTCGAGCAGAACGCCCAGGCGGCGCTCTCGCTCGCCGACCAGGGCCATGTCATGGAGGTCGGCAACATCGTCCTGTCCGGCACGGGCCAGGACCTGCTGCACGACGAGTCGGTCCGCAAGGCGTACCTCGGCGAGGATTAGCTCCGCCGGTTCGGCCGCTCGCACGCTGCGGGTCCGTCGTGGCTGGTCGTGCCCACGCGGCGGAGCCGCAAATCGAATAGAGTCCCGCGCCCCTTAGGGGCGCGAAGGCCCGCGCCCCTCTTCTCCGGGGCGCGGGCCTCTTCGTTCAAGTGCCGCGTCAGGCCTTCTTCGCGGCCTTCTTCTCCTGGTTGTCCGCGATGACCGCCTCGGCGACCTGCTGCATCGACATCCGGCGGTCCATGGAGGTCTTCTGGATCCAGCGGAAGGCGGCGGGCTCGGTCAGCCCGTACTCCGTCTGCAGGATGGACTTGGCGCGGTCGACCAGCTTGCGGGTCTCCAGGCGCAGGGTGAGGTCGGCGACCTCCTGCTCCAGCTGCTTCAGTTCGGTGAAGCGGGAGACGGCCATCTCGATGGCCGGTACGACGTCGCTCTTGCTGAACGGCTTCACCAGGTAGGCCATGGCACCGGCGTCCCGGGCGCGCTCGACGAGGTCGCGCTGGGAGAACGCGGTGAGCATGAGGACCGGGGCGATGGACTCCTCGGCGATCTTCTCGGCCGCGGAGATGCCGTCCAGCTTGGGCATCTTCACATCGAGGATCACCAGGTCCGGCCGGTGCTCACGGGCCAGCTCCACGGCCTGCTCCCCGTCCCCGGCCTCGCCGACGACGGTGTACCCCTCCTCCTCCAGCATCTCTTTCAGGTCGAGCCGGATCAGCGCCTCGTCCTCGGCGATGACGACACGGGTCGTCAGCGGAGGCACGTGCGACTTGTCCTCGTCGGGCACGTCTACGGGCTGGGGCGACTCGGCGGTCACGGGGGCTCCTCGTTCAGGGCAGGGGTACTGCTGACAAGAGCCTACCTAGCTACGGTATGGTGGACGCGCGGAGGGTCGGGGGAAACCTTGGATTCTGCGAGCCCCGGTAGCCCAATTGGCAGCAGGCAACGGATTCAAAACCCGTACAGTGTCGGTTCGAGTCCGACCCGGGGCACTTTTCCTTGGATTCCAAGGTCACTGAATTGGTCGGGCCTCTCTGGGTGAGGGGCCCTTTTCCGTACCCTGGACCACCCTGGGTCCGTTATTTGGGACTGTCGTCCTCGCCGATGTGGTGCACCCGGACCATGTTGGTCGAGCCGGAGACACCGGGCGGGGAACCCGCCGTGATGACCACGACGTCGCCCTTCCGGCAGCGGCCGTACTTCAGGAGCAGCTCGTCCACCTGGTCGACCATGGCGTCCGTGGAGTCGACGTGCGGGCCGAGGAAGGTCTCGGCACCCCAGGTGAGGCTGAGCTGGGAGCGGGTGGCCTGCTCCGGGGTGAAGGCCAGCAGCGGGATGGGCGAGCGGTAGCGGGACAGCCGGCGGGCCGTGTCTCCCGACTGGGTGAAGGCCACCAGGAACTTCGCCCCGAGGAAGTCGCCCATCTCGGCCGCGGCCCGGGCGACGGCGCCGCCCTGGGTGCGGGGCTTGTTCCGCTCGGTCAGCGGTGGCAGGCCCTTGGCGAGCAGGTCCTCCTCGGCGGCCTCGACGATCTTCGCCATGGTCCGCACGGTCTCGATCGGGTACTTGCCGACGCTGGTCTCGCCGGACAGCATCACCGCGTCCGTGCCGTCGATGACCGCGTTGGCCACGTCCGAGGCCTCGGCACGGGTCGGGCGGGAGTTGTCGATCATCGAGTCCAGCATCTGGGTGGCCACGATGACCGGCTTGGCATTGCGCTTGGCGAGCTTGATCGCGCGCTTCTGCACGATCGGGACCTGCTCCAGCGGCATCTCCACGCCCAGGTCGCCGCGCGCGACCATGATGCCGTCGAAGGCGGCGACGATGTCGTCGATGTTGTCGACCGCCTGCGGCTTCTCCACCTTGGCGATCACCGGGAGGCGGCGGCCCTCCTCGTCCATGATGCGGTGGACGTCGACGGCGTCCCTGCCGCTGCGCACGAAGGAGAGGGCGATGACGTCGAAGCCGGTGCGCAGCGCCCAGCGCAGGTCGTCCTGGTCCTTCTTGGACAGGGCGGGCACGGAGACGGCGACGCCGGGCAGGTTCAGGCCCTTGTGGTCGGAGATGACGCCGCCCTCGACCACCCGGGTGCGGACCCGGGGGCCGTCGACGGCGGTGACCTCCAGGCAGACCTTGCCGTCGTCCACGAGGACGCGCTCACCCGCGGTGACATCGGCGGCGAGGCCGGCGTAGGTGGTGCCGCAGGTGTGGCGGTCGCCCTCGACGCCCTCCTCCACGGTGATGGTGAAGGAGTCGCCGCGTTCAAGGAGTACGGGGCCTTCGCTGAAGCGGCCGAGCCGGATCTTCGGACCTTGAAGGTCGGCGAGGATTCCGACGCTGCGACCGGTTTCGTCGGCTGCCTTTCGTACGTGCCGGTATCGCTCCTCGTGCTCGGCGTGAGTGCCGTGGCTGAGGTTGAAGCGGGCGACGTCCATTCCGGCCTCGACCAGTGCCTTGATCTGGTCGTACGAGTCGGTGGCGGGCCCCAGGGTACAGACGATCTTCGCTCGGCGCATGATTCGAGCCTAGGCCTTACCCGCCGGTAGAGAATCCGGCCCACATGACCACTCAACAACCTTTGAGTAAAGGGCTATTGACAAGTGTTGAATTGTGCAGGCGCCCGCTCCTATGAGCGATTCTTTTCGGTCGTAGCTTCTTCGTGTCCGGAATTCACAGCCGCGGCGGCGCCAGTGTGAATTGGGCGCTGACCTGGGCGGTGACACGCAGTCGCGAAGGTTCCAGATCGAGGGGTTCGGCGGGCTCGGCCGCCTCGGCCATGCTCATGCGCCGGACGCCCCGTCCGAAGGCGGCCCCGCCGGCCCGCGGTCGCTCGGCGCCGGTGTCGGCGAGTTCGACCAGGGCGGCGATCGAGGTGCCGAGGGCCTCGGCGTACTCCCGGGCCCGCTGGAGCGCGTCGCCGACCGCCCGCCGCCGGGCCTCGGCGTGCACCGGCGAGCCGGGGCGCAGGGACCACCAGGGGCCGTCGACCCGGGTCAGCTCCAAGTCGGCCAGACGCGTGGTCAGTTCACCGAGGACGGTGAAGTCCGAGAACTCGGCGCCGAGGTGGACCCGGCCCTGATAGCTGCGCACCCGCTCGCCCCGGCCGCGCTCGGTCAGCTCCGGGGTGATGGAGAAGGCGCCGGTGGACAGCTCCTCCACCGCGTCCCCGTAGGACTTCACGAGGTCGAGCACGGCGGCGTTGCGCCGGGTGAGGTCGTCCAGGGTGGAGCGCCGGTCGCGGCCGCGGGCGGTCACGGTCACGCCGATGCGGGCGATCTCGGGCTCGACGTCGAGTTCGGCCTCGCCGCGGACCACGAGCAGGGGGGCGTCGGGGGTGCCGTACGGAACGGTCGAGGGGGAGGTCATACGTCCCACTCTGTCACGCACCTCCCGCTTCGGCGGCCGGAGTTCACGCATCCGGTCACCAGATCGCAACCTCTTGGACCTGTTGCCGTCAGTCATGACCAGGTCAGAATCTACGCGCGTTGTTGACCATTCGCCGAGGAGACCAAGAGATGCCGTTGAACCGCCGGAAGTTCCTGAAGAAGTCCGCCGCGACGGGCGCGGGAGTTGCGATCGCCGGTGCGGCGGCGGCTCCGGCGGCCCAGGCGGCCGAGCAGCAGACGTCCGGGAAGCACGTGAAGCGCCACTCGCTCACCGTCATGGGCACCACCGACCTGCACGGCCACGTCTTCAACTGGGACTACTTCAAGAACGCGCACTACACCGACAAGGCGGGCAACGCCCAGGGCCTGGCCCGGATCTCGACCCTGGTCGACCAGATCCGCGCGGAGAAGGGCCACTGCAACACGCTGCTGCTGGACGCCGGCGACACGATCCAGGGCACCCCGCTGACGTACTACTACGCCAAGGTCGACCCGATCACGGCCAAGGGCGGCCCGGTGCACCCGATGGCGCAGGCGATGAACGCGATCGGGTACGACGCCGCGGCGCTCGGCAACCACGAGTTCAACTACGGCATCGAGACCCTGCGCAAGTTCGAGGACCAGCTGGACTTCCCGCTGCTCGGCGCCAACGCGGTCGACGCGAAGACGCTGCGGCCCGCCTTCCCGCCCTACTTCGTCAAGACGTTCCACGTGCCGGGTGCCCGTCCGGTCAAGGTCGCCGTGCTCGGTCTGACCAACCCCGGCATCGCGATCTGGGACAAGGCGTACGTGCAGGGCAAGCTGGCGTTCCCGGGCCTGGAGGAGCAGGCCGCGAAGTGGGTGCCGAAGCTGAAGGCGCTGGGCGCCGACGTCGTCGTGGTCTCGGCGCACTCCGGGTCCTCCGGCACCTCGTCCTACGGTGACCAGCTGCCGTACGTGGAGAACGCGGCCGCCAACGTCGCCAAGCAGGTCCCGGACATCGACGCGATCCTCGTCGGGCACGCGCACGTGGAGATCCCGGAGCTGAAGGTCACCAACGACAAGACCGGCAGGACGGTCGTGCTGTCGGAGCCGCTGGCCTACGCGGAGCGGCTGTCCGTGTTCGACATCGAGCTGGTCTTCGAGAAGGGCCGGTGGACCGTCGAGTCCGTCTCCTCGAAGGTGCTCAACTCCAACTCGGTCGCCGACGACCCGAAGATCACCAAGCTGCTCAGCGACGAGCACGCGAAGGTCGTCAAGTACGTGAACCAGGTCGTCGGCACCACGACCGCGACCCTCACGACGGTCGAGGCCCGCTACAAGGACGCCCCGATCATCGACCTGATCACCAGGGTCCAGGAGGACGTGGTCAAGGCCGCGCTGGCGGGCACCGAGTACGCCTCGCTGCCGGTCATCGCGCAGGCCTCGCCGTTCTCCCGCACCTCCGAGATCCCGGCCGGCGACGTGACCATCCGGGACCTGTCGAGCCTGTACGTGTACGACAACACGCTGGTCGCCAAGCTGCTGACGGGCGCGCAGGTGCGGGCGTACCTGGAGTACTCGGCGGCGTACTACGTCCGGACGGCCGCCGACGCCGCCGTCGACGTGGACAAGCTGACCAACGAGGGCGGCCGTCCCGACTACAACTACGACTACGTCTCGGGCCTGTCGTACGACATCGACATCGCCCAGCCGGTCGGTTCGCGGATCAAGAACCTCACCTTCAACGGTGCCGCGCTGGACGACGCCCAGCAGTTCGTGTTCGCGGTGAACAACTACCGCGCCAACGGCGGCGGCGCCTTCCCGCATGTCGCCTCGGCCAAGGAACTGTGGTCGGAGTCGACGGAGATCCGCACCCGGATCGCGGAGTGGGTCACCACGAAGGGCGTCCTGGACCCGAAGGACTTCGCGTCCGTGGACTGGAAGCTCACGCGGAACGGCACGCCCGTCTTCTAGGTCGCGCAGGAAGTGAACCGGCCTCCCGGGACGGCCACGCACAGGGTGCGTGTCACCGTCCCGGGGGGCCTTCTACCTCCCGTCCACCAGCGGGGTCAGCTGCGTCGCCTGCCTGGGCTGCGGCACCCGGGACTGCGGCTCCTCCAGCCCGTACGTGGTGAAGGACGTCCGGGTGGGCAGCGGGTACGGCTCCTTGCCCGTGAGGGAGTTGAGGATGCCGGCGCTGCGCCAGGCGGCGAGCCCGAGGTCGGGGGTGCCGACACCGTGGGCGTGGAGTCCGGCGTTCTGGACGTACACCGACCCGGTGACCGAGGGGTCGAGCAGCAGCCGGAACTCCCCTTCGATACGCGGGCGTTCGCTGCTGTCGCGGCGCATGTAGGGGTCGAGTCCCGCGAGGAGGCGGCCCAGCGGGCGCTCGCGGTAGCCGGTGGCGAGGACGACGGCGTCCGTGGTGAGCCGCGAGCGGCTGCCCTGCTGGAGGTGCTCCAGGTGGAGTTCGACCTTGGTGGTGGCGACCCGGCCGGCGGTGCGCACCCGGACCCCGGGAGTCAGGACCGCGTCGGGCCAGCCTCCGTCCAGGGTGCGCCGGTACAGCTCGTCGTGGATGTCGGCGAGGGTGCCGGCGTCGATGCCCTTGTGCAGCTGCCACTGGGCGGCGATCAGCCGGTCGCGGACGGGTTCGGCGAGGGCGTGGAAGTAGCGGGTGTAGTCGGGCGTGAAGTGTTCCAGGCCGAGCTTGGAGTACTCCATCGGCGCGAACGCCTCGCTCCGGCCGATCCAGTGCAGCCGCTCGCGCCCGGCGGGACGGTGGCGCAGCAGGTCGAGGAAGACCTCGGCGCCGGACTGTCCGGAGCCGACGACGGTGACGTGCTCGGCGGCGAGCACGGTGGCGCGGTGGTCGAGGTAGTCGGCGGCGTGGATGACCGGGACGCCGGGCGCCTCGACGAGGGGCTGCAGCGGGTCGGGCACGTAGGGGGCGGTGCCCACGCCGAGGACGACGTTGCGGGTGTAGGTGCGGCCCAGCGCCTCGGCCTCGCCCTCGGCGTCGAGCCGGGTGAAGTCGACCTCGAACACGTCGCGTTCGGGGTTCCAGCGGACGGCGTCGACCTGGTGGTAGAAGTGCAGCCCGGGGAGGTTCTCGGAGACCCAGCGGCAGTAGGCGTCGTACTCGGCGCGCTGGATCTGGAAGCGCTCGGCGAAGTAGAAGGGGAAGAGCCGCTCGCGGGTCCTGAGGTAGTTGAGGAAGCTCCAGGGGCTGGTGGGGTCGGCGAGGGTCACCAGGTCGGCAAGGAACGGCACCTGGATGGTGGCGCCCTCGATGAGGAGGCCGGGGTGCCAGGCGAAGGCGTGGCGCTGTTCGTAGAAGACGGCGTCGAGTTCGGCGAGCGGGTGGGCGAGGGCGGCCAGGGAGAGGTTGCAGGGGCCGATGCCGATGCCGACCAGGTCGCGCGGGAACTCGGGCTCGTGGCGTGGGGCGATGGTCATCTGGGGGTCGTTCCTTCTACGAGTTTGAGGAGCTGGGCCAGTTCGTCCGGCCGGGTGTGGGGGTTGAGGAAGGTGGCCTTCAGCCAGAGGCGGTCGTCGAGCCGGGCGCGGCCGAGGACGGCCCGGCCCTCGTGCAGCAGCCTGCGGCGTACGGCGGCCACCGTGTCGTCGTCCGCGTCGGCGGGCCGGAACAGGACCGCGCTGATGACGGGCCGGTCGTACAGCTCGAAGCCGGTGTGGCCCTGGACGAGCGCGGCGAACTCGCGCGCGCGGGCGCAGACCTGGTCGACCAGGGTGCCGAGCCCGCTGCGACCCAGCGTCTTCAGGGTGACGGCGATCTTGAGGATGTCCGGGCGGCGGGTGGTGCGCAGGGAGCGGCCGAGCAGGTCGGGGAGTCCGGCCTCGGTGTCGTCGTCGGCGTTCAGGTAGTCGGCGCGCTGGTGCAGGGCGGCGAGGTCGCGGGGCCGGGCCACGGCGAGCAGGCCGGCTGCGACCGGCTGCCAGCCGAGCTTGTGCAGGTCGAGGGTGACGGTGTGGGCGGCTTCGAGCCCGGCGAGCTTGTCCCGGTGCCGGTCGCTGAAGGCGAGGCCGCCGCCGTAGGCGGCGTCGATGTGCAGGCGGGCGCCGTGGGCGGTGCACAGGCCGGCGATCTCGGGCAGCGGGTCGATGAGCCCGGCGTCGGTGGTGCCGGCGGTGGCGGCGACCAGGAGCGGGCCGGAGAGCGCGGTGAGGGCCGCGTCGAGGGCGGCCGGGTCGAGGGTGCCGCCCGGGGCGGGGACGACGACCGGCTCGGGCAGGCCGAGCAGCCAGGCAGCGCGGGGCAGCGTGTGGTGGGCGTTGGCCCCGCAGACCAGCTGGACGCTGCCGCCGTGGGCCTCGCGGGCGAGCAGCAGGGCGAGCTGGTTGGACTCGGTGCCGCCGGTGGTGACCAGGGCGTCGGCGAGGCCGATCTCCTGGGCCAGGGCACGGGCGACCTCGGCCTCCAGCGCGGAGGCGGCCGGGGCCTGGTCCCAGGAGTCCAGGGACGGGTTGAGGACGCTCGCGGCGAGGTCCGCGGCGGTGGCGACGGCGAGCGGCGGGCAGTGCAGATGGGCCGCGCACAGCGGGTCGGCGGGGTCGGCGGCGCCCTCGGCGAGGGCATGCACGAGGGCGCGCAGCGCGTCGGGGTCGCCGTCGTCCGGCAGGACGTCCCCGAGGGCGTCGGCGATCCGCGCGGCGACGGCGTCGGGCCCGCCGGCCGGCAGCGGTCCCCCGCGGGCTCGGGCACCGCTCGCGAGCGCGTCCATGACGGTGTCCAGGAGCGGCCGCAGGGCTCCGGTGCCATCGGGTCCTGAGGCGAGGGGCGGCATGCTCATGGGCTCTCCTCCGGGGCGCGGGGACATGGGGGCGGCCATGGGGGCTTCCGGCTGGTGCAGGGGCCTCTGTACGGCGTCTTCCAGTTTGTACGGGAAGAGTCCCACGCGTCCGTAAAGCCCAACGATCGGAACCCGAAAGTGGGTACTGCCGTACGGGGAAAGCGCGTTGGAGTGTGGTGACCTGCGGCTGACGTCGGTCGGGTGGTTGACGCGCGGATGAGCGACGTGCCCGGTGAGCGGGGGGTGGTGCGTGAGCGAGCGCTAGACGAGTAGTTCCGATTGCGGGGTTCACGGACGCAGGGAGGGTGTCCAACATCGGGTTGTGACGACCGAGTTAGACACCCTCTTGACCGCAC
>NZ_JBIATY010000014.1:0-277139 GCF_042892235.1 Streptomyces sp. NPDC001816
GCGGCGCAGGGAGTTGCCGAGGGTGTAGCCGAAGCCCGGCTCCAGCGGCTCGATCACGAACCGGGAGCGGAACTCGTCGACGACCTCTTCGGTCAGTGACGGACGCTGAGCAATCAGCACGAGGTATTGCCTCCAGTGTTTGGCGCCCGCTATCTGACGCCGTGGTCCCCGAAGGGTACGGGTGGTGCGGCGTCATACGAAGCCGAACCGCCCGGCTCCGCCCGTCTGCAGGCCGGCCGGTCGACAGGCTCAGCTCCTGCTGGACTGGCGTCCAACGATCAGCGAGGCGGCCACCAGCGCAGTTCGTAGGCGCATACTGGGGGCAATGACAAAGCCTGCTGCACCGAAGCGTCACTTGCCCACCAGCCCCTTCAAGGCCCCGGTCACACCGGCTCCCAAGCACTTCGCCGTGGGAGATCAGGTCACACACGACATGTACGGCCTCGGCCGGGTGATCGGCATCGAGGACGGAATCGCGGCGCTCGTGGATTTCGGCTCGGCGCAAATGCGGATCTTGAGCCCGTACGCCAAGATGACCAAGCTGTAGGACCGCTGTGCCCGGATACGGCACAGCAGGCGCCTTCAGGGACCTGTAACGAAAGAGAGTCCTCTCATCGATCTGACGTCGCTATTCTCCGCCCTGGAAGGGCAACCCCTCTGCTCCACCGCAGCATCGCCGCCTCCGACGACCAACCCCTTCCAGGCCCCTGACTTCGGGGAAGACGAGACCTTCCTGCTCAAAGAGGTACAGGGTCCCGCCTCGGGCACGCGTGCGGCGCAATCCAAGGCGGCTTAGCTCCCACGCTCGCGATGGTTTCGACAGCTGGCCGCGCGCTGTCTCCGGTGCTGCGGCAAGGAGTGCAGCCGTCTCGATTCCCGTCTCATTCAGCGACGGTCAACGGCGTTCAGCCGGGACCATGTGCCGGGCCGCCTTCCCGTAGGCAAGTCACCCACGAACGCAGGTGAACGCCTCCGCGCACACAGCCCAGCACCCCATCAACACAGTTGATGGGGTGCTGCTCCTGGGCCGTCCCCGTCAGACGGCACTCTGCGCGGATGGGTGGAACGCACAGTCGAGAGTGGAGCTTTCACACGTCTCCCGTGTCGGCCTGTCTTGCCGTCGAACGAGCGTCAGGAAGCGCACCCCATCGCTCCGAATGACAGAATCCCAGGTCAGCGGCCTCCTCCGAGGGGCGAAGACCCTCATCACGCTAATTCCGTCACACATAGGACAGCGTTCAACTTCCTCGGCCTTCGGCCGACCGTGAAAGTTGCTCCTCGGAAGGAAGTCACGCCAGGAAGCTCAGCCGCACCTTGCGGTCGGGATTGTCCTTGTTCGTGTCCACGAGGCACACCGACTGCCAGGTGCCCAGCTCCAGTTGGCCGCCGATGACCGGAAGGGTCGCGTGCGGCGGGACGATCGCGGGCAGGACGTGGTCGCGGCCGTGGCCCGGGCTGCCGTGCCGGTGCTGCCAGCGGTCGTCGGCGGGGAGCAGGGTGTGCAGGGCGGTCAGAAGGTCGTTGTCGCTGCCGGCGCCCGTCTCGATGACGGCGATGCCGGCAGTTGCATGGGGCACAAAAATATTGAGCAGGCCGTCGCGGCCGGCCGCCGCCTCGCGCAGGAACTCCTCACAGTCGGAGGTCAGGTCCACGACCCGCTCCCTGGAACCGGTGGCGACATGCAGCATCCGAGTGGTGAAGGCATCTGACATGCCCCCATCCTGGCCCATACGCCGAGGCCCCATGGCATGGCGCGACCGTTTCCTGGTACGTGAGGTCACAGGGCGAGAAACCGTTGACCATGGAGCGCGCCTGGCTACGTTCGGCCGCATGTTGCGTTCAGCCCTGCCCGCTCTGCCTCAGCGTGTACGCCGGCATCGGCTTCCTGATGGTGCAGGTGCGGGACTGTGCGGGACTTCCTGCGCACCGACGTGATCGTGGTCTGCCTGATCGTCTACGCCTTCCTCGGCCTGCTCGCCGACTTCATCGTCCGCTCCCTCGACAGGCTGCTGCTGCAATGGCGACCGACGTTCACCGGCCGGTGAACCCCGCGACATTGCGGGCACCGCCCTCGTCTCCCGCCGCAGGGCCGTCGCTTTCCAGGCTCGCCGGCTGATGCCCTGGAAGAAGGCGTGGTCCAACGTGCTGCTCGCCCTGCCCGGCAAGCCCGAACGCGTAGTCGCCGCACGGGCGTTGGACGAAATCGGCCTCGGCCGTCGCAGCGAGGCTGGCCGAGGACCCTCTCAGGCGGCCAAGCACAGCGCGCCTCCCTCGCCCGTGCCCTGGTGCGCGAGCCCGATCTGCTGCAAGCCGCCCGAGAGACCGCGGGATCTCGACCGGGGTCGGCCGCTGGGACGGGTCCTTGGCCGGGCACCGTCCGACGAGGCCGCGCAGCTCCTCCGGGAGCGCGGTGAGGTCGGCTTCGGTGTGTACGACGTTGTACAACGTCTGCGGCGTGGACGTACCGGCGAACGGGCTCCGTCCGGTGCACGCCTGGAACAGCACCGCTCCGACCGAGAACACGTCGCCGGCCGGGGTGAGTTCACGCCCTTCGGCCTGTTCCGGAGACATGAAGGCGGGAGAGCCGACCAGCCGGCCCGCGTGGGTGATCTCGGTGCCGCCCTCGCTGTCGGTGGCCCGTGCGATCCCGAAGTCGATGACCCCCGGCCCGTCGGCGGCGATGGTCGGGTACCAACACCGACGCCAGCCACGACAACGGCGCGCGTCCGCCGTCCGCGTCGACCACCGCAGCCGTGTACGACGCCCGACACCCTGCGGGACGCCTCCACCTCACGGCGGGAACATGTCCGGAATCCGTCGTCCTCCACGAACTGCGAGCGCACCACCTTGACCGCGGCAAAGCGCCCGTCCGGCGTGACTCCGAGATGAGCGCTCGGGAAGATCCCTGGTCGCCTCACTGTTAGTGGAACCGTGAACGAATTGCGCGAGGTCGAGGTAGTGGTCATAGGCGCTGGACAGGCCGGTCTGTCCAGCGCCTATCACCTGCGGCGCACCGGCTTCGAGCCGGACCGCGACTTCGTGGTCCTGGACCACTCCCCCGGCCCCGGCGGCGCCTGGCAGTTCCGCTGGCCGTCGCTGACGTACGGCAAGGTGCACGGGATGCACTCCCTGCCGGGCATGGAACTGACGGACGCCGATCCGGCCCGGCCCTCGGCGGAGGTGATCCGCGAGTACTTCGACCGGTACGAGCGCACCTTCGACCTGCAGGTACGGCGCCCCGTCGACGTCCGCGCCGTGCGCGAGGGGGACGCCGGGCGACTGCTCGTGGAGACCTCGGACGGCAACTGGTCCACGAGGGCGCTGATCAACGCGACCGGCACATGGGACCGGCCGTTCTGGCCGCGCTACCCCGGTCAGGAGACCTTCCACGGACGGCAGTTGCACACCGCGCGGTACGCCGGGCCGGAGGAGTTCACCGGGAAGCGGGTCGTGGTGGTCGGCGGCGGGGCGTCCGGCACCCAGCACCTGCTGGAGCTGGCTCCGTACGCGGCCGCCACCACCTGGGTCACCCGGCGGCCCCCGGTCTTCCGTGAGGGCCCGTTCGACCAGGAGGCGGGCCGCTCGGCGGTGGCCCTGGTGGAGGAGCGGGTACGGCAGGGTCTGCCGCCGAGGAGTGTGGTCTCCGTCACCGGACTCCCGCTCAACGACGCCATCCGGCAGGGACTGGCCGACGGGGTCCTGGACCGCCGGCCGATGTTCGACCGGATCACCCCGGACGGGGTGGAGTGGAACGACGGTCGGCACGTGGACGCCGACGTCATCCTGTGGGCCACCGGCTTCCGGGCCGCACTCGATCACCTCACGCCGCTGCGGCTGCGCGAACCCGGCGGCGGGATCCGGATCGAGGGGACCCGCGCGGTCGCCGATCCGCGCATCCACCTCGTCGGCTACGGCCCCTCGGCCAGCACCATCGGCGCCAACCGGGCCGGACGCGCGGCCGTACGGGACATCACGCGACTGCTGGCCGAAAAGCCGGACGAGCAGGTCGAACCGGTCGAGCCGGCCGCCGCGTGATGTCCTGCCGGCTCAGCGGGGCGGCTGCGTGGCCGGCAGCCGCTGCGGGCTTGCGCTGGGCTGCTGGGACTGCTGGGGCTGCCCCGATGCCTGGTGCGCGGCGTTGAACTCGGCCACGTTGCGCAGGTGCTCGGAGTAGTCGGCGGTGAAGCGGGTGTCGCCCGACCTGATCGTGACGAAGTACAGCCAGTCACCGGGCGGCGGGTTGATCGCGGCACGCATCGCGTCCTCGCCGGGGTTGTCGATCGGGGTGGGTGGCAGACCCATGCGCTGGTAGGAGTTGTACACACTCTCCATGCGGGTGTCGTCCAGGCTGGTGTGCACGGTGTTGCGGTTGAGTGCGTAGTTGATGGTGGAGTCCATCTGCAGCGGCATGCCCCGCTGCAGCCGGTTGAAGATGACCCGGGCCACCCTGCCCATGTCGGCCTTGGTGGCGGCCTCGGCCTGGACGATGCTGGCGATGGTGACGGCCTGGTAGACGTTCACCGCGTTGAGTTGGGCCCCGGCAGCGACCGGCGCGCCGTTGAACTTCTTGTTGGCGGTGTCGACCATGAACCGCAGCAGCGACTCGGGGGTGGCGCCCTTCTCGATGGGATAGGTCGCCGGGAAGAGGTAGCCCTCCGGGTTGCCCGCGGCCTCCTTCGGCAGCTTGAGGGCGGCTTTGCCGAGTGACTTCCGGGTGCTGCCCGGGGGCAGCGCGAGGGCCCTGTCGACGGCGTCGTAGATCTGGTTCGCGCGCCAGCCCTCCGGGATGACCAGCATGGGGGGCTTCGCCTCCACATGACCGCTCCCCCGAGTCAGCAGCGGCACCGCCACGGCGGCGGTGCCGGCCAGGGCGGCGCCGGACATGACGAGGAGGAACCTGCCCCGGCGCGTCAGTCGCATCGTGCTCCGTCGCGGAGTGTTCATCTGCATGCAGGCACGTTAATACGCATATCGCTTCAAATCCGACATATCGTCAGCTTGTCGGCTACGGTTCCGTGTCAGCCCGTCGGCTCCAGCTGGGCGTCCCGGCGCACCAGGGCCGCGTAGCGTCCGTCCAGATCCAGCAGTTCCTCGTGCGTGCCCCGCTCGGCGACCTTGCCGGAGTCCAGGACGACGATCTGGTCGGCGCCGCGGACGGTGGACAGGCGGTGGGCGATGGTGAGGGTCGTCCGGTCGGCCGACAGGGCGTCGATGGCGTCCTGCACCGCGGCTTCGGTGCGGTTGTCCAGGGCGCTGGTGGCCTCGTCGAGGATGAGGACCGGCGGGTCGCGCAGGATGGTGCGGGCTATCGCCAGGCGCTGCTTCTCGCCGCCGGAGAAGCGGTGCCCGCGTTCACCGACGACCGTGTCGTAGCCGTCGGGCAGCCCGGTTATGTGGTCGTGGATCTGGGCGGCCCGGGCCGCCGCGTGCAGTTCCTCGTCGGTGGCGTCCGGCTTGGCGAAGCGGAGGTTGTCGGCGACCGAGGCATGGAAGAGGTACGTCTCCTGCGAGACGACACCGACCGCGCGGGCCAGGGTGTCGAAGTCGAGGTCGCGCACATCGACGCCGTCGATCGTGACGCGGCCGCCGGTGACGTCGTAGAGCCGGGGCACCAGATAGCCGAGCGTGGACTTGCCGGCGCCGGTCGGGCCGACCACCGCCAGGCTGCCGCCGGCCGGCACGGTGACGTCGATGCCGTCGAGGACCGGGCCGCCCTTGCCGTCGTAGCGGAACTCGACCTCCTCGAAGCGGACCTCGCCCTTGATCGCGTCGAGGTGGACCGGCTCCGCGCGCTCGGTGATGTCGATGGGCAGGTCCAAGTACTCGAAGATGCGCTGGAAGAGCGCGAGGGAGGTCTGGATCTGGACACCGGTCGCCAGCAGGCTCACGGCCGGGCGGAACAGGCCCTGCTGGAGGGAGACGAAGGCGACGATGGTGCCGAGCGAGACCTGCGGGCCGCCGAGCTGGAGGGCCAGGCCCGCGGTCCAGTAGATGACGGCGGGCATCGCGGCCATGACGATCGTGATCACGGCCATGCGCCAGCGCCCGGCCATGTTCGACTTCACCTCGAGGTCGACCAGGCGCTCGGACTCCTCGGCGAAGGACGCGGTGAGGGAGTCGGAGCGGCCCATCGTCCGGCCGAGGAGGATGCCGCTGACGGAGAGCGACTCGGTGACCGTGGCGGCCATCGCGGCCATCTGCTTCTGCCGCTGGGTGGTGATCTTCTTGCGTTCGTTGCCGACGCGGCGGCTGATCCACACGAACACCGGCAGCAGAAGCAGCGAGACGACCGTCAGGCGCCAGTCGAGTGCGACCATCGCGAGGATCGTGGCGACCACGCTGGTGGCGTTGGAGACGAGGGAGGTGGCCGTGGAGGTGACGGTGGCCTGCATGCCGCCGATGTCGTTGGCGATGCGGGACTGCACCTCGCCGGTGCGGGTGCGGGTGAAGAAGGCGAGCGACATGCGCTGCAGGCGGCCGTAGACGGCGGTGCGCAGGTCGTGCATGACGCGCTGGCCGACGGTGGTCGAGATCAGCGTCTGGAGTACGCCGAAGACGCTGGACAGGACGGCGCTGAGGATCATGCCGAGCGCGAGCAGGCTGAGCAGGCCGGTGCGGCCGTCGGGGATCGCGACGTCGAGGGTCTCCTTGAGGAGGAACGGCGTGGCCACCGAGACCAGCGACGATGCGCCGACGAGCAGGCCGACGATCGCGAGCCGCCCGCGGTAGGGACGGAAGAGCTTCAGGATGCGGCGCACCTGCCGGGGCTGTTCCTCGGCGTCGGCAGGTGGGGTCCAGGAGGGTTCACGGTCGGGGTGCATGGGCTCCTACGGAGGTGAGCGGGCGCCGGCCCAGGGTGCGGCCGACGATGGCGAACGGATCGTAGCTCATTGTTACCTATACTCACAATGAACGGCATCCTGATATTGTTCCCGCATGACCACCCCCGATCCCGAGGGCCTGCTCGCCGAGCAGTTGCTGCGGCTCACCCGCCGGGTGCACCGCATCCAGAAGCGCCACCTGGAGCGGCGCGACCTGGGCGTCACGCCGGCCCAGTCCCGGCTGCTGCGCACCCTCGCGCACTACGGCTCGCCCCCGCGCATGGCCGACCTGGCCGAGCGCCTGGAGGTGGTGCCGCGTGCGGTGACGACCCTCGTCGACGGGCTGGAGACGAGCGGCAAGGTGCGGCGGGTGCCGGACCCGACGAACCGGCGGGTGACCCGCATCGAGCTGACGGACGAGGGCCGGGCGACCCTGCGCGAGCTGCGCGGCGCGCGCCGGTCGGCCGCCGCGGAGATCCTCGCTCCGCTGACGGAGAAGGAGCGCGAGGTGCTGGGCGTGCTGCTGGACACCCTGATCGACGGAGAGGCGTCCAAGCCCTGCTGAACGGCCGTGGCCCCCGCTCCACGAGGTCGGAGCGGGGGCCGCATGCGACAGCCGCGTGAATCACTCGTGTGGCGCAGCCCGCACCGCCGCCCTCAGCAACGGCTGTGGTCCTCCGTCAGCACCCCTTGGACCGTGGTCAGCGAACGGTCGTAGCAGCCGTCCGAGCCGGTGAGGCGGTAGCGCTCGCTCGTCGTGCCGACCGCATGGCGCTGGTCGCGCGGGACGTTGATCGTGTACGCCGCGTCGCCGCTGTAGGTGTCGTCGAGCCGCGACCACGCGGTGCGCCGGCCGCCCTGCCGCTCCACGACCGTCGCCCGGTCGCCGAGGTCCAGCACGGTGCGCAGCCGGTCGTTCGCGCCCAGGGTCGTGGCGCCGTTCATGGTGTACGTCCGGTGCGTGTGCGTCGTTCGCGCGAGCCCCTGCCCGCGCACGTTCACCGTCTCGTCGTCCGTCCAGGTCGCGTCGAGCCCGTCCGTGTTCTCGCCGTCGGTCCAGCGGTGAGCGGAGGTGTTCGCGAGCGTGCGGGTGACGGTGGTGGTCACGCGGCCGTGCGAGGTGTTCAGGTATCCGGAGACGGTGAGCCGGTGTGCGGCCTCGGTGTCGACGCGGTTCTCCGAACCGGGTGTGTAGGTCGAGGAGTTGGCGATGCCGCTCGCCCGGTCCGTGGTGACGGCACCGGTGACGTGGGCGCGGTGGGCATCCTGCCAGACCAGGACGTTCACGGGGGTGCTCCAGCCGGACTGCCCCGCGGGCACACCGACGACGGAGACCTCGACGCGGTGCGGGCGGCCGTCGTTCAGGAGTCCGGCGAAGGGTGTCAGGTCGTACTCGACGGGCCTGACGTCGAAGGCACGCGGACCCGGGATGACGTACCAGAGAAAGGGGTTGGACCAGCCACCGGTCCACACGTTCGGGAACGGCGCGGCGATGCCGGCGAGTTGCCCGTCGACCTTGATCTGCACCTCGCGGTACGGCCCGTGATCCGCCTTGCAGGAGTACGACGCCGGGTCGGCCACGGTCAGGTACCAGAACTCCTCGCAGCCGCCGCCGGATCCGGTGGCGTACACCTCGGCGACGATGCGCTCGCTGTTGCGCGGGGTGGTGAGGGTCGTGCCGTCGGGCGTGTCGGCCAGGGTGAGGACACGGTCGGGCGCGGGCGTCTCGGCGCGGCCCGCGTAGAAGGTGAGCGTCACCTTGACGTCGATGACGCCGGTGTAGGTGTCGTCCACGACGTTTCCGATGAGCATCTCGACGTCCTGCGGGCCGCGGAAGGTGTTGCTGTAACGGGTGACGTCCTTCTCCACATGCCACTCGATGCCGTCCGGTGACGGTTCGGGTGTCGAGGTGCGCAGGATCTCGACCCCGCCGACGTGCAGATAGCCGAGGCGGTCGTACTGACGTCCCTTCACCTTGCCGTCGAGGCGCAGGACGACCTTGCTCCAGCGGTCGCCGCAGCCCTGGGGCGGTGTGTAGGCGCCCCGGTAGGGGGTGAAGTCACGGAACTGGGCCTCGGCCAGGGTGACCTGGCAGGACTTGGTGTGCGGACGGTCGACGGGCGGGGCGGCGGTCACCGGGTCGTGCCAGTCGGTGCCGAACTCGGCCGGAGCGTCGGTGGCGGCCTGGGGTGCGGCTTGCGCGGCAGTGACCCCGGTGCCGAAGAACGTGCCCGCCAGGAGGGTCGCTCCGGCGAGCATGGACATGACTATCCGTCTTCTCATGGCCGGTGTTCTACGGGGAGTCGGGGCCGCCCCGCAATGAGGCGTCCCGCCATCCGTACTAGCTCATCAGGTCAGCCTTGTCCCCCATGACCACCACGGGATGCTGATCCGGGTCGAGCGTGCGCAGCAGGTACCGCATGGCCGACTTGGACATGCTGACGCAGCCCGACGTACCGCTGCCGTGGTCCATGTGCAGCCAGATGCTCCCGCCCTTCTCCTCGCCCTGGGGGCGCGTCGGATCGTTCGGCGGGGTGCCCTTGACCCGGTTGTAGTCGATGGCGATGACGTAGTCGAAGTCGTGCCAGTGCGACTTGGCCCACCAGCGCGGGGCGGTGAAGGAAGCGTCCTGCGTGTAGGGCAGTTCGGCACCCGGATCCTCGAGCACGCCACCGGCGTCGGTGAGGGTGAACACGCCGACGGGGCTGCGCCGGTCACCGGAGTGATGGTCGGTGGTCCAGCCTTTCTTGCCGTTGTGTGCCGACCAACTGCGGATCCGCTGCCATGCCTCGCCTCGCTTGACGTAGAGCACGACCGTGGAGTCCGCCGAGTCCTTGCCCTCGCCGTAGACGGCCACCACCTGCCGGGAGTCGGCCGGAATCCGCCGCTGGAGGCCGGCGCCGACGCCCGGGATGCTGCGCGGGTCTCGGCCGGCCGTGCCGGACTGCCGGGCCTGGCCGCCGGGTTCCGGGTCGGCGTGGCCGCCTCCCTGCGCCCCGCACGCGGACAAGGCCGCGAGGAGGGTTCCGAAAGCCGCCACTGCCATGGTCACTCGCCGCACACCGTCTATCCGCACGCGACCATGATGACATCACGTATCGGCCGGTCGAGCGACCCTCCGGGCATGCGCCGCACCGGACCACAGAGCTCCCGGACGTGGGCCGCTTTGGGCGACGACGCCTGGCCGGAACCCAGTGGATTTCGCGGGCCGTCGGGGAAAACCGGTTGAATTTCATCACTCTGCGACGCGACCCTTTCACGGTTTGTTCCCGCCTCCCGTCCTCCCTGACACGAGCCACTGGGACGTCATGCAGATTCAAGACCTTCCGTATTCCGACCCCGGCGTGCCGGACGCACGTTCGGGTCCTCGCCTCCTGTGGTGGCTCTGGCGCAACCAGATGGGCGGCCAGCTCAAGGCGCTCGCCTGGGGCCTGCTGCACTTCGTCGCCGTCTCCGCCCTGCCCTTCTGCGTCGGTCTCGCCGTCGAGGCCGTCATCGACCCCTCAGGCACCCGGCTCGCCCTGACGGGTGTTCTGATGCTGCTGTGCGGCACGGCCGTCGCCGTCGGCGACACCTTCCTGCACCGGACCGCCGTCACCAACTGGATCACCGCCGCCGCCCGGGTCCAGCAGTTGCTGGCCCGCAAGGCGGCCCAACTCGGCTCCGCGCTGACCCGGCGGGTCGCCGCCGGCGAGGTGGTGGCCGTCTCCACCGGCGACGTGGAGAAGATCGGCTGGTTCGTCGAGGCCGTCTCCCGCTTCACCGCCGCCGCGCTGACCGTCGTCGCGGTCTGTGTGGGTCTGGTCGTCTACCAGCCCGCCCTCGGTGTGGTCGTCGCCGTGGGCCTGCCGATCGTCGCGCTCGCCGTGCTGCCCCTGCTGCCCGGGGCCACCCGTCGCGCCGACATCCAGCGCGAGAAGGCGGGCCGGGCCACCGAACTGGCCTCGGACACCGTCGCCGGGCTGCGCGTCCTGCGCGGGATCGGCGGCGAGGAACTGTTCCTCGACCGCTACCGCCGCGCCTCGCAGGAGGTACGGCACGCGGCCGTGCGCAGCGCCCGGATGTGGTCGCTGATCTCCGCCATCCAGGTGTTGCTGCCCGGACTGCTGCTGGTCGTGGTCGTCTGGCACGGCATCCACCTGGCCCGCCAGGACCGGATCACGGTCGGCGAACTCGTCACCGTCTACAGCGCGGTCATGGTCCTCAACTACCCGCTGCGGCACTTCGAGGAGATCGCCATGGCGTACTCCTTCTCACGGCCCTCGGCCAAACGGGCAGCGCGCGTGCTGTCGCTGGAGCGGTCCACGGACGCCGACGGCTCCCGCGCGGCCGCGGTGCCGGGCGGCGACCTGTACGACCCGGCCACCGGTCTGCTCGCGGCCTCCGGCCGGTTCACCGCGGTGGTGTGCGGCGACCCGGACGCGGCCGGCCGACTCGCGGAGCGGCTGGGCGGCCACCCCGCCGAGCCCGGCCCGGCAGTGCTGCTCGGCGGGGTGCCGCTCGACGACCTCCCGCTCGACAGCGCCCGCACCGCCGTCCTCGTCCAGGACAAGGACCCGGTGCTGCTGTCCGGCTCGCTGCGCGAACTGCTCGACGTGCCCTCCTCCGGTGCCGTACACGCCGAGGACGCGCTGGCGGCCGCGCAGTGCGAGGACGTCCTGGACGCGCTGGTCCAGGGGTCGCTGGACGCCGCCGACCCGATGGACGCCCGCATCACCGAGCGCGGCCGCTCCCTGTCCGGCGGCCAGCGGCAGCGGCTCGCGCTGGCCCGGTCCCTGATCACCGACCCCGAGGTGCTGGTCCTTGACGAGCCGACCTCCGCGGTCGACTCGCACACCGAGGCCCGGATCGCGGACGGGCTGCGACGGCTGCGCTCGGGCCGGACGACGGTGGTGTTCACCTCCTCGCCGCTGCTGCTGGACCGCGCGGACCGGGTCGCCCTCGTCCACCAGGACGAGGTGGTCGCGGTCGGCCTGCACCGCGAACTGATCGACACCGAACCGCGGTACCGGGCCGTGGTGACGCGCGAGACCGACGAGGAGTTGGCCGCGGCCGACGCGGATACGGCCCTGGCTGACGGGGGCACCCTCCTGGGTGCCTTCGACAAGCTGGAAGAGATCGAGGAGAGCGCATGATCGGCGTTGCGCCACCGGCGTACGACCCGGCGGCCCCGACGACCGCCACCACCCTGCCCGTCGGCGCGGCCTCGACCGTGCGCGCGTACGTGTCCGAGCTGTTCCGCCGGCACCGCCGGGCCTTCCTGCTCCTGATCGCCGTCAACACCGTGGCCGTGGTCGCCTCCATGGTGGCCCCGTACCTGCTCGGCGACCTCGTCGAGCGCGTGTCGGACGGCGCACGGGAACTTCATCTGGGCCTGACCGCCGGGCTGTTCGTGTGCGCCCTCCTCGTGCAGGCCCTGTTCGTCCTCCAGGTGCGGCTGCGCGGTGCGGTGCTCGGTGAGCGGATGCTGGCCGACCTGCGCGAGGACTTCCTCGTCCGCTCGGTGGGGCTGCCGCCGGGCGTGCTGGAGCGGGCCGGCACGGGTGACCTGCTCTCCCGCATCACCACCGACATCGACCGCCTCGCCAACGCCATGCGGGAGGCCGTACCGCAGCTGGCGATCGGTGTGGTGTGGGCGCTGCTGCTGCTCGGCGGGCTCGTCGTGACGGCCCCGCCGCTGGCGGCCGCCGTACTGCTCGCCGTACCGGTGCTGTTCGCGGGGTGCCGCTGGTACTTCAAGCGGGCGCCCTCCGGCTACCGCTCCGAGTCCGCCGGCTACGCCGCCGTCGCCGCCGCGCTCGCCGAGACCGTGGACGCAGGCCACACCATCGAGGCGCACCGCCTGGGCGAGAGGCGCATCGCCCTGTCGGAGCGGCGGATCAAGGAGTGGACCGCCTGGGAGCGGTACACCCTCTGGCTGCGGTCCGTGCTCTTCCCGGTGATCAACGCCGTCCATGTCATCGTGCTCGGCTCGGTGCTCATGGTCGGCGGTGCGTTCGTGCTGCAGGGCTGGATCGGGGTGGGCCAGCTGACGACGGGCGCGCTCATCGCCCAGATGCTCGTCGACCCGGTGAACCTGATCCTGCGCTGGTACGACGAGGTGCAGGTGGCCCAGGTGTCGCTCGCCCGGCTGGTCGGTGTCCGGGACATCGAGCCGGACGCCGGGGACGCCTCGCTGTCGCCCGGTGGAAGGGACGTGCAAGCCGACCGGGTGCACTTCGGCTACCGCGAGGGCGTCGATGTGCTGCGCAAGGTCTCCCTGCAGGTCGCCCCGGGCACCCGGCTGGCCCTGGTCGGACCCTCCGGTGCGGGCAAGTCCACGCTGGGCAGGCTGCTCGCCGGCATCTACGCGCCCCGGGACGGCAGCATCACCCTCGGTGGCGCGGAACTGTCCCGGATGCCGGCCGAACGTGTCCGCTCGCACGTCGCCCTGGTCAACCAGGAGCACCACGTCTTCGTCGGCTCCCTGCGCGACAACCTCCTGCTGGCCCTCCCCCACTCTCGACTTCGCTCGAGCGGGGGGACCCCCGTCGCCGGCCACGACGCCGAGCTGTGGGCGGCGCTGGGCGCGGTCGACGCGGACGGCTGGGCGCGGGCGCTGGACGACGGGCTGGACACCGAGGTCGGCTCCGGCGGACTGGCGCTCAGCCCGGCGCAGGCCCAGCAGATCGCGCTGGCCCGGCTGGTGCTGGCCGACCCGCACACCCTGGTCCTGGACGAGGCGACCTCGCTGCTCGACCCCCGCGCGGCCCGACACCTGGAACGCTCCCTGGCCGGCGTCCTCGACGGCCGCACGGTGGTCGCCATCGCCCACCGCCTGCACACCGCCCACGACGCCGATGTGATCGCCGTCGTGGAGAACGGCCGCATCAGCGAGCTGGGCAGCCACGAGGAGCTGGTCGCGGCGGACGGGGCGTACGCGGCGCTGTGGCGGTCGTGGCACGGCTGAGTGCTCGCGGGCAGGGACTGAGGATCGTGTCGCCGTATTCGCGGCGACACGGACGGTGACCGCACACACGGTGTCACGGACAGTGATCGTGTGGACCGGACGGGGGTGGGTGGGTGAACCCGGGAAGAAGCGGAGAGAAGGGGTCTGGCGGGGGTGCACGGCCGCAGACCTCCGCCCGTGCCGTTGCGCAGTGCCGATCAGGGGTGGAAGGCTGGATAGCGGCACCGGCTCGGGGAACGGCTGGGATCCCTTACGTTCCGGCCGCGTGAAACCCGTGCCGAGCGTGCCGGCGGCGCCCTGCCCCTCGCCGGGGCACGAGGCCGTCCTCACCACCTGGAGGTACCCGTGGACAGCGCCGACGGATGGGGGGACGACGTCTACCAGCCCGATGCCTCGGAGATCCGGGACGACTCGGGCGTGCTCGACGTCGAGGACACACTGGACTTCGACGGCGTCGACGACCCGCTGGACCGCGGCTGGTCCCCTCCGGAGCGGCCGTGGGCGGTGGAGCACAGCGGAGTGACGGCGAGCGAACGCCTGTCCGGGGAGACGCTGGACCAGCGGCTCGCCGAGGAACTGCCGGACACGACCGCACCCGACAGCGACGGCATCGGCGACTGCGAGGCCGACGGTGAACTCCTCGACAACGAGGTCGGTGCGCGCCGCTCCGGCCGCCTGGTCGCCCCCGACGAAGGCGCCCACGAGGACGAGGAGAGCGCCCTCATCGCCACCGACGTCGGCATCGACGGAGCCGCCGCCTCCGCCGAGGAGGCAGCGATGCACATCGTCGACGAGGACTCCCTCTCCGGCTGACCAGGACGCCCTCTGGGCGCCCGCCCCGCGCGAGGAGCCGCCATGCAGCAGGACAAGCACCCTGAGTACCACGCCGTGGTCTTCCGCGACCGCACCGCCGGCTACGCCTTCCTCACCCGGTCCACGGCGAGCAGCGAGCAGACCATCGAGTGGGACGACGGCGAGACCTACCCGGTGATCGACGTGGAGATCTCCTCCGAGAGCCACCCCTTCTACACGGGCAAGGCCCGCACGGTGGACACCGAGGGCCGTATCGCCCGGTTCGAGCGCCGGTACGGCGGGGCGGAGCCGGGCGATGCGGGCTGACGCGGCCGCGCGCGTCAGATCACGTTGAGGGCAGCGGCGCAGCCCACTCCCCCGAGCAGCATGAACACCGGCATCAGCACCTTCAGCTCGACCCAGCTGCCGGCCCGGAACCGCATCGCCTTCGGCGGCCCCAGCGGGTACCAGCGCTTGCGGCCCACCGGAATAGGCCACAGGATCGGGCAGCCGGACACCGTCAGCGCGTCCCCGATGTCGTGCACCAGCGCACCCAGCACGATCGGCAGCCCCAGCCACAGGTACTCCTGCCCCGGCGCGGTGAACAGCCAGTCGGAGCCGTTGCCCGGCTTGTCCAGGATCCCCGCGAGGATCCAGGCGCTCGTCGCCGCGAGCAGCCAGACCAGGACATCGCTGCTGGAGCCCCGGGCCGCCCGCCACAGCAGACCTTCGATCGCCAGGACCATGTGCACGAAGAGGATGGCCAGCACCGCCCACCGGCCACCGGCGATCGCCACCGCGGAGCTGCCGGCGCCGATGAGGACCGCCCACAGCCAGGTGTGCGTGAGCGTGCGGTGGCCGCCCGAGCGCCGCGCGTCGCTCTTCTTCCTGGTCGACTTGTAGACGGCGTACGACAGCTTGTCCACGATCTCGCAGAGCCATCGCGAGACCGGCCCGAAGGCCCGCGAGATGGTGGCGGCCTTGTGGTCGAGGTCCGGGGCGAGCGCCGCACCGGCACAGATCAGCGCACCGACGAGCAGGACCGGCCAGGGCATCGGGTGCCCGGCCGCGGCGGCCGCCGCTCCTACGCCGAGCCAGGCCGCGGCCCCCGACAGTGAGTGTGCTGGTCCCATCATGGCCGTTTCCCGCCCCATTCCTCGTGTGCCGCTGTCCAGTTGACCCGGTGCACTGACGCGCCGTCGGCGACACAGCGTAGCGGCCATGATCTTCGTACTCGCAGCCGATTCCCCTCTCGGGGAGAAGGCCAGGCAAGATGGGTGCGTGACCCTCATCGATCAGCTGCCGCCGACCGCCGACCCCGACGCCCTGTACGAAGCCTTCGAGTCGTGGGCGCAGGAGCGCGGTCTCACGCTCTACCCCCACCAGGAGGAGGCGCTGATCGAGGCGGTCTCCGGGGCGAACGTGATCGTCTCGACGCCCACCGGCTCGGGCAAGAGCATGATCGCGGCGGGCGCGCACTTCGCCGCGCTGGCCCGGGACGAGGTCACCTTCTACACGGCTCCGATCAAGGCGCTGGTGTCGGAGAAGTTCTTCGAGCTGTGCAAGCTCTTCGGCACCGAGAACGTCGGCATGCTCACCGGCGACGCCTCCGTGAACGCCGACGCGCCCGTGATCTGCTGCACCGCCGAGGTGCTGGCGTCGATCGCGCTGCGCGACGGCAAGAACGCGGACGTCGGCCAGGTCGTGATGGACGAGTTCCACTTCTACGCGGAGGGCGACCGCGGCTGGGCCTGGCAGATCCCGCTGCTGGAACTCCCGCAGGCACAGTTCATCCTGATGTCGGCCACTTTGGGCGATGTGTCGTTCTTCGAGAAGGACCTCGCCCGCCGCACCGGCCGCCCCACCGCTGTGGTCCGCTCGGCCACCCGCCCGGTGCCCCTTTCCTACGAGTACCAGCTCACCCCGCTCACCGAGACGCTCACCGATCTGCTGGAGAGCAAGCAGGCCCCCGTGTACATCGTCCACTTCACCCAGGCGCAGGCCGTGGAGCGGGCGCAGGCGCTGATGAGCATCAACATGTGCTCGCGCGAGGAGAAGGACCAGATCGCCGAGCTGATCGGCAACTTCCGCTTCACCACCAAGTTCGGCCGCAACCTCTCCCGTTACGTCCGGCACGGCATCGGCGTCCACCACGCCGGCATGCTGCCCAAGTACCGGCGTCTGGTGGAGAAGCTCGCCCAGGCCGGTCTGCTCAAGGTCATCTGCGGCACGGACACGCTCGGCGTGGGTGTCAACGTGCCCATCCGGACGGTGCTGTTCACCGCGCTGACCAAGTACGACGGCAGCAGGGTGCGCACGCTGCGGGCCCGAGAGTTCCACCAGATCGCGGGCCGGGCCGGCCGGGCCGGTTTCGACACGGCGGGACTGGTCGTGGCGCAGGCACCCGAGCACGTCATCGAGAACGAGAAGGCCCTCGCCAAGGCCGGCGACGATCCGAAGAAGCGCCGCAAGGTGGTGCGCAAAAAGGCACCGGAGGGCTTCGTCGGCTGGACGGAGAACACCTTCGAGAAGCTGATCGCGTCCGAACCCGAGCCGCTCACCTCGCGGTTCCGGGTGACCCACACGATGCTGCTGTCGGTGATCGCCCGTCCCGGCAACGCCTTCGAGGCGATGCGCCACCTCCTGGAGGACAACCACGAGCCGCGCAGGCAGCAACTGCGGCACATCCGGCGGGCGATCGCGATCTACCGCTCGCTGCTGGACGGCGGGATCGTGGAGAAGCTCGACAAGCCGGACGCCGAGGGCCGCATCGTGCGGCTCACGGTCGACCTCCAGCAGGACTTCGCCCTCAACCAGCCGCTGTCCACGTTCGCGCTCGCCGCTTTCGAACTGCTCGACCCCGACTCGCCGTCCTACGCCCTCGACATGGTGTCCGTGGTCGAGTCCACGCTGGACGACCCGCGGCAGATCCTCGCCGCCCAGCAGAACAAGGCGCGCGGCGAGGCCGTGGCCGCGATGAAGGCCGACGGTGTCGAGTACGAGGAGCGCATGGAGCGCCTCCAGGACATCTCGTACCCGAAGCCCCTGGAAGAGCTGCTCTTCCACGCGTACAACACCTACCGCAAGAGCCACCCGTGGGTCGGTGACCACCCGCTGTCGCCCAAGTCCGTCATCCGGGACATGTACGAACGGGCGCTGTCCTTCACCGAGCTGGTGTCCTTCTACGAGCTGGCCCGCACCGAGGGCATCGTGCTGCGCTACCTCGCCAGCGCCTACAAGACCCTCGACCACACCATCCCGGACGACCTGAAGTCCGAGGATCTCCAGGACCTGATCGAGTGGCTCGGCGAGATGGTGCGCCAGGTGGACTCCAGCCTGCTCGACGAGTGGGAGCAGCTCGCCAACCCGGAGGAGATGACCGCCGAGGAGGCCCAGGAGAAGGCCGACGAGGTCAAGCCGGTCACGGCCAATGCCCGCGCCTTCCGCGTCCTGGTCCGCAACGCGATGTTCCGCCGCGTGGAGCTGGCCGCCCTCGACCAGGTCGAGGACCTGGGCGAGATGGACGCCGAGGCCGGCTGGGACGCGGAGGCGTGGGGCGAGGCGATGGACAAGTACTGGGACGAGTACGAGGACCTCGGCACCGGCCCCGACGCCCGCGGCCCCAAGCTGCTGGTCATCAAGGAGGAGCCGGAGAACGGTCTCTGGCGCGTCCGCCAGATCTTCGACGACCCGAACGGCGACCACGACTGGGGCATCAGCGCGGAGATCGACCTGGCGGCCTCCGACGCCGAGGGCCGTGCCGTCGTGCGCGTCACCGATGTCGGCCAGCTCTGACCACAGGAGAATCCCACCGATGACGAACCCGGCCGAGAGACTGGTCGACCTGCTCGACCTGGAGCAGATCGAGGTCAACATCTTCCGTGGCCGAAGCCCGCAGGAGTCCCTGCAGCGGGTCTTCGGCGGCCAGGTGGCGGGCCAGGCACTGGTCGCCGCCGGGCGCACCACGGACGGCGAACGCCCGGTGCACTCGCTGCACGCGTACTTCCTCCGCCCGGGCCGGCCGGGCGTGCCCATCGTGTACCAGGTGGAACGGGTCCGCGACGGCCGGTCGTTCACGACGCGCCGGGTCACGGCCGTGCAGCAGGGCCGCACGATCTTCAATCTGACCGCCTCCTTTCACAAGCCTGAGGAAGGACCGTTCGAGCACCAGCTGCCGCCGGCCCGTGAGGTGCCGGACCCGGAGTCCCTGCCGACGGTGACCGAGGAGATCCGCAAGCATCTGGGCGCGCTGCCGGAGCAGCTGGAGCGGATGGCGCGCCGCCAGCCCTTCGACATCCGTTACGTCGACCGGCTGCGCTGGCACGCCGAGGAGATCGAGGGGAGCGAGCCGCGCAGCGCCGTGTGGATGCGCGCAGTCGGTCCGCTCGGTGACGACCCGCTGGTGCACACGTGCGCGCTGACCTACGCCAGCGACATGACCCTCCTGGACGCGGTCCGCATCCCGGTCGAACCCCTGTGGGCCGCGCGGAACTTCGACATGGCCTCGCTGGACCACGCCATGTGGTTCCACCGGCCGTTCCGCGCGGACGAGTGGTTCCTGTACGACCAGGAGTCTCCGATCGCCACCGGCGGGCGCGGTCTGGCCCGCGGGCGCATCTACGACCTGCGGGGGCAGCTGCTCGTGTCGGTCGTCCAGGAAGGTCTGTTCCGGGCCCTGTAGCGCGGGGCTCAGACCCCGGCGGGCCGGGGGTTTCTGCGGCGGAGCCACGCCCGCAGTCCGCGGGTCGGTCGCGGTGTCTCCGGCCGGGTGTCGTGGTCCCCGGGTGTGGTCGGCGGGGCCGATCGTGCCGTGGGCACGGTCGTGTGCCGTGCGGCCGGGTGCGGGGCGGGTGCGTGGGCGCGTGCCTCCTCCACTGCGTGCGCCAGGTCGCTGCGCAGCCAGCCGATCTCGTCCGGGTCCTGCGCCGTCATCAGCTGCTCGGCAAGATGCGCGGACGGTGATCCCGGCGCTCCGTGGTCGAGCGGAGCGGGCCGGAAGCGGTTCAGCTGGGCGCGCTCGTAGGGGTCCTTGACCACATCCGCGACGTCGATGGACGGGAGGAAGGCGGCCACCACCCCGGCACGCGCCCAGGAGGCCTCGGACTGCCGTGTCAGAAATCCGAGTTGCCGTCCCCGCCAGTTGCGGGCCCGGAGGTCGACCCCGGCCGCCAGCTGGCTCCTGAGGCTCTCGGGCGTACGCCCCCTGAGCAGGTGTGCGTTCTCCGCACCGGACGTGAACTGCCGTAGTTCCTCTGCCAGATAGAGCCAGACCACGGCTCGGTAACGGTTCAGGTAAAAGCGGACCGGCACCAGCAGACCCAGTCGGGCGAGCCTGGTGAACCTGCCCGCGGGGATCTCCATGAGCGCAGCACCCTCCGCCGTACCCACGACGCGCAAGCGCTCACGGAGCGTGTCGGGAAAACCGTCCTGGGTGCGCAGCCGGTCGATCTCGGTCCGTTCGACCCGGCGGCCCCCGCCTCCGCCCTCGTCGGGCACGGTCCGGATGCGGCCGAGATGGACGGCGAGGTCGAACTCGCGGCGCTTGAGCCCCAGTTCACGAGCCGCGCGGCTCGGGGTGCAGGTGACGGTGCGGGCGGGGACGAAGGTGCTTCCCGACATGGTCGTACTCCCCGTGAAGTCGATGGCTCACGCCCTGCGCGTTCGCCGTGCACACACCGTAGCCGGATCGGCGCACATCGTGGCGAGCCTGTGGATAACTCCACGGCGCGAGACAAAGACGCAGGTCAGAGATCTGACAGTGGAGCGCGATCGGGCTGCCGGGCATCCACGCCGAGATGTTCGCCGACACGGTTGACGAGCAGGGTCATCTCATAGGCGATCTGGCCGATGTCGGCCTCCGCGCCGCTGAGCACGCACAGGCAGCTGCCGGTGCCGGCGGCGGTCACGAACAGCACGGCGTCGTCGTACTCGATCATCGTCTGCCGCACCCTGCCCGCGCCGAAGTGGCGCCCCGATCCCTTCGCGAGGCTGTGCAGCCCGGACGCAACCGCGGCCAGATGCTCGGCGTCCTCGCGGCGAAGGCCGGTGCTGGCCCCCGTGACCAGGCCGTCGTTGGACAGGACCAGCGCGTGCCGTACATGGTCCACCCGCCCGGTCAGATCGTCCAGGAGCCAGCCGAGTCCCTGGTTCTGCGCCATGTTCCGTCTCCCCGTGTGACGTCTCCCCCTGGCTGGAGGAACTGTCCGCCAGCCTTCCCCACGACCGGCCTGCGGGCAAGCAGGATGGGCGTATGGCACAGAAGATGACCGATGAGGAATGGCGGGCGTTCGTCTCGTACGGCACCCGAACCGGCAAGTTGTCCACCGTCAGCGCCGATGGGAGCCCACATGTGGCCCCGGTCTGGTTCGTACTGGACGGGGACGACGTGGTCTTCAACACCGGTAAGGAAACCGTGAAAGGGCGCAATCTCGCCCGTGACGGACGGATCGCCCTGTGCGTGGACGACGACCGGCCGCCGTTCCACTTCGTGGTGCTGCACGGGCGCGCCCGACTGTCGGAGGAGCTGGACGAGTTGCGCCTTTGGGCCACCCGCATCGCCGCTCGGTACATGGGCGAGGAGCGCGCGGACGAGTTCGGCGCCCGCAACGGCGTCCCGGGCGAGCTGCTGGTCCGGGTCGCCGTGGAAAAGGTGGTGGCGCTGAAGGATCTGACCGGCTGACGTTCAGCTCACCGAGTCGAGGAGTCGGGCGGTGTGCATCCGCCCGGCGTACTCGACGAGGCGGATCAGCACCTCCTTGCCGGAGTCCCGGTCGCGCGCGTCGCACAGGACCACGGGTGTGCCCCGGTCCAGGTCGAGGGCCCGGGAGACGTCGTGGGCGCCGTAGCTGCGTGCTCCGGGGAAGCAGTTGACGGCCACCACGAACGGGATGCGCCGGTGCTCGAAGTAGTCGACGGCCGGGAAGCAGTCCTCCAGACGGCGGGTGTCGGCGAGGACCACGGCACCGAGGGCCCCCTGCGCCAGTTCGTCCCACAGGAACCAGAAGCGGTCCTGGCCGGGTGTGCCGAAGAGGTACAGGGAGAGGCCGGAGCGGATGGTGATGCGCCCGAAGTCCATGGCGACGGTCGTGGTGACCTTCTGGTCCACGCCGTCGGTGTCGTCCACGAGCTGACCGGCTTCGCTGAGCAGCTCCTCGGTGCGCAGCGGGCGGATCTCGCTGACGGCCCCGACGAGGGTCGTCTTGCCGACACCGAAGCCGCCGGCGACCAGTATCTTCAGTGCCAGGGCGGACATGTCGCCGGCGGCGTCGGAGTGCTCGGAGACCATGATCACTTCTCTCGGGAGGGCCGGCTGTGGTCGGTGTCGGACTGCTCGGGACAGGAGGTCAGCATCATGACAACTCCGGCATCCCTCCGGGGGATCGGACCGGAACACGCCTGATGTGACCGTTTCGCGCCCGGTCGGTTCCGGAACGCGCACGGAACGGGATGCCAGGAGGCGCCCGTCGGATTCTGAACGTTCATCTACAGCGCCCGCAGCCCCTCGATGACCTCACGGAGAATGCGTTCGTCCGGCAGCTGGGCCGGGGGTACCGGGCGGCTGACGGTGACGCAGCCCAGTTCCAGGAGGTCACCGAGAAGCACCCTGACCACGCCCACCGGGAGGTCCGCGTCGGCCGCGAGTTCGGCGACGGACTGTGTCTCGGTGCGACACAGGTCGACCAGGGCGCGGTGTTCGGGGCCGAGCAAGGTGTCCTCGTCCACCGCGGGTGCGGCGGGGTCGAGGGTGACGAGGGCGATCAGGTCGAAGCGCACCCCGGTGGGGCCGGGCTGGGTGCGTCCGCCGGTCATGGCGTAGGGACGGACGAGGGGCCCGGCCTCGCCGTCGTACCACTGGCTGCCCTGCTCGCGCCGTCCGTCGCTCTGGTTCTCGGTCATGTGCCGCCCTTCCGGCTCATCCCGCGGCAGGCGGCCGGGCGGCGACGCGGGGCGCTGTGTAGAGATGCTCGCCCACGCGCTTGACCAGTCGTGCCATCTCGTAGGCGACCAGGCCGATGTCGGCGGTGACGGCGGTGAGCACCGCCAGGCAGGAGCCTTCGCCGGCCGCGGCCACGAAAAGGAAGGCGTCGTCCATCTCCACCATGGTCTGGCGCACGCCGCCCGCCCCGAAATGCCGTCCCGCGCCCTTGGCGAGGCTGTTGAAGCCGGAGGCCACGGCCGCGAGATGCTCCGCGTCCTCCCGCGCGAGGGCGGTGGAGGCGCCGACGGCCAGGCCGTCGTTGGACAGCACGACGGCGTGCCGAACCTCCCTCACCCGCATCACCAGGTCGTCCAGCAGCCAGTCCAGTTCACCTGATCGCTGGGCGGTACTCATGCTCGGGTCCTGGATCATGCCGGGTCTCCTTCAGTGCTGTCACTGCCCGTTTCGGGTGCCGGGGCGGGGCCGCGGCCGGGTTGCCTGCCACCGCCGCGGGCCCAGCCCGCGCGGTAGGCCGCCATGCGGTCCCGTACGAGTTCGGGGGTGCGCCGGTCGTCGCCGCGCGGGTCGGGTTCCGGCGCCGTCTCTTCGGAGCGCTGATGGCGGAGTTGGGGCGCGAGGCTCGCCTGGCGCACGCGGCGTGGAAGGTTGTCGGAGGATTCGGAGTCGTTCGGAGGGCGGTGCAGCCTCAAGGTGGTGACTCCGGGGGGCGGGGGTTCGTGCGCGGGGGTCGAGGGGGCCGGGGCACTGGCCGCGAGGGCGGGCCGGTCCGTCTGCGCGGTGACCTCGGAGGGCGACGGGGGCGCGTCGGGCACGGGCGCGTACTCGCGCGGCTGTTCCGGCCGTGCCGGTGCCTCCTCCTGGGCGGGGCGCTCGGCGGCGCGGGTGTGCAGCAGGACGGTGGGCACCAGGACGACCGCGGTGGTGCCTCCGTAGGGGGAGGTGCGCAGGTGCACCTTGATGCCGTGCCGAGCCGCCAGCCTGCTGACCACGAACAGTCCGAGGCGGTCGCTGTCGAACAGGTCCAGGGCCTCGGACTGTTCGATCCGCCGGTTGGCCTCCGCGAGGGTGTCGGTGCCCATGCCGAGGCCGCGGTCCTCGACTTCGAGGGCGTAGCCGTTGCCGACGGGTTCTCCGGTGACGCGCACGCGCGTGTGGGGCGGCGAGAACTGGGCGGCGTTCTCGACGAGTTCGGCGAGCAGGTGGGTGACGTCGGCGACCGCCGCGCCGATGACGGACGCCTCGGGGAGCTGGCGCACCTCCACGCGCGCGTAGTCCTCGATCTCGGAGACGGCGGCGCGTACGACGTTCGTGAGGGACACCGGCATGCGCCAGGCCCGGCCGGGTGCGGCTCCGGAGAGAATGATCAGGCTCTCGGCGTGGCGCCGCATCCGGGTGGTGAGGTGGTCGAGGCGGAAGAGGTCGCTCAGCTCGTCGGGGTCGTCGGAGCGCCGCTCCATGCTGTCGAGGAGGCTGAGCTGGCGGTGGACGAGCACCTGGCTGCGGCGGGCCAGGTTGACGAAGACTCCGGAGATGCCGCTGGCGAGTTCGGCGCGTTCGACCGCTGCGTGCAGGGCGGCGCGGTGCACGGTGGTCAGGGCCTCGGCGACCTGGCCGGTCTCGTCCTCGGCGGGTGGTCCGGCGGGCGCCTCGGCCTGGATGTCGATCTCTTCGCCCGTGCGCAGTTTCCGCATCGCCGCGGGGAGTTTGCGGCGGGCGATCTCCAGAGCGTCGTTGCGCAGGCTTACCAGCTCGACCACGAGGGCCCGCCCGATGCGGACGGAGATGACGAGCGAGGCGACGACGGCGGCGAGGCCGAAGAGCACCGCGGCGCCGGCGGGGCTGAGGAAGCCGCGTGTGAACGGGTCGGCGCGGCCCGCGACGGCGCGGCCGGTGTCCGTCGCGATGGTCCGCATCACGTCCTGCACGCGCGCGTGGGCAGTGTTCCAGGCGCTCGCCGGTGCGGTGTCCACCGCCTTGGCACCGGCGCCGGAGGCAATGATCTTGTCTTCCGTGGCGGTGAGGCCGGTATAGGCGCTGCTGCCGGCCAGCTCGCGCCAGGCTGCGCGCTGGGTGCCGGGCAGGTCGGCCACGGCTGCCTCGGAGAGGGTGCGGCGCGTGGCGACGGCCGCGCCGAACAGCCGCAGCCGTTCGCCCTGCAGGCCGGCGGCCGGGCGCGCGCTGCCGAGGATCGCGTCCTCCTGGGCCAGCGCCTCGGCGGCGCGGGAGAATTCGAGCAGCACACGCGCGTCGGAGCCGACGTCGGCCTGCTGGACACCGGTGAGGGCGCCGTCCACCGTGAAGGCCGTACCGATGGTGCTCGTGTACTGCGCGTACACCTGGCTCCAGCCGGCCTTGTGGTCGAGTACGGCGGTCCGCAGCGCGCGCAGGTGCTCGGCGCCGGCGACAAAGTCCTCGAGGCGTCCGCCGACTCCGGCGGGCAGTTCCTGGCTGTCGGCGACGGTGTGGCCGTGGCCGAGCCGCAGCTTGGCCACCGCGCGGTCGGTCCGCGCGGCGAGGCCTTCGAGGTCGTCGCCGCGTCCCGCGCCCGGGTCGGCGGCATGGCGCACGGCCGCGGCCCGCTCGGTCTGCAGTGCGGCGACGGCTGCGGCCACCGGGGTGCGCAGTTCGGCGTCGACCCGCTGGGACTGCCGCAGCCGGGCAACGTCCTGGACGGTGCTGACGGTGGCGTACGCCCACAGGGCGAGCAGGGAGATGACGGGCACCATCAGCAGGCAGACCACCTTGGCACGCACCGTGCGAGCGCGCATGCGCCAACGGCCCGCGCGCGGGGGCGCGTGCTCCCGCAGCGTGTCGAGGGGCCCGCCCGGCACCTCGTCGGCCGGTGGTCCGGCGTGCGCGCGTCGGCCGCGGGGCGGGGGCGTGGACTGCGCAGGGGTGCCGGCTCTGGGGGTGTTACGGGGTGGGCGCATGGCCTCCTCGCTCGGGATGTGGGTCGGGGCTCCGGGGCCGGGCTCCCGCTAGCGGGCGACGCTCTGGACGGGCCGCTGGGCCGAGGCGGACGCCTCGCGCTCGTCGGCCGTGGGCGAGAGGGCGACGAAGGCCGAGGTGAGGAACAGATAGGACCCGAGGCCGACGGCGAGGGGGAAGATGAACTGCATCGCCGTGGCCCCGGGCAGAACCTCGCCGGAGGGGGTGACGCGCACACTCACCGCGAACATCCCGGTGTAGTGCATGCTGCTGACGGCCGCCCCCATGACGAGGGAGGCGAGGGTGACCGCAAGGGGTGACTTGATGTTGAGCCCCGCCCACAGGGCCGCGGTCGCCGCCACGACGGCGATCAGGACCGAGAGTCCGACGAGGACGGGGTCGTAGTGCACTTGACCGTGCAGCCGTACCGCGGCCATGCCCAGGTAGTGCATGCTCGCGACGCCGAGCCCGGTGGTGAGCCCTCCCAGGAGGAGCGCCCGGTTGCGGTCCTTGCTGTATCCGACGGCGAAGACGCCGGCACAGACGACGACCATGGCGACGACGAGGCTCAGGATGGTCAGCGGCACGTCGTACCGGATGTCGGTGCCGCTGACGCGGAAGCCGAGCATGGCCACGAAGTGCATGGTCCAGATGCCCGTCCCGATCGCGGAGGCGGCGGTGACGAGCCAGTTGCGGCGCGACCGGCCGGTGGTGGAGAGCGCGCGCACGGTGCAGCGCAGTCCCAGTGCGGCGCCTATGCAGGCCATCACGTACGACAGCGCGGGGGTCAGCCAGCCGAAGGCGGCGTGGTCCAGGTGTCCCATGGCCCCGGGACGCTAGTCGCGGCAGGGGCGCACGAAGGGGGCGCATTTCGAAAGGTGTTGGAATATGACACAGAGAGGCGATGGAACGATCGCGTCCAGCTCGAACATGCGCGCAGGCATGTCCCCCGTGTCGGTGAGGGATCATGCGGGGCATGAGCGACGACCACACACATGTCCAGGAGTTCTTCACCGCCCGCGCCGCCGACTGGGACAGCCGGTTCCCCGACGACGGTCCCGCCTACACGGCCGCCGTCGCGAACCTCGGCCTGCGTCAGGGTGATCGCGTGCTCGACGCCGGTTGCGGCACCGGACGCGCCCTTGCGCCCTTGCGTGCCGCCGTGGGGCCGTCCGGAGTGGTGGCCGGGGTCGATCTGACTCCGGCGATGCTCCAGGCCGCCGTGCGGGCCGGGCGACACCAGGTGGGGCGGCTGCTGCTCGCGGACGTGGCCGCCTTGCCGCTGCGGTCGGGTTCGATGGACGCCGTGTTCGCGGCGGGCCTGATCGCGCACCTGCCCAAGCCCTCCGAGAACCTGCGGGAGCTGGTCCGCGTGGTGCGGCCGGGCGGCGTGCTCGCACTGTTCCATCCCATCGGCCGGGCGGCCCTGGCGGCGCGTCAGGGGCGGCAGATCACCCCCGACGACCTGCGGGCCGAGGCCAATCTCGGCCCTCTCCTGGCCCGCTCGGGATGGCGCATGACGTCGTACGTCGACGAAGACGCCCGTTTCCTCGCCCTGGCGGTGCCCGAGGCCTGACGGCCGGGGCGGATCAGTTCCGCCCCGCCACGGCGGCCACGAAGGCGTCGGGATTGTCGAACATGACGTTGTGCCCGGCGCCGGGCACCGTCACCACGCGGACCCCGGCGGCTTCCAGGTCCTCCCTGCCCGGGAGTTCGCCGCTGCGCTCGCCCTGAAGGTAGACGCGGTCGATCGCCAGGCCTTCCAGCAGGGTGCGCATCACGGGGTCCGAGCCGCGCCGCAGACCGACCGCACTGCGGTGCAGTGCACGCGGATCGGCCAGCCGCATCGTGGCCGCCCACAGCGGGCCCACCGCCTCCAGCACGCGCGCGTACTGCTCCTCGACGAACTCGTCCTCCCCGTAGGAGGCGATGCCGCTGCTCGCAGCCGTCTGCGGCGGGAAGGCGTCCAGATTGGCCTCCGTGAGGACCAGCCGGGAGACGAGGTCGGGTCGCCGGTGGGCGAGGACGATGGCGACGGCCCCGCCCATGCTGTGCGCGATCAACTCGGCACCGGTGACGCCGGCCTGGTCCAGTGCGGCAGCCACGGCGTCGGCGTTCTCCTCCAGCGTGTAGCCGAAGTGCTCGGGCCGGTCGCTGATGCCGTGCCCGGGAAGGTCCACGAACAGGCTGCGCCTGCCCGTGAGTTCGGGGCGGGCCGCGATGTGCGCGTGGTACACGGAGGAAACCGATCCGAGTCCGTGCAGGTACACGCGCGCGGGCCCCTCACCGGGCGCCTCCGTCCACCGGATCCGGCTCCCCTTGCTGTCGAATTCGGCCTGCTTCACGGTGCCCCTCCCTGATGCGTGCGATGACGTATGCAAGATACCTCGACATCGATGTATTACGGAAGCAGAATATCGAGGCCTCGCTGTACAGCGGGCATAGGAGAGGATGCGGGCATGCTGGAACTCGCCATCCTCGGTTTCCTGTACGACGTCCCGCTGCACGGCTACGTCCTGCGCAGGCACATCGCCGCGCTCACCGGGCACGTGCGGCCCGTCGCCGAGAGCACGCTGTACCCGGCGATCAAACGGCTGGAGAAGGCGGGCCTGCTGGCGCGGGCCACCGAGCCCGGTGCCGTGGCCGCGCCACGTCACGTGCTGACGCTCACCGAGGAGGGCAGGCAGGAGCTGCGGCGCCGCCTCGCCGACCCCGGGCAGCGCGAGATCACTGACGAGAACCACTGGTTCACGTTGCTCGCGTTCCTGCGCCACCTGGACGACCCGGCGGCCCAGGCGGCCGTACTACGGCGCCGGTTGGCCTTTCTCGAGGAACCGGCGAGCTTCTTCTACGAGGGCGACCGGCCGCTGGCCGCCGAGGAACTGGACGACCCGTTCCGGCGCGGGGTGCTCAAGATCGCGCGCGCCACGAGCCGCGCCGAACTCACCTGGCTGCGCGAGACCCTCGCCTCACTCGAGGCCGTCGGCCGCTGAGGTGTCCAGGTGCCGTACCGGGCAGGCGCCCGTCCCCGGGACCGGGCGGGTGCCCAGGTCGGCCAGCCGGTAGCCGTTCGGATAGCCCTTGATCTCCCAGTTCTGCCGTGCGAAGTGCGGTGTGCGGCGCGGCGGAAGCAGCCGGACCAACCGGCCACGCGTACGCACCGCGCGGCGCACGAGCGAGGACGTGGCCTGGCTCGGAGGCTCGTAGTGGAAGGCACGCAGCAGCGGCTCGTCGAGCAGAGCGAGGGTGGCCGTGCGCAGCAGCGGCGCCAGCGGGCGCGGGTACCAGGACGCCATCAGGTCGAGTGTGGCGTCGGAGACCCGTCGGGCCTGGACGTCCCAGTCGAAGTGCGCCTCTTCGTAGGCGTCGAGGAGCGCTTCGAACCCCTCGTAGGTCTCGGGGATGTCGGGGATGCCCATGTGCCGGCCGAGGGTGCGGTAGTACTCGGTGGTGGCGACGACCTCGTGCCGGGACAGGCGACGCCAGCCGTAGGTGTCGATCCAGCGCCTGGGCACCACCACGAAGGTGGAGAGCACGTAGCGCATGTCGTCGTCGCTGATGTCGTAGCTGCGGTGCATCTGGTTGATGCGGCGGATCGCGGTACGGCCCTCGTCGGCGGTGAAGCCGTGCTCCACGACGGCGTCGAGGAGCAGCGCGGTGTCGTCGTAACGCTTCTGCGTGCGCTCGGTCAGCTCCGCGGTCCGCGCCAGCAGCCGCCCGATGCTGGGCACGGCGTAGGTGCGGTACAGGGCCAGCTCCAGGGCGCGCGTGTAGTCCCAGGGGAATTCGAACGCCACGCTGAGCCGGTAGATCTCCAGAGCGTCCGCCACCGGATCCATCCGGCGGATCTGCTCAAGCCGCTCGAAGCGCTTCACCGCGCCGTCCCCCTTCTGTCGCCGAAGCTCCAACTCTACGTTGAACAGGAGCAAGTGAGCGATCAGCGACGACCCCGTTCAGGGCTAAGGTGGAGCACGTGTTCGACATGATGCGCAAGTACGCCGCCAGATTCCGTACCTCCTCGCACGCGGAGGCGGTGGACACTCGGGACCGGCGCGCACACAACTTGTTCGAAGCAGCGGCCGCCTATGTGGCGGCCTGCGCGGAGGACGATCAGGACCGGATCGACGAGGCGGCGGGATGGGTGTCTCCCGAGGCACTGTCGTTCGGGGTGAACGAGCTGGCGTGCCGGGCCGTCATCGCGCTCGCCCGGGAGCGTGACGAGTCACCCGGGACGGTGGCCCGCGACCTCCTCGGGCTGCCGACGGCCTGAGAGACGGACCCCGACGGGGGCATTTCGCCCCCGTCCAGGTGGAAACCTGCAGCTCCGTGTGGTGTGCGGAGTCGTGACAAGCGGCTTCCGCTCGCACTAGGGTGCGCGCCGATGGACGAACCACTGGGGAGGCAGGCATGGCCGGGACGGACGATGAGGCCGTCGCCGCCGCGGACGAGGCGCTGTACGTGCTCACGGCGGTGCTGCTGACGCCGGCGCAGTTTCCGAGCGTGCTGGGCGACGACTACCCGGAGGCCTGCGCGGCGCTTGACCTCGCCCCGCTCGCCGACGGGTACGGCCTGGTACTCGGGCAGGACGGCGAGGGCGCCCGCTGGACGGTCGTCATCGACGACGTCTCGCTGGTCGCCGTGGCGATCGCGTCCTGGGACTGCGGCATGGAGTACGAACTGTCGCCGGACGAGCGCACGGTCGTGACGGCCCTGCCGGGCTGGCCGCTGGCGGTCGCCGTCGCCGCGCCCGGTGTGCCCGCGCCGCACGACCCCGACCCCGAGGTCGGGGAGGGGCCCGCCCTGACCCCGCCGGACACCAGCTCCTGGGGTCCGGCCCAGCGACGTCTGGGCGCCGACGAGATCGCGCTGCAGTGGGCGGTCTGGCGGGAGCAGATCGGCGATGACTACCTCCCCTCGTCCGGTGAGGGGACCGAGACGGCGGAGGCCGCGGCGGACGACGAGGAGAACGCACCGAAGAGCGGCCACCAGGGCGTCCGGCGGGTGCTCTCGGAGGCGCGCGCCTACGTCGACTCTCCGCCGCCGCTGGGCCGGGTGCGCTCGTCGTTCGCCCCGGGCGACGCCCGGACGCTGCGCGCCGACGGCCCCGGATGGTCGATGGTGGCGCGCACCGACGACATCGCGTTCGTCCTGCTCGACGAGGAGCCCGGAGAGGTCCTGCCGGTGGGCCGGGGTCCCGAACTGCCCGGTCTCCTGGAGGCGCTCGACAAGATGGCCGTACGGCCCAGCTGACCCCGAGGGGGCCGCTCCCTCCGCGGAGGCGCGGTCCCCGACGGTCCGGGGAGCGTCCGCGGCCGCCCCGGCGAACGGACCAGGTCCGTTCGCCGGTCTCTCAGCGGCCGAGTTCCTTGCGTCCGACCCGGCGGAGCCTGCGCCGCTGCGAGGGGTCCAGCGCCAGATACGCAGCGGCCGGAACCCCCACCACGATGAGGAACGCCACCCACCAGGGCAGCCATATCAGCAGGATGAGACCGACCGCCACACCCCCTGCGGCGATCTTCGCGTTCTTGGACATGAGCGTCGCCTCCTTCGCGGCCACTGCCGCTCTCTGCTCTGAAAACGGCCCCGCGTTCCCGGCGGTTCCGAAGCTCGACCCTGAGACATCCCTGAGACGCGCCCCTTAGTGGCACAGGTCACAGCGTAAGCCTTCGAGGTGGGCTCGCCGCGTGCTGTATCCTCGGCCACTCCTAGCGAGTAGTCAAATTTGAGGAGTGCGGCGGAACTGTGCAGAGGACTCCCACGGAAGCATCCTCCGACCTGTCCGAACTGGCCCGCTGCTGCACGGTGTTCGTACCGTCCGACCCCGCTCGCGCCGGCCTGATGGCCTTCTGGCGACCGGGCGGCGAACCTCTCCCCGATCTCGCCCAGGGGTCCGTCTCGGAGCTGGACCTGGTGCTGCCCGCGCCCGACCGGGACCTCGAGCGGGTACGGGTGCCCGCTCTGCTGCTGCCGGTGCGCGCCGCCCTGCCGGTGCTCACGCACGCGCGTGCAGAGACGGGCGCCCATCGGGCCACCGCATTCTGGGGCACGGCCGGCCTGCTGGCCCTGCACTTCCTGGCACGCGGCCTGCTCCTGCCGGGTCTCTCCTCCGGCGATCACGACGCCTGGCGGGTGGGGCCGCTGTCCGTGGGCGATGCGGAACTGGTCCGCGAACTCGCCGCGGCCATGCCTCCGGAGGCACACGCCGTACCACTCACCGCCGGCGAGCACCCTCGGCTCCCCGATCCCGAGCGGCTGCTGCGCGCCTTCCTGGACGCGGTCGCCGACACGCTCCCCCGCTCCCCGGCCGCACCGCTCGTGACGGGCCGTGCCGCGTTCGCGGCACCGGAACCGCAGCATCTGCCCAGCCTGCGCGCGTGGGCCGACGACATCGCCGCCGGCCACGACGCGGGCGTCCGCCTGTCGCTGCGCGTGGAAGCGCCCGGTCTGCAGGACGCCGTCCGCGAGGACGACTCCACCGTGCAGTTCCGTGCGGTGCTCCAAGTGCACGGCGCGAGCGGGGCTGCGGACGTCGCGGACGCCGCCGACCTGTGGGCCGGCTCGGGACCCGCCCGCGACGTGTTCGGCCCCCGCGCGCGGGCCGACACGCTGCTGGCACTGCGCCGGGCGGCCCGGGCATGGCCGCCGCTGACGCCACTGCTCGCCGCCGCCGCGCCGGACGTGGTGGACCTCGCGGACGACGAGATCGCCGAACTTCTGGGCGAGGGCGGCCGGGCACTGGCCGCCGCGGGAGTCGACGTGCACTGGCCGAAGGAGCTGTCACGCGAGCTGACCGCACACGCGGCCGTCGGCCCGCGGGACGGGGAGGCTTCGACGCTGCCGTCGTTCCTCTCGGCAGACGCCCTGCTCTCCTTCCGCTGGTGGTTCGCGCTGGGCGGGCGCGAGTTGTCGCGCGAGGAACTGTACCGGCTCGCCGAGGCCAAGCGCCCCCTCGTGCGGCTGCGCGAGCGATGGGTCCTGGTCGACCCGCGGGAGGCGGACCGCGCCCGTAACCGGCAGGACCGCTCCATCGCCCCGGTCGAGGCGCTGGCCGCCGCTCTGACGGGCTCGGCCGAGGTCGACGGCCACCTGGTCGACGTACGGCCCACGGGATGGCTGGCGCAGCTGCGGGAGCGGCTCACGGACCCCGAGGCGGGGCAGCCCGTCGCCCCGCCCACGGCCCTTGCCGCCACCCTGCGGGACTACCAGCTTCGCGGCCTGGGCTGGCTGGCCCGGACGACGGCGCTCGGGCTGGGTTGCTGTCTGGCCGACGACATGGGGCTCGGCAAAACGGTCACGCTGATCGCGCTGCACCTGCACCGGCAGACGGACGCCTCGTCGGCCGGCCCCACGCTCGTGGTCTGCCCGGCGTCCCTGCTCGGCAACTGGCAGCGCGAGATCGAGAAGTTCGCGCCCGGTGTCCCCGTGCGCCGGTTCCACGGACCCGGGCGCGGTCTCGGCTCCCTGGCGGACGGGGAGTTCGTCCTCACGACCTACGGCACCATGCGCCTGGACGCCGAGCGGCTCGCCGAGGTGCACTGGGGCATGGTCGTCGCCGACGAGGCGCAGCACGTGAAGAACCCGTATGCGGCGACCGCGCGTGCGCTGCGGTCCATCGGCGCACGCGCGCGTGTGGCGCTCACGGGCACGCCGGTGGAGAACAACCTGACGGAACTGTGGGCGATCCTCGACTGGACCACACCGGGACTGCTCGGCCGCCTCGGCGCCTTCCGCACGCGGTACGCCCTGCCGGTCGAGGGCGGCCGGGATCCCGCCGCCGCGGAGCATCTCGCGCGGCTCGTGCGGCCGTTCCTGCTGCGGCGCCGGAAGTCCGACCCCGGCATCGCCCCGGAACTGCCGCCGAAGACCGAGACCGATCACCCGGTGGCACTGACGCAGGAACAGGCGGGCCTGTACGAGGCGTTGGTCCGCGAGACCCTCGAGCGGATCGCGGACGCCGACGACATGGCCCGCCGGGGTCTGATCGTGAAGCTGCTGACCGGGCTGAAGCAGATCTGCAACCACCCGGCGCAGTTCCTCAAGGAGGACGACCCGAGGCTCACGGGACGCTCGGGGAAGCTGGAGCTGCTGGACGAACTGCTCGACACCATCCTCGCGGAGGACTCGGGCGTCCTGGTCTTCACGCAGTACGTGCGGATGGCCCGCCTGCTCGAACGGCACCTGACGGCGCGTGGGGTGCCCTCGCAGCTCCTGCACGGCGGCACTCCGGTCGCCGAGCGCGAGGCGCTGGTGCGGCGCTTCCAGGCGGGTGAGGCGCCGGTGTTCCTGCTCTCGCTGAAGGCCGCGGGAACGGGCCTGAACCTCACGCGGGCCGAGCATGTCGTGCACTACGACCGCTGGTGGAACCCGGCGGTCGAGGCGCAGGCCACCGACCGCGCGTACCGCATCGGGCAGACCCGCCCGGTGCAGGTGCACCGGCTGATCGCCGAGGGGACGGTCGAGGACCGCATCGCCGAAATGCTGGGGCGCAAGCGGGAACTGGCGGATGCCGTGCTCGGCGCGGGCGAGGCCGCACTGACGGAGCTGACGGACGCGGAACTGGCCGCACTGGTGGAACTGCGCGGGGAGGCACGATGAACCACTACGCCGATGAGCACGACCGTGGCCTGGAGCGCACGTTCGCCGCGCTGCCGCCCGCGCGCGGGCGCGGGTTCGCACAGACCTGGTGGGTCCGCACCTGGCTGGGGGCGCTGGAGGACGGGGCATTGGACTCCGCCGCTGTGAAGGCGGGGCGCCGACTCGCGCGTGGGGGCGGCGTCGGCGCGGTGACGGTACGGCCGGGCCGGGTCACCGCGGTCGTCCGCGATCCGAAGGGCGTGGCGCACCGGGCCGACGTCCTGGTGCCGGAACTCTCCGAAGAGCAGTGGGTCGGTTTTCTGGACCTGGCCGTGGAGCAGGCGGGACACCTGGCCGCGCTCCTCGACGGGGAACTGCCCTCGCATCTGATCGAGGACGCGGCGGTCAGGGGCATCGAACTCCTGCCGGGGCTCGGCGATCTGGAACCCGAGTGCGACTGTGACGCGTGGGACCACTGCGGGCACACCGCCGCCCTGTCCCATCAGGTGGCGCGTCTCCTGGACGAGGATCCGTTCGTGCTCCTGCTCCTTCGGGGCCGGGCGCGGAGCGCGTTCCTGGATCAGCTGCATCTGCGGAGCGCCGCCTGCCGGGACGAGTCCGCCGAGGCGGAGGGTGTGGACGCGGCGGAGGCCTGGGCTGCCGCCGACATCCTGCCTCCGCTGCCCGCTCTGCCCAGCCTTCCGGAGAGCCCCGGCGAACCGCCGTCCTTCGAGACCGAGTCGGCTCAGGCATCGCCCGGTATCGACCCCGTGGCACTGGAGTTCCTGGCCGCGCGAACGGCATCCGAGGCCCACCGAATGCTCAGGCAGAGCCTCGGCGCCGACGGGGAGCCGGACATGGGGCTGACGGCCGCTCAGGACGCCGTACGGCTCGCCGAAGGCGCCGCTCCCGGTGCTGTCGCCGACCGGCTCGCCGAAGGGTCGGGGCGGGGCGGCGACGGGCTGGCGTCGGCCGTACGTGCCTGGCGAGTCGGAGGTGCGGCGGCCCTGGCCGTGCTCGACGAGGAGTGGCAGGTGGAGGGCGCGGCGCTCGCACGCGCGCGTGCGGCCCTGGAGGCGGCCTGGGAGGAGGACGAGCGGCCGTCGTTCCGGCCGGCCGGAAACCGCTGGACCGTCCCGGCCGAAGGGATTCAGCTGCGCCTCGGCCAGGAGGGCAGCTGGTGGCCCTACCGCGAGGAGGGCGGGCGGTGGGTTCCGGCGGGCGGCGCGGACCGGGATCCGGCGACGGCACTGGCCGCGGCGCGGCTCGGGCCGGAGGACCGGTCGCACGCAGGCACTTGACGGGCTGTCAGTCCGCGGCGAGGGCGACCCGACGAGTGGTGGACGCCGCTTGTTCACCCCGGGGTCGTGCGATGTTCCTTCTGGGGTCCAAATCTGGCCGCAGTCAACGAACTTGCCCTCAGGAGGCCCGATGTCCCCGCACGCCACCGGCCGGCGCCGTGTCCACCGATCCGTCGCCACGGGCCTTCCCCTGGCCCTGGCCGCCGCCCTCGTGGCCGCGGGAACGGCCACGGCGGCGCCGTCCAGGGATGCCCGTGTCATCCGCACGGCCACCCTCGGGGAGATCCCGCTCGGCGAGTTCAGCAACGCGCTGCTGCCCGGCAGCGTGGCCGACGACCACGGAGTGGACCTCGGGGGCATCGGCAGCGACATCTACCCGGCCGGCCGCAAAGGCGAGTACTGGACCGTTTCCGACCGCGGCCCCAACGGTCAGATCAAGGTGGACGGCAAGAAGCGCCGGACGTTCCCGGTGCCGGGATTCGACCCCGCGATCGTGAAGATCCGGGTCTCCGGGGACGAGATCGAGGTGATCGACGCGATCCCGATCACCACTGCCTCGGGGAAGGCCGTCACCGGGCTGCCGAACCAGAAGAGCCGCGACGAGGCGCCGTACACCTACGACGCCACGACCCCGCTGTCGTACGACCCGAACGGTCTGGACACCGAGGGCATCGTGCGGGCCGGGGACGGGTCCTTCTGGCTCGTGGACGAGTACGGCCCCTCGCTCATCCACGTCTCCGCACGCGGGCAGGTGCTCACTCGCTACGTGCCCAAGGGGCTGAACCTCACCGGCGCCGACTACCCGGTGGTGGAGGCACTGCCGTCCGTCCTGCTGCACCGGAAGACCAACCGCGGCTTCGAGGGGCTTGCGCAGCTTCCCTGCGGTGACCTGGTGATAGCCCTGCAGAGCCCGCTCTCGCTGCCCGACACGGCCGCCGGGGAGGCCTCGCGCACGACGCGTCTGCTGCGCTTCTCACCGCGGAAGCAGGCCGTCACCGCGGAGTACGCCTACCGCTTCGACCCGGTGAACGTCGTCGACCCGAGCGAGGACGACACCTCCGAGCTGAAGATCTCCTCGGTGGTGGCCGTCGGCCGCGACCGTCTGCTGGTGGAGGAGCGCACCGACAAGGCGGCCCGGTTGCAGCTGGTCAGGCTGGGGCAGAAGGCCGACATCCTCGGCGGCCCCTGGGACGACGACACGACCTCTCCGTCGCTGGAGCAGCTGGACGACCCGGCCGCGGCAGGCGTGCCGGTGCTGAGCAAGCGGCTCGTCGTCGACCTGGGCAAGGTGAGCGGTGTGCCGGGGAAGATCGAGGGCATCGCCCGCGTGGACCACGACACTCTCGCGCTCATCAACGACAACGACTTCGGGATGACCGACGGAGCGGGCGCGTTCGACGCCCAGGGCCGCCTCGTCGACAGCGGGATCAAGACGGCCCTGACGTACGTCCGGCTGCCCGAAGGCCTGTGAGAGGCGTTTTCACGGCAGCACGTCGGAGAGCGAGGGCAGGATCGACTCCAGGTCGCTCGGCAGCGTGCTCGGGAAACCCGAGGGCAGCTCGGTCGGCAGCCGCGAAGGCAGCCGGCTGGGCAGCTCGGTGGGAAGGCTGAAGGAGGGCCTGGGAGAGCGGCTTGTGCTCGTGCCGCTCTCCTTCGGCGCCTTCTCGTCCCCCGAGCCGTGCTTCCCGGAGGCCGTCAGCACCACGACGAGGACGGCCGCGGCGGCCACGAGGAGGGTCAGGACGGCGAACAACGGGCCGCGGCTCCGCGGCGAAGGCACCGGAAGCCATGACGGGTCAGGATCGCCGGGAGGGGGCGGGCCGAAGCCGCCCTGGGGCGGCCCGAAACCGCCGGGCGGAGGCGGGGTGCCGCCCGGCGGTCCGGGCGGGACGGGAGGTACAGGCGACAGGGACATACCGTCCAGAGTCGCCACCGCCCGGTCATGAGGCCACCCGCGCACGGAAGCTGATACCGGCTCATGCCGTGGACCGCACGATTCCGCCGCATCCCGCGCTGGGGCGGTCGGCCCTCACCGGAGCCGCGGATTTCGGCAGGCACGCGCGCGTGCGGGCCGCTCGGAAGCGGCCCCCTACGCGCGCGTGCGCACTCAGTCCCGTGCGCCCAGCAGGTGGTCCATCGCCAGCTGGTCGAGCTGTTCGAAGGCCATACCGCGCGCGGCGGCCGCCTCCACGTCGAAGTCCTCGAAGGCCGTGCGGTCGGCGAGCAGGGCCTGCAGGCCGTCCGCGGCGGTCGGCTGGGCCAGCTGGTCCAGGCGGGAGGCACGCAGCGCTTCCTGGACCTCCGGGTCGGCGCGGAAGGCGGCCGAACGCTCCTTCAGGATGAGGTAGTTGCGCATGCAGCCGGCCGCCGACGCCCACACGCCGTCGAGGTCCTCGGTCCGCGGCGGCTTGAAGTCGAAGTGGCGGGGCCCTTCGTAACCGGCGCTCTCCAGGAGGTCCACGAGCCAGAAGGCGGCACGCAGGTCGCCGGCGCCGAACCGCAGGTCCTGGTCGTACTTGATGCCGGACTGCCCGTTGAGGTCGATGTGGAAGAGTTTTCCGGCCCACAGGGCCTGCGCGATGCCGTGCGGGAAGTTGAGCCCGGCCATCTGCTCGTGACCCACCTCGGGGTTGACGCCGTACAACTCGGGGCGCTCCAGGCGCTCGATGAAGGCCAGCGCGTGACCGACCGTGGGCAGCAGGATGTCGCCGCGCGGCTCGTTCGGCTTGGGCTCGATGGCGAAGCGGATGTCGTAGCCCTGGGAGGTGACGTACTCACCCAGGAGGTCGAACGCCTCCTTCATCCGGTCGAGGGCCGCGCGCACGTCCTTGGCGGCGCCGGACTCGGCGCCCTCACGGCCACCCCAGGCGACGTACGTCCTGGCGCCCAGCTCGACGGCGAGATCGATGTTCCGGATCGTCTTGCGCAGCGCGTAGCGGCGGACGTCGCGGTCGTTGGCGGTGAAGGCGCCGTCCTTGAAGACGGGGTGCGTGAAGAGGTTCGTGGTGGCCATCGGGACGGTCATGCCGGTCGCGTCCAGGGCCTGGCGGAAGCGCTTGATGTGCGACTCGCGCTCGGTGGCCGTGGCCCCGAAGGGGATCAGGTCGTCGTCGTGGAAGGTCACCCCGTGGGCGCCCAGCTCGGCGAGCCGCTGCACCGTCTCGACCGGGTCGAGGGCGCGGCGGGTGGCGTCGCCGAATGGGTCCCTTCCCTGCCAGCCGACGGTCCACAGGCCGAAGGTGAACCTGTCCTCGGGGGTGGGCTGGTAGCTCATGCCGCGACTCCTTGCTGCGTACGACTATTTCGTCATGGCCGTTTACAAATTAGTATGCGGACGCACCTCTGGGAAGAGACAAGGTGTGTCTTCGACGACAAGGAGTCTTCGACGGATGTCGTTGGCCTCTGTCGTCGACCGATGTCGTTGACAGAAGTCTTGCCAGCTCACAGCACATCCCGCGCAGCCGCGGAAGAGGAGAACCCGATGTCAGCAGCCGAGGGTCCGCTCGTCGTCGGCGTGGACACATCCACCCAGTCCACAAAGGCGCTGGTCGTCGACGCAGCCACCGGGGAGGTCGTGGCGAGCGGCCAGGCGCCGCACACCGTGTCCTCCGGTGCGGGCCGGGAGAGTGATCCGCGCCAGTGGTGGGACGCCCTGTGCGAGGCACTGCGCCAGTGCGGTGAGCCCGCGCACGAGGCCGCCGCGGTGTCCGTCGGCGGCCAGCAGCACGGCCTGGTCACCCTGGACGAGCAGGGTGAACCGGTACGTCCGGCGCTGCTCTGGAACGACGTCCGCTCGGCGCCGCAGGCCCGCCGGCTCGTCGAGGAGCTGGGCGGCCCGAAGGGCTGGGCGGAGCGCACCGGCAGCGTGCCCGGAGCGTCGTTCACGGTCACGAAGTGGGCGTGGCTGGCCGAGCACGAGCCGGAGGCGGTCCGCGCCACCAGGGCGGTGCGGCTCCCCCACGACTACCTCACCGAGCGCATGACCGGACAGGGCACGACGGACCGCGGCGATGCCTCCGGCACCGGCTGGTGGGCGTCCGGGACGGAGGCCTACGACGAGGAGACGCTGGCGCACGTGGGCCTCGACCCGACGCTGCTGCCCCGGGTGGTACGGCCCGGCGAGGTGGCCGGCACCGTGCGCGAGCACCACGACCTGCCGTTCTCCAAGGGCACCCTGGTGGCGCCGGGCACCGGTGACAACGCGGCCGCGGCGCTGGGCCTCGGCCTGCGGCCGGGCACGCCGGTGCTGAGCCTCGGCACGTCGGGCACCGTGTACGCCGTCTCCAAGCACCGCCCCGTCGATCCGACGGGTACGGTGGCGGGCTTCGCGGACGCGCACGGCGACTGGCTGCCACTGGCCTGCACCCTGAACTGCACCCTCGCCGTGGACCGCGTCGCGGCACTGCTGGGCCTGGACCGGGAGGCCGTCGAGCCCGGCACCTCCGTCACCCTGCTGCCGTACCTGGACGGCGAGCGCACTCCGAACCTGCCGAACGCGTCCGGCCTGCTGCACGGGCTGCGGCATGACACCACCGCCGGCCAGCTGCTGCAGGCGGCCTACGACGGCGCGGTGCACGCACTGCTCGGCGCGCTCGACCTGGTCCTCGACCAGGACGCGGACCGCACCACCCCGCTGCTGCTGATCGGCGGCGGAGCCCGGGGCACGGCCTGGCAGCAGACGGTACGCCGGCTGTCGGGGCGGCCGGTCCAGGTCCCGGAGGCCAGGGAGCTGGTCGCCCTCGGGGCCGCGGCGCAGGCCGCGGGCCTGCTGACCGGCGAGGACCCGGGCGCGGTGGCCCGTCGCTGGAACACGGCCGCGGGCCCGGTGTTGGACGCGGTGGAGCGGGACGAGGCGACGCTGGCCCGGATCAGCGGGGTACTCTCCGACGCGGCCCCGCTGCTGGAGCGGGGGCCGGAATCCCGCTGAGCCCAGCCGCCGCACCCGAGCTGTGCCCGGCCGCAGACACCGAGGATTGACCAGAGCATGACCGCATCGCCGCACGAGGGCCGCCCGACCGGCGCCGGACGCTCTCTGCCGGACACCCAGCAGGGCATGCGCCGGCGCAACCTCGCCCGGGTGATGCACGCCGTCAGCGCGGAGGGCCCGCTGTCGCGGGCCGCGGTCGCCTCCCACATCGGCCTGACACGGGCGGCGGTCTCGACCCTCGTGGACGAGCTGATCCGTTGGGAGCTGCTGGAGGAGCTGGGCCCGGAACGGCCGGGCCGGGTGGGCCGCCCCGGATCCGCGCTCGCGGTGAGCGGGCACGGTCCCGCCGGCATCGGGGCGGAGATCGGCGTCGATCACCTCGCGGTGTGCGCGGTCGACCTGCGCGGCGCGGTCCGCGCCCGAGCCGTGCGGCACGGCGCGAACCGGGGCCGCGCCCCGGGACCGGTGATCGAGGAGCTGACGGCGCTGGTCCGCCGGGTCGTGGCCGAGGCGGAACGGGAGGGGCTGTGGCCCGCCGGTCTCGCGGTCGCCGTACCGGGGCTTGTGGCGCGGGACGGCCGCACGGTCGTGCGCGCCCCGAACCTCGACTGGAACGACACGGACCTAGGCCCCCTGCTGCCCGGCGGCCTGCCCGTGATCGTGGACAACGAGGCCAACTTCGGTGCTCTGGCCGAGTTGTGGCTCGGTGCCGGCACACCGCGCGACTTCCTGCACGTGTCGGCCGAGATCGGCATCGGCGCCGCGGTCGTCGTGGACGGGCAACTGCTGCGCGGCACGCGGGGGTTCGCGGGCGAGCTGGGTCATGTGCCCGTCCGCCCGGACGGACCCGCCTGCCCGTGCGGCGGGCGTGGGTGCCTGGAGCAGTACGCCGGTGAGGAGGCGGTGCTGCGTGCGGCCGGGCTGGAGCCGAAGGAGGACCTGGTCGGTCTGCTCGCGGGACGGGCCGGGGAGGGTGACGAGGCGGTACGGCGGGCTCTGCGGGACGCCGGCACGGCGCTCGGCATCGCGCTGACCGGGGCGGTCAATCTGCTCGACCCCGAGACGGTCGTCCTCGGCGGGGCCCTCGCCGGCCTCTCCCCCTGGCTGCTGCCGTCGCTGGAGGCCGAGTTGACGGGCCGTACGGCGGGACCGGCCTGCCCGGTGTCGGTGTCCGGACTGGGTCCCGAGGGCCCCCTCCTCGGCGCGGCCCACTCGGTCGTCCGGGCCGTTCTCGACGATCCGGCGGCGGTGGCGGAGCGGCCCTGACGGCTCGCTGCCGGGTGGGCTCGCACGGCCGGAAGACGGCCTGGTCTCACTCGATCGGGTGGCGGAGTTGTCCACAGTCCGCCGGTTGTCCACGGAACCGCGGCGCACCCTTCTGCCCAACTCACCCGCGCCGTACCGTGATTCACGCGAGGCGCTGCCGCCCTGCCTGTCCGGCGGAGCGCTCGCGGGACGAGGGGATGCACACGCGTCGAGTGCCAGTCGGCTGACACGGATCGGGGGACGACATGCACGCGGAGACGACCGGGACGCTACGGCGGGACGCCATCGGGCTGCGCGAAGCCCTGTTCCAGAGCATCACGGCGATGGCGCCGGCCGCCACCGTGGCCGCCGGCGCGGTGGTCCTGCTGGTGCTGATGCGGCATCACCCCGAGCGAATAGCCGAGACCGCACGGGTTCACGCCGAGGAACTCGACAGGGCCGGCCACCGGCAGGACGGAACCGTGCCTCGCTGACCGTAACGGCGAGCCGCCCCACCGGAAGGCCGACGGGGACCGATTCTCTCCTCATGACCGCCGCACCGAAAGGACCGATGCCGCGATGACCGACCCCCGCATCCTGACCGTGCGCCCGGAACCGGACGAGTACGCCTGGACGTTCGGCGGTGCTCCCCCGGTGGCCCGGATCCAGCCCGGAACGGTTCTCGACCTCTACACCGAGGACTGCTTCGCCGGCCGGGTGCGGTCCGAGAAGGACCTCGTCTCCGAGGTCTGCGAGTTTCCCTTCCTGAATCCGCAGACGGGCCCCTTCCACATCGAGGGAGCCGAGCCCGGCGACACCGTGGCCGTGCACTTCGTGTCCCTCGAACCGGCCCGGGACTGGGCCGCTTCGACCACGGTCCCCCTCTTCGGCGCGCTCACCTCGACGCACACCACGGCCACGCTGCAACCGCCGTTGCCGGAGCGGGTCTGGATCTGGCAGCTCGACCGCACCCGGCGCACCGCTCTCTTCCGAGCGCAGGACAGTGACCTAGAGCTGGAGCTGCCCCTCGACCCCATGCACGGCACGGTGGGGGTGGCCCCCGCCAATCTGGAGGTGCGCTCGGCCCCGGTCCCGGACGCGCACGGCGGGAACATGGACACGCCCGAGATGCGGGCCGGTGTCACCTGCTATCTGGGGGTGAACGTCGAGGGCGCCCTGCTCAGTCTCGGTGACGGGCACGCGCGGCAGGGCGAGGGCGAGACCTGCGGGGTCGCCGTGGAGTGCGCGATGAACACCGTGGTGATCGTCGACCTCCTCAAGGACGTCGCCACCCCCTGGCCCCGGCTGGAATCGGACACGCATCTCATCTCGACAGGCTCGGCGCGCCCGGTGGAGGACGCGTTCCGGATATCGCAGCTTGACCTGGTGCAGTGGCTGGTGCGCGACTACGGATTCAGTGAGCCGGACGCGTATCAGTACGCAACCCAGGCGGTCGAATCGCCGTTGGCCAACGTGTGCGACACCAACTACACGTGCGTGGCCAAGCTCCGCAAGGAGTGGTTGCCCGCGCGGGAGACTCACCGCGGCATGCACGCGCGGCTGCGGGAGACGGCGCGGACGCTCGGCCGCTGACACCGCATCAGTCGCGCAGGCTTGTGATGCCCCCCACACCCGTTCCTGAAAGGCAGCCGACGATGGACACCAACCGGCCCGGACCACAGCTCAGCAGGCGACGGATCCTGAAGGGCGCGGCTCTCGCCGCCGTCCCCTACTCGCTGCTCCCCGACGCCCGCGCCGGTGCGCGGGAAGCCGTCGACTACCCTCCGGCCGAGTGGCAGCCGGCGACCACCGCCAACTACACCTCGTCCGACCGCCCCGCCGACTACACCGTCGACCGTGTGATCATCCATGTCACGCAGGAGACGTACACGGACACGCTGGCCATCTTCCAGAACCCGCAGAAGCAGGTGTCCGCGCACTATGTGGTCCGCTCGGCCGACGGGCACGTCGCCCAGTGCGTGCACGAGGCCGACATCGCCTGGCACGCGGGCAACTGGAACTACAACACCCGCAGCATCGGCATCGAGCACGAGGGCTGGGTGAACGAGCCCGCCTTCTTCACCGACGCCCTCTACGAGCAGTCCGCGCAGCTGACGGCAGCCATCTGCGCCAGGTACGGCATCCCCAGGGACAGGGAGCACATCATCGGCCACTATCAGGTGCCGGGCACCGACCACACCGATCCGGGACCGTTCTGGGACTGGGTCCGCTACATCAGACTGGTCAATTTCGCGTAGGCGGACGTCGAACCGGTTGTCTGGGCGAACACGGCGCGTGACGATGGTTCCAGCCGTTTCACCGTCCGGGGAGGGCGAGTTGACCGATCCGTGGGTGGCCCTGGAGCCGGGGGCCGACCCCGCCGAGCGAGTCCGGGTGCTGCGCCGGGCGCACGAGACGTTCACCACGGCCGGCACGGTGCCGCGCCCGGTGCGGGGCGTGGTGGCCGAGTCGTGGCGGCGCAGCGCGCGAGCCGGTGTGGGGCCGGACGGTACGGCGAGCGTGGAGCTGACCGACGGCGACCTCGGTACCTATCGGGCCGAGCACCCGCTGGCCCGGGTGATGCCGCTGTTCAGGGAGCTGATGGGCACGTTCGCCGCCGACGGCGAGCATCTGCTGGCGGTGTGCGACGCACACGGAAGGCTGCTGTGGGTCGAAGGGCATCCGGCGACCCGGCGCCTGGCGGACCGGATGAACTTCGTGCCCGGGGCTCGCTGGTCGGAGACGGCCGTCGGCACCAATGCGCCGGGTACCGCGGTCGCCCTGGACCGGCCGGTGCAGGTGTTCGCGGCGGAGCACTTCATACGGCGGGTGCAGCCGTGGACGTGTGCGGCGGCGCCGGTGCACGATCCGCACACCGGCCGGGTCCTCGGGGCCGTCGACATCACCGGTGGCGACGGGCTGGCGCATCCGCACAGTCTGGGCTTCGTGCAGGCGGTGGCGCGGGCCGCCGAGTCCCAGCTCGCGCTGCTCGCCCCGCCTCGGCGTGCCGAGGACACCGCGACGCTGAGCGTCCTGGGCCGCGACGAGGCCGAGCTCCGGCTGGACGGCCACCGGATCAGGCTCAGCCGCCGGCACAGCGAGATCCTGGTCCTCCTCGGCCGCCGTCCCGAGGGGCTGACCGGCGACGAACTGCTGTGCGCGCTGTACGCGGACGAGTCGGTGACCCCGGTGACGCTGCGTGCCGAACTGGCCCGGCTGAGGCGGCTGTTGGGGCCGGGGCTGCTCGCCTCCCGGCCGTACCGGCTCACGGCGGCCGTCGAGTCCGACGCCGGCGTGGTGGAGCGGCGGCTGGAGACGGGTGCGCTGACGTCCGCGGTGGAGGCGTACGCCGGCCCGCTGCTGCCGGGTTCGCAGGCCCCGGCGGTGGTGCGGCTCAGGCGCCGCCTCGCCGACGGTCTGCGGGCGGCCCTGATCACCCACGGCGATCCCGATCTGCTCGCGGACTGGGCGCGTGCGCCGTGGGGTGAGGACGACCTGGAGGTGTGGCGGGCGCTCGCGGCGGTGCGGCCGTCGGCGCCGGTGCGGGCCCGGCTGGCGGCGTTGGAGGCCGAGCTGGCTGTACCGGCTCACCGGCCACCGGCACCGGCCGGCGGCGCAACGTACTTGCAACGTCCGCCCGCCTAGCCTCGCGCCGCGAGCTGCCCAACGGCGGGCAGCGCTTCACCGGGAGGCAGACCAGCATGACCCGTTACGCGGCGCCCGGCACCGAGGGCGCGATCGTCTCCTACCAGGCGCGCTACGACCACTTCATCGGCGGAGCGTACGTGCCGCCGTCGCGCGGGCAGTACTTCGAGAATCCGTCGCCGGTCAACGGGCAGCCGTTCACCGAGATCGCGCGCGGTACCGCGGAGGACGTCGAGCGGGCGCTGGACGCGGCGCACGAGGCCGCGCCCGGGTGGGGTCGTACGTCGGTGGCGGAGCGCGCCGACACACTGCTGAAGATCGCCGACCGTATGGAGGCCTACCTCGAACCCCTCGCGGTGGCCGAGAGCTGGGAGAACGGCAAGCCGGTGCGCGAGACGCTGGCGGCCGACATCCCGCTCGCCATCGACCACTTCCGCTACTTCGCGGGCGCCATCCGGGCGCAGGAGGGCTCGCTGGGCGAGATCGACGACGACACGGTGGCGTACCACTTCCACGAGCCGCTCGGTGTGGTCGCGCAGATCATCCCGTGGAACTTCCCGATCCTGATGGCGACCTGGAAGCTCGCGCCGGCGCTGGCCGCGGGCAACGCGGTCGTCCTCAAGCCCGCCGAGCAGACCCCGGCGTCCATCCACTACTGGATGAGCCTCATCGCCGACCTGCTGCCGCCGGGCGTGGTCAACATCGTCAACGGCTTCGGCGTGGAGGCGGGCAAGCCGCTGGCGTCCAGCCCGCGGGTGGCGAAGGTGGCGTTCACCGGGGAGACCACGACCGGGCGGCTGATCATGCAGTACGCCTCGGAGAACATCAAGCCGGTCACGCTGGAGCTCGGCGGCAAGTCCCCGAACATCTTCTTCGACGACGTGTGGGCCCACGACGACGACTTCCGGGACAAGGCGCTCGAAGGCTTCACCATGTTCGCGCTCAACCAGGGCGAGGTGTGCACCTGCCCCTCGCGGGCGCTCGTCCAGCGCGGCAACTACGGGGAGTTCCTGGAGGCTGCTGTGGCTCGCACCCGGCAGATCAAGCCGGGGCACCCTCTGGACACCGCCACGATGATCGGCGCCCAGGCCTCGAACGACCAGCTGGAGAAGGTCCTCTCCTACCTGGACATCGGCCGGCAGGAGGGCGCCAAGGTCCTCACCGGCGGCGAACGCGTGGAGTACGACGGCGAGTTGAAGGGCGGCTACTACGTCCAGCCGACCATCTTCGAGGGCGACAACCGCATGCGGATCTTCCAGGAGGAGATCTTCGGGCCGGTCGTCTCGGTGGCCTCGTTCGACGACTTCGACGACGCCATCAAGATCGCGAACGACACGCTCTACGGTCTCGGCGCGGGCGTGTGGACCCGGGACATCAACACCGCGTACCGCGCGGGCCGCGCGATCCAGGCGGGCCGGGTCTGGACGAACTGCTACCACGCCTACCCCGCGCACGCGGCGTTCGGCGGTTACAAGCAGTCCGGTATCGGCCGCGAGACGCACAAGATGATGCTGGAGCACTACCAGCAGACGAAGAACCTCCTGGTGTCGTACTCGCCGAAGAAGCTGGGCTTCTTCTAGCCACAAGGGCGTCGAAGCGGTCGGTAGCGCGTACCGAATGCGCCGGTCAATCTCCCTCCCGGACGGGGGAACGGGGAGCCGCAGTGGCCGGCGCACTCGGCCGCTGTGCCAGGTAATCACCGTGCACGGCGGGCCGGACAGGGCCGAACGGCCCCTGTGCGCCAGGGCCGGACGGCGGCTGCACCCTGATGCGACAGTTGCGCGTCTCCCGGCCGTCGGCCCTACCGCGGTGGTCGCGCTGCCGCGGGAGGGTGAGCGGTGGGTGTGCCCGTACCCGCCCATGAAGAGGAGCCGCCGGATGCCCCGTCTCGCGTACTACGCCGCCGTCGTCTGTGGACTGACCGCCACCGCTGCCGCAGTGTCCGTTGTCCGAGGCGCGTGGGTGGTGGCCATCGCCTGGATCCTGCTGACCGGGCTCACCTCCAACATGGCCTGGTACATCCACCGGCGTCCGACCGGGGGCAGGATTCTCCGCGCGGCCGGTTCCGGCGGCCTGCGGGCTTCCGACGGGCCGGGCCTCGTGCCGGATGCGGCACGTGCGGGGTGCACGGGCACCGGGGCGTGCGGTGTTTGCGTGAAGAGGATCTGCTGACGGTCGCCGGTGCCTCTCCCGCTCCGGGGCACCGCGGCCGACCATCGTTTCCCCGGTGCGGCTTCCTCGCGCGTCGTGACTCGTCAACGCATCAGCAGCAACGAATCGACGAAGACAGCAGCGGCTCCCAGGGCCAGGGCAGCGGCGAAGCCCCGGCGTTTGAGGCAGTCATAGCGCTGCTGGTATTCCTGGCGGAGCTGTAGTGCGCGTTGGGCCGTGCGGGTGATGGCCGCCCGGGAGAGGTCGAGCTGGCGACGGGTGAAGAGGTCGACCACCTTTTCCCGCTGAGCGGTTGTCAGCCAGTCGAGTTCATCGGCAAAGGATTCGGCTTCCGCGCGGGCTCGCTCGATCTCACCCTGCCACAGCAGGTAACCCTCCATCCGTGCGATACCGGCCTGGACCGAATCGTCGTTCGCCGCCATCTCGGCGCTCATGGCAGGACCCTCACCTCTGCGGCCCCGCCGGGAACTGGTGCTCCTGCTCCTGCATCGCGATGTCGGGGTGATGCAGGTCGAACGCCGGGGATTCGCTGCGGATCCGCGGCAGGGTGAGGAAGTTGTGCCGCGGCGGCGGGCAGGACGTCGCCCACTCGAGGGAACGACCGTAGCCCCATGGATCGTCGACGCCGACCGGCTTGCCGTACTTGGACGTCTTCCACACGTTGTAGAAGAACGGCAGCATCGACAGACCGAGCAGGAACGAGCCGATCGTCGAGACCGTGTTGAGGGTGGTGAATCCGTCGGCTGCCAGATAGTCGGCGTAGCGGCGCGGCATGCCCTCGACGCCCAGCCAGTGCTGGACGAGGAAAGTGGTGTGGAAGCCGACGAACAGCGTCCAGAAGGTCATCTTGCCGAGCCGCTCGTCCAGCATCTTGCCCGTCATCTTCGGCCACCAGAAGTGGAATCCGGCGAACATCGCGAAGACCACCGTGCCGAAGACGACGTAGTGGAAGTGCGCGACCACGAAGTACGAGTCGGAGACGTGGAAGTCCATCGGCGGCGAGGCGAGGATCACGCCGGTCAGACCGCCAAAGAGGAAGGTGACCAGAAAGCCGGTCGTCCAGAGCATGGGTGTTTCGAAGGACAGACTTCCCTTCCACATGGTGCCGATCCAGTTGAAGAACTTCACACCGGTCGGCACCGCGATCAGGAAGGTCATGAAGGAGAAGAAGGGGAGCAGCACACCGCCGGTGACGTACATGTGGTGAGCCCATACCGTCGCGGACAGACCGGCGATGGAGATGGTCGCGGCGATCAGTCCCATGTAACCGAACATCGGCTTTCGGGAAAAGACCGGGATGATCTCGGAAACGATGCCGAAGAACGGCAGCGCGATGATGTACACCTCTGGATGGCCGAAGAACCAGAAGAGATGCTGCCACAGCAGGGCCCCGCCGTTTGCGGCGTCGAAGACGTGGGCGCCGAACTTGCGGTCCGCCTCCAGGGCGAAGAGTGCGGCCGCGAGGATCGGGAAGACCAAAAGGACCAGCACGGCCGTCAGCAGCACGTTCCAGCAGAAGATCGGCATACGGAACATGGTCAAGCCGGGAGCACGCATGACGATGATCGTGGTGACGAAGTTGACCGAGCCCAGGATGGTGCCGAAGCCGGAGAACGCCAGCCCCATGATGCCCATGTCGGCGCCGACGCCCGGCGAGTGGACCGCGTCCGACAGGGGTACGTACATGAACCAGCCGAAGTCGGGGGCGCCCTGCGGGGTGAGGAAGCTGGCCGCCGCGATCAGCGAGCCGAAGAGGTACAGCCAGTAGGCGAACATGTTCAGCCGCGGGAACGCCACGTCGGGCGCGCCGATCTGCAGCGGCATGATCCAGTTCGTGAAGCCGGCGAACAGCGGCGTCGCAAACATCAGCAGCATGACCAGGCCGTGCATCGTGAAAGCCTGGTTGTACTGCTCGTTCGAAATGATCTGCTGGCCCGGGCGGGCCAGCTCGGCGCGCATGAGCAGCGCCATCACGCCACCGATCACGAAGAACGCGAACGATGTGATCAGATACAGCGTTCCGATCGTCTTGTGGTCCGTGGTGGTCAACCACTTCACGGCCACGTTGCCCGGCTGGCTGCGCCGTAGCGGCAACTCGTTCTCGTACACCTCCTCCGGTGCTGCAGCGGCGGCGTCCTGAGATCCGTTGGAGATGCTCACAGTTTTGTTCGTCTCCGAGATTCCGAAAAACATTGACCGACATCGCGGCTGCGCGAGCGGCGTCGTTCCGACGCGACGCTACTGGCACTCGGGCCGGTAACAACCAGGCTCACCGGCCATCGCCATTCGTCACAACTGGAACTCATCCTTTCGGTGGCCGGAGGCCCCGCCTGCCGCCGGGATGATATGGCGATATCAGCCGACGCAGCGGCGGACTTTGTACGGTCGGCGATGCGCTCAGAGCAGTGTCTGCCAGTAGTCCCACCAGCGGGTGGCGATCAGCATCACGATGGCCAGGTACCAGGTGACCGGTACCACCCAGTGGAACTCCAGTACCCCGGCCACCACCACGCGCGGCGCGCGCAGGATGCCGTGGCTCAGGTTGTGCGCTGTGGTGTACCAGAACATCGCGATCGTGGCCGCCCAGGCCAGACAGCACCACAGGCACAGCGCGCCGATCTCGTACAGCGCCTGGCTCATCAGCCACATGCAGAATCCCGCGCCGAACAGCGTTCCTGCGTTCAGCCCGAGCCAGAACCAGCGCCGGAAGCGAGCCCCGGCCAGCAGCGCGAATCCGACGGCCACCACCACCGGGTAGGTGAGCAGGCCCAGCAGCGGGTTGGGGAATCCGAACACGGACGCCTGGGCGCTGCGCATGACGTTCGTGCAGGACAGCACCGGGCTGAGGTTGCAGGAGGGCGAGAAGTGCGGGTCCTGCAACAGCTCGAACTTGTCGATGGTGATCACGAAGGAGGCGAGGATGCCGAGCGCTCCGGACACGATCAGCAGCCAGGCGAAGGCACGCGAACTGGTCGCGCCCTCCGGTGTGATCTCTCCTCGTCGTCCGTCCTTCCTGGTGAGGTGGTGCGCGGTAGCGGTGGTGCCGGTCATCGTGGTTGGTCCGCCTTGCCAGTGGTCCGAGTGGGCGCCGGGCCCGTGGTGGTCGACAGAGGGCTGATGCCGCGTAGGCGGCGACCGGCGGCGGGCGCCGGTCCACCGGGTATCGCCTCGCGGGCAGCTCCCTCAGGCCACACGACCTCGACCGGAACGCCACGGGCGCGGGCGTACGCCACGAGATGCGCGGTGGCGTCACGGCCGTTGGAGGGCGAGCCGTCCCACACGGCCAGCAGCTGCCGGCATTCCGCGATCGTCCGCTCGTCCGCGCCGACACACGCGTCCCGGTCGTCCGGCTCGTACGCCAGCAGACGCATCCACCGGGCGAGGGACACCAGCTCCGCGACCGCCACCCGGTCTCGCTCCGGCAGCAACGCGGGCACCATCCCCTGTGTGGGCGTCACCACGACCAGCTCCCGCCCCGTCGCCCGGACCGCCCGCCCGAACGCCACCGGCGCACCGGCCCCTGCCCGCACCAGCGCCGACCTCTGCGCGGGCAGCCGCTCCAGCGCCGCCCGCAGCTCGGCCTCCACCAGCTCCAGTGTGTCCGGGGTCAGATCGGCGTGCCCGATCGCCGCGATCATGTCCGCACTCGCCTCTCCGTCATACGGCGCTCTCCCATCCGTCGTGCTACGCGGTCCCACCCGGGCCTCGCCCGTGAGCGGGACCGCCTCGCCGAGCGCAGGGGCGAGGCCGAAGCCCCACGGGCGGGACCGCTGGATCAGTGAAGTCAGTACGTGCAGCGGTTAACAAGGGCCGAACGGCCCTGGCACACCCTGTTCGAGACGCTTTCCATGGAGGCCATCAGACCTGCTGGCCGCGGCCCCCGGCCCCGTGCGGCGGACAGGTATCGCCGTACCCGAAGGACAGCCCTCGATGGCATCCCAGCGCCGCAGCCTCGAACTGTCCCCCGACGAGGCCCTGCGCCTGCTCGGCAGGCGCAGGGCCAGTGGGGCGGATCATCTTCACCCGGCACGCGCTGCCCACCGCCCGCCCGGTCGACCATGTCCTCGACGACGGCGCCATCATCATCCGCACCCACGAGGGCGCCGCACTGGTCTCGCACGCCCGGCAGAACGGCGACCGCGAAGTGGTCGTCGCCTACGAGGCCTACGGCATCGACCCGGCCGGAGGACGCATCCGCCCCGACCTGATCACCGGCATCCGGCTGGTCGCGGCAGACGGCGGGGAGCCGTGAAGGCCGGCGCGCGCTGCGAGGCGACCGCTGAGGGCTCGGGCGGAGGAGAAGATGTACTCCCCCCGAGCCGTTCGCTGCGCCCGGAACCGCGAACCGGGCACAGCGGACCACCCTCGGGTGGTCCGCATCCGGGCCCAGTCAAGCCGACCCCATCCCACGCGCGAAAGGGCCGTTCGGCCCCTGGAACCTTCGTGGGCCCTTCCAGAAACCCGCCCCTGTGCCACCCGGCGCGCGAGAGCGCACGGAGGCCGTGCGGTTCTGCGCCTATGCGGGGACACGGCTCCATGTCCTCGTCGAGGAAGTAATACCGCGCGTTGTCGATGGGCCGGCCGTAGGGAATGCTCCGCCAGTCCGGATCGAGGGGTCGGCGACGACCTGCTCCACCACGCGCACGAACCGCGCCGCAATCTGTTCCACCGTCGAGCGGTCGAAGAGGTCGGTGGCGCACTCGATCTCGCCCATCACCGACCCGTCGGACTCGTCCGGCGCGAGGTTGAAGAACAGGTCGAACTTCGCGGTGCCGGTCGGGATGGGTTCCATCGACACCGTCAGGCCGGGCATGTCCGGTTCCGGCGGCACGTTGTTCTGCCATGCGAGCACCACCTGGACAGCGGGTGGTACGCGGCCGACCGTTCCGGCCGCAGGAACTCCAGCAGTATCTCGAACGGGACGTCCTGGTTCTCGTACACCGCGAGCGCCTTCTGCCGTACCTGTTCCAGCACCCGCTCGAACGACGACTCCGCGGACAACCGGACCCGCAGCACCCACGAGTTGACGAAGAACCCCACCAGGTCGCTCAGCGCCTCGTCGGTGCGGCCCGCGATCGGCGATCCGACCGCCACGTCGTCGCCGCTGCCCATCCGGTGCAGCAACGCGGTCAGCGCGGCCTGGAACACCATCGACGCCGTCGCGCCGTGGGCGCGGGCCATCGCCTCGATCCGCGTCCGTGTCTCGGTCGAGAGGCCGATCTCCACCGATCCGCCCCGGTGGCTCGCCGCCTCGGGCCGGGGCCGGTCCAGCGGCAGCGGCAACGGCTTCGACACCCCGGCGAGTTCCTCGCGCCAGTACGCCGCATGGTCCGACAGGAGGCTCTCCGGGTCTGCCAGGTCGCCCAGTTCCTCCCGCTGCCACAGCGTGTAGTCCGCGTACTGCACCGGCAGTTCGGTCCGCTCCGGCTCACGGCCGGCCACCCGCGCGCGGTACGCCACGGACACGTCCCGCGCCAGCGGTGCCAACGACGCACCGTCACCTGCGATGTGATGGATCACCAGCACCAGCAGGAACTCTTCGTCGCCGCTCTGGACGAGGCTCCCCCGCAGCGGTACGTAGGCGGACAGGTCGAACCAGCCGCTCGTGACCGAGGAGATCATCGTTAGGCCGACTCCGGTGATTGGCCACCGAGGTGAAAGAAGTCGGTCAGAGATTGCACAGCGGAACCGGAAGGCCTGACCAGAGGTCCACACCCGGTGACGGGGCGGCCGTGGCCCACGGGTCGTCGGTCACAGCGCTTCCAGCGCGGCTCGGGCGGCATGGTGGCCGCACATCCCGTGCGCCCCGGGGCCCGGCGGGGTCGCCGCCGAGCAGAGGTAGTGACCGGGGAGCCCGGTGGCGTATGGATCGAGGCCGAGGCGGGGGCCGAAGAGGAGTTGGGGGATGTTCTTGGCGCCGGTGAGGATGTCGCCGCCGACGTAGTTCGGATTGTGGGTGGAGAAGGCGGAGGTGGGGCGGGTACTCATGCCGACCACGCGGTCCCGGAACCCGGGGGCGAACCGCTCGATCTGGGCGATGATCGCCTCGGTGGCGTCGCCGTCGTAGCCGTGCGGCACATGCGCGTAGGTCCAGACCGGGTGCACGTCGCCGACCGAGCGCTGCGGGTCGGCCAGGTACTGCTGGCCCACCAGGACGAACGGCCGCTCGGGCATCCGTCCGGCAGTGATCTCCCGTTCCGTGAAGGCCACTTCGGAGAACGGGCCGCCGAGGTGCACCGTGCCCGCCCGGCGCGCCGGCAGGGCGGACCAGGGCACGCCGCCCTCGACCGCGAAGTCCACCTTGAAGGCGCCGGGGCCGTGCCGGAACCGCCGGTAGGCGCGGGCGACGCGCGGCGGCAGCCGGTCGCCGAGGATGTCGGCCACCGCCCCGGGCGCGAGGTCGAACATGGTCACGTCGGCGGGCGGAAGGTCCGCGGCCGACCGGACCCGCACCCCCGTCTCGATCTTGCCGCCGAGATCGGCGAGCAGGGCCGCGAGGGCGTCGGTGATGGCGCGGGAGCCGCCTGCCGCGACCGCCCAGCCGTGCCGGTGTCCGGCGGTCAGGATGCCGAGGCCGATGCTGGAACTCATCGGGTGGTGCAGCGGCTGGAAGGCGTGGGCCGCCACTCCGCCGAACAGCGCCCGGGCCTCCTGTGTGGCGAACGTGCGTGCCAGTGCCGCGGCGGGGAGCAGGGCCGGGAGCCCGAACCGGGCGAGCCGGACCGGGTGACGCGGCACCCGGAGCAGCGGGCCCATGACGTCCTCCGCCAGGATGTCGAAGGCGGCGGCGGGTCCGTCGAACAACCGCCGCCACCGCGCCCCGTCCCGGCCCAGCGCGGCCGCGGTGTCGCTGACGGAGCGGTACAGGACGCCGGCCGATCCGCCGTCGAGCGGATGCGCGCAGTCGACGTCCGGCAGCCGCCACTGCAGGCCGTACCGGCCCAGGTCCAGCTCGCGCAGGAACGGCGAGCCGACCGCCATGGGATGCACCGCGGAGCAGTGGTCGTGCAGCAGTCCGGGCACGATGGCCTCGCCGCTGCGGGTGCCGCCGCCGATCTCGTCGGCGGCCTCCAGGACGGTGACCCGCAGCCCGTGCCGGGCCAGGGTGACGGCGGCGGCCAGCCCGTTCGGGCCGGCCCCCACCACGATCGCCTCACTCATGAGCCGCCGCCGGTGCGGGAGTCGCCGACGCGCAGTGCCGGCGTACGGGGACAACCGCCTCGTCCTCGGCGGGCCACCATGTCGGCGACGGTCACACAGCCCTCCTCGATCGGCCCTGTGGCCGCATCCACGATGCGGTGGCGCCGGCCACGGTCTCTCCGTCGCGGACATCGTAGGCGTCCACGCCGTCGAGGGCGCGCCCGTGGCTGTGCGGGGACCTCCAGGCGGTCGTGGAGGCTGGCGAGCCGGTCGAGAGGCCTGGGTGATTCCGGGAGTCCTGCACGCCGAGCATGCGCGCCGCCCCGTCGACGCGCGGTCAGGCGCCGACGTAGGCCGCGAGGTGTTCTCCGGTGAGGGTGGAGCGGGCTGCGACGAGGTCGGCCGGGGTGCCCTCGAAGACGATCCGGCCGCCGTCGTGGCCGGCACCGGGGCCGAGGTCGATGATCCAGTCGGCGTGCGCCATGACCGCCTGGTGGTGCTCGATGACGATGACCGACTTGCCGGAGTCGACCAGTCGGTCGAGCAGGCCCAGCAGCTGCTCGACGTCGGCGAGGTGGAGGCCGGTGGTCGGCTCGTCGAGGACGTAGACACCGCCCTTCTCGGCCATGTGGGTGGCCAGCTTGAGCCGCTGCCGCTCGCCGCCGGAGAGGGTCGTCAGCGGCTGGCCGAGGGTGAGGTAGCCGAGGCCGACGTCGGCGAGCCGGTCGAGTATGCGGTGCGCCGCCGGCGTACGGGCCTCACCGGCCGCGAAGAACTCGCCGGCCTCGGTCACCGACATCGCCAGCACCTCGCTGATGTCCCGGTCGCCGAGGCGGTACTCGAGCACCGAGGCGTCGAACCGCCTGCCCTCGCACTCCTCGCAGGTGGTGGTGATGCCGGCCATGATCGCCAGGTCGGTGTAGATGACGCCGGCGCCGTTGCAGGTGGGGCAGGCGCCCTCGGAGTTGGCGCTGAACAGGGCCGGCTTCACGCCGTTGGCCTTGGCGAACGCCTTGCGGATCGGGTCGAGCAGTCCGGTGTACGTCGCCGGGTTGCTGCGCCGCGAGCCGCGGATCGCGCCCTGGTCGACCGACACGACACCCTCGGCGGCGGGAATCGACCCGTGCACGAGCGAGCTCTTGCCGGAGCCGGCGACGCCGGTGATGACCGTCAGCACCCCGAGCGGGACGTCGACGTCGACGTCCTGCAGGTTGTTCGCCCGCGCGCCGCGGATCTGCAGCATGCCGGTGGGCCTGCGCACCGAGTCCTTGACGGCGGCCCGGTCGTCGAAGTGGCGGCCGGTGACGGTGCCGCCGGCCCGCAGCCCCTCGACGGTGCCCTCGAAGCAGACGGTGCCGCCCGCCGCGCCGGCGCCTGGGCCGAGGTCGACGACGTGGTCGGCGATCGCGATGACCTCGGGCTTGTGCTCCACGACGAGCACGGTGTTGCCCTTGTCCCGCAGGCTCAGCAGCAGGTCGTTCATCCGCTGGATGTCGTGGGGGTGCAGGCCCGTCGTGGGCTCGTCGAAGACGTAGGTGACGTCGGTGAGCGAGGAGCCGAGGTGGCGGATCATCTTGACGCGCTGGGCCTCGCCGCCCGACAGCGTGCCCGACGGCCGGTCCAGCGACAGGTAGCCGAGGCCGATCCGGACGAACGAGTCGAGGGTCTCCCCCAGCGCCGTCAGCAGCGGCTTGACCGACGGTTCGTCGAGACCGCGGACCCATGCGGCCAGGTCGCTGATCTGCATCGTGCAGGCGTCGGCGATGCTGATCCCCTCGATCTTCGAGGACCGGGCCCCCTCGCTGAGCCGGGTGCCGTCGCAGTCGGGGCAGGTGGTGAACGTCATCGCCCGCTCGACGAACGCGCGGATGTGCGGCTGCAGCGCGTCGATGTCCTTGGACAGCATCGATTTCTGGATCTTGGGGATCAGACCCTCGTAGGTCAGGTTGATGCCCTCGACCTTGATCTTGGTGGGCTCCTTGTGGAGGAGGTCGTGCAGTTCCTTCTTGGTGAACCTGCGGATCGGCTTGTCCGGGTCGAAGAAGCCGCAGCCCTTGAAGATACGGCCGTACCAGCCGTCCATGCTGTAGCCGGGGATCGTCAGCGCACCCTCGCTGAGCGACTTGCTGTCGTCGTACAGCTGGGTCAGGTCGATGTCGGTGACCGTGCCCCGGCCCTCGCAGCGCGGGCACATGCCGCCGGTGATGCTGAAGCTGCGCTGCTCCTTGACTGTCTTGCCGCCGCGCTCGACCGTGACCGCACCCGCGCCGCTGATCGACGGGATGTTGAAGGAGAACGCCCGGGACGAACCGATGTGCGGCTGCCCGAGCCGGCTGAAGAGGATGCGCAGCATCGCGTTGGCGTCGGTGGCGGTGCCGACCGTGGAGCGGGGGTCGGAGCCCATCCGCTGCTGGTCGACGATGATCGCGGTCGTCAGCCCTTCCAGCACGTCGACGTCGGGGCGCGCCAGCGTGGGCATGAAGCCCTGCACGAAGGTGCTGTAGGTCTCGTTGATCAGCCGCTGCGACTCGGCGGCGATCGTGTCGAACACCAGGGAGCTCTTGCCCGAGCCGGAGACGCCGGTGAAGACGGTCAGCCGGCGCTTGGGGATCGCGACGGTGACGTCCTTGAGGTTGTTCTCACGCGCGCCGTGCACGCGGATCAGTTCGTGGCTGTCGGCAGCGTGCGGCGCAGGCGACTGCGTGTCCGTCCTCTTGGCCATGCTTCTCGTCACTCCATCCCTCGGGCGGGCCCGCCTTCACGGTCTCCACCGGTGCCGCCTGGCCGGATCCGACCGGCATAGAGCGTAACGTCCGATTTTCCTACGCCGGACGACACCCGTGGCGGCCACGGTAGCCGCGGCTCCGCGACCGGCGCTTCTCCATTCCTTACCGGTCCGGTGACGACCGCGAGGCGGGCCTCGGTGAGGGATCCGAGGCGGGCCTCGGTGAGGGATCTAAGCCGCGAACGCGTCGACGCCCGTCAGCTGCGCCGACAGTGCCCACAGACGGGCCGCCTGCTCCGGGTCCGTCGCCCACGCCTTCACGCCCAGGCGCTCACCCTCGGGGGCGGGATCGGCGATGTCGCAGTCCTCCAGGTAGACGCCGCCGAGGCCCTCCAGCTGGGGTGAGGTAGCCGCCCACACCTGGGTGGCCGCACCCTGCTGCGGGGACTTGAAGCCCTCGGGGTTGAGCACGTTGCCCTGTTCGTCGATCCAGCCGGCCTCCACCATTTCCTCCTTGGGCAGGTGGCGCTGGAGCGGGGTGATGATGCCGCCGGGGTGGAGTGCGAAGGCGCGCACCCCCTTCTCCCTGCCGAGCCTGTCGAGGTGGACGGCGAACAGGACGTTCGCGGTCTTGGCCTGGCCGTAGGCCTCCCACTTGTCGTAGCCCTGCTGCCAATGGATGTCGTCCCAGCGGATGCCGGAGAAGTGGTGGCCGCGGGAGGAGACGGAGACCACGCGGGCGCCGCCGGGTTCGATCGCCGGCCAGAGGCGGTTGACCAGGGCGTAGTGGCCGAGGTGGTTGGTGGCGAACTGCGCCTCCCAGCCGGGTCCGACCCGGGTCTGAGGGCAGGCCATGATCCCGGCGTTGTTGATCATCAGGCCGACGGTGCGTCCGGAGGCGAGGAACCGCTCGGCGAACGCCCGCACGCTCTCCAGGTCGCCCAGATCGAGCTGGTCCACCTCGACCCGGTCCAGACCCGCGAGCGCCTCCCGCGCGCGGTCCGGACGCCGCGCCGGTACGACGACCTCGGCCCCCGCCCTGGTGAGCGCCCGGGTGGTCTCCAGCCCGAGCCCCGAGTAGCCACCGGTGACGATCGCGAGCTTTCCGCCGAGGTCGATGCCTTCGAGAACGTCGTCGGCCGTACTGTCGGCCCCGAAACCCGAACCGATCTTGTGCTGTGCAGTGCTCATGTCCGGAACGCTACGAATTCGAGCACACTCGAAGTCAAGCCGGACCAGGCTGATCAGCGGATCGCCACGACCACATAGCTGTCGCCGTACTGCCAGACGGGCCCGGCGTGACCGAAGCCCGCCTGCCGCAGGAGCTGTACGTGCGCGGACAGGGAGAGCCGGGCGGCGTTGTCCGTTCCCGTCGGGGGGCGGCGGGCCTGGTGTTCGGTGTAGAGATCGGTCATTTCGGGGTCCTCGGCGATCGCCGTCCACCAGGAGGACCAGTCCTCGTGCGCGAAGGCCCGTCGGCGTTCCGCTCGGCGGAGTCCGATGTGCCCGGCGATCTGGGCGAGTTGGGGGTCGTCCTGGGGGAGGTGGTCGCCGTTGACGAGGATGCCGCCGGGGCGCAGGAGCGAGGCCAGTCGGCCGTAGGTGCGGCGCAGGGTTTGCGGGCTCAGGTAGTGGAGGGCCGTCGTCGAGACGGCCGCGTCGAGCGAGCGGTCGAGGTCCAGGGCCTCGGTCCAGCCGTGCTCGCCGATGACCGTGTCGACGTAGCGGGCCGCGTCCGCGTGGTGGGTGCGGGCCAGCTCCAGCAGGAGCGGGTCCCGGTCCACCGCCACGATGTCCGCGTCCGGGAGCCGCCGGGCCAGACGGGCCGCCAGCGATCCGGGGCCGCAGCCGAGGTCGACGATCAGCGGCCGGTGGGCAGCGCTCGCGGCGATGTGCTCGACCATGTCGGCGATCACCGTGAAGCGCTCCTCACGGTCGACGGCGTACCGCTCCTGCTGCCGCTCCCACCGCCGCACCCATCGCTCGGCCGTTGCCAGACTCAGCCCCATACGGTCGTGCCACCTTGCCGTCTCGCCCCTGATTCCTTCGCAGAGGCTACAGCTGACAACGGTTTCCATTCTCTTATCGGGGGCTGATATCACCCGAGGGTGGCAAGGACCGACAGCAGCCTGTCGATCTCCTCCCTGCTGTTGTAGACGTGCAGGCTCACCCGTACCGAGTCGGCCTTCTCCCCCGCGCTGCCCTGGCAGTGGCTGTCGGAGCGGACCATGAAGCCGTGGCTGAAGAGGATGAACCCCAGGTCGCCCGAGTCGATGTCGCGGTGCCGGAAGGTGACGATGCCCTGGCGCTGCTGTACGGGTGAGTCGGCGGCGACGCTCGTCCGGCAGCCGAGGATCTCGTAGGCGTCCAGGTGGCGCAGCCGGTCCGTGAGCCGGGCCGCCAGGGCGACCGTCCACCGCTCGATCCGGTCGGGCCCGGCGGCCTCCAGCCAGTCCAGCGCCGCGGCCAGGGAGGCGATGCCGGCCGTGTTGGGCGTGCCCGGCCAGCCGCCGGGGGTGAACGCCGCCCCGCCTGCCTGGCGCGCCCAGACGGCCCCCGAGCCGGGCAGGGCCATGGCCTTGTGACCGGAGAAGACGACGAAGTCGACGTCCAACTCGGCCACAGACACCGGCAGATGACCGACGCTCTGGGCGGCGTCCAGGCAGATGACGGCGTCCGGGCCCACCGCCTCGCGGATGCGGTGGATGTTCATGTTCCCGCCGTAGACGTGGTGGACATGGGTCACGGCGACGAACCGGGTGCGTGGCCCGGCGAGGGACGCCAGCGCCGTGTGGTCGTAGTCGCCGGACGCCTGCTGGTACGGCATCGGAAGGACGCGGACCCGCACGCCCTGGCCGGCCAGCTGCTGCCGTACCTCCAGCCAGGGTGAGATGTTGGCCTGGTGGTCGGCGACCGGGACCACGATCTCGTCGCCGTCGGCGAGGAGTTGGGGCAGCCAGTCGCGGGCGATCGCGCGCAGCCCCTCGGTGGTGCCGCTCGTGAAGTGCACGGCGGACCGCTCCGGGTCCGGATCGCCGAGGAACCGTTTGACACGGTCCCGGGTCTCCTCGACCAGGGCCGTGGTCCTGTTGGCCCACGTGTAGGTGCCGCGCCCGGCGTTGGCGTTGGTCGTCGTGAGGTAGGCCTGGACCGCGTCGAGTACGGCCTGCGGCTTCTGCGCGGTGGCCGCGCTGTCGAGGTAGGCCAGCTCCGGGTGCCCGGTGATGATGGGGAACTGGGCGCGCAGAGCGCTCAACTCCGCGCTGTCGGACGGCTCTTGAGTACGGATCCCGGGTGCGGTCATGCCGCTCGGTCCCGTACCAGGGGTGCGCCGGCGTCGCGCCAGGCGATGATACCGCCGGTCAGGCTGCGGACCTCCGGGTGCCCCATACGGGTCAGCAGCGCGGCGTAGCGGGCGGACTTCTCGCCGACCGGGCAGGCGAGCAGCACCGGGCGGTTGCGGCTGAAGGGCAGGCCGCCATGGACCAGTTCCTCGAACAGCTCGTCGACGATGTTGACCGAGCCGTCGATGTGCAGGGCGGCGTACGCGGAGGGGCTGCGCAGGTCGACCACGAGCGGCCGGCCGGTGGCGATCCACGCCTGGGCCTCGGCGACGCCGACGGCCGGAGCCTCGCGCATCTCGGTGTCGGACACGTCGGCCGGTGAGTTCCTGCGGCTGGGGCGGCCGAACAGGTCCGGGCGCCGCCGGCGGACGTAGCTCAGGTAGCTTTCGACGCGGTCGCAGACGATGAAGACGGCCGACTGCCGCTCCGTCAGTTCGCCGTCGGCGGCCCGCAGTCGGCGGAGGGCGCCGAAGTAGGCGGCTCCGCCGGTGGGGCCGGCCAGGATGCCGCACCGGCGGTTGAGCGTCAGCATGCCCTCGATCGCGTCGTCGGCGCTCACCGCCTCGATCGTGTCGTAGGTGCCCGGGTCGAACAGCCCGACCTCGCGCGCCTCGTCGATGGTGCGGATGCCGGGGATGAAGTCTGACTTGTCCGCGACCAGTCCGACGACCCGTACGGCGGGGTCGTGTTCGCGCAGCGCGCGGGCGACGCCGGTGGAGGAACCGGCCGTGCCCACGCAGGCGATGAACCAGTCCGGGGCCCGGCCGTCCAGGTCCTTGACGATCTCCGGGCCGGTGCCGGCGAGGTGGGCCTCGGTGTTGCGCGGGTTGAAGTACTGGTCGGTGTGCAGGAAGGCACCGCCGGGTTCGGACAGCGTCCGGTGGAAGAGGGTGAGCGGGTCGTCGGTGGCGGTCGGGTCCAGGCACTCGCTCTGGCCGGGCAGTTCCTCGATCTCGGCGCCGAGCAGCAGCAGGAGGTCCTTGATCTCCGGGATGCGCATCCGGTTGGTGACGCTCTTGAAGGTCAGGCCGTGCATCCCCGCGAGGACGGCCAGCGCCTTGGCGGTGTTGCCGCTCGACAGCTCCACGACCTGCCGGCCGTCCTCGGCCGCGGCCCGCAGGTGGGGACGCGCCATGTTCCAGGCGGCCCGGTCCTTCACCGATCCGAACGGGTTGAGCAGTTCCAGCTTGGCGTACAGGTCGATGTGGGTCAGACCGTGTACGGCCGGGTCGATGCGCACGAGCGGAGTGTTGCCGATGGCCTCGGTGATGCTGTCGTACCTCACTGCGCTCCTCCCACGGAGGTGGTCGGCCAGTACTGATCGTCCAGGCACCAGCGCCACGAGCCGCCGTCCTGCCAGGCGGCGACCTTGCGCGCGACGGGCCGGCGCTGGGCGCGGGTGGCGTGGAAGTCCATGCAGTAGGCGGCGGTGTTCACGAAGGCCAGCAGGTCGCCCGGTTCGGGGCGGCGGGGCAGGAACACCGTCCGCCGGGTGATCAGGTCGGCCTCCAGGCACAGGCTGCCGAAGAGATGGACGGCGACCGGCTCCGCGGCGGGGCCGGTGCGTGCCGGGTCCCGCGGGAGGACCAGGGGGTCCATGAGGACGCCGTGCGCCTCAAGGGCGATGTCGTCGGCCTTCGCCTCCAGCTGTACGAGCAGCTCGCCGCCGGCCTCCTGGGTGCGGACCTCCAGCACCCTCGCGAGGGTCAGCCCGCACTGGTCCAGCAGTGCCCGCCCGGGTTCGGTGTGCAGGTCGTAGAGGTGCTCCAGCAGCAGGCCGGCCAGCGGGCGGCCGCCGAACGACGCGGCGGGGTGCGCGAGGAGTTCGTCCAGGTACCGCGCCCCGGCGACTGGCCGGTGCGCGGGGTAGAGCCCGAGCGCGCCGCGCAGGGTGCCGGCCTCGTTGCGCAGCCCGTAGCCGTGCCCGCCCCAGGTCAGGGGTGGCCGGGTGCCGAGGACGGCGGCGGTCAGCTCGGTCGTGTACCGCTCCCACTGCTCGCGGTCGGCAAGGTAGTTGACGCCGAATCCGCCGCCGATGTCCACGGCCGACGGCCGCAGTCCCCGCTCCCGGCACTCCTCCAGCACGCGCAGGCAGCTTTCGAGCGCCGTGGCCTTCTCGTCGAGGCTGGTGGTGTCCAGGTGGTACGCCACTCCCGCCGGGTCGAGGACGTCACGGTGCCGCTCGACCGCCTCCAGCAGCGGCTCCAAATCCCGTACGGGTGAGCCGAACCGGCTGCGCCGGCTCAGCACCCGCACCCCGGCGGTCTCGAACCCCGACAGCCGCAGCAGGACGCGGGCCCGGGGCAGGGCGTGCTTGCGAACGAGGGCGGCGAGCTGCTCCAGCTCGTCGCGGCCGTCGACGCCGACCGTGACCGACGTCCGCGCGGCCAGCCAGAGGAACTCCCTGTTCTTCGGTCCGGTGGCGGTGATGCGGTCGGGGGTGAATCCGGCGCCGAGCGCGTGCTGCAGTTCGCCCAGCGATGCGACGTCCACGCCCGCGTCCGTGGCGGCCAGCCGCCTCAGCAGGGCACTGGACCGATGGGCCTTGTGGGCGAAGAAGACCTGGCCGGAGAGGTGATGCCGGCGGTACACCGCTCGGAACCGCTCCAGATTCGCGGCCGTCTGGTCGGGAACGACCGCGTGCAGCGGCGACCCGAGCGCGTCCACGAGTGTGTGCAGCAGCTCGCCGGACTCCGCCAGCGAGCGCAGCCGCGGTTCCAGCCGCGGACGGAGAAACAGGGGCTGCCCGCCCATGCCTGGTCCCTCCCCCCGTACCCAGGCCCGGCACCCCGGGCACGGCCGACCACTCCCCGCGGTTTGCCGTATGACCCTCTTCCCCCATCCGATCGGTTTACGCCCCGTACCTCCCCCCGTGGGAGCAAGTCGGCAGGTTTTCGCCGGAGACCGGCCCTGGGAGCCGCTGCGTCGGAATGGATGGATATAAGCACATTAATGATCTCTTACTGACATAGTGCCGCCATGGACTTCACGACCGCCGGCATCCGACGCCGCATCCGTACCCGCCGTGCGGCCCTCACCCTGGCCGGTGCCGTCGGCATCGCGGGTGCCGCCGCCCTCACCGTCGTCCTCCCCGACGGGGAGCACCGCGCGCCGGACCGCGCCGGGCACCCCGCCCCCGGTGCCTCCCCCGGCTCGCCCGGCGAGGTCCCCTCCCCCGGTGCCCGCGGTCTCGGTGACCCGCTCGCGCCGCTCGACGGGAACGGCGGCTACACGGTCCGCCGCTACACCCTCGACTTCGACTGGCGCGCGCCCCGCACGCCCTTCGCCGCGACCACCACCATCCGTGCCACCGCCACACAGGCCCTGTCCCGCTTCGACCTCGACTTCGCGGGCAACATGCTGCACGCGGTCACCGTCGACGGCACACCGGCGAAGGCCGTGCGCGACGGCGACGAGCTGGTCGTCACCCCGGCGAGGCCGATCGCCCGCGGGGGTGCGTTCACCGTCCGGGTCGCCTACACCGCCGACCCGACGCAGCGACGCCACCGCGACGACGCGATCCAGGACTACGGCTGGGTCCCCACGGCCGACGGCACCCTGCTGTCGCTCCAGCCCGACGGCGCCAGGATGGTCTGCCCGGCCGACGACCACCCCAGCGTGCGGGCACCGTTCACCTTCCGGATCACCACCCCGCCGGGGCTGACTGCGGTGGCGAACGGCCGGCTCGTCGGGCGCGTACGGCAAGCCGACGGACGGATCCGGTGGACCTACGACTCCGAGGAACCGGTCGCGGCCCAGCTGGTCCAGATGGGCATCGGGAGGTTCTCCGTCGTGGACGGCACGGGTCCGCGCGGGCTGCCCGTCCGCGACGTGGTCCCCGAGGACCTGGTCACGGACACCGAGGCGTACCGCGCGCTCACCCCCGAGCACCTGGCCTGGCTCGAACAGCGGCTCGGCCCTTATCCCTTCCGCCGCTACGGCGTGCTGGTCGGGAACACCGACCTGCCGGTGGCCCTGGAGACCCAGTCGCTGTCCGTCGTGCCGGGCGCCGATCTGTCGGGGGATCAGGTCGGCGCCGAGCGCAACCTCGTGCACGAGCTGGCCCACCACTGGACCGGCGACAGCGTCGCGATCCGGCGGTGGTCGGACCTGTGGCTGAGCGAGGGACACGCCCGTTTCTACGAGCTGCTCTACTCCGACACCCACGGCGGCATCGACCTGGCGGGCATGATGCGCGCCGCCTACGAACAGCACGACCAGTGGCGGCACGACGACGGCGCACCCGCCGAGCCGACCGCGTCCACCCTGTTCCGGCAGATGCGCTACGACGGCTCGGCGCTGGTGCTCTATGCGCTGCGGGAGAAGGTGGGCGAGGACACCTTCGACCGGATCGAACGCTCCTGGGTGACGACGTACCGGGGCCGGGCCGCCGGCACCGCGGACTTCGTCAGGCTCGCGTCCCGCGTCGCGGGCGAGGATCTGACGCCCTTTCTGACGCCTTGGCTGTACGGGCCGCACACCCCGCCCATGCCGGGACACGCCGACTGGCAGGTGGACCCGGTCGAGGACTGAGCCCGACGCCGGGCCGGGCAGGGTGCCGCCGACCGGGTGGCCTGTGCCCGACGGCTGGTCCACGCCGGTGACGCTCGGCGCGACGTGGCGCGCGAGGCACGGAAACGTACGAGGGGTGACGCGAAGGGCAACCCCCTTTGCCCTGAAGGGCAGTCAACTGTGCCCTGGTCGCACCTGTCCCTGGCCACCACGCTGAACCTCGTCGGAGGCACCTACATGAAAAAACGCGTCGCCCCCCGCGTCTCCAGTGCCGTACGCGGGCACCGGCGGATCATCTGTGTGACCGCTTCGGCGGCGCTTCTGGTGCCGTTGCTGATCGACCGCTCGGGGGAGGTCGCTCCGTCCGACCAACGTCTGCAGGACGAGTACAAGGCCGCCGCGAACGAGTACCACGTCCCCCGGAGCGTGCTCATGGGCGTGTCCTACCTGCAGTCGCGGTGGGACTCCCACCAGGGCGCGCCGAGCGTCGTCGGCGGCTACGGTCCGATGCACCTGGTGGACGCGCCCCAGCCCCAGCAGACGCCACAGCTCAAGAAGGGACAGCCGCGCACGGGGGCCGCGGGGTCGCCCTCCTCGGGCATGCCGAAACCCGCGGCGGACCTGCGACGGGCCGCACGCCTGACCGGGCTTCCGGCCGAGGAGCTGCGGACGGACGACGCGGCCAACGTGCGCGGCGGCGCGGCCCTCCTCGCGGCGACCCAGCGAAAGCTCGGCAAGCCGCTCAGCCCCAATCCGGCGGACTGGTGGGAGACCGTGGCCGCCTTCCCGGGCGCCGCCGACCGGGCCTCGGCGGAGACCTACGCCGACGACGTCTTCGACGTCATCCGCCGGGGCGCGCGCCGCGTCACCGACGCGGGGCAGCGCGTCACCCTCGCGGCGAGCCCCCGTGTCCGCCCGCACCGCCCCGCCACCACGGGCGCGCCGCGCCCGAAGGAGGTCGACTGCCCGCCTGAGCTGTCCTGCTCCTGGCTCAGCGCGCCGTACGTCGAGATCGACGACGACGAGTACGGCAACCACCAGCTGGCCGACCGGCCCAAGGACCAGCGGATCGACTACATCGTCATCCACGACACCGAGGCACCGCTGGCGTCGATGCTGCAGACGATCCAGGATCCGGAGGAGGCGTCGTGGCACTACTCCATCCGCTCCCGGGACGGCCACATCACCCAGCACGTCAGGATCAAGGACTCGGCCTGGCACTCCGGCAGCCAGTTCGTGAACGCCCGTTCGATCGGGATCGAGCACGAGGGATTCCTGCGGCATCCCGACGCCTGGTACACGGAGACGATGTACCGGTCCTCGGCCCGCCTGGTGAAATACCTGGCGAAGAAGTACGGGGTTCCGCTCGACCGGCAGCACATCTTCGGCCATGACAACGTGCCGGCCCCGACCGAGGACTCCATCCCGGACATGCACGACGACCCGGGCCCCTTCTGGGACTGGCGGCACTACTTCGACCTGCTCGGCGCGCCGCTGAAGGCGACGGCCGGGCCGGACAGCGACGTCGTGATGATCCTGCCGGACTACCCCACCTACAAGCCGCGGTTCACCGGCTGCACCAAGAGCGGTGTGACGTGTGCGCCGCACGGCTCCAGTGCGGTCCGCCTGCACACCGATCCGTACGACAACGCGCCGTTGATCCAGGACCCGGGCCGGCACCCCGACGGCCAGGACTCCACCGTGGACGTCAACGACCTCGGGTCGCGGGTCTCGGCGGGCCAGACCTTCGCGGTCGCCGACCGGAGCGGCGACTGGACGGCGATCTGGTTCCAGGGTCACAAGGCCTGGTTCAAGAATCCGCAGGGTCACCCGACGGCGGTCGGTGCGCGCGGCCTGATGGTGACCCCGAAGGAGGGCCTGCGGGAGGTCGAGGCGTTCGGCCGCGCCCTGCCGGAGGAGGACGCCTATCCGGAGGATGCGGACGAGCTGCCCGAGGAGTCGCCGCTCCCGTACACCATCCGTGCGGGCCAACGGTATGTGACGCAGTCCCGCGTCCTCGGTTCCTACCTGGAGAAACCTTCCTCCAACGACTCCCCGTCCCCGGTGGTGCGGGGCCAGGAGGAGTACTACGAGATCCAGCTCGGCCACCGGCTCGCCTATGTCCGGGCGAGTGATGTCGACGTGATCAAGTCGGCGGCCGTGGCGGCGGGCCCGCCCGGACAGGCGGTGCCCGTTCCCCAGCGCTGACCCGAAGGGTGCCCGGGCCGTCGACTACAGGTCGGCGGCCTGGTGCGTGGGCCGGCCCGCCGGCACCGTCAGGACGACCGGCAGGTCGGCCGGCTCGGTGTCGGGGACCTCCAGCGGGTTCTCGGCCAGCACCGTCAGGTCGGCACGCCGGCCGACGGCGAGCCGGCCGGCGAGGTGCTCCTCCCCGGCGGCCCAGGCCGCGTTGACGGTGATGCCCCGCAGCGCCTGCAGCGCGGTGAGGGCCTGGTCGGGCCCGTGCGGAGGCAGGGAGAGGTCGGCGGGGCGGCGGTGCCGGGTGCCGGCCATGACCTGCAGTGGCGGGTACGGCGCGATGGGCCAGTCGGAGCCGAGGACGACCCGGGCCCCGGCCGCCCACAGATCGCGGCAGCGGAACGCGCGCCCGGCACGCTCATCGCCGAGCCGGCGCGACCAGTTGTCGGTGTGGTCGGCTCGGGTGAACTCGAAGCAGTGGGTGGGCTGCATGGCTGCGCCAACCGCTACGACGGCCTCGTCCTCGCCGACGACACCCCGGGCAGCCCCTTCTGGTACACCGGCAGGGTCAACTGGGCCGGCGCGCCGGCCCTCGCGGCGGGCGTCGCCTCCTCCGCCGCGTGCGTCGACACGGTGCACACCGGGCCGGTGGCAGCCGCCCTGGGCATCGATCTCGCCCTGCCCGTGGGGCTGTTGGCGGCTTCCGGGGTGTACGCGGTGGCGATGCGTGCCGTTCGCCGCCAGGGGTGAGCAGCCGGGCGGCGGTGCCTCAGGCCTCGCCGAGGAAACCCGGGTCGGCCGGACCCAGCTGCCGGGCGAAGTCCGCCGCCGCACCCAGGACTTCGCGCATCGCCACGGCCAGCCGGGTCGTGGCAGCGAGGTCGTCCTGCGCCTCCTCGGACCACAGGAACGGGTAGACGGTGATGCCCTGCGAGAGGTCCAGGGCGGCGGCCTCCTCGCGCCAGCCCGGCGGGCGCAGCCCCTCGTAGAACGTCTCCAGCCGGCCCGACAGGAGCCACCGCACCCAGCTGGAGTGGCCCATGTCCAGGGCCTCCCACTCCAGGGTGTCGGGAGCGAAGTACGTCATCTGCCCGGGCTCGCCCGGGCGGCCCGCTCCGGCCGGGTCGTGGCCGTTGAGTGCGAACACCCCGCCGAGCACGTCGTGCCCGACGACCAGACCCGAGGCGGGATGCCAGGCGGGATCGAACTCCTCCGGGAAGCCGTTGACCCGGCCCAGACCGGGCAGACCGCCGGTCGCCGCCGAGCCGCCGCCGTACACCCGCAGCCACCCGTCGTCCAGGACGAGCCCGCCGCAGTTCAGCGCGAGCGCGCCGAGCGTGGAGCGCGCGGTGACCTGCATCTGCAGCAGGCACCGGCGGCCTTCGCCGGGGTCGCCCGGCAGCACACGGACCGGCACGGCAGTGGCCGCGAGCAGCTCCTGGAGCTGCGGCCAGGCCGGATCGTCCACCTGGGCCAGTTCGTCGATCTCGCGCATCGGAGGATCATGGCACGCCCGCCGCGCCGGGCCCCGGCCGCCCCCGGTCAGCCCCGCGCGCTGTTCTTCCGGCGCTTCCGGTTCGGCCGGTGCGGGCGCTGGAGGGTCTCCAACTCGCCCACGGCCGCGCGGATGTGCGGCGGGTCCTTCGGATCCGTCGTACCGGCGCACCACCACGACGGCCGGCCGGACTCCTCGCGCAGGTGCATCCCCAGGTCGTGCACGGCGCAGACCGGCCATGCCTGCCACAGGCGCTCCGAGACCGTGTCCTGGGCGGCCTCGGCAACGGCCTCCAGGGCGTCGGCGGAGGTGTCCGGGTCGGCCCACAGAGGGTTGCCGTGCCACTCGCCGTTGGCAAGGGCGACGTAGACCTGGTCCGGTTCGCCCTCCTCCCAGGGCACCGCGAAGAGGCACAGGGGCCGCTGCTCGGGCAGGGTCACCGCCAGGTCGCGGTTGACCGCTGCCAAGGCCTCGTCCCAGAGGGGGTGTTCGCCGGCGGGCACGAGGCGCGGTTCGGGCCGGTCGAAGGGCGAGTGGTAGCGCATGAGGGCATCCTCTCCCAGGCACCCGCCCCTCCGTCATCTCCTTGTCTCTGGGATGCTCTTGGTGCATGTCGAGGCTCGGGAGTGTGCATGAACGTTTCCCCCGCGAGGGGCGCGGCCGATGTCGACGCCCTGATCGATGACGTCGTCCGCTCCGTGGACCGGCTCGCGCAGACGATGGACGCGCTGTCCGACGCCGATTGCCGGGCGCCCTCCGGACTCGCTCCCTGGACCCGGGGCCAGGTGCTCGCGCACATCGCGGGCGGCGCGGACGCCTACGTCTGGCTGCTGCGGCTGGCGCGTACGGGCTCCGCGCCGGGGCCCCGGCAGGATGCGGCCGCCCTGGCCGAGGCGGCCGAGCGGACCGCCGCCCTGCCCGCCGACGCGCTGGCCGACCGGACACGGCGGGCCCTGGACCTGGTCGTGGCGGAGGCCCGGGGGATGCCCGCGGCGAGGTGGGACACCCTGGTGGCGGCGCTCGCCGGCTGGCGGCACCCCGCCTGGTACACCCTGCTGCGGTGTCAGCGGGAACTGGAGCACCACCACGCCGACCTCGGCCTGGAGTACGGCACCTCCGACTGGCCGGCGTCGTACGTGTCCTGGGCGCTCGACGAGACCCTCGCCACTCTGCAGACCCAGGGGCATCCCCTCTCCCGCGTCGAGGCGGTCGACCTGGGCCGCCGGTGGGCCCTGTCTCCCGAGGGCCCCTCGGTCGCCGGGCCCGGGCACCTCCTGCTGGGGTGGCTCAGCGGGCGGACTCCGGCCACGGGCCTGGTGTCCGACGGTCCGGCCGAGACCCTGCCCCCTCCCCCGAGGTGGCCGCAGCCGCCGACGCCCGGGTGGGGCCGGACCGACGACGTCCTCGGCCACGGCTGACCCACGGTCGCTGAAGAACGCGTGCTGGACGCACAGTTGACGAGCCGTGAGACTGGGGCACCTGCGACGCCCCGGCTCTCCAGGACGGTGACCATGGAAGTGGAAGTTCCCCGCGTCGAACTCACCCCGCAGGCCGCCGAGTTGGTACGCAGGCTGCGGGCCGAGCACGGTCCGCTGATGTTCCACCAGTCGGGCGGCTGCTGCGACGGCAGCGCGCCCATGTGCTACCCGGACGGCGAGTTCCGGACCGGCGGCTCCGACGTGCTGCTGGCGGAACTGGCGGTGGAGGGTGTCGAGGAGCCCGTGACCTTCTGGATGTCGAGGAGCCAGTACGAGGCGTGGAGCCACACCCGGCTGATCGTCGACGTGGTACCCGGACGAGGGAGCGGATTCTCACTGGAAGCACCCGAGGGGGTACGTTTTCTCACTCGTTCTCGCGTAGTCGACGCCTAGCTCCCCCGCGCGCCACCGCCGTCTGCTGCACTTTCTTGAGTCCTGGGACAGTTGACGAGACTTCAGGGGGCGCAGTGGCGCGTGATCGGCGGCAGACGACGGCAGGCAGATCGGTTCTCACGGTTCTCACGGCGCTCGGTGTACTGGCCGGTGCGGCCCTGGCGGGGGCGGCGCCGGCCGGTGCCGTACCACTGGGCAGGCGGGTCGCGCCGGGTGTCACCTACCGGCAGTTCGACATCGAGGAGGCGGCGGGCAGGGCACACGCCCACCTGCTCACCGTCGATCTGAACAATCCTCATGTCCGGCTGGGCCTGCTGTACCCCGGGTCGGTGGCGGCCCGCGCGACCGTCTCGAACCTGGCCGACTCGGCCGGCGCGGTCGCCGGGGTCAACGGCGACTTCTTCAACATCAGCGAGACCCAGCACCCGGGCGTGGAGGCGACGGGCGCGAGCGTGGGACCGGCGATCGCCGGCGGACAGGTGCTCAAGGCGGCGGTGCCGAAGGCCCAGCGGTTCGGGCCCTCCCTGCCGCCCGGTACGACCACGACGGACGTCCTCGGCGTGGGCACCGACGGGCGGGCCCGGCTGGACCGCCTCACCCTCAGCGGCTCCGTCGGCACGCCGGAGGGGGAGTTCCCGCTCAAGGGCCTCAACCAGTACGCACTGCCGCAGAACTCCGTCGGCGCCTTCACCTCGCGGTGGGGAAGCGTCTCGCGGGAGCGGGCCACCTGCGGCACGGACACCGACCGGGCCGGGGCGTGCAGCGAGGACACCTACGAGGTGAAGGTGCGCGGCGGTGAGGTGGTCTCCGCCTCCGACACCCCGGGCACCGGCTCGATCCCCGCGGACACCACGGTCCTGGTGGGCCGCGAGCAGGGCGCGCAGCAGCTGCGGCAGCTGTCCGCCGGCGACGAGGTGACCGTCACGCACGACCTGGTGGCGGCCACGGCCAAGGTCCCGTACAGGTTCGCGATCGGCGGCTACCCGGTCCTGCGTGGCGGCAGGCCGCTGTCCGGCCTGGACGACAACACCTCGGCCGTGCGCACCGTCGTGGGCCTCGCGGACGACGGACACAGGATGCTGCTGCTCTCGCTGGACGGGGCCGCGGCCTACCGGACGGGCATGACCATCGCCGAAGAGGCCGACCTCATGGACGGCTTGGGCGCGTCCGACGCGTTCAACCTCGACGGCGGCGGCTCGTCCGAGATGGTCACCCGGGACACGGGCGCGAGCAGCGTGACGGTCCGCAACCACCCGAGCGGCGGATCCGAGCGCCCGGTCCCGAACGGCATCGGGGTCTTCTCGTCCTGACCGCGACGGCCGCCCTACGGCCGCAGGCTGCTCACCAGGTCGGCGGTCGCGGTGAGCCCGCTGTGGATCGTGGGCGCCATGCTGGTGCTGGCCAGGTAGAAGCCGAGCAGCATGCAGACCAGGCCGTGCGAGATCTTCAGGGCGCCGTTGCGCATGAAGATCACGACAATGATCAGGAGCAGCAGCACCACAGAGATGGAAACGGCCATCGGGAACCTCCTCCGCCACGCCCCATGAGCGGCGTTCGGCCGCAAGTGTGGCGTAGCGGGGGGTTCGTCCGGGCGGCTGACATGTCCTCCGATCGTGTGGTCTTACCCGGACAGGTGTGCGTCCAGGAAGGCCTCCAGGCCGGCGAGGTCGTCGGTGTTGAGGTAGTCGACGCCGCCGGCGAGCAGTTCCGTCCACAGGGCGTCCCGGGTCGCACCCGCCGTGTCCGGGGTCGCCCAGAACCTGATCTGCTGCCCGCGCGCGTGGGCGGCACCGGTGATGTCGCGCAGCTTCTGCCGCTCGCCGTCCGGGAACGGGCCCGCGCCCACCCAGGTGAAGTTCAGCGTCCAGTTGTCGCTGATCAGCGGGGCGAAGGAGGCGGGGGCCGCGGTGCCGAGGTCGGCGAGCCGGCCGTCGTAGAAGGCGCGGCGCTCGGTCTGGGCCTCCATGGGGAGACGGGCCGCGCGGTCGCCGGAGATGACGGCGGTGACCGGACCGGGGTGGACGCGGCCGTGCGCGTAACGGGTGAACAGCTGTGGGTAGCGCCGCAGGTGCCGGTCGAGTTCGACGTACGTCGAGGAGCCCTCGGTCTTGATGTCGATGAGGAGCTGCAGCGGCTGTCGCCACCCCCGGTACACGGAGCCGTGGTTGGCCTTGACGCGAGCGGCGAGGGGGTCGAGGTAGAGGGACTCCAGGGTGCGGGTCGGGTCCAGTTCTGAGCTGTCGTGACCGATGAGCAGCTGGTCGCCGACGAGGAAGATGTCGGCCTCCACGCTGCCGAAGCGGTGGCCGAGGGCGTCGGACAGGGGCCGCGGGTGCTCGTAGTCGTTGTGGGCGTGCGCGTGCCACAGCGGGCGCGGGCCGCGGTGGCCGCCGCCCGCCCAGGCCTGGCCGGCGGGCAGGGCGACAACGCCCGCGAGGGCGGCGCCGAGGGTGGTGAGGGCTCTGCGACGGGTGGTGAGGGCCATGCGCTGCCTCCCTTGAGGGACCGGATGGGACCGGGGAGAGTATGCGTGCGCTCTCCACTCAAATGGCCCTGTTCTGAAGGGAGTTGGCCGGACTGCTGCCCTCTGTTCACTTGGTGACGGGTGCCCGCGCGAAGAAGCCCGCCCCAGGTGGGGCGGGCTTCACACGCCGTGCGTCAGGGCGCCTGGAGGTCGACCAGTTCGGCCAGGGCCTCCCGGTGGGCACCCGCGGTACCGTAGGCGATCGAGTCGGCCTTGGCCCGCTTCAGGTACAGGTGGATCGGGTGCTCCCAGGTCATGCCGATGCCGGCGTGCAACTGCAGGGCCTCCTCGGCCGCGTGGACGGCGACCGGCGCCGCGTACGCCTGGGCGACGGCGACCGTGAGGTCGGTGTCCTCGCCGGAGGCGAGCGCGTCGGCGGCGGCGCGGGCGGCGGCCCGGAGGTTGACGACCTCCAGCCACAGCTGGGCGAGCCGGTGCTTGAGGGCCTGGAACCCGCCGACCGGCCGGTTGAACTGCTTGCGCTCCTTCAGGTACCGGACCGTCTCGGTCAGCGCCCAGTCGGCGACGCCGAGTTGCTCTGCGGCGAGCAGTCCGGCGGCGCTGCGCAGGGCCCGTCGTACGGCCACGTCCGCGTCGCCGATGCGGCGGCCGGGCGCGCCGTCGAGGGTGACGGTGGCGAGCGGGCGGGTCAGGTCCAGGGAGGTCTGCGGGGTGACGGTCACGGCGTCGGCGGCGACCGCGTACAGCCCGCCGTCGTCGGCCGGGACGAGCAGGACGTCGGCGGCGGCCGCGTCCGCGATGCCCGTCAACTCCCCGTGCAGGGTGCCGTTCTCCAGCCGTACGGCCTTGAAGGCGGCGCCCGGGGCCGAGTGCAGCCCGACCGCGAGGGCGCCGATGGTGCGCCCGGAGGCCAGGTGGCCCAGCAGTTCCTCGTCCCCGCAGGCCAGCAGGGCCTCGGTGGCCACGACCGCGCTGGTGAGGTACGGGACGGGCGCGACCGCCCGGCCCAGCTCCTCCAGCACGACGGCGACTTCACGGTGAGTGGCACCCTGGCCGCCCTGCGCCTCGGGCACGAGCAGCCCGGCGAGGCCCATGCTGTCGGCGAGGGACTTCCACAGGGCGAGGTCGTGCGGAGTGTCCGACTCGGTGCGGGCGATCACGCCGGCCGCGTCGCAGTGGTCCGTGAGCAGGTCGCGGACCGCGGCGCGCAGCGCCTCTTCCTCCTCGGAGTAGAGCAGATCCGGCTGTGTACTCATCGGGCCAGGTCCTTCCATGCGACGTCCTTGTCGGTGCGCGGCTCGGCGGGCAGGCCCAGGACGCGCTCGGCGACGATGTTCAGCAGGATCTCGGTGGTCCCGCCCTCGATGCTGTTGCCCTTGGAGCGCAGGTAGCGGTAGCCGGCATCGCGGCCGACGAAGTCCACCAGTTCGGGGCGCCTCATCGTCCAGCCGTCGTACAGCAGCCCCTCCTCACCCCGGAGTTCGACCTCCAGGCCGCTGATCTCCTGGTTGAGGCGGGCGAAGGCGAGCTTCATGCCGGCGCCCTCGGGGCCGGGCTGGCCCGCGACGAGCTGCTGGCGCAGCCGCTCGGCGGTGAACCGGGCGACCTCGGAGTCGACCCAGAGCTTCAGCAGCCGCTGGTGCAGGTCGTGGGTGCGCAGTTCGGGGCGTTCCCGCCAGGTCTTCGAGACCGGGCCGATCATGCCGCCCTCGCGGGGCAGTCGCATGCCGCCGATGGCGACGCGTTCGTTGTTGAGTGTGGTCTGGGCGACCCGCCAGCCGTCGCCGACCTCGCCGAGGCGGCGGGAGTCGGGGATGCGGACGTCGGTGAGGAAGACCTCGTTGAACTCGGCCTCGCCGGTGATCTGACGCAGCGGCCGCACCTCGACGCCCGGGTCGGTCATGTCGCAGATGAAGTAGGTGATGCCCGCGTGCTTGGGCACGTCCGGGTCGGTGCGGGCGATGAGGATGGCCCAGCGGGAGTTGTGCGCGCCGGACGTCCACACCTTCTGCCCGTTGACCACCCACTCGTCGCCCTCGCGGACGGCCCGGGTGCCGAGCGCGGCCAGGTCGGAGCCGGCACCGGGTTCGCTGAACAGCTGGCACCAGACCTCCTCCCCCACCCACAACGGCCGCAGATAGCGCTGCTTCTGCTCCTCCGTGCCGTACTTGAGGATCGTCGGCGCGGCCATGCCGAGCCCGATGCCGTTGCGGCGCGAGTCGTTGTCGGGGGCGCCCGCGGCCTCCAGCTCGGCGTCCACCACGACCTGTAGGGAGCGCGGGACACCGAGTCCGCCGAGGCCCTCCGGGTAGTGCACCCAGGCCAGCCCGGCGTCGAAGCGGGCCCGGAGGAACTCCAGGCGGTCGGTCGAGGCGGGCGGATGCGCGGCCAGCAACTCGGCCGTGCGGCGCTTGAGTTCGGCGGCGTCGATCATGCGGCGGCTCCCTTGTCCATGACCACGGCCACCCGGCCGGTGGTCACCCCGTCGGCGACCCGCTGCACGGCCGCGGCCGCGTCGGCGAGCGGTACCCGCCGGCTCACCAGCGGCTTGATCGCGCCCCGCGCGGCCAGCTCGGTGAGCTGCTCGTGGCAGTGCAGGACCAGCTTCGGGTTCTTGGTGTTGTACAGGCCCCAGTGGAGGCCGAGGATCGAGTAGTTCTTCACCAGGGCGTGGTTGAGCGCGGGGCTCGGGATGGTGCCGCTGGCGAAGCCGACCACGACGATCCGGCCCTCGAAGGCGACGACCTTGGCGGACTGGGCGTAGGCCGCGCCGCCGACGGGGTCGTAGATCACGTCGGCGCCCCGGCCGCCGGTGGCCTCCTTCACGGCGGCGACCACGTCCTCGGTGCGGCGGTCGACGACCACGTCGCAGCCCAGCTCCCGGGCGACGGCGGCCTTGTCGGCACCGCCGACCACGCCGATCACGGTGGCCCCGGCCGCCTTGCCGAGCTGCACGGCCGCGCTGCCGACCCCGCCCGCGGCGGCGTGCACGAGCAGGGTCTCCCCCGCTTCCAGGTGGGCGCGGCGGTGCAGGCCGAACCAGCCCGTCTGGTAGCCGATGTGCAGCGCGGCGGCCTCGGCGTCGTCCAGGGACTCGGGCGCGGGCAGCAGGGCGCGGGCGTCGGCGAGCGCGTACTCGGCGAAGCCGCCGTACGGCAGCGCGGGGTTGGCGATCACCCGGCGGCCGTCCTCGGTCTCGCCGCAGATCTCCACACCGGGCGTGAAGGGCATCGGCGGCCGTACCTGGTACTGCCCCCGGCACATCAGGGCGTCCGGGAAGTTGATGTTGGCGGCTCGCACGCGCAGCAGCACCTGGCCCTCACCGGGCGTGGGCCGCTCCACCTCCGCCAAGCGCATCACCTCGCTCGGCTCGCCGTTCTCGTGCACTTGCCATGCCTGCATGCGGGGCCTCCACGGGACTGCTTCGTCTGACCGGGTCCGACCGCATACTAAGCGGTCGCTTGCCGTTCGGGAAGCAGGTCGGCCCGTCACTTACGAGTCGGCCGTGCCCGTACGTGCATCCGCTCCCCCTGCGGCCCGAACAGGCTGAGGAACTCCACCGGCCCTTCCCCCGCCGACCCGAACCAGTGCGGCACCCGCGTGTCGAACTCCGCCGCCTCCCCCGCCGCCAGCACCACGTCGTGTTCGCCGAGCACCAGCCGGAGCCTGCCCGAGAGCACGTACAGCCACTCGTAGCCCTCGTGGGTGCGCGGCTCCGGCTCCTGCCTGCGCTGCGGTTCGCGGACCTTGAAGGCCTGGAGGCCGCCGGGCTGGCGGGTCAGCGGCCAGAAGGTCCGGCCGTGCCGTTCGAGCGGCTTCGCCCGCACCCGGGGGTCGCCGACCGGCGGTGCGCCGACCAGCTCGTCCAGCGGTACCTGGTGGGCCTGGGCGATGGGCAGCAGCAGCTCCAGGCTGGGTTTGCGCAGGCCGGACTCCAGCCGGGACAGGGTGCTGACGGAGATGCCGGTCGCCTCGGACAGCGCGGCCAGGGTCACCTCCCGCTCCTTGCGGATCCGCCGGAGCCTCGGGCCGACGCCGGCCAGAACGTCGTCGGTGTTCTCGGTGCTCATACCCGTATTGCAGATTCGGCAAAGAAGTTTGTCAACGCGGCAGCATGTGGGCGACCGTCGGGCGCGGAGGTGGTCACCGTGACCGAGGCATATGAAGTGGTGGTGATCGGGGGCGGCGCGGCCGGCCTGTCCGCCGCGCTGGTGCTGGGCCGGGCCCGGCGGCGCACGCTGGTGGTCGACGCGGGCGAGCCGCGCAACGCGCCGTCCGCTCACCTGCAGGGCTATCTGTCCCGGGACGGCATGTCGCCCGCCGAGTTCCTGGCCGTAGGGCGCGAGGAGATCGCGCGGTACGGCGTGGAACTGGTCCGGGACCGGGTGGTGGACGCGACCAGGGACGAGGACTTCACCGTGGTGCTCGCGAGCGGCCGGACCGTATCGGCGCGGCAGCTGGTCGTCGCCACCGGCCTGAAGGACGAGCTGCCGCCGGTCCCGGGGATCGCCGAGCGGTTCGGCCGGGACGTGATCCACTGCCCGTACTGCCACGGCTGGGAGGCCCGCGACCGGGCGACCGGCGTGCTGGCGAGCAGCCCGATGAGCGTGCACCAGGCGCTGATGGTGACGCAGTGGTCCAAGGACGTGCGGTTCTTCCTGCACGAGGTGCGGGAGACGGAGCTGACGGACGAGGACCGGCGCAGGCTGGCCGCCGCCGGGGTCACCGTCGTACCCGGTGCGGTCGCGGAGGTGCTCGCCGGGGAGGACCGGCTCACCGGCGTCCGGCTGGCGGACGGCACGGTCCACGACCGCGAGGTGCTGTACGTCGCGCCACGTGCCGTTCCGCAGAACGACCTGCTCGTGCGGCTGGGCGCGGAACTGCGCGAGACGCCCTTCGGCAGCTTCCCGGTGATCGACGAGCAGGGCCTGACGACCGTGCCGGGTCTGTGGGCGGCGGGCAACGCCGGCGGCTTCGCCGAGCAGGTGGTGAACGCGGCGAGCCGTGGCTACCGGGCCGGGGCGGCGATCAACGGCGAGCTGCTCTTCGCCGACCTCGACGCGGCCGTACGGGTGTAGACCCCGCGCCCGCGGTGCGACCATGACTGCATGCTGCTGTCCCGGCTCGCCGAGGTGTCCCGGGCGGTCGCCGCGACGGCCGCCCGGTCCCGTAAGACCACGCTGCTCGCGGAGCTCTTCCGGGACGCGGAGGCGGACGACGTGCCGATCGTCATCCCCTACCTGGCCGGACGGCTCCCCCAGGGGCGGCTCGGTGTCGGCTGGAAGGTGCTGAGCCGCCCGGTCCCGCCGGCCGCCGAGCCCTCGCTGACCGTGCGGGAGGTCGACGCCCGGCTCGGCGAGCTGGGCAAGGTGTCCGGGGCCGGCTCCCAGGCGGAGCGGGCCCGGATCGTCGGCGAGCTGATGGGCGCGGCCACCGAGGCGGAGCAGCACTTCCTGCGCGGCCTGCTCACCGGCGAGGTGCGGCAGGGCGCGCTGGACGCGGTCGCCGTGGAGGGTCTGGCCCGGGCGACCGGCGCGGATCCGGCGGACGTCCGGCGGGCGGTGATGCTCGCCGGGTCACTGCAGACGGTGGCGCAGGCCCTGCTCGCCGAGGGGCCCGGGGCGCTGGACCGGTTCCGGCTCACGGTCGGCCGGCCGGTGCTGCCGATGCTGGCGCAGAGCGCCTCCTCGGTGGCCGAGGCGGTCGAGAAGCTGGGCGCGTGCGCGGTGGAGGAGAAGCTGGACGGCATCCGGGTCCAGGTCCACCGGGAGGGCAGCGCGGTACGGATCCACACCCGGACGCTGGACGACATCACAGACCGGCTGCCCGAAGTGACCCGGGCGGCCCTGGGGTTGGCGAGCGACCGGTTCATCCTCGACGGCGAGGTCATCTCCTTCGGCGCGGACGGCCGGCCCCGCTCCTTCCAGGAGACCGCCGGCCGGGTGGGCTCCCGGACCGACGTGGCGAAGGCCGCCGTTCAGGTGCCCGTCTGCCCCGTCTTCTTCGACGTGCTGCTGGTCGGCGGGCAGGACGTGCTCGACCTGCCGTTCTCCGAACGGCACGCGCTGCTGACCGATCTGGTGCCCGCACCGCTGCGGGTCCGCCGGACCGTGGCGTCGGGGCCACAGCACATCCCCGAGGCGGAACGCTTCCTCGCCGACACCCTCGCCCGCGGCCACGAGGGCGTGGTCGTCAAGGCGCTGGACGCCCCCTACAGCGCGGGCCGGCGCGGTGCGTCCTGGCTGAAGGTCAAGCCCGTGCACACGCTCGACCTGGTGGTCCTGGCCGCCGAGTGGGGCCACGGCCGCCGCACCGGCAAGCTCTCCAACCTCCACCTCGGCGCCCGCAACCCGGACGGCACCTTCGCGATGCTCGGCAAGACCTTCAAGGGCATGACCGACGCGATGCTCGCCTGGCAGACCGAGCGGCTGCGGGAGCTGGCCGTCGAGGACGACGGCTGGGTGGTCACCGTCCGCCCGGAACTCGTCGTGGAGATCGCCTACGACGGCCTGCAGCGCTCCTCCCGCTACCCGGCCGGCGTCACCCTGCGCTTCGCCCGCGTGGTCCGCTACCGCGAGGACAAGAGGGCGGCTGAGGCCGATACGGTGGAGGCCCTGCTGGCGGCCCACCCGGAGGTCAAGCCGTGACGGTGCGGACGACGAAGCGCAGCGCGGGACTGCTGCTGTTCCGGCACACCGACGACGGGCTGGAGGTGTTGCTCGGCCATATGGGCGGTCCCTTCTTCGCGAAGAAGGACGCGGGAGCGTGGACCGTGCCCAAGGGCGAGTACGAGCCCGACGAGCCCGCCTGGGAGGCGGCCCGGCGCGAGTTCCGGGAGGAGCTGGGGCTGGCGCCGCCCGACGGGCAGGCCGTACCTCTGGGCGAGGTCGCGCAGGCCAACGGCAAGATCGTGACCGTGTGGGCGATCGAGGCCGACCTGGACCCGGAGGCGATCGACCCCGGCACCTTCACCATGGAGTGGCCGCCGAGGTCCGGGCGGACGCAGGAGTTCCCGGAACTGGACCGGGTGGCGTGGTTCGCTCTGGACCGGGCCCGGGCGCTGATCATCACGGCTCAGGCCGCGTTTCTCGACCGACTGGCGGAGCACTCGGGCTGAAGGGGGCAGTACGCGTTGCGTGCGGCACCGCAGCGCGCGAAGGTCGAAGCAAGCCCGCTCCCAGGGAGGTCAGCCATGCCCATCGCGACGGTGAACCCGGCGAACGGCGAGACACTCAAGACGTACGAGTCCATGGGTGAGGAGGAGCTGGAACGCCGGCTCCAGCTCGCCGAGGCGACGTTCCGCACGTACCGGACGACCACGTTCGCCGAACGCGCCCGACTGCTGAACAAGGCCGCCGACCTGCTGGACGAGGACCAGCAGGAGATCGGCCGGGTCATGACCACCGAGATGGGCAAGCCGGTCAAGCAGGCCCGGGCGGAGGCCGCGAAGTGCGCCAAGGCGATGCGCTGGTACGCCGAACGCGCCGAGGGACTGCTCGCCGACGAGGAACCGGCCGAGGCGGACGTGCGGGACTCCGGCGCCTCGCGGGTCCGGGTCCGCTACCGGCCGCTCGGGCCCGTCCTCGCGGTGATGCCGTGGAACTTCCCCCTGTGGCAGGTGATCCGCTTCGCCGCGCCCGCGCTGATGGCGGGCAACGTGGGCCTGCTCAAGCACGCCTCGAACGTCCCCCAGACGGCCCTGTACCTGGAGGACCTGTTCCACCGGGCGGGCTTCAAGGAGGGCTGCTTCCAGACACTGCTGGTCGGCTCGGGAGCGGTCGACGGCATCCTGCGCGACGAGCGCGTGAAGGCCGCGACGCTCACGGGCAGCGAGCCGGCCGGGCGGGCCGTCGCGTCCACCTCCGGCGAGATGATCAAGAAGACGGTGATGGAGCTGGGCGGCAGCGACCCGTTCGTCGTCATGCCCTCCGCCGACCTCGACCGGGCGGCGCAGGTCGCCGTGACCGCGCGGGTGCAGAACAACGGACAGTCCTGCATCGCGGCCAAGCGGTTCATCGTGCACACCGACGCGTACGACGCCTTCGCCGAGAAGTTCGTCGCGGGCATGAAGGCGCTCAAGATCGGTGACCCGCTGGAGGAGAGCACCGAGATCGGGCCGCTCTCCACCGAGCAGGGGCGGGCCGACCTGGAGGAGCTGGTCGACGACGCGAAGCGCAGCGGCGCCCAGGTGCTGTGCGGCGGGGAACGCCCGAACTGGCCGGGCTGGTACTACCCGCCGACCGTCCTTGCGGGCATCACCCGGGAGATGCGCATCCACCGTGAGGAGGCGTTCGGGCCGGTCGCCACGCTGTACCGGGCCGGCGACCTGGACGAGGCGATCCTGATCGCGAACGACTCCTTCTTCGGGCTGAGTTCGAACGTGTGGACGCGGGACGAGAACGAGATGGAGCGGTTCGCGCGGGATCTGGAGGCGGGTAGCGTGTTCGTGAACGGGATGACCGCCTCCCATCCGGCGTTCCCGTTCGGCGGTGTGAAGCGTTCCGGGTACGGGCGTGAGCTGTCCGGGCACGGAATCCGGGAGTTCTGCAACATCACCACGGTTTGGCAGGGTGCGTGAGGACTGCGCGGCTACCATCCCGTTTGTGAACCGCGAAGTGACCCTGCCTCTGATCGTCGACGACCGCGGTGCCCTGCAGGTGGCGGCGGCCGACGTGAGTAAGTTGTTGCGGACCGTGGGTGGGCGGTGGCTGCATCTTGTCGAGGCCGGGGAGCAGGGGCTCGACGAGGATACGGTCGCCGCGTTGACCATCGAGCTGGCGAAGCTTGCGGACCGCATCGACGTGGCTTGTATCGCTCACAGCAGCGGGGCGCCGTAGCTAGGGAGTTTCCCTCAGCGAGTTCCAGAACATCGCCTCGTACGCCTGGAGCAGGCGTCCGTAGGTGTGCGCGAGGTCTGTGTTCAGGTGGCCGGATTCCAGTGCCGCCGCCACCGCCGCCGTCGCCTGTGCGTCCAGGTCGGGGGACGGCTGCGCGAAGAAGTCGAAGAAGGCGCAGGCCTCGTCCGAGAAGCCGTAGTGGTGGCGCAGGCCTTCGGCGATGCGGGCGCAATAGCCGCCCCACGCCGAGAAGTTGGCGGTGAGAGCCAGGATCGCGTCGGCCGGGGAGGCGTTGAGGGCGAGCCAGGAGACGTAGGCGGGGTAGGCCTGGCAGCCGGGCCGGGGAACGTACGTGTGCGTCTGCTCCTCGGTCACGCCGGACGCCGCCGCGAACGCGGTCAGATGCTCCCCCGCCAGCGTCTCGCCCTCGGCGAGCGAGGTGAAGAAGGCAGCCGCGGTGCGGGAGTCGGCCGTGCGCTCGGCCAGGTGTACGAAGGCGCGCTGGTCCGCGGCGATCACCCACCGCTGTTCCAGGGCCAGGGCGGCGAGGGTCTCGCGGCTCGCCTCTCCCCCGGCGATCAGCGGGACGAGGGGGTTGGTCCGCGGGTCCGGGGCGAGTTGGGCGGTCGTGGTGGCCAGTAGTTCTGCGGCCTTGGGCGTCATCCGGGCCTCCGAGGGGTGGTTCGGGCTTCAGGTCCGATCCCTACCCCTTGTCCCCGATTCGGAGTAACCCGACGAGAGATCGTCGCCCCCTCGGGTGAACCTGGGTGGACCACCTTCTGACCGGCGGGCGCCAGTCCGCCGGACGGCGAAAGCAGGGACGGCTCATGGCGACTTTGTGCAGACCCTCGGTGTCCGTACCCGAACACGTGATCACGATGGAGGAGACGCTGGAGCTGGCACGTGCGCACCACGCGGACCACCCCCAGCTCCCGCTGGCCCTCCGGCTGATCGAGAACACGGGCGTCCGCACCCGGCACATCGTGCAGCCCATCGAGGAGACCCTGAAACACCCCGGGTTCGAGGAGCGCAACAAGCTCTACGAGGCGGAGGCGAAGGCCCGTGTCCCCGCGGTGATCCAGCGCGCGCTCGACGACGCCGAGGTCCTGACCTCCGACATCGATGTCATCATCTACGTGTCGTGCACGGGCTTCATGATGCCCTCGCTGACCGCGTGGCTGATCAACGAGATGGACTTCCCGTCCAACACCCGCCAACTCCCCATAGCCCAGTTGGGCTGTGCGGCCGGCGGCGCGGCCATCAACCGGGCCCACGACTTCTGCTCGGCCTACCCGGAGGGCAACGTCCTCATCGTCGCCTGCGAGTTCTGCTCGCTGTGCTACCAGCCCACCGACCTCGGCGTCGGCTCGCTGCTGTCCAACGGCCTGTTCGGCGACGGCATCGCCGCGGCCGTGGTGCGCGGCCGGGGCGGCACGGGCGTCCATCTGGAGCGCAACGGCTCGTACCTGATCCCCAAGACCGAGGACTGGATCGCCTACGACGTCCGGGCCACCGGCTTCCACTTCCTGCTGGACAAGCGGGTGCCGACCACCATGGAGCCGCTCGCCCCGGCACTCCAGGACCTCGCGGGCACGCACGGCTGGGACGCCGCCGACCTGGACTTCTACATCATCCACGCGGGCGGTCCCCGAATACTCGACGACCTCAGCAAGTTTCTCCAGGTCGACCCGCACGCCTTCCGGTTCAGCCGGGCCACGCTCACCGAGTACGGCAACATCGCCAGCGCCGTCGTCCTCGACGCGCTGCGCCGGCTGTTCGACGAGGGCGGTGCCGAGCACCGGGCGCGCGGGCTGCTCGCCGGGTTCGGTCCCGGCATCACCGCCGAGATGACCGTGGGCCGCTGGGTCAAGGACGGCGGGATCGCGCGATGAGCGAGGAGACCGTCACGGGGATCCTGCCCCCGATCCGGCACTGGCCGGCCGTCGATCTGACCGGGACGGACTTCGACCCGGTGCTGGCCGACCTGATGCGCGAGGGCCCGGTCACCCGCGTCCAGCTGGCCAACGGCGAGGGCTGGGCGTGGCTGGTCACCCGGTACGACGACGTGCGCATGGTGGCCAACGACCCCCGCTTCGGCCGCGAGGCGGTCATGGGCCGGCAGGTGACCCGGCTCGCTCCGCACTACGTCCCGGACCGGGGCGCGGTCGGCTTCCTGGACCCGCCCGACCACACCCGGCTGCGCCGCTCGGTCGCCGCCGCGTTCACCGCGAAGGGCGTGGAGCGGATCCGCGAGCGGGCGCGCGACATGCTGGACGAGTTGGTCGACGAACTCCTCCAGGACGGCCCGCCTGCCGACCTGACGGCGACGGTCCTCAGCCCCTTCCCGATCGCGGTGATCTGCGAGCTGATGGGCGTCCCTGCGGGCGACCGGCACGACATGCACACCTGGACCCAGCTGATCCTGTCCTCCGCGCACGGAAAGGAGGCCAGCGAGAAGGCCAAGCGCGAGATGAGTGCCTACTTCTCCGACCTCATCGGGCTGCGCGAGGGCAGCACGGCCGAGGACGTCACCTCACTGCTCGGCGCCGCCGTGTGCCGGGGCGAGGTCACCCTGGAGGAGGCTGTCGGCCTCGCCGGCCTCCTCCAGATCGGCGGAGAGGCGGTCACCAACAACAGCGGGCAGCTGTTCTACCTGCTGCTGACCCGCCCCGACCTGGTCGAACGGCTGCGCTCCGATCCGGGGATCCGTCCGAAGGCGATCGACGAACTGCTGCGCTACATCCCGCACCGCAACGCCGTCGGCCTCTCCCGGATCGCCCTGGAGGACGTGGAGATCAGGGGCGTACGCATCCGCGCGGGCGACGCGGTCTACGTCTCCTACCTGGCCGCCAACCGCGACCCGGACGTCTTCACCGACCCGGAGACCATCGACTTCTCCCGCAGCCCCAACCCGCACGTGGCATTCGGCTTCGGCCCGCACTACTGCCCCGGCGGCATGCTGGCGCGGCTGGAAGCGGAACTCCTGGTGGACGCCCTGCTGGACCGGCTGCCGGGCCTGCGGCTCGCCGTACCGCCCGGACAGGTGGCTTTCAGGAAGGGCGCGTTGATCCGCGGGCCCGAGGCCCTGCCCGTGACGTGGTGAGCGACCGATGACGACGACCGAGGGACTGCTCGTGCCTCCGGGCCATGGCCGCATCGTCGCGACGTCCGCCCAGCGCGTGACGTTCAAGGTCACCGGCACCCATTCGCGGATGGCCTCCACCTTCGAGGTGGAGGTCCCGCCGGGCTTCGACGTCGGTGCCCATGTGCACACGCGCAGCGAGGAGTTGTTCTACGTCCTCGACGGCGAGCTGGACGTGCTCGCCTTCGAGCCGCGCGTCCGCACCCCCGACAACTGGCAGAAGTGGGAGTCGAGTTCGGGCAGCCGAGTGGTACGGGCAACCCCGGGCACGGTGATCGTGGTACCTCCGGGATGCCCCCACGCGTTCGCGAACCCGACGGACACACCGGCGAAGATGTTCTTCCAGGCGAGTCCGCCGCCCGATCACGAGCGCTACTTCGAGGAGCTGCTGGAGATCCTGGGGAGCGGGGGGCCGCCGGATCAGGAGGCGATAGAGGAACTACGCGCCAAGTACGACATCCAGCAACTGACTCCGCTCAGGCACAGGTGATTCCGTAAGCGCTACCGAATCGGCATCCCCGACAAGGTCCGCGCGATCACCAGCCGCTGAATCTCACTCGTCCCCTCGAAGATCGTGTAGATCGCGCTGTCCCGGTGCATCCGCTCCACCGGGTACTCCCTGGTGTACCCGTTGCCGCCCAGAATCTGGATCGCCTGCGCGGTCACCTTCTTCGCGGTCTCACTGGCGAACAGCTTGGACATGGAGCCCTCGGCCGCGGTGAACGGCCTGCCGTTGACCGCCATCCAGGAGGCACGCCACACGAGCAGCCGCGCGGCGTCGATCTGCGTGCGCATGTCCGCGAGCTGGAAGGCGACACCCTGGTTGTCGATGATCGGCCGCCCGAACTGCTCACGGGTCGTCGCGTAGTCGAGAGCCACCTCGTACGCGGCCCGTGCGGTGCCCACCGCCATCGCGCCGACGGCCGGGCGGGACGCCTCGAACGTCGCCATCGCCGCGTTCTTCACCCGCTCACCACCGGAGGCCTTCGCCCTCTCGCGAGCCCGGGCGAGCCGCTCGTCCAGCTTCTCCTTGCCGCCGAGCAGGCAGGAGCCGGGAACGCGGACGTTCTCCAGGACGACCTCGGCGGTGTGCGAGGCGCGGATGCCGTGCTTCTTGAACTTCTGTCCCTGGGACAGCCCCGGCGTACCCGGCGGGACGATGAAGGAAGCGTGGCCCTTGGAGCCCAGCTCCGGGTCGACGACCGCGACGACGACGTGGACATTGGCGATGCCGCCGTTGGTCGCCCAGGTCTTCGTGCCGTTGATCACCCACTCGTCCTTGGCCTCGTCGTACACGGCACGCGTGCGCAGGGAGGCGACGTCGGAGCCGGCGTCGGGCTCGGAGGAACAGAACGCGGCGACCTTGACGTCGTTCGCGTCGCCGTACATCTGGGGGATCCAGGTACCGATCTGTTCCTCGGTTCCGTTGGCGAGAACGCCCACGGCGGCCAGGCCGGTGCCCACAATGGAGAGGGCGATGCCCGCGTCGCCCCAGAACAGCTCCTCCATGGCCATCGGAATACCGAGGCCGGTGGGGTCGAAGTACTGCTGCGCGTAGAAGTCGAGGGAGTAGATGCCGACCTTCGCGGCCTCCTGGATGACCGGCCAGGGAGTCTCCTCACGCTCGTCCCATTCGGCGGCCGCGGGGCGGATGACGTCGGCGGCGAAACCGTGCAGCCAGTCCCGGACCTCCTTCTGTTCGTCGTTGAGCTCCATGGTGAACTCGGCCATGTCCCCTCCAGCGGCGGCGCATACGGTGTTTCCAGTGGTGTTACTAGCGGTAACACGAGTGTGTTACTGACCGGTAGGAAAAGTCAACTCCCGATGACGCCTCGGCATCCCGTTCGATGTCAGGGGCGTGGACAGTGTTAGTTTGCGCAGGCGTCACCGAATCAGCACGGGTGGGGAGAGCACATGGACACCACGCAGCGGACCGATCAGCAGCGGTCCGCCGACCGCCGACGGCGCGAGCTGCTGGAGGCGGCGGACCGAGTCGTTCTGCGTGATGGTCCGCAGGCCTCGATGAACGCCATCGCCGCGGAGGCCGGCATCACCAAGCCGATCCTCTACCGCCACTTCGGCGACAAGGGCGGGCTGTACGCGGCCTTGGCCAAGCGGCACACGGACGCCCTGCTCGACTCGCTGCGGGCGGCACTGGACGCCCCGGCCGAGCGGCGGGAGCGCGTCGAGTCCACGCTGGACACCTACCTCGCGGCGATCGAGGCACGGCCTCAGGTGTATCGCTTCCTCATGCATCCGGCGGAGGGAAGCCAGGGAGGCGAACCGGGCTTCGACGTCGGCAAGCATTCGGCCCCGCTGCTTCGGCGGATGGGCGAGGAGCTGGCTCAGGTCATCGAGGAGCGGTTGGACCTCGGGCCCGGGAGTCAGCAGCTGGCTCGGGTCTGGGGGCACGGGATCGTCGGGATGATGCATGCGGCCGGGGACTGGTGGCTCGGCGAGCGGCCGTGCTCCCGGGCCGAGTTGGTGAGGTCTCTCGCCGATCTGCTGTGGGGTCGCCTTGCGGCAGCCGGGGACAAAATGGGCGGTCCGGGGTTCTGACGGTCACGATTCGGGTGCGGGCGCGTGGGGGCCGGTCGCGCCCGCGCGGCGGAGCCGCAGGTTGAACACAGCCCCGCGCTCCTTCAGGCGGGACCGGTTTCCCGGTGCCACGAAGATCGCGAGATTTGTCTCATCAGTCTGCGGCGGCGCCAGCCCTTGATGTGGTCGGCGTACACCGTGCCCTCCAAGTGGTCCGACTCGTGCTGCAGGCACCTGGCGAAGAAACCCGTGCCGTGCACGGTGATCGGCTCTCCGGTCGCGGTGAAGCCCTCGACGACCGCGTGGTCGTAGCGTTCCGTGCCCGCTTCCAGGCCCGGCAGGGACAGACAGCCCTCCGGGCCGCGGATCACCACGCCGTCCGCCTCCACCAGGCGCGGGTTCACGACATGTCCGAGATGTCGGACGTCCTCGTCGTCGGGGCAGTCGTAGACGAACACCCGTAGCGGCACGCCGATCTGGTTCGCGGCCAGGCCCACCCCCTGGGCCGCGTACATGGTCGCGAACAAGTCCTCCACGAGCGCCGCCAGTTCGGGTCCGAAGTCCGTGACGGCCCGGCAGGGCCCGTGCAGGACGGGGTCGTGGAGCAGGGAAAGAGGCCGGACGCGCCCGTGGGCGCCCGGGATCGAGCCGTGTCGCATGGCGGCAAGGGTACGGTTCGTTCAGTTCATGCCCGCCGCCAGGCATGGGCCGGGATTCGGGTGTGCGAATGGATCTCGATAGGCTGAGGCCCACACCACGTAGCCGGATGGCCCCAGGCGCGGCGCGTACGCAAGGAGGATCGAGAACTGATGGCAGGCAACTCGGACCCGCTCACGCCGCGGGCCAAGCTGGCCGTGACCGCGGGCAAGGCGGTCGCAGCGGCGTCCCGCGCCGCGGGACGCGGCAGCGGATCGGTGATCGGCGGCCGGGTCGCACTCAAACTCGACCCCGACCTCCTCGCCCGGCTCGCCCAGAACCTGGACGTCGTCCTGGTCTCGGCGACCAACGGCAAGACCACGACCACGCGGCTGATCGCGGAGGCCCTGCGGGCCGCGGGCGAGGTCGTCTCGAACGCGCTCGGCGCGAACATGCCGGCCGGCATCACCTCGGCACTGGCCGGGGGCTCGGACGCCAAGTTCGCCGTCATCGAGGTCGACGAGAAGTACCTGGCCGGCGTCGCCCGGGACACCGACCCGAAGTGCATCGCGCTGCTCAACCTCTCGCGCGACCAGCTGGACCGCGCGGCCGAGACCCGGATGCTCGCCGAGAACTGGCGCGAGGGTCTCGCCGGGACCAAGGCCGTCGTCGTCGCCAACTGCGACGACCCGCTGGTGGTCTGGGCCGCCTCCTCGTCCCCGAATGTGATCTGGGTCGCAGCCGGGCAGATGTGGAAGGACGACGCCTGGTCCTGCCCGTCCTGCGGTGGCGTGATGCAGCGCCCCGGTGACGACTGGTTCTGCGGCGAGTGCGGCTTCCGCCGGCCGACGCCCACCTGGGCGCTGTCCGGGGACCATGTGCTGGATCCGCACGGGTCCGCCTGGCCGATCCACCTGCAGCTGCCGGGTCGCGCCAACAAGGCGAACGCGGCCAGCTCCGCGGCCGTCGCCGCCGTCTTCGGCGTGCCGCCGCAGGTCGCCCTGGAGCGCATGTACCAGGTGCAGGCCGTCGCGGGACGCTACGACGTCGTCCAGTTCGAGGGCCGTGACCTGCGGCTGCTACTGGCGAAGAACCCGGCCGGCTGGCTGGAGACGTTCTCCCTGATCGACCCGCCGCCCGCCCCGGTGATCCTCTCCGTGAACGCCCGCGGCGCCGACGGCACCGACACCTCCTGGCTGTGGGACGTCGACTACACGCGGCTGACCGGCCACCCGATCTTCGTCATCGGCGACCGGAAGCTGGACCTCGCCGTCCGTCTGGAGGTCGCGAACCAGCACTTCCAGGTCTGCGAGAACCTCGACCAGGCCGTGCAGATGTGCCCGCCGGGCCGGATCGAGGTCATCGCGAACTACACCGCGTTCCAGGACCTGCGCCGCCGCGTCGGCAACTGATCTTCGAAGGGCGATCACCTCATGAGCGACAACCAACTGCGGCTGGTGTGGATCTACCCCGACCTGCTGAGCACCTACGGCGACCAGGGCAACGCCCTCGTCGTGGAGCGGCGGGCCCGGCAGCGCGGCCTGGACGTGGCCCGGCTGGACGTGCGCAGCGACCAGCCGATCCCGACCTCCGGTGACATCTACCTGATCGGCGGCGGCGAGGACCGGCCGCAGCGGCTCGCTGCCGAGCGGCTGCGCCGCGACGGCCATCTGCAGCGCGCGGTGGAGAACGGCGCGATCGTCTTCTCCGTGTGCGCCGGCTACCAGATCCTCGGCCACGAGTTCATCAACGACCTCGGCCAGCGCGAGCCGGGCCTCGGCCTGCTGGACGTGGTCTCGGTGCGCGGCGAGGGCGAGCGGTGCGTCGGCGACGTCCTCGGGGACATCGACCCGCAGCTCGGCCTCCCCGAGCTGACCGGATTCGAGAACCACCAGGGCGTCACCCACCTCGGGGCCACGGCCCGCCCCTTCGCCCGGGTGAAGATCGGCAAGGGCAACGGCACCGGGGACGGCACCGAGGGCGCGTACAACGGGACGGTCTTCGGCACGTACATGCACGGCCCCGTGCTGGCCCGTAACCCGCTGATCGCCGACCTGCTGCTGAAGCTGGCGCTCGACGTCAACGCGCTGCCGCCGATCGACGACCGCTGGTACGACGCGCTCCGCAACGAGCGCATCACTGCCGCGCAGCAGCCTGCGTAAGCGTCGTCCCAGCGTCGCTTCAGCGCCGTCTCAGCGGTTCCCGGCAGGCTCGTAGCGGGCCCGCCTGACAGGCCGTCCGCTCACATGTGCGGGCGCGTCCAGCAGGCGGACGCCCGCTACGGAACCACCCCCTCCCGCCGGTAGGGTGGCCGGGAATCCGCCGGACGACGTGGTCCGGTTTTCCGGCCCACGTTGAGAAGGTATTTCGGGCTATGCGCATTGGTGTCCTCACGTCCGGCGGCGACTGCCCCGGCCTGAACGCCGTCATCCGGTCCGTCGTGCACCGTGCCGTCGCCGACCACGGCGACGAGGTCATCGGTTTCCGGGACGGCTGGAAGGGCCTCCTGGAATGCGACTACATGAAGCTCGACCTGGACGCCGTGGGCGGCATCCTGGCCCGCGGCGGCACCATCCTCGGCTCCTCCCGGGTCCAGCCCTCGCATCTGCGTGACGGTGTGGAGCGGGCCAAGGGCCATGTCGCGGAACTGGGCCTCGACGCGATCATCCCGATCGGCGGCGAGGGCACGCTGAAGGCGGCCCGGCTGATGTCGGACAACGGACTGCCCGTCGTCGGCGTCCCGAAGACCATCGACAACGACATCGCCGTCACGGACGTCACCTTCGGCTTCGACACGGCGGTCGGTGTCGCCACCGAGGCCCTGGACCGGCTGAAGACCACCGCCGAGTCCCACCAGCGTGTGCTGGTCGTGGAGGTCATGGGCCGGCACACCGGCTGGATCGCGCTGCACTCCGGCATGGCGGCCGGTGCCCACGCCATCGTCGTGCCGGAACGGCCCTTCGACATCGAGGAGTTGGCCGCGCGCGTCGGTGAGCGGTTCGAGGCGGGCAAGCGGTTCGCCATCGTGGTCGCCGCGGAGGGCGCCAAGCCGCGGCCCGGCTCCATGGAGTTCGACGAGGGCGGCAAGGACGTCTATGGCCACGAGCGCTTCGCGGGGATCGCCCGGCAGCTGTCGATCGAGCTGGAGCAGCGGCTCGGCAAGGAGGCACGGCCGGTGATCCTGGGGCATGTGCAGCGGGGCGGGACGCCCACGGCGTACGACCGGGTGCTGGCCACGCGGTTCGGCTGGCACGCGGTGGAGGCCGTGCACCGCGGGGAGTTCGGCTTGATGACCGCGCTGCGCGGCACCGACATCGTCATGGTGTCGCTCGCCGAGGCCGTGGAGACGCTGAAGACGGTTCCCGCCGAGCGGTACGACGAGGCGGAGTGCGTCCTGTAGTTCAGCCGAGGACAACCCGCCCCCGGTCACAGCCGTGACCGGGGGCGGTTCTACTCTTGGGGGCGGACAGACGCGTACAACCCCCACGAATCAGGAGCCGCCGGATGGATCACAGCGGGCACGGCACGATGATGGACTTGCCGCCGTTCACGCTGGGGCGGGGGCTCCAGTGGTCGGCGGACCCCTTCTTTCTCGTCGCCTGTCTGGCCGGGCTGGCCCTGTACGGCTGGGGCGTGGTGCGGCTGCGGCGGCGCGGGGACGCGTGGCCCGTGGCCCGTACGGTGTCGTACGTCGCCGGTGTGCTGACCATCGGGCTGGTGATGTGCACCAGGCTGAACGACTACGGCATGGTCATGTTCAGCGTGCACATGGTGCAGCACATGGTCATCAGCATGCTGTCGCCGATCCTGATCCTGCTGGGCGCGCCGGTCACGCTGGCGCTGCGCGCGCTGCCGGTGGCCGGCAGGGGCCGCAAGGGGCCGCGTGAGCTGCTGCTGGCGCTGCTGCACAGCCGGTACATGCGGATCATCACCCACCCGGCCTTCACGATCCCGATGTTCATCGCGAGTCTGTACGCGCTGTACTTCACCCCGCTCTTCGACTTCCTGATGGGGTCGAGGGCCGGGCACATCGCGATGATGGTGCACTTCCTCGCCGTGGGCGTGTCCTTCTTCTGGCCGATCATCGGCGTGGACCCGGGGCCCCACCGGCCGGGTCACCTGATGCGGATGCTGGAGCTGTTCGCGGGCATGCCGTTCCACGCCTTCTTCGGCATCGCGCTGATGATGGGGTCGGAGCCGATGGTCGAGACGTTCAAGCACCCGCCCGCCTCGCTCGGCATCGAGGCGCTCTCCGACCAGAACGCGGCCGGCGGCATCGCCTGGGCGTTCAGCGAGATCCCGTCCGTGCTGGTGCTGATCGCGCTGCTGTTCCAGTGGTACGGCTCCGAGCAGCGGCAGGCCAAGCGCAAGGACCGGGCCGCCGACCGGGACGGTGACAAGGAGCTGGAGGCGTACAACGCCTACCTGGCCTCGCTCAACGCGCGCCAGAGCTGAGTCCGCGGTATCGAGAGCCGACTCCGCGGTATGCCGTTCGCGTGGCATTCGGGGCACCATGGTCGAGGACGGACCATGAGGAGGGTGTCGCGATGCCCGGTTCCACGAACGGTTCCACCAAGGCGATGGGGGCGATGACTGTCGGCGGGCTCGTCGTCGTGACGGCCTACACGGTCGCGCTCGGCAGCAACGGCTGGCTGTGGTTCGGATGGGTGGTGCTCATGCTGCTGACGCTCGCCATGGTCGTCACCCAGTCGTAGGAGGCTCGACGCGGGCGTGGCTGATTACAGTGCCCGCATGAACAGCAGGGCTGCCTCCTTCGACGACCTCGACCGGAAGATCATCACCGCGCTGATGGCGAACGCCAGGACCAGCTTCGCCGAGATCGGCGCGGCGATCGGGCTGTCGTCCACCGCGGTCAAACGGCGCGTGGACCGGCTGCGGGAGACCGGTGTGGTCACCGGGTTCACGGCGACCGTGAAGCCCGCCGCGCTCGGCTGGCGCACGGAGGCGTACGTCGAGGTGTACTGCGAGGGCGCGGCCCCGCCGCGGCGCCTGGCGGAGGTGGTGCGCAACCACCCGGAGATCACGGCGGCCATGACGGTGACCGGCGGCGCGGACGCGCTGCTCCACGTGCGGGCGCGGGACGTGGAGCACTTCGAGGAGGTGCTGGAGCGGATCCGTGCCGAACCGTTCATCCGGAAGACGATCAGTGTGATGGTGCTGTCCCACCTCCTCCCGGAAAGCCCCGAAGCGGGCGCGACGCACGCCGCACCCGAGTGATCGCGAAGTAAACCCCGAAGCGCGCAGTTCTCGTGCGTTCTTCCTGGTGAGAACGCAGCGATGCTGCGCACGCACGCAGCTTTCGTTTCTTGTCGTCCGCCTCGTCACTTCCTACCGTTGTGCCAACCCCCAGTGACACACAGGAAAGCGGAGGAAACCCTCTGTGGCCGAAAGTCGTGTGCCGCGCGCCCGGCGCTTCCTTGTCTGCGAACCCAGACATTTCGCCGTGCAGTACGCGATCAATCCCTGGATGCATCCCGACACGCCCGTCGACGTGGATCTGGCCCAGGAGCAGTGGCAGGAGCTGATCCGCACCTACCGCTCCCACGGCCACACCGTCGAGGCGGTCGACCCGGTCCCGGGCCTGCCCGACATGGTGTTCGCCGCCAACGCGGCGTTCGTGGTCGGCGGCCGGGTCTTCGGCTCCCTGTTCCACGCGGCGGAGCGACGCCCCGAGTCGGTCCACTACGACACCTGGTTCAAGTCGGCCGGCTACGACGTCTACCGGCCCGAGGCGGTGACCGAGGGCGAGGGTGACCTGGTGTGGACCGGCCGGTACGTGCTGGCCGGCACCGGGTTCCGCACCACCCGTGAGGCCCACCGCGAGGCGCAGGAGTTCCTCGGCCACCCGGTGATCGGCCTGACCCTGGTGGACCCGTACTTCTACCACCTGGACACGGCGCTGTTCGTCCTCGACGAGGACAACATCGTCTACTACCCGGAGGCCTTCTCGCCGGGAAGCCGGGAGGTGCTCAAGCGCCTGTACCCGGACGCGGTGCTCGCCACCCGCGACGACGCGATGGCGTTCGGCCTGAACTCCGTGTCCGACGGCCGGCACGTCTTCATCGCTCCCAAGGCCGAGGCGCTGGCCGAGCGCCTGGCCGACCACGGTTACGTCCCCGTCCCCGTCGACCTGTCGGAGTTCCACAAGGCCGGCGGTGGCATCAAGTGCTGCACCCAGGAGATCCGCTGATGACCGCACCCGCGCACGAGCGCACGTCCGACGACCTGATCAGGGCGGAGGAGCCGGTCCTCGCGCACAACTACCACCCCCTGCCCGTGGTCGTCGCCCGGGCCGAGGGCACCTGGGTGGAGGACGTCGAGGGCCGCCGCTACCTCGACATGCTGGCGGGCTACTCGGCCCTCAACTTCGGCCACCGGCACCCGGCGCTGATCGAGGCCGCGCACCGCCAGCTCGACCGGCTGACCCTCACCTCCCGCGCCTTCCACAACGACCGGCTCGCCGAGTTCGCCGAGCGGCTCGCGGCGCTGACCGGCCTGGACATGGTGCTGCCGATGAACACCGGCGCGGAGGCGGTGGAGAGCGGCATCAAGGTGGCCCGCAAGTGGGCGTACGACGTGAAGGGCGTCCCCGCCGACCAGGCCACGATCGTGGTCGCGGCGGAGAACTTCCACGGCCGTACGACGACGATCGTCAGCTTCTCCACGGACGAGACGGCCCGCGCCGGCTTCGGCCCCTTCACGCCCGGCTTCCGGGTCGTGCCGTACAACGACCTGGCCGCGCTGGAGGAGGCGGTCGACGAGACGACGGCGGCGGTGCTGCTCGAGCCCATCCAGGGCGAGGCCGGGGTCGTCATCCCGGACGACGGCTACCTGGCCGGCGTGCGTGAGCTGACGCGCCGCAAGGGCTGCCTGTTCATCGCGGACGAGATCCAGTCCGGCCTCGGCCGCACCGGCCGTACCCTCGCCGTCGAGCACGAGGGCGTCGTCCCGGACGTGCTGCTGCTCGGCAAGGCGCTGGGCGGCGGCATCGTGCCGGTGTCGGCGGTGGTGGCGCGGCGCGAGGTGCTGGGTGTGCTGCACCCGGGCGAGCACGGCTCCACGTTCGGCGGCAACCCGCTGGCGGCGGCCGTTGGCACGGCGGTGGTCGAGCTGCTGGAGACCGGCGAGTTCCAGCGCCGGGCGGCCGACCTGGGTCAGGTCCTGCACAGCGGCCTGGCCGAGCTGGTCGGCCGGGGCGTGACCGGCTTCCGCGCGCGTGGGCTGTGGGCGGGCGTCGACGTCGACCCGGCCATCGGCACCGGCCGTGAGATCAGCGAGCGCCTCATGCGGGAGGGTGTCCTGGTCAAGGACACGCACGGCTCCACCATCCGGCTGGCGCCCCCGCTGACCATCACGGCCGAGGAGCTGCAGTCGGCGCTGGGCTCGCTGGAGAAGGTGCTCGGCGCGGCCGGCCGGTGACGGGGGCAGGGGGCCGGACGGGTACCGCCGGCCCCCTGCCCACTCGGTCAGCTCTTGCTCTTGCTCTCGCTCTTGCCGAGGAGTTGCTTCATCTCCTCGATCTCGGCGTTCTGGGCGCTGACGATGTCGTCGGCCATGCCCATGGCGGGGCCGTACCGGCCCTTGCCCTTCTCCGCTTCGGCCATCTCGACAGCGCCCTGGTGGTGCTCGACCATCAGGGACAGGAACCTCGTGTCGAAGTCCTTGCCGGTGGCCTTCTTGAGGGCGGCCATGTCGTCGTCGCTCATCATTCCGGACATGCCGGCGTGACCCGAGTGGTCCATGCCGGCCATCGGCATCTGCTCGCCCCAGGTCTTCAGCCAGCCGGTCATGGTGCGGATCTCCGGGTCCTGCGCCTTCTCGATGCGGGTGGCGAGGTCCAACACCCGGGCCGAGGAGGCCCGACCGTCGGCGAGCCGCGCCATCTCCAGGGCCTGCTGGTGGTGCGGGATCATGCCCTGCGCGAAGGCGACGTCCTGGGCGTTGTGCGCCGCGGCGGTGGCGTTGGCACTCGTGCTCGCCGGGGTGCCGTGGCCCGCGTGGTCGCCGCCGCCACCGCCACCGCCACAGGCGGCGAGGACGACGGAGGCGACGCCGGTCACCGCGACGAGGGCGACGCGACGCGTCAGGGTACGGGTGGTCATACGGGAACTCCTGCTGTTCGAAAGCTGTCTTCGGGCGCGCGTGGGAGGACGACCGCGGCGTGGACGGTCGTCGTGGCCTCTAGATCCGCAGGAGTTGGAGTTCCGCCAGGGAGGGTGGTGCACGGGCCTCGTCCGGCGCCGTGAGCGCGCACGAGCGCAGGTCGGTCGTCGGTGCGAGGGCGGTCACGGGGTCGGGTACGAGCGCGGGCAGCTGCGGACCGCCGTTCACGGCACCGGACGCGCAGGTGGGATCGGCGTGGTGCATCCGATGGCCGCCACAGTGTCCGGCGCCTTCAAGACAGTCGCCCTGGGCGATGACCGCGGCCTTCGTGTGCGCGGCCCGGGCATGCTCCCCGTGCCCCGTGCCGCCGCCGGGCGCGAGGGCGTGCATGCCCAGCAGCCCGGCCAGCACCGCCAGCACGAACAGCGCGCGCAGCCGCCTCGGGGGCGGTTGCCGGGCGTGCTGTCCGGTGCTGTGCATCGGGGACATCGTATGGGTCGCGGTCGGTGGACGAGCCGGGGGCCTCGCCGGTGCGAGCGCGCGGGCATGGTCCGTCAGGTCCCGGACGACGCAGTGCCCTTGACGCGGTTCCAGCCAATCGATATGTACATGCCATCACTTGGTATGGACCAATCCTGTGCGGCCTCGCGCGTCGACCCGGCGCCCGACCCCCCAGTGGAGGCAGCGATGCGAAGACCATCGGCACTCGTCGCCCTGTTCCTCGGCGCACTGCTCCTGCTCCTCACCCCACCGCCCGCACTCGCCGCGGGCTCGGCCACGGCGTCGTTCGCCAAGACCGCGACCTGGGACGGCGGTTACCAGGGCGCCTACACCCTCACCAACGGCGGCAGTACGACCGTGTCCGCCTGGACCGTCGAGTTCGACCTGCCCTCCGGCACCACGGTCGGCTCGTACTGGGACGCGCTGCTCACCCGGAGCGGCAGTCACTACACCTTCAAGAACCGTGAGTACAACGGCTCGTTGGCGCCGGGCGCGAGCACCACCTTCGGGTGGGTGTCGAGCGGCGCCGGCACACCGGCCGGCTGCCGGCTCAACGGCGCGCCCTGCACGGGTGGTTCGGGCGGCGGCGACACGACCCCGCCCGGCGTGCCCGGCGGGGTGACCGTGGGCTCCGCGTCCAGCTCGTCGCTGACCGTGCGGTGGACGGCCGCCACGGACGACTCCGGATCCGTCGCGGGCTACGACATCTCGCGCGACGGCGGCACACCCGTCACGGTGACCGGAACCTCGTACACGGCCACCGGACTGCAGGCGAACACGAGTTACTCGTTCCGCGTGCGGGCCCGGGACGCCGCGGGCAACGTCTCCGCCTACAGCGCGGCGGTCAGCGGTACGACCGCCTCCGGGGGCACCCGGCCGGGCGGCGGCGTGCACACCGCTCCGTACGTCGACATGGGTGCGTGGCCCACCCCGAGCATGCCCGACATGGCCTCCGCAAGCGGGCTCAAGAGCTACACCATGGCGTTCGTCACCGCCTCCGGCTGCAAGGCCATGTGGTTCAACGCCTATGACCCGCGAGGCGGCTGGGCCAAGGACCAGATCGACGCGATCCGGGCGAACGGCGGTGACGTGAAGGTCTCCTTCGGCGGCGCGTCCGGCATCGAACTGGCCCAGGCCTGCGACTCGGTGGACTCCCTCTACACCGAGTACAACGCGGTCGTGAACGCGTACGACCTGACCTATGTCGACTTCGACATCGAGGGTGCGGCCGTCGCCGACCCGGCCTCGATCAGCCGCCGTTCCCAGGCCCTGGCCCGTCTGCAGCAGGCCCACCCCGGGCTGCGGATCTCCCTCACGCTCCCCGTGCTCCCGGAGGGCCTCACCTCGGACGGCCTGAACGTGGTCAAGGCGGCGCGGGACGCCGGAGTCGACCTCGACCTCGTGAACCTCATGGCCATGGACTACTACCGGAGCGTCGACTACGGCGACGCCGCCCTCCAGGCCGCGCAGTCCACCTTCACCCAGCTGCGGTCGCTCTACCCCGGCAGGTCGGACGCCCAGCTGTGGGCGATGACCGGCGTGACTCCGATGCTCGGCCAGAACGACGACGGCCACGTCTACGACCAGAGCGACGCCCGCCAACTGGTCTCCTTCGCGCAGGACAAGCACCTCGGGGAGCTGGCCTTCTGGGAGGCGACCCGGGACCGCAACGCCTGCACCGGGGCCCTGTACCAGTGCACGAACGTCCCGCAGTCCCCCTACGAGTTCGCGAAGATCTTCGCGGCGTACACCGGCTGACCTGTCCTCGGTACCGCCTACGGCCGCTCGCCCGCGCCATGACCCGGTGGACCGGGCGAGCCGGCCGGACCGGGGTGGGGCCGCGCGTGGCCGTACCAGTCGTGCACCACGGCACTGCCCACCAGCAGGTCCTGAACGGAGGCCCGGCGCCTGCTGGCCGGGATCCACAGCAGTCCCAGCGGGAAGAGGAGGTACAGGACGGCCCGCAGCACGGCGGGGACGAGGGTGAGGCGGGCACCGGACCGGCCGGTCACCCGCAGGCCCATCAACTGGTCACCGACGGTGCGCCCGACCGTGCACCAGCTGCCCGCGAGATAGACGGCCGCGAGCGCGGAGCCGAATCCCGTGGTGCCCCACAGGCCGAGATGCGGCGCCGAGAACGGGGGCCCCAGCAGCAGATACCGCAACGCCGCATAACCGAACTGAACGGCCGAGACCGCGCCGAGCACGACGAGGACGTCCACGACGGCGGCCACGGTACGCGTGACGATCCCGGCCGGCAGTCCCTGGGCGACCGCCGGACCGGGCGCACGGGCCATCGAGGTCACTGCACCTCCGGTCCCTCGCGTCCCCCGACGGACGGCGGCTCACCGTCGGCCGGCTCCGGAGGGGATCCGGCGCGATGCAGCAGCCGGTCGGTGAACCGGTCCACGAACCGGTCGGCGCGGGCGTTCTGCTCACGGAACGCGTCCAGCGTCTCCGCCGTCATGCTGCCCCCGGTGTCCCGGACGATCCGCCCGACGTCCAGCTCCTCCAGCACCTGCTCGGTGTACGCCGCCAGGTCCACCCGGGCCAGCAGCGCGTCGAGGTCGATGCGCCGGGCCACCCGGTCGACGTCCAGCCGCTCCGCCACCGCGTCCACGTCGATCCGGTCGATGGCGGCGTCGAGGTCGATCCGGGACAGCAGGGCGTCGACGTCGACCCGGGCCAGCACGGCGTCCAGGTCCACGCGGGCGAGGACCGCGTCGAGGTCGACCTGGGCCAGCAGGGCGTCGAGGTCGACGCGCCGGGCCACGCGGTCCACGTCGAGACGGTCGGCCACGGCGTCGAGGTCCAGCTCGTCTACGACGGCCGCCGTCACCGCCCGGACGAGCGCCCGCACCAGGTCCCCGGCCTGGTTCCGCGACCGCTCCCGCTCCGCCGCTCCCCGCGCGCTCCAGTACGCGATGCGGCGGTCCGCCGCACTCCGCACCGTCGACGGCACGAGCAGCCGGGTCGCGGCGCCGGCCCAGCGCCCGGCCCGGTCGGCCGTGCCCACGACCCTGGACACCGACCGCCGCTTCACCTCCAGGGCGAATCCGAGCAGGGCGTCGCCCAGGGGCGCCGGCGCACCCACCGGACGCGGAGTCCCGGAACGAACCGCGGACACGGCCTGCGACGCCAGGTCGGCCAGCCCCAGGACCAGCCGCGTCACCCCCGGTGGTACGGGGCCCACGAGGCCGTCGTCGCCGCTCCCACCCGTCGGCGCGGAGGCGGGCGAGTCGCCCACGGACCTGCTCATGCCGGTATCGGACCATCGCGGGCCGCGGCCCGCCCTCACCCACCAGGGGTGACCTGCCCCGGCCGACCGGACGGCGTGTGCACACCGGCCGGATCACGGTCACCGCCGTGTCCGACAGCCTCACCCGCGTCGGGTGAGCAAAGGGCGCCGGGCAGCCGCCTACGGTGAACGGGCCCCAGACGGCAGACTCCGGAAGGCGATCCCCCATGCCCACCACATCAGACGCTCCCGTCCTCGACACGCTGGCCGCCATGACGATCGACTCGATAGAGCGCTGCGGCATGGACGCCCGCACCCTCATCCTGACCCGCATCGCCGCGCTCGTGGCCATGGACGCACCGGCGATCTCCTACCTCGCCCACGTCGACCCGGCGGTCAAGGCCGAACTGACCGTGGAGCAGCTGCAGGACGTCCTCGTGGCGATCGCCCCCGTCGTCGGCACCGCGCGCGTGATGTCGGCCGCGGGCCACATCGCCCAGGCCTTCGGCGTGGCCATCGCCCTGGCCGATGCAGAGGCCCAGTCCATCGCCGTGGCCGAGGCCCGGAGCCGGGACAGCGCCTGAACCCGGGCAACAACGGCTCGTCCCTGTGCCTGTGTGGCGACGTCAGTTCGAAACCGACCTGACGGACCGAGGGACGAGCCGTTGCTCTACCTGAGTCTCACGCGATGTCGGGCATCCCGGATGCCCAGTCGTCCAGAACCCTGGAGGGGTCCAGTGCGACGGGCAGCTCGGTCAGGCCGCGGAACGCGGGGAAGGGCACGGTCAGCCACTTGGCCTCGTCGGCCGGCAGGGCCAGGGAGAGCTTCGGGAAGCGGCGGAAGAGCGAGGCCAGGGCGATCTGCATCTCCATCCTGGCCAGCGGTGCGCCGAGGCAGTAGTGCGGGCCCGTACCGAATCCCAGATGGTTGCTCTGCACGCCCGGCCGGGCGATGTCGAAGGTGTCGGGGTTCTCGAACGCGGCGGCGTCCCGGTTGGCCGAGGTGACCGCGATCTGCACCAGCGAGCCCTTGGGAATGAGCGTCCCCGCGATGGTGATGTCCTCGAGCGCGTGACGGAAGGTCGCGTTCTCGACCGAGCCCTCGAAGCGGATGATCTCCTCGATGGCGTTCGGGAGGAGTTCGGGCGAGTCGATCACCTGCTGGAGCTGCTCGGGATGCGTGAGCAGTGTGAAGACGGCGTTGCCGATGAGGTAGGCGGTCGTCTTGTGGCCGGCGAACAGCAGCACCCACAGCGTGGACAGCAACTCGCCGTCCGTCAGCGACTCCTGCTCGTCCCGCGTCTGGATGAGGACGCTCAGCAGGTCGTCCTCGGGGGCCTTCCGCTTACGGGCGATCAGGACCTCGAAGTACTCCCGGAGCGCGGTCTCGGCCTCGGCCAGCCGGTCCTTGTCCTTCTTGCTGAAACCGGTCTTCGCGACGACGCTGCACCACTGCTGGACCTCGTCCCTCTCCTCCTCGGGGACGCCGATCAGCTCGCAGATCACCTGGAGGGGCAGCGGGAAGGCGAAGGCCGACAGGAGATCGACGGACTGCAGGGTGGAGCACTTGTCGAGCAGCGCGTCGGTGATCTCCTGGATCCGGGGGCGCAGGGCCTCGATACGGCGGGGCACGAAGGCACGGTTGACGATCCGGCGCAGCCTCGTGTGCTTCGGCGGGTCGGCGAACAGCATGTTGTCGTCCAGGGCGATGGAGGAGTCGCCGAAGATGGAACGGTAGGCATCGATGGCCGCGTACATGTCCTTGCTGATCCGCGGGTCGGCCAGAGCTGCCTTCGCGTCCTCGAACCCCGTGATGAGGTACGAGTCCACACCGTGCGGCGGGGTGAGACGGCACACGGGCGCGTTCTCCCGCAGATGCCGATAGAGAGGGTGCGGGTTGGACCGGTATTCGGGGCAACCGCGGGATGCCGCATCCACTGCCCGGGCTGTCTCGTCCGCGGTCTCCTGCTCTTGCATCTGAGTCATCGACGGCCCTTCTTCTCTTTCCCGCAGTGGCACGAGTCGGCTGAACGCCGGAACGCAGGAATGCATTGACGCCACGCGCAACGGGAAAACGCGATTCACCCTGACGCTGACCGACATCGTCGGCACGGTGCGGTCACGGAATGACGAGTGCGCCGTCCGAGGGAAGGCTCGATTGCCGACCCGGGGTGCGTATGACAGGTTCGAAACCAGGGCCGCCATGAATTCGAGTTGCTGCCCGAACCACCGCTGGGTCACTGGAGGAGGACGGGCCTTGGACAGGCGCGACGAAGAAGAAATGGTGCCGGTATTGATCGTGGGCGGTTCGCTTGTCGGACTGTCCGCGTCGGTGTTTCTGGGCAGACTGGGCGTCAGCCATATGGTCGTCGAACGCCGGGCCGCCACTTCCGAACACCCCCGGGGCCGGGGGAACAACATGCGGACCATGGAGTTGTTCCGCACCGCCGGCCTGGAACCGGACATCAGAAAGGCCGCGGCCAACCTGTCCGGCAATCACGGCATCATGCAGACGGACAGACTGTCGGGCGGTGAGAGCAGATGGCTCTCGGCCCGGCTCACCGGCGGGAAGCCCCCCGAGAAGGACGTGTGCTCCACCCTGCGGTGCGCCTGCAGCCAGAACGACCTGGAGCCGGTCCTGCTGGAGCACGCCCGTCGACTGGGCGGGGACGTGCGCTTCGGTACGGAGCTGGTCTCCTTCGCCGAGGGTCCGGACGGCGTGACGTGCGAACTGCGCGAACGGGAGAGCGGCCGGACGTACACGGTGCGCACGGCCTACCTCCTGGCGGCCGACGGGCCGCGCAGCCCCGTGCGCGAGCGCCTGGGCATCGGACAGAGCGGAGGGGGCGACCTGTTCCACAACGTCAGCGTCACCTTCCGCAGCAAGCTCCTGGGCGAAGTGGTGGGCGATCAGCGCTTCCTCGTCTGCTACCTGAACGGGACCGAGGGCGACGGGGTCCTGCTGCCCGTCGACAACGAGGAGAAGTGGGTCTTCCACATCCCGTGGTTCCCCGAGCGCGGCCAGACGCTCGAGTACTTCACCGACACGCGCATCGCGGACCACGTCAGGGCCGCCGCCGGCGTACGGGACCTGGACGTCGAGGTCACCGGGCGTGCTCCGTGGCACGCGGCGGACCGGGTCGCCGACCGCTACCGGCAGGGACGCGTCTTCCTCATCGGTGACTCGGCCCACGAGATGCCCCCCACCGGCGCGTTCGGATCCAACACAGGCATCCAGGACGCTCACAACCTGGCCTGGAAGATCACCGCGGTACTGCGCGGCTGGGCGGGAGAGGGCCTGCTGGACACCTACGAGAACGAACGGCGCCCGGTCGCCCTGGCCACGATCACCCGGGCCATCGAGCAAGCGGCACGCGAGGAGCACCCCGGCTACGCCGCCGCGCAGGGCCCGAGCCAGAGCACGGACCTGATGACCGTGGCCCTCGGCTACCGCTACCTCTCCACGGCCGTGTCCGGCGCGGACACCGAAGCGCCGACCATCCCGGAGACACTACGCCTGCAGGCGGACCCCGGTACCCGGGCCCCGCACATGACCGTCGTGCACAACGGGGACACCAAGTCGACCGTCGATCTGTACGAGCGGTGCTTCGTTCTGCTCTCGGGCCTTTCGGACGGGCCGTGGCCGTCAGCCGCCCAGGCCGCGGCGGCCAAGCTCGACGTCCCCCTGGTGTCCTACCGCATCGGCGTCGGCCCGGACTTCGACCTGGACACCACGGCCGCCCACGGCACCGATGGCGGTGGCGCGGACTGGGCTGCCGTCCACGGCGTCACTCCTCAGGGCGCGGTGCTCGTCCGCCCCGACGGAATCGTCGCCTGGCGCTCCGCAGACCTCCCCGCGAACCCCGCGGCCGAGCTGACGCATGTCCTCGAAGGCCTCCTCAGCCGCTGATCCCGCTCTCCGACGCCCCCGGACCCTTCCACCGTAGGGAGCCCTTCCATGCCGACCGACCTGCAAGCTCCGGGCGACATAGGCCACCGCACCGCACTGGGCGACGACGACGCCCGACACGAACGAATAGACGTCCACCACCACTACACCGCCCCCGAATGGCTGCGGTGGGCCGAGAAGAACGGGTTCGCGGACCGTGGCAGCCTGCCGCCGTGGACCCGGTGGGACGAAACCGCCGCCCTGGACCTGATGGATCGGACGGGCACGCGCACCAGCGTCCTCACCGTCGCCATGCTGGGACGCTTCAAGGAGGCGGCGGCACGCAAGGAGAGCACGCGTGTCGCGCTCGACGCGGCCGGCGCCCTGGCCACCAGGCACTCCGGCCGCTTCGCCTTCTTCACACCGATCTTCCTCGACGACGCCGAACTCTCCCGCTGGTCCGTCTCCCACGGAATGGACCAGCTCGGGGCCGTAGGCGTCAGTGCGCGCACCAGCACGGGCGACACGTACCTGGGCGACCCCGCACTCGACCCGATCATGGCGGAACTGGACGAACGCGCCGCCGTGATCAGCACGCACCCCATGCAGGTGAGCACCTCCGGCGCCCCCCAGGGCGTACCGCCGTTCGTGTGCGACTTCCTCATGGACACCACCCGCGCCGCCCTGAGCCTGATCATGAACGGCGCGCTGGACCGCTTTCCGCGGCTCACCTTCATCCTCCCGCACGGCGGCGGGTACCTCCCCTACATCGCGAGCCGGATCGAGGTCTTCGGCCGCCAGCTCGTCCCCGCCGTCGACCCCGGGCGCGTCCGCGACTACCTGCACCGCTTCTACTACGACACGGCCGCGCCCATGTCTCCGTCGGCCACCCCCACTCTGCTGGCCGCCGCGGGTTCCTCCCGGATCCTCTACGGAAGCGACTGGCCCCCCACCCCCACGCGCGTGGTCACCGAGGTGACCACCCCCGCTCTGGACGGGGATCCCGCCCTCGGGATCCGGGAACGCGGCCACATCAACCGCGGGAACGCCCTGCGTCTGCTGCCCGCACTCGCTCCTGCCTGAGCGCGCCCGGGACCGTCACGCGGGCCACGCTCACCAACCGGTGCAACGGCAGTGTCCCTTCGTACCGCTCGCGGGGGAGCGACGCGAAGGGACACTGCCCGGTTCACGGAGCCGCACGGCCGACGGGCCGGCTCAGCTCAGCACAGTCCGGCCGGGATCGAGACCCGGCAGAGGTTGCCGCGGAAGAGGTTGCTGCCCTTCGAGGCGTTCTGGTTGACCAGGTCGGCCGGGGCGTTGCCGGTGAACATGTTCTTGTCGACGCGGTTCTTGTCGTTGACCGCGCCGACGTTGCCCTTGAGCAGCACGACCCCGCCCGACAGCGGCGACCGGCCGCTGTTGCCCGCGACCATGTTGTGCGTCAGCAGAACGCTCTCCGCACCGGACAGTACGATCCCGGAGCCCTGCACGAACGGCAGCCGGGCCGTCTTGGCGCAGTACTTGTTGTTGCGCAGCACATAGTTCTCACTGATGGTGAGTGCGCCGGCCCGGGGCTTGTTCTCGTCTCCGATCACGATCATCCCGGTGCAGTTCCCGGTCATGTAGTTCCGCTGGACCGTGAGGTTTCGCAGGCGCAGGACCGTCAGGCCGTTCCGGTTGCCCTCCAGGGTGTTCCCGTCCACGACCAGGCCCCGGCTGTCCGTGGCCCCCTTCTCCGACATCGTCGTGTTGGCGAGGTACAGGCCGGCGTCACCGTTGTCGCGGGCGACGTTGTTCTTGAACACGCCGCGTGTGGAGTGCTCCTGCGAGATGCCCCACTGGCCGTTCTTCTCGGCCCTCACCCGCTGCACGGTCAGGTGGTCGGTGGCCATGGACCACAGACCGACCCGGGAGAAGCCCGTCAGCTTCAGGTCGGAGACGGTCACGTCCGCGACGGGCTTGTCCCTGAGCCCGATCACGCAGATGCCCTTGCCGCCCTCCACGCAGCCGACCGCTGCCTTGGGGCTGGGGGCGGCCTTCTTCGCGGGAGGAGGCACGATCACGGTGCGCGGACCGACACCGCGGAGGGTCAGTCCGGAGGTTTTGACCGTGACACTCTCGTGGTAGGTGCCGGCCTGCACCAGGACCGTGTCACCGGCGCGGGCGGCGTCCACCGCCTTCTGGATCGACTCACCCGGGTGCACCGTCAAGGTCCGCGCGGACGGGAGGGAGACCGCCGAGGCCGGGAAAGCGCCTGGGCCCGCACCGAGAAGTACGGCGACGAACGCGGCGTACCGCACATGGTTCCGTTTCATGTCCGGAACGTAGGACCGAATGTGCGGATGCCCGCGCGACACTCGCCCGCATGCCTCCCAACGGGCGTAAAGGTTCACATCACCGGCCGCGTACGGACGACGTCGGAGTAGCAGCGGTGGCAGCCCCGTCGGGCCGTACCTAGGCTCGCTAGCGGAAACGAGCCCACGGGAGGAAAGAGAATGCCGCAAGTCGACGAAAAAGAGATCCGCGTTGGCGCGATCGACAGCGTGGCTCAGCCTCGAACACTCACGGGTGTTCTGCGTTCCGCGGTCAAACAGACCAACCTGCTCCCGGTTTTCCTGGTCCTCACGGCCATGATGATGGCACTGTGGCTCACGGGAATGCCCTTCCTGCAGGCCTTGACCATTTCGACCGCGGTGAAGATTTCGATGGTTCTTTTCGCAGCGCGTCGGCTGCCTTGCGCCTCGAAGGACTGACGCACGGCGGTCATCTCTGTTCCGATGGCTGAGGACCGCCCTCCACGCCCCGCCGCTGCGTCGCTGTGAGGTCGTCGCGGCCCGGATGCGCGCGGCGCTCCCGCAGATCGGCCACGGCCAGGACGAGGGCGACGAGGATGATGGCCATGGCGGTGAGCAGCCCGAGCTGAAGGGCCGTCGTGGCACGGCCGTGGTTGGCGAGGTGCGCGAAATACACGGCGCCGACCACGGCGATACCCACGGCCGAGCCGATGCGCTGGCCGGTCTGCATCACCCCGCCGGCCGCACCGGCCCGTCGTACCGGCACGGGCACAAGGGTGAGGGTCGTGTTGGGTGAGACCGTGAGACCGGACCCGATCCCGGCGACGACCAGCGGCAGCGCCATGGCCCAGCCCACGCCCTCGCCGGGCACCAGCTGAACGGCCGACACGACGCCGAGCAGCCCGAGAACCACCGCGCTCAGGCCGATGACGACCAGGCTGCGGCCGTAACGCATCACCAGCCGTCCCCCGAAGACCGCGCCGACCGCCGAAGCGGCCGCGAACGGCAGGATCGTCACGCCGGCGGCGAGGGCGCTGTATGCCACGGAGTTCTGCAGGAACAGTGACAGGACGAAGAAAATGGTGGTGAGCCCGGCGAAGAACGTGAGGCTGATCAGGGTGCCGAGCGTGAAGGAGCGCAGGGAGAAGAGCCCGAGGTCGACCAGCGGCGCCTTGCCCCGGCCGCCTTGGATCCTCTCCCACGCCCAGAAAGCCCCCAGCAGCAGTACGCCCACCGGGAGCAGTACCCACTTCGCCCGCCCCTGCCACTGCTGTTCCTGGACCAGGGGCAGCAGCAACGCGAGCACGCCCGTGCCGAGGAGCAGTAGGCCCAAAGGATCGAACGTCTCCCGTCTGTCGCGCGGCACCGGGAGGCGGGGCAGCAGCCGGTGCCCCGCGATGAGGGCGGCCACCCCGATGGGCACGTTGACGAAGAACACCCAGCGCCAGCCGTCGTCCGTGCCGAACGCCTGGATCAGCACTCCGCCCGCGAGCGGGCCCACCGCGGTGGACACGGCGACGACGCTGCCGTGGAAACCGAAAGCCCGAGCCCGCTCGGCACCTTGGAACATCTGCTGGATCAGGCCGGAGGTCTGCGGTGCGACCACACCGGCGGCCGCACCCTGGATCAGACGGAACACCACCAACCAGGTGGGGCCGGCAGCGAGGCCGCACCCCACCGACGCGGCCGTGAACATGCCGAGGCCGAACAACAGCGCCTGGCGGCGCCCACGCAGGTCGCCCAGTCGCCCCGCCGGCGCCAGCGCGAGCCCGAAGGCGAGGGCGTACCCGGACACCACCCAGGACTGGGTGGCTTCGGAGGCACCGAGCCCGCGCTCCATGGAAGGCAGAGCCACGTTCACGATCGAGACGTCGAGCAGTGAGATGAAGCCCGCGGCCAGACAGACCCCGAGCGCTTTCCACCGCCGGTCGTCGAGAGCGGGCCGGTCCGTTTCTGTGGTCATGTGATCACGCTATGCATGCATGACCGGTCGCACCAGCGGGGAACGGGCGCCGGGGCGGCGATACGGGGCGGCCATCACACCTGACCATCTGTCAGTGAACTCAATAAAGTGTCAGCATGAGACCGGCTGAGCACAGCTACAGGTGACCACAGGCGCGCATGAGCAAAGTGAGGGACGAACCGTGTTCTACTACGTGCTCAAGTACGTGCTGCTGGGCCCCTTGCTCAGACTGGTCTTCCGCCCCCGGATCGAGGGGCTGGAGAACGTGCCGGCGTCGGGGCCGGCGATCGTCGCGGGGAACCATCTGTCCTTCTCCGACCACTTCCTGATGCCGGCGATGCTGAAGCGGCGCATCACCTTCCTCGCCAAGGCGGAGTACTTCACCGGGCCCGGCATCAAGGGCCGGCTCACCGCGTTCTTCTTCCGCAGCGCCGGCCAGATCCCGGTGGACCGCTCCGGCAAGGACGCGGGACAGGCCGCGATCCGCGAGGGGCTCGGGGTGCTGAGCAAGGGCGAGCTGCTGGGCATCTATCCGGAGGGCACCCGCTCGCACGACGGCCGGCTGTACAAGGGCAAGGTGGGGGTCGCGGTCATGGCGCTGAAGGCGGGGGTGCCGGTGGTGCCCTGTGCGATGATCGGCACCTTCGAGGCGCAGCCGCCCGGCAAGGTCATTCCGAACATCCACCCCGTGGTCATCCGTTTCGGCAAGCCGCTCGACTTCTCCCGCTACGCCGGTATGGAGCACGAGAAGGCCATCCTGCGGGCCGTCACCGACGAGATCATGTACGCGATCCTCTCGCTGTCCGAGCAGGAGTACGTCGACCGGTACGCGGCCGTCGTGAAGGCGGAGCAGGCGGCCGAGAAGAAGGAGCGCAAGTTCCCGCGGGCGCCGCTCAGCTGATCTGCCGTCGGCAGAACGGCTCCGCCACGAGCGTGCCGCATGCCTAGGCTCGCCGCATGAAACGGGCTGTGGTGATCGGGGCGAGCGGACAGATCGGCCGTCCGGCGGTGGCGGCACTGGAACGGGACGGCTGGGACGTGACGGCCGCCTCGCGGGGCGGTGGCCGGGACGGGTCGTGGGGCGAGGGGGTGCGGGCGGTCCGGCTGGACCGTACGGGCGACGGGGCGCTCGCGGCCGTGGTGGGCGACGGCTGCGATCTGGTGGTCGACGTGGTCGCGTACGACGCCGGTCACGCCCGGCAGCTGACGGACCTCGCGGGCCGGATCGGCTCGGCGGTCGTGATCTCCAGCGTGTCGGTGTACGAGGACGCCAAGGGTCGGGGCTTCGACACCCTGGACGAGCCCGACGGCTTCCCGGCGTACCCGGTGCCGGTCGCGGAGACGCAGCCGACGGTGGCCCCGGGCGAGACGACGTCCAGCGCCCGCAAGGCGGCTCTGGAGCGTGAACTGCTCGCGAAGGGCGCGGAGTTGCCGACGACCGTGCTGCGGGCGGGCGCGGTGCACGGGCCGTACAGTCCGCTCCCCCGCGAGCTGTACTTCGTGAAGCGGCATCTGGACGGGCGGGGCAGACGCGTGCTCGCCTACGGCGGGGAGAGCCGGTTCCATCCGGCGAGCGCCCGGAACATCGCCGAACTGGTCCGGCTGGCCGCGGCCCGCCCGGGGTCCCGGGTGCTCAACGCCGGTGATCCGCAGGCGCCGACGGTCGCCGGGATCGCGGCGGCGATCGACGCGGTCATGGGCACGGAGCCGGAGACCACGCTGGTGGACGGCCCGCCGCCCGCCGGATCCGTGGGCCGCACTCCCTGGTCGGGGCCGCTGCCGGTCGTCCTCGACATGTCCGCAGCCGAGCGGGAGCTGGGCTACCGGCCGGTGGTGTCGTACGAGGAGAGCCTGCCGGAGACGCTGGAGTGGCTGCGGCAGCGGCTCGCCGAGGGAGACTGGCGGGAGTGTTTCCCGCTGCTGGCGCGGGCGTATCCCGACCTCTTCGACTACGCGGCCGAGGACGCCTGGTCGGCCGGGACATGACGAAGGGGCGGCCGGAGAGTCCGGCCGCCCCTCGTCGCCGTACCGGAGGGGTTACGGCTTGGGCGTCGCGTGCGGCGCGCAGGTCACGTCGGCGGTGTCCAGCTTGCCGCCGATCAGGTAGCTGTCGACCCGCTCGTTGATGCAGGGGTTGACCAGGCTGGTCACACCGTGGGAGCCCGCGCCCTCCTCGGTGATCAGGCGGGAGCCCTTGAAGCGCTGGTGCAGTGAGACGGCGCCCGGGTACGGGGTCGCCGCGTCACGCGTGGACTGCACGATCATCACCGGCGGCAGGCCACGGTGCGTCTTGACGTCCACCGGGGTCTGCTGCTTGGTCGGCCAGGTGGCGCAGGGCAGGTTCATCCAGGCGTTGGCCCAGGTCATGAACGGGTAGTCCTTGTTGAGCCGGGTGTTGTCCCGGTCCCACTTGCGCCAGCTGGTGGGCCACTTGGCGTCGGCGCACTCGACGGCGGTGTAGACGGCGTTGCCGTTCTCGGCGCTGATGTTGCCGGCCGTGTCCGACAGGTCGGGGGCGGCCGCGTCGACGAGCGCCTTGGTGTCACCGGCGACGTACTTGCTGAACACCGAGGCGACCGGCACCCACGACGAGTCGTAGTACGGGGCGCTCTGGAAGAAGGAGATCAGCTCGGCCGGGCCGACGACCCCGCCGATGGGGTTCTTCTTGGCGGTGGCGCGCAGCTCTAGCCACTTGGCCTGGACGGCGGCGCGGGTGGTGCCGAGGTGGAAGGCGGCGTCGTTCGCGGCGACCCAGTCCTCCCAGTCCTTCCAGCGGCCCTCGAAGGCGATGTCCTGGTTCAGGTTGGCCTCGTACCAGATGTTCTCGCGCGCCGGGTCGACCACGCTGTCCACGACCATGCGGCGCAGGTGGCCCGGGAAGAGGGTGCCGTAGACGGCGCCGAGGTAGGTGCCGTAGGAGACGCCCAGGTAGTTGAGCTTCTTCTCGCCCAGCGCGGCGCGGATGACGTCCAGGTCGCGGGCGGTGTTCGGCGTGGTCATGTGGGGCAGCATGGCGCCGCTGCGCTCGGCGCAGCCCTGCGCGTACTCGCGGGCCAGCTTGCGCTGCGCGCTCTTGTCGGCCTCGGTGTCCGGGACCGGGTCGGCCTTGGGCGCCTTGACGAACTCCTGCGGGTCGACGCAGGAGATGGGCGCCGAGTGGCCGACACCGCGCGGGTCGAAGCCCACGAAGTCGTAGGCCTTCGCGACGTTCGCCCAGACGGCGTTCTTGGTGACGACCCGGCGCGGGAAGCGCAGACCGGAGCCACCGGGACCGCCCGGGTTGTAGACGAGGGCGCCCTGGCGCTCCTCGGGGGTCCCCGTGTTGCCGATGCGGTCGACGGCGAGCTTGATCTGCTTGCCGTACGGCTTGGCGTAGTCGAGCGGCACGGAGACCCAGCCGCACTGGATGGGCTTCTCCAGGCCCCAGTCGGCGGGGCAGTCCTTCCAGTCGATGCCGGCCTTGGCCGCGCGGGCGGCGGCGATCTGGGCGCCCCTGGCCTCGCGGTCCTGTCCGTGGCGGCTGTCGGCGCTGGCCGCGGGAGCCGACACCGCGCCGGCTATCAGGGTCGCGGTGACGAGTGCTCCGGCCGAACCGAACGCCAGCAGGCGGCTCTTCGGTCTGTTCTCCCTCAAGTGGGCCCCTCCCCCAACAAAGTTCTACGAGTGGTCAGGCGGGGATCCTCTCCGCTGTGAGCCGTCCGAGAACAGGGGGCACAGACGTTTCTTTACCAATCCGATAAACGGATGATCACGTCCCGCTGAGCGGAACGTGCGTCTTTTCAGGCCAGCAGGGTCAGCGCCTCGTCCAGCAGCAGCCGCAGCCCGAGCGCGTCGGGGGCCACGGCGCTGACGAGTACGGCGGGTCCCACGAGCGGTACCAGCGCGGCACACTCCCCCAGCATCCGCGCCGCAACCGGCTGCTTTGCGAACTCGGGCCGTAGGACCACCAGTTGGCCCACAGACCGGTGTCCGGCGAGCACGGCGGGCCCGTCCCAGCCACCCGGCGCGCCGGGCCCGCAGGACAGCTCCTGGTCCAGCACGGTCCGGCCGGCGACGCGCACCATGAGCCGGCTGGTGAGCCGCCCCGGTGCCTCGCCGACCCGGCCGAGCACCTGCTCCTCGCGCAGCACGAGCCGCGCCCCGGCGGCGAGTTCGGCCCGCGTGGTGACGTACAGGTCGCTGCCACCGGCCGAGATCAGCTGCTCGGGCAGCCAGCGCAGCTCGCCGCCGTCGGCCACGTCCAGCCGCACGTCGTAGCGGGCCTCGCCCTTGCCCTGACCCGGGAGCGCGATGGTGGCGGCGGCCGAGCCGACGTGCAGCCGGGCGCCCTCCTCCACCCGCGCCTCCAGCGAGAAGCGGTCCCCGCCGAGCGGGCCGCTCATCGCGCCGACGACCATCACCCGCGCCTCGCCGCCACTCGCCCGGGTGCGGCGCAGCGCCAGCGGGCCCTCGCCGTCCAGCACGGGCAGCGCCGTACCGCCGCGTCCGTCGGCGCGGGCGACGATCCGGGCGTTCGCCCGGACGCCGGTCGCCGTCATGCCGCCCACGCGGCGAGCCGCTCCCGCACCCACGCGGCCACGTCCGCGACGCCGGCCTCCTCGCGCAACGACTGGAAGACGACCGGGAGTTCGGCCCGCTGCGCCTTGGCGTCTGCAGCCATCCGGGCGAGGTCGGAGCCGACGTACGGCGCGAGGTCGGTCTTGTTGACGACGAGCAGGTCGGCGGTGGTGACGCCGGGGCCGCCCTTGCGCGGGATGTCGTCGCCGCCCGCCACGTCGATCACAAAGATCTGCGCGTCCACGAGCCCCTTGGAGAAGGTGGCGGTGAGGTTGTCCCCGCCGGACTCGACGAGGATCAGGTCCAGCGGACCGACCTCGTCCTCCAGGTCCTCCACGGCCTCGAGGTTGGCGGAGATGTCGTCGCGGATCGCGGTGTGCGGGCAGGCCCCGGTCTCCACGGCCGTGATCCGCTCGGGCGGCAGCACGGCCTCCCGGAGCAGGAACTCGGCGTCCTCGCGGGTGTAGATGTCATTGGTGACGACGGCCAGGGACAGCTGGTCGCGCAGCGCCCGGCACAGCGCGGCGACGGTCGCGGTCTTCCCGGAGCCGACGGGTCCGCCGAGCCCGATGCGCAGGGCGCGGCGGGAGCCGTCGGGACGATGCGCGTCCGCGCTGACGGCGGAGGGGCCGTGGTGGGTGTGGTCTAGGTGCATGACAGCGGCTCCATTTCAGCCAAGTCCGGCAACAATCAGCCCGTCCGGCGTTTGAGGACGAGGCCGTTCAGGCCGATGGGGGTCTGGGGGCGCAGCCCCCGGTCAGGAAGCGAACAGTCGTACCGGCCAGCTCGCATGCCACTCAGCGCCGACCTCCAGCAGGGGCCCCGAAGCCGCCGGCAGCGCATCGACTCCCTCGTCGAGCACCCTCCGCGCCGCCTCCACGGCCGCGTCCGCGACGCGGTCCAGCTCCGGAGCCAGCCGGGCCAGAACTCCCGTCGCGTCGAACGGGTCGAGGCTCAGCAGACGGACCGTGGCCGTCGCCGGCCCGCTCACGCTCTCGTACGTCGCGCAGTACGCGGCGTCCAAGGGGCCGAGGCCTGCTGCGCTCGCCGTGGCTCCGAGCACGACCGGCTGGTGGGCGCCCTTGGGGAACTCCCTTGCCAGCGCGTCGAGTTCGGCCGACGGCCAGCTCGCGCGGGCAGCTCGCATCAGCTGCCGGCCGAGCCTGCGCGCGGCGAGCCGCAGCGCCGGCGAGGGGGTGCGGGCGTCCGCGGCCGCGTCCAGCTCCCGGGGCTCGACGCCCAGGACGGCAGCGGCCGCCAGCGCGCCCGCGACCAGCCCGGCGGTGTGCAGCCGACCCCGGCAGAAGTCCTCCAGGCTCGCCGCGGAGGTGATCCGTCCCGCCTTGACGGCGGCCTCCGCCCCGCCGGAGTGCGCGTGCCCTCCGGCGGGGAAGCGGCCGTCGGCCAGGACGAGCAGTGCTGCCCTGGACATCAGAAGAGGAAGTAGCGCTGGGCCATGGGCAGTTCGGCCGCCGGAGCCGCCTCGACCAGCTCGCCGTCGATGTGCACGGCGAAGCTGTCGGGGTCGATCCGCACCTGGGGACGCGCGTCGTTCTCCCGCATGTCCGCCTTGGTCACCCCGCGCGTCGAATCGATGGCGACGAAGCGCTTGCCCAGCTGAAGCCGCTCCGGCAGCCCGTCCTCGATGGCCGCCGGGGCCACGAAGTTGAACGAGTTGGCGGCCGGTGCCCGTCCGATCGCCCCGTACATGGGCCGGGGCAGGATCGGCTGCGGCGTCGGGATGGAGGCGTTGGCATCACCCATCTGTGCGTACGCGATCTGGCCGCCCTTGATGACGAGGTGCGGCTTGACCCCGAAGAACGCGGGCTCCCACAGCACCAGGTCGGCGAGCTTGCCGGTCTCGACGGAGCCGATCTCGCGGGCCAGGCCCTGGGCGAGCGCCGGGTTGATCGTGTACTTGGCGACGTAGCGCCGTACCCGCCGGTTGTCCGCCCGCCCGTCGCCGGGCAGCGCGCCCCGCCGCCGCTTCATGACGTGCGCGGTCTGCCAGGTGCGCAGCACGACCTCGCCGACCCGGCCCATGGCCTGGGAGTCGGAGGAGATGATCGAGATCGCGCCGAGGTCGTGGAGTATGTCCTCCGCGCCGATGGTGGACGGCCGGATCCGCGACTCGGCAAAGGCCAGGTCCTCCGGGACCGCCGGGTTGAGGTGGTGGCACACCATCAGCATGTCGAGGTGTTCCTCGGCGGTGTTGACGGTGAAGGGCCGGGTCGGGTTGGTCGAGCTGGGCAGCACGTGCGGCTCGGAGACCACGGTCATGATGTCCGGCGCGTGCCCGCCGCCGGCGCCCTCGGTGTGGTACGCGTGGATGCCCCGGCCGGCGATCGCGGCCAGGGTGTCGCCGACGAAACCGGCCTCGTTGAGGGTGTCGGTGTGGATGGCGACCTGGATGCCGGTGCGCTCGGCGACGGTCAGGGCCGCGTCGATGACGGCCGGGGTGGACCCCCAGTCCTCGTGCAGCTTGAGGCCCAGGGCGCCGCCGCGGATCTGGGAGAGCATCGCCTCGTGCGAGACCGTGTTGCCCTTGCCGAGGAAGCCGATGTTGAGCGGGTACTGCTCCATCGCTTCCAGCATCCGGGCCAGGTGCCAGGGTCCGGGCGTCACGGTGGTCGCCTTGGAGCCCTCGGCCGGTCCGGTGCCGCCGCCGACCAGGGTCGTGATGCCGGAGGCGAGCGCCTCGTCGGCGATCTGCGGGCAGATGAAGTGGACGTGCGCGTCGATGGCGCCGGCCGTGAGGATCCGTCCGTTGCCGGCGATGACCTCGGTCTCGGGGCCGATCACCAGGTCGGGGTGCACGCCGTCCATGGTGTCGGGGTTGCCCGCCTTGCCGATGCCGGTGATCCGGCCGTCGCGGATGCCGACATCGGCCTTGACGATCCCCCAGTGGTCGACGATGACGACACCGGTGATGACGGTGTCGGGGGTGCCTTCCGCGCGCGTGGCACGCGACTGCCCCATGGACTCGCGGATGACCTTGCCGCCGCCGAAGACCGCCTCGTCACCGGCGAGTCCGGGGCCGCCGCAGCGGTCCTCCTCGATCTCGATCAGCAGGTCGGTGTCGGCGAGCCGGATGCGGTCGCCGGTGGTGGGGCCGAACAGGTCGGCGTAGGCGGCGCGGGAGATCTCAGGCATCGAGGGCACCTCCGGTCTCGCCGCGCAGTCCGGGCACGATCCGGGCGCCGGTGAGGGGCACGAGTTCGACGGCGACGGGGATGCCGGGCTCGAAGCGTACGGCGGTGCCGGCGGCGACGTTCAGCCGCTTGCCGTGGGCGGCGGTCCGGTCGAACTCCAGGCCGGGGTTGGCCTCGGCGAAGTGGTAGTGGGAGCCGACCTGGACGGGCCGGTCGGCGCCGTTGAGCACGGTCAGCCGGGTGACCTCGCGGCCCTCGTTGTAGACGACTGGGCCGTCCGCGAAAAGCACCTCTCCGGGAATCATCGCGGCCCCCTCAGATGATCGGCTCGTGGACGGTGACGAGCTTGGTGCCGTCCGGGAAGGTGGCCTCGACCTGCACGTCGTGGATCATCTCGGGGATGCCGTCCATGACGTCTTCCCTGGTGAGGAGCTTGCGGCCGGAGGACATCAACTCGGCGACGGTACGACCGTCACGCGCGCCCTCGAGGATGTGCGACGTGATGAGGGCGACCGCTTCCGGGTGGTTGAGCCTGAGCCCACGAGCCCTGCGCTTCTCGGCCACGTCGGCCGCCACATGGATCAGCAGCCTCTCTTGTTCGTGCGGGGTCAGTTGCACGTCCCACCTCACAGTCCTTGCTCCGGACCGTGCGGGGTCCGGTTGCCGCAGCCACCACGACGGGATAGGTGTAACACACAGACAAATTTGCCCGAACGTGATCAACGCGGGCAGAAAAACCCCTGGTGGCGTGGATCGGCAGGCTAGTTCGCCGGAGTTTCAGCGACGTTAACCAGACCTTGATCAACACATGGCTGCGCGATGGGCCCGCACATACCCGGCTACGAGACGCCGGGCCCCCGGTGCTCGGCCGCGATCCCGAAGCGCCGCCGCTCCCGGGCCGCGGGCTCGACCTCGCGCACGCGGGACACCGACGTGACCATCGGCTGCTCCTCGACCGGCTCGTCGAGGGCGTCGAGCCGCTCCAGGTCGGCGGCCGAGACCAGCGCGACCAACGGCTTGCCGTGCCGTGTCACGACGACGCGCTCACCGCCGTACACCACCCGGTTGATCAGGTCGGCGAGCTCAGCCCTGGCTTGCGTCACCGGAATCTCGTAGGCCATGCCCTCATTCTAACGTCACGTACATCCTGTACATTCTGTACAGAAGCGAGGCCGCCACAGGCCCTGTCGCGAGGAAGGGGTATGCCCATGACCCGACTGTCCGCCCGTCACGTCCTGCCCGAGTTCACCGAGCGCACGAGCACGGGCCACCGCACGCTCGATCCCCACTCGAAGCTGTTCGAGAACCGAGTCGTCCTCCTCGGGACACCGCTCGACGACACGGCGGCGACCGACGTGATCACACAGTTCATGCACCTCGAACACGCGGCCCCGGACCGGGACATCACGCTGTACATCAACTGCCCGGGCGGCTCGTTCAGCGCGCTGACGGCGGTCTACGACACGATGCGGTACGTCACCTGCGACGTGGAGACCTACTGCCTGGGCCAGGCCGCCTCGGCCGCCGCGATCCTGCTCGCGGCCGGAACCCCGGGAAAGCGGTTCACGCTGCCGAACGCGCGCATGGTGCTCGAACAGCCCGCGCTGCCCGAACCGGCCCAGGGACAGCCGAGCGACCTCGTCATCCAGGCCGACGAGTTGGCCCGGACGCGCACGCTCATGGAGGAGATGCTGGTCCTGCACACCGGGCGCACCCCGGAACAGGTCCACCAGGACCTGGAGCGGGAGCTGGTGCTGGACGCGCCGGGCGCACTGGCGTACGGCCTGGTGGACGGCGTCGTCCCGAGCCGCAGGAGCACCCCCGGCGCACAGCACGCGGGGTGAGCCGGCCGATGCTGCCACCGGAGCTTCCGCCGCTGCCCGCCCTGACGTGCGCCGAGGGCGAGTTGATCGACCGTTATCTGGAGGCGGTCGACCTGCTGGGCCGGATCAACCCGGCGCAGTCCGGGGACACCTACCGCGGGCTGCGCGCGGCGCAGGCCCTGGTGCGCAAGGCGTCCGAGCTGCGCGACGCGCTCGCCCTCATGCACCAGCGCGGCGAGACGGAGCTGCATGGGGACACGCTGGCACGGGCCTTGAGGGTGCTCGACGGCGAGCGCCGCACCGCTCGCGTCGTGCTCCCGCCGGACCGCGTGGGCTGATCCGGACGCTCGTCCGGCCCGACGGGACCAACGCGTCGACGGACCCGCCGGAGCCGGACTCGAAACGGCCCGAACGACGTACCCCCGGCCGGCGTAGCTCCAGAACTTTTTCCGGGTCTCCCGGCTTGCGCAGTACGCCGGTTCAAGGTCGGCGAGAAAGTGCTTCGTCCCAGGTCCGGGGCTACGTGCGGGATCTGACGGTGCCTCGAACACAGCAGCGTCCACCCGAACGGGTGAGTGGTGAGTAACACCACAAATCCCCGATTCCATTGGGATTTTCCGACTCCTGTGAGTGAAGATCCGTGTCTGACGACAAGCCCCCGCCACCACGGCGGGGCGATCCGGGCGGACGCCGAGTCCTGCCGCCGCCCCGGATGACCGGTCGACAGGAGTGGATCGGCAGGAGTGGAGGACCCGAGCAAGACGGGTCGCCGGAACGGACGTTCGTCGCACAGACGGGCGATCGCACCGAGCAGCCCTTGGGGTGAAGCCGTGGCAACACGGCCGGGCAACTTCGCCAGCCCGAATCCGACAGGTCATCCTTCACAGGCGGCTGACGAAGGGTTGCGCATGACTGCGCTCAATCGTGTCCCGTCGCTCATGGCCCGTGCCGGTACGGCCTCGGCTCTCACCCTCGCCGCCGTCGGCGGCTCGATCGTGGTCCCGGGCCTCGCCACCGACGCCTCGGCCGCCGGCACGGCGGCGAAGGCACTCCAGGTCGCGGCCTCCAAGAAGGGTGCCCCGTACGCATGGGGGGCCACCGGGCCGCGCCGCTTCGACTGCTCGGGGCTGACGCTCTACTCGTTCAAGAAGGCGGGCAAGAAGCTGCCGCGCACGGCCGCCCAGCAGTACAACAAGACGCACCACATCTCGGCCCGGAGCCGCAAGGCCGGCGACCTGGTGTTCTTCCACTCGGGTTCGAGCGTCTACCACGTCGGCATCTACGCCGGGAAGGGCAAGATCTGGCACGCCCCGAAGACCGGGTCCGTGGTGCGACTGGAGAAGATCTGGAGCAGGAGCGTCTGGTACGGCCGGGTCAGCTGACCCGGACTCAGGGCAGGAGCGGCTCCAGCAGCAGAGCCGCTCCCAGCACCGTCAACACCGCCCCGGTGCCCGCCTGCAGCATGCGGGCGGCCCGGGGCCGGCGCAGCCACCTGCCGAGCCGGTCCACCAGCAGGGCCACCACCTGGAACCATGCCAGCGCCAGCGTGCAGACGATCAGCGCGAGCAGCAGCGTCCTGGGCAGCGCGGAGTCGCCCGACGGCACGAACTGGGGCAGCAGGCTGAGGAAGGTCAGCGAGGCCTTCGGGTTGAGGACGTTGGTGACGAAGCCCTGCCGCAGCGGGTGCGGGGCGGGCGGTGCCGCCTCGACGGAAGCGGTGGCGGTGGCGGGCCGCCGCAGCGACCACAGGGTCCGCACGCCGAGCTGCAGCACATAGGCGCCGCCCAGCAGCTGCAGCGCGCGGAAGAGCGCAGGGACGGCGACCAGCACGGCGGCGACTCCGGCCACCGCCAGCGTGGTGTGCACCAGGAGGCCGCCCGCGATGCCGAGCCCGCAGACCGCGCCGGCGCGGCGGGAGACGAGGGCGTTGCGTACGACCACCGTGAAGTCGGCGCCCGGCATGGCGACGAGTCCGGCGGCGATCCCGGTGAAGGCGATGAGCTGTCCGTCCATACGGCCAGCGTGCACGGAGCGAGCCTTCAGCAGGTATTTCGAATGACCAGGGTCTGTCTTAAGCAGTGCTTTAGGCTTGTGCCATGTACGACCCCACGCGGCTGGCCGCGCTGGTCGCGGTGGCGGAGGCGGGCTCCATCACACGGGCCGCCGACCGGCTCGGCTACACGCCGCCCGCGCTCTCCCAGCAGCTGGCCAAGCTGGAACGGGAGGCGGGCACGGCGCTGCTGGTGCGGCATCACCGCGGGGCCCGGCTGACCGAGGCGGGCGAGGTGCTGGTGGCGCGGGCCCGGCGGGTGCTGGACGAGCTGGAGCAGGCCCGGCACGAACTGGCCCGGCTGACCGGTCTGTCGGGCGGGGTGCTGCGGCTCGGCACCTTCCCGACCGCGGGCGTCCATCTGCTGCCGCCGGCGCTGAGCGCGTTCCGCCGGGCCCACCCGGACGTCGAGCTGTCGGTCGCCGACTACGACCCGCCGGCCGGGGTCGCCGCGGTGGCGGCCGGTGAGGTGGATCTGGCGCTGACCCACGCCTACCACCCGGGCGAGGCCGCTGCGGTGCCGGCCTCGGTCGGTCTGGAGCCGGTCCTGGTGGAGGAGCTGGTGTTGGTGACGGCGCCGGGTCATGCGCTGAGCAGCGCCTCGTCGCGGCTGCCGCTGGCGCAGCTGGCCGGGCAACCGCTGATCAGCATGGCCCCGCACCATCCGGCCCGGCGGGAGGTGGAGGCCCTGCTCGCCGAGGCGGGCGCCACTCCCGCGCTGCTGGTGCCGACCCCCGGGTACGCCGTGGTGTGCGCGCTGGTCAGCGCGGGGCTCGGGGTGGCTGTCGTACCGGAGATGGTGGCGCGGACCGCGGTGACTCCGGTCGGGGTGCGGCCGCTGGAGGCGGGACGGCTGCGCCGTACGATCTCGGTCGCCTTCCGGCCCGACGAGGTCGCTCCGGCGGCGGAGGCGTTCCGGGCCCTGCTGCACGGAGCGTTCGGCCGCGCCCGGCAGACGCCGGTGGGTCAGCGGCCGTCCCGGTGAAGCGTCGCCCGGCCGAGTGGGGTTGGCCGCAGGTCGCCGAAGCGGTTCAGCAGGGGCGGGCGGGAATTGTCGGACAGGCCCTAGAGTTCCGGCTGTCCTGCCGTGACCGGCTCGGCCGGGACGGTCCAGGGGAGTTCGATGGAGACCGTCTTGCCGCCCTCGCGGGTGGGGCGGACGCGGAGCTTGCCGCCGCACTCGGCGGTGAGCCAGCGGATGATGACCATGCCGCGCCCGTTGTCCTGCTGGACGGCGGCGGGCAGTCTCTTCGGAAAGCGCGGATGACTGTCCGTGACGCCGATGCGCAGATGTTCGTCACGGTCCAGCGCGATGTCGACCGTGAAGGTGGGTGACTGTCCGAAGGTGTGCTGTACGGCATTGGTGGCCAGCTCGGAGACGATGAGCCGCACGGTGTCGGCTGCTTCGGTGTCCGACGGCAGCCCCCACTCCTCGAGGGTTCCCACCACGTAGGAGCGGGCCGCGGAGACCGAGGCGGGATCGCTCGGCAGAGTGACGGATGCTTCCAGATGGTCTGCCATGGCGACGTCGTCCCTTTCCCACGGGACCGCAGTCCGACGAGGAGCGGATGGTTCGAGTACGGTCCCGGACTGGTGCTTGTTCGCCAGACTGCCATCACCGGGCCGGTCCGGGGAGCGATCCACCAAGATATGCATATATCTGTCGCTCAAAGCGGTGAACTCTGCGACGCGAGACCGTATTTGGGTGGCCCGTAAGGAGTAAGGAGTAACCCATGCAGAACGGTCCCGCGGTGCGGCGTCGCAAATTGGGCGCCGAACTGCGTGCACTGCGCACCGGGGCGGGGCTCACCAGCGGTGAGGCTGCCCGTCTCGTGGGCTGGCACCAGTCGAAGGTGAGCCGCATCGAGACCGGCGCCAGCGGGGTGAAACCGGCCGACGTGCGGTTACTCCTCGACGCATACGGGGAACCGGACGGCCAACTGCGTGAGTTGCTGCTGATGTTGGCGGGGTCGGAGGAGGCGGGCGGCCGCAGCCGCTGGTGGCACGCCTACCGCGGCATCCTGCCGCCCACCTACCGCGATTTCATCAGCCTGGAGTCACAGGCGACCGGGATGCGCACGCTGGAGACCACGGTGGTTCCCGGCCTTCTGCAGACGCCCGAATACGCTCAGGCGGTCACCCGTGCGGCCCTGGACGGGGTGGACGAGGAGCGGCTGGACGCGCTGGTGGAGGTGCGGCTGGCCAGGCAGGACGTGCTGCGCTCCGATCCACCGCTGGAGCTGAGCGCCGTACTGGACGAGGCGGTGCTCAGGCGCGAGATCGGCGGGCCGGAGGTCATGGCGCGGCAGCTTTCCCGGCTGGTCGAGTGCGCCCGCCTGCCCCAAGTGCGCCTCCAGGTGCTCCCGTTCGCCGCCGGTGCGCATGTCGGCCTCACCGGGCCTTTCGTTATTTTCTCATTTCAGAGCACTTCTGATCTGGATGTGGTTGTTCTCGACCAGTTGACGAGTAGCCTCTACCTGGAACGGAAAGAAGACCTCAAGGCTTACCTGGAGGCCTTCAACACCCTCCAGATCCACGCCCTTTCACCCGAGGACACGTTGGATTACATCGCCGGGATAGGCGACGGCGCGTAAGGAGGCACCATGTCAGCACTGCCTCGGAACGTCCCTGCCAGTACCGATCTGCACGACGTGCGCTGGCTGCGCAGCAGCTACAGCACGGGAGCCAACAACTGCGTGGAGACGGCCCGGCCGCACTCCGGCCGCTGGGCCGGGCTGCTCGCCGTGCGCGACTCCAAGAAGCCGGCCGGACCCGCGCTGCTCTTCTCCCCCGGGAGCTGGGCGGGCTTCGTGACCGCGCTCCGATGATCCCGTTCCCACCCGACCCGACCGACCCCTACTGATCAGGTCCGATCACTTTCGCGCGATGCCCGGCCGTGTCACGCCGACTCATGGTCGCGTTTCGCCGATCACATGTACAGCGCGTTCGATCTCGGCCCCGGAGAGGTCCGCGCGGGCGGTCAGCCTCAGCCGTGAGATGCCGTCGGGCACGGAAGGGGGACGGAAGCAGCCCACGGCCAGACCTGCCGTACGGCAGTCGGCCGCCCAGCGCACGGCCTGCTCCGGGGAGGGAGCCCGCACCGAGACCACCGCGGCGTCCGGACGCACCGCGTCCAGACCCGCGGCGGTCAGGCCTGCGTGCAGTTCGGCGGCGACCGCGCGGGCCCGATCCGCCCGCGCCGGTTCGCGCCGCAGCAGCCGCAGTGCCGCGAGCGCCGCGCCCGCGGCCGCGGGGGCCAGCCCCGTGTCGAAGATGAACGTCCGGGCCGCGTTGACCAGATGGTCGATCACCCGGGCCGGACCCAGTACCACCCCGCCCTGGCTGCCCAGCGACTTGGACAGCGTGGCCGTGACGACCACGTCCGCCGCGCCCGCGAGACCGGCCGCGTGCGGGGCGCCCCGGCCGCCGTCGCCCAGCACACCGAGCCCGTGGGCGTCGTCCACGACCAGCCCCGCGCCGTGCTCCCGGCACGCCTCGGCCAGCGCGGCCAGCGGGGCCGCGTCCCCGTCGACGGAGAACACGGTGTCGGAGACGACGATCGCCTCTCCCCCGTGCGTGCGCAGCGCCTTGTCCACGGCCTCCGGGTCGGCGTGCCCGACCACCTGCGTGGTGCCCCGGGCGAGCCGGCAGCCGTCGATGAGCGAGGCGTGGTTGCCCGCGTCGGACAGGATCAGGGAGCCGTGCGGGCCCAGTGCGGTGACCGCGGCCAGGTTCGCGGCATAACCGGACGAAAACACGAGAGCCGCCTCGAACCCGCAGAAGTCGGCCAGTTCGCGATCCAGCTCGGTGTGCAGCTCGGTGGTGCCGGTGACCAGCCGGGAGCCGGTGGAGCCGCCGCCCCAGGTCCGCGCGGCCCGGGCCGCCGCTTCGACGACCTCGGGGTGGTGGGCGAGGCCCAGATAGTCGTTGCTCGCCAGGTCCAGCAGCGGCGAGTCGGCGGGGCGCGGGCGCAGGGTCCGTACGAGTCCGGCGCGGCGGCGCGCCTCGGCCTGCTCGTCGATCCAGCCGAACGCCATGGGTCCTCCGGGGCATTTGTAGGTAGCGGACAGACCCTAGCGGCACGCCCGACCACCCAGGGTGTGGCAATACCCACACGGTGATCCGCATCCGTTGTGCAGACTCTCCTTGGCCGGAAGCGGTCCCGTAGGACAGGATCGGGCCTCATGGACCTGCTGAACACGCTGGTGGACAAGGGGCTGCGGCGCGAGCTGCCGACCCGTGAGGAAGCACTCGCCGTGCTCGCCACCTCCGACGACGACCTGCTCGATGTGGTGGCCGCGGCCGGCAAGGTGCGCCGGCACTGGTTCGGCCGGCGCGTGAAACTCAACTACCTGGTCAACCTGAAGTCCGGGCTGTGCCCGGAGGACTGCTCCTACTGCTCCCAGCGGCTCGGCTCCAAGGCCGACATCCTCAAGTACACCTGGCTCAAGCCCGACCAGGCCTCCCAGGCCGCCGCGGCGGGCCTGGCCGGTGGCGCCAAGCGCGTCTGCCTGGTGGCCAGCGGGCGCGGCCCGACGGACCGGGACGTGGACCGGGTCTCCGAGACCATCAAGGCCATCAAGGGCCAGAACGAGGACGTCGAGGTGTGCGCCTGCCTCGGTCTGCTCTCCGACGGCCAGGCCGAACGGCTGCGCGAGGCGGGCGCGGACGCCTACAACCACAACCTGAACACCTCCGAGGCCACGTACGGGGACATCACCACCACCCACACGTACGCCGACCGGGTGGACACGGTGCAGAAGGCGCACGCCGCCGGTCTGTCCGCCTGCTCGGGGCTCATCGCCGGTATGGGCGAGAGCGACGAGGACCTGGTGGACGTGGTCCTGTCGCTGCGCGAGCTGGACCCGGACTCCGTTCCGGTGAACTTCCTCATCCCGATGGAGGGCACCCCGCTCTCCGCGGAGTGGAACCTCACCCCGCAGCGCTGCCTGCGCATCCTCGCGATGGTCCGCTTCGTCTGCCCGGACGTCGAGGTGCGCATCGCGGGCGGCCGCGAGGTCCACCTGCGCACGATGCAGCCGCTCGCGCTGAACCTGGCCAACTCCATCTTCCTCGGCGACTACCTGACCAGCGAGGGCCAGGCCGGCAAGGCCGACCTGGAGATGATCGCGGACGCCGGGTTCGAGGTGGAGGGCGCCGGCGAGGTGACGCTGCCGGAGCACCGGGCGACGGCGGCCGGGGGCGGCTGCGGGTCGCACGGCGACGCGGGCTGCGGGTCGCACGGCGACGCGGGCTGCGGGTCGCACGGCGAGGCCGGGTGCGGATCCGTCTGCGGTTCGCACGAAGGAACGGACGTGTGCGGTACGGCGTCCGGGCCTGCCACGAACGAGCCGCGCACCGACCTGGTCGCCGTCCGCCGCCGGGGTGCCGGAACGGACCTCGCGCCCAATGCCTGACCCGTCCGGCCTGAGCGTGCCCGAACTGCTGGAGCTGGACCGCCGGCACGTGTGGCATCCGTACGGTCCGATGCCCGGGCGCGTCGAACCCCTCGTCGTGGAGTCGGCGAGCGGGGTCCGGCTGCGGCTCGCGGACGGCTCGGGCGAACTCGTCGACGGCATGTCCTCGTGGTGGTCGGCGATCCACGGCTACAACCACCCGGTCCTCAACGAGGCGGCGCGCGAGCAGCTGGGACGGATGAGCCACGTGATGTTCGGCGGGCTCACGCACGAGCCCGCCGTACGGCTGGCGAAGCTCCTTGTCGACATGTCACCGGACGGTCTGGAGCATGTGTTCCTGGCCGACTCCGGGTCGGTGTCGGTCGAGGTCGCCGTGAAGATGTGCCTGCAGTACTGGCGCTCGCTCGGCCGCCCCGGCAAGCAGCGGCTGCTGACCTGGCGGGGCGGATACCACGGCGACACCTGGCAGCCGATGTCGGTGTGCGACCCCGAGGGCGGGATGCACGAGCTGTGGACCGGCGTGCTCCAGCGCCAGGTGTTCGTGGGCCCGCCTCCGGCCGAGTACGAGGAGTCGTACGCCGAGGAGTTGCGCTCGGCGATCGGGCGGCACGCCGACGAGCTGGCAGCGGTGATCGTGGAGCCGGTGGTGCAGGGCGCGGGTGGGATGCGGTTCCACTCCCCCGCGTATCTACGGGTGCTGCGCGAGGCGTGCGACGCGCACGACGTGCTGCTGGTGTTCGACGAGATCGCCACCGGGTTCGGGCGCACGGGTGCGCTGTTCGCGGCGGAGCACGCGGGTGTCACCCCGGATGTGATGTGCGTGGGCAAGGCGCTGACCGGCGGCTATCTGACGATGGCGGCGACGCTGTGCACCGCCCGGGTCGCGGACGGCATCTCGCGCGGTGAGGTGCCAGTGCTCGCCCACGGGCCGACCTTCATGGGCAATCCGCTGGCGGCGGCCGTGGCCTGCGCCTCCATCGAGCTGCTGCTCGGGCAGGACTGGCGGTCGGCGGTCGGGCGGATCGAGGCGGGCCTGCGCGCGGGGCTGGCTCCGGCCGCGGACCTTCCCGGCGTCAAGGATGTCCGCGTCCTCGGCGCCATCGGGGTGGTCCAGCTCGACCACGAGGTGGACATGGCCGCGGCAACCCGGGCCGCGGTGCGGGAGGGCGTGTGGCTGCGCCCGTTCCGCGACCTGGTCTACACGATGCCGCCGTACGTCTCGGACGACGCGGACGTGGCACGGATCGCACGCGCGGTGTGCGTCGCGGCGCGGGAGGGATGAGATGCCGGTACTGGTGATCACGGGGACGGGTACGGAGGTCGGCAAGACGGTCACGACCGCGGCCGTCGCCGCCGCGGCGCTCGCGGCCGGGCAGTCGGTCGCCGTGCTGAAGGCCGCGCAGACGGGGGTACGGCCGGACGAGCGCGGCGACGCGGACGAGGTCGCCCGGCTCGCCGGGGCCGTCACGGCCGCCGAACTCGCGCGGTACCCCGATCCGTTGGCTCCGGGTACGGCGGCCCGGCGGGCCGGGATGGCCCCGGTGCATCCGCACGAGGTGGCCGAGGCCGCCGCCAAGCTGGCCACCGAGCACGATCTGGTACTGGTCGAGGGTGCGGGCGGGCTGCTCGTACGGTTCGACGCGGCGGGCGGGACGCTGGCGGACGCGGCCCGGCTGCTGAACGCGCCGGTGCTGGTCGTGGCCTCCGCCGGGCTCGGCACGCTGAACACCACGGAGCTGACGGCCCGTGAACTGGGCGCGCGAGGCCTGGAGCCGGCCGGCGTGGTGATCGGCAGCTGGCCCGACGCCCCCGACCTCGCCTCCCGCTGCAACGTCATGGACCTGCCGGAGGTGGCCGCCGCTCCGCTGCTCGGCGCACTGCCCGCAGGGGCCGGCGCACTCCAGCCCGCCGACTTCCGCACGGCGGCACCCCAGTGGCTGGCCCCGCGCCTGTACGGGACGTGGGACGCGGAGGCGTTCCGGATCCGGGAGGCGCCCTGACGGAAACACCCCAGATCGTGGAGGCGCCCCGGACGCGCGCCCATCCGGGAAGCACCCTGACCGAGACGCGCCCGATCCGGGAAGCACCCTGACGGAAACGGGCCGGATCCCGGAGGCGCCCTGACGCCGGCGCGCACCGGATCCCGGAGGCGTCCTCGGGCCAGTCCGGCGGATCATGCCCGAGCGCCACTACGAACTGGCCGGACGACTCCTCGCCCAGGCCCTGGAGGAATCCGAAACCACCGGCGAACCGGTCCGCACCGTCCTGCATCGAAAGGCCCACGAGCTGGGCAGGCAGCTTGCCGCGCAGAGACAGGCGGGTGTCTTCGACCTGCTGGAGGGCAACGGATTCGAGCACCGCCACGACGGTGACGCCATCGTGCTGGGCAACTGCCCCTTCCACGCGCTCGCCCGCGAACACACCCAGACGGTCTGCGGCATGAACCTGCACCTGCTCCGCGGCGTCCTGGAAGGGCTCGACGAGGGCGGCCTCCAGGCATGCCTGGCTCCCGGCCCCGGTCACTGCTGCGTCCGCCTCCAGCCGGCTTCCTCACCGCCCTCGATCACGCGGCCGTCCTGAGGCGCACCGCCACCTGCCGCCCACAGTTCGCCGAAGCCGAACGCGCCGCCGCCCGGTTCCTTGCAGCACTCGGCAGCGAAAGCGACACCGAAAGCCTGCGCGGCACCCCCGGCCGCATGGCCCGCGCCTACGCCGAACTGTTCGGCCCGCGCCCCTTCGACCTGACGACTTTCCCCAACGATGAGGGTTACGACGAGCTGGTGCTGGCACGCCGCATCCCCGTCCGGTCGGTGTGCGAGCACCACATGCTGCCCGTCGTCGGCACCGCCCACGTCGGCTACCTGCCCGGCCGCCGCATCCTCGGCCTGTCCAAACTGGCCCGCGTCGTCGAACACTTCGCATGCCGGCCCCAGGTCCAAGAACGTCTGACCAAGCAGGTTGCCGACTGGCTGCAGGCGCACCTCGAACCCAAAGGCGTCGGCGTCGTGATCGAAGCCGAACACACCTGCATGACCCTCCGCGGCGTCCAGGCCACCGGCTCGAGCACCTTCACCTCCACACTCCTCGGCACACTCCGCCACGACCCGCGCTCCCGCGCCGAATTCCTCTCCCTCGCCGGCCTGCCCACCTGAGCAACCAGCTCGCCCCCACTCACGCCTGGCACAGGTGGCTCCCCCCACCGGCTGGGCGGGGTGAGCCCGCATCGCGTCGTGCGTCGGATACGGCCCGGACGCGGCGGAGGTTTTCGGGACATGCGCCGGCCGACGACCGGGTTCCGAGTCGTCCTGCGCCATCAACGCGGTGAGCACCCGCCCCTTTCCCTCGTGAGCCGTGACGCGTTCGGCGGGGGTGCGACGGGGGTGTACGGGGGACAATCTCCGTACGCCCGTCCTCCGGGAGGTTGCCATGAGGCTGTCGTCGGCCGGTTCCGGCCAGGTGGCGCAGAGTCCCGTCCACCACCCGCTGTTCGCCCGTTACTACGCCCGGTTCAGTGTGGCCGCGGAGTCCCGGCTCGGTCTGGCCGGGGTGCGTGAGCGGTTGCTCGCGGGGCTGTCCGGGCGGGTGATCGAGATCGGTGCGGGCAACGGGCTGAACTTCGCCCACTACCCGGCGGCGGTCGCGGAGGTCGTGGCGATCGAACCGGAGCCGCTGCTGAGACAGTTGGCGCTGCAGTCCGCGCGGCACGCCCAGGTGCCGGTCGACGTGGTGCCCGGGGCAGCCGAGGCGCTGCCCGTCAAGAGCGAGGCCTTCGACGCGGTCGTGCTGTCGCTGGTGCTGTGCAGCGTGCGGGACGTGCCGCGGGCGCTGGCCGAGGCACGCCGGGTGCTCAGGCCCGGCGGCGAGGTGCGGTTCTTCGAGCACGGCCGGGGCGGCGGCCGGATGATGACGCTGACCCAGCGCACCCTGGACCGGAGGCTGTGGCCGGCGCTGAACGGCGGCTGCCACCTGTCCCGGGAGCCGGTGGCCGCGCTGCGCGAGGCCGGGTTCGAACTCGGCCCGCTGCGGCGGATGCTGGTGCCGGAGAAGGGTCCGAAGCTGCCCGCCTCGTACTGCGTGCTGGGGACCGCCTGGCGGCCCGAGGAGCCGGACCGGCGCTGATCACAGACTCCAGCGGCGCAGTTCCCGGGCGATGTCTTCGATGCTCGCCTCACCGTTCTTGACCAGCCGGGCGAGGTCGCGGACCTGCTCGGGTGTGGTGACGACCTTCAGGCCGCTGGCGACCAGATAGGCGTAGGCGACGGCCGAGGCGAACAGCGCGTTGGAGCGCTCCAGCGCGGGCACGTGGAGAAGCAGCTGGAGCAGGGACGCGGCGCGGGCGTGCGGGGTGTCGTAGACGGGCACACCGAATATCTCGGCCCGGTGCCGGGCGACGGCGGCGACCAGCGCGCCCCAGTCGGTGACCTGCGGATCCCCGGGCGTCCTCTGTTCGGCGAGCATGAGCAGCCAGGCGAGGTCGATGCTGAGATCGCTCAAGGGATCAGCTGCGACCCGCGCCGGAGTCGGTGCCGCGCGTCTCGGTGAACTCCTCGGCGAACACGGACTCGTACTGCTTCATGAAGTCGGCCGCGGCGTCCACGAAGGTGCGACCGGCCTCCCCGGCGTCCTGTCTGACCAGCTCTTCGATGTAGCGGTTGACGCTCATGCCGCGGGCCAGGGCGCGCTCGCGGGCCGCGCGGGCGGTGTCCTCGTCCACGCGCACGTTCAGCTGGGTCTTCGCCATGCTTCGAAGCTAGCGCCGAGGTGCTAGCAACGGCAAGAGCCGCCGGGCGGAAGGTGCCCCTTACACGGTCTCCGACTCCTCGGCCCCAGGGGGGATTCCGGCTGTGCGACGGGTCACACTAGGCTCGGCCCCGACCAGGAGTCGGGACGTCCAGGCGACCGGGAGGCGGTCTTGTCCACACCTGCTGCGGAGTACGCGCCGGGCCTGGCGCCGGACGGCGGGATCGCCGCCCGCGCCCGCGGGCTGACCAAGGCGTACGGCTCGGGCGAGACGGCCGTGCTCGCCCTGGACTCGGTCGACGTCGACATCGCACGCGGCCGGTTCACCGCCGTGATGGGTCCCTCGGGCTCGGGGAAGTCCACGCTGATGCACTGTCTGGCCGGACTGGACGACGCCTCGGCCGGTCAGGTCTGGATCGGCGACACGGAGATCACCGGCCTGAAGGACCGCGAGCTGACCCGGCTGCGCCGGGACCGGATCGGGTTCATGTTCCAGTCGTTCAACCTCATCCCGACGCTGAACGCGGCCGAGAACATCACGCTGCCCATGAACATCGCGGGCCGCAAGCCCGACGAGAAGTGGCTGGACCAGGTCATAGACACCCTCGGGCTGCGCGGGCGGCTGACGCATCGCCCGGCGCAGCTCTCGGGCGGTCAGCAGCAACGGGTCGCCTGCGCGCGGGCGCTGGCCTCCCGGCCCGAGCTGATCTTCGCCGACGAGCCGACCGGCAACCTGGACTCGCGGGCCGGGCTGGAGGTGCTGGGCTTCCTGCGCAGCGCCGTGGACGACCTGGGGCAGACCGTCGTCATGGTCACCCACGACCCGGGCGCCGCCGCCCACTCCGACCTCGTGCTCTTTCTCGCCGACGGACGGATCGTGGACCGGATGGAGCGGCCGACCGCGGATGCCGTACTGGAGCGGATGAAGGCGTTCGACGTGGTGCGCGGACGACTCGGCGACGACAGCCCCGCCCTGGAGGACTGACCCGGTGCTCAAGGCGACCTTGAGGAGCTTCCTCGCGCACAAGGGCCGGCTGGCGCTGTCCGCGCTGGCGGTCGTGCTGTCCGTCGCGTTCGTCGCGGGCAGCCTGATCTTCTCCGACACCGTCACCCGGACCTTCGACCGGCTGTTCGCCTCGACCTCCGCCGATGTGACCGTCGAGCCGAAGCAGGACCTGAAGTCCCCGGTGCCCAGCGGCGCGGTGCAGACCGTGCCCGCGGCCCTGAAGGCGCAGGTGGCGAAGGTCGACGGGGTCGCGGCGGCGCACGCGGACGTGTCGGTGCAGAACGTGGTGGTGGTCGACAGCGCCCACAAGTCGGTGGGCCCGACCACCGGTGCCCCGACGATCGCCACCTCCTGGTACGTCACCCATCGCAGCCCGGTGAAGCTGACCTCCGGTCATGCGCCGAACGGTGCGGGCGAGGCACTGCTGGACGCGGACACCGCCGACAAGAAGCACGTACGGATCGGCGACACGCTGACCGTCCAGGCGCAGCCGGGCACCTTCCGGGTCCGGGTCGTCGGCATCGCCACGTTCACCACCACCAACCCGGGCGCGGCCCTGGTCTTCCTGGACCCCGCTGTGGCCGCCCGCGAACTGCTCGGCTCCGCCGACCGGGCCACCAGCATCTCCGTGGACGCGGCCAAGGGCGTGAGCGACCCGGAACTCAAGCGCCGTGTCGGCGCGGCCATCGGCACCGGCACCTACGACCTGAAGACCGCCGACGAGCAGGCCAAGTCGGCCGCGGCCGACCTCGGCGGCTTCCTCGACGTCATCAAGTACGTGATGCTGGGATTCGCCGGCATCGCCGTGCTCGTGGGCATCTTCCTGATCGTCAACACCTTCTCCATGCTGATCGCCCAGCGCACCCGTGAACTGGGCCTGCTGCGGGCCCTGGGCGCCGACCGGCGGCAGGTGCGGCGGTCGGTGCTCACCGAGGCGGTGCTGCTCGGTGTCGTCGGCTCCACGCTGGGCCTCGCGGCCGGGATCGGCCTGGCGTTCGGGCTGATCCGGCTGATGAGCGCGTTCGGGATGAACCTGAAGGCCACCGAGATGGTCATCGGCTGGGCGACGCCCGTCGCGGCGTACGGCGTCGGCGTCGGCGTCACCTTCGTCGCCGCGTACCTGCCCGCGCGGCGCGCCGCGGCCGTCTCGCCGATGGCGGCCCTCGCGGACGCGGAAGTCGCCGGTGTGGGCAAGCCGTTGAAGGTGCGGGCGATCGTCGGATCCGTGGTCGGGGCGGCCGGCGCGGCCGCGCTGGCCGGGTGCGCGGCGGCCACGAAGACCGCCTCGGCGGCCTCCCTGCTGGGCCTCGGCGTGGTGCTGACGCTGATCGCGACCGTCATCGCGGGACCGCTGCTGGTACGCCCGGTGATCCGGGTCCTGGGCGGGGGCTTCCCTGCCCTGTTCGGCTCGGTCGGCCGGATGAGCCAGCGCAACGCCCTGCGCAATCCGCGCCGTACCGGCGCCACCGCGGCCGCGTTGATGGTGGGCCTCGCGCTGGTCGGCGGGATGTCGGTGGCGAGCGCCTCCATGTCCGCGTCGTTCGACCGGCAGATCGACAAGACGCTGGGCGCCGACTTCACCGTCCAGAACACCAACTTCCTGCCGTTCACCCAGGAGATCACCGACAAGGTCCGCGGCACCGAGGGCGTACGGCTCGTCGTACGGCAGCGGTTCGCGCCCGTGGCCGTACGCCTGCCCGACGGCAAACGGGTGGAGACGACCGCCGCCGGTTACGACCCCCAGGTGGACGAGGTCGCCCATGTCACCTACGCGGCCGGGAACAGCGCAGCGGCCCTCGCGGACGGCGCCCTCGGCATGGACGTCACCTTCGCCAGGGATCACCACGTGCGCCTGGGCAGCACCGTTCCCGTCGAGTTCCCCGGCGGCCGCACCACCGAGATGAGGGTCGGCGCCCTCACGGACCAGGACGGCAGCGGCGGATTCGGCATGCAGGGCGGGCTCTTCTTCGGCATCGCCACCGTGGAGAAGTACGTCCCCGGCGGCCAGGACGCCGCGCTCTACGTCGACAAGGCCGCCGGCACCGGCGCGGACCAGCTGCGCTCCCGGCTGGAGCGGACGCTGAAGCCCTATCCGCAGGTCCAGGTGCGCGACCAGGCCGACTACAAGAAACTCGTCCACGACCAGATCGCCGTGCTGCTCTACCTCGTGTACGCGCTGCTCGGACTCGCGATCGTCATCGCCGTGCTCGGCGTGGTCAACACCCTCGCCCTGTCGGTGGTGGAGCGCACCCGGGAGATCGGACTGCTGCGCGCGATCGGTCTCGGCCGACGGCAGCTCAGGCGGATGATCCGGCTGGAGTCGGTGGTGATCGCCGTGTTCGGCGCGGTCCTCGGGCTGGGGCTCGGGCTCGTGTGGGGCGTGTGCACCCAGCAGGTGCTGGCCCTGCAGGGCATGAGCGCGCTCGCCATCCCCTGGGGCACGATCGTCGGGGTGGTGATCGGCTCGGCCGTCGTGGGCATCGTGGCGGCCCTGCTGCCCGCGCTGCGGGCGTCCCGGATGAACGTGCTGGCGGCGATCGCGCACGAGTGAGCGTGTCCCGGACGTGATGGAATCACGGGCACAGACTCAAGTCACCCGCTGTCGAGGAGAGTTCATGCCGCGCGCGTTCCGTTTCGGGGTCAGTCTGCTCACGCCGTCGCCCGCCGCCGAGTGGCGGGCCAAGTGTCGCCGCGCCGAGGAGCTGGGGTACGACGTGATCCTGGTCCCCGACCACCTCGGGATGGTCGCGCCGTTCCCCGCGCTGGTCGCGGCCGCCGAGGCCACCGAGCGACCCCGGCTCGGCACGTTCGTGCTGAACGCGGGCCTCTGGAACCCCACCCTGCTGGCCCGCGAGGTCGCGACCACGGACGCTCTGACCGGCGGCCGGCTCGAACTCGGCCTGGGGACCGGCTACGTCCAGTCCGAGCACGAGGCGGCCGGGCTGCCGTACGGCTCCCCGCGCGAGCGGGTGGACCATCTGCGGCGCACGGTCGAGGAGCTTGCCCGGCTGCTCGGCGCTGCCGATCACCTGCCCCGCCCGGCCCAGAGCCGGGTGCCGCTGCTGCTCGGCGGCAACGGCGAGCGGATGCTGCGCCTGGCCGCGGAGCACGCGGACGTCGTCGGCTTCACCGGAGCACGGCTGGTGCCGGGCACCACGACGGGGAAGCTGGAGCCCGTCGACGCGGAGGCGGTGGACGAGCGGGTGGCCCGCTACCGGGAGCTGGCGGCGGGCCGGGCCGAACCCGCCGAGCTGAACCTGCTGCTCCAGCTGGTGGCCGTCACCGACGACCCGGAGCCCGTGCTGAAGCCGCTGCTGGAGCGGCAGCCCGGGCTGACCCTGGAGCGCGCGCTGGCGCTGCCCATCGTGCTGGCCGGCCCGCTGGAGGAGGTCGTGGCACGGGTGCGGACGCAGCGGGAGCGGTTCGGTTTCTCGTACCTGACCGTCCTGGAGCCGTACATGGAGGCGTTCGCTCCGGTGATCGCCCGGCTGCGGGAGGAGTCCGCATGATGGAATTCCCCGGGCGGGAGCAGCCCGGTGTGCTGGGCTGAGTCCATGATCGAACTGCGCATACGTGCCGCCCGGCCCGCCGACCTGGACGCCGTCCTCGCCTTCTGGAAGACGGCCGCCGAGGGCACCAGCATCAGCGACGACCGCGCGGGAGTGGAGCGGCTGGTCACCCGCGACCCCGAGGCGCTGATCCTCGCGGAGCACGAGGGTGAGCTGGTCGGCACGGTGATCGCGGGCTTCGACGGCTGGCGCTGCCATCTGTACCGGCTCGCGGTGCATCCGGAGCGGCGGCGGCAGGGCATCGGCTCGGCGCTGCTGGCCGCCGCCGAGGAGCGGTTCGTACAGCTCGGCGGGCGGCGCGGGGACGCGATGGTGCTGGTCGGCAACGAGAGGGCGCACCACGCCTGGCGGGCAGCCGGGTACGCGCCGCAGGAGCAGTGGCGGCGCTGGACGAAGCCGCTCACCGACTAGGCGACTTTGCCCGTCCTTTACCATTGGGGGAGTACTCGGTCCTCGATGAAAGGTTGTGAGCGTCCGCCCATGGGCGATCCTGCCAGTACGCGACACCGCGCGTTCCGCCCCGCCCTGCCCGATCATGGGACTGGGGTGACCCGATGACCGAAGTGCTGCTCCTTCTGGTGGCGATCCTGCTCTCGCTCGCCTGCGGCGGCTTCGTGGCCGCCGAGTTCTCGCTGACCACGGTCGAGCGCGGCGAGCTGGAGCGGGCCGTCGAGCACGGCGAGCGCGGCGCGGCCGGCGCCCTGAAGGCCGTACGGAACCTGACCTTCCAGCTCTCCGGCGCACAGCTCGGCATCACGGTCACCAACCTGGTGGTCGGCATGCTCGCCGAACCGTCGATCGCCAAGCTGCTCGCCGCGCCGTTCGAGGCGATGGGGCTCTCGTCCGCCACGGCGGGCACGGCCGCGCTGGTGCTGGGCACGGCCCTGTCGACGGTGTTCCTGATGGTCGTCGGCGAGCTGGTGCCGAAGAACTGGGCGATCTCCTCGCCGCTGGCCGTGGCGAAGCGGGTGGGCAACCCGCAGCGCTGGTTCAGCGCCGCCTTCCGACCCTTCATCACACACCTCAACAACACGGCCAACCGTGCGGTGCGCCGGATCGGCATCGAGCCCGCCGAGGAGCTGGCCTCCGCGCGCGGGCCCCAGGAGCTGGCGGCCCTCGCCCGGCACTCCGCCAAGGCGGGCGCGCTGGAGGCGGACACAGCCGAACTGTTCGTCCGGACGCTGAACCTGGCCGACCTCACCGCGGAGAACGTGATGACCCCGCGCGTCCAGGTCGTCGCCCTCGACACCCTTGCGACCTGCGAGGACGTGGCGAACGCGACCCGGGCCACGGGCCTGTCCCGGTTCCCGGTCTACCGCGGCAGCCTCGACTCGGTCGTCGGCGTCGCCCACATCAAGGACGTCCTGGCCCTGCCCGCCGAGGAGCGGCCCCGCCGCTCGGTCACCCAGGTGGTGCGCGAGCCCCTGCTGGTGCCCGAGTCCCTCACCGTCGACCGGCTGCTGGACCGGCTCTCCGGCAAGCGCACCATGGCCGTCGTCATCGACGAGTACGGCGGCACGGCCGGCGTGGCGACGCTGGAGGACATCGTCGAGGAGGTCGTCGGAGAGGTACGGGACGAACACGACCCGCACGAGACACCCGACCTCGCCCCCGCCGGCGCCGACGAGACGGGCCGGGCCCTGTACTCCGCGGACGGCGCCGCCCGCACCGACCAGCTCGCGCGCGTGGGTCTGCGCGTGCCCGAGGGGCCGTACGAGACCCTGGCCGGCCTGGTCGCCACCGAGCTGGGCCGCATACCCGAGGTCGGGGACAGAGTCGAGGTGGCCGGCTGGCGGCTGGACGTGGTGGACGCCTCGGGGCGCCGGTCGGCCCGCGTGCTGCTGCACGCGCCGCTGGACGACGCGAAGGGCACCGAGCGGAGCGACGGGAAGACGGAGGGGGCGCGATGACCGCCGTACAGCTGCTGATCGGTCTGACGACGCTGGTCGTCAACGCCTTCTTCGTGGCCGCCGAGTTCGCGCTGATCTCCGTGCGCCGCTCCCAGATCGAGCCGCTCGCCCAGGAGGGCGACCGGCGCGCGAAGAGCGTGCTGTGGGGTCTGGAGCACGTCTCCGCGCTGCTGGCCGCAGCCCAGCTGGGCATCACGCTGTGCACGCTGGTCCTGGGTGTGGTCGCCGAGCCGGCGATCGCGCATCTGCTGGAGCCGGTGTTCCACGCGGTCGGTGTGTCCAAGAGCGCGGGCCACGCCGTGTCCTTCGTGATCGCGCTGACCCTGGCCACCTATCTGCACATGCTGCTGGGCGAGATGGTGCCCAAGAACATCGCGCTGGCCGAACCCGTGCACAGCGCGCTGCTGCTCGGCCCTCCCCTGGTCGCGCTGTCCCGGGCGCTGCGCCCGGTGATCTTCGCGATCAACACCTTCGCCAACGGGCTGCTGAAGCTGCTCAGGGTGGAGGCCAAGGGCGAGGTCGCGGCGACCTTCACGGACACCGAACTCGCCGACATCGTCAAGGACGCCAGCGCGGCGGGACTGATCGACGACCGGGCGCAGGAGCGGCTGCACGACGCCCTGGAGCTGGGGCGACGGCCGGTGCGGGACGTGGTCGTGCCCCTGGAGCGGGTGGTGTACGCCCGCGTGGGCGTCACGGCGGAGCAGCTGGAACGGCTGTCGGCCGATTCGGGCTTCTCCCGGTTCCCGGTGGTCGACGAGGGCCGCCGGATCGTCGGGTATCTGCACGTCAAGGACGCGCTGGACGCCCTGCCCCGGGACACGCCGTTCCGGCTGCGCGACATGCGGCCCATCGCGCGGGTGCGCGAGAGCACCCCGCTGGACGACGTCCTCACCGCGATGCGGGGCAGCCGTACGCACGTCGCGGGCGTGCTCGGCGACGACGGGCGGCTGGCCGGGCTGGTGACCATGGAGGACGTGCTGCGGGAGCTGTTCGCGCAGCCCGCGTGAGGGACGTCGCGTCCCGGATCGTCCGGGGTGACCGACCGCTGGGTATGGAGCCGGGATACCATCGCTGTCGCCATGCAGACGAATCCCATACCTCCCACGCACTCCAGCCTGGTCGCGGTCGGCGACTCCTTCACCGAGGGCATGTCGGACCTGCTGCCCGACGGCTCCTACCGGGGCTGGGCCGACCTGCTCGCCACGCGGATGGCCGCCCGCACCCCCGGGTTCCGGTACGCCAACCTCGCGGTGCGCGGCAAGCTCATCGGGCAGATCGTGGACGAGCAGGTCGACGTGGCGGCCGCGATGAACCCCGACGTGATCACGCTCGTCGGCGGGCTCAACGACACGCTGCGGCCCAAGTGCGACATGGGCCGGGTGCGGGGGCTGCTGACGGAGGCCGTCGAGCGGCTGGCCCCCAGCTGCCGGCAGCTCGTGCTGATGCGCAGCCCCGGCCGGCAGGGCCCGGTGCTGGAGCGGTTCCGGCCGCGCATGGAGGAGCTGTTCGGCTGCGTCGACGAGCTGGCCGAGCGGCACGGCGCCCTGGTCGTCGACCTGTACGGGGCGCCGTCGCTGGCCGACCCGCGGCTGTGGGACGTGGACCGGCTGCATCTGACGGCCGAGGGGCACCGCCGGGTCGCCGAGGCGGTGTGGCAGACGCTCGGCTACCCGCCCGAGGACGCCGAGTGGCGTACGCCGATGCCGGCCACCGAGCCGCCCGGGTGGGTCTCGCGGCGGGCCGCGGACGCCCGGTTCGCCAAGCAGCACCTGCTGCCGTGGATCGGCCGCCGCCTGACCGGCCGCTCCTCCGGCGACGGCCGCCCGGCGAAGCGGCCGGAGCTGCTGCCGTACGAGGGGCCGGCGTAGCGTACTCGTGAGCTTTGCGGAGGCCAGGGCCTGGCCCGGGCACCGGCCTTACCGTGCCGACGTGCCGGCACGGCCCGCCGATTTCCGTCGTGACGCAGGTCTCGTAGCTTCCGCTGAAGAAGGCCCTGGCGGTGGCCTGCATAAACCGCCAGTAGAATCTGGACACGTGACTTCTGCGCCCGCCAAGCCCCGCATCCCGAACGTCCTCGCCGGACGCTACGCCTCCACCGAGCTCGCCACGCTCTGGTCCCCCGAGCAGAAGGTGAAGCTGGAGCGGCAGCTCTGGCTCGCCGTGCTGCGGGCCCAGAAGGACCTCGGCATCGAGGTGCCGGACGAGGCGATCTCCGACTACGAGCGCGTCCTCGACACCGTGGACCTGGCCTCGATCGCCGAGCGCGAGAAGGTCACCCGGCACGATGTGAAGGCGCGGATCGAGGAGTTCAACGACCTCGCCGGGCACGAGCACGTGCACAAGGGCATGACCTCCCGTGACCTGACGGAGAACGTCGAGCAGCTGCAGATCCGGCTGTCGCTGGAGCTGATGCGCGACCGCACGGTGGCCGTGCTGGCGCGGCTGGGCAAGCTGGCCGGCGAGTACGCCGAGCTGGTCATGGCGGGCCGCTCGCACAACGTGGCCGCCCAGGCCACGACCCTCGGCAAGCGCTTCGCGACCGCCGCCGACGAGCTGCTCGTCGCCCACGGCCGGGTCGAGGAGCTGCTGGGCCGCTACCCGCTGCGTGGCATCAAGGGCCCGGTCGGCACCGCGCAGGACATGCTGGACCTGCTGGGCGGTGACGCCTCGAAGCTCGCCGACCTGGAGGACCGGATCGCGCGGCACCTGGGCTTCTCGCAGGCGTTCACCTCGGTCGGCCAGGTCTACCCGCGCTCGCTGGACTACGAGGTCGTGACCGCGCTGGTGCAGCTGGCGGCGGCGCCGTCCTCGCTGGCCAAGACGATCCGGCTGATGGCCGGGCACGAGCTGGTCACCGAGGGCTTCAAGCCGGGCCAGGTCGGCTCCTCGGCGATGCCGCACAAGATGAACACCCGCTCCTGCGAGCGCGTCAACGGCCTGATGGTGATCCTGCGCGGCTACGCCTCGATGACCGGTGAGCTGGCGGGCGACCAGTGGAACGAGGGCGACGTCTCCTGCTCGGTGGTGCGCCGCGTCGCGCTGCCGGACGCGTTCTTCGCCCTTGACGGCCTGCTGGAGACCTTCCTGACGGTGCTCGACGAGTTCGGCGCCTTCCCCGCCGTGGTCGCCCGTGAGCTGGACCGCTACCTGCCGTTCCTCGCCACCACCAAGGTGCTCATGGGCGCCGTGCGCTCCGGGGTCGGCCGCGAGGTCGCGCACGAGGCGATCAAGGAGAACGCCGTCGCCACCGCGCTCGCCATGCGCGAGCAGGGCGCCGAGCGCAACGACCTGCTCGACAAGCTCGCCGCCGACGAGCGGCTGCCGCTCGACCGGGAGCAGCTGGCGGCACTGATGGCCGACAAGCTGTCCTTCACCGGCGCGGCCGCCGACCAGGTCGGCGTGGTCGTCGGCCGGATCGAGGAGATCGTCAAGCAGCGCCCGGAGGCCGCCGGCTACACGCCCGGAGCGATCCTCTGACCCTTACCCGGGCGGAACTGGAGGCCGCCCGCGACCGTCTCGTTCCCGACGTGGTCGCGGACGGTCTCCAGGTGCTGTTCTGCGGCATCAACCCGGGGCTGATGACGGCGGCCACGGGCCATCACTTCGCCCGCCCGGGCAACCGCTTCTGGCCGGTGCTGCACCTGTCCGGGTTCACCCCGAGGCTGCTGAAGCCCGCGGAGCAGCAGGAGCTGCTGTCGTACGGGCTCGGCATCACGAACGTGGTGGCCCGGGCGACCGCGCGGGCCGACGAGTTGAGCGCCGAGGAGTACGTCGAGGGCGGGCGGCTGCTGACGGCCAAGGTGACGCGACGGCGGCCGAAGTGGCTGGCCGTGGTCGGGGTGACCGCGTACCGGGCGGCCTTCGGGGACCGCAAGGCTCAAGTGGGGCCGCAGGAGCGGATGATCGGCGACACGCGGGTGTGGGTGCTGCCCAATCCCAGCGGGCTGAACGCGCATTGGACGGCGGCGACGATGGCGGAGGAGTTCGCGCTGCTGCGGAAGGCCGCGGGCGGCACGTCGGATCAGGGGGGATCCGTTTCGGTCACGACGCCGAGGAGTTGAAAGGGCAGCTCCTTGCCCCACTGGGAGACGCCGAGGGCGACCCATCGGCCCGTCCCGGCCGCCTCCCACAGGTGGACGTCCGGCACGTGCCCACTGAGTCCGGCCCACGGCTCGGGTATGTCCTCGCCCTCCGTCGTCCGGCCGAAGACGGTGCGCAGGCTGAAGTGCTGCGGTGGCCCCCACCGGTCGGTGAGCCGCTCCACGAGGCCGTCCCGGTCGGCCTCGTACTGCGCCGCCGTCTCCTCCCGTTCGGTGCCGTCGTCCTCCCAGAACTCGCCGCTGGTCTGTAAGGCGACCAGGTGATAGCCGGGCCCGCTCTCGCCGTGCTCCGTCCTGCCGTACGCCGTGGGGAACTCCCGGGCGCACAGCAGGTCGATGAGGGTCAGACACTTTGCGATGTCCATGTGATCCAGTAAAGCGGGCCCCACTGACAATTGGCGGGCCGTCAGGCAAGCCTGTGCCGGGCCGTCAGGCCGCCTCGTGCCGGGCCGCCGGAGCCCGGCACTCGCCGGGGTGGGCCCGGCCGAGTACGATCCGCCCAACACGCCCGCGAGCTGGGAGGACCGACGGTGGGCCAGCTGACCGGCGGCGATCCCTCGCTGCTGCGAAGGATCAATTCCGCGGTGGTGCTGCACGCTCTGCGTGCCACGGACTGCGCGACGCTCACCGAGATCACCCGGGTCACGGGACTGTCCCGGCCGACCGTCGAGGGAGTCGTCGAAGGGCTCATCGAAGCGGGGCTCGTGGTCGAGAAGGCGGCCGAGGAGGGCACCGCACGCCGTCAGGGGCGACCGGCTCGCCGGTTCCGGTTCCGCGCCGAGGCCGGGCATCTGCTGGGCCTGGAGATCGGCGCCCACCGCGTCGCCGCGCTTCTGTCCGATCTGGACGGACGGGTGCTGGGCGCGCAGGCCAAGGAGGTGGACGAGACAGCCCCGGCGGACGAACGCCTGGAGCGGCTGCGCGGCGCCGTCGCCGAGCTGCTGCGCCGGGCCGGGGTCGCACGCAGTTCGCTGCGGGCGGTGGGCGTGGGCACTCCGGGCATCGTGGAGGCCGACGGCACGGTACGGCTGGGCACGGCCCTGCCGCAGTGGACGGGCCTGAAGCTCGGCGAGCGGCTCAGCCGCTCCTTCAAGTGCCCGGTGCTGGTCGAGAACGACGCCAACGCGGCGGCCGTCGCCGAGCACTGGAAGGGTGCGGCGACGGAGACGGACGACGTGGTGTTCGTGCTGGCCGGGCTCAGCCCGGGCGCGGGTTCACTGATCGGCGGACGGCTGCACCGCGGGTACGGCGGGGCGGCCGGTGAGATCGGCGCGCTCCATCTGCTGGGCCGGGAGGCGACCCCGGAGACGCTGCTGTCCACCACCGACGAGCCGCTGCACCCGCTCGACGAACAGGCCGTCGCCGAGGTGTTCGCACTCGCCCGCGAGGGCGACCAGCGGGCTCGGGCGGCCGTCGAACGCTTCATCCAGCGCCTGGTCCACGACGTGGCCGCGCTGGTGCTGGCCCTCGACCCGGAGCTGGTCGTGATCGGCGGCTGGGCGGCCGGCCTGGACGGCGTACTCGATCCCCTGCGCCGCGAACTCGCCCGCTACTGCCTGCGCCCACCCCGGGTGACGCTGTCCCTCCTGGGCGAGGCAGCCGTGGCCACAGGCGCCCTCCGCCTCGCCCTCGACCACGTCGAGGAGCAGCTGTTCGCGGTGGAGGGCACGGTCACGGCGCGGCGATAGGGCCTGTCCGGCGGATCGCGTCGCGGGGAGGCAGCGCTGCCTGATCAGCACGGGTGGGCGGGGCCTGGTGCCTGGAGCTGCACGGTGGACGGGCGGGACACCGCGCGCCCCGGAGAGGTTCCCGGGGCGCGGTGGGGTCGGCTGGGGCTCAGGAGGCCCGCTGCTCGGGGTCGTGGTGTATCTCCACGTCGGGCGAGTCGCCGAAGGTGAGGCGGCAGGTGTCGGCGCGGTAGGTCGCCACGGAGAGGGCCACGGTGCGGCCGCCCGCGAAGAAGCGGGTGGTGACGACCAGGACGGGTGCGCCGGGCAGCCGGTCGAGGTCCTTGGCGTCGTCCGCGCGGGCGGAGCCCAGCTCGACGGCGCGGTCCTGGCCCTCCAGCTCCTGGCGCTGCAGCTCGCGCAGCACCGCACGCGCGCGTGCCGGGCCGGACGGGGCGTCGATCGCGGTGAGGTCGGGCACCGAGGCGGCCGGGACGTAGAGCAGTTCGGTGGCGACGAGCTGGCCGTGGGACATCCGGGAGCGGCGCACGATGTGCACGGGCTCGCCGGAGTCGGCCTCCAGGGCGGCGGCCACGGCCACCGGCGGCGCGGACTGGACGCAGTCGACCGGCTGCCAGGCGTCGTCCGCGGCCCCCGGCCAGGCGTGCTGCTCGCTGCCGACGGCCACGCCCACGCGCGGGGGCGCGACGGTCGTGCCGACACCGCGGCGACGCTGCAGCCGGCCTTCCAGCTCCAGCTGCTCCAAGGCCTGGCGGAGCGTTGCACGGGCCACGCCGAAGCGGGCGGCGAGGTCGCGCTCGTTGGGCAGGATCTCGCCGACCGAGAACTCGGAGTCGAGTGCCTCACTGAGCACGGTCTTGAGATGCCAGTACTTCGGTTCCGGCACCGATTCCAGCTGCTGGGTCCCCACCCTGTCCTCCGCAAGAGCCGTGGTCCGGCGGTTTTTAGCGCCCTTGTTTATTAAAGGTTGTTGCACTTATCTGCGACCATAGGGCGGCCGAAACCCTTGGTCAAGACCAATCCTCCATCCCTGAGGCAACACACGGGGGCGGCGCAGTGGAGCGTTCACGAGGCGTTCGTACGCGGCAGCATGGGTGACATCGCGGCAAAGCCCGTGTCGTACGACCTGGGCTTTCGTGCCGGTACGGCGCAGCGGCCGACCAGGGACCGCAGCTTGTCCGGGTTGCGGACGAGGTGCACGGTGCTGATGCGACCGCCGGCGACGTCCACCTGGAAGACGGTGCCGGGCTTGTCCCCCGAAAGAGTGAGCACGAGCTGCCGTAGGCCCGCCCCATCCCATCCGACACGCCCCTCGGCGTCCAGGTGGAATCGACCCGTTCCGCACTGGTTCGGACCACAATGTCCGCGGACCGTCGGTGGCCGGCGGCCGGGGTCCGGGAGGTGACCGATGCGCTACGCGGTGCTGGGCACGGGAGAGGTGGGCCGCACGCTGGCGGGCAGGCTGGTGGAGCTGGGGTACGAGGTGACCCTCGGATCGCGGACGAAGGACAATCCGATCGCGGTGGAGTGGGCGACGGCCGCGGGCGGGCGGGCGCACGCGGGCTCGTTCGCGGACGCGGCCGCGGCGGCCGACGTTGCCATCAACGCGGTGGGCGGCCGGGTGGCGCTCGACGCGCTGCGCGCGGCGGGGGCGGAGCACCTGCACGGCAAGGTCCTGCTGGACGTCTGCAATCCGCTGGCGTTCGAGGACGGCCGGCTGCGGCTCGACCCGGTGGAATCGGACAGCGTGGCCGAACAGATCCAGCGGGCCTTCCCGCACGCGCGCGTGGTGAAGACGCTGAACACGGTCAACTGCCAGGTGATGGTGGCTCCGGCGCGGGTGCCGGGCGACCACAACCTGTTCGTGTGCGGTGACGACGACGCCGCCAAGCAGCAGGCGACGGAACTGCTCGTGGAGTTCGGCTGGCCGGCGGACCGGGTGCTGGACCTGGGCGGCATCCGGTCGGCGCGGTCCGTGGAGATGCTGCTGCCCCTGTGGTTCGACCTCTTCCAGAAGTTCGGGCACGCGGACTTCAACTTCGAGGTGCGCCGGGGGCATTGAGGCCGGTGCGGGCGCGGCGGTGCCACACCGGGGGCTACCCGTCGGTAGCAATTGCTGACAAGCTGTCTACGGCGTCCGTCAGCAGCCCAGACGAGGAGCACCCCCATGTCCGCCACCGTCTCCTTCACGGTCCCCACTCCGCACGGCCCGAAGGACGTGACCGTCTCCTACGCGCGCGTGGGACGCGGTGAACCGCTGGTACTGCTGCACGGCATCGGCCACCACCGGCAGGCCTGGGACCCGGTGGTGGACATCCTCGCCACCGAGCGCGACGTGATCGCGGTGGACCTGCCGGGCTTCGGCGCGTCCCCCGGCCTGCCGGCCGGCCTGGACTACGACCTGCCCACGACCAACTCCGTGCTCGGCGCCCTGTTCGAGGCGCTGGAGCTGGATCACCCGCACGTGGCCGGCAACTCGCTGGGCGGCCTGCTGGCCCTGGAACTGGGCCGCGAGAAGCGGGTACGGTCCGTCACGGCGCTCTCCCCGGCCGGTTTCTGGACGCAGCCCGAGCGGCGCTACGCCTTCGCGCTGCTGCTCACGATGCGGGGCATAGCCCAGCGGCTCCCGCTGCCCCTGGTTGAGCGGCTGTCGCGCACGGCGGCCGGACGCACCGCGCTGACGAGCACCATCTACGGCCGTCCCGCACGCCGTTCACCCGAGGCCGTGGTGGCCGAGACGCTCGCGCTCGTGGGGTCCACCGGTTTCGACGCGACCCTGCGGGCGGGCACCACCGTCCAGTTCACCGACGATCTGCCGGGCCTGCCGGTCACCGTGGCCTGGGGCACCCGGGACCGGCTCCTCGTGCGCCGCCAGGGCGTCCGCGCCAAGACGATCATCCCGCACGCCCGGCTGGTGCGGCTGCCCGGCTGTGGGCACTGCCCGATGAGCGACGATCCGGCGCTGGTCGCCCGGGTGATCCTCGACGGCAGCCGCTGACCGGCGCCGGCGTACGGGACGCCGCGCGACAGGCAGGCGTTCGCCGAGGGGGCCCAGCGCGCCGGAGCCGAGGGCGACCCCGGCGCCGACCAGGGCGCTGCCCACGGCCTGCGCGGGGCCGTAGGAGCCGGTGCCGACCAGCGGGGCGGTGCAGGCGGCGGCCACCGGAATAAGCCCGGAGAAGAGTGTGGCGCGCTCCGCTCCGAGCCGCTGCATGCTCATGTACCAGCACACGAAGCCGACGACGGTGACGACCGCCGCCTGCCACAGCAGCGCGGCGGTCTCCGCGGCGCCTGGACGGCGCAGCCACGCGCCGCCGTCCAGGACCGCACCGGCGAGCGCGGCCTCGACGGCGGCGACGGCGCACACCGTCGCGGACAGCAGCCGCGGCCCGAGCGGCCGCAGCACCGGCACGGCGAGGACCGCGAACCCCACCTCGCCGCCCGGCGCGCACGCCGAAAACGCGATTCCTGGCCCGTCCGTACGGCCCCAGCCCTGCACGGTGAACGCGCCGGCGGCGACGAGCAGGGCGCCGTGGAGCACCGCGCGCTGCGGGCGGCGCCCGTCGAGGAGCGGAACGACGACGGCCACCACGACCGGTGCGCAGCCGACGAAGACACCCGGCACCGCGGGTTCCGCGCTGCGTTCGGCGGCGATGACGGCCAGGTTGAATCCGACCATGCCGACGGCCGCCAGCAGCCCGAGGCGGAGCCACCGGCGAAGGCCGAGCGCGCGCAGCCGCGGACCGGCGTCCCGTCCGGCGAGCAGAGCGAGCAGCAGGCAGGCGAGCGCGTAGCGCAGGAACTGGCCGCCGGCGTACGGGTAGTGCCCCAGGACGCTGTTGGCGGTGAAGGACCCGCCGACGAGCACACAGGCGAGGGCGGCGAGGAGGGCGCCGCGGGTGGTGGTGGCTTTCATGACCGCGACGCTAGGAAGCGGCGTGGTCCGGTTTAAGGTCCACTTCCATGACGTCATCGGGGACCAATACGGCCGGTCTCATGGGCTCCGCCGCGTGGGAGCTGCTGTTGCCCGCGGCCTCGGCACCAACGCGCGCGCGTGGTCGTGCCCTCCAGGCGGCGCTGCGCGAGGCGATCCGCTCGGGCCGGCTCACGCCCGGCACCCGTCTGCCGTCCAGCCGGGACCTCGCCGCCGACCACGGCGTGTCACGGGGGTTGGTAACGGAGGCGTACGAGCAGCTGACGGCCGAGGGGTATCTGCGCAGCGGCCGGGGCGCGGGAACGTGGGTGGGCGACGCGGTACGGGCGGCCCGGCCCGGCGCGCGGGACCTCGCGCCCCGCTCCCCCGGCACCCGGGCCGACTTCGTCCCGGGCACGCCGGACCTCTCGCTGTTCCCGCGGGCCGCCTGGGCCGCCGCGCAGCGTGCCGTGCTGGCCGAGCTGCCGCACCACGACCTCGGCTACCCGGACCCGCGTGGGCTGCCCCGGCTGCGCACCGCGCTCGCCGGGCTGCTGGCCCGCCGCCGGGGCGTGGTGGCCGACCCGGAGCGGATCGTGGTGGTCTCCGGGGTCGCCCAGGCGAGCGCCCTGGTCGGATCCGTGCTCCACGCGCGCGGGATGCACTCGATCGGGGTCGAGGACCCGGGCAGTCCGCAGCACGACGGCCTGTACGCGGCGGCCGGCCTGGGCGCCGTACCGCTGCCGCTGGACGAGGACGGCCTGGCGCTCGGCCCGCTGCGCGCGTCCGGTGTACGGGCCGTGGTGTCGACGCCGGCCCACCAGTACCCCACCGGGATCGCGTACTCGGCGCGGCGGCGTGCCGAACTGCTCGGCTGGGCAAGGTCGGTGGACGGCCTGGTGCTGGAGGACGACTACGACGGCGACTTCCGCTACGACCGCGCACCGGTGGGCGCCCTCCAGGGCCTCGATCCGGAACGTGTCGCCTACATGGGCTCGGTCAGCAAGTCCCTCGCCCCCGGGCTGCGGTTGGGCTGGCTGCTGGTTCCCGCGGCCCTTACGGAGGAGATCATCGAGCGCAAACGGACCATGGACCTCGGCCATCCCTCGCTCGACCAGGCGCTGTTCGCGCACTTCCTGGAGCGCGGCGACTACGACCGGCAGCTGCGCCGCTGCCAGCGCGCCTACCGGGAGCGGCGCGACGCCCTGGTCGCCGCCCTGGCCGAGCACTTCCCCGGGACGCGGGTGTCCGGGATCGCCGCGGGCCTGCACGCCATCGCCGAACTGCCCGAACGGTTCGGCCCGCAGGAGGACTTCCTGAAGCGGGTCGCCGACGCCGGCATCGCCGTACGGCCGCTCAGCGCCTGCACGCACGCGCGTACCGGTGAGGGCGGTGTGCGCCTGGTGCTCGGGTACGCGCATCTGCCTCCGGCCCGGATCCGGGCCGGGGTACGCCTGATGGCCGAGGCCCTCGGCGGGTGACCCTCGGCCCGGGCGCCCGGTTGTTCACTTGCGGTTTGCGTGGGCGCCGCAGCGCCCCAGTAGGTGTGGCTCTGCACACTGGCCGGATCCCGTTCCTGGAGGCACAGCCATGTCCCACAGTCCCTTCCCCGGCCGCCGCAGCGTTCTGCGCGGCTCCCTCGCCGCGTCGGCGGCCCTGACCCTGCCCGCGGGCCTCGGCGCGGCACCGGCGTTCGCCCTCTCCGGCCGCCCCGAGGCGGGCTGGGGCGTGCAGACGGGTGACGTGACCGCCGACTCGGGCCTGGTGTGGGTGCGTTCGGACCGGCCGGCCCGGATGATCGTGGAGACCTCGGCCACCGAGTCGTTCCGCAACCCGCGCAGATGGCACGGCCCGCTGCTGGGCGCCGACACGGACTTCACCGGCACCACCCGGCTGCACGGCCTGCACTCCGGCGAGCAGATCCACTACCGCGTGCTGCTCGCCGACCCGGACGACCCGCGCCGCACCGGCGAGCCCGTGACCGGCACCTTCCGCACCGTCTCCCGGCACCGCCGCGACGGCGTGCGCTTCCTGTGGTCGGGCGACCTGGCCGGGCAGGGCTGGGGCATCAACCCCGACCTCGGCGGCTACCGGATCTACGACGCGATGGCCGGGCTGGACCCGGACTTCTTCCTGTGCAGCGGCGACAACGTCTACGCCGACGGCCCGATCAGCGCCACCCAGGCCCTGCCGGACGGCTCCACCTGGCGGAACGTCACCACCGAGGAGAAGGCGAAGGTCGCCGAGACCCTCGCCGAGTACCGGGGCAACTTCCGCTACAACCTGCTCGACGAGAACCTGAAGCGGTTCAACGCCCGGGTGCCGTCCGTCATCCAGTGGGACGACCACGAGGTGCGCAACAACTGGTACCCGGGCGAGGTGATCGCCTCCACCGACACCCGGTACACCGAGAAGAGCATCGACGTGCTGGCGGCTCGCGCCCGGCGGGCGTTCAGCGAGTACTTCCCGATCTCCACGCTGCGGCCTGGCGCTAAGGAGGGCCGCGTCTACCGCGTGCTGCGCCAGGGCCCGCTGCTGGACGTGTTCGTGCTGGACATGCGCACCTACCGCAACGCCAACTCGCCCGACAACCAGACCGTGGACCCGCAGGGCATCCTCGGCCGGGAGCAGCTGGAGTGGCTCAAGCGGGAGCTGTCCCGCTCGCGTGCGGTGTGGAAGGTGATCGCCGCCGACATGCCGCTCGGCCTCGTGGTGCCCGACCCGATGGAGGGCAAGCCGAACCTCGAGGCGGTGGCGCAGGGCGACCCGGGCGCGCCGCTGGGCCGTGAGCTGCAGATCGCCGAGCTGCTGCGCTTCATCAAGCACCGGCGGATCACCGGCACGCTGTGGCTGACGGCGGACGTGCACCACACCTCGGCCCAGCACTACCAGCCGGCGCGGGCCGCGTTCACGGACTTCGAGCCGTTCTGGGAGTTCGTCTCCGGGCCGCTGAACGCCGGCGCGTTCCCGGCCAACGCGCTGGACAACACGTTCGGTCCGGAGCGGGTGTTCGTGAAGGCGCCGACCGCGGCGAACGTCTCGCCCGCCGGCGGCTACCAGTTCTTCGGCGAGGTCGACATCGACGGCGACAGCGGCGAACTGACGGTACGGCTGCGCGAGCAGGACGGCACGGTGCTGTTCACGCAGACGCTGCAGCCGGGCCGGGTCGGCCAGTAGGAGATCGCGGGGCCGCCGGGTCCCGTACGCTCGAAGCCGTGCCGCGCGCCGGCGTCATCCCCCGGAGCGCGGCACGGTCAGCCGCCCGGCAACTCCACCGTCGGGCAGGTGTTTTCGCAGGTCAGGCCGATTGTCAGTGGGCGCCTCTACGGTTTTTCCCATGACGCGATCACTGCAGGCCGTGGCCTATCGCCGACCCTCCGCGCTCGAGTCCGCGGCGGACGGGCGCCGCCTCGGGCTGGAAACGTCCCGGGGTGCGACACCCACGGGTGTGCAGGACCATCCGCGGTTCTTCGCGGGCTTTCTGACCTCGCCCCAGGTCGCTGCGGCGGCGCTGCTCGCGGTGGCCGACGTGGCGGCAGCGCGTTACTACCAGCCGCAGCTGCGCGCCTCGCTCGACCCGGTGGTGACCGGCAACGGCGACCGGCTGCGCTTCGAGTCCTTCTCCGGCTGCGGCGGGGTGTATGCCCGGCTGGACGTCCTCACTCCGGGTCTCGACGGCGGCGAGGTGGGGCACGGCACGACGAACGTCGACGTCAACAACCCGCTGCGCGAGGCTCTGTCCCGGATCGGTACGGACGATCCGCTCCATCTGCGGGTCGGCCCGGACGATTTGGCGGTCACCACGCTGGACGGCCCGGTGGTGGAGAAGAAGGTCCCGCTGCCCGACCGGTGGCTGCGCGGCTTCGCCGAGGCCCAGGTGATCGCGGCCGGGTTCGACCTGCGGGCCGAGCTGCCGGCGGACGAGGCGGTGCGGTTCCTGCGCGGGCTGCCGAGGGCGGGCGGGGCGCGGCGGGCCTCGGGCGGACCGCGCTGGGTGGTCCCGGTGGGCCGCGGACTGCGGCCGACGACGCGGCCGGTGCCGGGCGCGGTGTGCCTGCCGGGTCCGGAGCGGCTGGCCGCGCTGCAGCGGGTGCTGCGGCATGCGACGGCCCTGCGGGTGTACGGCCCCGCGGTGGGCGGTGCGGCGAGTACGGCCGCCGCCTGGGAGGTCGTTCTGCCCGGCATGCGGCTCACGCTCACGCTGTCGCCGGACGCCTCGCGCGGCTTCTCCGGCGAGGGCGGCGTCCTGGACGCGCTCGCCACCGACGAGGCCGCCGGGGACGCCGAGCTGATAGCCGTGCTGCTGGCGTGGGAACCCCGCGTCGACGTGGCCGACCTCGCGGCCGCCTCGGGCCTCACACCCGAGCGGGTGCGCGCCGCCCTGGTCCGCCTCGGCACCTCGGGCCGCGTCGGATACGACATGGCGGAGGCGGCCTACTTCCACCGGGAGCTGCCCTACGACTCCGAGCGCGTCGAGAGGCACAATCCGCGGCTGCGCTCGGCCAGAGCCCTGGCGGCGGCGGACGCGGTGACCCTCGACGGCGCCCTGGCCACGGTGACCGCCGAGGACGGACATGTGCACCGGGTGCGGGATGAGGCGGGGGTGCTCACCTGCAGCTGCCTGTGGTGGGCGAAGTACCGGGGCGGACGCGGGCCGTGCAAGCACGCGCTGGCGGTGCGGATGGTGCGGCGGGGCGCCGCGGTGGGACAGGGCATGGCGGCGATCGACGGGGGCGTGCGATGAGGGAGCTGATGGAGGCGGTACGGGCCGGGCGTACGGCGGAGACGCTGCGGCTGGTGCAGGGCATGACGACGGCCGAACGGCGCGCGTCACTGCCGGATCTGAAGCAGCTGCGCAAGGAGTTGCGGGCCGTCCCGCCGTGGGAGGGCAGGTCGGAGAAGATCCGCCCGGCGCTGCACCTGGCCGGGGCCGCCTGCCACACGGGAGCCGCGGCGGCCGCGGCCTGGCTCGCGGCGAGCGACCTGCGGTGGCGGCAGGCGTCCGCGGAGTCACTCCTGCGGGTCCTGGAGGGCCGGGACACGGGCTGGCTGGCCGATGTGGCGCACCGGCTGGCCCAGCGGCCGGTGTCCGCACAGGTGCCGTACGCCCTGATGGCGGGGCTGGTGAGCCGGTCGGGCTGCGAGGTCCCGGTGACGGACGCCTATGTGGTCGGCTGGATCCGGCACGTCAGCGTCGGCGACGGCAGATGGCGCCGCGAGGGCGTCGCCGACGTGCTGCGCCGCGAGCCGAACCTCGCCACGCTGGTCGGCGGGCTGTTCACGCTGTCGGATCTCGCCGAGGTCCGCTGGCTGCTCGGCGAAGGACCGGGCTCCTGGCAGAGCGCCCTCGCGGCACTCGCCCAGGAGGGCTCCCTGGACCGCGAGTTCCTGGTCGACGCCTGTGTCGCCCGGCTGCTGCGCGGCGGCGGCCCCACCGACCACCGGATCTTCCTGCCGCTGCTGACGGAGCTCGCGCTCACCCGGGACGAGGAGCGGACGCGGATCCCGGACTGGACGGCGCTGTCCCGCGACGCGGTCTCCCCCGTCGCCTCGCACGCACAGGCGGTGCTCACCGGCCTGGCGCTGCAGGGTGATCTGACCTCCCGGCAGCTGGCCGAGGCCTCCGAAGGGCTGCTGTTCCGCAGCGAGAAGAAGCTGGTGCGGGCCCAGCTCGTCCTGCTCGGCAAGGTGCTCTCCCGCGACCCCGGCACGGCGGCGGAGCTGCTGCCGGTCGTGGCCCAGGCGTTCGGAAACGAGGACACCCAGGTGCAGGAGCGGGCGCTCAAGCTCGTCGAACGGCACCTGAAGAAGCTCGACGCCGACGAGGTCCAGGAGGAACTCGCCCATGCCGCACAGCAGTTGTCCCCGGCACTGCGCGCCCGGGCGGCCGCCGCGCTGGGTGTCGCGCAGAGCGAGTTCGAGGAGGTGTACGAGGAGGTGCTGCCGCCCGCCCCGGAGCCGTTCCGGCTGGAGCCCGCGCCGCTGACGGCCGAGGAGGTGGCCGAGGAGATGGGGGCGCTGCTGGCCTCCGAGGGTGACGTGGCCGCGTTCGAGCGGGCGCTGGACGGTCTGGTGCGGCACGCGTACCAGGATCCGGAGGCACTGCGCCGGGCGCTCGTGCCGGTGGTCGCGAACAGCTGGTGGGCCACGGACGAGGACCGGCAGTGGCCGCGTACGGACGACATGTTCAGCAACTCCCGGTACGGCCTCTTCGGCGCCCGGCAAGGCCTCGAACTGCTCCTCGCGACCCTGCACGGCAAGGTGAGCACGGCGACGCTCCACGCTGCCGTGCGCAAGGGGCCGAAGGAACACGAGTGCCCGCACAGCGGGCTCGCCCGGGTCTTCGACGCGCGGCTGCGCGAGGTGGCGTACCGCCTGCGCACGGACCCGATGCCGCTGCTGCTCGCCACGCCCACCTGGGGCACGGGCCTGCTGGAGCCGGCGGAACTGGTGGCCCGCCTGGCGGAGTACCGGCGCCTGGACGCCCGGGTGTGTGCGACCGACTTCGCCCAGGCCCTGCTGCGGGTGCGCAGGGACGACCGCGCGACGGTCGAGGAAGCGGCGGGGCGGGCCAGGGCGCTCGGCACTGCGGAGGGGGCGCGGCTGGCCCGCTGGCTGGGCGGCACCAACGCCGCCCTCCCCGAGGCCACGCGGCACACCGACGGCGAGCGGATCCTTCTGGAGCTGGCCGAACTCCCCGAGTTGCAGGACGGTTTCCCGCAGGAGTTCCACCGGCTCGGTCGGCCGCTGTCCCCCATCTCCTGCGGCTGGCAGTGCAGGCACTGGGACCCCGCCACACGCCGGCACTGGCTCGCCGTGCTCCCGGAGCGGCGGGAGCTGGTCGCGGCCCGGATGCTGCAGGATCTGGCCGACACGGCCGTGGACGACGAGCGCGGTACCGGCGTGCTTCCGCTGCTCGCCGAATCCGGCGGCGTGGCGGGCGAGGCCGTGCACCTGTGCGTGGCGTACGGGCTCGGTGCGCGGCACCAGGAGGACCGACTCGCGGCCGTGGACGCCCTGCTGGTGCTCGCCGCGCGGGGGCAGCTCGACGCGGCGCGGCTGGGCGCGGATCTGGGCGAGCTGGTGGGGGGCGGTGCGGTGAAGCCGCAGCGGCTGGCCGAGTCGGTACGGACGGCGGCGGCCACGGGAGCCAATGCGACGATATGGGAGCTGCTCCGGCACGCCCTGCCCGTTCCGCTGGCCGGTCTGGCGACCGCCCGCCCGGAGGCGGCGGCCGTGGCGGCCCGGGGCCTCGGAGACCTGATGGCCGTGGCGGCGGAGTGCGCCGAGCGGTCCGGGGCGCGCGGAGAAGTGCCGCACCTGGCGGAGGCCGCCGCGCGTGGCGGCTCCTCCCGTCTGGTCGTCCAGGCGCGGCGGCTGCGGGACGCGCTGGCCGAGGAGGTGGCCGCCTGAGCCGGACCGGCAGGCCTGCCCCACCGCAACAATAGAAAGCGCAACAAAAAGGGCGGAAGCATGCTTTACCCATCGGTCACAAACCGTTCGTGATCACGCAACACCGTTCCTTCACAGTGAGTGCATGACTCCAGACATGTCTCAAGTGACCCGGACGAAGCACGGACGGCCCGTGCACCACTGGCGGCGGGACCTCGTCGAACTCGCCGCCCTGTTCACGGCCGTTGCCGTGGCCGACGGAGTGGCGAACCTGATCGGGCACGGACCCGACGGTCCGGCGCTGCTGGTGATCTCGGCGATCGTGCTGGCCGCGACGGCGGGCTTCCACACGTGGTGGGCTCGGCGCCACGGCCACGCACCGCCGGCCGAGGATACCGGTGCCCGGTCGGCCGCCGATGGGCGGTCGGCCGGGCCCGTACGGAAGGCGGACGCGCAGGACGTGGCCGGGACCGGCGCACTGTGGCGGATGCGGACGACGGTGAAGGACGAGCCCGGCTCGCTGGCCGCACTGTGCACGGCGCTGGCCGGGCGGCGGGTCGACATCCTGAGCCTGCAGACGCATCCGCTGGCCGACGGCACGGTCGACGAGTTCCTGCTGCGGTCGCCCGAGGCGCTGGCGGGGGCCGAGATCACCCGGGCGGTCGCGCTGGCCGGCGGTACGTCCACCTGGATCGAGCGGGCCGACGCCCACGACCTGGTGGACGCCCCCACCCGGGTCCTCGGCCTGGCGGCGCGCACCGCGCTGGACGCGGCGGAACTGCCGCTGGCGCTCCGGCAGTTGCTGGGCCGGTGCACGATCCGTTCGCTGCCCGCCACGCCGGTCGGCGGGGGGCGCGGCCCGGAGCCCGTGCCGGTCGAGGGGGTCCTGGAGGACACCGTGATGCGGCTGCGGGCGCCGGAGGGCGGTGTGCTCACCGTGGAGCGGCCGTATCTGCCGTTCACGCCGACCGAGTTCGCGCGGGCCAGGGCTCTGGTGGAGCTGGACAGCCGGCTCGGTCCGCGCATCCCGCGCGGCCAGGACGTGCTGACGCTGCCCGAGGGCAACGACATCGCCGTGCGCCGGGCGGACACCGGTGACCTGGCGGCGGCCCGGGCGATGCACGAGCGGTGCTCGAAGCGCACCCTCGGCATGCGGTACCACGGGCCCGTCGGGAACGCCGACCGCTATCTGAACCACCTGCTCAGCCCCCGCTTCGGGCGGACGCTGGCAGCCCAGACCCCCTCGGGCCGGATCGTCGGCCTCGGGCATCTGCTGTGGGACGGCGACGAGACCGAGGTCGCGCTGCTGATCGAGGACGACTGGCAGCGGCGCGGCGTCGGCGCCGAACTCCTCGGCCGCCTGGTGGCGATGGCGGTGGAGGCGGGCTGCGAGAGCGTCTACGCCGTGACGCAGGCCTCCAACACCGGGATGGTCGCCGCGATGCGCGGTCTCGGGCTGCCCCTGGACTACCAGATCGAGGAGGGCACCCTGGTCATCACGGCCCGCCTGGACGCCGCCCCGGTCGCCGCGCGCACGCCGTTCGGCGGCGGTGAGGAGCGGCTCGGCGGGGCGGCCCGCCGCGACTGAGCCCGCCGCGACCGAGCCCGGCTCGATGACGGACGGCCCGGCGGTTTCCCGCCGGGCCGTTGTCGTGCGCACCCCCGTCAGCGCACGGCTTCCTGGAGCGGTACCGGCGTGGCGGCCCGCTCCCCCAGGGCCTGGTCCAGGTCGGCCCACAGGTCGTCGATGTCCTCCAGGCCCACCGACATCCGCAGCAGCCGGTCGCTCACCCCGGCGCCGCGCCGGTCGTCGGCGTCGACGATGCGGTGGCTGATGGAGGCGGGGTGCTGGATGAGCGTGTCCACGCTGCCCAGGCTGACCGCCGGGGTGATCAGCCGGACCTGGGAGATCACCTCGTGCGGGTCGCCGTGGACCTCGAAGGCGACCATCGCGCCGCCGAGGCGCGGATAGTGGACACGGGCCACCCGCGGGTCGGCGGCGAGCCGAGCGGCCAGCTCGGCGGCGTTCGCGGAGGCGGCCCGGACCCGCACCGGCAGCGTGGACAGCCCCCGGAGCAGCAGATAGCCGGCCAACGGATGCAGGACACCGCCCGTGGCGAAACGTATCTGCCGAAGCCGTCCGGCGAACTCCTCGTCGCAGGCCACCACACCGGCCAGCACATCGCCGTGGCCACCGAGGTACTTGGTGGCGCTGTGCAGCACCAGCCGCGCACCCTGTTCGACGGGGCGCTGCAGAACAGGTGTGGCGAAGGTGTTGTCGGCGAGCAGCGGGACCGTGCCGCAGGCGTGGGCGATCGCCCGCAGATCGAGTTCGGCGAGCGTGGGGTTGGCCGGGGACTCGACCATCACGAGACCGGTGTCGGCGCGCAGCGCGTCGGTGATGCCGGCCGGGTCGGTCCAGGTCACCTCCGTACCGAGGAGCCCGGCGGTCAGCAGATGGTCGCTGCAGCCGTACAGGGGCCGTACCGCGACAACATGGCGCAGGCCCATGGCGGAGCGGGCGAGCAGGACCGCGCTGAGCGCCGCCATGCCGCTGGCGAAGGCGACGGCGGACTCAGTGCCCTCCAGGCTGGCCAGGGCGGTCTCGAAGCGGGCGACGGTCGGGTTGCCGAGGCGGCCGTAGATCGGCGGGCCCACCGGGTCGGCGCCGTCGGTGGCGAAGGCGTCGATGCGAGCCGCCTCGCCCCGGCTGTCGTACGAGGGGTAGGTGGTGGACAGGTCGATGGGCGGGGCGTGCAGGCCCTGCCGGGCGAGGTCGTCGCGGCCGGCGTGCACGGCCTCGGTGGCCAGTGCTCTCGATGCGGTGCGTACGGCGTCGTAGGCACCCGTGCTCGCTGTGTCCATGGGCGGAAGGTTGAACACAGGACGGGTCACCGGAATCGAACACCGTGCTACGTTCGGCCAATGGCTGAATCTGTCGTACTGGATCCGGTGGATCTTCACCTGCTGCGGCTGCTGCAGAACGACGCCCGGACCACCTACCGCGATCTCGCCGCGCAGGTGGGCGTGGCGCCGTCGACCTGTCTGGACCGGGTGACCCGGCTGCGCCGCGCGGGCGTGATCCTCGGCCACCAGCTGCGGCTGGATCCGGCGAAGCTGGGGCGCGGTCTGGAGGCCCTGCTGTCGGTTCAGGTCCGGCCGCATCGGCGGGAGCTGGTAGGACCGTTCGTGGAGCGGATCCGGGCACTGCCGGAGTCACGGACGGTGTTCCATCTGACCGGGCCCGACGACTATCTGGTGCATGTGGCCGTGGCGGACATGGCCGATCTGCAGCGGCTGGTGCTGGACGAGTTCACGGCGCACCGGGAAGTGGCCCGGGTGGAAACCCGGTTGATCTTCCAGCAGTGGGACTGCGGGCCGCTGCTGCCTCCGGCCACGCCCAGAGCGGAATCACGAATACCTGGGTGACGCAGGCATAGTCCCCGTACGAGGATGGCGGCATGTCTGAGATCCAGAGCCCGCTGCCCCGCCAGGTCGCCGACACCTATGTGGACGACCTCATCGCCCTCGACCCGGTCACCGGCACCTACCTTGGTGTGAAGGAGAGTTCGAGCAGGCTGCCCGACTACTCGCCGCGGGGCCGGGAGGCCCTCGCGGAGCTGGCGCGGACCACCCTCGCCCGGCTCGACGAGGCGGAGCGGCAGCCCGGCGCGGACAGTGACGTCGAGCGCCGCTGCGGGCGGCTGCTGCGGGAGCGGCTGACCGCCGAGCTGGCCGTGCACGAGGCCGACGAGCACCTGCGCGAGGTCGGCAACCTGAGCACGCCCGGCCACTCGGTGCGTGAGGTCTTCACGGTCACGCCGACGCAGACGGAGGAGGACTGGGCGGCCGTCGCCGAGCGGCTGCGTGCGGTGCCGGGGGCGCTCGCGGGCTACCAGGAGTCCCTGGCGCTCGGTCTGGAGCGCAAGCTGTACGCGGCGCCGCGGCCGACCGCGACCTTCGTCGAGCAGCTCACCGAGTGGTCGGACACCGACGGAAAGGGCCTCGGCTGGTTCGAGGACTTCGCCGCCGCCGGCCCGGACGCGCTGCGCGCGGAGCTGGACGAGGCCGCCCGCGCGGCGAGCGCCGCCGTGGTGGAGCTGCGGGACTGGATGCGGGACGTGTACGCGCCGGCCATCGAGGGCGCCCCGAACACGGTGGGCCGCGAGCGCTACGCGCGCTGGTCCCGCTACTTCAACGGCACCGACCTGGATCTGGACGAGGCGTACGCGTACGGCTGGTCGGAGTTCCACCGCATCCTCGGCGAGATGCAGCAGGAGGCGGAGAAGATCCTGCCCGGCGCGAAGACCCCGTGGGTGGCGCTCGCGCACCTGGACGAGCACGGCCGGCACATCGAGGGTGTCGACGAGGTCCGGGAATGGCTGCAGGGCCTGATGGACAAGGCCATCGAGGATCTGGACGGCACGCACTTCGACCTCGCCGAGCGGGTGCGCAAGGTGGAGTCGTGCATCGCCCCGCCCGGCGGTGCCGCGGCCCCGTACTACACGCCCCCGTCGGAGGACTTCTCGCGTCCCGGCCGCACCTGGCTGCCGACCATGGGGTTGACCCGGTTCCCGGTGTACGACCTGGTGTCGACCTGGTACCACGAGGGCGTGCCCGGGCATCACCTCCAGCTGGCGCAGTGGGCCCACGTCGCCAAGGACCTGTCCCGCTACCAGGCCACGGTCGGCGGGGTCAGCGCCAACGCGGAGGGCTGGGCGCTGTACGCGGAGCGGCTGATGGACGAGCTGGGCTACCTCACCGACCCGGAGCAGCGGCTCGGCTACCTGGACGCGCAGATGATGCGGGCGGCCCGGGTGATCGTCGACATCGGCATGCACCTGGAGCTGGAGATCCCGGCGGACTCCCCGTTCCACCCCGGTGAGCGGTGGACGCCGGAGCTGGCCCAGGAGTTCTTCGGCGCGCACAGCAGCCGGCCCGCGGACTTCGTGGAGAGCGAGCTGACCCGGTACCTGACCATTCCGGGCCAGGCGATCGGCTACAAGCTCGGTGAGCGGGCATGGCTGCTGGGCCGCGAGAAGGCTCGCGAACGGCACGGCGACGCCTTCGACCTGAAGGCCTGGCACATGGCGGCCCTCTCGCAGGGTTCGCTGGGCCTGGACGACCTGCTGGACGAGCTGTCCCAGCTCTGACCTCGCCGGTGACCCGGGGTTGACCGCGCCGCACGCGGCCGGCCGCCTCGCCACCGCGTGCCCGATTCCGGCACGCCTACCGGCTCCGGTGACGAGCGCGGTGCGGCCACGCAGGGGCAGGGGGTTGCTGCGCAGGGCGACCCGGTCCCAGGCAGCGGACCGCACCCCGTTCGGCCGTACGGCCGCCCTCCGGTGGCGGAGCCGTTGGTGGGGCGGCTTGCTGGTGGCGAGGGGCGAGTCGGAGGAGGCGGGCCGGGTATGCAGGGAAAGGGGCCGGGTCAGGAGGCGATGCAGACCCCGCGGGCCGCCGGACTGGCCGGAGTGCTGTTCGCGCTGCTGCTGGCGGCGGCGATCGTGCTGCTGCGGCTGGGCATTCCCGAGGGGGCCGACGCGGTCGACGCCCCGGCGTTCACGGACTCCGCGCAGCGCAACGCGGTGCGGACCGCACTCGCGCTCGTACCGTTCGCCGGCATCTTCTTCCTGTGGTTCGTCGGCGCCGTCCGGGCCCACGTCGGGGCCGTCGAGGACAGGTTCCTCGCCACCGTCCTCCTCGGCAGCGGACTGGTCTTCACCGCCACGATGTTCGCCGCCGCCGCGGCGGGCGCGGCCGTGCTGGGCCTCGCGCACCCCCCGGGAGCCGGCTCCGGGACGGCCACCTGGGACTTCGGCCGCCACCTCGCGTACACGCTGATCACGGGGTACGCGATGCGGATGGCGGCCGTGTTCGTGTGCTCCATGTCGGTGATCGGGCACCGCCTCGGCGTGCTCCCGCGCTGGCTCTCGGTGCTGGGCTACCTCACCGCCCTGACCCTGCTCCTCGTCTCGTCGAACGTCCCCTGGGCGGAGCTGGTCTTCCCCGCCTGGTCGCTGGTGCTCAGCGTCTACATCATCGTGGCGAGCGGTCGCACCAGGGCGCGTCTCACGGCGTCCGCGTGACCCCGCGGAGCCCGTTCACTCCAACGGCGTGCCTGAGCGCGCGAGGCCTCCCTCGACGCTCGCATGCTGGCGAGCGGGACATGACCGCCGTCCGAAGGCGCCCGCGCGGAACGTGGTGGCGCGCACCGGACCTGGCCACCTGAAGGACGGAGCGCCGATGAGGCTCGTCGTCGATCTCAACAAGTGTCAGGGGTACGCGCAGTGCGCGTTCCTCGCGCCCGACGTCTTCGCCATGCACGGCGAGGAGGCGCTGATCTACAACCCGCGGGCGCAGGAGGAACAGCGGGAGCGAGTGGCCCGTGCCGTCGCCGCGTGCCCGGTGCAGGCGATCACGGCCGACGGTCTCGACGGCACGGGTGACGACGCCGCGTCCGGCCGGGAGGCGTCCGATGGTCACTGATTACGTGGGCTGGCTCAGGCGCGAGGGCCGGATCGTGATCGTGGGCGCCTCGCTGGCCGGCCTGCGGGCCGCCGAGACGCTGCGTGCCGAGGGCTTCACCGGTGAACTCACCCTGATCGGTGACGAGCCGTACGATCCCTACGACCGGCCGCCGCTGTCCAAGAGCGTCCTGCTGGGCAAGGCGGACCCGCTCCACACCGAGTTGCCCCGGCGCCGCGAGATCGACGCGAAGTGGCGCCTCGGCGTCCCGGCGGCGGGCCTCGACATGACCGCGAAACGGGTGCGGCTGGCCGACGGGGACGAGGTCGAGTACGACCGCCTGCTGATCGCGACCGGTGTGCGCGCCCGGCCCTGGCCGAAGGAGTCGGAGGCGCAGCTGGACGGCGTCCTCCTGCTGCGGACCCGGAACGACGCGGCCGCCCTGTACCGGCGGCTGAAGGCCGGTCCGCGCCGGGTCCTCATCATCGGCGCCGGGTTCTCCGGGTCGGAGATCGCCTCGGCCTGCCGGGAGATGGGCCTCGCGGTCACCGTGGCGGAACGCGCGGGCGCGCCCCTGGCGGGAGCCCTCGGCGGGGTGATCGGCGCAGTGTCCGCCGAGCTGTACCACGAGAACGGTGTCGACCTGCGCACCGGTGTCATGGTCACCGGCCTGGAGGGCGACTCGGTGGGCCGGGTGAGGGCCGCCCATCTGTCCGACGAGAGCGTCGTCGAGACGGACCTCGTGGTCGTCTCGCTCGGCTCGACGCGCAACACCGAGTGGCTGACCGGGTCGGGGCTCGGCGCGGGACCCCGGGGCATCGCCTGTGACGCGGGCTGCCGCGCCTTCGACTTCCGGGGCATCGTCACCGACGACATCTTCGTCGCGGGCGACGTCGCCCGGTCCCCGCACGCGCTGTTCGGCTACCAGTTCCTCTCCCTGGAGCACTGGGGCAACGCCGTCGCACAGGCCGAGATCGCCGCGCACAACATGATCAGCCCCAGCAGCGACCGCCGCCCGCACCTGTGGGTGCCCGCCTTCTGGTCGTCGCAGTTCGGCGTGAACATCAAGTCCGTGGGCGTCCCGCCCATGGGCGAGCAGATCATGATCACGCAGGGCTCCCTGGCGGATCGCCGGTTCGTCGGCGTGTACGGCTACCAGGACCGCGTAATCGCCGCCGTGAGCTTCGACAACACCCGGTGGCTGGAGTTCTACCAGCGGGAGATCGAGCGAGGTGCGCCGTTCCCGGTGGAGTACCCGACGATGGACCGCCGCCCCGAGGGCCGCCAGCCGGTCCCGGCCGAGTTCCCCGACCCGTCGCTGCCGACCCACGGCCCGGGCGTGACCCTCAGCGGCTACTCACCGACCGACCGGCAGCTCGTCTTCACCCCGGCCCACTGACCCGGCGCCCGGACCCCGCTCCCCCTCCACGGACCTTCACGCCCCAAGGACTCCGCATGACGCACGCCTCGCTCCTGCGCCAGATCACCGACTTCGCGAACCGCGCCAACCCGTATCCGCTGTACGAGGAGCTCCGCAAGACCCCGGTGCTGCACGAGGAGGAGGACGGTCCGTACGTCATCAGCTCGTACTGGGACATCAAGAACCTGCTCCACGACCCGCGGATCAGCTCCGACGCCGCCAACGTCACCGCCCCGGGCGACGACGAGTTGTCCGGGCCGGAGGCGACGGGGCTGCCGCCGAGCTTCATCCGGCTCGACCCGCCGGAGCACGACCGGCTGCGGCGGATCGCCAACAGCTCCTTCGGTCCGCCGCACCGGCCCACCCGGGTCGACTCGATGCGCGGCGAACTCGCCCAGATCGTCACCGGCCTGATCGACGGGTTCGGGGACGCACGGCAGATCGACGTGGTCGACCAGTTCGCGTACCCCTTCCCGGTGACCGTGATCTGCCGGCTGCTGGGCGTGCCGCGCGAGGACGAACCCCGCTTCCGTTCCTGGGTGGACCCGATCGTCGCCGGCCTGGACCCCGACACCCGCACGAGCGCCGAGGCCATGAAGACCGCGCAGGAGGCCCGGCTGCAGCTCGGCATGTACCTGAACGGGCTGGTGGAGAAGCGCGCCAGGGAACCGCAGGACGACATGCTGTCCGACCTGGTGAACAGCCACGGTCCGGACGGCGCGATGACCGCGATGGAGGTGCTGAGCACGGCGGTGCTGCTGCTCATCGCCGGTCACGAGACGACCGTCAACCTGATCACCAACGGCATGCTCACGCTGCTGCGGTACCCGCAGCACCTCCAGCGGCTGCGTGACGACCCGGGCCTGGCCGTGAAGATCGTCGAGGAACTCCTGCGCTACGAACCGCCGGTGCAGCTCGTGCCGCAGCGCACCTGCATCACCGACATCGAGGTGCGCGGTGTCACCATCCCCAAAGGCTCGCGGATCTGGCTGGTCCTGGCCGCGGGCAACCGGGACCCGGAGCGCTTCCCCGATCCCGACCGGTTCGACCCGGACCGCGAGGACATCCAGCACCTCGGGTTCGGCAGCGGCATCCACAGCTGCTTCGGCGCTCCGCTGGCCCGGTTGGAGGCCCAGATCGCGCTGGCCGAACTGGCCCGGCGGCTCGACAACCCCCAGCTGGTCGAGGACCCGCCGCCCTACCGCCCGAACGCCGTGCTGCGCGGCCCGCGCCACCTCAACATCACCTTCGACGGCCTGCGGTGACGGCGGGCGCGCCCCGGCTCAGTCCACGAGCCGTCTGAGCTGGACCAGTCCGACCCAGGTCTCGGGGCCGGGCTGGGCGTAGGCCGCGCGCACCGCGTACGAGCCCGGTTGCAGCGGCACGCGCAGGTGCTCCCCGCCCTCCGCCGCGCCGCCCGGCCAGGCCGAGTCGAACAGCACCACCGGGCCGGGCACGTTCCAGCGGATCTCGTGTTCCCACACGGCCGCGTGGAGCGCGCCGGGGATCTGGGCCAGCAGCTCGCTCTCGGAGTTCGCGGCGGACCAGCGTACGAAGGTGCCGTGGTCGGGCAGGTACGAGGTGGAGGCGGGTTCGTCGCCGAAGACGAGGGCGGTGCTGTCGCCGACCGGGAGCAGCCCGACGTAGCCGTCGACCTCGCACGCGCGGTCGTAGTCCGTGGCCAGCTCCTCGCTGTCGGCGCCCGCCCAGAACGGCAGCACCGTCTCCGGTACGGCTATCAGCGGGCCACCGCCCGACTCCACCCACTCCAGTGCGCCTGGATCCGCGTATCGAGCCATGCGCAGAACCTACACGGCGGGCGTCAGCAGCCGCACTCGCCGTCCACGGGTGCCGTCAGTGGGTCGGCGTCCCGGCGCGCCGGCCCCTGCCAGGTCTCGTAGGCGAAGCCCTCCCGGGCCCAGTACTCGAAGCCGCCGAGCATCTCCTTGACCTGGTAGCCGAGTTCGGCCAGGGCGAGGGCGGCGCGGGTGGCGCCGTTGCAGCCGGGGCCCCAGCAGTACGTCACCACGGGCACGGACTTGTCGAGGAGCTGCTCGGCCTGCTCGGGGATGAGCGCGGTGGGCAGGTGGACCGCGCCGGGGACGTGCCCCTGGTCCCAGGACTCGGTCGAGCGGCAGTCGATCACGACGAAGCCGGGGTCGCCGTCGGCCGCGAGCGCAACGGCCACGTCGGAGACGTCGGCGTGGAAGGCGAGACTGGCGCGGAAGTAGGCGGCGGCCTCGGCGGGGGCGACCCGCAGGACGGGGCTCACGGAGTTGGTGATCATGGCCAGAAATCTATGGCGCTGGGCCGGGTCCCTGAAGTGGGGATCCCCGGGGTTCCCCTTGATCGGCCGGGGATTTCCCTGCTATCCATCCGGGATGACCGTGTATTCCCCGGACGCCACCGACTGGCGCATCCTCGAGGTCCTCCAGCGGGAGGGCCGGGCCAGCTACGCCGAACTGGCGCGCGCCGTCTCCATGTCGCCGAGCGCGGTCACCGAACGGGTGCGCCGGCTGGAGGAAGCCGGTGTCATCCAGGGGTACGCGGCGGTCGTGGACCCCGAGCGGCTCGGCCTGCCGATCCTCGCGTTCGTCCGGCTCCGCTACCCGAACGGCAATTACAAGCCCTTCCACGACCTGGTGGCGGCGACTCCGGAGATCCTCGAGGCCCACCACGTGACCGGCGACGACTGCTTCGTCATCAAGGTCGCCGCGCGGTCGATGCCGCATCTGGAGGAGATCTCCGGCCGGATCGGCGCGCTGGGTTCGGTGACCACGAGCGTGGTGTACTCCTCGCCCCTGCCCCGGCGTCCGCTCGGCCGCTGACCGTCACCCGCCCCGCTGCCGCAGCGACGACCCCGATCTGTCCTTGACGACCTCCAGCTGGGCGTGGATCCGGCGGCGCAGGTCGGCGACATGGCTGACGATGCCGACGCTGCGGTCGCGTTCACGCAGCGAGTCGAGGACGTCCAGGACCTCGTCCAGGGTCTGGTCGTCGAGGCTGCCGAAGCCCTCGTCGATGAAGAGGGTGTCCAGGCGGACGCCTCCGGCCTCGTCGGTGACGACGTCGGCGAGGCCCAGGGCGAGGGCGAGGGCGGCGAAGAAGGTCTCGCCGCCGGACAGGGTGGCGGTGTCCCGCTCACGGCCGGTCCAGGCGTCCACGACGTGCAGCCCGAGGCCGCTGCGGCCGCGTCCGGTGCGGTCGTCGGAGTGGACGAGGGTGTAGCGGCCGGACGACATGTGCTGCAGCCGTGCGGTCGCGGCGGCGGCAACCTGCTCCAGGCGGGCCGCCAGGACGTACGACTCCAGGCGCATCTTGCGTTCGTTGTCGGCGGACGTGCCCGCCGTGAGCGCGGCCAGGCGGGCCACCCGGTCGTACTCGGCGCGCAGCGGGGCGAGTGCCCGTACTCCCGCGGCGGCACGGGCGGAGAGGCGGTCCAGCTCGGTGCAGCAGCGGGCGGCCGCGTCCCGTGCGGAGGCGGCCGCGCGCAGCCGGCGTTCCGTCTCGGCCGCCGTCCGCTCCGCCTCGGCGAGGTCGGCGGGCGGCTGCTGCGCGGCAGCCGCGGTGTCGGCCTCGGCCAGCACGGCGCGTACGGCCGCCTCCTCCGACTGCCAGGCGTCCAGGCGGTGTTGCAGGTCGCGGTGGGCCACGTCGTCCAGCAGGGCGGCGGCCGCGGCCTGCGGGGTGTCGAAGCCGGCGCGGTAGGCGGCGTCGGCGAGGCGGGCGTCGGCGTCCTTGAGCCGCTGCGCGGCGTCCTGTGCGGCGCTCGCGGCGTGGGCGGCGTCGGTGAGCAGCGTCGCCTGCCGCTCCAGCTGTGCGGCGCGGTCGGCCACGCTGGTCGCGGCTCCGCGCGCCAGCGTCAACTCCTGCTCCAGGAGGGCGTGTTCACGTTCCAGGGTCTCGCGTCGGGTGAGCCGGGAGGCGGCCCGTACGGCGGCCTCCTGGCGGGCCTGAAGGCGCTGCTCGCGCTCGCGCTCGGCCCCCCGCAGCTCCTCCTGGGCGGCGTGCAGGGCGGAGGCGTCGCGGCGTGCGCGCGCGTAGTCCTGCTCCAGCCGGTCGGCCTCGGCGGCGAGCCGCGCGGTGGGGGTGTCGCCGGCCTCGGCGGTGGCGGCGGCCAGGGCCTCGCGTACGACGCCGAGGCGCCGTTCGTCCTCGGTGTGCTGTTCCTCGGCGTGCTGGTGGGCGGCCTGGGCGCGTTCCTCGGTCTCGCGGTCGACGTGTCCGGCGACCTTGCGGGCCGGGGCGGGGTGTGCGGTGGCTCCGCAGACGGCGCAGGGTTCGCCATCGGTGAGGTGCGCGGCCAGTTCGGCGGCGATGCCGGTCAGGCGCTGTTCCTTGAGGTCCAGCCAGTGGGTGCGGGCGTCCAGGGCGCGTTGTCCGGAGGCGAGGGCCCGGCGCTGTGCCTCCTCCAGGTCGGCGGCCAGCTCGTCCCGGGTCCGTGCGGCGTGCAGGCGCCGTCGTGCGGGTTCGCGCTGGACGGCGAGCTGTTCGGCGCGGGTGGCCGCCTCCTGCGCGGACTCGGTGCGGGACTGCAGGGCCGCGCGCGTGGCGTCCCACTCGGCGAGCCAGGCGTCGGCCTCGCGCAGCACGTCCTCGTCGGCACGCTCCTGCCGGTCCAACCCGGCCCGTTCCTCGGCCAGTTCGGCGAGCCGCCGTTCGGCGCGCCGGGCCGACTCGAGACCGCCCAGCTCTTCGGCGGCGCGGCGGGCGGCGGCCGTGAGGCCCGCGGGGCCGGCGTCGGCGTAGGAGCCGGGAAGCCTACGGCGTGCTCGTGCCTCGGCCTCGGCGGCCGCGCCGTGGTCCGTCTCGGCGGCCTCCCGCAGCTCCAGCGCGGGCGCCACCGCCTCCGCCTTGCGGGCGCGCGCCATGCGCTCCTGCGCCTCCCGGTGGGCGCCGGCCCGTTCCTGAAGGCGTTCGGCCCGCTGCCGGGCCTCGGCGAACCGGCCCTGCAGCCGGGCGAGTTCGCGTACGTCGTCCAGGGTGCGCTGCGCCGCGGCCCGGCCGGACTCGGCGGCGGCCAGCCGGCTGTGGGCGACGGTGAGGCGCTCCCGCACGGTGCTGCGGGCCACGGCCGCGGCACCGAGGACGGCCTCGGCCAGGCCGGGCTCGCCGGGGCTCAGCTCGGGCAGCTCCATCGCGTCGCCCGCCTCCTGCTGCATGCGGTGCGCGTCGGCGAGGAGCGCGGCGTCGCCCTCCCGTACCCGGGCCTCGGTCGTGCGCCGGCGCTCCGCGAGCCGCTTCTCGACGTCGGCGAAGCGCTGGGTGTCGAAGAGACGGCCGAGGAGGCGGCCGCGGGCCTCGGCGTCGGCGCGCAGGAAGCGGGCGAAGTCGCCCTGGGGCAGCAGGACGACCTGGCAGAACTGCTCGCGGCTCATGCCGAGCACCTGGGCGATCTCCTCGCCGATCTCCTGGTGGGAGCGGCTGAGGTCCTTCCAGGCGCGGGCTGTGGCGTCGTACTCACGCAGCCAGGTCTGGGCCTTGTCGACGGTGGTCCCCGTGCCGCGCAGCTTCTTCCGTTCCCACGGCGGCTGCCGGGTGATCTCCAACCGGCGTCCGGCGACGGTGAGTTCGAGGCGTACCTCGGTGCGGGTGCCGGGCTCGGCGTGGTCGCTGCGCAGGTGCATGCCCTGGCCGCTCTGCCGGGCGCCGGGCACGGAGCCGTAGAGCGCGTAGCAGACGGCGTCCAGGACGGAGGTCTTGCCCGCGCCGGTGGGGCCGTGCAGCAGGAAGAGCCCGGCGGCGGACAGCGCGTCGAAGTCGACGCTCTGGGAGCCGCCGAAGGGTCCGAAGGCGGTGATGTCGAGCCGGTGCAGCCTCACCGGGCCACCTCCCGGACCGCGTCGTCGGCGCGCACCGCGTCGAAGGCCTCGCCGAGCACGGCCGCCTCCTGTTCGTCGGGCCCGGCGCCGCGCACATGGGCCACGAAGTCCTGGGCGATCTGCTGGTCGCTGCGGCCGGCCAGGCGCCGGGCGTACGACACCTCGGGGTCGTCCGGGGCCCGTTCCGGGTCGAAGACCAGGCTGAGGGTGTGCGGGAAGCGCTCGGTGAGCCGGGCCATGGGCTCGGCGGGGCGGACCGGGTCGGTGAGGGTGGCCTCGACCCAGGCGTGCTCGTGGCGGGCGAGAGCGGGGTCGGCGAGGAGGTCGTCCAGGGCGCCCCGAATGCGGGCCAGCGGGCGCGGCACCGGGCAGTCGAGCCGCTCGGCGGTGACCGCGCCCTCGGCGTCCAGGTCGACGAGCCACATGCTCTTGCGGTGGTCGGCCTCGGAGAAGGAGTACGCGAGCGGGGAGCCGGAGTAGCGCACCCGCTCGGTGATCGTCTGGCAGCCGTGCAGATGGCCGAGCGCCACGTAGTCGACGCCGTCGAAGACCCCGGCGGGCACGGCGGCCACTCCGCCGACGGTGATGTCCCGCTCGCTGTCGCTGGCCTGGCCGCCGGTGACGAAGGCGTGGGCGAGGACGACGGAGCGGGTGCCCGGCGGGCGGCCGGCGAGGTCGGCTCGGACGCGGTCCATGGCGGCGCCGAGCACGGTCTCGTGGCCGGCCCTGTCCACCGCGAACTCGTCCTTCACCAGCGCCGGTTCGAGGTACGGCAGCCCGTAGAAGGCCACGTCGCCGTGGGCGTCGGCCAGCACGACCGGGGTGCCGGCGGCGGACGGCTCGGTGCGCAGATGGATGCCGGCGCGGTCGATGAGTCCGGCGCCGACACCGAGGCGGCGGGCCGAGTCGTGGTTGCCGGAGATCATCACCGTGGGCACGCCGAGGGCGGCGAGGCGGTGCAGGGCGTCGTCGAACAGCTCGACCGCGGCGAGCGGGGGTACCGCGCGGTCGTACACGTCCCCGGCCACGACCACCGCGTCCACCGCGTACTCGCGCACGGTGGTGACGAGGTGACCGATGAAGTCGGCCTGCGCTCCGAGCATGCTCACCCGGTGGAAGGCCCGGCCGAGATGCCAGTCGGACGTGTGCAGCACTCTCACGAAACCGCTCCGGCCCGCACGACTACCCCATCCACACCTCAAGGACCCACACGAACCCGGACAGGCTCGCGCACAGCACCCACCACGCTAATGCCTCGGCACACCTGATCCACCACGGACCTCGATGCGCGACCGGCAACTACGCCCGATACGCCCGGGAATCGCCTTGATGTGAACAAAAGTCGGCCACTGCACGACCAAACGGTTGTCGTGCGCGCCACGTACCGACCTCCGCATCCCGCCAGCCGTTCGGGCGGATGCCCCGGGCAATGGCCTCGGCGGCGGCGCGGGCGTGGGGCAGCAGGCGGACCGGCGACATGGCGCTGCGCGAGCTGCAGTCCGTGATCTACGACGCCAACGAGGGCGGCCGGGCCAAGCCGGCCGGGTCGTACCTCCACTCCAAGCAGCTGGGCCCGGACCTGATCGGGTCCCACGAGGCCGCGTTCTCGGCGGGGCCCCAGGCCGCGGCCGAGATCCTGCGCGAGCTGTCCTGACGCGTCTCAGTGCCCGGTGTGCCGCCGTGCCGACTCGTTCTCCTGGGCCATGCGCCTGAGCGCCAGCAGCGCGGGCTCCAGGAGGACGGTCAGCAGCAGCGCGTGCTCGGCCAGCTCCAACGGGTCCTCGATGCCGTCCAGTTGGTCGAGGTCGAGGACCGCGGTCCGCTCGGCGAGCCGGGCATAGGGCAGCAAGGCGTGCCAGTCCCGCGGGATGCCCAGCGAGCGCAGCGAGGCCAGGGTCTCGGCGAGCGCGGCGCGGGCGGGCGCCGACTCGTGCACATCCCATCCCAACTCCTCGACCAGTGCGTCGACTTCGGCCGCCTCGGGGGCCTGCTCGGCGGGCTCCTCGGCCAGCCGGATCGCGCCGAGGGCGAGGCCGAGGGTGCGGTGGGTGTCGCCGGTGTGCTGGTCCAGGGCTTCGAGGAGGTCCCGGGTGGTGCTGACGGACAGCCCGCGCACACCGGTCAGCGCGCGGATCAGACGGAGCCGGCGCAGGTGCTGCTCGTCGTACTCGGCCTGGGTCGCGGCGGTCTGCCGGCCGGCCGGGAGCAGGCCCTCACGGAGGTAGTACTTGATCGTCGTGACGGAGACGCCGCTGCGGCGGCTCAGCTCGGACATACGCATCGGATCGGCTCCGCTCTTGAAAACTGGATACCTCTACTGTCTAACATAGACAGTAGAGGTATCCAATTTTGGGTCCCTCCTCTCGCCCTGCCTCTGACCCGAAAAGGCCGCAGCCATGCCGACCCTGCCCTGGACCACCGTCAACAAGCCCGCGCCGGATGCCGAGGCGTTCGTCATGGCGTCCCGTCTGGAGGTCCGCTCCCTCAAGGACGTACCGCGCTTCTTCCTCAAGTCCCTGGTCGCCTGGCGGCAGGTCTCCGGCGCGCCCGGCGCCTACGGCGCCTCGCTGATCGCCGAACCCTTCAAGCGCACCTTCTGGACGCTCTCCGCCTGGCAGGACAGGGACGCGCTCTACACGTACGCACGGACCGAGCCGCACAAGTCGATCATGACCGGTCTGCGGCCCACGATGAAGCACTCGGTCTTCACGTTCTGGGAGGTCCCGGCGGCGGATCTGCCCATCGACTGGTCGGACGCCAAGCGGCGGCTGGCCGAGCAGCACACGAACGCCTGACCCCGCTCACCCCCATCAGGAGACCCCCGCCATGACGCTGTCCGAAGGAAACCCGGTCCTCGACGATCCGGTCGTCGCCGGCCCGGAGCGCACGGGTCGGCGCGTTCCGCTCTGGCTCGCGATCGTCGCCTGCAGCGTGCCGATGTTCATGGTCGCGCTCGACAACCTCGTCGTGTCGACGGCCCTGCACACCCTGGCCGTCGACCTGAAGGCCGACACCCAGGAACTCCAGTGGTTCGTCAACGCCTACGTCCTCAGCTTCGCGTGCCTGCTGATGACGGGGGCCGCGCTCGGTGACCGGTTCGGCCGCCGGCAGGTGTTCGTGCTCGGCATCATCGTGTTCACGCTGGCCTCCGCGGGCTGCGGTCTCGCCGACACCAGCGCCCAGCTGATCACCTTCCGCACGATCCAGGGCTTCGGCGCGGCGGCCGTGATGCCGCTGTCGCTGACCCTGCTGTCCCAGGCCGTGCCGGACCGGATGCGCGGGCTGGCGCTGGGCCTGTGGTCGGGGATCAGCGGCCTGGCCGTCGCGACGGGCCCGGTGGTCGGCGGTGCGGTGGTCGACGGGCTGGACTGGCGGTGGATCTTCTGGATCAACGTGCCGGTGGGCGTCGTCGCCGTCCCCCTCATCCTGCTGACGCTGCGCGAGAGCTCGCTGCCCGGGATCCGCCTCGACCTGGTCGGCATGCTGCTGGCCGCTGCCGGACTGTGCGCGGTGGTGTGGGGCATCGTGCACGGCGACACGGACGGCTGGCGTTCGGCGAAGGTGCTGGGTGCCTTCGCCGGGGGTGCGGTGCTGCTCGCCGTGTTCGTGCTCTGGGAGGCCAGGGCCGCGCAGCCGATGCTGCCCCTGTCCTTCTACCGGATACGGGCCTTCACGCTCACCAACATCGTCTCCGCGGCGATGTACTTCGGTGTCTTCGGCTCGCTGTTCCTGCTCGCCCAGTACCTGCAGATCGTGCCCCCGCGGACCCCGCTGGAGGCCGGTGTGCGCACCCTGGCCTGGACGCTGATGCCGATGTTCGTCGCCCCCGTCGCCGGTGTGCTCACGAACAAGGTCGGCGGCGGCCGGCTGATGGCGCTCGGCCTGTTCCTGCAGGGGGTGGGCCTCGGCTGGATCAACCTGGTCGCGGACACCGGCACCGCTTACTCGGCCATGGTCGGTCCGATGATCGTCGCGGGCATCGGCATGGGTTTCGTCTTCGCGCCCACGGCCGCGGTGGTGCTCGCCTCGGTCGCCAAGGAGCACGCCGGCAAGGCCTCCGGCGCGAACACCACGGTCCGGGAGATCGGCGGGGCGCTCGGCATCGCCGTCCTCAGCACGGTGTTCGTGGCGCACGGCAGCACCCGCAGCCCCCAGGAGTTCGTCGACGGCCTGCACCCCGCGGTGTGGGTCGGTGTCGCCGTGGTCCTGGTCGGTGCCCTGTGCGCGCTGGGCATTCCCCGCCCGCGGAGCACGGTCTCCGAGGAGGCGTGAACGTCTGAGAGGCGTGCGGTCCGGCCGACCCCTTTCGGGCACCGGACCTCACGCGTCTCCGTAGGCCTCGCCGCCCAGCTCGAACCCGGCCGAGCCCGCCGTCGCATCGGCCAGCCAGGCGCGGAAGGCGTCCACGTCGGCGTCCGGCAGGCCGATCTCGATGGTGACGGCCTCGCCGTAGTGGACGTCCCGGACCTCCCGCCCGGTGGCGCGCAGGTCGTTCTGGATCTTGCCGGCGCGCTGGTGGTCGACGGTGACCGTGGCCAGCCGGAAGCGGCGCCGGGTGAGTGCGCCGACCTCGTCCAGGGTCTCGCCGACCGCTCCGCCGTAGGCCCGGATGAGCCCGCCCGCGCCGAGCTTCACACCGCCGTAGTACCGGGTGACGACGGCGACGACGTACCGCATCTCGCGGCGCAGCAGCATCTGCAGCATGGGGACGCCGGCGGTGCCGCCCGGCTCGCCGTCGTCGCTGGCCTTCTGCACGGACGCGTCGGCGCCGATGACGTACGCCCAGCAGTTGTGGGTGGCGTCGGCGTGCTCCTTGCGGACGGCCGCGACGAACTCCTGGGCCTCCTGCTCGGTGGCCGCCGGGGCGAGGGCGCACAGGAAACGGGAACGGTTGATCTCGGTCTCGTGCACGCCGGCCCGGGCTACGGTGCGGTACTCGTCCTGCATTCCGTCAGCCTATGCGAGCGCCGGGCCGCCCTTGATCGCGGTGCGCGTCCGCCGGGCCCGGCTACTCCTTCTCCTTCCTGCCCCGCGGCACGATGAACGAGGTCAGCAGGGCGGTGCCCGGGGCCAGGGCCGGCCAGCCGGTGGCGCGCCAGGTCAGTACGGCGATCGCGGAGGTCGGAAACTTCGCCCGCACCTGTTCGAGCGTGTCCTCCAGTCCGTCCCCGGCCAGCTCCAATACCAGCTCCTCCATCCCGGGGTTGTGCCCGACCAGCAGCAGCGTCTCCACCTCGCGCGGCGCCTCGCGCGCGACCTCCAGCAGTTCCGGTACGTCCGCGCCGTACAGCCTGCGGTCGTAGCGCACCGGGGGCGGCGTGCCCCACTGGGCGGAGGCCAGTTCCCAGGTGCGGCGTGCACGTACGGCGGTGGAGCACAGGGCGAGGTCGGGCAGGCAGTCGGCCTCGGCGAGGGCGCGCCCGGCGGCCGGGGCGTCCCGCAGGCCGCGCGGGGCGAGCGGACGCCGGTGGTCCTCGACGCCCTCGGGCCAGGCGGACTTGGCGTGCCGCAGGACGACCAGCCGGCGCAGCGGGCCCGCGCCCGCACGCTCGATCACGCGAAGCTCCCGAGGTCACGGGCGAGGTCGAGGGCGAGCAGGCGGTCCGCGTACACATACGTCTCGAACCGGGCACCGTCGGGCAGCTCCGGCGCGCTCTCCACGTCCCGCAGCACGGCCAGCACCCCGGGCAGGTCCAGATCGTCCTCCCACGCGGCCCGCAGCCGCACCCGCACCGCATCGGGCACCGGCCGCGAAGGCTGCCGCGCCCAGCCGGCGACGGCCCGCCGCCAGCGGGCGAGGCTCTGCGCCGCCGCTCCGAGTCCGTCGGCGTCCAGCCGTACCGCCGTGTTCCGGGGGACGGAGAGAAGGGCGAGGCGCAGGGCGGTGGGATCGGAGAGGAGGGCCGGGAGGCCGAGAGGGGGCTGGTCACCTGACGAGCGGGGTGCGGGGGCCTCCCCGGCCGTGGTGGCGGTGTGGGGTGGCGCGTCCGAAGCGGTGTCCGAGCCGTGTCCGCCCGTACCCGCGCCATCGCGCGGCGATCCGCCCGACCCGCCGAGCTGCTCGTCGTCCCCCGGTTCCGCCGCCGTCCATACGGCCGGGGCGACCGTCAGCAGGGGGCCCTCACTCGGCATGGTCGCGGTGTCCTCGGCCACCACGTGGATCACCTGCGCCTCTCCCAGCCCGGACGCGAGGTCCCGGCCGTCCTCGAAGGGACGGATGGCGAGGTGCGTCGCGGCCGTGCGGAGTTCGGCGTGCCGGTGGGGTGCGGTGAGAATCGTCCAGACGGGGGTGCCGCCGAGTTCCAGGGCGCGGACCAGGACGTCGGCGGTGAGCAGTACCCGCAGGGCCGTCAGATCGAGGCCGGAGGCATACGCCTCGATGCGGGTCAGGCCACGCCGGGCGGGCGCGGCGGCGACGGGCTCACCGGTTCGGGCGTCGAGGATGCGCAGCACGGCCCGAGCGTAGGCGTGCGGAGGGCCGTACGCAGGCACCTTGCGCCGATTCCGGTCACCGTGGCGGGGTTCCGGGGGGAATCAGCACCTGATGGGCGCTGTTCTGCCCCGACGACAGTCACCGAAGCCCGAGGAGGCGGCCGTGTACGGCGACGAAGCGACGATCCGCAGGATTCTGACCGAGCTGGGCGACACCTGGGCGGTGGTCGGACTGTCCGCCAACCGGCGGCGGGCCGCGTACGGCGTGGCGCAGGTGCTGCAGCGCTACGGCAAGCGGATCGTGCCGGTGCACCCGAAGGCGGAGACGGTGCACGGCGAGCAGGGCTACGCCTCCCTCGCGGACATCCCCTTCGAGGTCGACGTCGTCGATGTCTTCGTCAACAGCGAACTGGCCGGAGCGGTCGCCGACGAGGCCGTCGCCAAGGGCGCGAAGGCGGTCTGGTTCCAGCTCGGCGTGGTGGACGAAGCCGCCCACGAGCGGGCCCGGACGGCCGGACTTGACATGGTCATGGACCGCTGTCCGGCGATCGAAATTCCCCTTCTGGGGTGACCTGTCTCACCTTCTTCTCACAATTCACCGCTGAATATTGACATTCGAGTCACCCCTTGACCTGTGTGAATGCCGGGACCAAGAGGGGCAAGATCCGAGGTCAAGAATTCACCAAGAGTCTTTTGGTAACGCAGAAACCCTCCCTACTGTGTGGCGCTGTTGTTCGTTAAGCCTGTGTTAAACGATCTGAGAGGCCACTTGACATGGTGAAAGTCGACCATGCAGCGCCCATAACCACGAAGGACCAGGGCGGTCTGCGCCGTGACGTCGGCCTGATCGGTCTGATGTGGGCCTCCGTGGGCTCCATCATCGGCTCCGGCTGGCTGTTCGGCGCCGAGAAGGCCGTCGTGGTCGCCGGCCCCGCGGCGATCATCTCGTGGGTGATCGGCGCGGTGGCCATCGGGCTGCTGGCCCTGGTGCACGCCGAGCTCGGCGGCATGTTCCCGGTGGCCGGTGGTACCGCCCGCTACCCGCACTACGCCTTCGGCGGCCTGGCCGGCATGTCGTTCGGCTGGTTCGCCTGGCTCCAGGCGGCCACCGTGGCACCGATCGAGGTCGAGGCCATGATCGGCTACGCCAAGCACTGGAGCTGGGCCGACGGGCTGCAGCGCGCGGACGGAACGCTCACCGCGAGCGGCATCGTCACCGCGGTCGTCCTCATGGCGGTCTTCGTCGCGGTCAACTTCCTCGGTGTCCGTGTCCTCGCCCACACCAACAGCGCCGCCACCTGGTGGAAGATCGCCGTCCCGCTCGCCGCGATCTTCGTCATCGCCATCGGCAACTTCCACCCGGGCAACTTCACCTCCGAGGGCTTCGCGCCCTTCGGTGCCAAGGGCGTCCTCGGTGCGATCAGCTCCAGCGGCATCATCTTCGCGCTGCTCGGCTTCGAGCAGGCGATCCAGCTGGCCGGCGAGAGCCGCAACCCGAAGCGTGACCTGCCCCGCGCGACCCTCGGTTCGGTCGCGATCGGCTCGGTCATCTACATCCTGCTCCAGGTCGTGTTCATCGTCGCGCTGCCGCACAGCTCCTTCGCGCACGGCTGGGCGAAGCTCGACTTCCCCGGCATCAGCGGCCCCTGGGCGGGTCTGGCCACGCTGGTGGGCCTCGGCTGGCTGAGCTTCGTGCTGTACGCCGACGCGATCATCTCCCCCGGCGGCACCGGCCTGATCTACACCACCGCCACCTCCCGCATCTCCTACGGCCTGGCCAAGAACGGCTACGCGCCGAAGGCGTTCGCCAAGACGGACAAGCGCGGTGTGCCGTGGTTCGGCCTCGTGGTCTCGTTCGTGACCGGTGTGATCTGCTTCCTGCCGTTCCCCAGCTGGCAGGAGCTGGTCAGCTTCATCACCTCGGCGAGCGTCCTGATGTACGCGGGTGCGCCGCTGGCCTACGGCGTCTTCGCCGACCGTCTGCCGCACCACGAGCGCCCGTACCGCCTGCCGTTCGGCAAGTTCGTCGCGCCGCTGTCGTTCGTGGTCGCCAACCTGATCATCTTCTGGTCCGGCTGGGACACCCTGTGGCGGCTCGGCGCCGCGATCCTGATCGGCTACGTGCTGCTCGGTTCCTACGCCTGGTACGCGATCCGCAAGAACCTGCCCGACGCGCCCCGGCTGGACTTCAAGGCCGCGCAGTGGCTGCCCGGCTACCTGGCCGGCCTCGGTGTGATCTCCTACCTGAGCACCTTCGGCGGCAACGGCACCATCCCGCTGTACTGGGACATCGCGGTGGTCGCGGTGTTCTCCCTGGCCATCTACTACTGGGCCAAGGCCACCGCCTCGAAGCCCGAGGCGATCGAGCGCAGCATCGAGGAGGTCGTGGTCACCGACGCTCCGGCGCACTGACCCCGCACCTCACCCGGTGTCCCGTCAGCCTCGGCAACTCCGCCGCGGCTGACGGGACACCGTCATAATGCCGGGGTGACGCACCCCTCCCCCCACCCCGACTCCGCGCCCGGGGAACGCCGTACGGTCGTCGTCGTGGGCGCCGGGCCCGCCGGGCTCACCGTCGGCACGATCCTGCGGGACGCCTCCGTCGACTGTGTGGTCCTGGAGACCGAGAGCAGGCAGTTCATCGAGACCCGGCCGAGAGCCGGCGTGATCGAGGAATGGGCGGTACGCGAACTCGCGCGGCGCGGCCTGGCGGCGAACCTGCTGGAGCGCGCCCAGGTGCACGACACCTGCGAGTTCCGCTTCGACGGCGAACGGTTCCGGTTCTCCTACGGCGACCTCACGGGCCACCACCACTACGTCTACCCCCAGCCGTTGCTGGTGACGGACCTGGTGCGGGAGTACGCCGACGTACGCGGCGGCGACATCCGCTTCGGTGTGCGCGACGTACAACTGCACGACCTGGACTCGGACCGGCCCGCTGTGTCGTACCGGGACCCGGAGACCGGTGAACGGCGGCTGCTGCGCTGCGAGTTCGTCGCGGGCTGCGACGGCGCGCGCGGGGTGACCCGGGACGCGATGCCCCCGGAGGGGACACGGATCGCCCGGCAGGACGACGGCATCGGCTGGCTGGCACTGCTCGCCGAGGCCCCGCCCTCCTCCGACTGCGTCCTGTTCGGCGTCCACCCGAACGGCTTCGCCGGGCACATGGCCCGCAGCCCCGAGGTCACCCGCTACTACCTGCAGTGCCCGCCCGGCGACGATCCCGGGAACTGGCCGCACGAGCGGGTCTGGGCCGAGCTGCGCACCCGGCTCGGCGCGGCCGGTGCGCCGCCGCTGACCGAGGGCCGGCTGATCGAGAAACGCGTGCTGGACATGCACCACTACGTCGTCGAACCCCTCGTCCACGGACGGCTGTTGCTGGCCGGAGACGCCGGTCATCTCACGGCGCCGATCGCCGCCAAGGGCATGAACCTCGCCCTGCACGACGCGTTCCTGCTCGGCGACGCGCTGGTCGGGCACCTCACCCGGGGCGACAGGAGCGGCCTGGACGGCTACTCGAAGGCGTCCTTGCGGCGGGTGTGGGACTACCAGGAGTTCTCGCAGTGGCTGTCGGACATCTACCACGGGGTCTCCTCGGGCGATCCCTTCCGGGCCGGCACCACGATCGCCCGGCTGCGCCGCCTGTTCACCTCGCCCACCGCCGCGGCGGCCTTCGCCGAGCAGTACCTGGGCTCGGCCGCAGTGTTCTGAGCGGGGGCTCTACCCGAGCGGCTCGGCGCCCTGTTGTGGTGAGCCGCTCGACTCCGTAGCGGTGACCCGTTCGGCGAGGCGGTGGTCGGCCACCTTCAGCGCCTCGTCGGCCAGGCGGCGCAGATGACCGTCGCGCAGCGCGTAGACCACGCGGCGGCCCTCCTTGCGGGTGCCCACCAGGCCCGCGAGGCGCAGCCGGGCCAGGTGCTGGCTGACGGCGGGACGGGCGGCGCCGCATGCCTCGGTGAGGGTGGTGACGTCGGCCTCGCCGGCCGTCAGGGCGTGCAGCAGGGTGAGGCGGGTGCGGTCACCGAGCAGGGCGAGGAGTTCGGCGGCCACCGCGAACTGCTCGTCGCCCGGGGTGCGCGGCTGCGCATGGTGCGCAGGTGATAGGTGCATGCGTGCGCTCATACGCACATAATGGCTCCGTGGGCTGCGCGCGTCCATTCCCAGCCGCGCGTCCGTTCCCACCCACCGGAAGGGGATCCACGTGAGCGACCGGCACACGCACGAGCACGGGCACGGTCAGCAGCCCCATGGCCAACCCCACGAGCATGGCCACCCCCACGACCATGGGCATCACGACGACCGTGGCCATCACCACGACCGTGGTCACGGCCACGCTCACCCCCACCCCTCCCCCGGCCTGCGCCACCGCCTCGCCCATCTCCTCACCCCGCACTCGCACGAGACCGCCGACAAGCTCGATCCGGCCCTGGAGTCCTCGGCGCGGGGCATGCGCGCGCTGTGGGTGTCGCTGGGCGTGCTCGGGACGACCGCGCTGGCGCAGGCCGTGGTGGTGGCCCTCTCCGGTTCGGTGGCGCTGCTCGGGGACACCGTGCACAACGCGGCAGACGCGCTGACGGCCGTACCGCTGGGCATCGCCTTCGTGCTGGGGCGGCGGGCGGCGACCCGACGGTTCACCTACGGCTACGGGCGCGCCGAGGATCTCGCTGGGCTCGCGATCGTGCTGACCATCGCCGCCTCCGCCGCGTTCACGGCCTGGGCGGCCGTCGGGCGGCTGCTCGACCCGCGCCCGGTGGCGCATCTGCCGGCCGTCGCGGTGGCCGCGCTGGTCGGGTTCGTGGGCAACGAGTGGGTGGCCCGGTACCGGATCCGGGTGGGCCGGGAGATCGGCTCGGCCGCGCTGGTGGCCGACGGGCTGCACGCGCGGACGGACGGATTCACCTCACTTGCCGTGCTGCTCGGCGCCGGCGGGTCGGCCCTCGGCTGGCACCTGGCCGACCCGATCGTGGGACTGGCGATCACCGCCGCGATCGCGCTGGTGCTGCGGGACGCGGCGCGGGAGGTGTTCCGGCGGGTGATGGACGCCGTCGACCCGGCGCTGGTGGACCGGGCCGAGCGGGCGGTGCGTGCGGTGCCGGGCGTGCGCGAGGTGGGCGAGCTGCGGCTGCGGTGGATCGGGCACCGGCTGCGGGCCGAGCTGGCGGTCGTGGTGGACGGCGAGGCGTCGGTCCGCAAGGCACACGCGATCGCCGTCGAGGCCGAACACGCCCTGCTGCACGCCGTACCGAGGCTCACGGCCGCCCTGGTGCACGCCGACCCGGCACCGGTGCCGGGCGAGACGGACCCGCATCTGGCCCTGGCCCATCACCTGACGGCCTGACCTCAGACAGTCCCCAGCCCCTCGAGCACCACGGCGCCGGGCAGCTCGGCGAGCGCCTTGCCCGGGACCAGCAGCTTGCCGCGGCGGCGTCCGCTGCCGACCAGGACGTAGGGCAGGTCGACGACGGCGGCGTCCACCAACACCGGCCAGTCGGCGGGCAGTCCGACCGGGGTGATGCCGCCGTACTCCATGCCGGTCTCGCCGGTCGCGGTGTCCATCGCGGCGAACGACGCCTTGCGGGCGCCGAGTTGGCGGCGCACCACGCCGTTCACGTCGACCCGGGTGGTGGAGAGGACCAGACACGCCGCGAGGGTGGTCTCGCCGCCCCGCTTGCCCGCGACCACCACGCAGTTCGCCGACCGCTCCAGCAGGTCGCGGCCGTAGTGCTCGACGAAGACGGCCGTGTCGGCCCAGCGCGGGTCGGTCTCGACGTAGAGGATCCGGTCGGCGGGGACGCTGCCCTGCCAGTGGCGTACGGCGTCGGCGACGGGGGCGGTCAGTTCGTCCAGGCAGTCGGGGGCGGGGGTGGCGGTGTCGAAGTCTCCGATGGGTGCGCGCATGGCCGCACGCTAGCAAGGCCCGCCCGCCCGCCGTACCGGCATCTCAGTGCACGGGCGGCACCGAGACCGCCATGACCATCTCCATCGGCACGTCGCCGGTGTTGCCGTACACATGCGGGAGGTCGGCCTCGAAGGAGGCGCTCGCGCCGGTCGGGACGCGGTACTCCTCGCCGTCCACGGTGAGCGTCAGCTCACCCGCGGTGACATGGACCAGTTCGACCGTGCCGCCGGGGTGCGGTTCGGAGGGACTGCGCTCACCCGGCATCAGCCGCCAGTCCCACATCTCCAGCGGCCCGGGCGCCTCGGTGCCGGCGAGGAGCCGGTTGTAGCTGCCGGCGTCGGTGTGCCACAGCCGTACGGCCCGCTCGGCGGGGACGATGCGGACCTTCGGGCCCTGCTCGTAGTCGAGGAGGGTGGTGATGCTGACACCGAGCGCGTCGCCGATCTTGACGACGGTGCCGATGCTCGGGTTGGTGCGGGCCTGCTCGATCTGGATGAGCATGCCGCGACTGACACCGGCCCGGGCGGCGAGCACGTCCAGGGTGAAGCCGCGCACCGCGCGCCAGTGCTTGACGTTGCGCGCCAGGGACTGGGTCAGGAGTTCGAGGTCCGACACATTCCGTCCAAAGGGTCACGGTTGGGGATTCAATATTTTGGATGACAGAGTTCACTGAACCGAACTACGGTGGGATGCACCCGCTCGTTCACCAAACTGTACTGCGAGGCATCAGTGACAGCGTTCTTCGCCCTGACCACCAGCCTCCTGTGGGGCCTGGCCGACTTCGGTGGCGGGCTGCTGACACGACGCACGCCCGCGCTGACGGTGGTGGTCGCCTCCCAGGCGATCGCGGCGGTGGTGCTGGGCGCGATCGCGCTCGCGACCGGCGGCTGGACCGAGGCCGGGCCACGGCTGTGGTTCGCGGTCGCGGCCGGCCTGGCCGGGCCGTTGGCCGTGTTCGCCTTCTACAAGGCGCTCGCCCTGGGCCCGATGGGCGTGGTCTCCCCGCTGGCCACGCTCAGTGTGGCCGTCCCGGTCGGGGTGGGCCTGATCCTCGGCGAACGCCCGGGGGCCCTCCAGGTCGCGGGCATCGCGGTCGCCGTCACCGGCGTGGTCCTCGCGGGCGGCCCCCAGCTGGGCGGAGCGCCCGTGCAGCGGCTGACGATCCTGCTGACGCTGGTCGCGGCGCTGGGCTTCGGCACGGTGTTCGCCCTGATCACGGAGGCCTCGACCAACGTCACAGGCCTCTTCCTCTCCCTCTTCGTGCAGCGCGTGACGAGCGTCGCCGCGGGCGGCGCGGCCCTGTACGCATCGGTCCGGCGGGGCAACCCCGCCCTGCCGGAGGGCGGCCTGCCCGGCGCCTCGCTGCCCGCGCTGGCCTTCGTCGGCCTAGCGGACGTGGCGGCCAACGGCACCTACGCGGTCGCCGCCCAGCACGGCCCGGTCACCGTGGCGGCGGTGCTCGCCTCCCTCTACCCGGTGGTCACCGCGCTGGCCGCCCGCGGCTTCCTCAGCGAACGGCTGCGCGCGATCCAGGCCGCCGGAGCGGGGCTCGCCCTACTCGGGACGCTGCTGCTGGCGACCGGCTGAGTCAGCCGTCGGCCTCCAGACGGGCCAGCCGTTCCACGCCCTCCTCGTCGAGGTCGGCCAGCGCGCGCAGCTGCTCCGGTGTGACTCCCTCCGGGAGCGGCACCGGCGCGGGGGTCCGCAGGGGCGGCTGCCAGCCGTCCTCGGGTGTCCAGCGCCGTACGACCCGGGCGGGCGCCCCTGCCACCACGGCATGGTCGGGCACGGTCCCGCGCACCACGGCGCCGGCCGCCACAACCACGTTCCGGCCGATCCGGGCCCCCGGCAGGATCACCGCGCCGGTGCCGATCCAGCAGCCCGGTCCGATCTCCACCGGCTCCATCCGCGGCCACTGTCTGCCGATGGGCTCGTGCGGGTCGTCGTAGGAGTGGTTGGTGGAGGTGACGTAGACGTACGGCCCGAAGTAGCAGTCGCGGCCGATCGTGACCGTGGTGTCGGCGATGACGTGGCTGCCCCGGCCGAGGACGACTCCGTCGCCGATGCGCAGGATCGGGTCGGGGCCGAGATCCAGGTCCGGCATCAGGCCGGCGGTGAGGGTGACCTGCTCGCCGATGATGCAGTGGGATCCGAGGTGGATCCAGGGGTCGCCGAAGACCGTTCCGAGCGGGAAGGCCAGCCGGGTGGCTTCGCCGATCGAGCCGAAGCGGAGGCGGCCGGGGTTCTCGGCGGTCACCGATCCCGTGCGCTGGACCCACGCCCAGCCGGCGTGGACGGCGCGCTGCGCTGCGCGGGCTCGCCAGGATGAGAACGTGTTCTTGCGCTTCGGCACGGGGTCACGTTACTCAGCGGTTGCCATCGGCGAGAGGGCGGGCTGCTGTGATCTTTGCCCTACTCCATGTCGTACCGTGCGTCGTACCAGGACATGAGGAGACGGTGATGACGCAGCAAGCGCTGATCGTGGGTTTCGGGGGCAAGGAGCCTCAGGTCGATCCGGGGGCGTTCGTGGCGCCTACGGCCTCTGTGATCGGGGACGTGACGCTGCATACGGGGGCCAGTGTCTGGTACGGGGCGGTGGTGCGAGGTGATGTCGAGACGATCACCGTGGGGGCGGACGCGAATGTGCAGGACAACGTCACGCTGCATGCGGATCCCGGGTTTCCGGTGAGCGTCGGGGAGCGGGTTTCCATCGGGCACAACGCGGTGGTGCACGGCGCGACCGTGGAGGACGACTGTCTCATCGGGATGGGGGCGACCGTCCTGAACGGGGCCTTGATCGGGGCGGGGTCGCTTGTTGCCGCTCAGGCGTTGGTGCCGCAGGGGATGGTGGTGCCGCCGGGGTCTCTGGTGGCGGGGGTGCCGGCGAAGGTGCGGCGGGAGTTGTCCGAGGAGGAGCGGCAGGGGGTCACGCTCAACGGGACCATGTATGCGGAGTTGGCCAAGGCGCATCGTGATGTGCACCAGTAGGGACTTCTAGTCGCCGGCGCTTACAGGTTCTGCTTCTCGCTGTTCCGACTGGACCTTCTTCGCCCTGCGCTTGATGATCAGCATCGACGTCAGGCCGATCAGGACCGCTGCTGCCAGGCCCAGGTACGAGAAGCGCTTCAGCCAGTCCTCGGCCACCACGCCCACGTAGTAGATGACCGCCGTGGTGCCGCCCGCCCAGCAGATGCCGCCGAGGACGTTGGCGGTCAGGAACTTCCAGTACGGCATGTGGAGGACGCCCGCGAGGGGCCCGGCGAAGATGCGCAGGAGGGCGACGAAGCGGCCGAAGAAGACGGCCCACATGCCCCACTTCTCGAAGGAGCGCTCCGCGGTGGCGACGTGGCCCTCGCTGAAGTGTCTCGGGAACTTCTTCCCCAGCCAGGCCAGCATGGGGCGTCCGCCCTTGCGGCCGATCGCGTAGCCGATGGAGTCGCCCACGACGGCACCGGCGGTCGCGCACGCGCCGAGGACGATCGGGTTGATGCCGGAGTGCTGGGAGGACATGAGGGCCGCCGAGACCAGGACGATCTCGCCCGGCAGCGGGATGCCCAGGCTCTCCACGCCGATCACCAGGGCCACCACCGCGTAGACGGCGACCGGGGGCACCGAGTCGAGCCATTCCTGGACGTGCACCGCCGGGTCCTCCCGTGTCGCCTTCCCTGCCTGTCGGGGCGTGGCTTGCACAGCGCACCCCATGGGAAGGCTACCTGGTCGGCGGTGAACGACGGCTCCCGCGGACACCCGGCGGCACCGTCCCGCCCTCCCTCCTTCGGCTTTCGGACATCCAGCTGTCATGCGGGAGGGGAAGGCTCTCGGCGGTTTCGCCGCCCCGCTTCCCCCAGGTCCCCCGCCGGGGCCCGATGCGGAAGGACGACGTCCCCGTGTCCTCACTGTCCCCGCTGTCCTCACTGTCCCCGCTCTCCCCACCTGCACCACCGCCTGTTTCACCTGTCGCCCCTGTCTCCCCTGCCTCATCCCTCTCGCCTGTCTCGGCAACGTGTCCGGAGTCTGAGGCTCCGGTGCGGCGGGGCTCGCTCATGGCCGCGCGGCCGGTCCGGCTCGGCCTCTGTCTGGCTCCTCTGCTGCTCGCCGTGGGCTGGGCGCTGGCCAACCGGCCCGTGGTGTACGACGGTGTGACGCGGCTGCTCGCGGCCGACCCCTGGTGGCTGCTGGCCGGGATCGCGTTCACCTGCCTGAACTGGGTGGCGGCCTCCTGCGCCCGCCAGGGCGCGCTGCCGGACCGGGTGCCGCCGGGGCTGCTGCTGGCCTCCCAGTTCGCCGCCGGTGCCGCGAACCACGTGCTGCCCGGCGGCCTCGGCGCGCACGCCGTCACGGTGCGGTTCCTGCGCACCCGGGGCGTGCCGCTGCCTCGGGCGACCGCCTCGATCGGCCTGTACTCGCTGGCCAAGTCCAGCGCGAAGACCCTGGTGCTGCTGGTGTTCCTGGCCGCCTCGCCCGCCTGGCGGCGGCTCGCGGACCTGCTCCCGGACGGGCGGCTGCTGGTGCCGCTCGCCGCTGTCGCGGGCGGGGTGCTCGCCGTGGTGGGGGTGCTGCTGACGGTCGTACGGCCGTTGCGGCGCCCGGTGACCGGGCTGGTGCGCTCCGCCCTCGCCGATGCGCGGGAGGTGCACGGCCGGCCCTGCCGGGTGCTGGCCCTGTGGGGCGGGGCGGCCGCGATGCCGCTGCTGCAGGCAAGTGCGCTGGTCTGTGTGGGGTCGGCGCTCGGCCTCGGGCTGCCCTGGGAGCAGGTGGTCCTCGCCTTTCTGGCGGCCGGCACCGCCGTCGGGGCCGTCCCGTCGCCCGGTGGGCTTGCGGTGGACGCGGCGCTGGTGTGGACGCTGGTCGCCTTCGGCGCCGAGCCGGCGGCGGCCACCGCGGCCGTGATCGGGTACCGGGTGCTGACCGACTGGCTGCCGCTGCTGCCGGGCGCTCTGGTGCTGTCGGCGTTGATCCGCGCCAAGGTGTTGTGAGCGCGAAGGTGTTGTGAGCGCGAAGGTGTTGTGAGCGCGAAGGTGTTGTGAGCGCCGAAGTGAGGCGAGCACCCGGGGTGTGAGCGCCCTGGTGTGCTGAGCCCGGTCACTCGCGGCGGGCCACCAGGCGGTAGGCGTTGGACAGGCCGAGGCGGTGGGAGAGGGGTCGTACCGCGAAGCGGTCGAGCAGGGTGGCCGTGAGCAGGGCGGGGACGCCTGCCAGGAGGAGTGCGGTGCGCAGGGCGCGGCGGAGGGCGCCGGGAGGTTCGGGCAGCCAGGGTGCGTCGTCGCGCGGGGCGGTGTGGCCGAGGGCCAGCCAGACGGCGGCGAGCAGATCGATCGGGTCGTGCGGCTCGGCGTGCTGCTCGGCGACCACCGTGAAGCCGAGTTCGGTCAGCCGCCGACGCAGGTTGGCGACCGGCATGAAGTGCAGGTGCTGCGGCTGGAGCCAGGGCAGCCACCAGCGGCCGAGGAGCCGGGCGTAGCGGCTCTCCGGATCCGGCACCTCGATGAGCAGGTGGCCGCCGGGGCGTACGACCTCGTGGGCGGCGCGGAGTTCACGGTCGGGACTGGTGCTGTGCTCCAGGTAGTGGAACATGCTCACCACGTCGTAGCGGGCGGCGAGATCGGGTGCGAGGTCGGGGAAGGCGCCCCGGTAGGCGTGCTCCACACGGCCCTCGCGGGCGGCGAGTTCGACGCCGTCGGTGAAGTCGAGACCGTCGAAGGAGGTGCCGGGCAGGACGGTGCGGGCGGCCTCGCAGAAGTGGCCGTGGCCGGTGCCGACGTCGAGCCAGTTCTTCGCGGTGGGGTCGTGCGGTGCCATCGCCTGCGCGCGGTCCCGGTACATCGCGGTGCGGCCGCCGAAGGTGCCGCTCATGCGCTGTTCGCCCAGGCCGTCGTAGAAGTCGCGGTAGTAGAACTCCAGGCCCTCTTCGGTCAGTTGGGGGTTCTGGAAGGTGTGTCCGCAGTCCGTGCAGCGGTCGAGGGTGAACCGGCCTGGCTTGTGCTGGAGCAGGTCGGTGGTGTGCAGGCGGGTCGTCAGACTGCTCGACGTGCACCAGGGGCAGGTGGTGCGGCGGGGTGCGAAGAAGCGTTCCGTGCCGTCGGCGAGGTCGGCCTGGTAGGCCGGGCGCAGGGCGGCGATGCGCTCGTTCTTGTCACTGTGGTCGCTCATGGGTTCTCCGTCGTCCCTCCGCTGCTGGGTGCTGCCAGTCGTTCGAGGTGGTCGGCGGCCGCGCGGGCGCCGCCCGCGGCGCGGAACGCCGCGCGGACGCGCATGGCGGCGGTCCGGTGGGCGCGGTCGTGCAGGACGGTGTCGAGGGCAGCGCCCAGCCGGGGTGCGGTGACCCGGCCGAAGCGGACCCGGACGCCGGCGCCCGCGTCCACGACCTGGGCGGCCACCACGGGCTGGTCGTCACGGATGGGCGCCACGACGAGCGGTACACCGTGCCAGAGCGCCTCGCACACGGTGTTGTGTCCGGCGTGGCAGACGACCACGTCCATCCGTTCCAGCAGCGGGAGTTGGGGCACGGACGGCAGGATCAGCACGTCCTTGTCGGAGAGGTCGGCGGGCTGGGTGGCGCCCGGGTCCACGAGCACCGCCTGCAGCCGGTCGGCGCGTTCGCGCAGCGCGGTGCGGCACTCGGCGAGGAAGCGGCCGCCGACGTCGGCGTTGGCGGTGCCGAGGGTCACCAGGACCTTCGCCCGGCCGGCGTCCAGCCAGTCCCAGGGGAAGCCGGGCCCGGCGGGGCGGTCGGCGAGGGAGGGGCCGACGTAGTGGATCCGCTGCCCCAACGGCGCCTGGGGGCCGATGAGTTCGGGTGTGCTGAAGACGAGCAGCAGGTGGGGCGAGTAGCGCGGGTCGGCGGTGCCGGCCGGGTCGCCGATCCGGGTGCGCAGCCCGGCCAGTCGCTGCCGCAGCCACTCGGCGACCTTGGGCATGCCGTCGTAGGCGCCGGTGAACTCGGCCGAGGTGGTGGCGGAGGTCGCCCAGGGCAGGCCGAGGCGTTCGGCCACCAGGGCACCGGCGAAGGCCTGCTGGTCGGCGACGACCACGTCGGGGCGGAACTGCTCGGCGGCCGCGCGGACACCTGCCGCCATCGCGTCGGCGAGCGGCACCAGATACCCCTCCCACAGGAACTTCAGAGCCTCCGCGCCCCGCAGGTCGGGCGGTCGTACAGCACCTTCGGCGCCCGGCACCGGGCCCGCGCAGGCGAACACGTCCGCGTTCTCGCCCGCAAGCCGGCGGACCAGCGCCGGGTCGGCACACGCCCAGGCCACCCGGTGTCCACGCGCGGTGAGCCGGGCGGCGACGCCGACGGCCGGGTTGACGTGTCCGACCAGCGGCGGGACGACGAACAGGAACCCGCTCACCGGACCCCCGCCCGCACGTGCCCGACGGACAGGATCAGGTCCAGGATGTGCCGGCCGACGGCCGGGGCCGCCTCGACCAGCACCGAGTGCTCGTGCCCGGGCAGCACGACCGGCCGGAAGTCCGTGAGCAGCTCCTCCTTCAGCGGCACCAGGTCCACCAGGTCCGAGTCGCCGCCGTACACGCCGAGGACCGGGCAGCGTACGGCCCTGATCTGCTCCTCGGTCAGCACCCGGCTCGCGGGGATGTCCCGGCCGAGGGTGGTCTCGCGGGCGAGCCGGGCCGCGCCCTTGGCCAGACGGGCGGTGTTGTGGCCGCGGTTCGCGGCGATCCAGGCGAGGGCGTCGGGCTCGTTGTGCGCGAGTTCGGTCAGCACCCGGCGCAGGATGCCGCCCAGTTTCACCGCCCAGGCGGTGGTCGCGGGTTCGGACTCGATCAGGGTGAGGCTGGCCGTGCGGTCGGGGTGGCGAGCCGCGTGGCCGAAGGCGATGGTGCCGCCGTACGAGTTGCCTGCGAGGTGCACCGGCCCGGTGATCCCGAGCCGGTCGAGGAGGGTCTCCAGGTCGTCGATGTTGTGGTCGAGGGTGTACCCGTCCGGCGGGCGTTCGCTGCGGCCGTGTCCGCGCAGGTCGTACATGACGACGTCGAGGCCGGCCGCCGCGAAGGCGGGGGCCACGGTGAAGTAGTAGCTGGCCAGGCTGTCGGTGAGCAGCCCGTGCACGAGGACGACCGTGGCGCGCGGGGTACGGCCGTCCGCGGGCCCCATCCGCTGGACGTGCAGGCGGATTCCGCCGGCGTCGATCATCGCCATGGTCAGCCCGCCTCCGTGGTCTTCAGGCTCCACACCACGTACTCGACGAGCCGGCCCACGGTCAGCTCGATGATCTCGTCGAACTCCATGCCGACCAGGAACTCGGCGAGGTTGACCCGCCGGCCGTACCGCTCCTCCAGCAGTCCCGCCAGCGTGACGAGGTCGATGCTCTCCAGTTCCAGGTCACGGTTGAAGGTGGTGGACATACCGATCACCACGTCGTCCTCGCCGTACTCCCCGAGGAGGGTGCGAAGCATGCCGGTGATGTCGGCGAGCACGGTGTCGGTGGTGGGCTGCGCCGGCACCGGCTGGGTGGGGTTCATCGCGGGTACTCCTCGGCTGCTTCGTCTGCTTGTCCATCGCCTGGTCCATCGCCCGGTCCATCGCCCGGTCCGTCACCTTGTCCGGCACCGGACTCGGGTCCCGTCGTCCAGGCCACCACGTAGGCGCGTCGGGGCAGGGCGGGCGGATTGCCCGCCGGTGCGCAGTGCACGGTGTAGGCGCGCTCCAGCCGCCCGGAAACCTCCAGCCGGCTGCCGTCCGGGGCGGCCCCGCGCACGGCGAAGTCCCTGGGGCGGCCCCCGAATCCGACCCCCTCGGCCTTCGCCACGGCCTCCTTGGCGGCCCAGAAGCGGGTGAACCACAGATCGTCGCCGTCGGGGCCGGCCGCGCAGAGCGTGCGCAGGAGCCGCAGTTCGTCCGCGCCAAGGGCGGTGGCGAGCGTCGCGGGGTCGCGCGCGGTGACCTCCTCGATGTCGATGCCGGGGCCGGGCTGCGGGGTGTGCGGCCGTACGATCGCCACGCCCGCCTCCGCTCGGTGGGCGAGCGAGACGTCCAGCGGGGGCAGGGTGCGGCCGTGCACGCCGGTGACGTACGGGCGGCCGAGTTCGTCGTTGTGCACGCGGATCTCCGCCGGGAAGACGGGCCCTTCGCCGTGCTGCCACAGCCACTGCCGTACGGCGTCCTTGACCGCGATCCGGCCCAGCAGCCACTGTCTGCGGCCGCGCGGCGGGCGCTCGGCGTACTCCGCGCGCTCCGCACCGCCGAGCGAGTTGCGCATGATCAGCTCGCGTGAGGCGAGGTCGGGCCACCGCTCGTGCACGAGCGCCCAGCCGCCGGGCCGGGCCTCGGAGAGGGTGTGGCGCTCGGGGAAGCGTTCCACGGGGCGGGTCTGCGGGTCGTTGTCGAAGCGGCGGTCCTGCCAGCCGCTGAGCACGGCCCACACCTGCCCGTCGATGGTCAGTTCCGCGTCCGCCTCCAGGAGGGTGTCGGTGAGCGAGGTGATCCGCAGCAGGCAGTCCACCTTCGTCCCGGGGGCCGGCTGGGGCCCGTGGAAGCGCATCTCGCGCATCTGCACCGGGAACACGACGGTCCGCTCGGTGCGCGTCGCCATGATCCAGTAGCCCAGCAGCTGGCCGACGTTGTCGAGCAGGGCGCCGGGCGCCGCGGGCGCCGTGATCACTCCGCGGATGTGCCGCGCGCCGACCGCGGTCAGTTCGGTGAGGCCCTGGAAGGCCGGGCCGTGGAACATCCAGCGGTCGCGGTAGATCTGCGCGGCGGTGTGCTCGGGGACGCGTTCGGGGGCGTCCGGGCGCGGGCTCGGCGGGGGCGGTGCGGGGTGGTGCGGGGCGAGTTCGACCACGGCACGGGCCGTGGGGCCGAAGGCGACGGCGACGCGGTCCGGGTGGCCTGGGTCGGGGGTGACGGAGACGGGCACGTCGACGGGGGGTGTGGCCGTGAGCCAACGGTCGAAGCGGGCACCGTGCACGGCGACGGCACGCAGGCCGGGAGCCGCGTCCTCCGCCGCGTCCATCATGTGCCGGACGATCGTGGTGGCGGGGACCACCGGCCAGCGGTCCTCCACATCAGGCCAGTTGGGGCGCTGGGGGAAGAAGCAGTGGTCGAGAAGGTGGGGCATGGAGTGGGGGGAGATGTGGACGGTGGTGGTGACGGGGGCCGGGGTGGGCACGGGGGTATGGGATGTGCCGGCCGAGCCCGCCGGGGCCGGGAGGGCGGCTCGGGCGACGGTGCGGGGGGCGGAAGCGGAAGCGGAAGCGGGGGACGTTGCGGCGGCGGTGGCCGTGAGTGGTCCCGTTCCGCCGTCGCTTCGGTCGCTTCGGCCGCTTCGGTGGCCGTGCGCCGCGATCAGCTCCGCCGCGGTGTCCGCGGTGTCCCGCAGCAGGGCGGTCAGCTCGGCGGCCGCCGGGAAGCGGGTGGCGAGGTCGTCGAGGGAGGACGTGCCGGGGCGGGGTGGCTGCGAAGCGTGCGCTGCCTGTCGGCTCGGCCGCAGCTGCGACCGCAGCACGTCCAGGTCCGGCCCGGCCAGGGACACCAGGGCACCGTCCAGATCGAGGCGGACGGCGGGGCGCGCGGGTGCCGCAGCGGACGCGTGGGTGCGGAGTGTGGTGACGGGTTCCTGCGCGCAGGGCGTCGGCTCGGGCGCCTCGGCGCGGCCCGCCGCCCCGGGTGACGGAGCAGACGGCAGCGCGGGAGCCACCCGTGCCCCTGCCGTCCACAACGCCGTTGCCACGCATCGCAGTTGGGTCATTCCGGAGCGGTGCGGGGAGTTGGCGGCGACGGCCAGGTGATCGCGCTCGGCGAGGGTGTCGTCGATGAGGGAGGCCAGTTGGCCGGGGCCGGTCTGGACGAAGGTGCGGTGGCCTGCCGCGTACAGGGACTCGATCAGCTCGCGGAAGCGGACGGGCTCCAGCAGGTGTCGTACGAACAGCTCGCGCACCGCCGCCTCGTCCTGCGGGAAGGGTTCAGCGGTGGTCCCGGACCAGACCGGTACGGTCGGCGGATGGAGCCGGAAGCGGTCGGCGGCCTCCTTGATGGGGGCGAGGTACGGTTCGAGCATCGGCGTGTGGAAGCCGGAGCGAAACGGCAGCACCTGGCACAGGACGCCCTGGGCGCGGAAGGACCGTACGAACTCCTGGACCGCCGCGTCCGGACCGCAGACCATCGACTGGCGGGGCGCGTTGTCGTGGGAGAGCACGATCCCGGAGCCGGACCAGGCCTGGGCGAGAGCCGTCCGGACGCGGTCCGCCGAGGCTCCCACGGCGGCGAAGGCCAGCCCCGGCACGGTCACCGTGTCCGGGTCGAACTCGGCCATGAAGGCGTCCACTTGGGCGTTCGAGTACAGTCCGGCCGCGGCCATGGCGGTCCACTCGCCGACGCTGTGCCCGGCGACCGCGTCCGGTACGACCCCCATGCGGCGCAGCGCGGTGTCCAGGAGCCGGCCCACGCCCACGACCCCGAAACCGTGCCGTCCGACGTCGTCGACGTGTACGTCCGTGCCGGTGGCCGCGAGCGGGGGCAGGCCGAAGTGGGCTGCGATGTCGTCGGCGCGGGGCGCGAAGTCGCCTTCGAGGCCGGGGAAGACGAAGACCAGCTTGCCGGGCCCGAGCAGCGGGGTGGGCCGGAACCAGACGTCGCTGCGGCCCTGCCAGGCGCGGCCCTTGCCGACCACGCGACGGGCCAGGGCCAGCCGTTTGGCGGTGGGGTCGACGATGCCGAGGCGTACGGGGCCGGCGTCGGGGTGCGGCCGCGCGGGGTCGAGGCCGGCGGCGAGGACCGCCGGATCGTCGGCGGCCAGGAGGGCGGCGAGGTCGTCCGGGGTGTCGGCGGCGAGCAGCAGCACGCGCTCCGGCTCGGCGACCGGGGTCAGGGCGTGCCGGGACCTCGCTCGCCCGCCCGGCGCCTCCTCCAGCACCACGTGGGCGTTGATCCCGCCGAACCCGAAGGCGTTCACGGCGGCCCGCCGGACCGGTTGTTCCGGGCCGGTCTCCCAGGGGCGTGCCCGCTCCAGGGTGCGGAAGCGGGTGGCCGCGAGGGCGGGGTGGGGGTCGTCGCAGTGGAGGGTGGGCAGCAGGGTGCCGTGGTGCAGGGCGAGGGCGGCCTTGACCAGGCCGGCCACACCGGCGGCCGGCATGGTGTGGCCGATCATCGACTTCACCGAGCCGAGCACGGGCCGCTCGTCGCCGAGGGCCGCGCCCGGTCCGAACACCTCCGCCACTGTGGCGAGTTCGGCGGCGTCACCGGCGGGGGTGGCGGTGCCGTGCGCCTCCAGCAGGCCGACGGAGTGGGGTGCTGCGGGGTCGAGTCCGGCCGCGTGCCAGGCCTGGCGCACGGCTCGGGTCTGGCCGCCGGGGTCGGGCGTGACGAGCCCGGCCGTACGGCCGTCGCTGGCCACGCCCGTCCCGCGGATCACCGCGTACACGCGGTCACCGTCACGTTCGGCGTCCGCGAGCCGTTTGAGTACGACGACGCCGGTGCCCTCGCCGATGAGGATGCCGTCGGCGTCGCGGTGGAAGGGGCGGATGCGCTGGCTAGGGGACAGGGCGCGCAGCTGGGAGAAGACGCTCCACAGGGTGATGTCGTGGCAGTGGTGCACTCCCCCGGCCAGCATCATGTCGCAGCGGCCGGTGGCGAGTTCGGTGACTGCCTGGTCGACGGCGACCAGCGAGGAGGCGCAGGCCGCGTCCAGTGTGTAGGCGGGGCCGCGCAGGTCGAGTCGGTTGGCGATGCGGGAGGCGGCGAGGTTGGGGACCAGGCCGATCGCGGACTCGGGGCTGTCCGGGCCGAGCCGTTCGGTGAACGCCTGCCGCACCCGGTCCAGCTGGGCGGACGACAGGTCGGGCAGTAACTCGCCCAGTGTGCGGACCAGTTGTCCGGCGGTGCGCACGCGCTGGTCGAGCCGGACCAGGCCCGGGGTGAGGTAGCCGCCGCGTCCCAGGGCCACGCCGATCCGGTCCCGCTCCGGCAGCCGGTCCGTGCCGCCCGCGTCGGCGAGCGCGGCGGCGGCCACGTCGAGGGCGATCAGCTGGTCGGGCTCGGTGCCCGGCACCGAGGCGGGCATGATGCCGTACCGGGTCACCTCCACCTGGGCCAGTCCGTCCACGAATCCGCCACGCCGGCAGTAGATGCGGTCGGCGACGGCAGGCTCCGCGGCCGAGCCGGGGCGGTAGTAGCCGGCGTCCCAGCGGCCCTCGGGGACGTCGCCGATGGCGTCCACGCCGTCGCGCAGGTTGCGCCAGTAGGCGTCGAGCCCTGCGGCACCGGGCAGCAGCACCGCCATCCCGACTATGGCGACGGGAGTCTGAGGCTCCGTCATCTCACCAGCCCGAGGCGGTGTAGACGACGGCGCGGGCCGGGCGGTCGCCCCAGGCGAGTTCCCGGAGCAGGGCCGCGGTGCCCTCGTCGGGGTCGATCAGCCGCACCCCGCGGCGGGCGTACTCGCGGCCCAGTTCCTCGCCGACCATGCCGCTGTGGATGCCGGAGGGCGCCCAGGGGCCCCAGTGGACGGTGAGCGCCCGGTGGCCGGTGCGCTCGGCCCAGTCGGCGCCGAGGCGTTCCAGGGCGTCGTTGGCGGCGGCGTAGTCGGCCTGGCCGCGGTTGCCGAGGACAGCGGCGATGCTGCCGAACAGCACCGTGAATCCCGGTCCGCCCGGCAGGTCCTCGAGCGCGCTGAGCAGGGCAGCGGCCCCGGCTGTCTTCGTGCCGTACACGCGCCGGAAGGAGTCGGGGCTCTTCTCGGCGATCAGCCGGTCCTCGATCACCCCGGCGGCGAAGACGACTCCGTCGAGCCGGCCGTGCTCGGCGTGGATCTCCTTGACGGCCTGGAGCGCGGCGTCCCGCTCGCGGAAGTCGACCGAGCGGTAGCGGGCCTCGCTGCCGAGGGCGGCGAGTTCCGCGAGGGTGGCGGTGATCTCCCGCTGGGCGAGGACGAGTTCGGCCGCCCGGTTGACCTCCGCCGGTCTGAGCGAGCCGTTCGCGGCGAGAGCGGCGCGCAGTTCGACGGCGGTGCGGGCGGCTGCGATCTCCGGGGTCTCGGGCGCGGTGGGCGCGGGCGTGCGGCCGACCAGCTCGACACGGCAGCGGCTCGCTGCGGCCAGCGCGACGGCGAACCTCGCCGTGATGCCCCGGGCGCCGCCGACCAGCAGCACCACGGAGTCCCGGTCCAGGCCGAGCGCGGCGGCCTCGGCGGCGCCGTCCCCGGCGGGTCCCGCGCCGGTGCTGCCGAGCGGGCCCAGGGGCGCGGGCACCAGTTCGAGACCGTGCCGCTGCCCGGTGGCCGTACGCAGGACGACAGGGGCCGGCTCCGGCGCGATCAGCTCGGCGAGCAGGGCGTCGGCGACGGCCGCGGGTGCGGTGTCGGGGGCGGTGACGATCCGGGCGAGGGTGTCGGGGTACTCCCGGGCGACGGTGCGGAAGAGGCCGTGGAGACCGGCCGACCGGGTCGCCGCCTCGCCGTCGGCCGGCTGCACGGCCAGCAGGCTGCGCGGTGCGCAGGCCAGGGCCGCCTGCAGCACGGGGAAGGCCTCGGGCAGCACCGGAAGCTCGGGGCCGGGGAGCGCGCCCAGGTACAGGACGCCGTCGACCCTGCCGTCGGCCTCGCCGAGGAGGTGGGCCCGGTCGACGGTCACCGTGTCGGCGCCGTGCGCCCGGAGCCGTGCCGCGACCTCGGCCGCCGCTCCCCCGCCGTCGCCGAGGAGCACGAACCGGGTGCCGGAGAGGGTGACGGCGGGGTCGGCCGAGGGGTGCGGAAGAGACACCGGGCGCAGCTCGCAGCGCTTCGGGGCTTCGCCGAGAGGCATCTGCTCCTGCGGGGCCGCCGGTCCCTGGTCGGCCGCTGCGGTGGGCTCCAGATCAGCCCCGGCGCCCCCACCGACCCGCGCCGTCAGCCAGGCCGTCACCGACGCCGCCGTACGCGCCTTGGCCAGCTTCTCCAGCTCCGCGTCGTCCAGGATCTCCGCTCCGCCCGCGATCCCCAGGCGTCTGGCGAGTTCGCCCGCTATCTCGGCCCGCTTGATCGAGTCGATGCTCAGATCCGCCTCCAGGTCGAGGTCGGGCTCGATCATGTCGACGGGGTATCCGGTGCGCTCGCTGATGATCTCCAGGACCACTCGCTCGACGTCACGCTCGGGCTCGGCAGGTTCGGCGGCTTCGGGCAACGGCACTGCAGCAGCGGGAAGTTGGGCTGGTTCTGGGAGCACGGCCTGCGGTATCGGTGCGGGGGCGGCGGGTGCCTGCGGGGTCGCTCCGGGCGCGGCGCCGAAGTAGGTGAGCAGCACATCGCGCTGGGCGGCGATCAGCTCCCGGCTGGTGCGCAGGAATTCGGAGATCAGCGCGTCCTGGCCGGCCGGGGCACCGTACTGCGGGTTCGTCGTCACAGTCGTCTCCACGACTCGTCGGGCCGGTGCGAGGGCACCGGGGAGGAGTGCTCCGTCGGCGGTGCGGACGAGGTGTCCGTCGACCGTCCAGCCGGGCCGCCGCGGCGCCGGTGTCCGGAGCGCGTCGACGGCGTCGCGGCCCCGGAAGAGCCAGGCGGTGCGCACCGGCAGCCCCGCGAGGGCCAGTTGGGCGAGGGCGTCGAGCCAGCCGGGCAGGCCGCTGTCGGCGCGGGGCTCGCAGGCGACGGTGCGATGCGGACGGTCGCCGAGGATCCGGCCGACGAGCCGGGTGAGGACCGTGCCGGGGCCCGCCTCCACGAAGATCCGCGCTCCCGCCTCGTACATCGCCTCGATCTGGGCGGCGAAGGCGACCGGCGCGCCGATCTGTGCGGCGAGTTCGCCGCGTACGGCGTCGGCGTCGTGCGGGTACGGGGCCGCGGTGCGGTTGGCCCAGACGGGGAACTCCGGGGCTCGTACGGCCTTGTCCGCGAGGACCTTGGCGAACCGCTCCCCGGCGGCGGCCACCACCGGACTGTGGAAGGCACAGGCGACCGGGATGGGTCGCACCCCGAGGCCCGCCTCGCGCAACAGGCCCACGGCGGCCTCGACTTCGGCCGTGGGACCCGAGATCACCGACTGATCGGGCGAGTTGTGATTGGCGACGACGACCGACTCGGGCGCCCCGGCGGCGCGCAGTGCGCGTGCCACGTCCTCGGCACCGGCTCCGACGGCGGCCATGGTGCCGGGTTCGTCGCCCGCGGCCGCCAGGATCGCGCTCGCACGCTCGGTGCTCAGCTCCAGCAGGGTCTCCGGGTCGAGGGCTCCGGCGGCGCTCAGCGCGACCAGTTCACCGTAGCTGTGTCCGGCCGCGAGGTCCGGCTGGATGCCCGCCGAGGTGAGGAAGGCGTGGGCGGCGAGGCCGGTGATGCCGAGCGCGGGCTGCGCCGCCCGGGTGTCGGTGAGATCGGCCCGGCGGCGCTCGCGGGCAGCCTCGTCGAAGGCGGCGGGCGGGTACAGGGCGTCGGCGTGGGCGCGGCCGAGGTGCAGGTAGTGGCGCAGCTCGGGCAGGGCGACCAGCAGGTCGGCGAGCATGCCGGGCCGCTGGCTGCCCTGGCCGGGGAAGAGAAAGGCGACCTTGGCCTCATCCTCGCCCTCGACGGGGCCGCCGGCCGCCGGATCGTGCTCCGCGGCGAGGACGCGTCTCAACTGCCCGATCAGGTCGTCGACATCGCGGGCCACGACCGCTGCCCGCACGGGTTCGTGGGAGGTGTCGGCGCGCCGGGCGGCGGCGAGGGCGAGGTCGCGCAGGCGCCAGGGTCGGCCGTCGGACTCGGCGGCCCGCAGGATCTCCTCGACGTCCCGGTGGGCCGCCGCCGTGTCCTTCCCGCGGAACAGGAACAGCTCGGCGGGCCAGGCGTCCAGGGTCTGCTGCGGCGGTACGGCGCCGTCGTAGGCCCCCACCACCACATGGAAGTTGGTTCCGCCGAAGCCGAACGCGCTGACTCCGGCGAGCCGTTCCGCCGCCGGGGCCGCCCAGGGCTGGGCGCGGGTGTGGAAGGCGAAGGGGCTCTCCTCCTCCGACCAGGCCGGGTTGGGCCGGTCCAGGTGGAGGGTGGGCGGCTTGACGCCGGTGTAGAGGGCGAGGGCGGTCTTGATCAGGCCCGCGAGTCCGGCGGCGCACTTGGTGTGCCCGATCTGCGACTTGACCGAGCCGAGCGCGCAGGTACCGGTTTCGGCGCCGGCCTCGGCGAACACCTCGCCGAGTACGGTGAGTTCGGTACGGTCCCCGACGACCGTACCGGTGCCGTGCGCCTCGACCAGGCCGACCTCGGCGGGCGAGACGCCGGCGTTGCGGTAGGCGCGCAGCAGCGCGGCCCGCTGCCCCTCGGGGCGGGGTGCGGTCAGGCCGAGGGAGCGGCCGTCGCTGGCGGAGCCGAGGCCCTTGATCACGCCGTAGACACGGTCGCCGTCGCGCTCGGCGTCCGCGAGCCGTTTGAGGACCACGCAGGCCACGCCCTCGCCGAGGGCGATGCCGTCGGCGGAGCCGTCGAAGGCGCGGGAGCGGCCGGTCGGAGAGAGGGCGTGCACCGAGGAGAACAGGACGAAGTCGTTGATGCCGTTGTGCAGGTCGGCCCCGCCGCACAGCACGACGTCGCTGCCGCCGGAGACGAGTTCCTTGCAGGCCACGTCGAGCGCGGCGAGGGAGGAGGCGCAGGCCGCGTCGACGGTGTAGTTGGCGCCGCCGAGGTCCAGCCGGTTCGCTATGCGGCCGGAGATGACGTTGGCGAGCATGCCGGGGAAGGAGTCCTCGGTGAGCCGGGGCAGCTGCTCCTCCAGACCGTCCGGGACCTTGCCGTAGTACGACGGGAGGACGGCGCGCAGGGTGGCCGCGCCGGACAGGTCGCTGCCCGCCTCCGCGCCGAAGACGACGGAGGTGCGCGAGCGGTCGAACGTCCGCCCCCGGTCGCCGTATCCGGCGTCGTCCAGGGCCCTGCGGGCGGCCTCCAGGGACAGCAGCTGGACCGGCTCGATGCTGCCGAGGGAGGCGGGCGGGATGCCGTAGCCCAGCGGGTCGAAGGGGATGCGGGGCAGGAAGCCGCCCCACTTGGACGCCGTGCTGCCGGCCTCGTGGTGCACGGCCGGGTCCCACCGGTCGGCCGGGACCTCGGTGACGGCGTCGTGTCCGGCGACGATGTTGGCCCAGAAGGTGGCCAGGTCGGGCGCCTCGGGGAACATGCAGGCCATGCCGACGACGGCGACGTCGAGCGGGGCGGGCGGCGCGGGTTCGCAGGCCCGTGAACCGGCGGGGCGGGGGGCGCGGGCGGCGAGGAGGTCGGCGGCGCCGTCGGTGACGGCGTGATGCAGCTCCGCGAGGGTGGTGGTCGCCGAGCGCAGGACGGCGACCTCGCCGGCCATAAACATCCCGTCGGTGAGCTGTCGTTCCTCGTCGACGCCGGTCAACTCGCCCTGGGCCGACCGCTCGACGCCCTTGCTCGCGATGCGCAGTCGCCCGACGTTGAGCCGCTCCAGCGCCTCCCACACCTCCCGGTCGGGCAGGCCGGACGCGCGTAGCTTGGCCTCGCGAGCGCGGTAGTCCGTGGTGAAGGGGCTGGGGACACAGCGGGTGGCGTGGCCGGGTGCGGTCTCCAGCAGGGCGGTCGTGGTGGCGGTCAGCACCTGCCGTTGGAAGAGCGGCTGGATCGCGCCGTGCGCCACGGCCTCCTCGGTGAACAGGTAGGCGGTGCCCATGAGGACGCCGACGGCGGCGCCCCGGGCGGTGAGGGGTGCGGCCAGGGCGGCGGTCATCGCGGCGGACCGCTCGTCGTGGATCCCGCCCGCGAAGAACACCTCCAGCTGCCGCGCGGTTCCGGCATCGGCTTCGTCGTCCAGGAAGTCTTCCAGTACGGCGAGTTGGGCCTCCCACAGCGGGAAGGAGGCGCGCGGTCCGACGTGCCCGCCGCACTCGGAGCCCTCGAACACGAACCGGCGCGCCCCGGCCTGCAGGAACTGCCGCAGCAGCCCCGGTGAGGGCACGTGCAGGTAGGTGCGGATCCCGGCCCGCTCCAGCGCCTCGGCCTGGGCGGGCCGTCCGCCCGCGATGATCGCGTGCGTGGGGCGCAGTTCCCGTACGGCTTCCAACTGGGCGTTCCTGATGTCCTCGGGCGCGAAGCCGAGCACACCCACACCCCAGGACCGCCCGTCCAGCACGGCACGCGCCTCGGTCAGCATCGCCCGGGTCCGCTCACCGTCGGCCAGGGCCAGCGCCAGGAAGGGCAGCGCCCCGTCCGCGGCAACGGCGGCGGCGAAGCCCGCCTGATCACTCACGCGCGTCATGGGGCCCTGCGCGACAGGGAGCCGGGTACCGAGGGCACGGCTCATGCGGGAGCCGGGGCGCAGGGCACTCGCGGGGCCGTGGTCGTGGTCGACGGACTGGGTCGAGTCGGCGTCGGGCGATCCGGTCGGGCGCCCGTCGGATGACTCGGCGGGGCCACCGCCGGCCAGTGCCGACCCGCCGTCGGGCGCTGTCGAGCCATGGTCGGCTGAACCGGCCGAACGACTGCCGAACGACTCCGTCGGGCCATCGCCGTCCACTGTTGACCCACCGTCGACCGCTGCCGACTCACCGTCTTCCGCTGCCGCTGCTGCTGCCGACCCACCGTCGGCCGACTCGCCCGGCCCACCGCCGAACGACTCCGTCGGGGCACCGCCGGCCACTGCCGACCCACCGCCGCCGGTCGCTACCGACTCACCGTCTTCCGCTGCCGCTGCCGCTGCCGACCCACCGTCGGCTGACCCGGCCGACCCACCGCCGATCGACTCCGCCGGACCACCGCCGACCCACATGGCCGACCCACCGCCTGCCGACCTCCCCGGCTCGGCACCCGCCCGCCTCGACCCGCGGCCATCCGCGCCCTCAGCCTCCGCCGCCCCGACGACCTCCTGTATCGCCGCCCTCACCTCGTGCACGGTCCGCCGTACATCCCCCCACCGCTCGGCGAACCGCGCGGCCAGGAAGCCGTCCTGGCCCACCGGCAGGAGTTGGCGGCGCAGGTCCCGCGCGCCGAGCAGGGAGGCGACCGCCGCGGCGTCGTCCGGGGGCGGAGGCGGGGCGTCCGGGCCGCGTCGGCGCAGTACCCGGTGCCCGGCGACGACCACGGTCTCGGAACCGTCCAGGGAGCGCAGCGCCGCCCGCACCGCCTCCGGCAGCCGCGACTCGGCCAGCAGGGCCAGTTGGCTGTCGAGGACGACACCGGCCGCCCCGCCGGCCACCGCGGCCGCGGCCGTACGCGGCCCGATGCCGCCACAGGCCCAGACCGGAACCTCCAACCCGCCCCCACCCAGCAGCTGTTGGAGCAGAACGAAGGTGCTCAGCCCGCCGATCCGGCCACCGCTCTCGGAGCCTCGCGCGATCAGCCCATGGGCCCCTGCACGCACCGCTTCACGCGCCTGCGCCAGATCGGTGACCTCGGCCAACAACCGGTACCGCGCGGACACTTCGCCCACGTTCCAGGGCGCGTCCTGCGCGACGACCACGGTGTCGGGGCCACCGCCGAGTTCGCCGGGGTCCAGCGCGCAGCGTCCGGTCACCCGTACGCCGAAGGGCCCCGGCGCCGCTCTGCTCAGCCGGTTCAGCTCCTCGCGGGATCGTCGGTCGCCGTCGCCGAGGTCGAGGATGCCGAGCGCGCCGGCGGCGCAGGCGGCCACGGCCGGCCCGGCGTCGGGTTCTCCGAAGGGGGTGAGACACAGGATCAGGTCTTGGGCGCGCACGGGGGAGGTCATGATGCTCCGAAGAATCGGCAAGACAGCACGGTGGGGGGTGTGCGGCAGGACACTCTGGTGCGAGGCCACCGGAACCTAGCGAGGTGCTTACTGGCGGGTCAATAACGCCGCGTCCTTTTCGCGAGCGGTGGCATCGATTCGGCCAGCCCGCCGAATTCCCCCGCAAGCGCCGGAAATCCGAGCAATCCTCTGCCGCCCATTGACCGTACGGCCTTCCCGACCCTCTCGACACACCCCCACAAGCCCGTCAAAGCGCCGAGCATATTCACCGTGGACTCACCGTGGGGCAACGTCACAGGACACGGGATCGGTTTCTGTAAATTCCGCATGACTTCCGCCCGGTGGCTCGATCCCGGTACGCACCCGAGCCGGGCGGCGAGTTGGCCGGAGGAGGGCGGGCGAGGGCCACCCCCGTGTCCGGGGTGGCCCTCCGATGTCAGCCGAGCAGCGAGCCGACCGCCGTCGACGCGGGGACGAGGGTGCCCGCGACCGGGGAGACGAGCCGGCGCACCGGGTCCGCGGGAGGGGCGGATCCCGCCGCGCCGGGATCCTCGTGGGCGCCGACCTGGGCGATCCGGGTCTCGTACCCCGGACTGGCCGGCTGGTGCTCCTGCCCCTGCCCATCCCTGTGCCCCTGCCCACGCTCCTCACGCGGGGCGTCCTCGTCCGGCCGCCCGGGCGGCTGTTCGGCGGGCCCCTTCGAGGGTCCACTCCGCCCGGGGTCAGGCGCCTCCGGCGGCGCGCCCACTCCCACCCCCGTCCTCGCCTCCGCCTCCGCCTCCGCCTCAAGGACCCACCGCTGCCGCTTCGAGCCGTCGCGGGCCGCGACCACCACCCGGGTCGGGGAGCCCCCGGAGTCCGGGGCGAGGGCAAGGGCAAGTCCTTCGGGCCTGCGGAGCAGGACTTCACCCCGGACCGTGATGTCGTACGACACCTCTCCGGCGTGCACGACACAGCCGGACACCACGACGCCCCGCGTCCCCGGGTCGGCGGCCAGGCAGAGCGTGGGATCGGCGGCGCCGCGCAGCAGTCCGTCGCCCTGGTACGACCATTGCTGCGACCCGGCGGAAGAACACTCCGCCAGCACGGCACCCGCACCCGCACCCGCACCCGCACCCGCCTCGACGTTCCCCCCTCTCGCGTCCAGACAGAGCCCGGAGGCGAGGCTGCGCAGCCTGCCGTGGGCGACCTCGACCGGGTCGCCGGCCGAGGCGGCGGACGAGGAGAGCGCGGAGGACCGCTCGCTGTCGGCGCCGGGGCGAGCCGAACTGCCCACCGGGGCACCCCAGGTGGCCCCGGGCGCCGGGACACCGTTGTCATCGGACCAGCCCTTGACCGCGAGCACCGTGGCCAGCAGGGCGAGCGAGGTGAGACCGACGCCCACCGCCAGAGCCGTACGACGCCTGCCCTCGGGCAGCGCGCGACGTCTGCCGTCCGGGACTGTGCGGTGTCGGCCGCCCGGTGCCGGGGCCACCGCGTGCGGCGCGGGCGGCTTCTCCTCCAGGGCGCCGCGGCCCGGCCGGGAGTCGAGATAGCGGCGGGCGCCCCAGCCGAGCACGGTCTCGGCGAGCAGGACTTCCAGGCCGCCCTCGAAATGGCTGAGCTGTTCGGCGGCGTGCCGGCAGTGGCGGCAGGCCGCCAGATGCGCCTGTACATCCGGGAGCAGGGAGCCGCCGCGTCGAATGGGGACGTCCAGGAGGCGGTTGTGGAAGCGGCATTCCCTGGAGGGTGCGAGTTCACGGTGGGCGCGTACGCAGCCCGCCCGGAATTGCTCGCGGGCCTGCTCCAGGGCGGTCGCGGCGGTGGCCGTGTCCACCCCCGACAGACCAGCGGGTATGTTTATGGGCTCCGCCTCGACCTCGGTATGCCACAGAAGGCATTGGGAGGCGGCGGGCAGGGCCTGGAATGCACGTTCTGCGAGTTGCCGCCTTTCGGGCGTGCCGGGCATCGTCGCGCGTAGACCACGGCCACCGGTGGTTTTGCGCAATTCCGGCATGACCACACAGGCGGCCTCGTCGGCGGCCCAGGTGCGGACGGTCTCACGGACGGCCACCAGCAGTTGCGGGCGCAGGGCGCCGCCGACCGCCCCGCTCGTGAGCCGGCCGAGTACCTGCTGGAAGGCGGCGGTGGCCACCAGTTGCACTGCGGGCCCGGCGGCGGCCAGGCAGACGCTCGCGTAGTCGCGGGTGGCCCGCCAGTGCCGGGCCAGGAGCAGGGCGACGGCGTGATGGCGGCCGCCACCGGGGCCGCCCAGAAGGGCGACGAGATCGCGGTCGGACTCCCCCGGCAGCGAACCGGGGCGGGGCGGGAACGGCGGGCGTGGGGGGTAAGGGGACTGCACGGAACACCATTTCCTTTCCAGCCGCAGGGCGGCATCCGAAATGGCGCCCCGTCGGAAAGCAGTGCCTGATTGGTGCATACCTGAGGGGCCCGGCCTTGCCGTTCGGTCGCGACCTTTACCCCTCTCACAGGAAGGCTCACCTTCGCACACGAGCCTCACAGGAAACAAGAAGTTCGAATGACTCGGTTTCAAAGTCCGGGAAATGCACAACAGTTACCGGCGGTATCAACACACCTCTCCGAGGCCGCGGTTGCATGACGGTCAACTTGTGTGCGCGGAAAGCCGGATGGCACACGAAATCTCCAACTTCCCGCCCGTCCCGCCGGCGGACACCCACAGCCTGTTCCCACGTTCTTCTCGGCGCACTCTCATCCGCGTGCCCGAGCATGGCCGCATGATCGCCCCCCACTCCCCAGCGACCCCCGCCTCGCCCCGCTCGGTACGCAAGGCGGTCGTCCCGGCCGCCGGGCTAGGCACCCGGTTCCTGCCCGCGACGAAGGCGACGCCGAAGGAGATGCTCCCCGTCGTCGACAAGCCGGCCATTCAGTACGTCGTCGAGGAGGCCGCGGCGGCCGGTCTCGACGACATCCTGATGGTCACCGGCCGGCACAAGCGCGCCATCGAGGACCACTTCGACAACGCCTTCGAGCTGGAGCAGGCCCTGGCGGCCAAGGGCGACACCGTGCGCCTGGACGCCGTACGCGATCCTGCACGGCTGGCCGACATCCACCACATCCGTCAGGGCGACCCGCTCGGCCTCGGCCACGCCGTGCTGTGCGCCCGCCACCACGTCGGGGACCAGCCCTTCGCCGTCCTGCTCGGCGACGACCTGATCGACCCGCGCGAAACCCTGCTCAGCCGCATGCTGGACGTCCGCGACCGGTACGCGGGCACCGTGGTCGCGCTGATGGAGGTCGACCCGGCGCAGATCCATCTCTACGGCTGCGCGGCGGTGGAACCCACCGGCGAGGAGGGAGTCGTACGCGTCACCGGCCTGGTCGAGAAGCCGTCACCCGAGAAGGCGCCGAGCCGTTACGCGGTCATCGGCCGCTACGTCCTCGACCCCGCCGTCTTCGACGTCCTGGAACGCACCCCGCCGGGCCGCGGCGGCGAGATCCAGCTGACGGACGCCCTCCAGGAGCTGGCCGCGGGCGGCACGGTGCACGGGGTCGTCTTCGACGGCCTGCGCTACGACACCGGCAACAAGGCGGACTATCTGCGCACAGTGGTCCGTCTGGCCTGCGACCGCCCGGACCTGGGCCCCGAATTCAGGGGCTGGCTCCGGGAGTTCGTGGGGGGCTGGAGGACGGCAAGACAGGCGAGGCCGGCATCGGGAAGGAGCCCCAGGCGGCCTGAGACAACGCGAGGGGAGGGATCCACCCGGACCCCTCCCCCGTGTCCCGCATCAGTCCTTGTTGTTGGGACGCAGCGTCCACACGACCTGCATCTCACCAGTGACCGCTCCGTCCGCGCGGCGGATCTCGATCGTCACCGGGAACTCGGGCCGCTGCCCCGCGTCCAGCTCGGCCACGACCTCGGCGGCCGGGCGGCCCAGCTTCGCGGTCGCGGTGACGGCGCCCATCGCCAGCTTCTTGTAGGCGATCTCGGCCCGCACGGCAAGCGGCACGGCGCGCGAGAGCTGGTCGCCGAACGCGGCCAGCACGATGGCCCCGCTGGCCGACTCCCCGAGCGTGAACATCGCGCCGGCGTGCGGCCCGCCCACGTGGTTGTGGTATTCACCCTGGTCCGGCAGAGACACCACGGCCTGCTCCGGAGAGGTCTCCAGGAACTCCAGGTTCAGGGTCCGGGCCATCGGCACGGTGGCGGCGAGCATGTCGCCGATCGACATCTGGTCTGCGCTCATGCCGCCATGTTACTCACGAGTAGCAGCCGCTGGCCAGAGAGGATTCCGCTTCGCTACAGCCCTGGCGAGGGGTAGTGACCGAATCGTGTCCCTGGCGCCGCTAGGGTGGGCCCCCATGTGGCCAGGACAGCAGCAGCCGCCCGGGGGCGAGCAGAACCCGCAGAACAACCCGTATCAGCAGCCGGGTTACCAGCAACCGAATCCGTACCAGCAGCCCGGCTACCAACAGCCCAGCCCCTATGCGCAGCAGCCGCAGTGGGGGGCTCCGGCACCCGCGGGTGTCCCGCAGCCCTCACCGGGCGGTGGCGGTGGTGGCGGTGGAAACCGGACGAAGGTCGTCGCGATCGTGGCGGCCGCGGCCGTGGTGGTGGCCGCCGGTGTGACCGCGTTCCTGGTCCTGGGCGACAAGGACAAGAAGGACGTGGCCGACAAGCCGAGCAGCCCGGCCACGTCGTCGCCCTCCGGCTCCAGCGCGTCCCCGTCGACGGACGACGACCCGCGCGGCAACGAGACCGAGAAGCCGGCGATCGCCGGCTGGAAGGTCGTGGTGAACCCCAAGTGGGGTGTCGCCTTCGACGTGCCGTCGGACTGGGAGGTCCAGGCCACCGGTCTCGCGGTCGGCTTCGACTTCCCGAAGTCCGACAAGGACAAGGGCATCACCATGTCGGGCCTCGCCGAGTACCAGTCCAAGTGGTGCACGTCCGACGACGACAAGGACGGCCGCACCGAGGACACCCCGCTGGCGGTCGTGGGCACCAAGGGCGCCAGCGGCGCCAAGGACACGGACGAGATCGCGATCAACACCCCGGCCTGGTGGGTCTACGGCGGCTACACCATGCCGGACAAGAAGAGCATCTCGTGGGACAAGAAGCCCACGCCCTTCAAGTCGGCTTCGGGCGTCGAGGGCAGCTACGCGTGGGCCCAGTCGACCCACACCCCGCGCAAGGGCAAGTGCGTGACCGACGGCAAGGCGCTCACGTTCGGCTTCAAGAACTCCGCCGACGACTATGTGTCGTTCAACTTCTACGGGGCCACGGGTACGAAGGGCGAGATCCCCAAGGCAACCGTCCTGAAGATCCTCAGCACGGTCCGCCTGCACGGAACCCCGACCTCCGACTGAGCCCGCAGGGCGTTCCGGCCCACCGCAGCGCGGCGGGCCGGAACACTGGGGAGCCTCAGCCCTCGCCCAGGTAGCCGCGGTAGATCCAGTGGCCGTACAGCGTCGGCGTGCCGTCGTCGGAGACCTGGCAGTCCTTGATGCACTCCCAGGTGCTGCCGTTGGTGCACTCGTAGTGGGAGACCACGTGGTGGCCCTTGTACGCGTGGCCGATCACCCTGCCACGGGCGCTCGGCGTCTTGTGGATGGGGGCGTTGTCCTTCTTGACGACGTACCGGTGGGCGGCGGGCTGGCAGCGGATCGTCGAGGCCGAGGCGGGCGCCGCGACGACAGCGGGCACGGCCGCACCGATGAGCGCAGCCGTGGCGATCAGGGCTGCAGCATGCTTGCGCATGAAGATCCTTTCTTCTCTTTCGAACCATATGAGTCATCACCATGACAAGCAGTCATGAACATGACTTGATCACCTTAAAAGGCTCCTCCCTCTCCGTCAAAAACGCGCCATGCACGGCGAGTTGGCCGGATCGGCGGCGCCCTCGGAAACCGGTTTGAAACCGCGGCGGACGCGAGCGATAGTCACCCGGTGAAGCAAGCCGTCCCCCGCCACCGGCCCAGGCCCGCCTGGGCGAGCCGCAACTACTCGCTGCTGACCGCGGCGGCCGTCGTGACCGGTCTCGGCGCCAACGGCTCGCTCATCGCCGCCGCGTTCGCCGTGCTGGACGCGGGCGGCGACGGCGGCGACGTGGGACTGGTGGCCGCCTCCCGCACCCTGCCGCTGGTGGTGTTCCTGCTCATCGGCGGCGCGCTCGCGGACCGGCTGCCCCGGCACCGGGTGATGGTCGCCGCCAACGCCCTCAACTGCCTCTCCCAAGGAGCCTTCGCGCTCCTGGTGCTGGCCGGCGAGCCCCGGCTGTGGCAGATGATGCTGCTCACCGCGCTCGGCGGCACCGGGCAGGCGTTCTTCGGCCCGGCGGCCGAGGGCATGCTGATGTCCTCGGTGGAGGGTGAGCAGGCGGGCCGCGCGTTCGCCCTCTTCCGTATGGCCACCCAGGGAGCGGCCCTCGGCGGCGCCGCGCTCGGCGGCGCGCTGGTCGCGGCGGTCGGCCCCGGCTGGGTCCTCGCGTTCGACGCGGCGGCCTTCGCCGTCGCGGGAGCCCTGCGCTCCTTCCTCGACGTCAGCCACATCCCGCCGCGCACGCCCGGCGAGGGCATGCTGGCCGATCTCCGGGAGGGCTGGCGGGAGTTCGTCGGCCGCCCCTGGCTGTGGGGCATCGTCGTCCAGTTCTCCATCGCCAACGCGGTGGTCGGCGCGGCCGACGCGGTGTACGGCCCGCTCGTCGCCCGCGACAGCCTGGGCGGGGCAGGCCCGTGGGGGCTGGCGCTGGGCGCGTTCGGCGCGGGCACGGTGGCCGGCGCCCTGCTGATGACCCGCTGGCGACCCCGCCGTCTGCTCCTCGCCGGCACCCTGTGCGTCTTCCCGCTGGCCCTGCCCTCGGCCGCCCTCGCCGTGCCGGTGCCGGTGGGCGTCCTCTACGTGGTCATGTTCGTCGCGGGGACGACGGTGGAGGTGTTCGGCGTCTCCTGGATGACCGCGCTGCACCAGGAGATCCCCGAGGACAAGCTCTCCCGGGTCTCCGCCTACGACTGGTTCGGCTCGGTCTCGCTCATACCCCTCGCCACAGCCCTGGCCGGCCCCACCGAGTCCGCCGTCGGCCGCACGGCCGCCCTGTGGGGCTGCGCGGGCCTGGTCGTCCTGGTCACCGCCCTGGTCCTGCTGGTCCCGGACGTGCGCGGGCTGACCCGCCGCGCCGAGCGCACGACCGCCGCCGGGCTCCCCTCAGCCGATACCGAAAGCCCCGTCGGGGGGCTCGGGTGAGGGTACGGCGTCGGTGTCGTGGACCGGCCGGGCGGCCCCGATGAAGTCCCGTAGCGCGCGGCCGTGTTCGACCCGGGCCGGGAACGCGTCGGCGGCGGTGCGGCGGGCCACGGCTGCGGTGTCGACGGTGCGGTGCGAGACGACGAGCACCGCGTTGCCGAACCGCCGCCCGCGCAGCACGCCAGGCTCGGCGATCAGCGCCAGCTCCTCGAACACCGCGGCGAAATTGGCCAGTTGAGAGCGGAGGAACCCGAACGGCGCCGCGTCGGCGAGGTTGGCCAGATAGACCCCGTCGGGGCGCAGCACACGCTCGGCCTCGCGGGCGTAGGCGAGCGAGGTGAGGTGGGCCGGGACACGTGAGCCACCGAACACGTCGGCGATCAGCACGTCCGCCGAGTCGTCCGGGGCGGCCTCCAGCCAGGCCCGGGCGTCGGCGGCGTGCAGCGCGACACCCGAGCCCTCCGGAAGCGGCAGATGCTCGACGACCAGCTCCAGCAGAGCACGGTCGGCCTCGACGACGTCCTGCCGGGAGCCGGGCCGGGTGGCGGCCACATAGCGCGGCAGCGTCAGCGCCCCTCCCCCGAGGTGCAGCACATCCAGCGGCCGCCCCTCTTCGGCGACGACGTCCAGCACATACCCGAGCCGCCGCGCGTACTCGAACTCCAGATACGCGGGATCATCCAGATCGACGTACGACTGCGGCGCCCCGTCCACGGTGAGCAGCCAGGCCCTCTCCCGATCGACATCGGGCATCAACTTGGCGGTGCCGTGGTCAACGGTCCGGGTCACTGGTATGGCTTCACTCACGAAACCATTGTCTCCGGTACTGGAAAACACGGAGCACGGAGACCCACCTCAGGGGCGCGGGGAACTGCGCGACCAGCCACAACCGGCCCGCAGTCCCCCCACGCACCGGGCCCCCTACGGTCCAGGGACCCTCAACCGACAGAGGTGACCGTACCGGCGCCCACAGTCCTCCCACCCTCACGGATGGCAAACCCGAGCCCCGGCTCCAACGGCACCTCCCGCCCCAGCTCGACAGTCATCTCGACCGTCTCCCCGGGCCGCGCGACCGCCACCTCCCCCAGGTCGACGTCCCCCACGACATCAGCCGTACGGATGTAGAACTGCGGCCGATACCCCGTGGACACCGGAGTCGTACGACCACCCTCGCGCCCCGAGAGCACGTACACCCGCGCCGAGAACCTCCGACTGGGCACCACACTCCCCGGCGCAGCCACCACGTGCCCCCGCCGCACGGCGTCCCGTGGCACACCGCGCAACAGCACGGCCACGTTGTCCCCGGCCTGCGCCTCCTCCATCGGCTTGCCGAAGGTCTCCAGCCCGGTGACGACGGTCTCCACGTCGGCGCCGAGCACCGAGACCCGGTCCCCCAGGCGGAGCGTCCCCCGCTCCACGGCGCCCGTGACGACCGTGCCCCGCCCGGTGATGGTGAGCACGTTCTCCACCGGCAGCAGGAACGGCGCGTCCAGATACCGCTCGGGCATCGGCACGTAGGTGTCGACCGCGTCGAGCAGCGCCTCGATCGACGCCGTCCAGCGCGGGTCGCCCTCCAGCGCCTTCAGCCCGGAGACCCGTACGACGGGCACGGCGTCCCCCGGGTACCCCTGCGCGGTGAGCAGGTCGCGGACCTCCAGCTCGACCAGGTCGGTCAGCTCCTCGTCGCCCGCGTCGGCCTTGTTGAGCGCGACGACGATGTGGTCGACGCCCACCTGCCGCGCGAGCAGCACGTGCTCGGCGGTCTGCGGCATGATCCCGTCGAGCGCGGAGACGACGAGGATCGCCCCGTCGAGCTGCGCGGCGCCGGTGACCATGTTCTTGACGTAGTCGGCGTGGCCCGGCATGTCGACATGGGCGTAGTGCCGGGTGTCGGTCTCGTACTCGACGTGCGCGATGTTGATGGTGATGCCGCGGGCGGCCTCCTCCGGGGCCCGGTCGATGCGGTCGAACGGGACGAAAGTGCCGGTGCCGCGCTCGGCCAGGACCTTGGTGATGGCGGCGGTCAGGGTGGTCTTGCCGTGGTCGACGTGGCCCATCGTGCCGATGTTCAGGTGCGGCTTGGTGCGCACGTATGCCGTTTTGGACATGGCTGTACCTCGAAGCCTCTCAGGCGTGCGGAAGAGCGGGGACCCCGAGGAGTGGCCGACCCTCCCCCTGCGGGGTCCGCCGGACAATCCGGAGAGGGTCAGCTTCGGGCGCCGTCGACAGCGGCCGCGAGGATCGGGACGGCAGCCTTCGGCGCATCCGCGACTGCGGATGCTGCGAGGAGGAAGGCGTACCGGAACATGTCGACGATCATCGCCGACGGTTTGTCCGGCGTCGAATGGTTTTTCGCCGCCCTGGTCACTCGGTACGCGAGCTGAGGCAGTGGAAGCGAGGGCCCTCAGGCGATATTCTTCAGCGCCTCGCGCACGGTCAGCGGTGCGAACCGGCTCCGCTCGCGTGCCAGAAAGCCGCGTACGGCCTCGGCATCGGTCTTGGCGTACTCGCGCAGGCACCAGCCGATGGCCTTGCGGACGAAGAAGTCGGGGTGGCCGGACTGGAGCAGGCAGTAGGCGAACAGCCGGTCGGTGTCGGTGCGTTCCTTGTAGCGGAGCTGGTGCAGCAGGGCCGTACGCGCCACCCAGAGGTCGTCGTCGGTGATCCAGGCGTCCATGTCGGCCGTGAGCCCGGGGTCGGCCGCGACCAGGGCGCCGACGACGTGCGCGGCGAGCAGATCGACGGTGTCCCACCAGGAGACGGTGGTGATGAGGTACCGGGCTACAGGCAGGAACGCGGAGGTACAGCGGGCCGCGTGGCGGCGCAGGTAGTCCACGGCGAAGTAGTGGTACTCGCGCTCGGGCAGCAGCCAGCAGCGCAGGGCGATCGCGGTGCAGTCGGCCTCGTCCGGCCGGGGTGTGCCGGCCAGCACGGTGCGGGACAGGGTGCGCCGGTCCGGGGTCGGGATCCCGAGGAAGGGCGCCACGTCCTTCATGTACGCCCGCATCGCCGCGGCCCTTGCGGGATCGGCCGCTGCGGCGTACGTGGCGGTCAGCCGCTCCAGCACGGTGTCGGCGAGGGCGCTGGGCGGCACGTCCGGCGGGGCCGCGCCTGTGACGGTCACGGGACGAACGATACGGCGATCACCCGGTCACAGGCCGTCCTGCCCCGCGATGATCAGGCGGTAGCCGTAGTCCACCTCGTCCTGTACCTACGCAGCCCCTTGGGCGATCAGCTGTCAACGTAGGGGCCTCGAACACCACTTGGCCGCATGGCTAGATTGAGCCGGTGGAGACGACACATCGGCCCGCAGCTCGGGTCATCTGCCTGGACGCCGCCCAGCGCGTACTCCTGCTGCGCTGGCGCGACCCGTTCGACGGAACATGGCTGTGGGAACCGCCCGGTGGCGGCATGGACCCCGGTGAGACACCGCTGGAGGCGGCACGGCGCGAACTGGCCGAGGAGACCGGACTTGACCCGGCCGCGGTCACCGACCGGTCCGTGACCGTCGAACGAGACGTGCGGTGGAACGGCAAGCGTTACACAGGCTCGGAGCAGTTCTTCCTGGCCCGTTTCGCCGAGGAACAGCCGACGCTCGCGAGGACCGGCCTGCTCCCTGACGAACAGATCAACCTCGACACCCACGCCTGGATCGCCGCGCCGGACCTGGCCTCGCTCCCTGACCGCCTGGAGCCGCCCCAGCTGCTGACCGTGCTCGAAGCGCTGGTACCGGAGGGCCCCTGGCGGACCTGAAGCCTGTCGAGAAGGAGCAGGACGGTGATGAGACGGACCACACGGCGATCACACGTATGCGTCGGTTAGTGTCGCCGGATGCTCGATGCCAACCGCTCTGGCACCGCCACGGCCTCTCCCCGGGCCGCCATGGAGCAGGCCGTCCCCGCGGCCGTTCCCGTCCCGCCCCTGCCCCGCTCGGGGTTCGCCGCCCGTTGCACGCGTGTGGTGCTGTCGCCGTACGCACGGCTGTCCCTGCTGCTCGCCCTGCTCGCGGGCGCCGCGTCCTGCGTGCTCGCGTTCGAGCCGCAGCGGCTGCTGGCACACGGCTGGCCGCCGCAGCTGGGCGGGGCCACGGCGGCCGTCGTGTTCGCGGTGGCGTACGGGCTGTGCACGGTGGCGTTCGTGCCGCGCCCCCTGCTGAACCTGGGGGCGGGCGCGCTGTTCGGCTCCCAGCTGGGGCTGGCGACGGCGCTGTCCGGCACGGTGCTCGGCGCCGGGGTCGCCTTCGGGCTCGGCCGGGTGCTGGGGCAGGACGCGCTGCGGCCGTTGCTGCGCGGCCGCTGGCTGAAGGCGGCCGACGGGCAGCTCAGCCGGCACGGGTTCCGTTCGATGCTGGCGGCGCGGCTCTTCCCGGGTGTGCCGTTCTGGGCGGCGAACTACTGTGCCGCCGTCTCCCGGATGGGCTGGCTGCCGTTCCTGCTGGCCACGGCGCTCGGCTCGATCCCGAACACGGCCGCCTACGCGGTCGCGGGCGCCCGCGCCTCGGCGCCGACGTCGCCCGCCTTCCTGATCGCGATGGCCTCCATCGCGGTACCGGCGCTCGCGGGCACGGTGGTGGCCTGGCGCAAGCGCCACCACCTGCGCGACCGGTGATCAGCTGTTGATCAGCCGGTGATCCTTCAGACCCCTTCCAGGATCATCGCGTTGGCGAGCCCGCCCGCCTCGCACATGGTCTGCAGGGCGTAGCGCGCGCCGCGTTCGCGCATGGCGTGGACCAGGGTGGTGGTCAGGCGGGTGCCGCTGGCGCCCAGCGGGTGGCCGAGGGCGATGGCACCGCCGTGCACGTTGACCTTGGCGAGGTCGGCGCCGGTCTCCTGCTGCCAGGACAGGACCACGCTGGAGAAGGCCTCGTTGATCTCGAACAGGTCGATGTCGGCCAGACTGAGCGAGGCACGGCGCAGCACCTTCTCCGTCGCCGGGATGACACCGGTGAGCATCAGCAGCGGGTCGGAGCCGGTGACGGCGAAGCTGTGCAGGCGGGCGATCGGGCGCAGGCCGAGGCGGGCCGCGGTCTCGCTGGAGGTGATCAGCACGGCGGAGGCGCCGTCGTTGACGGGGCTCGCGTTGCCCGCGGTGACGTTCCACTCGATCTGCGGGAAGCGCTCGGCGAAGCCGGGGTCGTAGTAGGCGGGCTTGAGGCCGCCGAGGATCTCCGGGGTGCTGCCGGGCCGTATGCACTCGTCGCGGGTGACGCCCTCCAGCGGCGCCACCTCGGCGTCGAACAGGCCGGCCTCCCACGCGGCGGCGGCCTTGTGGTGCGAGGAGACCGCGAACTCGTCCATCCGCGCGCGCGTGAGGGACCACTTGGCGGCGATGAGTTCGGCGCTGATCCCCTGCGGGAGCAGGCCCTCCGGGTAGCGCTCGGCCACGCCCGGACCGAAGGGGTCCTTGCCGGCCGGCACGTTGGACCACATCGGCACCCGGCTCATCGACTCCACTCCGCAGGCGACGACGAGGTCGTAGGCGCCCGAGATGACGCCCTGCGCGGCGAAGTGCACGGCCTGCTGGGAGGAGCCGCACTGCCGGTCCACGGTGGTCGCCGGGACCGTCTCCGGGAATCCGGCCGCGAGGACGGCGTACCGGGTGGTGTTCATGGCCTGCTCGCCGACCTGGTCGACGGTGCCGCCGATGACGTCGTCGATCAGCGCCGGGTCGACGCCGGAGCGCTCGACCAGGGTGCGCAGGGTGTGCGCGAGGAGCTGCACGGGGTGGACGTGGGCGAGGGAGCCGTTCGGCTTGCCCTTGCCGATGGGGGTGCGTACGGCTTCGACGATGACTGCGTCTCGCATGGTGCGGGCCTCCTTGGCCGCCTGGCTACCCGTAGGGAGCTACCAGTGAGTAGGAAATCCAAACTCACGATAACTCCGTAGGTTGGAAAATCAAACCCTCCTCTAGACTGGCCACCATGGCCGCCACGAAAGACCCGCGCCCCTGCTCCATCGCCGACGCCCTCGCCCTGGTCGGCGAGAAGTACTCCCTGCTCGTCCTGCGCGAGGTGTGTCTGGGCAACGGCCGCTTCGACCAGCTCGTGCGCAACATCGGCGCCCCGCGCGACATCCTGGCCACCCGGCTGCGCCGGCTCGTGGACGCGGGAATCCTCACCAAGCGTGCCTACAGCGAGCGCCCGCAGCGCTTCGAGTACCGGCCCACACCGGCCGGGCTGGAGCTGGAGCCGGTCCTGATGACCCTCAAGGAGTGGGGCGACCGCCACCTGCGCAAGGGCGCCGACCTCCCCATGGTCATCGAGCACAGCTGCGGCAACGAACTGGTGCCCCAGATCACCTGCCGGGCCTGCGGCGAGCCCGTCCACCACGACGACCTGACGGCCCACCCGCAGGCCCCGGGCTGGACGGTCACCGGTCCGACGGCCGCCTAGGCCGTCGTACCCGACCGGATCGGGCACAGGATGTCGGGTCCGCCAGGGTGAGTCCTTCCTAACGTGAGTGATCGAAAGGGAAGGAGGCCGGGGTGCTGGAGCGGCTGAACCAGGCCATGGAGCACATCGAGTGCCACCTCGATCAGCGGATCGAGGGGGCCGACCTCGCGCGGATCGTGGTGACTTCGGAGTACCACTTACGGCGGCTGTTCTCCGCGCTGGCGGGGATGCCGCTGTCGGAGTACATCCGGCGCAGGCGGCTCACGATCGCCGGCGCCGAGGTGCTGGCCGGGGATCGGACGCTGCTGGAGATCGCGGTGCGGTACGGCTACACGTCGGGGGAGGCGTTCGCGCGTGCGTTCCGCGTCATGCACGGCGTCCGTCCCGGCGAGGCCAGACGGTCCGGTGCGAGTCTGCAGTCCCAGCCACGGCTGTCCTTCCGCCTCACCGTCGAAGGGAGTAGCAGTATGCGATACCGGGTCGTGGAGAAGGACGAGTTCCGTGTGGTCGGCAGGAAGGCGCGCGTTCCGCTCGTGCACGAGGGGGTGAACCCTGCCATTGCCGACTTCATCCGGGGCATCGGGCAGGAGACGCTGCAGCGCATGCGGAGTCTGTCCGATCAGGAGCCGCAGGGGATCGTCGGGGTGAGTGAGAACCTCGACCCGAGTCGGGCGGAGGGGACCGAACTCGACTACTACCACGGGGTGGTGACCCGCGCCGCCGCGCCCCAGGACATGGATGCGCTCACCGTGCCGGCCGGGACCTGGGCCGTCTTCCAGAGCTCCGGGCCGTTCCCGCAGGCGCTCCAGTACCTCTGGCGGGACGTGTTCACGCAGTGGTTCCCGTCCAATCCGTACCGGAGCCGGCCGGGACCGGAGATTCTGCGGACCCAGCTGTCGCAGGACGCCACTCAGGCGGATGCGGAGCTGTGGATCCCCGTGGAGCGGACTGCGTTCTGACCCATGAGCAAGGGGCGGGACGCATGCCGTCCCGCCCCTACGACCACGCCTGCGACCGGTACACGTCCAGCCGCCCGCACATCCCGAACTTCCCTTCCTCCGAAGGCTGTTCGGCCCGTACGGCGGCATCGGCGAGGTGGGAGACGTCGCCGCGTTCGAGGCGGGCCAGGTGGTCCCCGGTGGTCTCGGCGGCCGCGCGTGCCCCGTGCCGCCACCGCTCGCGCCACTGCGCCAGCCGGGGCCGTACGAGGGCTGCGGCGGCCCGGTGGAAGGCGGCCAGCTGCTCGGGGCCGGAAGCCTCGCACAGGGTGCGGTAGCCCTCCAGGGCGAGGTCACGGCGGGCGCGGGCGAGCCGCTCCCGCTCCTCCTCCGGTGCGTCGGCCGGGATCACGGTCGCGGCGGCGTACGTGTCCGGGTCGGTCAGGTACCGCGGGGGCAGGGTGAGCACCGCGTCGCCGGCCTCCGGCAGGCCGCTGTTCTGCATCAGGACAGTGATGCGCAGGTCGCCCTCGTTGACCAGCCGGTGGACGGTGCCCGGCGTGAACCAGGCGACCGTGCCCGCCTCCAGGGGCGTGACCCGGTACCCGGACACCGTCAGCGTCTGGACGGCACCGGTCCCGCCCGTGACCACGTACCCCTCCGAACAGGCCAGGTGCAGATGGGGGGTTCCGCCGTGCAGGCCGTCGGCGGCGGGCCAGTCGTAGACGCACAGGCGCGAGACGGCGACCCCTCCGGGCAGCCCGTCGTATCCGGTCACCACGGGTGCGCCTCCAGGTACTTGGCGATCTCCTCCCGCCCCCAGGCGCCGTCGGCGACGACGACGCGGTAGCGGCGGGTGAGGGTGTCGCCGGGGGCCAGCTCCAGCTCCTCGTGGAAGGCCCAGGACGGGGCGATGCCCGCGAAGGGGTCGTTGCGGACGAACCAGTGGGCGGGGTGGGTACCCCCGGCGCCCGAGTGATCGTTCTCCGGGGCGTGCGCGAAGACGACGGTGGCGTGCCCGTCGGTGCCGTCGTGCTCGCCGGACAGGGCCAGCCAGGGGCCCTGCGTGCCCATCAGCTCCGGGCCCTCCCCGTCGGGGCCGATGATCCGGCCGCCACGGAAGGCGCGCGGGCCGCGCCAGAACAGGCCGGTGTAGCCGGCCATCTCGCGTCCGGCGGTGGTCGGACTGCCGAAGCGCAGGGGCTCCTCGCGGCGGTTGGTCACCGCGGACGACCAGGTCAGCGCCCAGGAGCCGCAGGCCGGGTCGACGTCGTGCACCTCGACGCGGCGGGCCTCCTCGGCCCACAGCTGGCCGCCGTGCGGGTGCCAGGTCAGCCGTTCGGAGATGACGGCCCGGTCCTCGTCGGCGGCGATCACGTCGAAGCAGGCGTGCGCCATCGAGCCGACCCGCTCCGGGAGTTCGAGATAGCCCTCCCCATGGACGTATGTGTTGCCACCCCACAGGTTCGCCCCGGACAGATGCGAGGCCGTCAGGGACAGGCCCTTGTGCCAGCGGTGGTCGTTGGGCCGGTAGTCGGTGACGATGTCGCCCGCCAGGGTGCGCACCGGGTGGAGGTACGGCTTCGGCGCCTCCCAGGCCGCCTCCGGGCGGTAGACGTAGGCGAACAACTCGACGCCGGTGAGCGGTTCGGTCACCGTGATCCGGTCGCCGTGGGCGTGGACGAGGCGCAGTCCGCCGCTCATGCCGGGACCTCCTCGGTCGCCCCGGGCGCCCAGCCGGGCGCGTCACCGTGCAGGGCCGTGTAGTACGGGTCGCCGGGCCCGATCTCGCCGCGTCGTACGGTCGTGTCGGTGAACGCCGACCTGTACAGCGCGGTGATCAGCTCCAGGCTGGTGCGCCCGTCCGCCCCGCTGCTGCGCGGCCGCTCCCCCGCGCGCATGCTCACGACCAGCTCCCGCAGCTGGGCGAGGTGCGAGCTGGGCACGTCGGGCCCGAAGTCCCGCCAGGCGGCGACCTGTTCGGACGGCACGTCGGGGGCCGGGGTGATGCGCCAGTTGTCGTTGGCATGCCCGTAGAGGTGGGTCAGTTCGACGGTGGCGCGTTCGCAGTCGATGCGGATGCGGCTGACCTCGTCGGGGCTGAGCACGCTGTTGACGACGGTCGCCAGCGCGCCGTTCTCGAAGCGGACGAGCGCGGTGGAGACGTCCTCGGTCTCCACGTCGTGCACCAGCCGGCCGGCCATGGCCCGCACCTCGCTCCACGGCCCGAGCAGGTCGAGCAGCAGATCCATCTGGTGGATGCCGTGCCCCATGGCCGGGCCGCCGCCCTCGGTGTGCCAGCGGCCCCGCCAGGGCACGGCGTAGTAGGCGGTGTCCCGGTACCAGGTGGTCTGGCAGTGGGCCACCAGCGGGCGCCCCATCGCCCGCTCGGCGAGGAGCTGCCGCACATGCCGGGATCCGGAGCCGAAGCGGTGCTGGAAGACGATCGACGCGTACGGCCCGCCGTCGGTGCCCTCTTCCGCCTCGATCGCGTCGAAGTCGGCGAGCGAGGGCACCGGGGGCTTCTCGCACCACACCCAGGCCCCGGCGCGCAGCGCGGCCACCGTCTGTGCGCGGTGCAGCGTGGGCGGGGTGCCGATGGTGACCAGGTCGGGCCGCTGCTCGGCGAGCATCAGGTCGAGGTCCGTATAGGCGTGCGGGATGCGGGCCTCGGCGCAGAACGCCGCCACGGCGTCCTTGTCGATGTCGACGGCGGCCACGACCTCCGTCTCGCCCTCCTCGGCGAGTCGGGCGAGCGCGGGCAGATGCGATCCGCGCCCGATGGCGCCGGTGCCGATGACGGCGGCCCGGATGCGCCGGCCGGAGAAGGGGGATGTCGAGCGAGGCATGGGCGGGTTCAGCACTCCTCCGGGGACGGCGGCGGGCGCGGTGCGGCGGGTGCAGCAAGCGCTTTCTCCTGCGCTGCAACGTAAGCGGAGGCGCCGGGGCCGGTCAACACCCGGTGCCACCTGTGAACCTTCATGTCCCGCCGCTCACCCCCGGCCGACGGCGAACCCCTGTTCCCGGGCGGTCCGGGGAGCCCGATACGCTGCCCCAGTCACATGATCACCACATATCCCATCAGCGCTTGGACGTCGCACCTTCATGTCTTGGTTTGAATCCCTCGTCCTCGGACTCGTCCAGGGGCTGACCGAGTTCCTGCCCGTTTCCTCCAGCGCGCATCTGCGGCTGACCGCGGCCTTCTCGGGCTGGAAGGACCCCGGGGCGGCCTTCACCGCGATCACCCAGATCGGCACGGAGGCGGCGGTCCTGATCTACTTCCGCAAGGACATCGGGCGGATCATCTCGGCCTGGTTCCGGTCGCTGTTCGACAAGGCGATGCGGCACAACCACGACGCCCAGATGGGCTGGCTGGTGATCGTCGGCTCGATCCCGATCGGTGTGCTCGGTGTGACGCTCAAGGACCAGATCGAGGGTCCGTTCCGCGATCTGCGGATCACCGCGACCATGCTCGTCGTCGTCGGCGTGGTGATCGGCATCGCCGACCGCCTGGCGGCCCGTGACGAGACCGGGGGGCGGCACCGCGCGCCCAAGCAGCGCAAGACGCTGGAGAACCTCGGCGTCAAGGACGGCCTGATCTTCGGCCTCTGCCAGGCGTGCGCCCTCATCCCCGGCGTCTCCCGCTCCGGAGCGACCATCAGCGGCGGCCTGTTCATGGGCTACAAGCGCGAGGCGGCGGCCCGCTACTCCTTCCTCCTGGCCATCCCGGCGGTGCTGGCGTCCGGGCTGTTCGAGGTGAAGGACTCGGTGGGCAGCGGCGATGTCGACTGGGGCCCGACCCTGTTCGCGACGGTGATCGCGTTCGCGTCGGGTTACGCGGTGATCGCCTGGTTCATGAAGTGGATCTCCAACAAGAGTTTCATGCCCTTCGTCTGGTACCGCATCGCCCTCGGCATCGTCATCATCGCGCTGGTGACGACGGGCGCCCTGAGCCCCCACGCGGCGGAATCGGCGAGCTGACGGGCCCGGAAGCCCACCCCAGCTCCTAGGCACCCACCAGCGTTTCGGACATCTCCCGCGCGCAGGACGGGACGGACCTGAACGGGCCCCCTCCCACCTGCCCCCCCCACTCCCCCGAAGTGGCCATGGCCTGCGGATTCAGTGGCCGCGCGGGGGACGAACGGACCTGTCCGGAGGGGCAGTTCACCGCCACCCGCGACTTCTTCCGCCCGGCGGCCCGGCGGGGCATATGCCGTCTGGGCTGGCGCGACCGCGAACGCGGGCGTGATGACCGGTGACCAACCCCATACGTTCTGAGTAGCCGTGCGGTAGCGCAGTGTCAGTGCTTGCCCCTACGCTTGTCCGCATGTCCCCCGATTCCCTGCCCCCTGGTTCCGTGCGGTCTGCTGCCGAGGTGAACGAGCAGATCCGGGCGCTGTGGCTGCGTGCGGGCGGCACCCTGTCGGCCCAGGAGCGCGCGGAGTACGAGCTGTTGGTGGTCGAGTGGGCGGAGGCCATCCGCGAAGAAATCATCGAGGCGGCCTGAGACCGGAGTCCGGAGCCGGAGTCCGAATCCGGTGTCGGTGTCCGTGCAGGACCGACGACGCTACGCGCGCAGATGCGCGAGCACCTCGTCGGCCACCGCATACGGCCGCTCCTCCGGCAGCAGCTCCGCCGCCCGGTCCAGCTCGCCGGCCCGCACCAGCCCATGGATCTCCGTCGCCAGCGGTGTCACGTCCTCGATGCCGACGATCCACTCGTCCGCGTACCGGACGGCCGCCTCGCCCGCGAGGCCGAGCTGCAGCGAGCGGTGCGGCAGCGGGTTGAGGTGCAGGTCCCGCTCCGGGTCCCACTGGACGCGGGCCGGTGACTGCCTCAACTCCCGCTTCCAGGCCGCCTGGTTCTCGTGCAGGCCGGAGACGTAGTGCGACAGGCAGGAGTTCCGCAGGGCCCACTCGAAGCCGTCGCGGGCGATCTCGATGGCGAGGACCGTCTCCTGGCCCTCCTTCGTGCCCCAGCCGCAGCGGTACATCATCCACAGGAAGGACGGCTTGATCCAGGTCATCCGGTCCCGCTTCCAGGAGGCCGGAAAGCGGCCGGTGCGGGCCGCGGGGCCGCCGATCTCCGGGCGGTACGCCTGATAGACGGTGACCGTGGAATCCGTGTGGCGGGCCCGGATCCGGAACTTCGGCTCGGGTTCAACTACTTGTTCGACTGACTGATCGTTCACGAGGACAGGTTCGGTCGTCCGGCCTCCCTCGCACCACCGAATATTCGGCGCGCCTCTTGGCACCTGGCCCCCGGTGTCCAACACTTGGCCGATGACGCAGCGTGTGGAGCTAGCTACCGTGATGGACCGGCTGGCCGTGGACGAGTTGGTCACCGAGTACGCGGCGGCGGTGGACGACGGTGACTGGGCGGCGTACCGAGGGCTGTTCACGCCGGACGGGCGGGCCGACTACCGTTCCGCCGGCGGGATCGAGGGCGAGGCCGGCCGGGTGGCCGGGTGGCTCGCCGAGAGCCTGGACCTGTTCGGCATGCGGCAGCATCTGATCGTCAACCGGCGGCTGCGGTTCGGGATCCTGGAGCACGACACCGGAGACACCGCCCGGGTGCGGGCCGACTACGTCAATCCGATGCGCTTCGCCGACAACGGCGACTTCGGCGCCCCGGACCTCGTGTGCGGCGGCCGGTACGACTTCGGGCTGCTGCGCACGCGGGAGGGCTGGCGGCTGCGCGAGGTCGTCGTGCACGAGAAGTGGCGCCGGATGCCCGAGCGCAGCCCGGCGGCCCTGCCCGAGTGAGCCGCTGAGCCGCCTCGACGCCCTCTGTCGGAGATCGCTTGCGACGCGCACACTGGAGGCAGCCCTTGGTAGGGAGACTCCGTATGAGGACGTTCGACCGCTGGCTGACCTCTCCCTGGCGGCGCTCCGTCGTCGCCGCTCTCGCGGGCGCTCTGCCCGTGTTCGCGTTCCCGGCGCCCTCGCTGTGGTGGTTCGCGTACGTGGCTCTCGTCCCTTGGATCCTGCTGGTGCGCTCGGCGCCGACCGGGCGGCGGGCGGCGTACGACGGCTGGTGCGGCGGCTTCGGGTTGATGCTGGCCGTGCACCACTGGCTGCTGCCGAGCCTGCACGTGTTCCTGTTCCTGATAGCCGGGCTGCTGAGTCTGCTGTGGGTGCCCTGGGGCCTGCTGGTCCGCCGGTTCCTGGGCGGGACGCCGTCCCCGGGGCGGGGCGTGGCCGCGCTGCTGGTGCTGCCGTCGGCGTGGCTGGCGGTGGAGCTGGTCCGCTCCTGGCAGGGCCTCGGCGGGCCCTGGGGCATGCTCGGCTCCAGTCAGTGGCAGGTGGGCCCGGCGCTGCGGCTGGCCTCGGTGGGCGGGGTGTGGCTGCTCAGCTTCCTGGTGGTGGCGGTCAACGTCGCGGTCGCCATGCTGGTGGTCGTGCGCGAGTTCCGGGTACCCGCCCTCGCCTCGCTCCTCGCCACCGCCGCCGCCACCTCGGCGGCCTGGGTGTGGGCACCCCGCCCGGACATCGACGGGCGCGTCCGGATCGCCGTCGTACAGCCAGGCGTCATGGACGGCGGCGACCGGCGCTTCGACCACGAGGAGCAGCTGACCCGGCAGTTGGCCGGGCAGCACGTCGACCTGATCGTCTGGGGCGAGAGCAGCGTCGGCTTCGATCTGAGCCGTCGGCCCGACCTGGCGCGGCGGGTCGCGGCGCTGTCCCGGCAGACCGGTGCGGACATCCTGGTCAACGTGGACGCGCGCCGCTCGGACCGGCCCGGCATCTACAAGAGTTCGGTGCTCATCGGCCCGGACGGCCCGACCGGTGCCCGGTACGACAAGATGCGCCTCGTCCCGTTCGGGGAGTACGTCCCGGCCCGCTCGCTGCTCGGCTGGGCCACCTCCGTCGGCAAGGCGGCGGGCGAGGACCGGCGGCGCGGCACCGAACAGGTCGTGATGGACGTCGGGCACGGGCTGCGCATCGGCCCGATGATCTGCTTCGAGACCGCGTTCCCCGACATGAGCCGGCATCTCGCCCAGGACGGTGCCGACATCCTCCTCGGCCAGTCTGCGACCTCGACCTTCCAGCACAGCTGGGCCCCGGAGCAGCACGCCTCGCTGGCCGCGCTGCGCGCGGCCGAGACCGGCCGCCCGATGGTGCACGCCACCCTGACCGGCGTCTCCGCCGTCTACGGCCCGAGCGGGCAGCGCCTCGGCCCGTGGCTCGGGACCGGCGCGAGCACCGCCCGCGTGTACGAGGTGCCGCTCGCGCACGGCGTCACGCCGTACGTCCGCTACGGCGACTGGCCGGTGCACGCCGCGCTGCTGGTGCTGGCCGCGCTGTGCGGCACCGAGGGGGTACGGGCGCTCAGGCAGCGCCGGACGGGCCGAGAACCGCTCGTACGACCCGCTCGCACAGCTCATGGGTCGCCAGTGCGTCACGGGCGCTGAGCAGCTTGCCCGCACGCACCGCCTCCAGGAAGGCGAGGACCGCCTGTTCGATGCCGCGCTGGCGGGCCACCGGCACCCAGTCGCCGCGTCGGCGCACCGTCGGCTGCCCCTTGTGGTCGACGACCTCGGCGAGGTTGAGCACCTGCCGCTTGGTGTCCTGCCCGGAGACCTCCAGGATCTCCTCGGCCGAGCCGCTGAGCCGGTTCATCACGCCGAGCGCGGTGAAGCCGTCACCGGCGAGCTGGAGCACGACGTGGTGGAGCAGCCCGGCCTCGGTGCGGGCGCGGACGGTGACGTCGTCGACCGGGCCGGGCACCAGGAACCGCAGGGTGTCGACGACGTGGATGAAGTCGTCCAGGATCATCGAGCGCGGTTCCTCGGGCAGCCCGATCCGGTTCTTCTGCATGAGGATCAGTTCGCGCGGGTGGTCCTGGCACTGCGCGTACGCGGGGGCGTAGCGCCGGTTGAAGCCGACGAAGAGCGAGACGCCGCGTTCTTCGGCGAGGGCCACCAGCCGTTCGGAGTCCGCGAGTCGGTAGGCGAGGGGCTTGTCCACGTACGTGGGCACGCCCGCTTCGAGCAGCCGGGTGACGATCTCCGGGTGGGCGACGGTGGGCGCGTGCACGAAGGCCGCGTCGAGGCCCGCCGCCAGCAGGGAGTCCAGGGTCGTGTGCCGCCGGTCCCCGGGCAGGTGGAGCGAGTCCGCGACCCGGGTGAGGGTGTCGGGCGTGCGGGTCTGCAGGTGGAGGTCGACGTCCGGCTGGGCGCCCAGCACCGGCAGGTACGCCTTCTGTGCGATGTCCCCGAGACCGATGCAGCCGACCTTCACGTGCGCTCCCCTACCGCTTGCCTGCGTGTGCCTCCTCGGAAGCATACGGCGGCCGCCAGTCGGCGATGCCGTCGAAGCTCCGCAGGAACAAGGCGGGACCTGCCTTCGACAGGGCGACGATCGCGGTGTCGCGTACGGCGACGACGGCCCGGCTCTCGGCCATGTTGAGGCGGGCCACCTTGACGGCCCGCCGGGCGATCGCGGTCGTACGCGGCAGCCGGGCGGCGGTGTACGCGGCGAGGTCGTCGGCATGGTGGGCGAGGACGACGGCGTCCTCGACGGCCTGGTTGCCGCCCTGGCCGAGGGTCGGCGGCATGGCGTGGGCCGCGTCGCCGAGGAGGGCGACCCGGCCCAGGTGGTGCGCGGGCAGGGGCCGGGCGATGTGGTGGACGTCGTGGCGCAGGACGTCCTCGGGGCGGGCGGCGGCGATGACGGCGGGAATCGGGTCGTGCCAGTTCCCGAACCGGCGCAGCAGTTCGGCCTGCTCGTCGTCGGGGGCCCGCTCGCCGGCCGGGGTCATGGCGGCCGCGTAGGCGTAGACCCGGCCGTCCTTGAGCGGGTGGGTGCCCCAGATGCGGCCCCGGCCCCAGGTCTCGTGCGAGGCGAACTCGACGCCGGGCACCGGGATCAGCACCCGCCAGGTGGTGAACCCGGCGTACACCGGCCCCGGGTGGGCGGGGAACAGCGCGCTCCGGACACGGGAGTTGATGCCGTCCGCGCCGACCACCAGGTCGGCCTCCAGTTCCTCGCCGGCCACGGCCACCCGGGCCGGGCGGGCCCTGTCCCCCGGGTCGGCGAGGGTGGCGGCGGCCGCCGTACGGACCGTGCCGGGCGGGAGCAGTGCGGCGAGGCGGTCGACGAGGGTGGTGCGGGGCAGCAGGACCAGGGGGCCGCCGAAGCGGGCCGCGGCGGCCTCGGCGCTGGAGCGGGACAGCCACCGCCCGCCCGGGGTGCGCAGGCCGCCGTCTCCCTGCCAGGCGGCCAGGTCACGGATCTCGTCGCCGATGCCGATGACGTCCAGGGCGCGCAGGGCGTTCGGGGCGAGCGAGATGGCCGCGCCCACCGGCTCCAGCGAGCGGGCGCGCTCCAGCACGGTGACCTCCCAGCCCCGCCGGTGCAGGGCCGCGGCCGCGGTCAGGCCTCCGATTCCGCCGCCGATGACGATCGCGCGGGCCGACTGAGCCATGACTCCTCCTGAGAACTACAGCCGTAGTGCGCGCGACTTTACTACAGCCGTAGTGATGCGGGTAGGGTCGGCTCATGTCCGTACGCACCCCGAGCGCGTCCCGCGCCGATCTCGTGGCCGACGCCGCCCTCGCCCTGCTCGCCGAGCGCGGGATGCGCGGGCTGACGCACCGGGCGGTGGACGAGGCGGCCGGACTGCCGCAGGGCTCGACCTCGAACGTGGCCCGCACCCGGCAGGCGCTGCTGGAACTCGCGGTGCGGCGGCACGCCGAGCGGGAGGCGCGGGTGCTCGCACTGGAGGAGATGCCGGACCCGCGGGGCGGCCTCGACGCGCTGGCCGAGGGCCTGGCCCTGGCGGTGCACCGCTCCCTGACCGGGGGCCGCGAGCTGCTGATCGCCCGCTACGAACTGGCCCTGGAAGCCTCCCGCCGCCCCGAGCTGCGCGCCTACTACGACGCGACCGGCGCCGTCTTCAAGGAGCAGCTGGCGACGCTGCTCACCGCCGTCGGCTCGACCGACCCGGGGCGGCATGTGCTGTCGGTGATCGCCTGGGCGGACGGGCTGATGTTCTCGTGCGCGGCCGGTTCCTTCAGCGCCGAGGTGCCGAGCCTGGAGGAGGTCCGCACGGGGCTGCGGGAGCTGCTGACCGGGATGCTGGGCAGCTGAAACCCCCTGGTGGCACCCCGCGCGGTGTTGCGAGGATGCGGGCATGACGACGGAACGCCAGGAGCCCGCCCAGAACGCCGGTGAACGCGCCATGCTGGAGGGCTGGTTGGACTATCACCGCCAGACGCTGGCCTGGAAGTGCGAGGGCCTGACCGACGAGCAGCTGCGGACCGCGTCCGTGCCGCCGTCCGAGCTGTCCCTGATGGGCCTGGTGCGGCACATGGCCGAGGTGGAGCGGGGCTGGTTCCGCAAGGTCCTGGTGGGAGACGACCCCGGGCCGATCTACTTCACCGAGGAGGACCGGGACGGCGAGTTCCACCTCACCGCGGCGGACACCTGGGAGGAGGCGTACGGCACCTGGCAGGCGGAGATCGAGACGGCCCGGCGCAACGCGGCCGGCTTCGCGCTCGACGATCTCTCCCGGGGCAGGAGCCGGTTCACCGAGGAACCGTTCAACCTCCGGTGGATCTACACGCACATGATCGAGGAGTACGCCCGGCACAACGGCCACGCCGACCTCGTCCGCGAGCGGATCGACGGCGTCACCGGCGACTGAACGTCACCCTTCGGCACTCCGAGAGCCTCCGTACGGGGCACGAGATCACCCGTGCGGGGGGCTCAACCTCCGGTGCACGGTGCCAACCCGGGGGCCGACCCACCAGAGTTGCCCGGGTGCATCGAACGACGACCACCGCAGCGCTCCTGGTCACCGTGGCCGTCTCGGCCCTCTCGGGCTGTGTGACGGTATCGCGCCCGGCGACACCGGCGCCCCCGCCCGACACCGCGCCCTCGCAGCCGTCCGCGCCCCGGCCGGACGGCAGAGCCGATCCGCGAGTGGTGCAGGCACCGGCGCGGGAGGCGCTGGAGATGGTCGGCCCGTCCCAGCACCGGCGCCCCGCCCGGTCGACCGCCTCCCCGCACCGGGCGCCGACCGCACCGCCGGCCACCCACCGCCCGTCGGCCCCGCCCGCGCACCCCCGGACGCACCCGCGCCCGGACCACCCCCGCGAGCCGCGCGCCGACGTCCCGGACGTGTCACAGCCGGTCTCGAAGGCCCCGGACGTGTGCGCCCTCGGCAAGCAGTACGGCGGCTGGCGTCGGGACAGCCCCGAGGCGGTGATCTGCGAGCAGACGTACAGCCATTGACCTGGCCGTACCGGCATACAGCCGGCCCTAGGGAGTGGGCCGCTGTCGCGGTGGGCCCCAGGTGTCGCCGCCCGGGGAGCCGTCCTCCCCCAGGCGCAGCTCCAGGCGGCTGATCGCCGCCCGTACGCCGTTGCCGTAGCCGTCGTCGGTCAGGGAGCCGGCGGCCCGGCGCGCCCGGCGCAGATGGCTGCGGGCGGCCTCGGCGCGGCCCAGCTTGACGTAGTCGGCGGCCAGGTTGACGTGGAGCGAGGGGAAGAAGGCGCGGACGCTCAGCGGGTCACCGGCGCCGCGGCCGTCCGCCAGCTCCTCCGCCGCCGACAACGCCCTGAGGTCCCAGGCCAGTTCGTCGCCGGGGTCGTCCTGGGTGTCGGCCAGGTAGTGGGCCAGGGTGCAACGGTGCAGCGGGGCGCCGTCCTCGCCGATCTCCGCCCACAGCTGGAGGAAGCGGTGCCGGGCCTCCTCGCGGTCGCCGCCGTGATGCAGCATCACGACCTGCCCGATCCGCGTCAGCACGGCATCCGGCGCCGCCTGCTCCTGTCTGTCCGCCACCACGTCCTCCGGGGCCGTCGTCGGCTGTCTGGCCGGCTGTCCGGTCATCTGTCCGTCCCGACGCTAACCGGCGGGCACGACAATCCCGGGCAGGCGGCCCCGTACGACACGGGGCCGCCCGCGGGGCGACGGGTCAGCCCAGGTTCGGGATGGTCCAGTCGATCGCCTCGTGGCCCTGTGCTGCGATCGCCTCGTTGATCTGCGTGAACGGGCGGGAGCCGAAGAACTTCTTCGCGGACAGGGGCGAGGGGTGCGCGCCCTTGACCACCACGTGCCGGGTCTCGTCGATCAGCGGGAGCTTCTTCTGCGCGTAGTTGCCCCACAGCACGAAGACCGCCGGGTCGGGCCGGGAGGCGACCGCGCGGATGACGGCGTCGGTGAACTTCTCCCAGCCCTTGCCCTTGTGCGAGTTGGCCTCGCCGGCCCGGACGGTGAGCACCGCGTTGAGCAGCAGCACGCCCTGCTCGGCCCACGGCATCAGATAGCCGTTGTCCGGGATGGGCAGGCCCAGCTCCTCCTTCATCTCCTTGTAGATGTTCCGGAGGGAGGGCGGGGTCTTCACCCCCGGGCGGACCGAGAAGCACAGGCCGTGGCCCTGGCCCTCGCCGTGGTACGGGTCCTGGCCGAGGACGAGGACCTTGACCTTCTCGTACGGCGTCGCCGCCAGCGCGGCGAAGACCTCGTCGCGCGGCGGGTAGACGGGACCGTTCGCCCGCTCCTCCTCGACGAACTCGATCAGCTCCTTGAAGTAGGGCTGCTGCAGCTCGTCGCCCAGAACCCCGCGCCAGGACTCGGGCAGCATGGCGATGTCGGTCACGTCAACGTCCTCACGATGTGCGGTCACTTGCCGGCTCAAGAACCTACAGGCGACCACTGACAACCGCTGCCGTGAGCCGGAATCACCAGCTGGTCTTGCGGTGCAGCTCCCACATCATCATGATCGTCGACGGGTCGAGGGCACGCTCGCCGCCGGACATGTCGTCGGTGGCCGCCACGTACTGCCGCCCCTGCCACAGCGGGATCAGCCGGGCGTCGTTCACCAGGATCTGCTGGGCCTCCTTGAGGTCCTTGACCACCTTGGCGCGGTCGCTCTGGGCGCGCGAGCGGGGCAACAGCTCCGAGGTGATCTGCTTGGCGTCGTAGGGCGTACCGAGGGCGTTCTTCTCGCCGACGAACGGCGCGATGAAGTTGTCCGCGTCGGGGAAGTCCGGGAACCAGCCGCGGCCGAACACCGGGTACTCGCCCTTCTGGTAGCCGACCACGTAGGTCTTCCAGGGGCGGCTCTTGAGGGTGATCGAGAACAGGCCGGAGGCGTCCAGCTGCCGCTTCAGCTCCTGGAACATCAGGGCCGTCTCGGAGCCGTAGCGGTCGGTGGTGTACCAGAGGGTGAGCGGGACGGGCTGGTTGATGCCCGCGTTCTGGAGGGTCTTGCGGGCCTTGGAGACGCTCGGGTCGCCGAAGTCGTCGAAGAAGGCCGTGGTGTGGCCGGTGAGGCCCTTGGGGACCATGGAGTACAGGGGGTCCACGGTGTCCTTGTAGACCTTGTGCGCGATGGCGCCCCGGTCGACGACCTGGGCGACGGCCTTGCGGACGGCGGGCTGCTTGGCCATCGGGTCCTTGGGGTTGAACACCAGGTAGCTGATGTCCATGCCGGCGCCGTCGACCAGTTGGAGGTCGGTGTTGCCGTGCCGCTGCAGGGAGATGATGTCGTCGGCGGCCAGACCGCGGTAGGTGACGTCGATCTGCTTGTCGTGCAGGGCCTTGACCATGGTGGCCGAGTCCTGGAAGTAGCGGATGGTCACCGCGTCGTTCTGCCGCTTGGCGAAGCCGTCGTAGTGGTCGTTGCGGACCAGGACGGCCTGCTTGCCCTCCTCGTAGGACTGCAGCTCGTACGGCCCGGAGCCGAAGACCTTGGTGTCCTTGCGCAGGGAGTTCGCGGGGTAGTCGTCGGGGTCGACGATCGACATGGCCGGGGTGGCCAGCACGAACGGGAAGGTGGCGTCGGACTGGTTGAGGTGGAAGACCACCTCGCGGTCGCCGACCGTGTCCACGCTCTCCAGGCTGCCGAGCAGTCCGGCGGGGCCTGCGGGGGCGTTGATGGTGCGGATACGGTCGATGGAGTGCTGGACCGCCTTGGCGTCCAGCGGGTCTCCGTCGGCGAATCTCATGCCCTCGCGCAGCTTGCAGCGGTAGGTCCGGCTGCTGGAGTCCGTGAAGGAGCAGCTCTCGGCCGCGTCGGGCTGGGGCGTCGTGGCGCCGTTCGGGTAGGCGAGAAGCGTCTGGAAGATGTTCCGGTACAGCTCCCAGGAGCCGTCCCAGGCACCGGCCGGGTCGAGCGTGCTGGGGGCGCTGGTGGTGCCCACGACGATGGGGCCCTCGCTGTCGGGATCGCCGTCGGACAACAGACTGCAGCCGGCCACCAGGGATATGGACGCGATCGCCGCGACTCTCCGCAGGAATCGGTTCCGGTTGAACACGCGCACGCTCCTCGATCTGCCATACCAAGGGTCGGCAGACCATACCGCAGCGTCCGGGCGTCTGAACCACCCCGGTGGATGTCGTTCTTGATCGATTGTGCTATGACGACGTTGTCATTGCGCTGTGCGTACCGTGTGACGCGTTTCGGGCGCCGTTCCGCTGGGAAACGGCGCCCGAACGAGACGACCGGACAGAGCAGGTCAGGCGCCCACGCCGGCGTTGAGGAAGATGCCGCCGTCCACGACGAGCGTCTGGCCGGTGACCCAGTCGGACTGGGCGGAGGTCAGGAACGCGGCCGCCCCGCCGATGTCGGAGGGCACACCGAGCCGGCCGAGCGGGTAGGCGGCGGCCGCCTCCGCCTCCCGGCCCTCGTACAGGGCCTGGGCGAACTTGGTCTTCACGACGGCCGGGGCGATCGCGTTGACCCGCACCTTCGGCGCGAACTCGTGCGCCAGCTGCTGGGTCAGGTTGATCATCGCGGCCTTGCTGACACCGTAGGCCCCGATGAACGGCGAGGGCGCGAGGCCCGCGATCGAGGCGATGTTGACGATCGCGCCGCCGTTGTCCTTCTGCCAGGCGTGCCAGGTCTTCTGGGCGAAGCCGAGCGCCGAGATCACGTTGGTCTCGAAGACCTTGCGGGCGACGTCCAGGTCGAGGTCGGCGATGGGCCCGAAGACCGGGTTGGTGCCGGCGTTGTTGACCAGGAAGTCGACGCGGCCGAAGGCCTCCATGGTGCGCTCGACGGCCTCGGCCTGGTGGGCGAGGTCGTGGGCCTTGCCGGCGACGGCGATGACCCGCTCGGCGCCGAGCTGCTCGACGGCCTCCTTCAGGGCGTCCTCATTGCGACCGGTGATGCAGACGCGGTCACCGCGGGCGACCAGCGCCTCGGCGACGCCGTAGCCGATGCCCCGGCTCGCGCCGGTGACCAGCGCGACCTTGCCGGAAAGCTCCGGGAGTTCAGTCATGTCCGTGTACCCCTGTGTCCCGAGTTCCCTAGTTGAGCGGTCCGCCGGCCACGTACAGGACCTGGCCGGAGACGAAGCCGGCCGCCTCGCCGGTGAAGAAGGCGATGGCGTTGGCGATGTCCTCGGGCTCGCCGACGCGCTGCACCGGGATCTGGGTGGCGGCGGCCTTCTTGAAGTCGTCGAAGCCCATGCCGACGCGGTCGGCGGTGGCCTTGGTCATCTCGGTGGCGATGAAGCCGGGGGCGACGGCGTTGGCGGTGATGCCGAACTTGCCCAGCTCGATGGCGAGGGTCTTGGTGAAGCCCTGCAGACCGGCCTTGGCGGCCGAGTAGTTCGCCTGGCCGCGGTTGCCGAGCGCCGAGGAGGAGGACAGGTTGACGACCCGGCCGAAGCCCGCGTCGACCATGTGCTTCTGGACGGCCTTGGTCATCAGGAACGAGCCGCGCAGGTGGACGTTCAGGACGGTGTCCCAGTCGGAGGCGCTCATCTTGAACAGCAGGTTGTCGCGCAGCACGCCCGCGTTGTTGACCAGGATCGTCGGCGCGCCCAGCTCCGCCGCCACCCGGGCGACGGCGGCCTCGACCTGCGCCTCGTCGGAGACGTCCGCGCCGACCGCGATGGCCTTGCCGCCGGCCGCGGTGATCTTCTCCACGGTGTCCTTGCAGGCGGCCTCGTCGAGGTCGATCACGGCGACCGCGCGACCTTCTGCGGCCAGTCGTACGGCGGTGGCGGCGCCGATGCCGCGCGCCGCGCCGGTGACGATCGCGACCCGCTGTTCAGTGGTGGACATTGCTGCTTCTCCTCGCCCTTGAGAGAACCTGTCTGGCTCTTGAGGGAGCCTGCGGTGCGGTGAGCGACCGCTTAGTACCTTCAGCACCCGTGACGCTAGAAGTCCTGGCACCCGGTGTCAACGGGACACCGGGCGGTGTGATCCATTACCTCACCAGGAGATCCAGCAGGCGCTCGGTTTCGGCCGCCGGGTCGGTGGTCAGTCCGGTGTGCACGGGTCCGGGCTGGACGATGGTGGAGCGGGGCGCGATCAGCCAGCGGTAGCGGCGTCCCGCGTCGTCGCCGGCCGCCTGTCCGGCCGCCTCGCCGCCCGCGCAGTGACGCTCGATCGCGGCGAGCGCGGCCCGCACCCCGGCCACGTCGGCCTCGGGGTCGAGGGCGAGCAGCCGGGCCTCGTCCAGGTGGATGCGGACGCCGACGTAGGCCTGGGCGCGGCAGTAGACGACCACGCCCGCGTTGATGCACTCGCCGCGCTCGACGCGGGGGACGACCCGCAGCGGGGCGTACTCGAACACGTCCCGGTCGCCGCCCTGGCCCGCCCGGGTGATGTGGCGCTCGACCACATGGCCGGCCATGTGGATACGGGTCTCGCTCACTTGCCCTCCTCGATGCCGGTGATGCGCTCGGCGACGACGGCCGCCCGGGCGAGCAGCGGCCGCATGTAAGCCCGCCGCAGGTCGTCCGGGGTGTCGAAGCCGGGCTCGCCGGCCAGCCAGGCGTCGGGGATCTCGGCGGTGACCTCGGCCAGGAGGTCCTCGGTGACCTTGGGGGCCAGCTCCGCCGCGGCGGCGGTCACGTCCGGGGCGAACCGGGCGAGGGCGTGGTCGGAGGCGTCGTAGGGGCGGGCCGCCGAGGCCTCGACGGAGGGCCAGTTGTGGTGCCAGATCATCGTGGCGCCGTGGTCGATGAGCCACAGCTCGCCGCGGTGCACGAGGAGGTTCGGGTTGCGCCAGGAGCGGTCCACGTTGTTGACCAGCGCGTCGAACCAGACGATCCGCCCGGCCTCCTCGGGGCTCACCGGGAAGGCCAGCGGGTCGTAGCCGAGGGCGCCGGAGAGGAAGTCCATGCCGAGGTTGGTGCCGCCGCTGGACCGGAGCAGTTCCTGCACCTGCTGCTCGGGCTCGCCGAGCCCCAGGACGGAGTCCAGTTCGAGGGTGACGAGGCGGGGCATCCGGAATCCGAGCCGGCGGGCGAGTTCGCCGCAGACGACCTCGGCGACCAGTGTCTTGCGGCCCTGTCCGGCGCCGGTGAACTTCATGACGTACGTCCCGAAGTCGTCGGCCTCGACGAGCCCCGGCAAGGAGCCGCCCTCACGCAGCGGCGTGATGTAGCGGGTCACGGTGACTTCCTTGAGCATCGCCCCAGGTTACTGGCGCGGGAGCCGCGCCCCGCCGACAGCTTGTCGACAGCTGTGGCTTACGGCGGCCTCATGCCCGCCGGGCAAGGATCTGGGTGCCCGTCTGAACAGGTGGTGCCCGAGGACCGTACCCCTGGACGGATCACGAGAAGCTCCGCGGAAGGGAATGCCCACATGACCAGCGCATCGCTCAAGCCCGAAGCGGGACCGGCCCGTCGTACCGTCATGGCGGCGGCCGGAGCGGCCGGGCTCGCCGCCGCGCTGACCGCCTGCGGTTCGGACGACTCGTCGGACACCGTCGACACCGGGTCCGGTTCGTCCGGCACGACCGGGGCCACCGGCTCCACCGGGGCCTCGCAGGACAGCGGTGCCTCGGGCGGTTCGGCCGGCGGCACGGCCCTCGCCAAGACCACGGACATCCCGGAGGGCGGCGGCAAGATCTTCAAGGACCAGGGCGTGGTGGTCACCCAGCCCGCGGCGGGCACCTACAAGGCGTTCTCCTCGAAGTGCACCCACCAGGGCTGCGCGGTGGGCAGTGTGGCCGACGGCGTGATCGTCTGCCCGTGCCACAACAGCCACTTCTCCGTCGAGGACGGCAGTGTGAAGAAGGGTCCCGCGACCCAGGCACTGGCCGCCGCGAAGATCACCGTCTCCGGCGACGAGATCAAGCTGGCCTGAGCCGCGTCACGGCCGCCGTCGCGGCCGTTTGAAGCAGCCGAGCACCTCGTCCGTGGACGTGATCGTGGCGACCAGGGCGAGGGTGTTGCGGATCATCGCCGGGGTGTAGTCGGCGGGCACACCCGCGATGGCGTCGGCCGGGACGACGGCGGTGTAGCCGCGGTTGACCGCGTCGAACACGGCGTTGGGCACGGCCACGTTGGCCGAGACGCCGGTGACGATCAGGGTGCGGCAGCCGAGGTTGCGCAGCAGCGCGTCGACCTCGGTGCCGTGGATCGGGGACAGGCCGTGCAGCCGTCGTACGACGAGGTCCTCCTCGGTGACCTCGATCGGGGGCGCGACCCGCACCGCGGTGGTGCCGGTCAGCTGCTGGACGGGGAGCCGTTCGGCGGCGCGGAAGAGGCGGGCATTGCGGTTCGCGCCACGACCGTCCGGGCGGCGCTCGGCGAGGGCATGGATCACCTGCACCCCGGTCTCGTGCGCGGCGGCGACCAGCCGGGCCACGTTGCGCAGGGCGCCGGAGGAGCGGACCTCGCGGGCGAGTTCGGGCAGCGCGCTGTCCGGGCCGACCACCCCCTGCTGGCACTCCACGGTCAGCAGGACCGTGCTCGCGGTATCGAGCAGTTCGCCGAGTTCTTCGTACGACGGCATGGCGCCTCCGTTCGCCGAGGTGCGGGGCGGTGAGAGTAACCACAACGAGGCAACAGCGGAAGTCGACCCATTCCCTTTTCTGACGTGATGTCAGAGGATCAGCAGCACGCGCAAGTCCTCTGGCACGACGTGGGAGAAGAGGGGGCCGTATGACCGTCACTCAGCAGCGCCGGGGCCGGAAGATCATGATGACGCCCGGTGAGCTGGACGCGTTCCTGACCAGCCAGCGCACCTGCCGGGTCGCCACGGTCTCGGCGGACGGCGCGCCGCACGTCAGCGCGCTGTGGTTCGCCTGGGACGGCACCTCGCTGTGGCTGTACTCGGTGGTGCGCAGCCGGCGCTGGACCCAGCTGTGCCGCGATCCGCGGGTGGCGGTCGTGGTCGACTCGGGCGAGGAGTACGACCAGCTGCGGGGGGTCGAGCTGTCCGGGCGGGTGGAGTTCGTGGGCGAGGCGCCGCGCATCGGCGAGCTGTGCGCCGAACTCGACACGGCGGAGACGCTGTTCGCCCGCAAGAACTTCGGCCTGGACGAGATGCCGCACGACGGCCGGCACGCCTGGGTGCGGCTGACCCCGGAGAAGATCGTGTCCTGGGACTTCCGCAAGCTCGGGGCGTAGCGCTCAGTCGGACTGCCGGGCCGACGTGCGCAGGGCCTCGACCGCCGCCCGGATCGAGGGGCGGCGGTCGGCGTCCGCGCGCCAGACGACGTACACATGCCTGCGTACGCGCTGCTTGAGCGGGACCATGACGATGCCCGGCGGCACCGGGTCGCGGCCCAGCAGCGGTGCGATGCACACACCCAACCCGGCGGCGACCAGACCGAGTTGGGTGTGGGTCTCGCCGGCCCGGTGGCCCACGATCGGCTCGATGCCCTTCGAGCGCAGCGTGAACATCAGCCACTCGTGACAGAACTCGCCCTCGCCCCAGGTGATCCACTCGTCCTCGGCGAACTCGGCGAGGTCCACCTCGTCCCGGTCCGCGAGCCGGTGCCCGACGGGCAGGGCGACGTCGGCCGCGTCGTCCAGCAGCGGAGCCTTGACGAGGCCGTCCGGCACGGGCATCGGCTTGTTGTACCAGTCGAGGACGACCGCGAGATCGAGGTCACCGCGCACGACACCGGCGATGCCCTGCTCCGGCTCCAGTTCGCTGGAGCGCACCCGCAGCCCCGGGTGCTGGGCGCGCAGGGCGCCGAGCGCGGTCGGGAACAGGCCGCGGGCGGCGGTCGGGAACGCCGAGAGCCGCAGTTCGCCGACGACCTGGCCGCGGTGCGCCTCCAGGTCGGACTGGGCCAGCTCGACCTGCGAGAGGATGCGGGCCGCGTGCTCGGACAGCAGCCGCCCGGCATCCGTGAGCCGCACGCCCCGCCCGTTCTTGGCCAGCAGCTGCTGGCCGACCTCCCGCTCCAGCTTGCCCAGCTGCTGCGAGACCGCGGACGTGGTGACGTGCAGCGCCTCGGCGGCGGCACTGACCGAGCCGTGCCGGGCGAGGGCGTCCAGGGTGCGCAGGCGCTCCAGGTTCAACATGTAAGCAATCCTAAGAGATACTGAGTGGAAAATCTCGATTGTGCTACGAGGTTGCCTCCAGCATCGTTGATGCCATGAGCACGGTCACCGCACCCCGAACCCACTCCCCCGCTCCCGCCCGCCCCCGTCCCCGCCTCGACTGGCGGCTGCGCTTCGGCGCCCTCTCCCTGATCTGGGGCTTCAGCTTCCTGTTGATCAAGGTGGCCACGGAGGGCTACGCGCCCTTCCAGGTCACCCTGGGCCGGCTGGTCTTCGGTACGGCGGTGCTGGCGGCGACGATGGCCGTGAAGCGGGAGCGGCTGCCGCGGGGGGCGCGGGTGTGGGGGCACATGGCGGTCGCCGCCTTCTTCCTGAACGCGCTGCCGTTCTCCCTCTTCGCCTACTCGGAGCTGACGATCCCCTCCACGCTGGCGGGCATCTGCAACGCCACCTCGCCGCTGTGGGGCATGGCACTGTCCCTGGTCGCGCTCTCGGAGGACCGGCCCACGCGGGTTCGCTTCGCCGGCCTCGGCCTGGGCTTCCTGGGGGTGCTGACGGTGCTCGGTGCGTGGCAGGGGTTCCATGGGCTTGATGCCACGGGTACCGCCATGGCCCTGCTGGCTTCGCTGAGCTATCCGATCGGGTGGATCTATGTGCGGCGGACGCTGGCGGGGACGGGGAACTCGCATCTGGCGATGACGGGGGCGCAGTTGCTGTTGGCGGCCGTTCAACTGGCCCTGGTGACACCTCTTTTCACCAGCCTTCCGGCCCACTTCTCGTTCGTTCCGCTGCTGGCGATCGCCGCGCTGGGCGCCTTGGGGACGGGGCTGGCGGTTCTCATTCAGTACGGGTTGGTCGCTGAAGTCGGGCCCACCACGGCCCAGATGGTCACGTACTTCATCCCGGTCATCGCGACGGCCGCAGGGGTGGCGATTCTCGGGGAGTCGCTTCGCTGGACCACGCCGGTGGGAGCAGTGATCGTTCTTGCGGGGGCTGCGCTCACTCAGGTGAAGCGGAAGGCCTGAGGGGCGAGGGGCTTACGCGGGTGCCGGTGCGGGTGTTCGGCCTTCGCTACACATACGTCCTGGCTGCTGTCGGGCCCACCGCCGCGGCTACCGCATCCGCCAGCTCACCGGTCTCCTCCGTCTTCAGCGCCGAGATCGTGATGCGGATCCCCGGTGGGGAGTTCAGGCGGAAGCGGGCGCCCGGGGAAACGGCCCAGCCCGCGTGCAGCAGGCGGGCCACCACGCCCGTCTCGTCGGGGACCGGGACCCAGACGTTCATGCCGCTGCGGCCGTGCGCCGGCACGCCGCGTTCGGTCAGGGCCTCGATCAGGGCGTCCCGGCGGCCGCCGTACGAGGCCGCCACCTCGCGCGTGTCCACCGCGCTGTCGCTCCACAGCCGCATGACGGCCCGCTGGACGAGCAGGCTCACCCACCCGGCGCCCAGCCGCTGCCGCCCGCGTACCCGGTCGACGGTGACCGCGTCCCCGGTGAAGACGGCCAGGCGCAGATCCGGGCCCCAGGCCTTGGCGACGGAGCGGACGAAGACCCAGTGGCGGGTGACCCCGGCGAGCGGGCACAGGGGCACATCGACGATGCCGTGACCGTGGTCGTCCTCGATCAACAGGGTCTCGGGGTACTCCCGGAGCACCGACCGAAGCGCACGCGCGCGCGTGGCGGTCAGTGCGGCACCGGTCGGGTTCTGCGCCCGGTCCGTGACGATCAGGGCGCGCGCCCCGGACTCCAGCGCGCGCCTGACGTCCTCGGGGCGTGGCCCTTCGTCGTCGACGCCGACGGACACCGTGCGCAACCCGAGCGCCGGGACCAGATCCAGCACCCCGCCCCAGCCGGGGTCCTCCACCGCCACCTGGTCGCCCGGCTTGAGATGCGCGGCGAGGACCCGCTCGACGGCGTCCAGGGATCCGGAGGCCACACCGATGGGGCCGTCGGGCACTGCGTCGGCGTCCAGGGCGGCGCGGGCGAGACGCGCCAGCTCCGGATCCACCGGGTCGTGCCCGTACAGCACGGGTTCCCGGTCGCCCTGTGCGGCGGCCGCCGCGAACGCCTCCGCCAGGTGGGGCAGCAGCGCGGGGTCCGGGTTGCCGTCGGCCATGTCCCGCACGCCCTCCGGTACGGCCACCCGGATCTGCTCGCGGCCCGTCGTCGCCGGCTTCGGCCGGACCCTGCTGCCCCGGCGGCCGGCGGTCTCGATCACCCCACGCTCCCTCAGGGTGCGGTAGGCGGCCGCGACCGTGTTCGGGTTCACCCCGAGCCGGGTCGCCAACTCCCGCATGGGAGGCAGCGGTTGGCCCGGTTCCAGCTCACCGGTGCCGATCGCGCGCTCGACACTGGCCGCAATCTCAGCTGCGCCGTGCCCCTGAATCGGATAATCTCCTAGCACAAAAGCAATTATGCACTAGTACAATGGAGAACGCCGTGCAGGGGACCCAGGAGACTCCGCCGCAGCCCGTCGCGTACACCCCGACCGACCGCACCGTGCCGACGCGATCCGCACAGAAGGCGTCGTACGACAAGGACGTGGTGCACGCGATACTCGACGAGGGCTACGTCTGCCATCTCGGCTTCGTCCGCGACGGTGCCCCAGTGGTGCTGCCGACGCTGTACGGCCGGGTCGGCGAGCGGCTCTACGTGCACGGGTCCACGGGTTCGCGCCCGCTGCGCATGACCGGTGAGGCGGACCCGGGCCTCGCGGTGTGCCTGACGGTCACCCATGTCGACGGGCTGGTGCTCGCCCGCTCCGCCTTCCACCACTCGATCAACTACCGCTCCGTGGTGGTGCACGGCATCGCGCACGAGGTCACCGACCCCGAGGAGCGGCGGCTGGCCCTGGACGCGCTGGTGGACCAGGTCGTGCCGGGCCGGGCCGCCGACTCCCGGCCCGCGAACAAGAAGGAGCTGGCCGCCACCGCGGTCATCCGCCTCGACCTCGACGAGGTCTCCGCCAAGATCCGCACCGGCGGCGCGAACGACGAGCCCGAGGACCTCGACCTGCCGCACTGGGCCGGGGTGGTCCCGCTCCACACGGGCTACGGCACGCCCCTCGACAACGCCGACCTGGCGCCCGGCATCGGCGTCCCGGCGTATGTGGCCGCGCTCTGACGCGTGGGTGACACCGGGTCCGGCGCACGGCGGTCGCGGGCCTCGGCGAACGCCGAGCCGGCGACCGCACCGAGCATCAGCAAGGTGCCGGTCAGGACGCGTGCGTTCATCGGCGTGATCAGCGGAGCGCCCTAGGCAGCCGTACCCGGGGTGGACAGCTCCCGTTCCGCGCCGCCCTGGGCCACCGGCTCACCGGAGCCCTTGGCCGGCGTCGAGGACTGGGCGATGAACGCGCCGAGGAGGACGACGGCACCGCCCACGATCTGCGGCGCCGACAGGTGCTCGCCGAGCAGCACCCAGGCCAGGACCGTCGCGACGACCGCCTCCAGGCAGGCGACGACGCCCGCGACCTGCGGGGACAGCCGTCGTACGGACAGCACGCCGGTGATGTACGCGATAACCGTGGCGACCAGGACGATCCAGCCGAGCAGGGCGCAGGCCGGGACGGCGGTGCCGTTCATGTCCGCCGAGCCGGCCAGCACCGACCAGTCCATGCTCCAGGGGCGGGCCAGGACGGTCAGTACGGCGGCGCCCACGAGCAGGCCGTACGCGATGACGCCGAGCGGGTTCGGCGCCTGGTCGCCCGCCTCGGTGCCCTGGTCGGACAGGACGAAGTAGCCGACCTGGCAGCAGGCGGCGCCGAGCGCGAGCAGCAGGCCGAGCGCGTCGAGGCTCAGCCCCGACCACACCTCCACCACGCAGGCGAGACCGCCCGCCGCGAGGACCACGCCGAGCGCGGCGGCGCGCGACACCGGCCGCCGCTGCACGAACCTCACCCAGCCGAGCACGAGCGCGGGGGCCAGGTACTCGATGAGCAGCGCCACGCCGACGGGGATGCGGGAGAGCGCGGCGAAGTAGCAGGCCTGGGCACCGGCCACGGCGAGCAGTCCGAACCCGGCGAGCAGCGCGGGGCGGTGGCGCACCAGGGCGCGGTGCCGCACGGCGAACGGCAGCATCACCAGGGCCGCGCCCGCGACCCGCAGCCACACCACGTGGAGCGGGTCGAGTCCCGCCTCGATCAGCGGTTTGGCGGCCGGCCCGGCCCCGCCGAAGGTGAGCGCGGATGCGAGCGCGAGACCGAGCCCGACACCCTTGCCGCCGCTGCCCTGACTGCTCTCAGACGTATGCACCGGCACATGATGACAGGCGCTGACATGAGCGTCATCCCCGTTGACACCTGTCTCAGGGGATGGACCTCCGGAGGCCGGGAGGAGCGCCGGTGCGACCGTTCAGCAGGCCGACTCACCCCCCGCCGGCCTACTCCCCCGCGCGGGCCTCGATCCGGGCGCGGAGGTCGCTTGCGGGGATGCCGGCGCGCTCCAGGACCGCGACGGCGCGGGACTCCGGGTCCACCACCAGCGCGGCCAGCAGATCGGTGCCGCCCGCGCGGGTCTCGCCGCGCTGCCGGGCGCACCGGCGGGCGGCCTCCATGGCGGCGGCCGCGACGGGCGACCAGCCCCCGGTCTCCTTCGGTTCACCGCCGTACAGGGCGGGGTCCGGTACGACAGCGATCGCGCCGGAGTCCTCCACGCCGCTCTGCCAGCGCAGCCCGTAGCCGATGCTGCGCTGCACGAGGTAGCCGAACAGCCGGGCAAGCTGCGGGGCGTCCCCGACGGCGGCGCGGGCCTCGGGGTCGGACTCCAGAAGGGAGTGGAGCAGATGGGCAGTGTCGATCTGCCGGTCGCCGTCCCGCAGGGCCCTGCGGCGGGCGCCGGCGACCACGGCCGCCAGCTCGGCGCTGAGCCCGGCGTCGTCGTCCATGGGCAGGCCGCCCTGGTCATGGGCGGGCTGACGGGCTATACGGTGGTGCACACCCTCTACCCCATCAGCCCCAGCGGGCCGAGTCATCCTCGAGGGGAACCATTTTCGCGTCCCGCACAGAGTGGACATCACCGGTCGGAATCTCATCCTTACGGAGGAGATCAGGCCGCTCTCGGCCGCAGGACCGGCCCGGAGAACACAATTTCTGACGGTTCATCAGTATTGAATGTTCGAGGCCCTGAGGCTACGTTCCGCGACACCGAAGCCCGAAACGAAGGGGTGGTCGCATGGCCGAAGTCAGCGCCGAGGCACGCATCCAGGCACCGGCCGAGAAGGTGTGGACCCAGCTCACCGACTGGTCGGCGTACGGCGAGTGGAACGCGACCCACACCAGCTTCCCCAAGGGCGGGCCCGAGACCCTGGCGGTGGGCGGGACGTTCCAGGAGAACATGAAGCTGATGGGCTTCCCGGCGGAGGTCGACTGGACCATCGAGGAGCTGGAGCCGGCCCGGGTGTTCGCCATCCGCGGCAAGGGCCCGATGGCCGTCACCGTGGCCACCCGCTACACGCTCACCCCCGACGGCGACGCCACGACGGTCCGCATCGACGGCGAGTTCACCGGCGCCGCGGTGTCGCTGATGGCGGGCAAGCTCAAGGACTCGGCGACGGCCGCCCTGAACGAGTCGCTGCGCAAGCTGGGCGGACTGGTGGCCTGAGCCCGGGCACAGACGCGGAGACGGACACAGAGACGGGCACGGGAAGGCGCCCCGCGGAGTCTCCGCGGGGCGCCTTCCGTGGCCGTAGGCCTCAGTCCTCGTCGGCGAGGATGAGGTACAGCTTCTTGCGGGCGTCGTTGATGACGGCCAGCGCCTTCTCGCGCTGTTCCTTGGTGCCGGTGTTCCAGACCTGCCCGAAGGCCTGCATCAGACCGAAGCCGGCCTGCCGGATCTCACCGAGGGCCTCGAAGTCGACCCCGCGCGAGGCCTCCTCCCAGGGGGCCTCCGGGCCTTCCTCGGCGGCGCTGCGGCCGCTCTCGGTCAGGGCGAACAGCTTCTTGCCGCCCTCGCTCTCGCTGGCGATCAGACCCTCGTCCTCCAGCAGCTGGAGGGTGGGGTAGACCGAGCCGGGGCTGGGCTTCCACGCGCCGCCGCTGCGCTCGGCGATCTCCTGGATCATCTCGTAGCCGTGCATGGGCCGTTCCTTGAGCAGGGCCAGGATCGAGGCGCGCACGTCGCCGCGCCGCGCCCTTCCCCTCGGACCGCCCCGTCCTCGCGGCCCCCAGGGTCCCGGTCCGAAGCCGGGCCCGAATCCGGGACCACCCGGACCGAAGGGCCCGAAGGCACCCCGGCGTCCTTCGAATCCGCCGAACCCGCCCCGGCCGTCCTGACGATGTCCACGCTCAAAACCGTGGGTACGCATCACGATCACTCCATTCCATCGCTGATCAGTCACGTATCGATCGCGTTTCTTACGCGATGCCTCAACGATATATCGGTACCGAGGGCGTGGCAAGCCCCTTCGCGGGGATGGCTCCGGGATCGTCCCGGTGGGTCTCAGGCGTCCGCCCCGGCCGCCCGCAGCGGGCAGCCCGTTCCGACGCGGGACGTGAGATCGGCTCGCAGGGCCGCGAGTTCGGACATGCGGGTGTCGATGATGCGGATCTTGTCGGCGAGGAGTGCGGACAGCGCCTCGGCGCTGTCCGGGGCGTCGCGCAGGTCCGCGCCGTGCCGGGCGATCTCCGCGAGCGTGAAGCCGAGGGTCTGTGCGGTGCGGACGTAGTGCAGCCAGGTAACCGTCTCGGGCGGGAAGTCTCGGTAGCCGTTGGACAGGCGGCGGCCCTCGATCAGCCCGATCCGCTCGTAGAAGCGGACGGTGTCCTTGGACAGGCCCGCCTGTGCGGCCAGTTCTCCGATGCGCATGGCTCCCCCGCCGCTCCCCGGACTTGACCTTGGAGCGTACTCCGCTGTTTAGCGTGAGCAACGTCAGAGACGGACCCGCCCGAGGAGTTCTTCGTGAGCCTTTTCCCCGTCCCACTCCGCCCCGTCCCCCACCGCCCCGCCTATCTCCGCCTCGTACGGGCCAGCGGCTGGTACGACCTGCTCGTCACCGCCGGCTTCGCGACGCCGTGGACGTACACGCTGGTGCACGGCCTGCTGGCTCAGGCGGGTGACGCGGCCGGGCTGGGTGCCTTCCCGGCGCTCGACCCGATGCAGATCCTGTACGCCAACCTGATGGGCTCGGTCGTGGTCGTCTGGTCCGTCCTGCGGGTCGTACGACCGCTGCCGCTGCACGGGCTCCTGGACGGGGTCGCGCGTACGCTCTTCGCCCTGTGGCAGGCGTACGCACTGGCGCACGGCGGTCCGCGGGTGCTGTGGCCGTTCCTGGTCGTGGAGGTGGCGTTCGGCGTCGCCCAGCTCGCCCCGTGGGTCACGGCCGGCCGTGCCGCCGACGCGAAATCGGTCCAGGACTCGTGAATTGGCCTTGGTCCCACGGTTCCCGCGCCCCTAGCGTCGGGGCCATGCGCATCCGAATCGTCGACGCCTTCACCGACCGCCCCTTCGCCGGCAACCCGGCCGGAGTCCTGATCCTGGACGACGCCTTCCCGGGCGACGACTGGCTCCAGAAGATCGCTGTGGAGGTCAACCACGCCGAGACGGCGTTCGCGCACCGGCTGCCCGAGGGCGGCACAGCGGACTGGGCGCTGCGCTGGTTCACGCCCGTCACCGAGGTCGCGATGTGCGGGCACGCCACCCTCGCCACCGCCCATGTCCTGTACACCACCGGTGCCCACGAGGGACCGGTGCGGTTCGCCACCCGCAGCGGGGTGCTCATCGCCACGCCCGGTGCGGACGGCTCGATCACCCTGGACTTCCCGGCCGCCCCGCTCACCCCGGCCGAGATCCCGGCCGGGCTCGGCAAGGCGCTGGGCGCCGAGCCGGTCGGTGCCCACGACACCGGCCCCGACGTCGGCGACCTGCTGGTGGAACTGGCCGACGAGCGTACGGTCCGCGGGCTCGCCCCCGACTTCAGGGCCCTCGCGGCCCACTCCTCGCGCGGCATCATCGCCACCGCGCTCGCCGACGACCCGTCCCTCGGCTACGACTACGTGTCCCGCTGCTTCTTCCCGAACCTCGGCATCGACGAGGACCCGGTCACCGGCAGCGCGCACACCGCCCTCGCCCCGCACTGGTCCGCCCGCCTGGGCCGAAGCGACCTCACCGGTCTGCAGGCCTCCCGTCGCACCGGCCTGGTCCGCACCGGCCTGCGCGGCGACCGCACCCTGCTCACCGGCGCCGCGGTCACGGTCATCGAGGGCGAACTGCTCGCGTCCTAGGCCGTGGGCAGCCAGCCCACCTTGCCGGCGAGCAGGGCGTAGCCGACGAAGGCGCCGATGTCGAGCAGGGAGTGTGCGACGACCAGCGGGCCGACCCGGCCCCAGCGGCGGTAGAGCCAGACGAAGACCACGCCCATGACCATGTTGCCGATGAAGCCGCCGATGCCCTGGTAGAGGTGGTACGAGCCGCGCAGGACCGCGCTGGCCACCAGTGCGGTCCCCGGGGTCCAGCCCAACTGCCCCAGTCTGCGCAGCAGATAGCCGACGACGATGACCTCTTCGAGGATCGCGTTCTGCAGTGCGGACAGGATCAGCACCGGGTACTTCCACCACACGTCGGGCAGCGCCTCGGGTACCACGGTGAGGTTGAAGCCGAGGCCGCGGGCGGCCAGGTAGAAGGCGATGCCGGTACTTCCGATCACGGCCGCGACGCCCGCGCCCCGGCCGAGGTCGGGCCAGGGGCGGGTGCGGTCGAAGCCCAGCGTGCGCATGCTCTCGCCCTCGCGCAGCAGCAGGTGGGCGACCAGGGCCACGGGGACCAGCGCGCTGGCGATGCCGAAGAGCTGCCAGGCGAGGTCGAGCCAGGGACGGCCGGGCGCGGCCGAGGCGTTGAGGGTGGCCGCCTGCTCCCTGAGCCCGCCCGGTTTGGTGACCGACCCGACGAAGCTGATCAGCGCGGACACCCCGCTCGCGCCCAGCGAGAGCCCCAGGACGAGCAGCGTCTCGTCGCGGAGGATCCGCCGCGAGAACCGCTCCCGCGGGTACGCCTCGGCCACCGGGTCAGCCTCCACGTGCACTCCTGCCTTCGGTCCGGTCATGCGAGGTCACAGCATGCCGGATCGACCTATGGAGTGCGTGCCCGGGCAGGGCTTCCCCGGTGGACCGAGGGCGCTCAGCCGAGCGGCACCGGCTCGGGCAACCCGACGGGCCAGGTGTGCACCGGCTCCCCCGCGTGCATCAGGTCGGCATAGCGCCGGGTCGTCGCGGCGAGGGCCGCCTCACGGCCGAGTCCCTGTTCCAGGGCCCGGTGGAAGGTGGCCGCCTGCCAGGACGCCCCGTTGACCCGGCGCCGGCACCGCTCCTCGATGACGCCCAGGTAGAGGTCCCGGTCGGCTGCTTCCAGGCCCCACGCGTCCAGTCCCGCCGCGGCCAGCGGCAGCAGCTCGTCGCGGACCAGGGTGACCGCGTCCACCTCGCCGGTGCCGCCGTAGCGTCCCCGCCGCGGCCACACGAAGCGCGCGTCGATGCCGTACCGGCACGCCGCGTCGAAGTTGGCCTCGGCCACCGCGAAGGGAATCCGGGTCCACATCGGCCGGGACTCCTCGGCGAGGGCGCGCACCAGGCCGTAGTAGAAGGCCGCGTTGGCGATCACGTCGGTGACGGTCGGCCCGGCCGGCAGCACCCGGTTCTCCACGCGCAGGTGCGGCACGCCGTTCGCGATGTCGTAGACGGGCCGGTTCCAGCGGTAGATCGTGCCGTTGTGCAGGACGAGTTCGGCGAGCCGGGGTACGCCGCCGGCGTCCAGGACCTCCAGCGGCTCCTCGGCGTCGCAGATCGGCAGCAGGGGCGGAAAGAAGCGCAGGTTCTCCTCGAACAGGTCGTACACGGAGGAGATCCAGCGTTCGCCGAACCAGATGCGCGGCCGCACCCCCTGGGCCTGGAGTTCCGGCGGGCGGGTGTCGGTGGCCTGCAGGAACAGCGGCACCCGGGACTCGCGCCACAGCTCGTGTCCGAACAGGAAGGGCGAGTTGGCGCCGACGGCGATCTGCGCGGCCGACGCCACCTGCGCCGCGTTCCACACGTCGGCGAAGCGGGCCGGGGTGACCTGGAGGTGCAGCTGCACGGAGGTGCACGCGGCCTCGGGGGCGATGGACTTGGAGGTGCGGGTCAGGTGCTCCACCCCCTCGATGTCGAGGACGAAGTCCTCGCCGCGGGCGGCCACGATCTGGTCGTTGAGCAGGGTGTAACGATCCGCCTCGGAGAGGTTGGCGGAGACCACGTCGTCGGGCTCGAGCGTGGGCAGAATGCCGATCATCACGATTCCGGCGTCCACCTCACCGGCCTTCCGGTCGGCATACGCCAGGGAGGTGCGCAGTTCCTCGGCGAGCCGGTCGAATACGCGGCCGCCCAACCGGTGCGGGGCGATGTTCACCTCCAGGTTGAACCTGGCGAGTTCTGTTTGGAAATCGCGGCTCGCGATGCGCTCCAGCACCTGCCCGTTCAGCATTTTCGGCATGCCGTCGGGGCCGGCGAGATTCAACTCGATCTCCACACCCATGAGGTTCTTCGGGCGGTCGAACCGCTTCTCGACCAGCAGCCGCTCCAGTCCCGCCAGACACTTTTGGAGCTTTTCGCGGTAGCGCTGGCGATCGGACAGGTCGAACTGCCCCGCCACGACCTTCTCCCCCATCGAAGTGTCCCTCCTCGGATGGGCGGGCCGCAGATCCGGCCGCCGGGGTCCCGGGTCAGGTGGGATGATGCCCAGCCGAAGCGATCGATAACGTCCCGTGCGGACCCGAGGCCCGCTACTCTGTCGAATGTTCCCCGCGGCACATTCACGGGGCATGCCGCAGTACGCATCTTCGGGTTCCCAGCCCGCCTCGTGAAAAACGCCGACGACATTCGGCCGACCGCGATCGCGGTGTATTCCGAGGTCAGCAGCGCCATCCCGCACCGGAAATCGGGATGATTTACGCGAACCATCGGCTGAATGACCCCTTGCCGGGCCAACTGGAATCCGGTAGACGAAACATCGTCTGAACACGTGTCGTATAACCTTGCGAACAAGGCCTAAGGTTGGTGCCCGCGGTCCCGGTTCCCGTCGTGATTCCTGCCGCCGAAGTGACGGGCGGCAGGCCTCAGCCGCACCCTCGTTCACCGATCCGGGCCCCCACCTCTCAGGCCACCTGTGAGCAGACAGCGCCGTCCGCCCCACCCTCCCTCGCGCCGCCGCGCCTGTCGAACGAGAGGCGACCCACCATGCCGCTGCATGTCCCCCTTGCACCCGCGCCCGCCCTGCGCTCCGTCCTCACGGCCCTCGGTTCCCCCACCGCGGTCCGTGAGGCCCGAACTCCCTCCCTGCGTGCCGCGCAGGGTCCCGCGACGCCCGAACTGCCTCTTCCCGTGCACGTGTTGGACCGGATCACCGCGCAGGGGCTGTCCGCGACCCGGCTGGCTGGGTGGCGCTTCCTGATACGTTGCGGCGACCGCTCGGTGGCCGCGGCCGACACCATGCTCACCCCGGACGGCTGGGCCTTCTCGCACTTCTTCGAGGGCCCCTACATCGTCTCCACCGAGCGAGCCCTGCAGCAGGCCGAGGCGCTGCCGCAGCCGTACCAGCCGCGTCTGCTGTCCGTGCCCGGCCTGTACATGCTCACCCTGTGGCTGCACGGCGAGGTCGCCGCCGAGGCCGCCGAGGGTCATCCGGCCGCCACCGACCTGCTGATACCGCTGGCCCCGGCGCCGCCCGGCATCTCGGCGCACCGGCCCTGCCGGGTCGCCGAGCTGCTGCCGGTGCTGACCCATCGGGCGACTCCCGTCCCGCTGCTCGGCTCACCCGCCTGAACGACGCCCGCGTACCCCGCCGCCCGGAAGGGAAGCGGGGTACGACTGTTTTTGCCGGGATGTGAATACTTTTCCGGGGCTGCGGCGCCCCACGGGAATAGAATGCGCTCGTACGAGCAAATACCTGCTCCAACGAGCCGGAAAAGGCTCTCTTGCGTCCGGACTAGTCCTAACCGGCCACCCCGAACCACCCAAAGGGACAGTGCAGTTGGAATGAACCGTCCACGTGGGTGACGCGTCATGAACCTGTGAGAAGCGGTGCTGCGAAATCCCTGCGGAATGACGCCCAGAGGGCAACACTGGGTTCCGACCGACTATCACCACGGGGGACGAAGATGACCAAGACCGAGCGAGAGATCCCACCCATGTGCCAGCACCAGCCACCGTGTCCGCCAGCCGAGTCCGCCGACCGGGAGTCCGCCCGCCTCGTGGCGCACCACCCGGAGCAGGGGTGGAGCCTGCTGTGCAACGGCGTCCTGCTCTTCGAGGACACCGGTGAGCTGCTGCCCGACGGCCGTGTCATCGCCCCGCACCGCCCGCTCGGTGCGGAACAGGTGATGACCGCCGCCTGAGCAGCACCCCGGGCGGTCCGCCGCACCGCCCGGTGCCCCCAAGGGGCCGGCCGCACGCTCACGGTGCGCACCGGCCCCGACGTGTGTCCGGGGGTGGCTACGGTCCGTAGCCGAGCACTGCCGCAGCGCCTCCCTGTCTAGGTCGAGGCGGGAGAAGCGGCGGAGGTTGTCCTCCAGGGTGGTGGGATAGCCGTACTGTTCTTGGGCATGGTGCGACCTGTCTCTCGAAGGGTGTGCTCGGCCGGCGTGATCAGCCCTTGGTGGCCCCTGCGGTGAGGCCGCCGACGAGCTGGCGCTCGGCGACCGAGTAGAAGGCGAGGGCGGGGACCATCGCGAGCACGAGGTAGGCGAAGACGCGGGCGTAGTCCGAGGAGTACTGGCCCTGGAACTGCTGGACGCCGATGGGCAGGGTCCACCACTTGGAGTCGGTGAACACCAGCAGCGGCAGGAAGAAGTTGTTCCAGCTGCTGACGACGGCGAGGACGGAGACGGTGCCGAGCGCGGGCCGCGCCATGGGCAGCAGCACCCGCCAGAAGAACCCGAAGGAGCTGCAGCCGTCGAGGGTGGCCGCCTCCTCCAACTCGCCGGGGATGTCCCGGAAGAAGCCGCGCAGGATGATGATCGTCATCGGCAGTCCGAAGGCGGCCTGCGGAAGGATCACGCCCAGCGGGTTGTCCAGCAGGTCCAGATGGCGCAGCAGCAGGAACAGCGGCAGGGCGGCCACCGCGAAGGGGAACATCAGCCCCATCGTGAACACGGTGAACAGCACCTCCCGCCCGCGAAAGGCGAACCGGGCGAAGGAGAAGGCCGCGAGCGCGGACACGGCCACCACGAGCACGGTCGTGCCCACCGCGATCAGCGTGCTGTTGCCGACCAGCCGCCAGAAGTCGCCCGAGCCGAGGATGCCGCTGTAGTTCCCGGTCAGCCAGTGCTCGGGCAGTCCGAACGGGTTGCCGGACAGCTCGTCGGTGGACTTGAAGCCGGAGAGGACGGCGTACACCAGGGGTACGACCATCACCGCGCCGACGGCCACGAGCATCAGGTGCAGCGGCAGGGTGCGTGCGCTCTTCCGGGTCACGAGCCGTCTCCCCTCATCGTCGTGGTGGCCCCTTCGAGGTCGCGGCGGAGCACGAACCGCTGGTAGGCGAGGGCGAAGACGAGGCAGATGCCGAACATGACCACGCTGATCGCGCTGGCGTAGCCGACCTGGTAGCGCTTGAAGCCGAACTGGAACATGGTCACGGCCATCGTCTCGGAGTGGTGGTCGGGGCCGCCCTGGGTGACCACCCACACCAGGTCGAACAGCTGGATGGACCCGATGACGGACAGGAAGACGCTGATGCGCAGGGTGGGCGCGAGCAGCGGCAGGGTGACGTTGCGAAAGCGCTGCCAGGGGCCCGCGCCGTCGATCAGTGCCGCCTCGGTCAACTCGGCCGGAACGGCCTGGAGTCCGGCCAGGTAGAGCATCATGTGGAAGCCGAAGTACTTCCAGGTCATGACCAGGAACAGGGTAGCCATGACGTACGAGGGATCGGCGAACCACTCACCGCCCAGTCCGTCCAGGCCGATGCTGCCGAGGACATGGTCGGCGAGGCCGTCGTCCGGGGCGAAGACCATGCTGAACAGCACGCCGGTGATGGCCTCGGACAGGACGTACGGCGCGAAGAACAGCATCCGGTACACGGCCCGCCCGCGCAGCCGCTGGTTGAGAGCCACGGCCATGGCGAGCGCGAACGGCAGCTGCAGGACGAGGGACAGGACGACCAGGACCAGGCAGCGCCACAGGTCGCCCAGGAAGACCGGGTCCTGGAAGAGCCGGGTGAAGTTGTCCGTGCCCGTGTAGTCGGAGGGCATGCCGAAGCCGCCCCAGCGGAAGAAGGCGGCGTACAGCGCGAACAGCATGGGCAGCAGCACCAGCACGATGAACAGCACCAGCGCGGGGACCTGGAAGCCGACCGCGGTGAGCCAGTTCAGGGTGCGCCGCCGTGCCCGCCCCCGGGCCGAGGCGACGGCCGGGGGCGGGGCGACGTCGGGACCCGACCGCTTGTCCGGGAGGAAGGTGGAGGTCATCGCGGGCTACTGCTCTTCCTTCGCGGTCTTGGTGATCGACTGCGTGACCTGCTCGGGGGACTTGGAGCCGGCGATGAGCGCGGCGACGCTGTCGTTGACCTCCTGGCCGACGGCGGGGGCGTACGCCTGGTCGACGTAGAGCTGGAAGCCGGTGGCGCCCTTCAACTGCGCCTGTACGGCCTTGATGTTGGGGTCGGAGATGGCGCTCTCGGCGCCCGGGACCACCGGAAGGGTGCCGGTCTTCTTGACCAGTTCGGTGTCCGTGGTGGCCGAGGCGAAGAACTTCAGGAAGTCGACGGCCGCCTGCGGGGCACCCTTGCGCAGAGCGTGCCCGCCGCCACCGCCGAACACCTCGGTGATGGCGCCCTTCCCGCCCTCGACCTCGGGGAACGGGAAGAAGCCGAGGTTCGGGCCGAGGCCCTTGCCCGCGTCGGCCTCAACGACCGGGGCCCACTGGCCCATGAGTTCCATGGCCGCCTTGCCGTTGCCGACGGCGGCGGCCTGCCCGGTGGGCGTGGAGTAGGCCGCCCCGAGGAACCCCTTCTGGAACGGCTGGAGCTGGACCAGGTCCTTGAGGTGCTGCCCGGCCTCGACGAACCCGGACCCGGTGAAATCCTTGGCGTCGTCGGCCTTCTGCAGGGCGTCGACGCCGGCGGTGCGCATCGCCAGGTAGGCCCAGTAGTACATGCCGGGCCACTTCTCCTTGCCGGCGAGGGCGAGGGGGGTGATGCCCTTGGCCTTCAGCTTGCGTACGGCGTCGAGGAAGCCGCTCCAGGTGGTCGGGGGCGCGCTGATGCCGGCCTGCTTGAAGAGCGCCTTGTTGTACCAGAAGCCGATCATGCCGATGTCGAACGGGATGCCGTACAGCTTGTCGTCGAGGAGGTACGGCTGCCGGGCCACCGGCAGGAGTCCGTCGGCCCATGGCTTGGTGCGGTCGCTGAGGTCCTCGACCAGGCCGGCGTCGACCTGCTGCTTCAGCACGCCGCCGCCCCAGGTGTGGAAGATGTCCGGCAGCTTCCCGGAGGCGGTCAGTGCCGTCATCTTCGACTTGTAGGCGTCGTTCTCCAGCTGGACGATCTTCACCTTGACCTTGGGGTTCTGGGCCTCGAACTTCTTGGCGAGGCCGGCCCAGACGGTCTTGGTGGGCTCGGTGGTCGAGATGTTCCACCACTCGATCGTGGTCGTCCCCGAGGACGACCCTCCGTCCGAGTCGCCGCCGCAGCCGCTGAGTGCGGTCACACCGAGACCGGCGGCGACGGAGGCCGCCAGGAAGCCGCGGCGGGACAGTGCAGGGTCGCCCATCATGCGCTCCTTCGAAACTTTCGGAGTTGCTTCGGAGAGGTTCCCGACAAGAGGAAGCGGGGCCCACCGCATGCCGCCGGATCGTTCACCGCATCCCGGGTGGGCCGAAACATTCGCTCAGATTCCCGAACGTTCCGAACCGCGACTCTAGGAAGGCGCGTTGAGAGCGTCAAGATGTCGTGCAGCAGGTCGCGGACTCGTAGTCGAATCAGCCGAAGGCCGCGCTCCCCTCGGTGACGTACATGCCGAGGACACCTCCGGTGAAGCCACGGGCCACCTCGGTGGAGATATAGCGGCCGTCGAGTTCGGCCAGTCGAACGATCCCCTCGGAAGTTTCGATCGAGAAAGCGATGCTGTCGGGTCCGCTCATCAGTGTGGGCGCCCGGGTCGCGCGGATGTCCAGGGCCAGGGTGACCGGGCCCGCGGGCACCGGTCGGGCGGCGATCCGCTGCCGCACCGGCCCGATCCGTACGACCACGGCGACTTCGCCTCCGCCCACTTCGAGGTCGTAGTGATGGGCCTCGTCCAGCCGGACGGACAGCCCCGAGCGCGACGCCGGTCCGGGGTCGAGCAGGACGGCGGCCCGGCAGTCGGGGTGCCGCTGGCGGCGGCCGACGAAGGTGTGTCCAGGCCGGTCGAGGCTGTCTCCGGTGGCCGTCAGAGTCAGCCGGCCGGGCCGCTCGGTCAGGGACCAGCAGCCGTCGGGCCGGCGGCGCGGGGAGATCCAGTGCGGTGCGAGGGTCCGTTCGGTCAAGTCGTCCCGGACGGGCGGCGGTTGAAGGGGCGCCCAGGCGGCCGGTGCCGGATGCCGTTCCCGCACCGGCCCCATCCGGGGCCAGCCGTCCACCCACTCCACCGGCACCAGGAAGGTCTCCCGGCCCAGGACGTGGAACTCCGGGAAGCAGCCGCGCGGCCGGGTGCCAAGCAGCACCATCCACCAACTGCCGTCGGCCGCTTGGACCAGGTCGGCGTGGCCGGTGCACTGGACGGGCAGGCCGGTGCCGCGGTGGGACAGCAGCGGATTGCCGGGCGCCCGTTCCCAGGGGCCGCGCGGGGAGCGGGCGCGGGCGGCCGAGACGCCGTGGCCGAGCGCGGTGCCGCCCACGGCGAGCAGCAGGTACCACCAGTCGCCTATCCGGTACAGGTGCGGCGCCTCGCCTCGGGGTCCCGCAGACCGGTGCCGGACCACATCGGCAGCGGCCCTTCGAGCACCTTCCCGGTCTGCGGATCGATGCGAGCCACGGTGACCCCGGCCATCGCGCACCAGCACTCCCCGTCCTCGTCCCAGGCGAGGTCGGGGTCGTTGCCGGGCAGGTCGATCCAGACCGGGTCCGAGCAGGGGCCCTCGGGGCGTTCGGCGGTGACGAGGAAGGTTCCGCCGGCGCCGACGCAGGTGGTGACGACGTGGAAGAGGCCGTCGTGGTGCCGGATGGTCGGCGCATAGACACCGCCGGAGGCCGGCACGTCGTCGGGCACCACCAACTGCCCGGGCCGGTCGAGGACGTTGCCGATCTGACGCCAGTGCACCAGGTCCCGGCTGTGGAACAGCGGAAGACCGGGGAAGTACTCGAAGCTGGAGCACACCAGGTAGTAGTCGTCCCCCACGCGGCACACGCTCGGGTCGGGATGGAAACCGGGGAGGACGGGGTTGTCGTACGTCCGCATGTACGCCTCACAGGTGATCGAAAGTTTCGGACCTGGCGGCGATTCTTACTGGGACCCTACAGTGGGGCTCAGGCGGACGGAGCAACTGCAAGGCCCGGGCGGGCCGGCCGGCGAGGGAGGGAGGACCGGCCCGCCCGGGAGTCCGGTGCGCGGCACTGTGCCGTCGGACGAGCCGGCGTCAGATGTCGGACGCGGTGGTCTCAGACGCCCACGTCGCGGCTGCGCAGGTCGGCGAGCGACTCGCGGCGGACCAGCAGGCGGGCCCGGCCGGCGGGTACGGCGACCACGGGCGGGCGGCCGACCAGGTTGTAGGCGGAGGCCATGGACAGCTGGTAGGCGTCGGCCGCGGGTACGGCGAGCAGGTCGCCGGGGCGTACGTCGGTGGGGAGTTCGGCCTCGGCGGGGACATCACCGGCCTCGCAGCGCCGGCCCACGACGGTCACCGGGGTCAGGGGCGCCGTGGCGGGCCGCCCGATCAGCCGGGGTGCGTAGCGGACGCCGTACAGGGCGGGCCGCGGGTTGTCGCTCATGCCGCCGTCGACCGCCACGAAGGTGTGGTCGCCGGTGCGTTTGACGGCGAGGACGTGGTGGACGGCGATGCCCGCCGGGCCGGCGATCGCCCGGCCGGGTTCGATGATCGGACGGGGCACCGGCAGGCCGGCCGCCGCGCAGGACGCGGCGAGTTCGGCGCGGACCCGGCGGGCCAGGACGGCCGGGGTGCGTTCGGAAGGCTCCGGGTCGTCGCCGCAGACGAGTTCGGGCATGGGGTGCCTCCTGGGAGGAACGTGGTGGCCTTGAGCGCCCCGGACGCGGGGAGGCGGACCGGGGCTGCCCCGACGCTATGCCCGGCCGGGCCGGTGATCCGATCCCTCATGACGCGACGCTGACGGCGAACGGGCCGACACTGACGGGTTGCTGACGGACGCGGTCACCGGACGTGCCGGAGCCGTCAGGAACCTGCCAGAAATTGCTCCCGTCGGCTGGTCGAATCGCCTGTACGGGAGTGGGATGGAGGAGAAGCCCTGTACGCGGGCCCACCCGCGGGGGTTACCCGCGGGCATGCGTGAGGAACGGTGGAGCCATGTCCGGTTACGACGCCTCGGCGGCCGCCCGCGTGGTGGTCGGGGTGAGCGGTTCCCTGGGCAGCGTCACGGCCCTGCGCCGGGCCGCGGCGCTGGCCCGGCGACTGGGTGCGGAGCTTTGGCCGGTGCTGGCCTGGGAGCCGCCCGGCGGCGATCCCGCCGCGCGCCGCTCCCCCGCCGCCGGTCTGCTGGTCGAGGAGTGGCAGCGGCTGGCCAAGCAACGGCTGGCCTCCGTGCTCGAGGAGATCTTCGGGGAGGACGGGCCGGGGGTGCCGATGCACGCCGTGATCGTCCGTGGCGCTCCGGGCAGGGCGCTGGTGGCGACCGCCGACCGCGACGACGACGTACTGGTCGTGGGCGCCGGCCGGCGCGGCCTGCAGCGCGCCTTCTCGGGCCGCGTCACCCGGCACTGCCTCGCACACGCCGACTGCCCGGTCCTCGCGGTACCGCCGTCGCCGCTGGAGTCCGACCTGGTGTCCGTCCACCGCCGCAACGCCTGGCATCTGCGCATGGACACCCGGGGCCTGTGAGGGCGCTGCGCACGCGTCAATGGGCGCGTCAGGACACACCGCCGGGCCGTCAGGGTCCCGTCAACATCCGGCACGGCCCTGCCCCACCAGGCTCTCCGCTCCCTACCGTCGAACTCATGGAGCACCGCGACGACACCCGCTCCGAGGTGACGGTCCCGCACCCGCACGGCACCGGTGCCGTGGTGTACGACCGCCAGTGGACCTCGGACCTGTACAGCTCGGCCCGCTGCGCGGCCGTACTGCTGGGCATGCTGCTGCTCGTCGACCTGGCGGCCGGCACCCTCACCTGGTGGCGCTCGGCCCTGTGGATCTCCCTGGCCCTGCTCCTGTTCCTCGTCCTCTTCCCCGCCCGCGTCTCGGCCGGCGAGGGCTGGCTGGCCTCCCGCCGTCTGCTGCGCACCCGCCGGGTCCGCACCGACCGGCTGGTCGCGGTACGCCCGCTGGACGGCGTCGCGAAGCGCCTGGTCCTGCGCGACACCCTCGGCGCCCGCGTCGAGATCGACCCCGCGGTGCTCCTGCGCAATCCCGACCTCTGGCTCCGCCTGACCGAGGCGGCCCACACCTCGGAGACCTCCGGCACCCTCCGCTCCGGCACGACGGCCCTGCACCAGCTGGCCGAACGCATCGACCGGGAGACGGCACTGACGGTGTTCAGGGCGTCGGGTCTGGAGTAGCCGAGGCGTCGAGGGGTGCCGGCCCACCGCAGGTACGCCCGCTCGTTGCGGCTGCGCTTCCGCTGTCCGCCGGGCAGCATGGAGTGTGTCGTACGAGATGACGCTGGGTGTCCGACCAGGAGTTCACGGCCGCCCCTCCCCCATACGGTGCAACGCGTGCCGTCGGCCTGCGGGCCTCCATTTCTTGATGTGTCACCTCCTCCCGTCGGGTCTTTCTTAACGCAAGATTGACGCCCCCAGGCCCCGGATCCGTGGGCCCAGGCGTCACTCTCTGCTTACGCTGGTGCCGCCGTCCGCGTGATGGCCGGAATCAGCTGAGCCGCACACCAGGAGCACGCCGATGGCCACGACCGAGCACCCTCCTCCCAGTCGCCTGCGCACCTGGATGCTGGAGGGGCTGTCCGACATGGGCAAGGGGCACGCCCGCCCCGAAGCCCAGCCGGAGCCCGCACACAAGGGTCAGCGCTGGTACCGGGTCATGTGCCTGACCGGTGTCGACTACTTCTCGACCCTCGGCTACCAGCCGGGTATCGCGGCCCTCGCGGCCGGTCTGCTGTCGCCCATCGCGACCATCGTGCTCGTCATAGTCACCCTGGCGGGTGCACTTCCGGTGTACCGCCGGGTCGCAGAGGAGAGCCCCCACGGCGAAGGCTCCATCGCCATGCTGGAGCGACTGCTGTCCTTCTGGAAGGGCAAGCTCTTCGTCCTGACCCTGCTGGGCTTCGCGGCCACCGACTTCCTGATCACCATCACCCTGTCCGCCGCGGACGCCTCCACGCACCTCATCGAGAACCCGCACCTGACGAGCACGCTGCACGGGCAGCAGATGCTGATCACCCTGCTGCTGGTTGCCCTGCTGGGCGCGGTGTTCCTCAAGGGCTTCCTGGAGGCGATCGGCGTCGCGGTCGCCCTGGTGGTGGTCTATCTCGGCCTGAACGCCGTGGTCGTGGTCGTGGGAATGTGGCACGTGCTCACCGCCGGACACGTGGTCACCGATTGGACCAGCGCCCTGACCGCGGAGCACGGCAACGTCTTCGTCATGATCGGCGTGTCCCTGCTGGTCTTCCCGAAGCTCGCCCTCGGCCTGTCCGGGTTCGAGACCGGTGTCGCCGTCATGCCGCACGTCCAGGGCGACGAGGACGACACCGAGGAGCGTCCGGTCGGCCGGATCCGGGACACCAAGAAGCTGCTGACCACCGCGGCGCTGATCATGAGCGTCTTCCTGATCGCCACCAGCTTCATCACCACGCTGCTCATCCCGGCGGACGAGTTCAAGCCCGGCGGCCAGGCCAACGGCCGCGCGCTGGCCTACCTCGCGCACGAGTACCTGGGCGGGGCCTTCGGCACGGTCTACGACATCTCGACCATCGCCATCCTGTGGTTCGCCGGCGCCTCCGCCATGGCTGGCCTGCTGAACCTGATGCCGCGCTACCTGCCCCGTTACGGCATGGCCCCGCACTGGGCCCGGGCGGTGCGCCCGATGGTGATCGTCTTCACCTTGGTCGCCTTCCTGGTGACCTGGATCTTCGACGCCGACGTCGACGCACAGGGCGGCGCCTACGCCACCGGCGTGCTGGTCCTGATGTCCTCCGCGGCGATCGCGGTGACCATCGCCGCCCGCAGGGCCGCGCAGCGCGGCTGGACCATCGGCTTCGCGATCGTCTCGGCCGTCCTCCTCTATGTGACCGTTGCGAACGTCGTCGAGCGCCCGGACGGTGTGAAGATCGGTGCCTGCTTCATCGTCGGCATCATCCTGGTCTCGCTGCTGTCCCGGCTGGCCCGGGCCTTCGAGCTGCGCGTGACGCACGTGTCCATGGACCCGATGGCGGAACGATTCGTACGGGACATGGCCAGCCGCAAGATCCGGTTCATCGCCAACGAGCCCGACCGGCGCGACAAGGCCGAGTACCGCGACAAGATCGAGCAGATCCGGGCCGACAACGAGATGCCCGAGCAGGAGGACTTCGTCTTCGTGGAGGTCACGGTCACCGACCCCTCCGAGTTCGAGGCGGGTCTGACCGTGCGTGGCGAGGTCCTGCACAACCGCTACCGCATCCTGACCCTGGAGTCCTCCTCCATCCCCAACGCCCTCGCCGCGATGCTCCTCCACGTCCGGGACATGACGGGCTGCACCCCGCACATCTACTTCGAGTGGACCGAGGGCAACCCGTTCGCCAACTTCCTGCGCTTCTTCCTCTTCGGGCAGGGCGAGGTCGCTCCGGTCACCCGTGAGGTGCTGCGCGAGGCGGAACCGGACCGTGCCCGACGCCCGCGCGTCCACACCGGCTGAGGCACACCCGCGGTCGCGTCAGGTCCCTCAGGTCCAGGTCCCTTTGGTCAGGGAGACGGCAGTCGTACCGGGCCGGGCAGACGGCACGCGCCTCAGGCCGTCGCCGTCTTCCTGCCGAACAGCCGCCGCGGCGGCCGCGCCTCCAGCCGGCCCATGCTCAGCCGCCCGTGTATCTCCACGCGCAGCACGACCGGTGTCCCGGGCTGCCCGGCCGGCCGCACCTTGGCCGTGCCGTAGTCGATCACCAGGGAGTCGGTGTCCACGACGACGCCGGGCCGGGTGATCAGCCGCAGGGTGCCGCCGCGCAGGTCCAGGTCGATGCGGAGGGTGTCGTGAGTGATCTCCGCCCGGGTGAAGTCGACGGTCACGTCGCCCCACTCCGAGTCGATCTCCATCCGGCGCGGCACCGACCATCCGTCGCCGCGCGTGGCCGACGAGAACTGCTGCTCGATGCGGACGACGTCCTTGACCGGCGCCGCCCCGGGCGCATCCGGCAGATCGCCCGTCAGCTCCGCCAACTCCCCGAGCGTGCGCGCCGACAGGGCCGCCCCCACCCGCTCGTCGTGCTCCTCGGCGGTGAGCCTGCCGTCCCCCGCGGCAGCCGTCAGGACGTCCACCACACGGTCCCGGTCCGCGTGCGAGGCCCGCAACCCGGACGGCACATCCGTGGGCACCAGCTCGGCCGACATACCCTCACCCCGATTCAGACGCCCCTACAGGGGACTGACCACTGTCACACACAAACGCTATATCGCGTTATACCCAACGGCCAACCCCACGTCCACGGTTCCCACGTCATGGCCCTATCGTGACCGGCATGCAGTCCTACACGATCGGCCAGGCCGCACGGCTGCTCGGCGTGAGCCCCGACACCGCCCGCCGCTGGGCCGACGCCGGCCGGGTGGCCACCCATCGCGACGAGGCCGGGCGACGGCTCATCGACGGCAAGGATCTCGCCGCGTTCTCGGTCGAGCTGGCCAGGGCGGGCGGCGGTGAGGAGGACGCCTCCTACACCTCGGTCCGCAACGCCTTCCCGGGCATCGTCACCGCCATCAAGCTCGGCGACGTCGCCGCCCAGGTGGAGATCCAGGCGGGCCCGCACCGCCTGGTCTCCCTGCTGACCCGGGAGGCCGTGGAGGAACTGGGCCTGGAGGTCGGCATGGAGGCCACCGCGCGTGTGAAGTCCACGAACGTGCACATCGACCGCGTCTGAGACCCCCTCACCGGCACACGAGCGCCGCCCACACGTCGAGCCGGTCGCTCAGCAGGGACAGGTCCCGTCCGGCGAAGTGCGCGATGCGCTGGATCCGGTAGTGCACGGTGTTGACGTGCAGATGCAGCGCCTTGGCCGTACGCGCCCAGGACCCGTCGCAGGCGAGGAACGTCTCCAGCATGCTCAGCAGTACGGCGGTGGCCGTGCGGTCGGACTCCAGCAGCGGACCGAGGGCCGCATGGCTGTAGGCGGCGCGCACCTCGGCCGGCACACTCTCCGCCCGAACATGCCGAGCCGCCTCAGCCAGCGCCACCTCCGCCAGCGCCCGGCCGCCGCGCCCCCGCGTCCGCGACGACCACCCGGTACGGCCCCGCCTCGGGCACCCCGCACCGCCGTAGCGCCGCCTCCACCGCCGAGGCTTGCGGCGCCGGCGCCGCGAGCAGGGTGCCCAGGTCGTCCGCGGACCGGCGCTCGGCCGACCGGCGCCGGGCTGCGGCCTCCTGACAGTGGCTCAGGGCTGCGGCGGTCTCCTGCAGCATGCGCGGTGGCGCGCTGTCGGGGTCGGTCAGGTAGAGGAGCCGGCGGTCGTAGGTGCACGCCGCCGCCCGCGCGGTCGGCCTGGACCTCGCAGCCGACGGGCACTTCGGCGGCACCCCCCGTTCGGTCGCCTTCAACGCGCACTGGTTCCGGGTCGCGGTCGACCCCGGCGCCGGGGAGATCCGCATCCTGCGCAGTGTGCACGCGGCCGACACCGGCAAGGTGATGAGCCCGATGCAGGGCAGGGGCCAGGTCGAGGGCGGGGTCGCCCAGGCGCTCGGCGCCACGCTCTTCGGGCAGGTGCGGCTGGGCGAGCGGGGCGCGGTGGACACGGCCGCCTTCCGCCGCTACCGGCTCCCCCAGTTCGCCGATGTGCCGCGCACCGAGGTGCACTTCATGGAGACGGCCGACGCCATCGGGCCGCTGGGCGCCCAGTCGATGAGCGGGAGCCCGTTCAACCCGGTCGCCCCCGCCCTGGTCAACGCCGTACGGGACGCGACCGGCGAGCGGTTCACGGAGCTGCCGCCGACGCGCGACCGGGTGTGGCCGGCACCGGACCGTCGAAGCCGTAGCCCCCGTCCACCCGGATCGCCCTGATCCCGCTGATGTGCCGGGCCCCGCAGCGGTCCTGCGGCAGCACCAGCTGGGGGCCTGGCGCGTCCAGCGGGCTGCCGTCGATGGTGACGGCGAGCAGCACGGGGGCGTGGGCGAAGTCGGGGTCGATCTCGGCCCAGGACAGCAGGGCGTGGTGGCCGTCGGTGCCGGTGACGGCGATGAGGAAGCGCAGCCGGTCCTTGCGCCGGGCCGGGTCGAAGCCGGGTCCGGCGTCGGCGAGCACGTCGTACAGGCGCGGACCGGCGAACCGGTGGTGCTGGATGCCGCTGGTGGCGCACTCGAAGCTGACGTCCGCCACGTGCTGCGGCCAGCCGAGCAGGTCCGGCACGGTCAGCCGGGCCGGTCGTACGAGATCGCCGGTCAGGGCGAGTTCGGCGAGCAACATCTGCGACCACCTCCCGCAGGACCGTACCCCAGGCTGAGCACCGTACAAACGCACATGCCAGCCTCAAGTCACAACTTGGCAGCTCATGCGATGCGACAAGAGACGTACACCTGGCAGATGCGGCAGTATCATCGCCGCATGGCCGATCGACCGGCTGTGCCAGGGCGCGACCGTTGTTCCACAGGACCCGAGGAGTAGATCCGTGATGACCCGTTCCGTCCGCCGGACCCGGATGCTGCAGCTGGCCGGTGCGGGAGCCGCTGCCCTGATGGCACTGAGCGCCTGCTCCTCCTCGTCCGACGACTCGTCGGCCAAGTCGAAGGCGTCGGACTCGTCGTCCTCCGCCTCCCCGAAGCTCTCCGGGAAGGTCACCGTGTTCGCGGCCGCCTCCCTCAAGGAGAGCTTCACGGCCCTGGGCAAGGCGTTCGAGAAGGCCCACCCCGGCACCACCGTGAGCTTCAACTTCGGCGGCAGCGACACCCTCGCCGCGAGCATCACCAGTGGCGCCCCGGCGGACGTCTTCGCCGCCGCCAGCCCCAAGACCATGGCGATCGTGACGGACAAGCAGGACGCGGTCGGCACCCCGGCCACCTTCGTCCGCAACCAGCTGGAGATCGCCACCCTGCCGGGCAACCCCGACAAGGTGGCCTCGCTGAAGGACCTCACCAAGTCCGGTGTGAAGGTCGTCCTGTGCGACAAGACCGTGCCGTGCGGCGCCGCCGCGCAGAAGGCCCTGGACGCCGGCAAGCTGAAGCTGACCCCGGTCTCCTACGAGCAGGACGTCAAGGCCGCCCTGACGAAGGTCGAGCTGAAGGAGGCCGACGCGGCCGTCGTGTACAAGACGGATGTGAAAGCCGCGGGTGACAAGGTCGAGGGCGTGGAGTTCCCCGAGTCCGCCAAGGCCATCAACGACTACCCGATCGCCCTGCTGAAGAACGCCGACAACGCCGCCGCGGCCAAGGCGTTCATCGAGCTGGTGCAGTCCGCCGAGGGCCAGCAGGTCCTGAGCCAGGCCGGGTTCCTCAAGCCGTGACCTCGCTCGACAAGCCCGGCGCCGCGGCCGACCCCCGCACGGGTGGGCCGCGGCGCCGCCGCGTCGGCACGGGGGGCCGACGCGGGGTGCCGTTGCCGCTGCTGGTGCCGGGCGTGGTGGCCCTGGCGTTCCTGCTGCTGCCGCTGATCGCGCTGCTCGTACGGGCTCCCTGGCGGAGCCTGCCGCAGCAGCTGACCAGCGCAGAGGTGTGGCAGGCGCTCCAGCTGTCCCTGGTCACCGCGACGGCGGCGACGGCCGTGAGCCTGGTGCTGGGGGTGCCGCTGGCCTGGCTGCTGGCCCGTACGGAGTTCCCGGGCCGCGGTCTCGTCCGCGCCCTGGTGACCCTCCCGCTGGTGCTTCCGCCGGTGGTCGGCGGTGTGGCCCTGCTGCTCGCCCTGGGCCGCAACGGCGTCATCGGCAAGTGGCTCGACTCCTGGTTCGGGATCACCCTCCCGTTCACCACCACCGGCGTCGTGATCGCGGAGGCGTTCGTCGCGATGCCGTTCCTGGTCATCAGCGTCGAGGGCACCCTGCGGGCCGCCGACCCGCGCTTCGAGGAGGCGGCCACCACGCTCGGCGCGTCCCGCTTCACCGCATTCCGCCGGGTCACCCTGCCGCTGATCGCCCCCGGCATCGCCGCGGGCGCGGTACTGGCCTGGGCCCGCGCGCTCGGCGAGTTCGGCGCGACGATCACCTTCGCGGGCAACTTCCCCGGCCGCACCCAGACCATGCCCCTCGCGGTCTACCTCGCCCTGCAGAACGACCCCGAGGCGGCCATCGCCCTCAGCCTGGTGCTGCTGGCCGTGTCCGTCGCGGTCCTTGCGGGGCTGCGGGACCGCTGGCTGACGGGGACCGGGAGGTGACGGGAGGATGGGAGACGACGCTGTGCGTGTGCCGACGAAGGACGCCCTCTTCATGACCGACATCGACGCCCCCGACAAGGCCGGCCTCGAGGTGGTGGGCGAGCAGGGGCTCGACGCCCGGCTCGTCGTCGAGCGGGGCTCCTTCCGGCTCGACGTGGCACTGACCGCCGCCCCCGGGGACGTCGTCGCGCTGCTGGGCCCGAACGGCGCCGGCAAGACCACCGCCCTGCGCGCCCTCGCCGGTCTGGTCCCGCTCGCCGACGGCCATCTGCGACTGGACGGCACCTCCCTGGGCGGCACTCCGCCCGAGTCCCGCCCAGTCGGCGTCGTCTTCCAGGACTACCTGCTCTTCCCGCACCTGTCCGCCCTGGACAACGTGGCCTTCGGACCGCGCTGCCAGGGCGTCTCCAAGGCCGAGGCGCGGGCCCAGGCCGCGGCATGGCTGGACCGCATGGGCCTCGCCGACCACGCCGGCGCCAAGCCCCGCAGGCTCTCCGGCGGCCAGGCCCAGCGCGTCGCGCTGGCCCGCGCCCTGGCCACCCGGCCCCGGCTGCTGCTCCTGGACGAGCCGCTGGCGGCCCTGGACGCCCGTACCCGCCTGGAGGTCCGCGCCCAGCTCCGCCGTCACCTGGCCGAGTTCGAGGCGGTCGCCGTCCTCGTCACGCACGATCCGCTGGACGCCATGGTGCTCGCGGACCGGCTGGTGGTCGTCGAGCACGGCCGGGTCGTCCAGGAGGGCACCCCGGCCGACATCGCCCGCCATCCGCGCACCGACTACATCGCGCAGCTGGTCGGCCTCAACCTCTACCGGGGGCGGGCCGAGGGGCACACGGTACGGCTCGACGCGGGTCCCTCGATCACGACCACGGAGGTGCTGTCCGGGCCGGTCTTCGTGGCGTTCCCGCCGGTCGCCGTCACCCTCTTCCGGGACCGGCCGACCGGCGCCAGCGCCCGCAACCTGTGGCGCTGCGAGGTCGCCGGTCTGGAGACCCACGGCGACCAGATCCGCGCCGACCTCACCGGCGAACTCCCCCTCGCCGCCGACCTCACCACGGTCGCCGCGGCCGAGCTGGACCTGCATCCCGGCGCAGCTGTCTGGGCGACGGTCAAAGCGACGCAGACGCACGCATACCCTGCCTGAACGGGCGCGCGCCCTACTGTGGGTGCCCATGACACTGAGCATCCGCAACCAGCTCCCCGGCACCGTCACCGAGGTCCATCCCGGCGAGGTCATGGCCACGGTCAAGATCCGCCTGGACGGCGGGCAGGAGCTCATGGCGGCCATCACGCTGGAGGCCGTGAAGCAACTCGGCCTCGCCCCGGACTCCCGCGTCCTCTCACTGGTGAAGTCGACGGAGATCTCACTCGCCACGGGCCGGTTCGAAGGCCTGTCGATCCGCAACCAGCTCCCCGGCGCGATCGTCCAGATCGCCCTCGGCGGAGCCGTGGCCTCCGTGAAGGTCTCGGTGCCCGGCGGCGAACTCACGGCCGTGATCACCAAGGACGCGGTCGAAGACCTCGGCCTCTTCGTCGGTTCCGATGTGATCGCCCTGATCAAGGCGACCGAGGTGGCGCTGGCCTCGGTGTGAGGACGGCAGAGCCCCACCCGGACAGGGGCGGGGCTCTCACCAGGGGATCGCTCAGTCCTCGTACGCGTCCAGCGGCGGGCAGGAGCAGACCAGGTTGCGGTCACCGAAGGCCTGGTCGATCCGGCGCACCGGCGGCCAGTACTTGTCGGCGGCCGAGACACCGGCCGGGAAGACGGCGTCCTCGCGGCTGTAGGCGTGCGTCCACTCGCCGCCGAGCGCGGCCGCGGTGTGCGGGGCGTTCGCCAGCGGGTTGTCCTCGGCGGGCCACTCGCCGGAGCCGACCTTCTCGATCTCCGCGCGGATGGCGATCATCGCGTCGCAGAACCGGTCCAGCTCGGCCAGGTCCTCGGACTCGGTCGGCTCGATCATCAGCGTGCCCGCCACCGGGAAGGACATGGTCGGCGCGTGGAAGCCGTAGTCGATCAGGCGCTTGGCCACGTCGTCCACGCTCACGCCGGTCGCCTTGGTCAGCGGGCGCAGGTCGATGATGCACTCGTGCGCGACCAGGTTGCCGGGGCCGGTGTAGAGCACCGGGTAGTGCGGCTCCAGGCGCTTGGCGACGTAGTTCGCGGAGAGTACGGCCACCTGGGTGGCGCGCTTGAGGCCCTCGCCGCCCATCAGGCGGACGTACGCCCACGAGATCGGCAGGATGCCCGCGCTGCCCCAGGGCGCCGCAGAGATCGGGCCGACGCCCGTCTCCGGGCCGGCCGCCGGCTGCAGCGGGTGGTTGGGCAGGTGCGGTGCCAGGTGCGAGCGGACCGCGACCGGGCCGACGCCGGGGCCGCCGCCACCGTGCGGGATGCAGAAGGTCTTGTGCAGGTTCAGGTGCGAGACGTCGCCGCCGAAGTGGCCCGGCTTGGCGAGGCCGACCAGGGCGTTGAGGTTGGCGCCGTCGACGTAGACCTGGCCGCCGGCCTCGTGCACCTGGGCGCAGATGTCGGCGACATGCTCCTCGAACACACCGTGCGTGGATGGGTAGGTGATCATCAGGACCGCCAGCTCGTCGCGGTACTGCTCGATCTTGGACCGCAGGTCCTCGACGTCGATCTCGCCGTCCTCGGCGGTCTTCACGACGACGACCTTCATGCCGGCCATCACGGCGCTGGCGGCGTTGGTGCCGTGCGCGGAGGACGGGATCAGACAGATCGTGCGCTGCTCGTCGCCGTTGGCCCGGTGGTAACCGCGCACGGCCAGCAGACCGGCCAGCTCGCCCTGCGAACCGGCGTTCGGCTGGAGCGAGACCTTGTCGTAGCCGGTGACCTCGGCGAGACGCTCCTCCAGCTCCCGGATGAGCGTGAGGTAGCCCTCGGCCTGCTCGGCGGGCGCGAAGGGGTGCAGCTGGCCGAACTCGGGCCAGGTGACCGGCTCCATCTCGGTGGTCGCGTTGAGCTTCATGGTGCAGGAGCCCAGCGGGATCATGCCGCGGTCGAGCGCGTAGTCGCGGTCGGCCAGCTTGCGCAGGTAGCGCAGCATGGCGGTCTCGGAGCGGTGCTCGTGGAAGACCGGGTGCGTCAGGAAGTCGTCGGATCGCAGCAGGGCCTGGGGCAGGGTGTCCGCAGCCGTCACGTCCAGCGCCTCGATGTCGCCCTCGACGCCGAAGGCGGACCAGACGGCGGCCAGCTGGGCCCGGTTGCTGGTCTCGTCGCAGGCGAGGGAGACGTGGTCGGCGTCCACGAGACGCAGGTTGACCCCGTTCTCCAGGGCGGCGGCGGCCACCTCGGCGGCCTTGCCGGGCACGCGCGCGGTGAGGGTGTCGAAGTAGGCGCCGTGGACGATCTCGACACCGCCGGCCTTCAGGCCCTCGGCGAGGATCGTGGCGTAGCGGTGGGTGCGGCGGGCGATGGCACGCAGCCCCTCGGGGCCGTGGTAGACGGCGTACATGCCGGCCATCACGGCGAGAAGCACCTGCGCGGTGCAGATGTTGCTCGTGGCCTTCTCGCGGCGGATGTGCTGCTCACGGGTCTGCAGCGCGAGGCGGTACGCCTTGTTCCCGTCGGCGTCGACGGAGACGCCGACCAGACGGCCGGGCAGGCTGCGCGCGAACTTCTCGTGCACCGCCATGTAGCCCGCGTGCGGCCCGCCGAAACCCATCGGCACACCGAAGCGCTGGGTGGTGCCGACGGCGATGTCGGCGCCCAGCTCGCCCGGAGAGGTCAGCAGGGTGAGGGCCAGCAGGTCGGCGGAGACGGTGACGAGGGCGCCCAGCTCGTGCGCCTGGTCGATGACCGGCTTGATGTCGCGTACGGCACCGGAGGCGCCCGGGTACTGGATCAGCACGCCGTTGATCTCGCGAGCGGCGACATCGGCCGGGATGCCGTCGCTCAGGTCGGCGACGACGACCTCGACACCGGTCGGCTCGGCACGCGTCTCGATGACGGCGATGGTCTGGGGCAGCGCGTCCGCATCGACCAGGAACAGGCCCTTCTTGTTCTTGCCCATGCGCCGGGACAGCGCCATCGCCTCGGCGGCGGCCGTGCCCTCGTCCAGGAGAGAGGCGCCGGAGGTCGGCAGGCCGGTCAGGTCGGCGACCATCGTCTGGAAGTTCAGCAGCGCCTCCAGGCGGCCCTGCGAGATCTCCGGCTGGTACGGCGTGTAGGCCGTGTACCAGGCCGGGTTCTCCATGACGTTGCGCAGGATGACCGGCGGGGTGAACGTCCCGTAGTACCCGAGCCCGATCATCGAGCCGAGCACCTGGTTACGGTCGGCGAGCGAGCGGAGCTCGGCGAGCACCTCGGCCTCTGTACGGGCACCCGGCAGATCGAGCGCGTCGGCGTTCTTGATCACATCCGGCACCGCGGCGGCGGTCAGCTCGTCGAGCGAGCCGTAACCGACGTGCGCGAGCATCTTGGCCCGCGCCTCCTGGTCGGGCCCGATGTGGCGCTGCTCGAAGGGGATGCCCGCTTCGAGCTCGGAGAGCGGAGTGCGATGGGCGGTCATTGCGGAGGCCTCCTGGTCTGACGCGACCTTCGAGGGGCACCACGGCGGTTGCCCCGACGGCCTCCCCCTCTGTCATCAAAACCTGAGAGCTTCACCGGGCACCCGAGGGTCCCGGCTTTCACCGTCGGTGAGGGCGGGAGCCGTCGACACTCGCCCTGCTTTCCAGAGTGACCTCGTCCGTGCGGTACGTGAGCCTGAGAGATTCCGGGGAGGATTTGCTCCTTCGGCGCCTCCGACGTGGTCGGAGGACTCTCCCGCACGGGGTCAGCAGCCGCTGTCAGCGTACCAGCGAGGTCAACGCCCGGGCCCTCGAGTGGCCGCCTCCTTGAATGTGCTCTTTTGTAGTGCTTACGGATGAGTTGCGACCAAGTGGAGGGAGAGGGCCCGTGCAGACCGACATCGATCCGCGCAACCTGATCGGCCGCAAGGCGTTCGACCGCAATGGCGCCAAGATCGGCACCATCGACGAGGTGTACCTCGACGACGCCACGGGCGTGCCGGAGTGGGCGGCCATACGCACCGGTCTGTTCTCCCGGGACGCCTTCGTCCCCCTGGAGCCCAGCGAACTGGTGGAGGGCGCCCTTCGGGTCCCCTTCGACCGCGCGCTCATCAAGGACGCCCCCGACTTCGGCGTGGGCCGCCACCTCTCCCCCGAACAGGAACTCCAGCTCTACCACCACTACGGCCTCGACGCGGCCGCACCTCCTTCGGTACCGGACCACGACTTCGGCAAGCTGGCGGGCACGGAGGAAGTCTGATCCTCGGCCGGGACGGGCCGGTGAGCCACGTCGGTTTCCACGACCAACGGCAACGGCTCGGCCGACTCCAGCGCGGGATCGTCGACAAAGAACGTACGGACCCGCCCCGGCTCGGACTGCGGTGTCTCGAAGCGCACCGTGACCCGCCCGAGGCCACTGCCCTGCACCCAGCCGTGCCCGTACTCGGCGTGCCGCACGTCGTACCCGGCCCGCCACTGCCGCTCGGCGGGCTCCGGGCGCTCCTCCACGGCGTCGGGCACGACCTCCTCCGACGTCTCCACGGCCGCGGCGGCGTCCCGCTCGCCCGCCGCGGCTTGCGCGAACAGATCCTCCTGGGTGTAGTCGGCGAGCCCCGAGACGCCCACGCCCAGCAGCCGTACCCCGCCCGTGGTGTCCACGGACTCCAGCAGCCGCGCGGCCGCCTCGCGGATCACCGCCGGATCGTCGGTGGGCCCACGGAGCGTCTCGGAGCGGGTCAGGGTCGAGAAGTCGTACCGCCGCACCTTCAGCACGATGGTCCGCCCGGACAGCCCGGCCCCGCGCAGCCGCCCCACGCACCGGTCGGCGAGCCGCTGCACCTCGATCCCGACCCGCAGCCGGTCATGGATGTCCACGTCATAGGTGTCCTCGACCGACACCGACTTGGTCTCGCGCTCGGCCACCACGGGCCGGTCGTCGTGCGCCAGCGCCATGGCGTACAGCGCGTGCCCGTGCGCCTTGCCGACCAGCCGTACGAGTTCGTCCTCCCCCGCCTCGGCCAGCTCCTCGACGGTGGTGATCCCGGCCCGCCGCAGATGGTCCCCGGTCGCCGGCCCGACCCCGGGCAGCGTCCGCACCGACATGGGGCCCAGCAGCGCCCGCTCGGTCCCTGGCTCGATCAGCACGAGTCCGTCGGGCTTGGCCTGCTCCGAGGCGATCTTCGCGAGCATCTTGGAGGCGGCCAGCCCCACCGACCCGGTCAGCCCCGTGACCGTCCGGATGTCCGCGCGCAGCTTCGCCCCCGCCAGCCGCGCCGACGCCTCGTCCCAGGCCGCTCCCGCGGCCTCCAGATCGACGAACGCCTCGTCCAGGCTCAGCGGCTCCACCAGCGGCGACAGCGCCCGCAGCAACGCCATCACCTGCTCGCTGACCGACTTGTACAGGGCGAAGCGCGGCACGAGGTACGCGGCGTTCGGCGCCAGCCTGCGCGCCTGGGCCATCGGCATCGCCGAGTGGACCCCGAAGACCCGGGCCTCGTACGACGCGGTCGCCACCACCCCGCGCGGTCCGAGTCCGCCCACGACGACGGCCTTCCCGCGCAGGCTCGGCTTGGATGCCTGCTCCACCGAGGCGAAGAAGGCATCCATGTCGAGATGCAGGATCGTGGGCGCGTTTCTCACATCTCCGATGCTGCACCACGCCACTGACAACGCGGGCCCCGAGGGGCCGCTGTCAGACCGCCCGGTTGCGGCGCCTCGCCAGCTCGTCCGCCGGGTTGTGCCCGACCAGGGTCTCCCCGGTGTCGATGCGCTCGCCGTGCAGCTGGGAGAGCGCGCTTTCCACGTCCCGCCAGACCACGCCGACGGCGATGCCGAAGATGCCCTGACCGCCCTGGAGCAGGGCGTGGACCTCGTCGGGCGAGGTGCACTCGTAGACCGTGGCGCCGTCGCTCATGAGCGTCATGCGCTCCAGATCGCGGAAACCGCGTTCCCGGAGGTGCTGGACGGCCGTACGGATGTTCTGCAGCGAGACACCGGTGTCCAGGAATCGCTTGACGATCTTCAGGACGACGACGTCCCGGAAGCTGTACAGACGCTGCGTACCCGAGCCGTACGCGGCCCGCACACTCGGCTCGACGAGGCCGGTGCGGGCCCAGTAGTCGAGCTGCCGATAGGTGATTCCGGCGGCCGCGCAGGCGGTGGGCCCGCGATAGCCGATCTCTTCGGACGCCATGGACGCCGCCCCTCCGCCGTCGGGCACCACCGTCGGTCGCCGTGAGGCGTGGTCGACCGCGCTGGGCTGGGGGTACCCCCGGTCCGAACGCAGCTGAGAACTCGGGGGAGGGTACGGACCGCTCTCCCCGAGTCGTCCGGGGGCACCCCCAGCCGTACCGTCGCCGCTGGCTCTCACGCCGACCTCCGTCCTTGACCTGCCTTCTCGACGGTAGGCAGTCACCAGGGGTGCGTCAACGATCGCCACACTCGGCACGCCGAGTGATAATCACCCTAGGAGTGGTTTCCCGTGCCCCACCGCGGGGAAAGGCTAGCCGAATGCTCCGGCCGGGAGCCGTAGGACGCTCTCAATGGCCGGCGGCAATTGCCACCGCACCCCTGCCTCACTGGCTGCTGGTGCCGAAGTCCTCGGGCGAGATCTGGTCGAGGAACTCGCGGAACTTCTCCACCTCGTCCTCCTGCTCGTCCGGGATCGCGATGCCCGCGTCGTCCAGCACCGTGTCACTGCCGTAGATCGGCGTTCCGGTGCGCAGTGCGAGCGCTATGGCGTCCGAAGGACGGGCGCTCACCTCGACCCCGCTGGCGAAGACCAGCTCCGCGTAGAAGACGCCCTCACGCAGATCCGTGATGCGTACTTCGGTCAGCTCCTGGCCGACGGCCTCCAGCACGTCCTTGAACAGGTCGTGGGTCAGCGGTCGCGCGGGGGCCATGCCCTGTTGGGCGAAGGCGATCGCCGTCGCCTCCCCCGGCCCGATCCAGATGGGGAGGTAACGGTCGCCCCCCACTTCGCGCAGGAGCACGATCGGTTGGTTGGAGGGCATTTCCACCCGGACACCTACGACATCGAGCTCGTTCACACAGCAACCCTAGGCCGTGCCCGGGACGTTTGGGTAGTCGGGCCGGGAACAGGTGCCCGATCCGGCCCCCGGAACCTCGCCGCTCAGGGCAGCCGGACGCCCAGAGCGATCTGCACCAACGCGGCGTGCAGCTTCACCGTGAGCGCCGCCAGCTCCTTCGCCCGGGCCTCGGCATGCGCCCTGGTCTGCGGGTTGCGGTGGCGCTTGAGAGGGGCCACCACCTGGTCCACGAGCCCCGCCTCGCGGTCGGCGGCGGCCTTCATCACCCGAAGGTGGCGCGGCTCGATCCCGAACCGGCCCAGCTCGGCGACCAGCGAGGCGACGGTGACGGCCTCGGAGTCGTACGCCCCGTCCTCCAGGGGTGCGATGAGCCCGTACGACTCCCACTCCTCGAGGTCGCCCTCGGCGATGTCGGCGGCCGCCAGCAGCGCGGCCCGCCCGATCCGGGCGACCGTGGGCCGTTCGAGCGGCTCCAGTACGTCCTCACCGGTGCGCTGGCGCCCCACCAGGGGCAACTGGACGGCCTCGCCGCGCTCCATGGCGTCCAGGTGCTCGCGGATCACTTTGAGCGGCAGATAGTGGTCCCGCTGCATCCTCAGGACATGAGCGAGGCGCTCGACGTCAGCGGCACTGAACTTCCGGTACCCCGAAGGGGTCCGCTGCGGCTCGACGAGGCCCTCCGCCTCCAGGAAGCGGATCTTGGAGATGGTGACCTCGGGAAACTCGTCACGCAGCGCGTTCAGCACCGCGCCGATACTCATCAGCCCACTGCCCGCGGCGGCGGTACCGCTTCGGGCACCGCCGCTCGGTGTTTGAAGCATGGACCTTCCCTGGGGTCCCCCGGACGGAGTCCGGGGGGTCAGATGCCCTGCCGGCTCGCGTAGAAGACCAGCCGGTACTTGCCGATCTGCACCTCGTCACCGTTCGACAGAGCGACCTGGTCGATCCGCTCGCGGTTGACGTACGTGCCGTTCAGACTGCCCACGTCGGCCACCGTGAACGAGCCGTCCGGGGAGCGCCGGAACTCCACGTGCCGTCGGGAGACCGTCACGTCGTCCAGGAAGATGTCGCTCTGCGGGTGACGGCCGGCCGTGGTCAGGTCGCTGTCCAGCAGGAAGCGGCTGCCCGAGTTCGGGCCCCGGCGCACCACCAGCAGCGCCGAGCCCATCGGCAGCGCGTCGACCGCGGCCTGCGCCTCGGGCGAGAGCATCGGCATGGCCGTCTGACCGGTCGCCTCGGCGTCGTAGGCCTCGAGACCGGAGATGGAGATCGTGGACGTGGTCTCGGACGCGCGCTCCGGCGCCACACCGGGCCGCAGCGGCGCACCGCAGTTGGAACAGAAGCGCGCGTTCTCCGCGTTGCGGTTACCGCACCTCGTACAGACCAGGACCGACATGGACGGATCCTCCTGCCGCGGCAGCCCCGCGGGGGCGTTGGACGCATACGGGTCGGAGGCAAACCCTCCACCCGCACTTGAGGTTGACGGTTGCCCGAAACCTATGCCGCCGGACTGGGCAGGGTCAACAGACGCCGCGCCCTGACCTCCGGAAATGTCACCGCCCGGACCAGCGACCTGGTCACGGAACAGTGGGCGCTGGCCCTCTGCGTCAGGCTGTGCGCGATGACGAGCGGTCGCGTTGTCGCTACCCGCTCGCGCGCTCTTGCCGAACAACTTCGCAAACAACTTCACGGGCGATTCCCCTTGACCGAAACAGACCCGCCCGTGGGGCAGGACGAACCCTGATTGCCTACACCGGCCGACCCGGACACCCTCACAACGTCCGTATCCGCCAGACAGTTTCCACCACGCACCACCTCTTCGGTGCGCCGACCCCCCGCAACCTCATGCCCCTGCCGGACGTCCCCCATGCACCACCGGTTCACTGGGAGGACGACCGAGCGTAGTCAGGCTGCTTCGCCTGTCGCAAGGCGTCCACGACGATCTTGTTCGACCGCTCGACGGTCGCCGTGGCCTGCTCCTTCTCCAGCGTCTGCACCACGCCTCCAGGAATGTTCAGCGCCGGCTCGAGATCCTGCGGCTTGCCGATGACCTTGAAACGATAGGGAGCATTGATCTTGTTCCCGTCGACACTCACAGTCTTGTCGGAGTCGGTGAAGTAGCTGCTCGCGACCACCCGTACTCCATTGACCTGGATCGCCTCAGCGCCGGCCGCGCGCAACTCCTGGATCGCATCGAGCAGCATGTCCGCCTTGACCGTCCCCTTCGTGTCCTCGATCGTCATGGTGATGCCGGGACCCTGCGCAGCCACGGTGCCCGCCAGGATGCCGAGTTGTCTCTCCTTCTCGGCGGTCTGCCGGCGCGCCTCCGTGGCCTGGTCGGAACTGCTCTGCAGCTCCTGGCGCTGCTTCTCGAGTCCCTGCTTCTCGTCCTCAAGACGCTGAGTACGGTCATCCAGTTCATCAAGAATGCGAACAAGATCTTCCTGACGGGCGCCGCGCAGCGCGCTGTCGCTGTCGCTGTTCGACGCCACCTGCACCGCCAGGCCGAAACCGAGGCCGAACAGCAGCAGCGCGACGATGAGTTGGGCCCGGGTGACCCGCGGCGGCCACAGCCCCTTGACCAGCCGCTGGCGCCCGGTGAGCTGCGGCTCGGCGCTCTCGGCGGGCGCCTGCTCGGGCTCGGCCGCAGGGGCCGGCACCTCGTCGGGCAGTTCCTTGCGCAGCCTGTTCTCCGGCTGCTCTTCCTGGTTGCTCATCTGTCTCACGCCCGGAAGACGTGCCGTCGGATCGCCGCGGCGTTCGAGAAGATCCGGATACCGAGAACGACCACGACACCCGTGGACAGCTGGGCGCCCACGCCCAACTTGTCCCCCAGGAACACGATCAGCGCGGCCACGACCACGTTCGACAGGAACGACACCACGAAGACCTTGTCGTCGAAGATGCCGTCCAGCATGGCCCGCAGACCACCGAACACGGCGTCCAGCGCCGCCACGACGGCGATCGGCAGATAAGGCTCGACGACCGCCGGAACCTCAGGCCGGACCAACAGGCCGGCCACGACTCCCACGACGAGGCCCAGTACGGCGATCACGATGTGCCCTTCTCAGTCTTCGCAGTCTTCTCGGAGTTTGGCTGTGCTGTGCGTACGATCACACTCGGTGCTGCGGGCAACCGGACGTCACCCTGCGTGGAGATGGTGGCGCGGATGCCGAAGTTCTGCTCCAGGGCATGCAGATACAGCCCGTCCGCGCCGTTCTGGAACCCGGTGCTCAGCTGCTCCCCGTTCCCCACCGCCAGCACCGTGTACGGCGGCACCAGCGGCCTGTTGTCGACCAGTATCGCGTCACCCGCGGCCCTGATCGCGGACAGGGCCGTCAGCCGCTGTCCGTTGATCGAGACGGCTTCGGCCCCCGAGGCCCACAGCCCGTTGACCACCCGCTGCATGTCCCGGTCGCGCAGCCGCCCGGTGTCGGAGAATCCGGAGGTCTCGCGCGGATTGGTGCCGTCGCCGCCGGTGCTGGCCTCCTTGGCGTCGTCGACCACGAGCTTCACCCCGGGGCCGTGCACCGCGGTGGCGCCCGACAGGATGCCCGCCAGGTCCGCCCCGGAATCGCCGCCGCTCTGCTTCAGCGCCGCCCGCTGGCGCGCGCCGACGTCGTCGCGCAGCTTGTCGACATCGCCTTCCAGGCTGTCCGCGGCCGCGGTCTCGCGGTCGATGCGGTCGATCAGCTCCTGGCGCTCCTTGGCCACCACGGGCGCCGCCACGCGCGCCTGGGCCGCTCCGACGGTCACGACCAGCGCCGCGAGCACCAGCCCGGCCGCCAGGCCCAGCTTCGCCCTGAGGGTCTTCGGCAGCCCGCCTTCGATGCCCTGGGACCTCTTCCGGGCGGCGGCCTCGGCGTACCCGTCGTCGAGGCTGTGGTCCATGACGTTGGTGATCAACGACATGGAAGCGTCCGGACGCCGCGGCTGCGGGGGGCTGCTCCGAACGGGGGGTTGCTGCGGCATGCCGCACATCGTCGCATGTCGCGCGCAGTACCTCCGAATGGCCCCACCGGCGTGCCGGACAGGCCCCCTTGGGGACACTTGTCCGGCACGCGCGTGTGCTGTGGCTTTTGCCGCCCGGAGCTGCCCGTTTACCGCCCGGCGCTGTCCACCACGGCGGACCACTCGTCCAGCAGGGCCTGTGCCGAGGCGTCGTCGGGGCCCTCGGCCCACAGATGGGTGACGGCCTCGGCGGGGTCGGGCAGCACCATCACCCAGCGTCCGTCGGTCTCCACGACCCGCACACCGTCCGTCGTGTCGACAAAGCGATCACCGGCCGCCTCGACGACACGCCGCATCACCAGACCCTTGACGGCCCACGGGGTCGCGAGGTCCCGCTTGAGGACGTGCGCCCGCGGAATCCGCGCGTCGATCTGGCTCAGCGTGAGCTGCGTGCGCGCCACCAGCCCGATCAGCCGTACGAAGGCAGCCGTGCCGTCGTAGACGCTGCTGAACTCGGGGACGATGAACCCGCCCTTGCCGTCACCGCCGAAGATCGTGCCCTCTTCGCCTCCCACGCGCGTGAGGTCGTCGGGAGAGGTGGTCGTCCACTCGACCTGCGTGCCGTGGTAGGCGGCCACCTGCTCGGCGATGCGGGTCGTGGTCACCGGCAGCGCCACACGTCCGCTGCGCCGCTCCGCGGCCACCAGGTCCAGCATCACGAGCAGCGCCCGGTCGTCCTCGATGATCCGGCCCTTCTCGTCCACGAGCGACAGCCGCTCGCCGACGGGGTCGAACCGGACACCGAACGCGGCCCCGGAGGACGCCACGATCTCACCGAGGCGCACCAGCCCGCTCCGGCGCATGTCGCCGGTCTCCGTGGGCCTGGACTCGTCGAGACCCGGGTTGATGGTCAGCGAGTCCACACCGAGCTTGCCGAGCAGGCTGGGCAGGACCAGGCCGGCGCTGCCGTTGGAGGCGTCCACGACCACCTTCAGGCCCGATTCCGCGATCCCGGTTGTGTCCACGTTGCGCAGCAGCGAACCGGTGTAGGAGTCGAAGACGCTCGACGGGAAGTACAGGTCACCGATCTCACCGGGGAACGCCCGGCGGTACTCCTGTCGCGCGAACACCCGGTCGAGCTTGCGCTGCCCGCCCTGCGACAGATCCGCGCCCTGCCCGTCGAAGAACATGATGTCGACGGAGTCCGGCACACCCGGCGAGGTCCGGATCATGATGCCGCCGGCACTGCCCCGCGCGGTCTGCTGCCGGGCCACGGGAAGCGGCACGTTCTCCAGGTCCCGTACGTCGATGGCGCTGGCCTGGAGCGCGGAGATCACCGCCCGCTTGAGGGCACGGGCGCCTCGGGAGTGGTCACGGGCCGTGGTGACCGTGGAACCCTTCTTCAACGTGGTCGCATAAGCACCCGCCAGCCGTACGGCCAGCTCCGGTGTGATCTCCACGTTCAGGATTCCGGACACACCGCGGGCACCGAAGAGTTGCGCCTGCCCCCTCGACTCCCAGATCACCGAGGTGTTGACGAAGGCGCCCGCCTCGATGGTCTTGAACGGGTAGACCCGCACATTGCCCTGGACGATCGATTCCTCACCGATCAGGCACTCGTCACCGATGACCGCGCCGTCCTCGATCCGGGCCGCCCGCATGATGTCGGTGTTCTTGCCGACGACACAGCCACGCAGATTGCTGTGCTGACCGACGTACACGTTGTCGTGCACCACGGCCCGGTGCAGGAAGGCACCGCTCTTGACGACGACATTGGAGCCGACGACGGTGTGCTCGCGGATTTCGGCGCCGGCCTCCACCTTGGCGTAGTCGCCGATGTAGAGCGGCCCGCGGAGCACGGCATCGGGGTGCACCTCGGCGCCCTCCGCCACCCAGACGCCGGGCGATATCTCGAATCCGTCGATGTCGACGTTGACCTTGCCCTCGAGGACGTCGGCCTGGGCCTTGACGTAGCTCTCGTGCGTTCCGACGTCCTCCCAGTAGCCCTCGGCGACATAGCCGTAGATCGGCTTGCCTTCCTTCATCAGCTGCGGGAAGACATCGCCGGACCAGTCGACGGGCACATCGGGCTCGACGTAGTCGAACACCTCGGGCTCCATCACGTAGATGCCCGTGTTCACCGTGTCGGAGAAGACCTGCCCCCAGGTCGGCTTCTCGAGGAAACGCTCGACCTTGCCTTCCTCGTCGACGATGGTGATACCGAACTCCAGCGGATTGGGCACCCGGGTCAGACAGACCGTGACCAGCGCACCCTTCTCCTTGTGGAAATTGATCAGATCGGTGAGATCGAAGTCCGTCAGAGCATCGCCGGAGATGACGAGGAAAGCATCGTCCTTCAACGCCTCTTCGGCGTTCTTGACGCTTCCGGCGGTACCGAGTGGCTTCTCCTCATTGGCATATGTGAGCTCCATTCCGAGCTCCTCGCCGTCGCCGAAGTAGTTCTTGACGAGCGATGCCAGGAACTGAACGGTGACAACGGTCTCGTTGAGCCCATGCCTTTTGAGCAGCCGTAGCACGTGCTCCATGATCGGACGGTTCGCCACAGGCAGGAGCGGCTTGGGCATGCTGGAGGTCATAGGGCGAAGGCGAGTGCCTTCGCCACCGGCCATCACGACGGCCTTCATGTCGGAAGCGTCCTCCTAGAGAGACGACGGTCTAGCCGACTTCACCCGTCCAGATTGTCCCGCAGTTTTCCGCAGCGGGCCATCGGGCCAGTATGTCTGGACAATCAACGAGCTCAATCGGCCGTGGCGTCCGCGCGGACCAGGCGGCGGACTTGTACCACGTAGAGCACTCCTGCCCACCAATAGAGCGTTGTACCCCATCCTGCGAACGCCCATCCGAAAACAGCAGCGAGTGACGCGATCCATCCGTTTCCGTCACTGAGGAGCAGGAGCGGGAAGGCATACATCAGGTTGAACGTGGCTGCCTTCCCGAGGAAGTTCACCTGCGGCGGCGGATAGCCGTGCCGCCGGAGGATGCCCACCATCACCAGCAGAACCAGCTCTCTCACGAGCAGGAGGCCGGTCAGCCAGAGCGGCAGGATCTCCCGCCAGGTGAGCCCCACCAGAGTGGAAAGTACGTACAGCCGGTCGGCAGCCGGATCGAGGAGCCGGCCGAGGCTGCTGATCTGATTCCAGCGCCGGGCGAGCTTGCCGTCGAGATAGTCACTGATCCCGCTGAAGGCCAGCACCAGGAGGGCCCAGCCATCGCTGTTGGGACCCCCGAACTCCGGCCTGAGGATCAGCCAGAGGAAGAGGGGTACGCCGACGAGCCGCGCCATGCTGAGGATGTTGGGGATGGTGAGGACCCGGTCAGTCTGGACACGGGTCTCCTGGACCTCCACCCGGGGGCCTCCTGTGCGAAAAGAGCCAACGATGCCCCCTGACCTTACCTCAACGCAAAAAAGCTCCGGCCCCTGGGCTGTGTGCCCAAGAGCCGGAGCTTCAAAAGGAGTTCGGCGGCGTCCTACTCTCCCACAGGGTCCCCCCTGCAGTACCATCGGCGCTGTGAGGCTTAGCTTCCGGGTTCGGAATGTAACCGGGCGTTT
>NZ_JBIATY010000015.1:0-272681 GCF_042892235.1 Streptomyces sp. NPDC001816
CCTGCGCGATCTGGCACAACCGGACCATCGGCGCACCCATCACCAGGTCACTGATCGCCTACGACCACTGAGCCACATCGGAACTACTCGTCTAGCCCGCAAAGGCGCCGCAGGGGGGCACCCCACCCAAGCCCGCAAAGGCGCCGCAGGCAAGGGCACCGTCACGCAGGCCGCAGATGCACGATGTCCCCCGCCCCCACAGGCTCCTGCACACCACGCTCCGTAGCGATGACGAGCCGCCCGTCCCCGTCGACGGCGACCGCCTCCCCCACCAGGGCCCGATCCCCCGGCAGCTCGGCCCGCACCACTCGCCCGAGCGTCGCGCACCCCGCCGCATAGGTCTCCTGGAGCCCACTGACCCCCGGATCACCCCCGGCCGCCCGCCACCGCCCGTACCAGTCCTCCAGCGACCGCAGCACAGCCCGCAGCAGCGGATCCCGATCCGTGCTCACCGCCCCGGCCAACGCCAGCGACCCCGCCTGCGGCACAGGCAGTTCCTCGGCGCGAAGCGTGACGTTGATCCCGACGCCGACCACGACGCCGTCGTCCCCGGCCCGCTCCGCCAGGATGCCCCCCGTCTTGCGCTCCTCGTCGCCCACGGTCACCAGCACGTCGTTGGGCCATTTGAGTGCCATGTCCACACCGGCGGCCCGAGACAGACCGGCCGCCACCGCCACCCCGGTGAGCAGCGGCAGCCACCCCCACCGAGCGACCGGCACCTCGACAGGGTTGAGCAGAACGGAGAAGAAGAGCCCCGACCGAGCAGGCGCGGTCCACTCCCGCTCCAGCCGCCCCCGCCCGGAGGTCTGCTCCTCGGCGACGAGGACCGCGCCCTCCCCCGCCTTGCCCGCGACGGCCCGGGCGACGAGGTCGGAGTTGGTGGAGCCGGTGTGCTGGACCACGTCCAGCTCCGACCACAGACTCCCCTCCCGCACCAGAGCCCTCCGCAGCGCGGCGGCGTTCAGAGGCGGACGGTCCAGGTCGGACCAACGACTGTCGTCTGATGCATTGTGCGGCGTCATGCAAGTCACCCTAGGTGTGGGAAACGCCGCACTGCCGACATGAAGGCACGCCACTACGCTACGGATGAGTAACCGTCCCCCCTTTTGAGCAGGCAGGGAGCCACGATCCCGATGTCCGAGCCGGAAGAGATCGACATCCACACGACCGCGGGCAAGCTCGCGGATCTGCAGCGCCGTATCCATGAGGCGACGCACGCCGGCTCGGAGCGCGCCGTCGAAAAGCAGCACGCCAAGGGCAAGCTGACGGCGCGTGAGCGCATCGAGCTGCTGCTCGACGAGGGCTCCTTCGTCGAGTTGGACGAGTTCGCCCGCCACCGCTCCACCAACTTCGGGCTGGAGAAGAACCGCCCGTACGGCGACGGTGTCGTCACGGGCTACGGCACGGTCGACGGCCGCCCCGTGGCGGTGTTCTCGCAGGACTTCACGGTCTTCGGCGGCGCGCTCGGCGAGGTCTACGGCCAGAAGATCGTCAAGGTCATGGACTTCGCGCTGAAGACCGGCTGCCCGGTCATCGGCATCAACGACTCCGGCGGCGCCCGCATCCAGGAGGGAGTCGCCTCCCTCGGCGCGTACGGCGAGATCTTCCGCCGCAACACACACGCGTCCGGCGTGATCCCGCAGATCAGCCTGGTCGTCGGCCCGTGCGCGGGCGGTGCGGTCTACTCGCCCGCGATCACCGACTTCACGGTCATGGTCGACCAGACGTCGCACATGTTCATCACGGGCCCGGACGTCATCAAGACGGTCACCGGCGAGGACGTCGGCTTCGAGGAGCTGGGCGGCGCCCGCACCCACAACTCGACGTCCGGCGTGGCCCACCACATGGCCGGTGACGAGAAGGACGCCATCGAGTACGTCAAGCAGCTGCTGTCGTACCTGCCGTCCAACAACCTCAGCGAGCCCCCGGTCTTCCCGGAGGAGGCGGACCTCGCCGTCACCGGGGAGGACCTGGAGCTGGACACCCTGGTCCCGGACAGCGCGAACCAGCCGTACGACATCCGCACGGTGGTCGAACACGTCCTGGACGACGCCGAGTTCTTCGAGACCCAGGCCCTGTTCGCGCCGAACATGGTCACCGGCTTCGGCCGGGTCGAGGGCCACCCGGTGGGCATCGTCGCGAACCAGCCGATGCAGTTCGCCGGCTGCCTCGACATCGACGCCAGTGAGAAGGCGGCGCGCTTCGTGCGCACCTGCGACGCCTTCAACCTCCCGGTGCTCACCTTCGTGGACGTGCCTGGCTTCCTCCCGGGCGTCGACCAGGAGCACACGGGCATCATCCGCCGCGGCGCGAAGCTGATCTACGCCTACGCGGAGGCGACCGTCCCGCTCATCACGGTCATCACCCGCAAGGCCTTCGGCGGCGCGTACGACGTCATGGGCTCCAAGCACCTGGGCGCCGACCTGAACCTCGCCTGGCCGACCGCCCAGATCGCCGTGATGGGCGCCCAGGGCGCGGTCAACATCCTGCACCGCCGCACGATCGCGGAGGCGGAGGACGTCGAGGCGACCCGCGCTCAGCTCATCCAGGAGTACGAGGACACCCTCCTCAACCCCTACATCGCTGCCGAGCGCGGCTACATCGACGCGGTGATCATGCCGTCGGACACCCGCGGCCACATCGTCCGGGGTCTGCGTCAGCTGCGCACCAAGCGGGAATCCCTGCCTCCGAAGAAGCACGGCAACATCCCCCTCTAGGCCCCGCGGACCCTTGGAGCGGTCATGAACATCAAGGTCGTACGAGGCAACCCCACCCCGGAGGAGCTGGCCGCCGCTTTGGCGGTGGTCCGCGCCCGCGCCGTGGCGGCAGCAGCGATGCCGCCCGGCGCACCGGGCCCGAGGGACTCCTGGTCGGACCCGTCCCGCATCGCAGCACAACGAGTCCCGAGGCCCGGCCAGGCGTCGTGGACCCGCACGTACTGGCCGAGCTGAGGCCTGGGAACTGCGCGACCAGCCCCCATGCACCCGCAGGTGAATACGACCTGAACAGCTGATGGCAATTCCGGGCCCCAACTTGAGTACCTGTACTCAGGCACCCTTCCCCGGCCAAGCCCCACGCTGGTGGCATGCTGTGGTCAGACCCCGAAGACGAGCCGCCGAAGGAACTCCGCGACACGCAGGAGATGCTCCGGCGGCTCGGCTTCGTCATGGCCCTGGCCATGTTCCTCGGCATGATCGTGCTCGGCCTGAGGTAGCCCGGCGGCCCCGCTAACCTGACCGCATGACTGCAAAGCCGCGCAGACGCCTCGTGCTCGCCTCCCGGTCCCCCGCCCGCCTGGCCCTGCTACGCCAGGCCGGCCTCGCCCCCGAGGTGATCGTGAGCGGCGTCGACGAGGACGCCGTCACCGCACCGACCCCGGCCGAGCTGGCGCTCGCTCTCGCGGAGGCCAAGGCCTCGGTCGTGGCGGCGAAGCCGGAGGTGCAGGGCGCCCTGGTGATCGGCTGCGACTCGGTGCTGGAGCTGGACGGGCAGGCGCTCGGCAAGCCGGCCGACGCCGAGGAGGCCACCGCCCGCTGGAAGTCGATGCGCGGGCGCGCCGGGACCCTCCAGACGGGCCACTGCATCTGGGACACGACGGCCAAGCGGTACGTCGCCGGGCTCGCCTCCACCGTCGTCCGCTTCGGCGAGCCCTCGGACGAGGAGATCGCCGAGTACGTGGCCTCGGGCGAACCTCTCTACGTCGCCGGAGCGTTCACCCTGGACGGACTCTCGGCGCCGTTCATCGAGGGCATCAACGGCGACCACGGCAACGTGATCGGCATCAGCCTGCCCCTCGTACGGCGGCTGCTGGCCGAACTGGGCATCGGCATCACAGAGTTGTGGGCACCGGCTGAGTGATCTGGGCGGGGACGGAGTCCTGCGGCTCGTCGTCCCCGTCCTGGGGCTCGTCCGTCCGGCTGTGCGACTCGCCCACGGCACCCGGGGCCCCGGCCGGCTCGCCCTCGGCCAACGGGTCGCCGCCCGCCTCCGGGGCACCGCCGGAGGCATCCTGCTCCGGGCCGTCCTCACGGTCGTAGGACACCAGGAGCAGGACGAGGAGGCCGAGCATCACGACCATGAACACGAAGGCCGGCCAGCCCACCAGGCTCAGGGTGAAGGCGCCCAGCAGGCCGTGCACGACCGCCACGCTGATCAGCACGACACGCCCGAAGCCCGCGGGGGCGCGGTTGCGTATCGCCACGAGCAGGGCCACCAGAGCGCACAAAGCGAAGTAGAGGCCGAAGGCCACCCCGCCGATCTTCGAGGACGTCGACATGACGTCGGGGTCGAGGCCGGCCAGGGACATCTGCTGCCGGTCCACCACCACCCCGAGGAACCAGTTCAGCGCCCCGATCACCAACGCCTCGGCCAAGAGGACGACCGCTACGACCCATGCCACCGGTCTGCGCACCACCGGCCCCCACCCACCTTCGACCTCAGCCCGAGCAGAGCTGCTGTTACCTGAAGTACGTTCGAGTCATCGCGAACGCTACTAACGGGTAAACCCAGGGACAAGGGTTCGGTCACCGGCAAAGAATCATTGGGCCATTCGTAGGGACTCGACAAAGAAACAGAGTGGGCCGCAGCACGCTCTCACAGAGACCTTGACCACATGACGGGGCTAGGGTTTTCCGGAGGAGTCCTGCGTACCGAGGTGCGACAAGGGATTTCGCGGGTCGAGCGAGCCTCGTATCACGCTCCGTGTGGGCAAGCTCACCATTGGGGACGGGTCGAAGTGCCGTGTCGGCAGTCCCTAAACTCGGCTTGTTTCAAGGAGGGAGCCTCAATCGTGCGCAAGGTGCTCATCGCCAACCGTGGCGAAATCGCTGTCCGCGTTGCCCGGGCCTGCCGGGATGCCGGGATCGCGAGCGTGGCCGTCTACGCCGACCCGGACCGGGACGCTCTGCATGTCCGCGCCGCGGATGAGGCGTTCGCCCTGGGTGGTGAGACCCCCGCCACCAGCTATCTGGACATCGAGAAGGTGCTGAACGCCGCTCGCGAGTCCGGCGCGGACGCGGTCCACCCGGGCTACGGCTTCCTCTCGGAGAACGCCGACTTCGCGCAGGCGGTCCTGGACGCCGGTCTGATCTGGATCGGCCCGCCCCCGCAGGCCATCCGCGACCTGGGTGACAAGGTCGCCGCCCGTCACATCGCCCAGCGCGCCGGCGCCCCCCTGGTGGCCGGTACGCCCGACCCGGTGAGCGGTGCCGACGAGGTCGTGGCCTTCGCCGAGCAGCACGGCCTGCCGATCGCCATCAAGGCCGCCTTCGGTGGCGGCGGCCGCGGCCTGAAGGTCGCCCGCACCCTCGAAGAGGTCCCGGAGCTGTACGAGTCGGCGGTCCGCGAGGCGGTCGCCGCCTTCGGCCGTGGCGAGTGCTTCGTCGAGCGCTACCTCGACCGCCCCCGCCACGTCGAGACCCAGTGCCTGGCCGACAAGCACGGCAACGTGGTCGTGGTATCCACCCGTGACTGCTCCCTGCAGCGTCGCCACCAGAAGCTGGTCGAGGAGGCCCCGGCGCCGTTCCTCTCCGAGAAGCAGGTCGCCGAGCTGTACCGCGCCTCGAAGGCGATCCTGAAGGAGGCCGCGTACGAGGGTGCCGGCACCTGTGAGTTCCTGGTCGGCCAGGACGGCACGATCTCCTTCCTGGAGGTGAACACCCGCCTCCAGGTCGAGCACCCGGTCACCGAGGAGGTCGCCGGCATCGACCTGGTGCGCGAGATGTTCCGCATCGCCGACGGCGAGGAGCTGGGATACGACGACCCCGCCCTGCGCGGACACTCGTTCGAGTTCCGGATCAACGGCGAGGACCCGGGCCGCAACTTCCTGCCGGCTCCGGGTACGGTCACCAAGTTCACCCCGCCGTCCGGACCCGGCGTCCGCCTGGACGCGGGCGTGGAGTCCGGCTCGGTCATCGGCCCGGCCTGGGACTCCCTGCTCGCCAAGCTGATCGTCACCGGCCGCACCCGCAAGGAGGCCCTGGAGCGGGCCGCCCGCGCCCTGGAGGAGTTCCAGGTCGAGGGCATGGCGACGGCGATCCCGTTCCACCGCGCGGTCGTGCGGGACCCGGCGTTCGCCCCGGAGCTGACCGGTTCCGCCGAGCCCTTCACGGTCCACACCCGCTGGATCGAGACGGAGTTCGTCAACGAGATCAAGCCGTTCGCGACCCCCGCCGAGGCCGAGGCCGAGGAGGAGACGAACCGCGAGACGGTCGTCGTCGAGGTCGGCGGCAAGCGCCTGGAGGTCTCCCTCCCGGCCTCCCTGGGCATGTCCCTGGCCCGCACCGGCCTCGCGGCCGGCGCCAAGCCGAAGCGCCGCGCGGCCAAGAAGTCCGGCCCGGTGGCCTCCGGCGACACCCTCGCCTCCCCGATGCAGGGCACGATCGTGAAGGTCGCGGTCGAGGAGGGCCAGGAGGTCAAGGAAGGCGACCTGGTGGTCGTCCTCGAGGCCATGAAGATGGAACAGCCCCTCAACGCCCACAAGGCGGGCACCATCAAGGGCCTCAACTTCGAGGTAGGCGCCTCGGTGACGTCGGGCGCCGCGATCTGCGAGATCAAGGACTGACGTCAGGACTCTGAGCGACGCCCGGTGGACAAAGACTCTGCCGGGCGTCCGCTATTTGAGTCGTCTGGGCGCAACCTACCCAGGGGCGCGGGGCTGCATCTATTAGCGGCTCCGCCGCGGGGCGCGACCAGCCACCCAGAACCCGCACCCGCCCACACGCCAGAAGCCCTACGGCGAATAGGCGAACGGACCTCAGCGCCGACGAAGGTCAGCCACCCGACCCCGCTCAACGCCTGGCGCCTGCTCCCCGAGCATCCCCCGCAACCCGCCCTGCCCCCGCCGAGGCCCAGGCAGACCCCGCTGACGCGCCGCAGGCACTTGCTCACCCCCCGGAGGGCTGCTCGCCCCCGCGACAGCGATCTGCACCCCCTGATCCGCGAGAGCCTGCAACTCCGTGGCGGCGCGATCGTCGTGCGCGGGCGGCTCGTCGGTGACCAGCCGGGTGATGACATCGGTCGGCACCGTCTGGAACATGGTGTCCGTACCCAGCTTGGTGTGGTCGGCGAGGACCACGACCTCCGCCGCGGCCTGCACCAGCGCACGGTCGACGGACGCCGAGAGCATGTTGGACGTGGACAGCCCCCGCTCCGCGGTCAGGCCGCTCCCCGAGAGGAACGCCTTCGACACCCGCAGCCCCTGCAGGGACTGCTCCGCTCCGGAGCCGACGAGGGCGTAGTTGGAGCCGCGCAGGGTGCCGCCGGTCATCACGACCTCCACGCGGTTGGCGTGGGCCAATGCCTGTGCCACCAGAAGGGAGTTGGTGACGACGGTCAGCCCGGGCACCCGCGCGAGCCGGCGGGCCAGCTCCTGCGTGGTCGTACCCGCGCCGACCACGATGGCCTCGCCCTCTTCGACGAGTCCCGCGGCGAGATCGGCGATGGCCGTCTTCTCGGCGGTCGCGAGATGGGACTTCTGCGGAAAGCCGGACTCCCGCGTGAACCCGCCCGGCAGTACCGCACCGCCGTGCCGGCGGTCGAGGAGTCCTTCTGCCTCCAGTGCGCGCACGTCCCGCCGTACGGTCACTTCGGAGGTCTGGACGACGCGGGCGAGTTCACGGAGCGACACGGCCCCGTTCGCTCGCACCATTTCGAGGATCAATTGGCGACGTTCTGCAGCGAACACGAAACTGACAGTAACCCCAACGACCGTCTGCTTTCAGCAGTTTGCGCCGAATAACAGAAGTTGTTCGTACGGCAGGACGGGAAGTGGTATAGGGCCTAATCTCCCCGCCTATGCCGCACGCATGCTCGACAACTCCCCGTGACCAGCGGGAACATCGGGCCCGGCAGCCGGGCCCGGCCGTCAGGCCTCGACGCCCGCCTTGCGGGTGTGCAGCTGCCGTGCCACCTCCGCGATCGACCCCGAAAGGGAGGGGTACACCGTGAAGGCGTTCGCGATCTGTTCGACCGTCAGATTGTTGTCGACGGCGATCGAGATGGGGTGGATCAGTTCCGAGGCGCGCGGCGCCACCACGACACCGCCCACGACGATCCCGGTACCCGGCCGGCAGAAGATCTTCACGAAGCCGTCCCGGATGCCCTGCATCTTGGCACGCGGGTTGCGCAGCAGCGGCAGCTTCACGACCCGGGCGTCGATCTTGCCCGCGTCCACGTCCGCCTGGCTGTAGCCGACGGTGGCGATCTCGGGGTCGGTGAAGACGTTGGACGAGACCGTCTTCAGGTTCAGCGGGGCCACCGCGTCGCCGAGGAAGTGGTACATGGCGATACGCCCCTGCATGGCGGCGACGGACGCGAGGGCGAAGACACCGGTCACGTCACCGGCCGCGTAGACGCCGGGAGCGGTCGTACGCGAGACCTTGTCGGTCCAGATGTGGCCCGAGTCGCGCAGCTTCACGCCCGCGTCCTCCAGCCCGAGACCCGCGCTGTTCGGGATGGCGCCGACGGCCATGAGGCAGTGCGAGCCGGTGATGACGCGGCCGTCGGCCAGCGTCACCTCGACCCGGTCGCCGACGCGCTTGGCGGACTGCGCGCGGGAGCGGGCCATGACGTTCATGCCGCGGCGCCGGAAGACGTCCTCCAGGACGGCGGCGGCGTCCGGGTCCTCACCCGGCAGCACGCGGTCGCGCGAGGACACCAGGGTCACCTTGGACCCGAGCGCCTGGTAGGCACCGGCGAACTCGGCACCGGTCACACCGGAGCCGACCACGATCAGCTCTTCCGGCAGCTCGGTGAGGTCGTAGACCTGGGTCCAGTTGAGGATGCGCTCGCCGTCGGGCTGGGCGTCGGGCAGCTCACGCGGGTGGCCACCGGTGGCGATGAGGACGGCGTCGGCGGTGAGGGTCTCCTCGGAGCCGTCGGCGGTGGTGACGACGACCTTGCGGGAACCGTCGAGGGACTGCATGCCGTCCAGCCGGCCGCGGCCACGCATGACCCGGGCGCCGGCGCGCGTGACGGACGCGGTGATGTCGTGCGACTGGGCGAGCGCGAGCCGCTTCACACGGCGGTTGACCTTCCCCAGATCCACGCCCACCACCCGGGCCGCCTGCTCCAGCGGCGGGGTGTCGTCGGCGACGATGATCCCCAGCTCCTCGTACGAGGAGTCGAAGGTGGTCATCACCTCGGCCGTAGCGATAAGGGTCTTCGACGGCACGCAGTCGGTCAGCACCGACGCTCCGCCCAGACCGTCGCAGTCGACGACGGTCACCTCCGCACCGAGCTGAGCGGCGACCAGCGCCGCTTCGTATCCGCCGGGTCCGCCACCGATGATCACGATCCGAGTCACGTACCCCATTGTCCCGCACGCTTCAAGGTGCTACTGCCCGGGGGGCGGCGGGCGACTGTCTCCGGTACGGAAAAGAACGGGAGAGAACGGAGAGTCAGGAGTTTCTCCTGCCGTACCCTCTCCCCATGTCGCTCTACGCCGCGTACGCCGGCAACCTCGAAGCGCGGCTGATGTCCCGCCGCGCCCCGCACTCCCCGCTGCGCGCCATCGGCTGGCTGAACGGCTGGCGGCTGACCTTCGGCGGCGAGCAGCTGGGCTGGGAGGGCGCGCTGGCGACGATCGTCGAGGAGCCCGGCGCCCAGGTCTTCGTCGGCCTGTACGACATCGCACCCATGGACGAGGAGTCCCTCGACCGCTGGGAGGGCGTCGGCCTCGGCATCTACCGCCGGGTCCGGGTCCGGGTGCACACCCTGGACGGCGAGGAGTCGGCATGGACGTACGCCCTCAACGCCTACGAGGGTGGTCTGCCCTCGGCCCGGTACCTGGGGGAGATCGCGGACGCGGCCGAATCGGCCGGGGCGCCCCACGACTATGTGATGGAACTCCGCAAGCGCCCCTGCTGAGGCCGGGCGGACAGCGGCCTTCCTGCGGCTTTGCCCGTGCTTCGTCGGAAACGACAAGACAACGAAAGCATTCCCGTGAGGTCTGTCATCTACGCGCGTAGGCGAAGACCGGCTACCCTCATCGGCGTGAACGCATCTCTTCTTCCGGACGACATCCAGGGCGACCCCTACGCCGCCGCCGACGCCGCCGCCGCGCGCCTGCGCGAACTCACCGGCGCCGAGACCCACGACGTCGCCCTCGTGATGGGCTCCGGCTGGGCTCCGGCCGTCGACGCCCTGGGCGCACCCGACGCCGAGTTCCAGGTCACCGAGCTGCCCGGCTTCCCGCCGCCGGCCGTCGAGGGGCACGGCGGCAAGATCCGCTCGTACTCCTTCGGTGACAAGCGCGCCCTGGTCTTCCTGGGCCGCACGCACTACTACGAGGGCCGCGGCGTGGCCGCCGTCGCGCACGGCGTCCGCACGGCCGTCGCCGCCGGCTGCAAGACCGTGGTCCTCACCAACGGCTGCGGCGGCCTGCGCGAGGGCATGCGCCCCGGCCAGCCGGTCCTGATCAGCGACCACATCAACCTGACGGCCACGTCCCCGATCGTCGGCGCCAACTTCGTCGACCTGACGGACCTCTACTCCCCCCGTCTGCGCGCCCTGTGCAAGGAGATCGACTCCTCCCTGGAGGAGGGCGTCTACGCGCAGTTCCCCGGCCCGCACTACGAGACCCCGGCCGAGATCCGCATGGCCCGTGTGATCGGCGCGGACCTGGTCGGCATGTCCACGGTCCTGGAGGCGATCGCCGCCCGCGAGGCCGGCGCCGAGGTGCTGGGCATCTCCCTGGTCACCAACCTCGCGGCGGGCATGACCGGCGAGCCCCTCAACCACGAGGAGGTCCTCCAGGCGGGCCGCGACTCGGCGGCGCGGATGGGGCAGCTGCTGACGCAGGTGCTGGGCAGGCTGTAAACACCGCTGAGCCCATCCGCCTGCTTTCCAGCCGAGAGATTCGGGATGGGGGTCCCCCCGCGCGAGCGCAGCCGAGCGTGGGGGAGGGTGGGAAACGGGGGTCTGGGGGCGGAGCCCCCAGTGGACGAGGCAAACACGGAGAGGTTGATCCCAAGGTGCACGACGATCTCATCGCCAAGGCCAGCGCATGGCTCGCCGAGGACCCGGACCCGGAGACCCGCGACGAACTGGCCAAGCTGATCGAGGCCGGGGACGTCACCGAACTCTCCGCCCGCTTCAGCGGCACCCTCCAGTTCGGCACGGCCGGCCTGCGAGGTGAACTCGGCGCCGGCCCGATGCGCATGAACCGCTCGGTGGTCATCCGCGCCGCCGCCGGCCTCGCCGCCTACCTGAAGAAGAACGGCCAGACCGACGGCCTCGTCGTCATCGGCTACGACGCCCGCCACAAGTCCGCCGACTTCGCCCGGGACACCGCCGCCGTCATGACCGGCGCCGGCCTGCGCGCGGCCGTCCTCCCCCGTCCCCTGCCGACCCCCGTCCTGGCCTTCGCGATAAGGCACCTGGGCGCGGTCGCGGGCGTGGAGGTCACCGCCAGCCACAACCCGCCCCGGGACAACGGCTACAAGGTCTACCTCGGCGACGGCTCCCAGATCGTCCCGCCGGCGGACGCGGAGATCGCCGCCGAGATCGACGCGATCGTCTCGCTGAACGACGTACCCCGCCCGGACGCCGGCTGGGAAACCCTGGACGACGCGGTCCTGGACGCCTATCTGGCCCGTACGGACGCGGTCCTCGCCCCCGACTCCCCCCGCACCGCCCGCACGGTCTACACGGCGATGCACGGCGTCGGCAAGGACGTCCTGCTGGCCGCGTTCGCCCGCGCAGGCTTCCCCGAGCCGGTGCTGGTCGCCGAGCAGGCCGACCCGGACCCGGACTTCCCGACGGTCGCCTTCCCCAACCCGGAGGAGCCGGGCGCGATGGACCTGGCGTTCGCCCAGGCCCGCGCGACCGACCCGGCCCTGATCATCGCCAACGACCCCGACGCCGACCGCTGCGCCGTGGCCGTCAAGGACGGCGACGCCTGGCGGATGCTGCGCGGCGACGAGGTCGGCGCGCTGCTCGCCGCCCACCTGGTGGCCCGCGGCGCCACGGGCACCTTCGCGGAGTCGATCGTCTCCTCCTCCCTCCTCGGCCGCATCGCCGAGAAGGCGAACCTCCCGTACGAGGAGACCCTCACCGGCTTCAAGTGGATCGCCCGCGTGGACGGCCTGCGCTACGGCTACGAGGAGGCCCTCGGCTACTGCGTGGACCCGGAGGGCGTCCGGGACAAGGACGGCATCACCGCCGCGCTCCTGATCACCGAGCTGGCCTCCGCCCTCAAGGAGCAGAACCGCACCCTCCTCGACCTCCTGGACGACCTGGCCGTGGAGCACGGCCTGCACGCCACCGACCAGCTGTCGGTCCGCGTCCAGGACCTCTCCGTCATCTCCGACGCGATGCGCCGCCTGCGCGAGCAGCCCCCGACCGAGCTGGCGGGCCTGGCCATCACCCGCGCCGAGGACCTCACCCAGGGCACGGACAAGCTCCCGCCCACGGATGGCCTGCGCTACACGCTCGACGGCGCCCGGGTGATCGTCCGCCCGAGCGGCACCGAGCCGAAGCTGAAGTGCTACCTGGAGGTCGTCGTGCCGGTCGCGACCCACGCCGACCTCCCGGCCGCCCACACCCGCGCGGCCGAGCTGCTCGCGGCCATCAAGCGGGACCTGTCGGCGGCTGCCGGCATCTGAGTCGTACGACAGTGATGGGGTGCCCCGGATGACCGGGGCACCCCATTTCGTCATTCCGAGGATTGGTGACTCTGTGGATGCATACGATGACAGAACGGAGTGTGACCGGAGGGGTACGGGATGACGGTCGACGCAGAAGCGGAAGCGGAAGCGGAAGAACTCAAGTCCGAGGCGGACGAGCCGGGTTGGGAGGTCGATCCGGACGACGAGTGGGGCGTCGCGGTCATCGCCACCGTCGGGCGGCAGTTGAGACTGCGCCGGAAGGCGATGGGGCTGCGGGCCGCCGAGTTCGGGAAGGCGATCGGGTACGGAGAGGGCCTGGTCCTCAAGGTCGAGAGTGGGGGGCGGATTCCCCGTCCCGAATACCTGGACAAGGCCGACGAGGTGCTGAAGGCGGACGGGTTGATCGCCGCGATGAAGGAGGACGTGGCCAAGGTCCGGTACCCGAAGAAGGTTCGGGAGCTGGGGAAGCTGGAAGCCAACGCGGTCGAGATCGGCGTGTACGAGTGCAACAGCGTGCACGGCCTGTTGCAGACGCCAGAGCACGCCCGTGCCCTGATCGAGGCAGCACAGCCGCCGTACTCGCCGGACGACGTGGAGCGCATGGTGGCCGCTCGCCTGGCCCGCCAGTCGATCTTTGAAGGGGACCCTGCCCCGAGCCTTCACTTCGTGCTGGAAGAAACACCGCTCCGCCGTCCGGTTGGAGGCACAATGGTGTGGCGACGACAGCTCGAACACCTGCTCCAGGCAGGGCAGTTGCGGAACGTCAGGCTCCAAGTCATGCCAACACACACTGACGCTCACCCAGGAGTGGACGGCAAGATCGAACTGCTCAAGTTCCCGGACGGCACGGCAGTGGGACGCTCCGACGGGGCGTTCAACGGTCGGCCGATCACCGATCCGAGGCAACTGCGCATCCTTGAGCTGCGGTACGGCACTATCCGGGCGCAGGCTCTCCCCCCTCGGGAGTCGCTGGCCTTCATCGAGAAACTGCTGGGAGAGACATGACCCGCAAACCCCCTGCCGGAGCCCCCTCCGAACTGGCGTGGTTCAAGAGCAGCTACAGCAGCGGAACAGATGGCGAATCCTGCGTAGAAATAGCCACCACCCCCGGCGCCATCCACGTCCGCGACTCCAAGCACACCGAGGGCCCCCGCCTCGCCCTCTCCCCCTCCGCATGGGGCGTTTTCCTCCCGTACGCCGCGAAGTGACCGTAGGGGCCGCCCGCTTCTTGGCCAGTGTCGTGCTTCCACGGCCCGCCTCAAGGGCGCTGCGCGTCGCCTTCGGCGATGGCCCTTCGGGCCACCCTTGACCCGGGCCGCTCCAGCACGGGGAAGAAGCGAGCGAGCGGCCCGGAAAGGCGGGGTCCCGGCCGGGGTTCGCGAGCAACGGCCGGCTGCGAGGGCACCCTCGGCCGACGGGGCGCGGTCGCGCCTCGCCAGCACGCCGGGCCGGCTTAGCGGCTTCCGGCCGGTAGGGGTGGGGACGCGTTCGCGAAGATCAACGAAGTCATCGGAGTCACTCTTTCGGCCCCGCGGGGCCGGTGGCCGCGGCCCGCGCAGCGGCCGCCGCCTCCAGTAGGGACCAGCCGTCGATCTCCACCACCCGCCGCCCCTCCGGCTGCCACCCGCGGGTCGACGCCACGTCGAGCAGGGCTCGGACGGCGCCGGGTTCGTGCAGGTTCAGGGAGGCACCCCGAACGTACCCCACGTCTCCAGAACCCAGGGGAGCCCCGCCTGGGACGTACCGGCCTGGGCCCTGGGGGAAGACGATGCGCAGTGGCCCGCCAGTGCCGGCTGGCTGCGGGTACAGCGTGAGGGTCTCGCAGCATGACCGACTGCTGTCCGCCACGCTGTGGCTGTGACGGAGCGTCCACAGATACGTGCGCCCGTCGGCAATCAGCCGACGGGGCTTCTTCGGATGACGGGGCATGGAACCGAGGGTACGCAGCCTGATCCACAAGACCTTCGTCACAGGCGCCCCACCTGCCCCGCCCAGGGCAGTGACTGGAAGATTTGGGCCAGGCCCAGGAGGAAAAGCGCAGGCCAGAAACCTAGTCCAGGCGGGGAGAGTGGGAGAGATCTGCGGCCTCTTGGCCCATTACTGCCAATCGCCACCCTTGTGTGACGAGAGCGACGGATGTGACGCCCCCAAGGTCCCCCAATCCAGCACGCTGACCCCAATCACCCCACGGCCCCCACGGCCCCCAGGGACTCGACGGACTCCAGGAGCGGCTCCCCCACTTACCAGCCGCACGCCACCCGACCCCACGAGCCGCAAGCCGCAAGGCGCCGTGCCCAGTCGGCGTGCCCCCACCCTGCGACCGCGCCCGCCCACACACCCGCCAGCCGCCGAACGCAGCCGGCGTGCAGGCGAGACGCACCCGCGCCCCCACAGCCAACGCCACGAACGCAGCACACCCAAGGGCCCAACCAGGCTCAGCCGGCCACTTTCCTCCGGCCGCCCGCTCGCTTCTTCCCCGTGCTGGAGCGAGGCGTGTCAAGGGTGGCCCGGAGGGCCATCGCCGAAGGCGACGCGCAGCGCCCTTGACTCGCCTCGCGGAAGCACGACACTGGCCAAGAAGCGGGCGGCCCCACGGCCACGTCTCCAACAGGCGCTCACACGCCCAACCTCGCACCCCCGCACCGGCACCGGCAAAGCCTCCGCCTCACCCGATCGCCAGCAGCACCGCCAGCAGCACCGCCCCGGCGGCCACGGGCGCGATCACCTCGTAGGCCCAGCGCACGGTCACCTCGCCCTGCGCCGACTTGGCCTGCCCGCGTCGCTCCTGGGTGGCGCGCAGGTCGTCCATGATCTGGTCGGTCTCGGCGCGGGTCGGCCCGTCGTGGCCGCCGAGGCCGCCGAAGAGGCCGAAGCCGCCGGGCCCTGGGCCCATGGAGCCCCCCTCGCCCTTGGCCGCCGCCTTCGCCCGGCTCTGCTGGCGCGCGGCCTTCTTGCGGGCGCGCAGCGACACGGGGATGGCCCACAGCTGGTACTTGGTGCCGGAGTTGTCGATGACCTCGTTGGTGTAGCCGGAACGCAGGGAGGCGACCTCCCCCCAGGGCAGGGTGATCACCCGGAACGGGTTGCGGACCCGCAGCCGGTCCTCGCCCGAGAAGACCGCCGGCCGCAGGGTGAAGGCGATCACCAGCGGGACGACCAGGATCAGCGCGGCGAGTGCGATCCAGGGGGTGCGCCCGGCGCCGCGGACCAGTGCGTCGAAGCCCAGCCAGGCGGCCAGCGCGAGCAGCAGCACACCGGCCATGAGCGCCATGGGCGAGCGGTAGGTCAGGTCCTTGGCGGTGGCCGACTGGTGGTCCGGGGTCGTCATGGTTCCGATTCTGCACGACGCCGCCGCAAGCGCAGCTACGCGCCCCCGTACCGGCGCTCATCCGTGATCGACAACCAGGCAATGAGCACCCGGGGCTATACAGCCGCTACGCGCGTAGATATGCTCGTCTGGTGACCATGCCCACTGCACCCACAGCACACGCTCTCGCTGACGTCACCGCGTCCGACAGCACGCTGCGCCGCTTCCTCCACGGGCTGCCCGGCGTCGACGCGGTCGGCCTGGAGGCGCGCGCCGCGTCTCTCGGCACCCGTTCCATCAAGACCACCGCGAAGGCGTACGCCATCGACCTCGCCATCTCGATGGTCGACCTGACGACGCTGGAAGGCGCGGACACCCCGGGCAAGGTCCGGGCGCTCGGCGCCAAGGCGGTCCACCCGGACCCGACGGACCGGACGACCCCGACCACGGCGGCCGTCTGCGTCTACCCCGACATGGTGGCCGTCGCCAAGGAGGCCGTCGCCGGTTCCGGCGTGAAGGTCGCCTCGGTCGCCACCGCCTTCCCGGCCGGCCGTGCCGCCCTCGACGTGAAGCTCGCCGACGTCCGTGACGCCGTCGCCGCGGGCGCCGACGAGATCGACATGGTCATCGACCGGGGCGCGTTCCTCGCGGGCAAGTACCTGAAGGTGTACGACGAGATCGTCGCCGTGAAGGAGGCCTGCGGTACGAGCGCCCGCCTGAAGGTCATCTTCGAGACCGGCGAGCTGTCCACGTACGACAACATCCGCCGGGCGAGCTGGCTGGGCATGCTGGCGGGCGCGGACTTCATCAAGACGTCCACCGGCAAGGTCGCCGTGAACGCGACCCCCGCCAACACCCTGCTGATGCTGGAGGCGGTGCGCGACTTCCGCGCCCAGACCGGCGTCCAGGTCGGCGTGAAGCCCGCCGGCGGCATCCGCACCACCAAGGACGCCATCAAGTTCCTGGTCCTGGTCAACGAGACCGCGGGCGAGGACTGGCTGGACAACCACTGGTTCCGCTTCGGCGCCTCCTCGCTTCTGAACGACCTGCTGATGCAGCGTCAGAAGCTGGCCACCGGCCGCTACTCCGGCCCCGACTACGTGACGGTGGACTGATCACCATGGCCAAGGAAAAGATGACCACCGCATTCGAGTACGCACCGGCGCCCGAGTCCCGCTCCGTCGTCGACATCGCCCCCTCCTACGGCCTGTTCATCGACGGCGAGTTCGTGGAGGCGGCCGACGGCAAGGTCTTCAAGACGGTCTCGCCGTCCACCGAGGAGGTCCTCTCCGAGGTCGCCCAGGCGGGCGAGGCGGACGTCGACCGTGCGGTGAAGGCCGCCCGCAAGGCGTTCGAGAAGTGGTCGGCGCTGCCGGGCTCCGAGCGCGCCAAGTACCTGTTCCGCATCGCCCGCATCATCCAGGAGCGCAGCCGCGAGCTGGCCGTCCTGGAGACGCTGGACAACGGCAAGCCGATCAAGGAGACCCGCGACGCGGACCTCCCGCTGGTCGCCGCGCACTTCTTCTACTACGCGGGCTGGGCGGACAAACTCGACCACGCCGGCTTCGGCGCGAACCCCCGCCCGCTGGGCGTCGCGGGCCAGGTCATCCCCTGGAACTTCCCGCTGCTGATGCTGGCGTGGAAGATCGCCCCGGCACTGGCGACCGGCAACACGGTCGTCCTCAAGCCCGCCGAGACCACCCCGCTCTCCGCGCTCTTCTTCGCGGACATCTGCCGCCAGGCGGGCCTGCCCAAGGGTGTCGTCAACATCCTTCCGGGCTACGGCGACGCGGGCGCCGCGCTCGTCGGGCACCCGGACGTCAACAAGGTCGCCTTCACCGGCTCCACGGCCGTGGGCAAGGAGATCGCCCGCACGGTCGCGGGCACGAAAAAGAAGCTCACCCTCGAACTGGGCGGCAAGGGCGCCAACATCGTCTTCGACGACGCCCCGATCGACCAGGCCGTCGAGGGCATCGTCACGGGCATCTTCTTCAACCAGGGCCAGGTCTGCTGCGCGGGCAGCCGCCTCCTGGTCCAGGAGTCGATCCAGGACGAGCTGCTGGACTCCCTCAAGCGCCGCCTGTCGACCCTGCGTCTCGGCGACCCGCTGGACAAGAACACCGACATCGGCGCGATCAACTCGGCCGAGCAGCTCTCCCGCATCACCTCGCTCGTCGAGCAGGGCGAGGCGGAGGGCGCAGAGCGCTGGTCCCCCGCCTGCGAACTGCCGACCTCCGGCTACTGGTTCGCCCCGACGCTGTTCACGAACGTCACCCAGGCGCACACCATCGCCCGCGACGAGATCTTCGGCCCGGTGCTGTCGGTCCTGACCTTCCGCACGCCCGACGAGGCCGTCGCCAAGGCCAACAACACCCAGTACGGCCTCTCCGCCGGCATCTGGACCGAGAAGGGTTCCCGGATCCTGGCCGTCGCGAACAAGCTGCGCGCCGGCGTCGTCTGGTCCAACACGTTCAACAAGTTCGACCCGACCTCGCCGTTCGGCGGCTACAAGGAGTCGGGCTTCGGCCGCGAGGGCGGTCGTCACGGCCTGGAGGCGTACCTCGATGTCTGAGAAGACGGAAAAGACCGACGTGCGGCTGTCGGTCTTCAAGACCTACAAGCTGTACGTCGGCGGGAAGTTCCCGCGTTCCGAGAGCGGCCGGGTGTACGAGGTGACGGACTCCAAGGGCAACTGGCTGGCCAACGCTCCCCGGTCCTCCCGCAAGGACGCCCGTGACGCGGTCGTCGCCGCCCGCAAGGCGTTCGGCGGCTGGTCCGGCGCGACCGCGTACAACCGCGGCCAGATCCTCTACCGCATCGCGGAGATGCTGGAGGGCCGTCGCGAGCAGTTCGTGCGCGAGGTGGCCGACGCGGAGGGCCTGTCCAAGTCGAAGGCCGCCGCCCATGTGGACGCCGCGATCGACCGCTGGGTCTGGTACGCCGGCTGGACCGACAAGATCGCCCAGGTCGTGGGCGGCGGGAACCCGGTGGCGGGCCCGTTCTTCAATCTCTCCTCGCCGGAGCCGACCGGCGTCGTGGTCGTCCTCGCCCCCCAGGAGTCCTCCTTCCTGGGTCTGGTGTCCGTGATCGCCCCGGTGATCGCGACCGGCAACACGGCGATCGTGATCGCGAGCGAGAAGTCCCCGCTCCCCGCCCTGTCGTTGGGCGAGGTGCTGGCCACCTCGGACCTGCCCGGCGGTGTGGTCAACGTCCTCTCCGGCGGTACGGCGGAGATCGCGGCCCCGCTGGCCGCGCACCAGGACGTCAACGCGATCGACCTCGCCGGCGCCGACGACGTCCTGGCGAAGGAGCTGGAGATCGCCGCGGCCGACAACCTGAAGCGCGTCCTTCGTCCACAGCCTGTGGACGACTGGCCGGCGACTCCCGGCATCGACCGCATGACGGCGTTCCTGGAGACCAAGACGGTCTGGCACCCCACGGGGTCGCTGGGCGCGTCGGGTTCGTCGTACTGACCGCTTGACGACCTGACGGCCCGCAGAGCCGGAGAGCCGCGCCACCCCTCCGTCCGGGGGCGGCGCGGCTCTCCTCGTGCCGGTCGGAGTTCAGCCCAGCGGGGCGCCCGTACCGCCGCCCAGCAGACCGGTCACCAGACCCACGCCCGGCACCGCGCTCAGCGACTTGGCCTGCGCGACCGGACCCGTCACCATCTGCGTGCCGACCGGCTTGAAGTCGGCGACCTGGGTGCCCACGCCGTTGTTCAGCGGGTCGACGCCGGTACCGGCGAGCGGGTTGGGCTTGAGGCCGGCGACCGGGCCGGTGACGTAGCCGACCGTCCCGGTGAGGGCCGTCAGGCCCGCGTCGGGGTCGACGTTGCCGAGCGAGGTGGGACGCCACGGCACGTCGAGGACCGGGGCGGCGGCCGCGTGCGCCGTCGCCGCGCCCGCGCCCAGGGCCGCTCCTGCGGTCGCGAGGGCGATCAGGGCGCGCCGCGCGGTGGGGTGCTGGGGGGAAGCGTGTCGGGCCATCGCTGGTGCCACCTTCTGGTGCGCAGGGTAATGAGGTCGACACACAGGGTAGTTGAGGTGAGGGTCACGCTCAAAAGCCGACCCGCGGGGTCGGCAGGCGGCCCACCATGCGTCAAACTGGTGTTCCGTGAGCATTCATCCCCCGTCCCCCGCCCGCGTCGTGCTGCTGTGCGGCCCCTCGGGCTCGGGCAAGTCACTCGTCGCCGCCCGTTCCGGGCTTCCCGTCCTGCGCCTCGACGACTTCTACAAGGAGGGTGACGACCCGACGCTGCCACTGGTGGACGGAAGTTCGGACATCGACTGGGACCATCCTCAGTCGTGGGACGCGGACGTCGCCGTCGAGGCCATCACCCGCCTGTGCGCCTCCGGGTCGACGCCGGTACCGGTGTACGACATCGCGCTGAGCGCCCGTAGCGGCGAGGAGACGCTGCACATCGGGCGCACCTCGCTGTTCATCGCGGAGGGCATCTTCGCCGCGGAGATCGTGGACCGCTGCCGTGAACTGGGCGTGCTGGCGGACGCGCTGTGCCTGACCCGCGGCCCGGTCACCACCTTCCGCCGGCGTTTCCTGCGCGACCTCAAGGAGGGCCGCAAGTCGGTCCCGTTCCTGCTGCGCCGCGGCTGGCGGCTGATGCGCGCGGAGCGGTCGATCGTGACCCGCCAGGTCGCGCTGGGCGCTCACCCCTGCGACCGGGACGAGGCGCTGGGCCGGCTGGCGGCCGCCGCCGCGGGGCGGCACGCGCGGCAGCAGACGGCGGCGTAACAGAACACGCGAGCACGGGAAAGCCGCGAGCACGCAAAGCGGGACTGGACGGACCCCCCGGCCCTCCAGTCCCGCTTCTCGGTTCTCCCCCGTGCTCCCCCGGGTTTTCCCCATTTCCCCCGTGGGCCCACCCCCCAGTGGTCCCCCGTTGGTCCCCCGTCGTTCCCCCCGAACCTTCAGGCGACCAGTTCGCCGAAGGCGTCCTCCTCGTCACGGCCGAAGCTGAGGACCTCGTCCTCGCGCAGCCGGCGGAGCGACCGCCAGATGCTGGACTTCACCGTGCCGACACTGATGTCGAGGATCTCCGCGATCTCCGGGTCCGTGCGGCCCTCGTAGTAGCGCAGGACCAGCATGGTGCGCTGGAGTTCGGGCAGCCGGGCCAGCGCCTGCCACAGGACCGCGCGCAGCTCGGTGCCGCGCATCGCGTCCGTCTCGCCTACGGTCTCCGGCAGTTCCTCGGTCGGGTACTCGTTGAGCTTGCGGCGCCGCCAGGCGCTGATGTGCAGGTTGGTCATGGTGCGGCGCAGATAGCCGCCGACCGCCGCCTTGTCGCTGATCCGGTCCCACGCCTTGTACGTCGAGAACAGCGCGCTCTGCAGCAGGTCCTCGGCCTCGAAGCGGTCACCGGTCAGGTGGTAGGCGGTGGCGTACAGGGAGGCGCGGCGCTCCTGGACGTAGGCGGTGAACTCCGCCTCGGTCAGCGAGCGGCGCTCCCCCGAGTCCTCCCTGTACGCGGATCCCCCGTGCGTTTCCCCCGTGTACGCGTCAACCACCGTCATGTAACCGGTGTGCTGACGCCCGGCGCCGCGAGCGCACCCCCGCCCGCTCACGGCGCCGGACTTCTCGGAACCCCGGTGCACGTCGTGCAGACGCGTGACCACTGCGCTGGTGCTGATGCTGTGCAGCGTGTTCATCTCGCGCTCCCCCGTCGTGGACTTCCGGTGTCCGGCTTGCTCGGCGTACTTCCTTGCCTGTGCCGAAAAGCTTGCCGAGCGACCTTCATGGCCGTGTCCGCCGACTGTCACAGACCTGTCACAGGGGTCCGGCCCAGGACCGTCACAGAGCGCGCACAGGAGGTGGCGGTAGCGAGAGCATGGCGTCGGCAGGTCGTACGAGAGCCCGTCCATGGGCCAGAATGAGCCCGTGCCTTCCCTGTTGCTGATCGAGGACGACGACGCCATCCGCACGGCCCTGGAGCTCTCCCTGACGCGCCAGGGTCACCGGGTGGCCACCGCTGCCAGCGGTGAGGACGGTCTGAAGCTGCTGCGTGAGCAGCGACCGGATCTGATCGTGCTGGACGTGATGCTGCCCGGCATCGACGGGTTCGAGGTGTGCCGGCGCATCCGGCGCACCGACCAGCTGCCGATCATCCTGCTGACCGCCCGTAACGATGACATCGACGTGGTCGTGGGACTGGAGTCCGGCGCCGACGACTACGTCGTGAAACCGGTGCAGGGCCGCGTGCTGGACGCCCGGATCCGGGCCGTACTGCGCCGCGGCGAACGCGAGTCCAGCGACTCGGCGGCCTTCGGCAGCCTGGTCATCGACCGGTCCGCGATGACCGTCACCAAGAACGGCGAGGACCTGCAGCTCACGCCGACCGAGCTGAGACTGCTGCTGGAACTGAGCCGGCGGCCCGGTCAGGCGCTGTCCCGGCAGCAGCTGCTGCGGCTGGTGTGGGAGCACGACTACCTGGGCGACTCGCGCCTGGTGGACGCGTGTGTGCAGCGGCTGCGCGCCAAGGTGGAGGACGTGCCCTCGTCCCCGACCCTGATCCGTACCGTCCGTGGTGTCGGCTACCGCCTGGATGCTCCTCAGTGACCGATACGCAAGGGGGGCTGCGCGGCTGGGCCGCGGGGCGCAAGGGAAGTCTGTCGCGGCTGCGGTTCACCAGCCTCAGGCTGCGACTGGTCGTCGTCTTCGGTCTGGTCGCGCTCACCGCCGCGGTGTCGGCGTCGGGCATCGCGTACTGGCTGAACCGGGAGGCCGTGCTCACCCGTGCCCAGGACGCGGTGCTGCGCGACTTCCAGCAGGAGATGCAGAACCGGGCGGGCGCGCTGCCGGTGCACCCCTCGCAGGACGAACTGCAGCACGCGGCGGGCCAGATGGCCGGCAGCAGCCAGCGGTTCAGCGTGCTGCTGGTCGCCCAGGATCCGAGCGGCGACACGGTGTACGGCAACTCGGGCGGCATCAACGGCTTCGCACTGGAGGACGTGCCGAATTCGCTGCGCGCCGCGGTGAACAAGCGGCAGAAGGTTGCCGGCTCCAACGAGTCGCCGTACCACCTGTACTGGCAGCGGGTCGACAACCACGGCACGCCGTATCTGGTCGCCGGCACCCGGCTGATCGGCGGCGGTCCGACGGGCTACATGGCCAAGTCGCTGGAGCCGGAGGCCAAGGACCTCAACTCGCTGGCCTGGTCGCTGGGGATCGCGACGGGTCTCGCGCTGATCGGCTCGGCGCTGCTCGCGCAGGCCGCCGCCACGACCGTGCTGAAGCCGGTGCACCGGCTCGGGGTGGCCGCCCGGCGGCTCGGCGAGGGCCGGCTGGACACCCGGCTGAGGGTCTCGGGCACGGACGAACTCGCGGATCTGTCACGGACGTTCAACAACGCGGCCGAGGCGCTGGAGAAGCGGGTGGCCGAGATGGCCGCGCGCGACGACGCGTCCCGGCGCTTCGTGGCCGACATGTCCCACGAGCTGCGGACGCCGCTGACCGCCATCACCGCCGTCACGGAGGTGCTGGAGGAGGAGCTGGACGCGGACGCCGGCAGCATGGACCCGATGATCGAGCCGGCCGTACGGCTGGTGGTCAGCGAGACGCGGCGGCTGAACGACCTGGTCGAGAACCTGATGGAGGTCACCCGCTTCGACGCGGGCACCGCCCGACTGGTCCTGGACGACGTCGACATCGCCGACCAGATCACCGCCTGCATCGACGCCCGCGCCTGGCTGGACGCCGTGGAGCTGGACGCCGAGCGCGGGACCCACGCCCGCCTCGACCCGCGCCGCCTGGACGTCATACTGGCCAACCTGATCGGCAACGCGCTCAAGCACGGCGGGTCGCCGGTGCGGGTGTCGGTGCGCATCGACGGGGAGGACCTGGTCATCGCGGTGCGCGACCACGGGCCCGGCATCCCCGAGGACGTCCTGCCGCACGTCTTCGACCGCTTCTACAAGGCCAGCGCCTCCCGGCCGCGTTCGGAGGGCAGCGGCCTGGGTCTGTCCATCGCCCTGGAGAACGCCCACATCCACGGCGGTGAGATCACCGCGGCCAACTCCCCCGACGGGGGTGCGGTGTTCACGTTGCGGTTGCCGCGGGACGCCTCGCGGCTGACGGAGGACAACGGCGAGGGCACCAAGGACGACGAGGTCGGGAATTCCGGGAAGGAGGGGTCATGAGAGCAGGGACCGTACGCAGCCTGCTGGCGGCGCCTCTCCTGGCCGCGCTGCTCACCGGGTGCGGGATCCGGCCCACCGAGGTGCCGACGGACTTCGGCGGGGCGCCCTCCCGGGTGCCGTGCACGCCGTCCGGGCCCGGTGTGTCGACGCAGTCCTCGCAGGGGGTGGCCGTGCAGGTCTTCCTGCTGTGCGGCTCGTCCCTGGTCGCCGTCGACCGGACCGTCCGGGTCCCGGAGGGCACCCCGGACGAGCGGCGCCGGGTGATCGTGGCACAGGGCCTGCTGGACCAGCTCGCCGCGTCCCCGTCGGCCGGGCAGAAGGCGGCGGGCTACACGACGTACGTGCCGGGCGGCCTGAGCGTGACCGGGCCGGGCCGCAAGGACCCGGACGACACGCTCAGGCTGAGCACCGCGCCGGAACAGCTCACCTCCTACGCCCTCGCCCAGCTCGTGTGCACGCTGTCCGACTCGGCGGCGACCGAGGGCGACGGCTCGGTCGTCCTGGGCGGCCCGGGCACCGCCCCGCTGCGCCGCTACGAGTGCACCGACGACGTCCGCAACCGCCCGGGGACGACCGAGCCGCCGTCCAGCGAGGTCACGGCGGCCTGATCAGCCAGGGCCTGTCGGCCGCGCGCGGGCGGGTGTGGCGGACGCCTCATGTGCATCCGCGTGACGGATGCGGAACCGATCGTGCACAGGGGTGCGTCTTGGGGGGCGTGCAGCGTCATGGCTCCATCGGCGGCAGTGCCGCGATCCGCATCCGTGCGACAGGGGGTGTCCTCCTCGTCGCGCACCTCGGGCTCGTCGCCTGGCTGATGCTGCGACCCCTGGACGTCCCCTGGGTGATGCCCGCCAACCTGCGCCCGCTGGCCGGTATCCGGGCCGATCTGGCGCTGGGCTGGCCCGAGGCCGCCAGACGCCTCGGCGAGGGGCTGGCGCTGCTCGCGCCGCTGGGTGTGCTGCTGCCGATGTCCGGCAGGCTCGACGTCTCCCCGCTCACCTCCCTGGTCCGTACGGCGGCCACGGGCGCCCTGATCTCGCTGGGCATAGCCCTGCTGCAGACGGGGGTGCCCGGCAGGGTCGTGGACGTCGACTCGCTGCTGCTGAACACCGTGGGCGTGATCCTGGCCCACTTGGCGGTGGTGCCGGCGGGCCGGGCCTGGCTGCGGCGCCGGGGCGAGCGCGAACCCCACGAGGCGGAGCCGGTCACCGTCCAGGAGGACCTCGCTCAGGGTCGTACCCCGACGATTCCCAGGGTCGGGATCGCCCCGTAGAGCGACGCTTCGTCCCCTTCGTCTCCGTACCGTGGAAGACAGTTGAGGCGATCGACGGGAGAGCCTCACCCGACGCTCACGAAGGAGCCGCAGATGTCCAGCCTCGCCCGCCCCACCCACGGCCGCATGATCGGCGGAGTGTGCGCCGCGCTGGCCCGGCGCTTCGGCACCTCCGCGACGACGATGCGGGTCGTCTTCCTGCTCTCCTGCCTGCTCCCCGGCCCGCAGTTCCTGCTCTACATAGCGCTGTGGATCCTGCTGCCGGCGGAGGACAAGGCCAAGGCCACCGCCTGGTGAGTCCGGGCACGCGAACGCCGCTGGGGCGTCCCGGACCTCTCCGGGGCGCCCCAGCGGCGTCGTGCGCGCGGCGGATGTCAGCCGAGCGGGATGCCGTTCACCGGCACGCCGTGCGTGGGCAGGCCCTGCAGCGGCAGTCCGCCGAGCAGGCCGGCGGCCGGCGCGGTCGGGCCGTCGGCGAGGACCTTCTGGACGGTCGGCTGCGCGGCGGCCAGCCCGGCGCCGAGGGCACCCTGCCCCTGGGCGAGCGCCTGACCGGCGCCCGGCAGCGCCTGTCCGACGTTCTGGGCCGGCAGCGTCTGGGTGACGGTGTCCAGGGCCTGCGTGGCGTCGGGGACGGCCGGGGCCGCGTTGGCCGCGCCCGCACCGACGGCGGCGAAGGCGGCACCGAGGGCGGCGACACCGAGGGTCTTGGCAGCAGACTGCTTCATGGTGAATGCGTCCTTGAATGCGGAGACAGGAGATAACAAACGCTCTGAGCGGTCCACGACCGTAAACATGCCGGACCGCCGCCCGCAAACACCGAAATGCGGACGACTTGTGAAAGCCCGTCCGCATTCCGTGCCGCCGTTCGCCTCGCCGCTACCCCTCAGATCCGGAAGAACCGCTGGTGGAGGTGGTCTGCTGGAACAGCCACTCGGATTTCAGCTCTGCATATCCGGGCTTGACCACGTCATTGATCATCGCCAGCCGTTCATCGAAAGGAATGAACGCTGATTTCATCGCATTGACGGAGAACCATGCGAGGTCGTCGAGCGTATAACCGAACGCCTCGACGAGATGCTCGAATTCCCGGCTCATGCTGGTGTGCGACATCAGCCTGTTGTCGGTGTTGACCGTCGCCCGGAAGTGCAGGCGCCGCAGCAGCCCGATCGGGTGCTCGGCGTAGGAGGAGGCGGCCCCGGTCTGCAGGTTGGAGCTGGGGCACAGCTCCAGCGGGATGCGCTTGTCGCGGACGTAGGAGGCCAGCCGCCCGAGCCGCACCGAGCCGTCGTCACGGACCTCGATGTCGTCGATGATCCGCACCCCGTGCCCGAGCCGGTCGGCGCCGCACCACTGCAGCGCCTGCCAGATGGACGGCAGTCCGAAGGCCTCGCCGGCATGGATGGTGAAGTGGTTGTTCTCGCGCTTGAGGTACTCGAACGCGTCCAGGTGCCGGGTGGGCGGGTAGCCGGCCTCGGCGCCGGCGATGTCGAAGCCGACCACGCCCAGGTCCCGGTAGCGGTTGGCGAGTTCGGCGATCTCCAGGGAGCGGGCCGCGTGCCGCATGGCGGTCAGCAGGGCGCCGACCCGGATGCGGTGGCCGTTCTCCCGGGCGAGCCGCTCGCCCTCCCGGAAGCCCTCGTTGACCGCCTCGACGACCTCTTCGAGGCTCAGCCCGCCCTCCAGATGCTGCTCAGGGGCGTACCGCACCTCCGCGTAGACGACCCCGTCCTCGGCGAGGTCCTCGGCGCACTCCCGGGCGACCCGGACGAGCGCCTCCCGGGTCTGCATGACGCCGACGGTGTGCGAGAAGGTCTCCAGATACCGCTCCAGCGAGCCGGAGTCGGCCGCTTCGCGGAACCAGATGCCCAGTTTGTCGGGGTCGGTCTCGGGGAGCTGGGAGTAGCCCGCTTCCTGGGCGAGTTCGACGACGGTTCCGGGGCGGAGCCCGCCGTCGAGATGATCGTGCAGCAGAACCTTGGGGGCCCGGCGGATCTGGTCCGGCGTCGGGACGTGCGTCGGGACGGTCCCAGTCGGTGCAGTCTGGCTCGTCATTGCCGCACTCTAGCGCCTACGCGCGTAGAGAGCTGGTGTACGGCATGTACTTTTCCGTCGATATTTAACGGTGACCGCACGGACGGGTTTCGTACACCGTCGCTTCTGACACTGTTCTGTCATGGGACAGCAAGCGACGCCGGTCCGAACGGCCAGGCTGGGAAAGGCAGTCGGCCCGGAGCCGACGTCGGTGAGCGGAGCGGTGCTGCTGCTCCCCGGGGGCGAGGAGGTCTCCGCCCGCAGGCCGTCGCCCCTCCAGGCGACGTCCTTGGTCCGCTCCCTCGGCCGCAGGTTCGCTCGCGCGGGCCGCGCGGAGGGCTTGGCTGTCCATACCGTCCACTACCGCTACCGGGGCTGGAACGGCAGCGAGGCGCATCTCGCGGGGGACGCGGAGTGGGCTGCCGACGAGGTCGTACGGCGGTACGGGGACGTTCCCGTGTGTCTGGTCGGACTCGGCATGGGCGGACGGGCGGCACTGCGGGCGGGTGGGCACGAGGCGGTGAACTCGGTCGTCGCGCTCGCACCCTGGCTGCCGGAGGAGGACGTGGCCGCGGCCACCGAGCCGGTGAAACAGCTGGTGGGGCGGCGGGTGCTGGTCGTGCACGGCACGAACGACGAACGGACCGATCCCGAGCTGTCGTTCCGGCTGGCGGCTCGGGCGAAGAAGGTGAACCGGGACGTGTGCCGGTTCGAAGTGCACTCCGATGGCCATGGGTTGCATCAGCACCGGGACGAAGTGCTGAGTCTTGCGGTGGACTTCGTGATGGGGGCGTTGTTCGGGTGTTCGGTGTCGCGGCCTGTGGAGGACGCGCTGGCTGCTCCGCCGCCCATCGGGCTTCGGATGCCGTTGGCTGCGGGGTTCGGCAAGTCGCTGAGACGGTAGGGGGTCCCTCAAGGAAGGAGACTCCCCCTTCTTGAGAGCAGGAACTTCTTGAAGGCGGCCACAGGCGGGGTGTCCGGGCGGTCGGCCAGCCACGCGACGCCGATTTCGCGGGCCGCTCTCGGCGCCGTCACCGTCAGTTCCGCGACGCCCGGTCTCGGCACCGTCGGCGGGGGCAGGAGGGCGACGCCCAGGCCCGCCGCCACCAGGCCCCTCAGGGTTTCTGCCTCCTCGCCCTCGAAGGCGACTCTCGGGCGGAAGCCCGCCTCTTTGCACAGGTCGTCGGTGATGCGGCGCAGGCCGTAGCCGGGTTCCAGGGTGACGAAGGTTTCGTCCGACGCCTCGGCCAGGCGGATGCGGCGGCGGGCGGCCAGGCGGTGGTCGGCGGGGACGACCAGGCGGAGTTTCTGCTCGTCCAGGCGGCGGGCGACGAGGTCGGGCGCGTCGGGGACCGGGGAGGTGAGGCAGAGGTCCAGCTCTCCTGCGCGCAGCCGTTCCAGCATCGCCTCGCCGTAGTTCTGGACCAGGCTGAAGCGGATGCGCGGGTGGTCGGCGCGGAAGGCGTGCAGCAGGCCCGGTACCGTCTCGGCGCCCATGGTGTGCAGGAAGCCGAAGGCGACCTTGCCGGTGGCCGGGTCGGCGTCGGCGCGGACCTCCTCGGCGGCGCGCTCGACCTCGGCGAGGGCGCGTTCGACGGAGGCGAGGAAGGTGCGGCCGGCGGTGGTGAGGGAGACCGTACGGCCGTGGCGGGCGAACAGGTCGACACCCAGGTCCTGTTCCAGGCGGGCCATCGCGCGCGAGAGGGTCGACTGGGGGACGTTCATCTCCTGGGCGGCGCGGGTGACGTGCTCCGTACGGGCGACGCCGGCGAAGTAGGCGAGGCGGGGGGCGAGCAACCTCGACATCTCAGCCATGTCTTCTGTGTCACTGGACGGTGACAGTCGCGCCTGTGAGCTTTGCTGATGCACCATGGGAACGATTATGGCGAATCCATGCATTGGACGGATGAGCGCGGCCGTACGTAGCTTCGAGGCATGTCTCCCGCCAGTACCGGGGCGTCCACCAGCGTGGACGCCGCCCAGCCCGTCCGTTCCTCCGACTCCGCGTCCGACTCCCGCATGGCGCCGGGCGGCCCCGGCTACCGCCGGATGAGCTTCGCCCTCTTCCTCGCCGGAGTCGCGACCTTCGCCCTGCTCTACTCCACGCAGGCCCTGCTGCCGCTGATCTCCGGGGAGTTCGGGGTCGCGGCGAGCGAGGCGAGCTGGACGGTGGCGGCCGCGACCGGCGGTCTGGCGCTGTTCGTGCTACCGATGAGCGCCCTGTCGGAGCGCTTCGGCCGCCGTACGGTGATGACGGCCTCGCTGGCGGTCGCGGTGAGCGTCGGGCTGCTGGTGCCGTTCGCGCCGTCGATCGGCGCGCTGGTGGTGCTGCGGGCGGTGCAGGGCGCGGCGCTGGCCGGTCTGCCGGCCTCGGCGACGGCGTACCTGGCCGAGGAGGTCCGGCCGAAGGCTCTGGTCACGGCGATCGGGCTGTTCGTGGCGGGCAACAGCGTCGGCGGGATGAGCGGCCGGGTGATCACCGGCTGGGTCGCGCAGGAGTGGGGCTGGCGGGTGGCCGTCGGCGTGATCGGCGCGATCGCGGTGGCCTGCGCGGTGGCGTTCCGGCTGCTGCTGCCGGCACCGAAGCACTTCAGGCCCGGCTCGCTGCGCCCGCGCGTCCTGCTCGGCACGGTCCGCGACCACCTCTCCGACCCGCTGCTGCGCCGCCTGTACGCGATCGGCGCGCTGTTCATGACGGTGTTCGGCGGTGTGTACACGGTGATCGGGTACCGGCTGACAGAGGCCCCCTTCTCCCTCCCGCAGGGCATCGTCGGCTCGATCTTCCTGGTGTACCTGGTGGGCACGGTGTCGGCGTCGACCGCGGGCCGTCTGGTGGGCCGGCTCGGCCGCCGGGGCGCGCTGTACCTGGCGGGCGGTACGACGGCGGCCGGCCTGCTGCTCTCCCTGGCGGACTCCCTGCCCTTGGTCCTGCTGGGCCTGATCCTGATCACCGCGGGCTTCTTCGCGGGGCACGCGGTCGCCTCTTCGGCAGTCAGCAAGACGGCCACCCGCGGCCGCGCCCAGGCCTCGGCCCTCTACCAGTCCGCGTACTACGTCGGCTCCAGCGCGGGCAGCACGGTCGGCGCGATGGCCTTCCACTCCGGCGGCTGGGCCGGCACGGTCGGCGTCGGGCTGCTGGCGGTGCTGGGCGTCGTGACGATCACGGTCCTCGGCTCGCGGGCGGCCCGGGTGGCGGCCCGGCGGCAGCTGGTGGCGGCGCACTGAGTCGGCGCACCGAGTCGGCGCCAGGTCCGCTCAACTTCATGAAGCAGCCGGTCTGAACTGCGCTTTTGTGCGCTCGGAGGGCCATTGTCAGCGGGCTGCGGTAGCTTCCGAAGTGCTGGAGCGCGAAGGCGCGTGAACAGAACGGCCACAGGGGTGGGTGGACGATGGGCGACAGCACGGCGACGGCGGACCTGGACGTCGCACTGGAGAAGCACCGGACCGAGCTGACCGGGTACTGCTACCGCATGCTCGGCTCCGCCTTCGAGGCCGAGGACGCGGTGCAGGACACCCTGGTGCGGGCCTGGCGGAGCTACGACAAGTTCGAGGGCCGTTCCTCCCTGCGCTCGTGGCTGTACCGGATCGCGACGAACGTGTGCCTGGACATGCTGACGGCCGGGAACAAGCGGGCCCGTCCCATGGACCTCACGGACTCGACTCCCCTCGCCCAGGCGGCCCTCGCCCCCCGCCCGGACAACACCTGGCTGGAGCCGGTGCCGGACGCGCGCGTGCTGCCGACGGTCGAGGACCCGGCGGAGGCGACCGTCGCCAAGGAGTCGATCCGGCTGGCCTTCATGGCAGCCCTGCAGCAGCTGCCGCCCAAGCAGCGGGCGGTGCTGATCCTGCGCGAGGTGCTGGCTTGGAAGGCGAGCGAGGTCGCCGAGCTGCTGGACACCTCGGTCGCCTCGGTCAACAGCGCACTGCAGCGGGCTCGGGCGACGCTCGCCGAGCGGGAGCAGGCCGGTGCCGAGGCGGCGGTCTCCGACCCGCTCGACGAGGAGCAGCAAAAGCTCCTGGAGCGCTATGTGAAGGCCTTCGAGGGCTACGACATGACGGCGCTCACGGCGTTGCTGCACGAGGACGCCGTCATGACGATGCCGCCGTTCGACCTGTGGCTGACCGGGCACGACGACATCACCGGCTTCATGACCACGCTGGGCGCCGCCTGCGCCGGCTCCCGCCTGCTGCCCGTGCAGGTCAACGGGCTGCCGGGCTTCGCCCAGTACAAGCCGGACCCGGAGGCGGGCGGCTTCACACCGTGGTCGATCCAGGTCCTGGAGATCTCAGACGGTCGGCTGACCGGGTTCCACTTCTTCCTCGACACCCAGCGGTGGTTCCCGCTGTTCGGCCTCCCCCTCCATCTGGAAGCGGAGCCCGACGAGATCGAGGAGGGCGTGTAGCGCGGGGTCCGGGTCGCGCAGCCGTATCCGGCCCCCGGCCCGCCGTGCGGCCAGCTCCAGCCGCGCGAGCAGATCGACCACGGCCAGGCCGGGCGGCCCCAGCCCGCCCACGTCGCAGACGACGACTCCGGCCCCGGTGACCTCCAGCAGCGCCCGTACGTCGTCGCACAGCCCCGTCACTTCGTCCCTGGCGACGGGGCCGGGCAGCACGAGCACGGCAGGTGTCCTCTCATCCACGTGCGGTAGACCGGGGAGCCGCCCGTAACTCATCGCGAACTCATCGCGCCGGCCGCGCACGCGGGCGGAGATCACATTGACCCGCCCCCTTGCTCCGCCGGAGGGTGGGCTCCGTGCAGGGGGTGCTGAGCGGGTTCGCGGTGATCGCGGTCGTCATCGGGGTGGGTTATGTACTCGGGCGGCGCGGCTCGCTCGGCGACCAGGGCCGTGAGGTCCTGACCGGGCTGGCGTTCATGGTGGCGGGCCCGGCACTCCTCTTCACGACCCTGGCCCGGGCCGACCTGTCGGTGCTGTTCTCCAGCCGGCTCCTGGTGACGGCCCTGAGCACGGCCGCGGTCTTTGGGCTCTTCGTGGCGATCGGCGCGCTGCGCCGCTGGGGCGTGGGCCGCACCACGATCGGCGCCCTGTGCTCCGGCTACGTCAACTCGGGCAACCTCGGCATCCCGATCGCCGCGTACGTCCTGGGCGACGCGTCCCTGGTGGCACCGGTACTGCTCTTCCAGGTCGTCCTGGTCACCCCTGTCGCGCTGACGGTCCTCGACCTCTCGGGGACGGGCGAGAAGGGCACGCTCTGGCGCCGCCTGCTGACCCCGCTGCGCAACCCGATAGCCGTCGGCTCGCTGTCGGGCGTCGTGGTGTCGGCGGCAGGCTGGAAGGTCCCCGACCCGGTCCTGGACCCCCTCACCCTGATCGGCAACATGTCCGTCCCGGCGGCCCTCCTGGCCTTCGGCATGTCCCTGCACGGCAGCGCGGCCCCTGGCCGGGGGAGGGACCGCCAACTGGTCCTGCTGTCAGTGGCGTTGAAGTCGCTGGGACAACCGCTGGTGGCGTGGGTCCTGGCACGGGGCGTCTTCGACCTGCACGGCGCCCCACTCCTGGACGTGGTGGTGACCTCGGCCCTGCCCGCCGCCCAGAACCTGTTCACCTACGCCAGCCGTTACCGGGTGGCCGAGGGCCTGGCCCGGGAGTCGGTCCTGTTGTCGACGGTGGTGTCGGTGCCGGTGTTGGTGGGGGTGGCGGCGGTGTTGGGATGAGGTTCAGCCGACCGTGAGGGTGAACACGTCCATGGCCTCATCCAACATGCCGAACGGGACCGGCGGAGGTCCGCCGATCCCGTTCACCCGAAAGATGAATCCCCAGGTCAGGCAATTCGTTCCAGTACCACCGGCGACGCGGTGAAGTCCGTGCCCGCCGCCGCGATGTCGTACGAACCCTCGACCGCCTGCAGCGCGTACTCGAAGCGCTCCGGGGTGTCCGTGTGCAGGGTCAGCAGCGGCTGGCCCTCCGTCACCGTGTCGCCCGGCTTGGCGTGCATCTCGATGCCCGCCGCCGCCTGCACCGGGTCCTCCTTGCGGGCGCGGCCCGCGCCGAGGCGCCAGGCGCCGACGCCGATGTCGTAGGCGTCCAGGCGGGTGAGCACGCCGGAGGAGGGGGCCTTGATGACGTGCTGCTCACGGGACGTGGGCAGCACCGCGTCCGGGTCGCCGCCCTGGGCCGCGATCATCCGGCGCCAGACGTCCATCGCCGAGCCATCGGCCAGGGCCTTCGCCGGGTCCGCGTCCTTCACGCCGGCGGCGTCGAGCATCTCGCGGGCGAGCGCGATCGTCAGCTCCACGACGTCCGCCGGGCCGCCGCCCGCCAGGACCTCGACCGACTCGCGGACTTCGAGGGCGTTGCCCGCGGTGAGGCCGAGGGGGGTGGACATGTCGGTCAGGAGGGCGACCGTCTTCACGCCGTGGTCGGTGCCGAGGCCGACCATCGTGGAGGCCAGCTCGCGCGCGTCCTCGATCGTCTTCATAAAGGCGCCCGAGCCGACCTTCACGTCCAGGACCAGGGAGCCGGTGCCCTCGGCGATCTTCTTCGACATGATCGAGGAGGCGATCAGCGGGATCGCCTCGACCGTGCCGGTGACGTCGCGCAGGGCGTACAGCTTCTTGTCGGCGGGGGCGAGGCCGTCACCGGCCGCGCAGATGACGGCGCCGGTGGTGTCGAGGACGTGCAGCATCTCCTCGTTGGAGAGCAGCGCACGCCAGCCGGGGATCGACTCCAGCTTGTCCAGGGTGCCGCCGGTGTGGCCGAGGCCGCGCCCGGAGAGCTGCGGGACGGCCGCGCCGCAGGCCGCCACCAGGGGCGCCAGCGGAAGGGTGATCTTGTCGCCGACGCCGCCCGTGGAGTGCTTGTCGGCGGTCGGGCGGGACAGCGAGGAGAAGTCCATGCGCTCTCCGGAGGAGATCATGGCTGCCGTCCAGCGGGCGATCTCGCGGCGGTTCATGCCGTTGAGCAGGATCGCCATGTTGAGCGCGGCCATCTGGTAGTCGGCGACCTCGCCGCGGGTGTACGCGTCGATGACCCAGTCGATCTGCTCGTCGGTCAGCTCACCGCGGTCCCGCTTGGTGCGGATGACGGTGATGGCGTCCATGGCCATGGCTGATGGCTTCCTTCCGGGAGGTGCGAAGTGCACGGCCCCCCTGCGCAGGTCAGGGGGGCCGTACGGGAGTTACTTGGTGAGATGGTCCGGGCCGAAGGCCTGGGGCAGCATCTCGGAGAGCGGGAGGATGCCCGCGGGGGTGTCCAGCAGCAGGTCGGGGCCGCCGAACTCGTAGAGCAGCTGGCGGCAGCGGCCGCACGGGACGAGCAGCCCGCCCGTGCCGTCCACGCAGGTGAAGTGCGTGAGGCGGCCGCCCCCGGTGCGCTGCAGCTGCGAGACCAGACCGCACTCGGCGCACAGGCCGAGGCCGTAGGAGGCGTTCTCGACGTTGCAGCCGGTGACCGTGCGCCCGTCGTCGACCAGGGCCGCCACACCGACCGGGAAGCCCGAGTAGGGGGCGTAGGCGTGGGACATGGCCTCCCGCGCCTCGGCGCGCAGCGCCTCCCAGTCGAAGTCGGCGGCGGCGGAGGTCACTTGCCCTGTCCCTTCCGGTACGGCAGGCCGTCCGCCTTCGGCATGCGCAGCTTCTGCGCGGACAGCGAGAGGACGAGCAGCGTGACGATGTACGGGGTCGCCGTCACCAGCTGGCGCGGAACCTCGTTCGTCGAGGCGTACCAGAGGAACATCAGGGCCGCGACGACGACCGTGATGACGGCGGGGACGTACTTCTTCTTCCACGCCTGGTAGGCGGCGCCGAACACCAGCAGGATCGCCAGCAGCAGGATCAGCGCGTGCACGTTGGTCGTGCCACCGCGCAGGTTGAGGCTGTCGGTGTAGCCGAACAGGCCGGCGCCGAGGGCGAGGCCGCCCGGCATCCAGTTGCCGAAGATCATCGCGGCGAGACCGATGTAGCCGCGGCCGGCCGTCTGGCCGTCGAGGTACACGTTCGAGGCGACGATGGACAGGAACGCGCCGCCGAGGCCGGCGAAGCCGCCGGAGACGATCACGGCGATGTACTTGTACTTGTACACGTTGACGCCGAGGGACTCGGCCGCCACCGGGTTCTCACCGCAGGAGCGCAGGCGCAGACCGAAGGAGGTCCGCCACAGCACCCACCAGGTCAGCGGGACCATGGCGACCGCGATCACGGTCAGCGGCGACAGGTCGGTGACCAGACCGCCGAGCAGGCCGGCGATGTCGGAGACCAGGAACCAGTGCTTGCCGTTGAGCGTGTTCAGCCAGTCGGACAGGCCCGGGATGCTGAACTCGCCGAGGGAGTCGATCGGCGGGGACTGCTTGGTGGAGCCCTGCGGGGCGTTGGCGAAGGTGAACTTCGACAGGTAGCGGGTCACGCCGAGGGCCAGGATGTTCAGCGCCACACCGGAGACGATGTGGTTGACGTTGAACGTGACGGTGGCGATGGCGTGCAGGACGGCGCCGAGCGCGCCGCCGACGATGCCGAAGACGACACCCACCCACGGGCCCCACTGGTAGCCGGCCCAGGCGCCGAACCAGGTGCCGAGGATCATCATGCCCTCGAGGCCGATGTTGACGACGCCCGCGCGCTCGGCCCACAGGCCGCCGAGGCCGGCGAGGCCGATCGGGACCGCGAGCTGCAGCGCGGCGGACATCTGCCCGACCGAGGTGATGCCGTCCGCGCCGGTGATGATGCGGACGATCGAGGTCAGCACCAGCACACCCGCGATGACGAGCAGGAGTACCGGCAGCGACATACGGCGGCCGCCCTTGCCGGGCTGCTTCGCCTGCGGCTTGGCGATGGTCGCGGTGGACATCAGGCAGCCACCTCCTTGTTGGTGTTCTTGGCGGCTGCGGCCAGTTCGGCGCCGACCCGCTGCTGCTGGCGGCGCAGACCCCACTGCTGGACGGCTGCGTACGAGATGACGACCGCGAAGACGATCAGGCCCTGCATGATCGTGGCGATCTCCTTGTCGTACGCCACGGGGGTCGCGTAGTCGAGGGCGGGCGAGGCCTTGTCGAGGAAGGCCCACAGCAGGGCGGCGAGCGCGATGCCGCCCGGGTTGTTGCGGCCGAGCAGGGCGATGCCGATGGCGGTGAAGCCGAGGCCCACGGGGAAGCTCAGGCTGTAGGTGTGGCTTTCGCCGAGCAGCAGCGGCAGGCCGGCCAGGCCCGCGATGGCGCCGGAGATCAGCATCGAGACCAGCACCATGCGCTTGGCGTCGACGCCGGAGGCCGCGGCGGCGGTCTCCGAGGCGCCGGTGGCGCGCAGGTCGAAGCCGAAGCGGGTGCGGTTGAGGACGACCCAGTAGCCGATGCCGAGGAGGACGGCGAGGAAGACCAGGCCGTAGATCTCGCCGACGTCCGAGCCCAGGTTGATGCCCGGGAACCAGCCGGACTTCTTCATGATGCCGGTCGTCGAGTTGTTGCCGACCTGCACGCCCCACACGTCGGTGAGGGTGACGTAGCCGATGACGGCGGTGGCGATCGCGTTCAGCATGATCGTCGCCACGACCTCGCTGACGCCCCGGGTGACCTTCAGGACACCGGCGATGCCGGCCCAGAAGGAGCCGGTGGCCATGGCGACCAGCAGCAGCACCGGGATCTGCAGGAAGCTGGGCAGGGCCATGTGCGCGCCGACGACGGCGGTCATCACCGCGGCGAGGCGGTACTGGCCGTCGACACCGATGTTGAACAGGTTCATGCGGAAGCCGAGGGCGACCGCGATGGCGGCGATGTAGTACAGCGACGCCTGGTTGATGATCAGCACCTGGATGTCCGAGTACGGCAGCTGCTGCAGCATCAGGGTGTACGGCTCGATCGGGTTCTTGCCCGAGGCAAGCAGGACCACCGAGGTCAGCGCGATCGCCAGGACGAGCGCGATGACCGGTCCGGCCACCGCGACGAGCACCCGCTCCTTGTCGAACTTCTTCATCGGGCCTCGTCCTCCGGACCGGCGTTGTCGCCCTCGGGGGCGGTCTCTTCGTGCTCCAGGTGACCGGACGCGGCACCCGTCATGGCCGAGCCCAGCTCCTCCGGCGTGATGGTGGCCGGGTCGGCGTCGGCGACCAGCCTGCCGTCGTAGATGACGCGCAGGGTGTCCGACAGGCCGATCAGCTCGTCCAGGTCGGCGGAGATCAGCAGCACGGCCAGGCCCTCGCGGCGGGCCTCGCGGATGCGGTCCCAGATCTGCGCCTGGGCGCCGACGTCCACACCACGGGTGGGGTGGGCGGCGATCAGGAACTTCGGGTCGTGGCTCATCTCGCGGCCGACGATCAGCTTCTGCTGGTTGCCGCCGGACAGGGAGGCCGCGGTGACGTCGATGCCGGGGGTACGGACGTCGTACTCCTCGACGATCCGGCGGGTGTCGTCCTGGGCGCCCTTGGGGTTCAGCCAGAAGCCCTTGGCGTTGGGCTTCTCGGTGACGTGGCCGAGGATCCGGTTCTCCCAGAGCGGGGACTCCAGCAGCAGGCCCTGGCGGTGGCGGTCCTCGGGGATGTAGCCGACGCCGGACTCACGGCGCTTGCGGGTGGGCCAGGGGGTGATGTCCTCGCCCAGGAAGGTGATCGAGCCGGAGTCGGCGTGCTTGGTGCCGATCAGCGCGTCGATCAGCTCGGTCTGGCCGTTGCCCTCGACACCGGCGATGCCCATGACCTCGCCGGCGTGGATGGTGAAGGAGACGTCGTCGAGGACCTTCTTGACCGCGCCGGCGGGCGCGAACTCGGTGAGGCCCTCGGCGGAGGGCTCCTCCTCCGTGCCCATCGAGACGGCGCCGCGGGCGTGCACGGTGAGGTTCCTGACCTCCAGAACCGGCCGGTCGGTGACCGTGGACTCGGCGGTCTCCGGGGTGGGCAGCTCGCTGCCGACCATCAGCTCGGCCAGCTGGCGCGGGGTGGTCTGGGAGGGGATCGCGGTCCCGACCGTCGTACCGCGCCGGATGACCGTGATGTCGTCGGCGACGGACAGCACCTCGCCCAGCTTGTGGGAGATGAAGATGACGGACAGGCCCTCGGACTTCAGCTCGCGCAGGTTGTCGAAGAGCGCGTCGACCTCCTGCGGGACCAGCACGGCGGTCGGCTCGTCGAGGATCAGGGTGCGGGCGCCGCGGAAGAGGACCTTGAGGATCTCCACGCGCTGACGGTCGGCCACACCGAGGTCCTCGACCAGCACGTCCGGGCGGATGCCCAGGCCGTAGCGGTCGGAGATCTCCTTGATCTTCCTGCGGGCGCCACCGCCGATGCCGTACAGCTTCTCGCTGCCGAGCACCACGTTCTCCAGCACCGTCAGGTTGTCGGCCAGCATGAAGTGCTGGTGGACCATGCCGATGCCGCGGGCGATGGCGTCGGCGGGGCTGGAGAAGCTCACCTGCTCGCCGTCGACCTGGATGGTGCCCTCGTCCGGCTTCTGCATGCCGTAGAGGATCTTCATCAGGGTCGACTTGCCGGCGCCGTTCTCGCCCACGAGGGCATGGACGGTGCCCTTGCGGACCGTCAGGTGGATGTCGTGGTTGGCCACGACACCCGGGAATCGCTTGGTGATGCCCGCGAGCTCGACCGCGACTGTCGACGGAGCGGTGAGCGGAGGGCTGCTGGACGCGTCGATGGCGCACTCTCCTCGGGAAAGGGGCCGCTCTACGCGCGTAGCGCCCCTGCTTTAAATAGTGCCCGGATCTGACCGACCTTGATCGAGAACTTCGCCTCGAGCAAAAATCCGATCCGTTCCGAGCATTCTGCCGCGCGAACGGGGTGCGGGCAGGTCATCCTCTCCGCACCCCGTTCCGTGGCCGTAACGCTGCCATTACAGCGTTCTGTTGGCCAAGGCTTCTGACTGGATCGTCAGGAGGTCTTCACCGTGATGCTGCCGTTCTTGATGCCTTCCTCGGCCTTCTTGATGGCGGCCTGGATGGCGGCGTCCTTCACGAAGGCCGGGTTGGACTGGGCGATGCCCACGCCACCCGACTTCAGGTCACCGCGGATCTCGCCGGTGAGCGGCTTCTTGTCCTTGATGACGGACTGGGAGAGGTCGTAGACCGCGCCCTCGACGTTCTTCAGGGCCGAGGTCAGGATGTACGACTTGTACTTGGCCAGCGCGGCCTGCTTGTACTGGTCGGAGTCGACGCCGATGGCCCACACCTTGTGCTCGGCGGCGGACTTGATCACGCCCTGGCCGGAGAGGCCGGCGGCGGCGTAGATCACGTCGGCGCCCGAGTCGATCTGGCCGTTGGCCGCGTTCTCGCCCTTGTCGGGGCTGGAGAAGCCACCCTCCTGGGGCGTCTGGGTGAGGTACTGCGACTCGATCTTGATCTTCGGGTTGACCGACTTGGCGCCTTGCTCGTAACCGGCCTCGAACTTGTGGATCAGCGGGATGTCCACGCCGCCGATGAAGCCGATGTGGTTCTTCTTGGTGGCCTTGGCCGCGGCCACGCCCGCCAGGTACGAGGACTGCTCCTCGTGGAACACCATGTCGGCGACGTTCTTCGCCTTGACCGTGTTGTCGTCGATGATGCCGAAGGTGACCTTCGGGAACTTCGCCGCGACCTCCTTCACCGCGCCCGCGTAGACGAAGCCGACGCCGATGACCGGGTTGTAGCCGGCCTTGGCCAGGGTCTCCAGGCGCTGCACCTTGTCGGCGTCCGTCTCGTTCTCCTGCGGCTCGACGTCGCGGCCACCGACGCCGAAGTCCTTCTGGGCCTTCTGGAAGCCCGCGTAGGCGGCGTCGTTGAAGGACTGGTCGCCCTTGCCGCCGATGTCGTACGCGAGGCCGATGCCCTTGGACTTGCCCTCGCTGGAGGAGGACGTGGACGAGCTGCCACAGGCAGAGACGGTGACGGCCAGCGCTGCGGTCGCAACGCCTGCAATCGTGATACGGGACACCCGGCGCATGGAACGTGACTCCTTTGTGCAAGCGCCCAAACCAGGCGCTGGTTCCGCCGCAGCGTAACGCGCGTAGACCAGACGGAAAACCCCCAATGTCCGGTCCGTTATCTAGCTGTGGCCACAGTCACTGCCAAGGTTACGGACAGCAGTACGCCCCTTGCGGGAGGCAAGGGGCGTACGGGTACGACAACGCCCGGGCGGGCGCAGATCCGGGGGTCAGATCACTTGGTGTTGACCGTGATCTTGCCGTCGATGATGTCCTGCTTGGCCTTGTCGACCGCGGCGACGACGTCCTTCATGGCCTGGTACTTCGGGTTGGAGTCGGCGAAGCCGACGCCGCCGGACTTCAGGTCGCCGCGGACCTCGCCGGACAGCGGCTTGCCCTCGTACACGGACTTGGACAGGTCGTAGACCGCGCCGCCGACGTTCTTCAGGGCCGAGCCGAGGATGTAGTCCTTGTACTTGGCCAGCGCGCTCTGGGAGTACTGGTCGGAGTCCACTCCGATGGCCCACACCTTGTGCTCGGCGGCGGACTTGATCACGCCCTGGCCGGAGAGGCCGGCCGCGTGATAGATGACGTCGGCGCCGGCGTCGATCTGGCCGTTCGTCGCGTTCTCACCCTTGTCCGGGCTGGAGAATCCGCCCTCCGCCGGCGTCTGGGTCAGATACTGCGACTCGATCTTGATCTTCGGGTTGACCGACTTGGCGCCCTGGTCGAACCCGGCCTCGAACTTGTGGATCAGCGGGATGTCCACGCCGCCGATGAAGCCGATGTGGTTCTTCTTGGTGGCCTTGGCCGCGGCCACGCCCGCCAGGTACGAGGACTGCTCCTCGTGGAAGACCATGTCGGCGACGTTCTTCGCCTGGATCGTGTTGTCGTCGATGATGCCGAAGGTGATCTTCGGGTGCTTGGCGGCGACCTCCTTCACGGCCGGCGCGTAGGCGAAGCCGACGCCGATGATCGGGTTGTACCCGGCCTTGGCGAGGGTCTCCAGGCGCTGCACCTTGTCGGCGTCGGACTCGTCGGCCTGCGGCTCGATGTCCCGGCCGCCGATCTTGAACTCGTCCTGGGCCTTCTTGAAGCCGGCGTAGGCGGCGTCGTTGAAGGACTGGTCGCCCTTGCCGCCGATGTCGTAGGCGAGGCCGATGCCCTTGGCGGAGTACTTGCCGTCCTTGGTGGAGGTGTCGGTGGACTCGGTGCTGGACTTGCCGCATCCGGCAGCCGCGAGGGCGACGACCGCGACGGTCACCGCAGCTTGGGAGAACCTCGTTCTCCGGGAGATCTTCCGAGAGAGCAGACGCACAGCAAGCACTCCTTCATCCCCACGGCGCCGTCACGGGCCGCTGTCCCCAATGTGCCGCCAGTGGTGGCGATTCGGCGCACAGTAACGCGCGTAGAAGGGGAGGGGAACGGGGTTCTTCCCGGCCGTTATCGATTCGTGCCGACTCCGGGTTACAGCTGTGCGCCGCCGGTTACGCCGGGATGACACAAGGGGACGAAGAGGCACCGAACGGGTGCCCCTCCCCCTCCGGGCGGCCTACAGCTCGTCGAGCAGTACGGCGGCCGTGAACATCTCCACGCCGACCGTGATGGCGCGCTCGTCGGCGTCGAAGTCGCCCTGGTGCAGGTCACGGGACGTGCGGTCGCCGGGGGTGCGGACGCCGAGGCGGGCCAGGGCGCCGGGCACCTGCTCCAGGTACCAGGAGAAGTCCTCGCCGCCGAGGCTCTGCTGGGTGCTCTCGACGGACCGCATGCCACGCCGGGCGACCATGGACTTGCGCAGCAGCTCGGTGGACTCCCGGTCGTTGACGACCGGCGGCACGCCCCGCACGTAGGTGATCTCCGACTTGGCCCGGTGCAGGGTGGCGATCTCGTCGATGGCCGCGTGCACGATGTCGGGTGCCTCGCGCCAGGCATCCAGGTCCAGGCAGCGGACGGTGCCGGACAGCTCGGCGTGCTGCGGGATGACGTTCGGGGCGTGGCCCGACTCGATCCGGCCCCAGGTCAGGGCGAGGCCGCTGCGGGTGTCGACGCGCCGGGCGATCAGCGCGGGCACGTCGACGGCGACACGGGCGGCGGCGGTGACCAGGTCGGTGGTCAGGTGGGGGCGGGCGGTGTGGCCGCCGGGCCCGTCCAGGGCGATCTCCAGCCGGTCGCAGGCGCTGGTGATGGGCCCGTGTCGCAGCCCGATCCGGCCGACGTCGACCTTGGGGTCGCAGTGCACGGCGAGGATCCGGCCGACCCCGTCGAGCACCCTGTCCTCGATGGCGCCGAGGGCGCCGCCGGGCATGACCTCCTCGGCGGGCTGGAAGAGCAGCCGCACCGGGCGGGACAGCAGCCCCTTGGCGTGCAGGTCGGCGAGGACGAGCCCGGCGCCGAGCACGACCGAGGTGTGCACGTCGTGGCCGCAGGCGTGGGCGCGGTCGGGCACCGTGGACCGGTACGGGCAGTCGGTCTTGGTGTCCGGGATGGGCAGGGCGTCGATGTCGGCCCGCAGGGCGATCAGCGGGATGGCGGGCCGCTCTCCCTCGGCGAGCTGATGTCCCTCTGGAAGCCCGATGTCACAGATGAGCCCGGTTCCGGTGGCGAGAACGCGGGGGTGCAGCCCGGCCTGCTCCAGCCGCTCCTTGATCGCGGCGGTCGTGCGGAACTCCTGGTTGCCCAGCTCCGGGTGCATGTGCAAGTCGCGCCGGAAGGCTACGAGTTCGGCGTGCAGGGACTCGCTGAGCACGCCGGGGAGAACATCCCCGGGGACATCGGCCTCATACTCTAGGGACATCAATTGGTTCACCCTCTGAAGGGTAGGACGCCCAACCGGTCAACTGACCCTCGATCAACAAAACTTCAGCCCGTTAGGTGAAGAAAATCTGACCGGCGGACGCATGGCGGCGGACTCTGGTGGGTAAAACCTCTGTTTCCTCCTTCCACGGATACCACGCCCACCCATACTCCCGCTCTACAAGTCCACGGACCGGACCAAGCCCGGCCCAGTAGGCTCCGCGCTCGTGAGCGACTCGACCGTGAGCTTCCTGCAGACCACCCGCTCCTCCTACGACGCGATCGCCAAGGACTACGCGTCCCGCTTCCCGGACGGCCTGTTCCACCCCCTGGACCGCCAGCTGGTCACCGCCTTCGCCGAGCTGGTCACGGCGAACGGCCCGGCCCCCGTGGCCGACCTCGGCAGCGGCCCCGGCTACGTCACCGCCCGCCTGCATGCGATGGACGTCCCGGCCTTCGGGGTGGACGTCTCCCCGGCGATGGTGGCCCTGGCCCGCGAGGCGCACCCCCAACTCCGCTTCCACGTGGGCTCGATGACGTCCCTGGACCTCCCCGACGCCACTCTGGGCGGCATCCTCGCCCTCTACTCCACCATCCACGTCCCCGACGATCACCTCCCGACCGCCTTCGCCGAGTTCCACCGCACCCTGGCCCCCGGCGGCCCCGTCCTGCTCGCCTTCCAGTCGGGCCCGGAATCCGGCCACCTCCATCTGGCGGAACGCTTCGGCCACGAGATCGACCTGGACTACTACTGGCGCACCCCGGAGCAGGTCACGGCGCTGCTCACGGAGGCGGGCCTGGAGCTGGTGGCGACGGTGGTACGCGAGCCGGACGCGGAGGAGACCCGCCCGAGGGCGTTCCTGCTGGCCCGCCGGCCCTAGCTGCGCCGCCCAGAGCTGTACGCCGCGCTCTCAGTCGCCCTGGCTCTGTCCCGGTTCGATGCCCGTGGTGACGGCCTCGCGTTGGAGGTCGGCCACGCGATGGAGGGCCGTCTTGAAGGCGGCGTACTCCTGCTCGCCCAGCGCCTGCGCGTGACGTTCCTCGATCGTGCGCATGATGGCGGCGGCGGCCTCCATCTGGAGCAGGCCGCGTTCGGTGGGGACGATCAGTTTGGCCCGGCGGTCCGCGGGGTCGGGTCTGCGTTCGACGTAGCCCAGGCGTTCGAGGTCGTCGACGAGGGTGCCGATGACCTGCTTGTGCTGTCCGGAGGCGCGGGCGAGTTCGCTGGCCCGGATGCCGTCCGTGCGCAGGTAGGCGAGGACGGCACCGGCGCGGGGCTGGATGTCGTCGAAGCCCTGCTCGGCGAGCGCGGCGAACAGCTCGCGCTGCACGGAGAAGAGGATCCGGGCGGCGAGCACGCCGAGGTCCGGTTCCGCGCTCTGATGCCCGGTCAACGCCCCTCCCGTCCCGGCGGCCGTCCGCCGCCGTGCCGTGTGACCAGCGATTTTAGTTGAGCGCCCGGCGGGCCGGACAGTGCCACCCAGACCCCGGGCGACCCGCCCCGACCGTTGCTTGCACCCCGGAGGGCTTGGGCATAGCCTCAAGTAGTCACTAGAACTGACTATCAAGATTAGTGACCAATAAGCCGTGGCTCCACCCCCGAAGGAGCGGAAGATGAGCGAGCGCAGCAAGTACCTGGAGTCGATCACCCGGGAGAACGCCGCCGTGGTGCTGGTCGACCACCAGGTGGGACTTCTGACCGGCGTCCGGGACATCCCTCTCGGCGAGCTGAAGCACAACGTGGTGGCCATGGCACGGGCGGCGACCGTGCTGGGCATCCCGCTGGTCGTCACCACCACCGCGGCCGACAGCATGTGGGGGCCGACCACCCCCGAGTTGGTGCAGGCGCTGCCGGCCGGACAGAAGGTCTTCGACCGCAGCACGGTCAACGCCTGGCACGACGACCGCGTCCGCGAGGCCATCGAGGCCACCGGACGGCAGAAGCTGATCTTCGCCGGGGTGTCGCTCGAAGTGTGCGCGGCACTTCCCGCGATCGCCGCGACGGCCGCCGGGTACGACGCGTACGTCGCCGTGGACGCCTCCGGCACCTTCAGCCGGACCAAGCGCGAGGCGGGGCTGCTGCGCATGCAGCAGGCGGGCGTCGTGGTCAGCGACTACGCCACCCTCCTGGTCGAGGCTCTGGCCGACAACGCCGCCCCCGAGGCCGGCGCCCTCTACGCCGCCCTCGACATGCCCTTCGCCGTCCTGGTCGGCCAGATCTCCGCGGCCTACCAGGCCTAGGACACGTCCAGCACACCTGCGCGCCGCCCCCGGGAGCACGTGATGTCCGTCATCGAAATGACCACCTTCCGGGTGAGACCCGACAAGGTCGCCGACATGCTGGCCGCCCGCCCCGGCATGCTGGCGGCCTTCCGGGAGGACCGGCGGGGCTTCGTCTCGGCGCGTCTCGTACGGGTGGGCGAAGACACGTGGCTGGACTTCGTGGAGTGGACGGACGACGCCGCATGGGACGAATCCCGCGCCAAGGGAGCCAACCGCCCGGAGATCGGCGACTTCTTCGCCACGATCGACACACTGGTGAGCGCTGAACGAGGAGCGCGCTACGACGATGACGCCGACGGCCCGCGGCCGGTGCGGACGGTCGCCTACGGTGCCCATCCCTCTCAGGTGGGAGAGCTGTACCTACCCCCAGGGGAGGGGCCCTTCCCAGTCGTCGTACTGGTGCACGGCGGCTTCTGGACGGCCCTGTTCGACCGTCGGCAGGTCGTCGGTCTCGCGGACGACCTGGTGGGCCTCGGGTACGCGGTATGGAACATCGAATACCGGCGTATCGGCGAGTCAGGAGGCGGCTGGCCCGGGACGTTCCTGGACGTGGCCGCCGCCGTGGACGCCGTCGCGGGTATCGATCCCTCGGTCGACGCCGGCAAGGTGATCGTCGTCGGTCATTCGGCAGGAGGCCAGCTGGCGACCTGGGCCGCTCACCGTTCCGTCCTCCCTCCGGCCGCCCCTGGGGCCAACCCCAGGGTCAAGCCGATCGGCGCCGTCTCGCTGGCGGGGGTGCTCGATCTCGTCGCGGCGGACACCGCCAAGCTCGGCTCCTCATTGGCCGACCCTGATGCCGAACCGTCGGCAGGCGCGCCGGAGCCGTCGGATCCCGCCGTCCGGCCGGCCGTGGCCGCCGAGGTCAGGGACGGCGTCGCCCGGGTGCTGCTGAGCGGCTCGGCCGCGGACGTGTCCGACCGCTACTCCCAGGCTTCTCCCGCCGAACTCCCGCCCGCCGAAGTGCCCGTGCTGGTGATCCACGGGGCCGACGACGAAGGCGTGCCACCGTCTTACAGCCGGGCGTACGCCGATGCCCAATCGGCACGAGGCGCAGACGTGCGCTTCGTCGAGGTGCCCGAGACGACTCACTTCGACGTGATCGACCCCGCGAGCCCGAGCTGGCGCCTCGCCCGCGACTGGATCCAGGAGCGGCTCGCCTGACCAGTGTTCGTCGCCAACTGTCCGTCCATGCCTGCCCGAAGAGCCTGTGAGGCACCTATAAGCTGATCACTCACCGAGATGCTGATGTGTTGTAAACGGGGGAAGCATGAGCGGAGTTCGATGAACCCGTGCGCCCAAGTCGTGGGCGTGCGCCGCAGCCGTTGTCATGAGCGCACTAACAGGGTGTGGCGGCCATGACTCGGACCCTGCACGGGCAGCCGGACCGACGGAAACCACCCAGGCTCCGTCACCGGGCAAGAACCCGACCGACCAGCCGTCGCCGCTCTCGATGCCCCCCGCCCGCGAGCCGGTGCTGCACGTGCGCGGTGACTACACGTACAAGGTGCAGATCCTCGACGCCAAGACCATGGTGGATGTGCCGGACAACCCGCCACCGGCGGGGACGAAGGCGCTGGCTCTGCTGGTGCGGGTGGAAGCCGAGCCGCGGAACCGCAGCGTCCACGCGCCCTACGCGGATCTGGGGATCGAGTACCCCAGCCTGGAGGCCGACAAGGACCAGCACATCGGGGACGTCATCGACGACGCGACGGCCTACATGACCGAGGACCAGATGCTCTACGGCGGTGACGGCGTCGACCCGGTGTTCGGCACCCTGCAGGCGAACACCGTGTACTACCACTGGGTGTGGCAGCTGGTCTCGGAGAAGGCCGACCTGACCGGCGCCTCCCTCTGTCAGGTACAGCTCTCCGGTCACAACTGCATCCCGATCGGAGCCGTCAAGGCCGACTCCTGACGCGTGGTCGGACTTTGCGCCGGCCCGACCGGCGGCGGAGCGGGTCAGGCCAAGCCCACCGCCGCCAGCCGATGCACGTCCTTGGCGGCCCCCGTCACGCCCGACAGGTCTCGGCCACGCCGGCGGTCGGCAGCCACGGCTGGGGTCCGTCGGCGTCACTGTCGATCACCGGGTGCTGTGCAGGCCCTGCACCCGCTCGGCCGCGCGCACCTCCTGCGCGCACCTCCTGCGCGAACCGCCGCCGGAACTCCGGATCTTCGGCGAACTCCGGCCGGATCACCTTGATCGCGACCGGACATCCGCCCGGGGTGTGGGAGAGTTACACCTTGCCCATGCCGCCGGCCCCGAGCCGGGCGGCCGACCGATGACCGGCGATCTGCTGCTGATCATCCTTGGCCGGCGCCTGAAAGGCTCCTTGGGGCATGCCTGCGCCGATCAGCAGTAGAGGTTGCCGCCCGTCGAGGTACCCAGGATCTGCACGAACCGCTGGTAGGCATCCACCCGGCTCTGCACCTGCGCGGGGTTCCTGCCGTCGCACTCCAGGGAGCCGTTGATGCTGCGGATGGTCTGGCCGAATCCGGCACTGTTGACCATCGCGTTGTGGGGCGTCATCGTGCCGGGTCCGGTCTGCGTGTTCCAGTACCAGAGCCCCGTCTTCCAGGCGACGGAGGCGTCGGTCTGAACGAGGTTGGGGTTGTTGAGCAGATCGATGCCGAGCGCGTCGCCCGCCGCCTTGTAGTTGAAGTTCCAGCTGAGCTGGATGGGACCGCGGCCGTAGTAGGCGGCCTGACCGGCCGGGCAGCCGTAGGGCTGGCTCCAGTCGCAGTAGTGCGGGTAGTTGGCGGTGTTCTGCTCCACCACGTAGACCAGCCCGCCGGTCTCATGGCTGACGTTGGCGAGGAAGGCGGCCGCCTCCTGCTTCTTCACGGTGTCGCTGCCGGTGTTCGCGAAGCCGGGGTAGGCGCTGAGGGCCGCGGTCAGCCCGCTGTACGTGTAGAACGGATTCCGGTTCGGGAACATCTGGTTGAACTGCGCTTCGCTCACGACGAAGGTGCCCGAGGGGTTGGTGGGGCCGCCGTCACAGGGGTACGGGTCCCAGAACCAGGTGCTGATGGTCGGGTCGTACCCCGGGTTGTCGTGCTCTGCTATGTAGGCCTTGCCGTCGGTGTACCGGACGATGTCGCCGGTGATGTAGCTCCTGCCGGCCGTCCAGGCCGAATAGCTCGAGCAGGCGGCGGCGGAGGCGTTCGCGGCCGGCAGCAGCACCGGTGCGGCGGTTCCGATGACGGCGGCGGCTAGGAGTGCGGAGAGGCGGCGTTTCGACACAGGGTCAACTCCTTTGCGGAGCAAGCTGCGGTGGGGGGTCTGGCGCCACACTCAACCGGATTGGTCTGGACCAGTCAAGGGTTTAGACCAGCCAGATCCGACAACGTTGCCAGAGGCGGACCGGCCGTCACGCCGCCGCCAGTTCGCACCACACGTACTTGCCTCGCTTCCCGAACCGGGCCGACGGCCGCCAGCCCCAGTAGTCCGCGCAGGCCCGGATCAGCGCCAGCCCTCGCCCCTCCTCCAACTCGGCGACCCGTTCTAATGGTTGCGGCGGCTCCGGCGGGGCGGGGTCCGCGTCCCACACCCCGATCCACACCACCCCCTCCAGGGAGCGGCGACCCTGAGCGCGGCCGACCCCTTCGTATGCCGCACGGCGTTGGAGACCAGCTCCGCCGCGAGCAGCTCCGCTGTGTCCGCGAGTCCGATCAGGCCGTGCATCGTCAGGATCAGACGCAGGGTGCGGCGGCAGATGGTGACGACTCTGAGGTCGTTGGGGATGTAGAGGGTGTAGTCCCAGGACTCGGTTTCGGGCATGCATCAACTCCGTTCAGAGCTCAGGGATTTCGCATGCGGTGGCATTGCCGCGGTCGTCATGGCAGGACGATGTGGTGCGCTCCGCTGCCTGTGCGAATGCCCGGCCGTCGCGGGGAGCACTCAACTGACCAGAGCGCCGGTGCGCGCCGCGAACTCGCGTACGCCCTCAATCCGGTTCGTCCCGTACAGCAGACCGGCGAACGTCTGCGGCGCGTCCCCGAGCGCGTTCCACATGCGGGCGATGTCGGTCCACGCCCGCGCGCGACGCTCCGCCGTCGGCATGCCATCGACGTCCCGCTTGCGGCCCTTCCCCGTCGGGTCGAGGCTCATCAGCGCCATGTAGATGCGCTTGAGGGCGGCGGCCTCGCTGGGGAAGTGTCCGCGGGCGCGGACGGCCTTGCGTAGCCGGGCGTTGACGCTCTCGATCGCGTTGGTGCTGCAGATGACTTTGCGGATCTCGACGTCGAAGGAGAGGAAGGGTACGAACTCGGCCCAGGCGTCAGACCACAGCTTCACGATCGCTGGATACTTCCTGCCCCAGGCGTCCTGGAACTCCAGGAAGCGTTCCATGGCCGCGTCCTCGTTCGGGCCGTGTAGACGGGCTTGAGCGTCTTGGCGACCTTGTCCCAGTCCTGGCGGGCCGCGTACCGGAAGCTATTACGCAGCAGGTGAACCACACACGTTTGAACAATCGTGCGGGGCCAGACGGTCTCGACCGCGTCGGGAAGGCCCCTGAGCCCGTCGCAGACCAGCATCAGGACGTCGTCCAGGCCGCGGTTCTTCAGCTCGGTGAACACGTGCAGCCAGTACTTCGCGCCCTCGCCGCCGTCTCCGGCCCAGATGCCGAGGATGTCGCGGGTGCCGTCCACGGTGACCGCCATCACGACGTATATCGGATGGTTCGCGACCTACCCGTCCCTGATTTTCACGTTGATGGCGTCCACGAGCAGAACCGGGTAGACGCGGTCCAGCGGACGGTTCTGCCATTCGGCCATACCGTCCATCACTTTGTCGGTGATGGTGGAGATGGTCTGCTTGGACACTTCGGCGCCGTGCAACTCGGCGAGATGAGCCGAGATCTCGCCGTGCGTGAGCCCTTTCGCGGACAGTGACAGCACCATCTCGTCCACCCGGTCAGGCGCCGCTGCCGCTTCTTGACGATCTGCGGCTCGAAACTGCCGGCGGTGTCGCGGGGCACCCTCACCTCGACCGGCCCCACATCGGTCAGCACGGTCTTGGACCGCGTGCCGTTGCGGCTGTTGCCGTTGTGCTTCCCGGCCGGATCGTGCTTCTCGTAGCCGAGGTGATCGGTGATCTCGCCTTCCAGGGCGGATTCCAGCACCCGCTTGGTCAGCATCTGCAACAGCCCGCCCTCCCCGGTCAACTGCAGGCCCTCGCTGCGAGCCCGGTCGACCAGCATCGCGACGAGCTGCTCGTCCGACGCGGCCGACGGCATCGCACCACCGGCCGGCTCCTCGACGGACTCGTGCTCGATCGTCGTCTTTCCCACTTGGCGTCTCTCCTTGATCAGCAGATCCGCCGTTGATTAGACACTCCCACTCTCCGAACAGTGGAATCATCCACTCGTCCGGCGTCAGCCGCAGCGCGCTGTGCTCCTCGGCGACCTGCCGAGCCCTTGTGGTCTTGCCGCCCCTGGCAGGCCGATCGTCAGGAACAAGGTGGTCACACCCAGATCGTGTCAGGGGAACCAATCGGAGGACGACTGCTTATTCTGCGGAGATCGCCGGGCCGCGATGCAGCCCTGTCGGCGCGATCACGTCCGCCTGCGCTGGTCGCGGACATGCACCGGACGGCCAGCCCTCGCGCGTTCTCAGTACTCCTCGACAACCGTTTCTGGTTCTCACCTACGCAGCCAATTCGTCGGAGATCTCCAGTCGGCCGCCGGTGATGCGGGCCGTGAAAGCAGACGTTGAACTGTCGCCGCACCTCGCCATCGGTGTAGGCGATGATGTGTCTCGGGCCGGTGCAAGTGCCGACCAGGCCGGTGATCCCGACGTCGAGGCTGGTCTCCTCCTTGACCTCGCGAACGGTCGGCCCCCGGCAGGGAGTCGGTGGGCTCCATGCCACCGCCGGGCAGCGCCCACAGGCCGTTGTCGCAGCGACGCTGCAGAAGGATGCGCCCATGGTCGTCGGTGACGACGGCGGAGGCGGCGACGACCATGCTGTTCGGCTCGGGTGTGCCGGGGTCGTCGTAGTACTCGGTGCGGGCCACGGTCAGCCTTCTTTGGTGGACCGGGTGGACGAAGATCTTGTCGGCTCGTGTCTTGCAGGCTCTTGAGCGGTTCAATGCCGCCCACCCCTGGGATCACAACGCCCACTACCATCGCTGGACCCTGCGGCAGTTGCCGAGACGCTTCGACCGTGCCCTGGACGTCGGCTCCGGCAGCGGTGACCTCGCACGGCTCCTGGCCGGACGCGTCGCAGCCGTGGAGGCAGTCGACTCCGATTCGACGATCACCAAGCAACGCAACACCGTCAAGCCGAGCATCAACCGCCTCAAGCAATGACGCGGTTTGGCAATGCGCACCGACAAGCTTGCCCTGGTCTACCAGGCGGCCCTCCACCCGGCGACCATTCTGATGTGGACCCGCCGCTGAGCTGGGAGCCCAGACCACAGCGCGAAGATCACGACGGCTCGTGCACAACCAGTCGCGACTGCCGACCCGCGAACGCACTTCGCAGCGCCCGGGCCTCCCGATTCCGCGAAGCGAAGACTCCATGCTTGTCCACGTGGACCACCAGGACGTCATAGCTGTCGATGACCTCAGAGATGCCTCGTGTCTGGATGGTGTCCCGCCAGGCATCTGTATTCCGTCCGAACCACTCTGGCAGTCCGCAGGGCTCGGAGACAGCGTCCCAGAAGTCATCGAGCGTCTCCATCGACCGACCCCGCAGGTCAACCACCAGCTCCGACTCTGTCTTCTTGGCCATCGCAGCAGAGTAACCGACCCTCACCCACCTGGGCAGGCGCCAAAGAGGCAGGCTCCAGGGCCAGTAGTCGCCTGGCCGGATCGCGATACAGGTCAGCGCGCTCCTTGGGTTCCGTTGGAGTCCGTGGTTGTGCGTGGAAATCCGGGGGTGTTGCCGACGCGCGCCAGCGGACGCCTGGCGAACTGCACCTGCTGGCCGCGAAGTTGACCAAAGCGCTGACCAATGTGCACCGGATCGCGGTCAGTCGCGGTGAGCGCCTGCCCGCACCAGCCTACGAAGACCTTCACACCATCGACTCGGGCGACGAGGACGACCAGCAGGACACCCTCCAGCCTGCCCAGCACGACTGACCTGCCCACCGCGATACGCCGCCACGGTTTCGGCCGGATACCTCTTGCGTACGGGCCGGAGCGGGCCATGTGCTTTTGATATTCACATCCAGCCCCCGTTAGCCCATGCTGCTGGGCTTCAGGCCGACGGTCGCGGCGCTTTAGGAGTCCAATCCAGCTGGCGGCCAGGGTGACAGCCGAAACGGCCCGCTGGAGAATCCGACGGGCCGTCACGATGAACCAAGACCGAGCGACATCCCATTACGAGGCAGGCATCCAGTCCGCCAGATAGAAGAGCTCTAGTTGACCAGAGCCCTCGTCCGACAAGGCACGTGCCATCATCTGCAGGAGTGAGACAGACCTCACAAATTCATGCAGGTTCGCATCGTGAAAGGCAACGCTCGACGAGAAGACAATCGCCACACTGAATGGCTTATTTACCCCTCGGTCACGAAGGACATCTCGCAGAGCATCCCAATTCTTACCGTAGTAGTCGGGGGCCGAAAGGACTTGGCCAAGCTTGATCAGGAGATCCAGTTCTGCCCTCACACTTTCGAGGTCGACTTCGAGAACAGAGAACCCTGCTCTGCTCAACTCTCCGACCAGCACAAGGTGATGGCCTTCGTGCACGAAGTAAGGTTCACCCGGTAGCCAAGGGAGGATCTCACCAACATCCACCCACGAGTCCATAAGGTCATCCATGCCTGTCACCGCAGCCGATAAAAGGAACCGTAGTGATCTCCGGTGTAGTACACTTCACCCTTCTTCCCGAAGATGAGTCGCTGCGCGCCTCTGTTGACTCCCCCAGTGGGCCACACGTCTGACTCACTGTAATAGCCACCCTTCCGCTTGGGCAGCTTCCCCGCGTCATTGGTGAATTCGCCTCTCTGGTAGCCCTTCCTTCCCCCCTTCATCACACCAGCCGGCGTACGCCCGGTCTTGTCGTAGTAGTTGATCACCTTTTGCACCTGCGCGCCGAGCGGCGTAAGGCAACGGTCGGAATTGTGGACCAGAACCGGTGTCTCGCCCGCCAGCACATAGTACGTGTGCAGTTGGTCAACCGTCAGATTGTACATATCCCGGTCGCCCGGCCGACGGATGACTGCATCGATGTACACGTGCCGGTTTGTGGCGGTGTTGAGCGCATGACCCGGGATGACTTTGCCGGCGGGGACCCAGGCGTGGTCGGTGTCGTCCCAGAAGGGATGCTTGGACGTCGTGTGGATGGTGGCGATGGTGCCGTCGGCCAGCCGGATGCGGAGGTCGATGAGGTCGTAGTCGTGGTTCAGCCAGACGTGCTGGACAGTGCGACTGCCCTTGTGCTTTCCGGTGGCCTGGTCCGCGGCTTCGACCTTGTCACCGGTTTTGATCTTGCCGATGGCCTTGGTCTTGCCGTGGGCCATGAGGACCCGTGTGTCCGGGGTGAAGCTGCAAGGTCCTCCTGCTGAACCCGCACCCGCGCCCTCGCCCTCGCCGAACAACTCGTCACCCAGTGCGCCTGCGGCACCGGCTATGCGCAGGGATCCACCGGCCGCCAGCTCTGCTTCGCCGGCTGCGGCGTCGAGGGCAGCCGGGCCGCAGACCTCGATTGTGGCCAGGCAGGTGAGACCCGCTACGAAGCCGCCGAGAATCTTGGTAGCCGTGGGGTGTTCGTCGTCGACCAGTCCGTACCAATTGGCCTCTGCGCAGGCGGCGCTGGATGGTTCTGACTGGCAGATTCCTACCGCCCACAGGTGCAGCTCGTGCTCGTAGCTGCCGGTCATTCCGCGGGCTGCGAAGTCCCGGCGGGTGGGAACAGGCTTTCCCGCGATCGTGCGGGGATACGTCCGGCCACTCTTGGTCGGGCGGTAGCCGGCCGCCGGGCCGGAGATCGGGACGTACTTGCCGTGGCGCTTTCCGTAGCAGCCCTCGGTGGTGCATCCCGGACCGTGGCTCGGCTTCCAGGCGGTGTCAGGGTTGTTGACACTGCATCCGTCGCAGAAGAGGCCGGTGGGGTCGCTGCCGGTGACGGGGCTGTTGTCGGCGTAGGCGTAGCCGTTGAAGGACTGCGGGTCCCCGGTGTCGAGGAGTGCGTCCGGGCTGAGGAAGCGGCCGAGGGCTGGGTCGTACTCGCGGGCGCCGATGTTGGTGAGGCCGGTGGTCGGGTCGATGGTGCCGCCGACGAAGCCGTGGTCACCGGGCCAGGTGCTGGGGGCCTTGCCGCGGGTCTCGCCGAAGGGAGTGACGGGGCGGCGGGTGACGGTGAGGGTGTCGGCCGTGATGTCGTCGGTGGCGGTGTCGTTCGGGTCACCGGTCTGGTAGCTCAGCTTCGTTCCGCTGGTGCCGGCTGTGGCGGTGCGGACTGCCGTGGGTGCGCCGGCGAGGCTGTAGTACCGGGTGGCGGAGGTGACGGCGCCGTCGGTGAAGGTCAGCTGGTCGCCGCCGAGGTAGAGGGTGGTCTTGCCGTCGTCGGTACGGGCGATCAGGTTCCCGGCGTCGTCGTAGTGGTAGCCCGTGCGGTGCTTCGGTGACGCTGCAGGGCCGGTGGTGAGGGTGTCGAGTTTGCCGATGGAGTTCCAGGTGTAGGCCTGGGCCTGGTCCGGCTGGTCGTTGCCGTCGGTGGTGGTGCTGACGGCGCTGGGGTTGCCGGCCTGGTCGTAGCTGTAGGTGTGGGTGGTGTCGCCGGTGGTCGCGGTGTGGACGCCGTGGGTGTGATCGCCGAGGTCGAAGTGCTCGCTGGTCGTGACGTCCTTGGACGCGTCGCCGGTGAGGTCGTGGTCGGTCTTGGTGGTGCGGTTGCCGGTGAGGTCGTAGGCGTAGCTCTGCCAGTACGGGGCGGGGCCACCGAGGTTGCCGGCGTCGGGCGTGGTGTTAGTGCAGCCGCCGATGCCGTTGATCGTGGGCGAGTCCTCGGTGTGGGTGCCCCCGGTGTCGGTCCAGGCGTCGGTGAGGCGGTTGAGGTAGTCGTACCGGTAGCACTGCGTGTCGGTGTTCGCGGTGCCGCCGGCGTCCTGGACGTCGCTGGCGGAGGTGATCTGCCCGGCCTGGTTGTAGGTGTAGTTGACCTGGTCGACCGGGCTGGTGCCGTCCTCCTTGTTCACCGTGTGGGTCAGGAGCCGTCCAGTGGCCTGTTCCCAGGCGTCGGTCGTGACCACCTGGCGGGGCATCACGCCCATGGTGGTGCGGGTGGTCTGGCCGAGCGGGCTGTAGTCGATGTAGGCGGTGTAGGTGTCAGTGCCGCCGTTGGAGACAGGCAGGCCGACGCCGTTGTAGGAGTAGCCGACCTTTTCGTCCGCGATCAGGCTGCCGGTTCCGGTGGTGGCGATCTGGACGGTGTCGGGCAGGTCCTGGACGGACGTGTACTTGTTGGTGGTGCCGTAGGTGACGGCGTTGGTGTTGCCGTAGGCGCCGGCCGGGATGCTGATGCTGGTGCCGGTGGGCTGGTAGGCGGTGGTGTAGCCGGTGACCGTGCTGGTGTAGACGGTCTTGCCGCCTTCGTAGACGGTGACGGACTTCGGCTGGCCCAGAGCCGTGTCGGTGGCAGCGTCGTAGTAGGCGCGGTGGCTCAGCTTCACCTTCTGCGACGTCTTTGCGTCCCAGCCCCAGGTGTCGGTGACGCGACCCAGGCTGTCGTAGGTGGTGAAGAGGTGGCCGGTCTCGTCCAGGCCGTCCGTGGAGGTTTCGGTCGCCTCGCCGTCGTCGTTGTAGCTGATACGGCTGGTGCCGGTGTCGGGGTCGGTCTTGGCCGTGACGTGACCGAGGAGGTCGTAGGTGCTGGTCCAGGTGACCTTCTTGGCCGCGTCGTCATTCGTTGCGGCATCCGCGGCGAGAGGGCCGACGGTCCGCAGCATCTCTCCTGCGGCGTCGTAGGCGTAGACCGTCTTGTCGTAGACACCGGTGGGCTTGCTGCCGTGGAACTGGTGCAGTTCGGTGGTCTTGCCGCGGGCGTCGGTGATGGTCGCGGTGGGGGTGCCGCCGGTGGGCGGGGTGACGTCGGTCTCGTCGGCCCCGGGGTAGGCGGTGGTGGTCTGCCACTGCTTCTGGCCCAGCGAGTACAGGGTGCCGACGACGGGACGGCCCTGACCGTCGTAGGTGGTGCGGGTGGTGGAGGGCACCTGGGCGTCCACCGGGGTGACCAGGCTGCCGGTCGGAGTGGACGCGTCCTTGTTGAAGTAGGCCGCGTTGGCGGCGGTCGTCCAGCCGTGGGAGTCGTAGTCGGTGTCGGTGATCAGCCGGCCGGTACCGCCGTCGAGCGGTGTGGCCTGGGTCTGCCGCAGCTGCAGCATGCCGTCGTAGATCTGGTACGAGGCGGTGTAGTCGCCGCCGTCGGTGTACTTCTGCGACTCCACGTAGCTCGGGGCAGACTGTGTCACGGAGTACGTGAACTTGTCGTTGGGCGTGGAGGGGTTGTCGGCCTTGGTGTGGTCGGGCAGCCACACGTTCGTGAGGCGGCCGAGACCGTCGTAGGTCTCGGTGGTCACCCGCTTGCTGGGATCGGTCACGGTGAGCGGGAGCTGACGGCCCGGATCGATGGTCGTGGTCGTCGACCAGCCCTTGCTGTTCGACGAGACGGTGGTGACCGGCAGGTACTTGGCCTTGGTGGCCTTGGTGCTGCTGTTGTCCGTGTAGGCGGTGGTGGCCCAGCGGCCCAGCGGATCGGTGGTCTTGGTGGCACGGCCGTAGGTGTCGTACTCCGTGCTGGAGGGCTTGGCCCAGGTGAGCTTGCCCTGGTCGTCGACGCTCTTGGCCTTCTGGGTGCTGGTGGCGTCTCCTGCACCGTTGGCAGGCAGGCTGCCCAGCGTTGTGGACTTGTCGTACCAGGTCATCGTGTCCGACAGCGTGTGGGCATCGGCCTTGGTCACACACTCGCCGGCCTCGGTGATCACCTCCGCCGGGAACTCGTACATGTTCCGGGACGCGTCCGCGGCGTAGGTGGTGGTGGTGCAGTTCTCTGGGGTGGTCGTGCCGGAAACGGGCTTGCCGTCGCTGCCGACTTCGCCCTTGTCGTCGACCTGGGTGGGCAGACCGGTGGCGCTGTCGAACGTGGTGGTGGTTTCGGAGGTGCGCCACGCACCATCGGCCTTCAGGGCTCGTACGTCCACCCGGTCGGTGTCGGTGAAGCGGGCCGTCAGGTCCGGCAGCTTGCCTCCGCGGGCGTGAGTCGCCGTGACCGGTGACATCCAGGGGTGGTTGACCGTCTGGGACTGCGGGCTGCCGCCGTCCTTGTCATAGGCGGTGGTCTGGTAGCCGTATCCGGACAGGGCGTCGTCGTCGGTGATCGTGTCGCCGACCGCGTCGGTGACCTTCACGGACGCGGTGCCACCGCTGGAAGTGGCGTTGCCGTCCATGCCGCGCAGGTAGTCGGTGACTTCCTCGGTGACCGGATCGGAGCCTGCGCCGGTGCGCGTGATGACCTGTGCGTAGCCGCGGAACTGGTCCCAGGTGCGGTACTTGTCGACGATCGTCTCGCTGTCGTTGTGGTGCCAGGCCGCGCCGCCCTTGTATTCGTAGGTGGTCACGTGAGGCGCGGACTTGGCGGTGGTGGCGTCGCTCTCGTCGATCTCGGTGACGGGGTAGGTGTAGAACCAGTCCAGGATCGGGGCCGTATAGCCGGGCGGGGTCCATCGAACGGGGTAGCAGGCCTGGGTGTCGGCGTCTTCCTTGGGAAGGCTGGTCCGTGAGCAGGAACTCGTCTTGTAGGAGACGGTGATGACCGAGCCGGCTTCCGTCTTCAGCGACTGGAGGCGGTAGCGGTTGATCGGCGGGACGTTCTGCGGTTCCTCCAGGCCGTCCACGCGGTTGGGCACGGTCGCCTTGCCCTGCGTGGTCAGCGTCGGCAGCGTCTGGGCGGTGCCTCCGCCGCGCGTGTCGGCCCCGGTGTGCTTCACCGAGGACAGCCACATGGCCGGCTTGGTGCCGTCCCCCGGATCGGGGTAACTCTGGCCGAGGCTGTATGTGTCGACCGTGGACCAGGCCGGGGTGGACAGCGACTCGTCCCACACCTTCGTGGTGATGGTCGCGAGGCGCATCGTGGACCAAAACGTCGGCGAGTAGTTGGTGCACGTGCCGGTGGAGGCGCAGTTCTGGTCGAACGGGGTGTCCGGCCAGTGCGAGGCAGTCGACGTCGTCGGCGCCTTCGTGCAGTCCACGCTGTTCTTGCCGTCGCAGCGCTGCGCCACGGTGAACACCACCTGCGCGGCGGGAGTGTTCTTGGTGACGTAGTCGGCGACCTGCTGACCGTAGGAGATCGTGGACGGGTAGCCGCCCCGCACGTAGGAGGTCAGGGTGTGGGCGGAGCCACGGCCGTAGTAGTTCGTCTCGGTCTTGTAGGCGTAGGTAGTGATGTTCTGGTGCGTGTCGACGACGAAGTCCAGGTTCCATCGCCAACCCTGGGTGCACTCCGAGGCCGTGAAGGTGGATCCGTGGCAGGGCTCGCCGGAGTCGTCTCCGTAGACCGGGGCGCCCCAGGCGGCGTTGGTGCTGGTGTCCTTGCCGTCGCCGCCCGCGCTGCTCGGCAGGTGGTCCGCGCCGAAGTAGTACTGCGTGCCGTCGTTGTCCGTCAGCCGCCAGTACGTGCCGTCCTGCAGGCCGTTGGACGCACCGGAGATCTCCTCGACCACCGATCCGTCGTCGTCGGACAGTCGCCACACCGAGTTTCCGTCGGCGTTCTTCTTCCCGGTGGGCACCAGTTCGCCCGAGTGTCCGGCCACGGAGATCGTCGCGTTGTCCCCGGCCCAGCACTGGTCGTAGTCACCGGAATGGCCGTCGTCCGCGCAGGACCTGTAGGACTGTTCGACGAAGCCGGGCGAGTAGTCCCAGCCGTCACCGATCCAGGAGGCCTGGTTGTTCGTCGCCGAGGTCCGTCCGTCGATCGAGGCGGAGTTGTACGACAGTGCGACGCCCGGAGCGTCACCGCCGACTGCCGGCGGCACCGAGATCGGATACGAGTAGGTGAAGGCGCCGGTGTTGCCGGACGTTCCCCATTTCCCCGAGGGTGACAACGAGGTCGCGGAGTACGTTCCCGAGGTACCGGAGGCGGCTGCGGTCACGGCGAGCACGACGGCCGCCGGAGCCGAGGCCACCGAAGCGCCCGGCTTCACCTGGCCGGAGGAGTTCGCCGGGGCGCCAGGCAGGGTGATGTCGGCGACCAAGCGGTGCTTGTCATAGTCGTTGGCCGACGCGGCAACCGGCTTCTGCGTCCGGCAGGCCGTCCTGTCCGGAGTGGTCAGCGCGCAGGCAGGCAACTCGACCATGCGTAGGCGGGTGGCGTAATCACCGCCGAACGCGTCCTGGATCGCGCCGTAGCCGAGAGCCACCGACACACTGCCCTCGTCGGCTCTGGGGCCGGTACGGCGCAGGGCCACAGCGAGACCGTCGACGCCGGCTTTCTGCGCCGTACGGTGGCCCGCCACCGTGATGTTCACACCACCCGTGGTGGCCTTGCCCGCTGCATTCCCTGCGGATGCGAGCTTCTTGGCGACCGCCGGGGGCAGCAGCCCACGGTCGAGGACTCCGGGTTGGCCGACGGCCACAGGCGTACCGGTGACATTCACACTGCCCGAAGGCTTCTTCGCGGTCTTCGATTTGAGCGCCTTGTCCGCAGCCTTGGCGTCTCGCGCGGTCCCGGTCGGCAGGTTCAGGGTCGTCGACGTGGCTTTGGGCCACGTCGGATGCACCGATCGGAACGGCTTCATCGGCGTGGACCGGAAGCTGTTCGGCCGGCCCTTCGCCGTGCTGACACTCACCGACCGCATCGAGGACAGCGGGAACGGCGACCACAGTCTTGGCTTCTTCACCGCGTCGGCGACGGTGGCGTCAGCCAAAGAACCGGCCAGCAGTGCCGCCGAGGTCAGTGCCACCACCCCGAGCCGCGCTGCCCGTGCCCGAAACCGCTCTCGCCCCAACACGCCGGTCCCCCACCACAGTTCTCACAGGATTTTTACAACCTCGGCAATCTATCCGCGTGTTGAGTCCCACAAGTCAAAGGACTGCCATGATCACGTCAAATCGCTCGGGTGGACGCAAAGCCTCCATGTGTATCCGAACCGAGATCGGATCCAGATTCCCCAGCTCCGGCAAGGTGATCAGCACAGCAAGGGGCGCGGGAGCCACCCATGGGCGCGTAAAGAGTGGTTCTTTGCCCGGCCATAACCATCGGATCGCACTAACGTGCGACGCGGCTATGCCCTGAAGCGGGCATCACAGACAGAAGCAGACAGAGACGAGGCCGCATGATCCGCGCAGGAACGCCCCGCCGACGGCGCAGACCCTCCCCCACGCTGGTCACGAGCGCGGCCGTGTTCGGGTTGGTTCTCGGACCCGCCACAGTGACTGCGCACGCCGACACATCCGCGCCGGATCCGGCAACCACCCTGGAGCAGGCCGAGGCAACCGCCTCGGCCCAAGCCGCCGCAACGGGCAGGCCGGTCCCGGTGGACCAGGCCACCACCATCGACAGCACTCTCACAGCCCAGCCGGACGGCACCTTCACCCAGCGCGTCAGCGCCGAGCCGGAACGTCTGAAACGGGATGGACAGTGGGTTCCGTTGGACGCCACCCTCCAGCGCAACGGTGACGGCAGCTACTCCCCGGCCACCTCCAGCAGCGGTCTCACCCTCTCCGGCGGTGGCAGCGGGTCCCTGGCAACCCTCGACAACAACGGCAAGCGGTTGTCGCTGTCCTGGCCGACTGCTCTGCCGACGCCGACCGTCAACGAGGACAGCGCCCTCTACCCCGACGTACTGCCCGATGTCGACCTGAAGGTCACCGCGGACGAGCAGGGCGGATTCTCCGAAGTCCTCGTCGTCAAGACCGCGCAGGCGGCCTCCAATCCCCGCCTGGCCACCCTCACTCTGGCCACGGACACGCACGGTCTGGACCTGGCCACGGATCCCGGCGGCAACCTCACCGTCGCCGACCCCGGCACGCGCGTTCCCGTCTTCCATGCCCCGGCACCCTTGATGTGGGACTCCACCGGAACCGGCGGGAGCGCCCAGACGACACGAAGCGCCGATTCAGCCTCACTGCAAGAAAGCAGCCCTCGGAGAGCGGCCGTACGCACGGCCGGCCTCATAAAAGCGGCCAAGGCCCGGTCCGATGATGCCGGCGCGCCCCAGACCGACTTGAGCGACGGACCCAGCCCCACGTCGCAACAGGCCCCCGTCCACACCGACGTCACCCCTGACGGTCACCTCCGGCTCACGCCCGATCCCGGCCTGCTCAAGACCGCCAGCTTCCCCCTCTACATCGACCCCACCTGGATATCGGTCAAGGGAGAAGAGAAGGGCTTCACCTACGTCCAGCACGCCTACCCCGGAACCAGCCACTGGAACGATAGCGACGCCAAACTCGGCGTCGGCTACCAGGGCTACACCTCACCCACCGGCGCAGAACGGACGTACTACCAGTTCAACATCGGCACCAGCATGGGTGACAAGCACATCCACCATGCCGAACTCGACGTCAACGAGACCTACTCCGCCGACTGGGGCTGCACCAAATACCGGGTCACAGAGACCAACGTCGCCCACATCAGCAGCTCCACCTCCTGGAACAACCAACCCGACGCCTACTCCCAGTCCGACACCTACGACTTCACCGGCGCCAACAACAAGGACTGCCCCGGAGGCGACGCGGGCGGGTTCGACGTCACCAGCTCCGTCAGCAATGACGGGGACGGCACCGTCACCTACCGCCTGACCGGCAGCGAATCAAACGAGACTGCATTCAAACGCTTCTCCACCAAGGCCACCCTCGCCATCACCTACAACACCCCGCCCCGCACTCCCACCAGCACCACCTCCAGCCCGAAGCCCGCCAGCCCGGCGACCTACGGCTGTGGCAACACCCCCTACGGCTGGATCTCCAACACCGATGCCTCCGGCGGAGTGAAGCTGTACGCGCACGTCTCCGACCCCGACGGCGACAAACAGAACGTCCGCGGCCAGTTCGCGTTCTGGGACAAGGGCGGATCGGGAACCGCCGACGCCGTCAATCTCATCTCCACCGGCGACTCCGACGGCAACTCCAGCACCGTCCCCGGCAGCGGCGGCACAGCCCAGATCACCGTCGACCCCAAGGAGCATCCGCTCAAGGACGGCCACCTATACGGCTGGCATGTACGAGCGAACGACGGCATCGACGCCTCCGGCGAGGCGGACAACTGCTACTTCTGGTACGACGCCACCGCCCCGAACCACCTCGCCATCACGCCGAAGGACGACACCTCCGACCTGCACACGGGCGACGCCATCCACTTCGCCCTGTCGGCCACCGACCCCAAGCCCACCGGTGCCGCGGCCAGCGGCCTGGACCACTTCATCTGGTCCCCCACTTCATCGGCCGCGCTCGACAACGACGGAGGCACCTCCATCACCGCCGCGGCCGACGGCACCACCTCCCTGACCTACACACCCACCGCCTGGGGAAGCACCACGCTCTGGGTCGCCGCCGTCGACAACGCGGGCAACCAGTCCCAGCCCGTTCACTTCACCTTCTACGTCCCCGACGACGTGAACGCCACCGTCGAGCCAGGCGACATCGACAACGACCACATTCCCGACCTCGTCGCCGCCGACTCCGCCACCGGCAACCTCGACCTCGTCCCCACCCACACCGACATCCCCACAGCCAACGGCCGGCCCGCGCCCGTCACCGCCTCCGGCCCCGACGACGCCCCCTCGGCCGCCGACGGCACCACCACATGGGCCAACACCCTCCTCGCCCATCGCTCCAGCAACGAGCACAGCTCCAGCGGCAACCGGGTCGACGATCTGTGGGCCTACAAGAACAGCCACCTGTGGCTCTACACGAACAACCTCAACAACAACGGCGGCCTGGCCGGCAACGGCAACCTCTACTTCACCCGCGATCACCGCATCGCGGTCGCCAGGCCCGACTGCACCAAAGGAACGTGCTCGGCCTACAGGACCGACTGGTCGGCGGTCAGCCAGATCACCGCACCCGGCGATGTGAACGGCGACGGCCACCCCGACCTGGTCACCGTCGAGAGCGACCACCTCTGGCTCTTCCTCGGCTCCACCGCCACCGGCCAACTCGCTGAAGCCCACGAGATCGGCACCGCCGCCTGGAACGGCTACACCATCACCTCGCCCGGGGACACGAACAACGACGGCCATCCCAACCTCTGGGCCCGGAACAAGAACTCGGGCGTCATCTACGACTTCCCCTTCGGCACCGACAGCCTCGGTATCGGCACCGCCATCACCAACGGCGCCTTCACCTCCACCGACCGGCCCCTCATGACCTCGCCCGGCGATGCCAACGGGGACGGCATCGCCGACCTCTACACCATCACCGGTGACAAGGAACTGTGGGCCAACATGGGCACAGCCCCCGACGCCAACGGCTACCGGCTCGGCGCCCACCACATCGCAAGCGCGGGCACACTCTGGAAGACCATCACCAACATCGCATAGCCCACGCCAACAGTCGGGATCACCAGGCGCCGAGAGGCGGGCCTGGCTTACCTCTCATCGCAGAGAGAGCCAGGCCCTGTTCTCGCTGACGATCACAGCCGCTCACGCCGCCCTGAGTTCGCACCACACGTACTTTCCCCGGTTCCCGAACCGGGCCGAGGGCTGCCAGCCCCAGTAGTCCGCGCAGGCCCTGACCAGGCCCAGCCCCCGTCCCTCCTCCACCTCGCCCACCTGTTCCAACGGACGCGGCGGATCCGGCGGCTCAGGGTCCGTGTCCCAAGCTCCGATCCACACCACCCCCTCCGCCGACCGACGCACCCTCAGCGCAGCTGGCCCCTTCGTGTGGCGTACGGCGTTGGAGACCAGCTCCGTCGCAAGGAGTTCGGCGGTGTCGACGAGCCCGATCAGGCCGTGCAGGGTCAGGATCAGGCGCAGGGTGCGGCGGCAGACGGTGACGGCTCTGAAGTCGTTAGGGATGTAGAGGGTGTAGTCCCAGGTTTCGGGCATGCGTCAGCTCCGGTTCGGTGGTGGGGGATTTCACGCGAGGTGGCTTTGTCGCAGCCGTCATGGCAGGACGGCACGGTGCACTTCCGCTGCGTGTGCGTCGCATCACTGACGGTAGACCTAGATTTTTAAGTTTCGCAAGCTGGCCGCGTAACCTGAGCCCCGAACGAGTCGCGCCTACTGGCGTGTTGGGAGGAGAAGGGCATGGCACTGAGGAGCGAGCCGACTGCACGTCAGATGCGGTTGGCGGTTGAGTTGCGCAGGCTCCGCGACGCCGCAGGCCTCCCGGCCCGCGAGGCAGCGGCACTGCTCGGAGTGAGTTCGGCGCAGATCAGTCAGATCGAGACCGGCCTCACGGGCGTGAGTGAGAAGCGGCTACGCCGTCTCGCCGCCAACTACTCCTGCTCGGACGACGAGTTGATCGACGCTCTGGCGGTCATGGCGACCGACCGAACGCGGGGCTGGTGGGAGGAGTACCGGGAACATCTGCCCACACCGTTCCTGGATCTCGCCGAGCTGGAACACCACTCCACATACCGACGCGATGTTGAGTTCCTGTTCATTCCCGGCTTGCTTCAGACACCCGAGTACGCTCGCGCCGCGTTCTCCTCCAGGATTCCCGAACTCCCCGAAGAGGAACTCGAACTGCGTGTCCGGCATCGCATGCAACGCAAGACGATCCTGGTGCGACCCGATCCCGCTCCCTACGAGGCGGTCATCCACGAGGCGGCACTACACATCAGACTCAGCGACCGAGCCAATGCACGGGCCCAACTCTTCCGCGTCCTGGAACTCTCCGAGGCTGACCACGTCACCGTGCGTGTCATCCCCTTCGACCTGGACGGCTTCGGCGGAGCCTGGAGCCCCGTGATGCTGGCGGGCGGTGCGGTGCCCAAGCTGGACACGGTCGTTCGCGACGCACCTCACGGCACCGGCTTCATCGACTCCGAGGCTCAACTCAGCGTCTTTCGAACGCTCTTCCGTAGGGTAGAGGCTGTATCACTCGACCCCACTCGTACGCGTGACTTCATCCACAGAGTGGCCAAGGAGCTGTGAGACCGACCGTGACCCCCGACATCTGGCGGAAGTCGTCCTACTCAGGCGGCGGCGACGGCAACAACTGCGTAGAGGTCGCCAACCGCCCCACCCACATAGCCATCCGCGACTCCAAAGACCCGGCCCTCGGCACCCTCACCATCCCAGCCGAAGCCTTCGCCCCCTTCATCGAGGCCCTGAAAGCATCAAGCTAGGCCAACCCCACAGCCGCCAGCCGATGCACATCCTTCGCCGTCCCCGTAACCCCCGACAGGAACCCCTGCGCCCGAGGTGAGGCGTTCTCCGTCAGCCAGCTCGGGTCGATGTCGCAGACGGCCACACGGACGCCCGTGCCCGCCAGCGCCAACGGAAGGGTGTGCACGACCGTCGACGGAAAGCTGAGGATCGTACGGCCGATCGGACCTCGCCGGGCGATCAGCTCCAACGGCAGATCCGGGCGGACTATCTCCAGGCCCGTCTCGGTGGCCAGGCGGTGCAGCTTGTCGGTGTGCTCGCGGCGGTGAGCGAAATACCGCGTCGCGCCGTGGGCCCTGGCGAGGGAGCGCACCGCCTCCAGGTAACGGTCGCCGTCCACCACGCCCGTCTCGACCAACGACGTACCCACCATGTCGGCGCCCTTGGTGATGCGCGGCGGCCCGAAGCGGGCGCGGGTCCAGGCGAAGTCGTTGGTGGTGACCGTGACGCCCTCGGGAGTCTCCGTCACGGGCATGGAGGAGAAGACCTCGACGCGGCGGCGGTCGCTCGGTGTGAGGCGGCGGCGGGCCGAGGAGGAGACGGGGGCGAAGAGCAGGTCCCTGGCTCCGGGGCGGCCGCCCTTGCGGTGCCAGCGGACCAGGCGCTCGCCGCGGGCGAGCTGGGCGACGAACTCCATCGTCGCCGTGCCGTCGTCGACCACGACCAGGTCATCGGCCCGGGTGATCGTCAGCAGCAGTTGTACGTAGCGGGAGAACGGGTCTCCCATGACGATGCGGTCGGCCCGGCGGAGGGAACCCGCCAGGCCGCCGATCGTGTGGAAGGGCGCGGTCGTACCGCCCCGCGCCTCCTCCCAGCGCACCCGGTACCCCTCGTCCCGGGCCAGATCCGCCATGCGGCGCAGCTGGCCCCGGGTCATGGGGTCGGTCGGGGACAGGACGACGACGGTGAGCTCCGCGCCGGCGGGTGCCTGGGCACCGTCCGGCGACCGCCGTGCCTGTGCGGGCACGGACAGCCGGGCCGGCTCGGGCGCGCCGCGCAGGCCGTGGAGGTGAGCCCACTCCAGTACGTTCAGCAGCTGTACCGGGCTCTCCACGAAGGCGAGCGTGTGAGCAGGGTGGCCGGCCTGACCGGCGCGGGGGCTCATCGTCGTACGACCGTCCCGTCGTAAGGCACGTATGGCACGTGAGGCACGTAAGGCGAGTAAGGCGAGCTGGGTGCTCAGACCGCGACCGGCTCGCCCGCCGCCGCCGCGATCTCCGCCTCGGCGACGACGCCGGCGACGCGGCGCAGCTTCTTCATCGGGCCCAGCTCGGAGTCGTAGACCTTCTTGACGCCGTCACCGAGGGAGGCCTCGATGGTGCGGATGTCACGGACGAGGCGCGTGAGGCCCTGCGGCTCCACGGAGGCGGCCTGGTCCGAGCCCCACATGGCGCGGTCGAGGGTGATGTGGCGCTCGACGAAGGTGGCGCCGAGGGCGACCGCGGCGAGGGTGGTCTGCAGGCCGGTCTCGTGGCCGGAGTAGCCGATCGGGACGTTCGGGTACTCCTCCTGCAGGGTGTTGATCACGCGGAGGTTGAGCTCCTCGGCCTTCGCCGGGTACGTCGAAGTGGCGTGGCAGAGGAGGATGTTGTCCGAGCCCAGGACCTCGACCGCGTGCCGGATCTGCTTCGGGGTCGACATGCCGGAGGACAGGATGATCGTGCGGCCCGTGGCGCGCAGGGCGCGCAGCAGCTCGTCGTCCGTCAGGGAGGCGGAGGCCACCTTGTGGGCGGGGACGTCGAACTTCTCCAGGAAGGCGACGGCCTCGGTGTCCCACGGGGAGGCGAACCAGTCGATCCCCTTCTCCTTGCAGTACTCGTCGATCTGGCGGTACTCGTCCTCACCGAACTCCACGCGGTGGCGGTAGTCGATGTAGGTCATCCGGCCCCAGGGGGTGTCGCGCTCGATGTCCCACTGGTCGCGCGGGGTGCAGATCTCCGGCGTGCGCTTCTGGAACTTCACGGCGTCACAGCCGGCCTCGGCGGCCACGTCGATCAGCTTGAACGCGTTCTCCAGCTCACCGTTGTGGTTGATGCCGATCTCGCCGCAGATGTAGACGGGGCGGCCCGGGCCGGCCTCACGCGTACCAAAGGTGCGGATACGGGAGTTGGTGCTCATCAGGAGATGTCCTTACTTGGGGAGGGAATCGAGAGAGGGGCCGAGGATCCAGCTGGCGATCTCTCGGATCGCGCCGTCACCGCCGGGGACGGTGGTGACCGCGCGTGCGGCGCCGCGTACGACGTCGTGGGCGCTCGCGACCGCCACGGGCCAGCCGACGAGGGCGAAGCACGGGAGGTCGTTGACGTCGTTGCCGACGTAGAGCACGCGCTCCGGCGCGATGCCCTGCTCCTCGCACCACTGCTTGAGGGCGAGGTCCTTGCGGTCGATGCCGTGCAGCACCGGGAGCTTGAGCTTCCGGGCGCGGGCGGCGACCACCGGGTTCTGTTCCGTGGACAGGATCAGCATCTGCAGGCCGCTCTTGCGCAGGGCGGCGATGCCGAGCCCGTCTCCGCGGTGCACGGAGACGAACTCCCGTCCGTCGGAGTCGATCAGCACCCGGTCGTCGGTCTGGGTGCCGTCGAAGTCGAGGACTACGGCGTCGATGTCGTCGTAGGTGGGGAGCGAACCGGGGCGGTCCGCGTCGAAGAAGGGGGCCAGCGCGCGGGCGCGGGCCAGGTCGTGCGGGTCGTCGATCTCCAGGACCCGGGCGGGGTCGGTGCGGACGAGTTCCGTACGGCCGAAGAAGCGGTGCTGGTGCTTGCGGAAGCCGGCCGCGTCCATCGCGTAGGCGGCGCCGGTCTCCAGGAAGTCCTGGGGGCGGTCCTGGCGGCGCGGGCGGAAGGACTTGTCGTGGTTGACGCCGAGGCCGCCCTCGCCCGCCTCGTCGGAGTGGCGCCAGACGAAGCCGTGGAAGGGGGCGACGGTGACGGCGGTGTCCGCTCCCTGCTCGGCCACCGCGCCGGCGACGCCGTCGACGTCCTCGCGGACCAGGAAGGGGCTGGTGCACTGCACGAGCAGGACGACGTCGACGGGGGCTCCGTGCAGGGCCTCGTGGGCGTCCATCGCGTGCAGGACGGCCGCCTCGGAGGTGGCGGTGTCGCCGGCGATGGCGGCCGGGCGCAGCACGACTTCGGCGCCTGCCTCACGCGCCGCTGCCGCGATGGCCTGGTCGTCGGTGGAGACCACCACGTCCGTGACGAGCCGGGCGGCCAGGCACTCGCGGACCGCCCGGGCGACCAGCGGGACGCCGCCGATGGGAGCCAGGTTCTTGGCGGGCACTCCCTTGGAGCCACCACGCGCGGGGATCACCGCCAGGACACGGCGCACCGCAACTGCTTTGTCGGACACGGGATTTACTCCTTGGAAGGTCACAGCTCCCCCATCCGTCGGATCACGGGGGCCACGCGCTGCACGCCGTGGCGGTAGGCGCCGCGTGCGGCCCGGCGCACGATCTGGCGGACGGGTCCTGGCTCCTTGTCGGCGGCGGGCGCGCCGGGCAGCGGTGCGCCGTCGGGGCCGAGGTGGTGGCGGGCGAGGATGCCGGGCAGGTAGCCCGGCGCGGTCTCGGGTGTGTAGTAGGGGGCGAGGGGCGGCAGCCCCCCTGGCCGGTCGAGCAGCTTCGCGATGCGTTCGCGGGCCGCGTCGAAGGCGGTGTCGTAGGAGCCGTCGGCGGCGACTCCCTGCCGGGCCACCCACTCCTCGTTCGGTGCCGGGCGGTGTCCGGCGTCGAGCTGGTCCCAGGAGGCGAGGCACCCGGAGCCGGTGAAGTGGTGGTTGCCGAGCACCTCGCGCACGCCGAGGTCGGTCAGGACGACCGTCGGGATGCGGCGGTGCAGGGCTTCGAGGGCGGCCGTGGAGCTGACCGTGACCAGCAGGTCCGTGCGGTCGAGCACCTCGCCCATGTGGCCGTAGACCAGGCGGAAGTTGGCGGGCACGTCCTTGCCCTGGACCAGCTTCTGGTACGGCAACTCCTCGATGTGGGTGGTGTGTTCGCCCGGCTTGGAGCGCAGCTTCAGCAGCACCTCGCGCTCGGGGTGCCTGCGGGCGTGCTCGATCAGCCGGCCCAGCAGGTACGTACGGTCCTTGCGGCTGTCCGGGACGGAGGGCTGGGCGGCGAACACGACCGTGTAGGGCTCGTGTTCACCGGTGTACAGCTCTCCGCCGAGGAACGGCAGCGCGACCTCGGTCACCGCGGAGGCGTCGGCGCCGACTCCCTCGTACACGGCGCGGAAACGGTCCGCGTCGTGACGGGAGTTGGCGAGGACGAGGTCCGCGCCGTGCCTGAGCAGCAGGCCGTCGGCGAGCTTCTCGTAGACGACGCCGACATAGCCGGTGACGACGACGGGACGCTTCCCGGAGGCCCAGGCGCCTCGCAGCCCGTGCAGCATCGCCTGCACACCGCCGCCGACCAGGGCGATGACGAGGACGTCGTAAGACTGCTCGCTCATGGCGCGCAGGAACTCGACGCCGGTCACCTCGCGGAGGGAGTCCGCTCGGACGCCGACTTCTTCGAGCTGGCGGGCGGTGGGGGTGGCTCGTCCCCGCAGGAGGTAGCCGTCGAGCCGGATCTCGGCGCCGGTGGGGGTGACGCGCTGCGCGGTGAGCGCGCCCCACTTCCACCGGGTGTCGGAATCCGCGAGGACGGCGACCCGCAGGGACTTCGTTGCACTGGCTGGCACGTCGAAGACGCTAGGAAGGCATTCCGAGGTTCCGCCCAACCCGAATGCAACAAACGGTTAACAGCACATCGCCGAATGGCGAATCAGGCCATGATCGGGCCGGAAAATAGCCCGGTTCACAGCTTCGCCACGCGTCGTTCACCTGGCATCAAGGCGACGGTCAAGACACATGACGGGCTTCGCCCTAACGTCCGTGACGTGGTCAAGCTCTCCGTCATCGTGCCGTTCTACAACGTGCAGCAATACGCGCCCGACACCCTGAGGAGCCTCAGTGCGAACGCGCGTGAGGACTTCGAATTCATTCTCGTCGACGACTGCTCCCGCGACGGGACACCAGACATTCTCGCGCGCGCGGAGCGCGAGCTGCCAGGCGCGGTCTTCGTCCGGCACGAGCAGAACGGAGGGCTGGCGACCGCCCGCAACACCGGCATCGACCGGGCGCGCGGCGAGTACCTGACCTTCCTGGACGGCGACGACTGGCTCGCCCCGGGCTACTACCCGAAGCTGGTCGACGCCATCGAGGATCTCGGCTGCGACTTCCTGCGCACCGACCATGTGCAGTGCACGGCGCGGTCGCGCACCGTGCACCGGGTGCCGGTCGGCCGGCGGAACGTGGTGCTGAACCCGCGCGAGGCGATCCTGCCCGCGGACCGCTCCACCTCCGTGGACTACGCCTACGCGTGGGCAGGGATCTACCACCGCCGCCTTGTGGACAAGGGTCTGCTGCACTTCACCGACGGGCTGCGCACGGCCGAGGACCGGCCGTGGATCTGGAAGCTGCACCGGGAGGCGGAATCCTTCGCCGCAGTCAGCATGCTCGGTGTGTTCTACCGGCGCGGCGTGGCCTCGTCACTCACCCAGATCGGTGATGTCCGGCAGCTCGATTTCATTCGCGCGTTCGATCAGGTGATCGCGGAAACCGCCGCCGACCCGGACGCCGACGCGCTCCTGCCGAAGGCCGTGCGTACCTATTGCGCGATCATTTCCCATCACCTGGGATCCATCGAAAGGTTCGAGCCCGCGGTGGCGAAGAAACTGAAATCCCTGAGCGCCGGGGCACTGCGGCGCATGCCGCAGGACGTGCTGGACGAGGCGCTGGACTCCATGGACCTGCAGCGCGCCACCAAGCTGCGCCGGCTGCGCCGCCGTCCCGCCTCGACGGGGGTCGCCGCGTGACCACCCAGATCTTCCAGGCGTCCACGCTGTACGGCACGGCGACGCTCGCCGCCGCCCTGGACTCGGGCTGCTTCGGCCCGGCCGGCCGGCGCGTCCTGCTGGTCTGCAACAACGCCGCGACGCCCGAGACCACGCCCGGCCTGGACGAGATGCCCGGCTTCGAGCGGCTGCGCGAGCGCTTCGACGACGTGATCTCGTACAACGAGACGATCTTCCCCTTCCACCCCGGCGGCTGGGCGCCCCGGGGGGACGACATGCCGCTCTGGGAGCGGTATCTGCGCCACGAGTGGCAACTGGGCGACGACGACGTGGAGCTGGCCGTCGAGTCGATCCAGGTCAACCCGTCGCTGGCGCTCGCCCAGATCTTCACCGGCGCCCCGGTCACCGTCTACGCCGACGGTCTGATGAGCTACGGCCCGACCCGCAACAAGATCGACCCGCTGGTCGGCACCCGGGTGGACCGGGTGCTCCACCTCGATCTGGTGCCGGGCCTGAAGCCACTGCTGCTCACCGAGTTCGGTGTCCCGGGCGAGATCGTGCCGACCCAGGCGTTCACCAAGGTGCTGGCCGAACTCGCCCCGCTCGGCGACGACCTGCCCGAGATCGAGGAGCCCGCGCTGCTGCTCGGGCAGTACCTCTCCGCGCTGGACATCCTCACCGCCGAGCAGGAGGAGAACCTGCATGTGCGGATGCTGAAGGGCGCGGTCGCGCTCGGGCACACCAAGGTGGTGTTCAAGCCGCACCCCACCGCCCCGGCCCGCTTCACCCGCACCCTGGAGCAGGAGGCGGAGAAGCTCAAGGTGGAGCTGACCGTGCTGGACACGCCGGTCCTCGCCGAGGTGGTGTACCAGCGGATGCGTCCCGCGCTGGTCGTCGGCTGCTTCTCCACCGCGCTGCTCACCGCCTCCGCGCTGTACGGCCTGCCGGTCGCCCGGGTCGGCACCGATCTGCTGCTGGAGCGGCTGACGCCGTTCGAGAACAGCAACCGGGTGCCGGTCACCGTGGTCGACGCGCTGCTGCCCGAGCTGGGCGACCGCGAGGCGGTCACCGAGCAGCGCCGGGGCATGGACGTGGAGGCGCTGGGCGCGCTGGTGCGTGCGGTGGGCTTCGCGATGCAGCCGAAGATCCTGCCGAGGCTGCGCGAGGAGACCGAGCGGTACCTCGCCCGGAACCTGAACCCGCACACCCTGCGCTACTTCAAGCGCAAGCGGCTGACCTCGCTGGCGCTGCCCGGCGGGGTGCCCGCCCAGCTGTCGTTCATCCCGCGCAACGCCACGGTCCGCCGGGTGGCGCGCAAGGCGCGCAATCTGCGCCGGGTCGTACGTCGCTGACCCCTCCCTCACCTGTGGGGCGGGCCCGGCACCGGGCCCGCCCCTTTGGGCTGCTCAGCGGCCCAGGATCGTGCGGATCCGGGTCGCGTTCTCCTGCGTGGTCTTCCACAGCAGCTCCTGCCGGTCGTGCACGTCGGCGACGGTCCGGCTGTGGTGGTCCAGGATGTCCAGCGCACGCTCGGTGAGCTGTGCGCCCAGATCCTTCTCGTGGACGGAGACACCCCACTCGGGGCGCTCGATGTCGCTGAGGAAGTACGCCATCTTCGGGTGCGAGATCAGGCTGATGATGGGCGTGCCGACCCCGAAGGGGATCATTCCGGCGTGCCCGCGCATGCCGATGACCAGGCGGGTCCTGGCGTACGTCTCGCGGATCTCGTCGTTGGAGAAGTCGTACATCGGGATCACCGGCAGCGAGATCCCGTGCTCGCGGCGCAGGTCGAAGGCGATGCGCTCGTCGTCCAGCGAGTGGGCGACGCACCGCACCTCGGTGTGGGCGCCGATCGCCCGGACCGCCTTCGCGATCTCGGCGAGGAAGTGCCCGTAGTCGTGGCCGAAGCGCAGGCCCGCGCGGTCGTAGGCCGCGTTCAGCAGGACGGTGTCCTCGCGGTGCAGCGGGTCGCTCCAGCCGGGGACCAGCTGGCGCATGACCGTGGTCGGGCAGGGCTGGAAGACGACCTTGTCGTGCAGCTCGGGCGGGAGCAGCGAGCGGACCTTGGCGATGGAGCCGTGGTTGCGCAGGCCGAAGAAGGAGGCCTTCTCCACCAGCAGGCGCAGGCTCTCGTTGAACCGCTGGGCCCGGTAGGACTGCCCGTCGAAGGCGTTGAAGCCGACGGCGAACACCACGATGGGCACGTCGATGGCGCGCAGGTGCTCGTCCGGGACGTTCCACTGCCAGGCGCTGTTGCCGTTGGGCATGGTGTCCGGGATGAACAGTCCGCCGCCGCCGATGACCAGTCCGCGGCGGGCGTTGACCCGCTCCAGGGCGGCCTTGTCGAACAGCCGGTGGGCGTGGACGGAGTGCCAGCGCCGGGAGGTGAAGTCGGGGCCGAAGGCGAGCCGGACCGACTCGGGCAGCAGCTTGTCGCCCGCGTTGCCCTGCCGGTCCATGTAGAAGGCCACGTGCGCGAGCTGGTCCTCGGCGGCGCCCTGCTCCTGGGCCGGTACGGCGGCCGCGCGCTGCGCCCACAGGCGGCTGGAGCGGTGGGTGGGGTCGACGGTGAGGCCGGCGGTGGCGTACTTGAGGGCCTCGGCGTTGTCGCCGTGCACCCAGGCCATCTGGGCGAGGCGGGCGTAGGCGGTGGCGGCCCGGTTGGGGGCGGCGGTGGCCAGCAGCAGCTGGGTCTTCGCCTCCTCGTGGCGGGAGACGCTCATCAGGGCGTGCCCGAGGATCTCGTGCGGCCAGGCCTCGTCCAGCGGGATGCGGACGCCGCTGAGGATGTCGACCGCGTCCTGGTACTCGCCCGCCGCGATGTGGGCGGCGGCGACCTTGCGGGCGGCCTCCACGTCACCGGTGCGCCGCACGTGCGGGGTGCCGTAGTGCACGAGCAGGTCGTGGTGGAGGTTGCCCTTGGACAGGTAGGCGGCGTGGAACTCGGCGTCGCCCATCTCGAACTCGCGCCAGCGCTCCTCGGCCTGCGCGTACCCGGCCTCGCCGCCCTGCCAGGGCTTGTGCCGGCCGGTGAAGTGCAGGATCGCGGTGTCGTCGGGGACCGGCAGGTCGCCCGAGAGCCGCCGCTTCACGAAGTTGTAGCGGGAGTCCAGGCGGACGAAGTCGCCGTCGAGGACGGCGTTGAGGATGCCCTGGTCGTGCTTGTCCAGCTCGTAGCCGCCACTACGCCCGACCTGGTCGATCTTCGCGCAGAACGCGTCGGACAGGTACTCGCGCTGGATGACCAGCAGCCCGGAGTTGAGCTTGTGCTGCCCGTAGAAGAACTGCGGTACGGCCGCGAGACCCTCGCGCAGCTGGAGGAGTTCACCGAGGTCGCCGAGGACGACCATGTCGGTGTCCAGGGTGATGACGGTGTCGTAGTCGCGCAGCTTGAAGATGTCGAGGATGAAGTACGCCTTGCGGACCAGGTAGTTGTCCTGGTCGCCCTTGACGTAGGAGTCGTAGTGCTCTGCGTCGACGCGGCGCAGCACGATGCGGGGGTGCAGGGCGCGGATGCGGGCGATCGAGGAGGGCTTGAGGTCGTCGTGGAGGACGACGAAGTCCTCGCAGACGCCCGGGTTGGACAGGGCGAGGCTGCGCAGCAGGGCGAGGAAGCCGGGCAGGTAGTTCTCGTCGACGAAGCTCGCGAAGGCGATGCGTCGCTTGCCGGTGAGGACGTGTGCGGAGGTGTCCGGTATGGCCGGGCTGATGGTCGTCATCGCAGGGATATCCTCATGTCGGTCACGCTCTGGGCCCGCTCCATGACCCATGCCTTCTCGCTGGTGTATTCGTGCACGGAGGTGATGGCGAGCTTCATGGCTTCCTGGACGCGGTAGGCGCCGCTCTCGTAGAAGTCGAACCCGATCAGGTCCAGGGTCGGGCTGACGTCCAGGAAGTCCAGCAGCCACAGCATGTTGAAGCCGGTGGTCGGGATGGAGGACCAGACGTCGTTGCCGAGCCGGCCGATGTTGCGGACGGGCCAGCGCAGCGACTCGTCGCCGAGGTACCGCTGGGCGCCGGGCACCAGGCGGTTGCGCAGCGAGTGCTTCCAGTCGCCGGAGACCCCGCCGAAGACGAGCCGGGTGGTCACCGGCCGGTCCCAGTTGAAGCCGTGCTTGTGGATGGTGGCGTGGATGTCGGTACGGCTGCCGGTGTGCTTGGGGTCGATCCGGTACGAGTTGAAGCGGACGACCAGGTCGTAGCCGTCGATCTGGGCGCCCATCGAACTCTCGCCCACGCGGCCGGAGTTGGCGATCAGGCAGATCGACTTGCCGGCGATCTGGTTGCGGAACTCGCCGAGGCTGATCCACCCCACTCCGCCGACGGTGGGGTCGGCGACCGGGCCGCGCATGCGGATGCGGCGCTGCTCGGCGTAGAGGGCGACGGCCTCGGTGAGGTCCTCCCCCGGTATTCCGGTGCGCAGGTCGAGGTACTGGCTGAGCAGTTCCTGCCGGTCGGCGACCGGGGCCTCGTCGGCGGCGAGCGTGAGCAGGGCACCGACCAGCCGGGGCTCGGCCGCGTCCCAGTCGCCGAGGGCGTGCAGGGCCAGGCCCTCGGCCCACACGTCGGTGGCGGGGCCGCGGGCGAAGTCGGCGGCGCGCGGGCACTGGCGCTGCAGCAGGGCGAGCAGTTCGCGCTCACGCTCGGCGGCCCGGCGCAGGCCCGTGATCCGGGCGGCCACGCCGAAGCCGTCCTCGTCGGTCAGCTCCAGGTAGCGCTCGTAGGCCTGGACGGCCTCGCGCTCCTCGCCGAGGGCCTCCAGGACCCGGGCGCGCAGCCGCCAGCCGGCCCGGGAGTTCTTGCGCTCGGCGAGGACGGTGTCGCTGATCTGCAGGGCGAGGTGCAGCTCGTCGTCGTAGCCGCACTCGAGGGCCTTGTTGCCGACGGCCAGCAGGGCGTCCAGCAGGTCGCCCGGGATGCTGCCGGTGGGCGCGGCGGCCCCCTTGACGGCACGCTTGAGCAGGGCGGTGGCGCCACCGGCCGGGGCGGGTGCGGGAGCGGACGTACCGGTGGTGCTGAACACCACGAGCAACTTGCGCAGTTGCTCGGCCAGTTCCGTGCGACGGCGGTCGAGACTGCCCACGAGTTTGCCGCTGTGCACGGCGCAGGCTCGCAGGCAGTCCTCCAGCTCCCCTCCACGCGCAGGTGCCCGCCGGTTCTGGACCCTCGTCATAGCTCTCCTGATTTTGCCAAGCAAATACGGTGTTTACGGCGGCATGCCGTGGGTTTGCGAAAACGTGGGGGTGGATGGAGAAACTAGGAAGCCAAAGCGACCAACGGGTTAACGAATCCGGACAGGTAAGAGAATGGTTAGACGGTCAACCACGCCTTTCCTGTGATTCGCCCAGGTGCCGGTGAATCGATCATTCCGCTTCGGGTACTTTCACAAAAGATTCCGAAATGATCAACGACTCTCCGGGTAGGCGCCGAGCACCATGTCTGCTTCATCCCCCACCCTCACCGCACCCGCCCCGTCGGGTACGACCTCAGCCAAGGCAGGCCCCAGCCCCGACGCCCGGGCCCGCCGGGGTGGCCGCCTGCTAGCCCTGGACGGCCTACGCCTCCTGGCCGCGCTGATGGTCTGCCTCTACCACTACGCCGGACGCGGCGGCACGGTCTCCGCGTCCTGGCACCAGACACCGGCCCACGTCTTCCCGACCCTGTCCCAGGTGGCCACCTACGGCTGCCTCGGCGTCCAGTTCTTCTTCGTCATCAGCGGTTTCGTCATCTGCATGAGCAGCTGGGGCCGCACCCTCGGCGACTTCTTCCGCTCCCGCGTCGCCCGCCTCTACCCCGCCTACTGGGTCGCCCTGGCGCTCGTCACCGGCGCGGCCCTCGCCCTGCCGGCCGTCGTGCACCCGGTCCGCCTGGACGAGTTCCTGGTCAACCTGACGATGCTGCAACAGCCCATGGGCGCCCCGCGGGTGCTGGGCGTGTGCTGGACGCTCTGGGTCGAGGTCCGCTTCTACGCGCTGTTCGCCCTCCTCGTCGTCGTGCGCGGGGTCACCTATCGCCGGGTGGTGCTCTTCTGCTCCGTGTGGACGCTGGCGGCGGTGGTGTGCCGCACCTCCGGCAACGCGCTGATCGACCAGCTGGTCATGCCGGACTACGCCCCGTTCTTCGTCGGCGGTCTCGCCCTCTACCTGATCCACCGCTTCGGCGGTGACCTGCTGCTCTGGGGCATCGTGGCCGTCTCCTGGCTGCTCGGGCAGAGCAACGCCACGCGTGGGCTGTGGCACGCGGGCGCGCACGGCGACTTCGTGCGCGACCCGTACGTCATCCTGCTGGTCGTCACCCTCGCCTTCGCCGCCGTGGCGGCCGTGGCGCTGGGCTGGACCCGCCGTGCCGACTGGCCCTGGCTGGCCACGGCCGGCGCGCTGACGTACCCGTTCTACCTGGTCCACGAGCATCTGGGCTGGTTCGTCATCCGGGTGCTGCACCGGGGCCTGGGCCTGCCCGCGTGGCCGACGCTGGTGGCGACGGTGCTCGGCATGCTGCTGCTGGCGTGGCTGATGCACCGGTTCGTGGAGAAGCCGCTCGGCCCGAAGCTGAAGCGAGCGCTCCGTGGCCGGAAGTTGGGCAGTCGTTCATCTCGCCTTGGGTTTTGAACCGGCCCCGGGGGCAGGCACCGTAGTGCCCCGCCCCCCGCGCCACAGGCTTTCCGCAGCAAACCCACAGACTGCCGTACCGAGGGAGTGCCCCCGCCTCATGGCCACCATCCAGGAAGCGACCCGCCCGCCCCACCGTCTCGACGACGTGCCCGGCTGGTTCCCGGTGCTCGACCAGCTGCTCTTCGACTGGTTCCTGAACCGGCAGGAGGGCGGGGGAACCCACGGCGACCTCCTGGAGGTCGGTGTCTACATGGGCAAGAGCGCGATCTTCATCGGCCGGCACCAGCAGCCGGGCGAGAAGTACACCGTGTGCGACCTCTTCGAGGGCGACGCCCCGGACGACGCCAACCGGGCCGAGTCGACCAAGTCCTACAGCGCGCTGACCCGGCGCGTCTTCGAGGACAACTACCGCTCCTTCCACGACGAGCTGCCCCGGGTGGTGCAGGGGCCCAGCTCCGTGGTGCCCGACGAGGTCGAGGCCCACTCCTGCCGGTTCGTGCACATCGACGCCTCGCACCTGTACGAGCACGTGCACGGCGACATAGGAGCGGCCCACGACCTGCTGCTGCCCGACGGCATCGTCGTCCTCGACGACTTCCGCTCCGAGCACACACCCGGCGTGTCCATAGCCACCTGGGAGGCCGTGCTCAACCGGGGCCTGCACCCGATCTGTCTGAGCACGCAGAAGCTCTACGGCACCTGGGGCGATCCCGAGCCGGTCCAGGAGGCGCTGCTCGCCATGGCGCGGGAGCGGTCCGACTGCCATGTGAGCGTCCAGGAGGCCGCGGGGCACCGGATCGTCCGACTGAAGTCCAAGGGGATGGCCGCGCCGGCGTTCCCGCCCTCCAAGCACGCGGTGTCGGCCGAGGCGCCGGCATCGACGCCGGCCGCGGTGTCCGCGTCGGCGCCCGCTCCCGCGGCACGGCCCGCCCGGCCCGCGCCCCGCCGCGGCAGCCGGGTCCGCCGGGTCGCGGTGGACCTGTTGCCGCCGGTCGTCACGCGGGCGATCCGCAAGGCGCGCGCGGCCCGGAGCTGACCGCCCGCTCAGCCGATCCCGTAGCGGGCCTCGATGCCCGCGATCACCAGCGCCAGCCCTTCCTCGAACTGCCCGTCGTAGTCGTCGAAGAGCACCTTCCCGGCCTCGGCCGCGAGCGGGAAGTCGGCCATGCGCCGGGCGCGTTCCTCGATGTCGTACCCCTCTCGGCGCTCGCCCGGGAGGGGCTGCACGCCCTGTTCCTCGGTGACGAACCCGATGGTGAACATGCTCGCGGTCCGCGCCGCGTTGACCGCCTGCGCCAGGGTGAAGCCGGCGTCCGTGAGGACGCGCAGGTGCGCCTCCATCTCGTGGGCGTGGTCCGTGCCCGTGAAGCGTGAGCCGCTGAAGACCTTGGCGCCGTCGCGGTAGCCGAGCAGGGCGGCACGCAGCCCGCGGCTCGTCCCGAGCAGCCGCTCCTGCCAGCTGTCGGCGGGATCGAGCGCCGTGTCGGCGACCATCCGCCGGTACATCTCCGTCGCCATCTCGTCGAGCAGCGCCTGCTTGTCCTTGAAGTGCCAGTACAGCGCCGGGGCCTTGACGTCCAGCTCCTTGGCGATGGCACGCAGGGTCAGCCCGTCGAGGCCGACCTCGTTCAGCAGTCGCAGCGCCGTGTCCGCGACCCGTTTGCGGTCCAGGGGTGCGCGTCGTTCCGTACTCACGCTTGACAGCTTGACAGCTTAACGGCGTTAAGGGCACTCTCATGGGTGACGGCACTTAACAGCGTTAAGGAGAATCATGATGGATGTCCTGATCGTGGGGGCCGGCCCGACCGGCCTCACCCTCGGCATCGACCTGGCCCGGCGTGGCGTGGACGCGCTGGTCGTGGAGCGGGCGGAGGGGCTCTTCCCCGGCTCGCGCGGCAAGGGGATCCAGCCGCGCACCCAGGAGGTCTTCGACGACCTCGGCGTGCTGGACGCGATCCGCGCGGCCGGCGGCCCCTACCCGGCGCGGATGATGTGGAAGGACGGCGAGCGGCTCGGCGAGCAGCCGATGTTCGAACCGGTGGAGGCGGACGAGGGCGCGCCGTACACCGAGCCGCTGATGGTCGCGCAGTGGCGGACCCAGGAGGTCCTGTACGCGCGGCTGGTGGAGGTGGGCGGCCGGGTGGACTTCGGGCGCGAGGTGACGGGCCTGGAGCAGGACGCGGAAGGTGTGAGCGTGCGGTTCGCCGACGGCACGACCGTCCGTGCGCGCTACGTCGTCGCGGCCGACGGCGGGCGCTCGGCGGTACGGCGCGCGGTGGGCGTGGGCATGGCCGGGGAGACGGTCGACCCGAGCCCGTTCCTGGTGGCGGACGTGCGGGTGAAGGGGCTCGACCGGGAGTACTGGCACACGTTCCCCGGGGCCGACGGCACCGGCGTGGCGCTGTGCCCGCTCGCCGGCACGGACGTCTTCCAGCTGGGCGGGAAGCTCGCCGAGGGCACGGAGATCGACCTGTCCCTCGACGGCATCCGGGGGCTGGTCGCCGCGTACACGCACCTCGACGCCGAGGACGTCACCGAGCTGCACTGGGCCTCGGAGTTCCGGCCGCGCACCGGACTGGCCGACCGGTTCCGGGTGGGCCGGGTGTTCCTCGCGGGCGACGCGGCCCACGTCCACTCACCGGCCGGCGGGCAGGGCCTGAACACCAGCGTCCAGGACGCGTACAACCTGGGCTGGAAGCTGGGCGCGGTGCTGCGCGACGGGGCTGAGGAGTCCCTCCTCGACACCTACGAGGAGGAACGGCGCCCCAACGCCGCGGCCATGCTGGGCCTGTCGACGGGCGTGCACCGTGGGGAGGTGCAGCGCGGGAAGGCGACGGTGCAGCTCGGGCTGGGGTACCCGCAGTCGTCCCTGAGCGAGGAGCGGCGCACCACCCCGACCGGGGTCCGAGCGGGCGACCGGGCCCCCGACGGCACGGTGGACGGCGTACGCCTCTTCGACGCGTTCAGGGGGCCGGGCTGGACGCTGCTGGGCGCGCCGGCACCCGTCGCCGGGGTCCACGCACTCCCGGCGGCCCCGGAGTCGTACGGCCCCGGTGTCTTCCTGGTCCGCCCGGACGGGTACGTGGGCTGGGCGGGCGAGTCGGCGGAAGGACTCAAGGCGTATCTCGGGCGCTTCGTGGGGTGAGACGGGTCAGTCGTCGCCGTCGAGGAGGGTGTCCACGGAGAGGTCGAGGGTGATGCCGACGGACTCGGGGACGGGGATGGACTGGCCTCGCTTGTAGCGGACGGGGTCGGGGTACTTGCCATCGACCGGGTCGGTGTAGAGGAGTACCTCGTCGTGTTTGCGGTCGGCGATGAGGTAGACGGGGAGGCCGGCCTGGGCGTAGCACTCGACCTTGGGACCGAGGTCGTCGGACCAGTTCGAGGACGTCACTTCCACGACCATGCGGAAGACGTTCGGTGCGTAGTAGTTCTTCGTGACATGGGCGTCGCGGAAGTCCGGGTCGACGACGGAGAAGTCAGGGATCGCGAAGTCTTCGGGCAATGTAGGCAACCACAGCCCGACGCCCTGGACGTACTCATACCCCGCCTCAACGAGCCCCGCCCGATCGAAAGCCCTGCCCAGTTTCGTCAGCGACAGAGCGTGCGAACCATCCGGCGGCGGTGTCACAGTGAGCCTCCCCTGGAGAATCTCCACGCGGTGGCCAGGCAGTGCACGGGCAAGCTGGTCGGCAGCCTCGCCCAGGGTCAGCTCCTGCTGCAGTACGGCCATGGCGTCCTCCTTTGCGGGGCCCACTTTTCACGAGCGTAACCGGGGACATGCCACTTCCGCTCGTGATCACTCATACGGAGTAATCGCCCAGTTCAGAACGCATCCGACGGCTCGTAACTCCCCCAAACCTCCCGCAGCGCGTTGCACACCTCCCCCACCGTCGCCCGCCTCCGCAGCGCCTCCTTCATCGGATACAGCACGTTCTCCTCGCCCTCGGCCGCCTTCTTCAGCGCGGTCAGGGCCGAGGCGACCGCTCCCTGGTCCCGTTCGGAGCGCAGCCTGGTCAGGCGTTCCCGCTGGCGCGCCTCGATGGCGGGGTCCACGCGCAGGGGCTCGTACGGCTCCTCCTCGTCGAGCTGGAAGCGGTTGACGCCCACGACCACCCGCTCGCCGGAGTCCGTCTCCTGGGCGATGCGGTACGCGTTGCGTTCGATCTCGGCCTTCTGGAAGCCGCGCTCGATCGCCGCCTCCGCGCCGCCGAGATCCTCGACCCTCCGCATCAGGTCCAGCGCGGCCGCCTCGACGTCGTCGGTCAGCTTCTCCACGGCGTAGGAGCCCGCGAACGGGTCCACGGTCGCCGGTACGTCCGTCTCGTACGCCAGGACCTGCTGGGTGCGCAGCGCGAGGCGGGCGCTCTTGTCCGTCGGCAGGGCGATGGCCTCGTCGAAGGAGTTGGTGTGCAGCGACTGGGTGCCGCCGAGGACGGCCCCGAGGGCCTGCACCGCGACCCGGACCAGGTTCACCTCGGGCTGCTGGGCCGTGAGCTGGACCCCGGCCGTCTGGGTGTGGAACCGCAGCATCCAGGACTTCGGGTTCCGCGCGCCGAAGTCCTCCTTCATCACCCTGGCCCAGATCCTCCGCGCCGCACGGAACTTGGCGACCTCCTCCAGCAGCGTCGTACGGGCCACGAAGAAGAAGGACAGCCGGGGTGCGAAGTCGTCCACGTCCATGCCGGCCGCGACCGCCGTGCGGACGTACTCGATGCCGTCGGCGAGGGTGAAGGCGATCTCCTGCGCGGGGGACGCGCCCGCCTCGGCCATGTGGTAACCGGAGATCGAGATCGTGTTCCACTTCGGGATCTCGGCCGTGCAGTACTTGAAGATGTCGGCGGTCAGGCGCAGGGAGGGCTTCGGCGGGAAGATGTACGTTCCGCGCGCGATGTACTCCTTCAGGACGTCGTTCTGGATGGTGCCGGTCAGGCGGTCCGCCGGCACGCCCTGCTCCTCGGCCACCAGCTGGTAGAGCAGGAGCAGCAGGGCCGCCGGGGCGTTGATCGTCATCGACGTCGAGACCTTGTCCAGCGGGATGCCGTCGAACAGCACCCGCATGTCCTCGATCGAGTCGATCGCCACGCCCACCTTGCCGACCTCGCCGTGCGCGAGGGGCGCGTCGGAGTCGTGGCCCATCTGGGTGGGCAGGTCGAAGGCGACGGACAGCCCGGTGGTGCCGTGCGCGATCAGCTGCCGGTAGCGGGCGTTGGACTCCACCGCCGTGCCGAAGCCGGCGTACTGGCGCATGGTCCAGGGGCGGCCGGTGTACATGGTCGGGTACACCCCGCGGGTGTACGGATACGCCCCCGGTTCGCCCAGTTTCCCGGCCGGGTCCCAGCCGGTGAGGTCCGCCGGCCCGTAGACCGGCTCGATCGGCAGCCCCGACTCCGACTCTCGCGCCATGGATGCCTCCGCAGTACGGTTTGTCCCTCCTCACCATGCCCCGTAGTTCGGCGGCGGTCACGCGGGGAAGCATCCCCTGCATGAGGATCCCGGGCAGACCAGCCGTCCTACTCGTCTCGGCCGCCGCCCTCGCCGCGCTCTGCGGCTGCACCGTGCAGCCCCCGGACGCCGACGGCAAACACCGCCCGCCGGTGCAGGTGCGGCTGCCCTCCAGCCACGCCCCAGATCCCACCCGGACGGCCCAGAGCACGCCCGCGGCCAAGCCCGCGCCCCGGGTGCTGTGGTCGCGCGGGGACAGCGGCCCGGGCGTGCGCGAGCTGCAGGCCCGCCTCCGCCAGGTCGCCTGGCTGTTCGACGGGCCGACGGGGACGTACGACGATCTGACCGAGCGGGCCGTCCGGGGCTTCCAGGGCAAGCGCGGGCTGCCGCGGACCGGAGAGCTGGACACCGTCACCTGGCAGCGGCTGCTGGCCATGACGCACCGGCCGGGGCGGTGGGAGCTGTATCTGATGGGCGGTCAGCCGGCCGCCGCGCCCGACCGGCGGTGTCTGACCGGCCGGGTGCTGTGCGTCAGCAAGACCAGCCGGACGCTGCGCTGGATGATCGACGGACGCACGGTCGAGACGGTGTCCGTCCGCTTCGGCACCCAGTACACCCCCACCCGCGAGGGTGAGTTCCACGTCTACTGGAAGTCACGGCACCACGTGTCGACCCTCTACCACTCCCCGATGCCGTACGCGATGTTCTTCAGCGGCGGCCAAGCGGTGCACTACTCCTACGACTTCGCGGCGCGGGGATACGCGGGTGGTTCGCACGGATGCGTCAACGTGCGGGACGAGGCGGCGATCGCGCGGCTGTTCGCGCAGGTGAGGATCGGCGACAAGGTCGTCGTGTCCTGGTGAGGAAGTTTGGGGCGCGGGCGGGACCGGGGGAACGTGTCCCGCCCGCGCCAGGTGCACGAGCCGCGGGTACGGGGGGAACCCCGGCTCAGTGCTACGGCCGATGACCAGTCGGCTCACTCAGTACTGCGTCGCGGGGCCCGGAAACGTCACACCCCTCGCGGAAAAAATTTCGCGATTTACAAAACCGCAGGTCACAGGTGGGGTAGGCGACGGCAGAACTCAGAACGCGGTGTACGACGGGCTCGGCGAGAACGCCGGTGCGGCAGCCTTCCGGTCCGGGCCGAGGGGCACGGAGGCCGAGGGTGCGGGGTCTGCTCCGCGGCCCCGGCGGTCGTGGCGGTGGCCGTGACCCCGGCCCGGGTGACCGTCGTCGTCACCGCCCTGGCCGCTCCCGTCGCCCTTGTCCTTGCCGTCGCCGCCGTTGCCGCGGCCCTTGCCGCCCTCGTCGTCGCCGCCGGTGCCCTTGCCCGTACCGCCGGAGCTGTAGTGGCCCGCCAGGACGGACTTGCAGTAGGTGGTCACCCGCGAGGAGCCGCCCGCGAGGCTCTCCAGGACCCGCCTGCGGTCGGAGCCCAGCTCCTTGCCGTCCCTCAGGTCGCGGCAGGCCGCGCCGGCGACCTGCCACCAGGTGCCGGGGGTCCCGGAGGCGTCACCGGAACCGGGCGTGGCGCCCGGGTGCGTGCCCTGGTGGGTGGCCCCGCCGGAGGGGTCGAGGGACCCGCTGGTACCGCCGTCGGGCGTGTCCTTGCTCGGGAGGATGCCCTCGGGGGAGTGCGGCGTGGGCGAGGTGTGCGGCTGCCCGGGGCTCTGGGCGGCGGAGACGGAGGAGGTGGGATCCGGGTGGTCGTCGTGGAACGGGATCGGCAGCACTCCGCTGCCGGCCATGGCGACCCCGCCGAGCGTGCCCACGGCCAGCGCCGCGGCGAGCGCGAAGCGCACCGGGCGGGCCCAGCGCGGGCGACGGGTGCGGATTCCGGTACGGGTCGGGGCACCGATGCGGACCAGGCCCGCGTCGGAGACGCTCGCGGGTCGGCCGGAGCGCCCGCCGGGGGTGCCGTCGCCGAGCGCGGCGGCGGTCCGTTCGGCCTCGGCCGCCTCGCGGGCCTTGCGGAACGCGGCCAACGCGCCCTGTTCGCCGGGGAGTTCACCGGTCGCGGGAGCCGCCTCGGCGGAGAGTGCGCCCAACGCCTTCGCAAGCCGTTCCGCCTGGTCGGATGAGGGGGCGTCGACGGCTTCCAGCGACTCACCGCGCAGCAGACGTTCCGCCATATCACGGGTAAGCCACTTGTTGTGCTCGTCGGCCATCACATGTCCTTCTGCGTCCTCGCACGCGTATGCGTCACAGTTGCGGACGTCACCGCGCGACCACGCGGTTCTCGCTGGGGAGGGAGTGCGTCGAGCGCACCCGCCGATTCCGGATCGTCACCGAGCAGCTCCGCCAGCCGCTTCAGACCGCGGTGCGCGGCGGTGCGTACGGCGCCCGCGCGCTTGCCGAGGGTCTCGGCGGCGGACTTGGCGTCCAGGCCGACCACCACGCGCAGCACCACCGCCTCGGCCTGGTCCTGCGGGAGCCGGGCGATGAGCGAGAGGGTGCTGTCGGTGGCCAGGGCCTCGATGGCCTCGCCGGCCGTGTCGGACTCGGCGGCCCGGCCGGTCAGTTCCGTCTCGTCGCCGCCTATCGCGGGGCGGCGGCCGCGCATCCGTATGTGATCCAGGGCACGGTTGCGGGCGATCCGGGCGGCCCAGCCCCGGAAGCGGTCCGCGTCACCGCTGAACCGGTCGAGGTCCCGGGCTATCTGCAGCCAGGCCTCGGACGTCACGTCCTCGGCATCCGGGTCGCCGACCAGCGTGCGTACGTATCCGAGCAGCCTCGGGTGCACCGCGCGGTACACCGTACGGAACGCGGTCTCATCCCCGTCCTGTGCCGCACGCACCGCGGTGGTCAGCTCCGCGTCGTCCCCCAGCACCGCACTCCCTTTACGCCCGTCTTCGGTCGGCGCGAAAGGCACGTTACGGCGTGAAACCGCTCGCGTCCAGGTCGGTAGAAGATGCAACTAACTCGTGACACGCCCAGGTGTGACAGAAAACGCACTCACGACGCTGAAGGAAGTACGGGCCGCACGGCGGCCCGTGAGCGCGACGGCCGGGGCCTCTCCTGTGGGGGGTGGCGGCCCCGGCCGTTGCCCTGACGCCTCACGGGGCTGTCGAGCTGACGTCCGACGGGACCGGCAGCGGGGAACGACGTTACTGCTTCTCGCCGGATTTCCCAGAGTTGGTGGTATTGGCCGAGTTGGTGGGCTTTTCGCCCACCTTGCCACTGTTGTTGCTATTGCCACTATTAGTGCTACTGCTGCTGTTGCTGCCGCTGTTACGCGTCTTGTTGCCCTTGTCGCTGTTCGCGCCGTCGGCGCGTGCGATCCGCTCGGCGCAGTAGCCGGCGACGTTCTCCTTGCCGCCCGCTGCCGCGACGAGCCGCTGCCAGGCCTTCGCGTCCAGGGCCTTGCCGTGCTCCTTGACCTGCTCGTAGGCACGGCAGTGGGCCAGGGTGTCCTTCGCCGTGGCCGGGTGGTGGGGGCGCGCCGAAGCACCCGCGGACCCGGGAGCGGCCGGATCCGCGGTCGACTGTCCCGGGGCGCTCGACGAGGGCCGCTTCTGCTGCCCGTCGTCGTCCTTCCCGGATCCCACGGAGTCGATCGCGGCGAAGGCGACGCCGCCCAGCGTGACGCTCGCGAGGAACACCGAGAGCGTGGCCTTCAGCGAGAGCCGGGCGCCGCGCGCCTCCCGGGGCCGCCAGTCGTCCCGGCGCCGGGTCCGCAACGCATGCGCACCCGAGTCACGGGCGGCACGGAACGCGGCCACGGCGCGCTGCTCGGCCTCGGGGTCGATGCAGCTGGAGGTTCCGTCCAGGCTGAGCACGGCGCCGAGCCGCGCCTCGAAGGCGGCGTCCAGGTCGGCTGGGGCCGGCCCGAGGACGGTGCCGCCAGGGTGCCCGCGCCGGCGGCCGGGCACGTCGCCGCTGTGCCGTTCACCCATGTCCGTTCACGATCCTGTTCCTAGTGCGGCTCGCCCGGCGTTCCGGATCTGCCGGGGGCCTCGCCCCACTGTCTCTGCAGAATCCATACGGCTGGCGGCCGTCAGCGTTCATTTCGACTCCCCCAGCGTCCGGGAGCCGTCATCCGTCACACCTGCGTCCGCCGCGTCCTCGACGCCCAGCTGGCGGGCGAGCCGTTTCAGCCCCCGGTACGCGGCCGTACGGACCGCGCCGGGGCGCTTGCCGAGGACGCGCGCGACGGAGGGGCCGTCGAGGCCGACGACCACCCGCAGCAGGACGGCCTCGGCCTGGTCGCGCGGCAGCGACCGCACCAGGTCCAGGGCGCGCTCGGTGGAGATGGACTCCAGCGCCTGGTCGTGGGTGCTGTGCGGCCCCGGCAGGTCCAGTACGTCCTGTTCGAGCGCCGTCCCCCGGGGCCTTACCCGCTGCCTGCGCAGGTGGTCCAGGGCCCGGTGCCGGGCGATGGTCGCGGTCCAGCCGCGGAACCCGGCACCGTCTCCCCGGAACCTGCCGAGGTCGCGGGAAATCTCCAGCCAGGCGTCGGAGGCCACGTCCTCGGCGTCCTCGCCGACGAGGCCGCGCAGATAGCCGAGCAGACCCGGCTGCACGATCCGGTAGGCCACCGCGAAGGCGTTCTCGTCACCGTCCTGGGCCCGTGCGACGGCCGCGCCCAATTCCCCGTCGTACGCCTGTGCGCGGCGGGGTTCCCTTCCGTGGCCCAAGAACCGTCCTCGTCCGTACCGAGCCCGGGCCGTGCCCGTGCTCGCCTCGAATCCCCATCGTGCGACACGGCCGCCCGTGTCCCACGCTCCACGGTCATCAGCGCCGAAGCTCACAGATTTGTCACAGTCGACGGCGGGCCGCTCGTCACAGCCCGCAGCGGCCCCGCCGGTCACCTCCGTGGCTGCGCCGTCAGCCGATGGCGATACGTGGATGCGCACCGGGCCGTGGCGCGCGGCACGGACACACAACCGGCGGTCGCACCGTTCCCGTTGACGTGCAGGAAGATGCCGACGCCACGACCGGGCGTGGCGGGCCACCGGTTGAAGTTGATGACGAACGCCTTGGCGTACTGGGTCGGGTAGTTGACCAGATGCTCACGGTGTGGGCTTGAGACGTGGTCCCGTGACTGCCGCTGTTGCCTGTGGCGGGGCGATGTCGGCCTGCTGGAGTTCCGCCAGGAGCTGGTTCCGCCCGGCCAGAAGCTCAGTCAGGATGCGGCGGGCCGAGCGCAGGAGTTCGGCCACATCGCCGCCGGCGAGTTCGTACTTGACGGTGGATCCCTCTCGTGTGGACACGACGATGCCTGAACGGCGCAGGACCGCCAGCTGCTGCGAGAGACTCGAAGGCTCGATTTCGATATCGGCGAGCAAATCCCGTACCGCGACCGGGCCGTGCTGCAGCAGTTCCAGGACCCTGATGCGCGCCGGGTGTCCGAGCATGCGGAAGAACTCTGCCTTGGCTTGGTAGAGAGGGACTTGCACAGCACTCTTCCTGCCTGTCGGGGTGGCTTCTCGTATCGCGGTGGCGCCCCGAGGACACCACCGCGATGCGTGTCGTGCCTGCTCATTCTTCTCGGTCCGGGTGCCTCTCGTTCATGAGTTGTCATCCTCTCCATGTGATGGCTTGAAGAAGTATTCAATTCATGGGTGCGTGTCAGCCCGGTCCTCGGGAGCGGCCTAGACCTCGAGTTGTTCTTCGATCCGTTTGAGTTGATGGCGGGCCATGGCCAGGTTCGAGCGGGCCTTGTCGATGACGAGATAGACGAACAGGCCGTTGCCGCTGCGGCCGGTCACCAGCCGGATGAGGTGGTACTGCCCCTCCAGCGTGATCAGGATGTCCTCGATGTGGCTCTCAAGGCCCAGATGCTCCATCGTGCGCACCTTGGCGCGGATCACGTCCGTGTTCCCGGCCGCGGCGACCGTCAGATCCAGGTCTCTGCCCCCGCCCAAGGTGCCGAGGGCCATGCCGCTGGTGTAATCGACGACGGCCGCCCCCAGCGCGCCCTCGACCCCGGTCATCATTTCCTTCAGGGACACTTCCACACTCGCCATCGGCGCCTCCCCTTGATTGTCGGCTGCGGCGGGCTCCGGTTCCTCACCCGCTCGCAATCGCACCGTAGGGGCGCCGGCCAGGCCGGCGATAAGTCTGCGCGGAAGCGACCCAAGATGATCGGACAGCCTTCTAATGCGGTTGTCCGATGACCCGACTTGATGAGCCGTCCGAAGCTTCAGCCGTCAGCGCCGGGTGAGCGGGGGGCCGACCTGGCGTCGGCGAACCCGCACACAGCCACCGTCGCCACCAGGAATGCCGCCGCCGACGACAGCAGCGTGACCTCGTAGTAGGACCGGGGCGTCAGCGAGGCGGCCAGGCAGGCAGCGCCCGTTCCGGCCAGGACGGCGCATCCCAGTCCCCGGGCCAGCAGGAGGCCTGCGGGAGGTCGTCCGTCCTGAGGCCCGACGGACCCGCCGTCCGCCGTCCTCCGCGCCTCGGCCAGAACATCGCGTGCCGCCAACGCGCATGCCGTCGCAGCCGTCACCAGGGCCACGCCCGCCGCCAGTTGCGGTGTCCCGAACAACACGCCGTACCGCACGGCCAACGCCGGTACGAAGAAGAGGCTCAGCCAGTAGCGCAGCACGTGCCGCAGGAACGCGAGCGTCAGTCCGCGTCGGGCAGGCCTTCCCTCCAGCCGGGAGGCCACCCGGCGCAGGCCCAGCAGCAGGACGGCGGCCGCCAGCGCCAGCGGCAGGCGCTCGGGCAGTCGGCCCAGGCTGTAGAGCAGAGCGGTGTCGTACACGACCAGGACGAGTACCCCCAAAGCCCCCAGGGAGCCGATGAACACCAGCAGCCCGGGCACCGAGGCGGGAGTCCGGGCCGCTCCTCTGTCACGGGCCGCGCAGAGAGCGAGAAGGATCGGCGTGAGGACGGCCGAGACAGACCGTACGACAAGGTCGTCGACCGTGTACGGATTGCGCAGATCCCACTCGACCAGACAGAACACGGCCGTGTACGACACCGACGCCAACGGCAGCGCGGCGGAGCGGGCGATCCGCCGGTACAGGTCGGCGTCCAGCCAGCGCATCACGGTGGCGAACACCAGCAGCACGAACGGCAATTCCAGAAAGGCCTGCACCCGCAGCACGCTCGGCGCGAGAAGCCCGGGCGCGGGGAAGTGCCCTGCCAGATGGCGCAGGGCGGGGTTCCGCGACGCCAGATCGAACCACCCGGCGGGCAGATACCGCGCGACGAACGACGGGTCCCCGTCGTGGACGCGCAGGACGTAGACGGTGAACAGCACCTGATTGACGTAGATCAGACCGGTCACCAGCGCCAGCACGACCGGCGGCGAGAAGACGGAGCGGCGCGCCGCTCCGACCGGGTCGGAGCGGCGGGCCAGGACACGCGGGGTGACCGCGAGGGCCGAGACGACCGACGCGACCACCATCACGTCCACGAGTGTCCGTACGTTCATCACGTGTGGAGATACACCTTGCATTCCGTGCTCGTCCGGTGAGTCAGTCCGCGCGGCGGGGCCGCACTCACATCGGTGTGCGGCCGAGGAGCGTTCACTCGTCGTAGTACTCATCGTCGTCGCCCTGGACGCGGGCGCCCAGCACTCCGGCGATCTCCCGCATCTTCTTGAGAAGCAGCTCATCGGGGTGCTTCACCACGATCCGCCCGTCTCGCCAGTCCAACCAGGCGCCGTGACTGTCCCGTTCGGGGTGGGTCACCATCTGCGCCAGCCAGACATGCCGGTACTCCAGCACCGCGTCCTGGCCTCGCGGAGAAACCCGAGCCACCTGAACCATCTCCAGGTACGGTCGCGGCGCCGCCGCCGGGTGTTCATGCCGAGGCGGTCGCGTCGCGGCAGAGCAGGCGCAGGGAGCCCTGGCCGGCGAAGCAGCGGCGGGCCTCCTCGATGGGGTCCCACAGCTTGCCGTCGGGTGTGCGGACCCAGTGGTCGCCGCCGGTCGACCACCACTCGGCGCCTGCCTGGCGGACGATGACCTCGCCGGCGTAGGCACCGAGGCCGCGCAGCACGTTCTCGACCGCCGCGTACGGCGGATCCTCGCGGCGGATGTCCTCGATCATCCGGTCCACTCGCCACAGGCTCTGCGCCGAGTAGTCGAGCCGCACCCGCGCGCCCTCGCGCATGGTCGCTACCGCGTCGGCCGCCCACCGGACGGGCTTCGCCGCTGCGTGCGGCCTGGTCTCCTGCTGTGCTGTCACGTACTGCGCTGTCACATAGGGAGAAGCGGCAGGGGCCTGGTATCCGTCACCCGGATCGGGCCCGGTTCCCCAACCGGTGCAGGACCGCCCCACCGCCACCGCACGACAGCCACAGGACTCCCCCAGAACCAGGGGTTTGAATTCCGGTCAGCCGCGGCTGCGGGCCCGGCGGGACACGACCGCCTGCAGCACCCGGCGGCCCTCGACCGAGACGTCCAGGGCGCGGCGCAGCCCGTTCGAGCCGTGCTCGGCGAGGAGTTCCAGGACGACGACCTGGCGGCGCAACTCGGCGGCGACGAGCGGGGACGCGTCCGCGGCGCCGCCCTCGCGCCCGCTCTCCGGGCCGTCGGCCGGAGAGCTGCCGCCCGCGGCCGGGTCGAGGAGCCGGTGGATGCGCAGGGAGGCGACGGAGCAGGCGTCGGCCCAGGCCCGTATCGCCTCGGCGGTGCGCTCGGCCGGGGCCGCGTCCAGCATGCGGTGGGCGAGCTGCTCGGCCTCGTCCTCGCCGGCCTGCGCCGGACCGAGCGCGCCCCGCGCCTTCTCCAGGCCTGCGACCCACTCGGAGCCGTCGGCGAGGCTCGCCCACAGCGGGCGCAGCACCTCGTCGTCACCGCCCAGCAAGGGCACGCACCGGTCCAAACAAGCCAGCCCACTGGCAGCCAGTCCGCGTTCGTCGGCCTGAGCGATCAGTTCCACCAGGCTCATGAAAGCCTCCCTCGCCAGGGCGCCGCCTTTACGGAGCCCGCACTTCCCCTAACTGCGTGCGACGGCGAGAGAGTGTCACAGCAGTGGGTTTTCAGCCAAGAGCTGGGACAAACACAGGTCCGGCGAGGGCCTTCTCGTGCTGTATGCGGGTCAGCCGCAGCACAAAAAGGACGGCGAGCACGGCGGCCAGGATGTCGACGCCGTCGGCGATCATGACGTGCAGCGCGGCGTCCCGGATCGCCGGGGCGGTGCGCGCCGCGTCGTACTCGCTCTGCATGAGCCGGCCGGTGAGGGTGGAGATCAGCCAGCACCCCCACCAGGCGTTGATCAGCCCGTGCCGCGCCCGCACGCCGACGGGGTGGCTGGCGTCCCAGACGTCCAGGGCGATCCGCCGCGGGAAGTAGAAGTTCGCGATGGGCACCACCCAGCCGGCGATGGTCCACGCGCGCGCCTTGCTGTGCCCGTCGGGGCTGAACACCTCGGCGTTCACCCGCACCCGGTAGAACCAGACCAGGAACACGACCCCGCAGACCAGCCAGAACACGGCCTGCGCGCCCCCCGCCGCCGAGTACAGGGTGTCCGCCTGGTCGGCGCGCCCGGTCAGGTGCTGGCCGAAGGGGCCGGTGCCCGCCGCGAGGTCGTCCGCCACCCGGTACACGTTCAGACCGGCCACGACGGCCGCCAGATCGGTCAGGACGACCAGGCCGAGAAGCACGGCGGTGGCCCTGCCGAGCCCGACCGGCGAACGCAGCCGGGCGCCCTTCGTGCCGGCTCTCATGACATCCGTGCTCATGGTGAATCCCCCGTGTCCGCCAGGTGCTTGGTGCACGCGGAAGATACGGTTCACCGGCCTGGCATGTCCACTTGAAGAATCAGCCCAGCCGGTCCGCCAACTGCCTGAACTGCGCCCAGGACAGGGCGGGCGTACGCGGGTCCCACAGCTTCTGCACGGTGGCCCGCAGCGGCATCCGGATACCGGCCGCGACCTGGTCCTGCGTCTGGGCGCCTGCGATGTCGCTCCACACCGCGAAGGACCCGCCGAGAATCTGCCCGTCGTAGCTCGCCGGTACGGCGGTCGTGCCGCGCAGCACCCGCGGGTTCCACTGCTCGTAGATGCGCTGCCCGGTCGGGTAGACGAAGGTCTGCGGCTGCCCGAGGACGTAGTACAGGAACTCGTCGTTGTAGTTGAGCACCTTGCGGCCCGCGCTCAGGTACTCCACCGGCTGCCGGGCGCCGATCTCCTTGCCGGTCCAGTAGGCGACCTGGAGGTCCTTGGCGGGCTGCACCGACGTGTTGCGGAAGAAGCCGTCGTTCCAGGCCCGCATGGTCCGGTCGTGGGCCCGCACGGTGGCGGCCCGGTCGTTCAGCCAGCCGGTGGCGAAGTCGGCGACGGTCGCGCCGGTGCCGTACTTCTGCCGGGCGGCGGCCGCCAGCTGCGGATACGACGCCTGCGGGTTCGCCACGGTCAGCGCCTGGTACTCGTCGCCGCCGAGATGCCACTGGTCGCCGGTGAAAAGCCCGGTGTACTCGCCCAGCAGGTCATCGACGATCTTCGCGGAGGCGGGCTTGGAGATGTCGATCGCGCCCCGGGTCGGCACCCCGTTCACGTTGCGCAGCTGCAGGTCGGGGTGGGCGGCTATGACCGCGCCCAGATGCCCGGGCGAGTCGATCTCGGGCACGACGGTGATGTGCCGGGCGGCCGCGAGGCCGACGATCTGCTTGACCTGCGCCTTGGTCAGATGGTCCTTGGAGACGATCTCGGGATGGGTGCTGGACTCTATCCGGAAGCCCTGGTCGTCGGAGAAGTGCAGCCCCAGCTCGTTGAACTTCAGGTCCCCCAGCTCGCGAATCCGGTCCTCTATCCAGGACGCGGTGTACGGCTTGCGCGCGATGTCCAGCATGAAGCCGCGCCGCGGCTTGGCGGGCTCGTCCCGTACGACACCCTCCGGCGCCGTACCGCCGCCGTGGACCTCCTGCTTGAGGGTGCGGGTGCCGTAGAAGACGCCCGCGTCGCCCGGCCCGCTGATGTCGACCCGCCCGTCGCGCACGGTCATCGTGTACGACTCCGGGTTCCCGCCCCCGCTGCCCAGGGTCAGCCGCAGATCGCCGGCCCGGACGTCGTCCTTCTCCCCCGCGTACGACAGTCCCAGCTCACCGGCTATCAGCCGCCCCTCGTCGGCCAGTTCCGGATCGCTCACCACCACCCGCTCGCTGCGCTGCGCCCGCCAGCCGGGCCCGCGGGCCGGGGTGTGGGAGCGCACCGCGGGTATGGTGCGCGGCGCCTGGGAGAGCGGATAGGACCGGCTGGGCGAGGGACTGCTCGGCGTGGCGGCGCGACCGGGCGCGGCACCGGAGGTGCGGTCCGACGGCGCCTGCGCCGCGCTCCCCGCCGGTTTCCCGCCACCGTCCGCCGAGGCCCACACGCCGACGCCCACGCCGAGTGCGACGGTCCCCGCGAACGCGGCGGCCACGACCGCCCGCTTCCGCCTCACCTGCTGCGCCGAGGCCCGGCGCCTGTGCTGGCTCACCCAGCCAACGTACGTCCGATCGAGGGTTCATCCGTCACCGAGACGTTCCGAAACTCTCCCGTTGGAGTGAAATTCGGGCATCCGACGGACACACAGTGACCACTCTCGATAACGTGACGACACACCTTTCACGGCATCCCCTGCCACACCACATGTGACACGAGGACCCACGCTGCCTGCGCACCCTCTCCCGTACCTCCCCAAACCGCTGGACGCCTTCAACGCCGCACCCGCCGACGAAGCCCGCGCCCTGCTTCTGCACTGTCTGCGCAGCCTGCACTGGTCCCGCCGTCTGGCCGAGCACCGCCCGTACCCCGACCTGGACTCCCTCCTGGCAGCGGCGGACGAGGCGGCGTACGACCTGTCGCCGGGGGATCTGTCCGAGGCGCTGGCGAGCGAGTCGCTGCCCGAGCTGCCGGAGGACACGTACTCCGCCGCCCACACGGCCCTGAGTGCGGCCCACGCGGCCTACGAAGCCCGATTCGGACACGTTTTCGTCATCTATCTGGGTGATTGTCCGCGCGAGGAGACCCTCGACCGCATCCTCGAAGGCATCCGATCACGATTGACAAACGATCCTGAGGAAGAACGGGTACTAGCGGCAGAGGAACTCCGGCGCCTTGCAAGGCAGCGGCTGGAGCAACTCCTCAGGGGCGCGGGGCCGCATCTACCAGCGGCTCCGCCGCGGGGCGCGACCAGCCACAACGGCGCCGCACCCGGCAGATAACAGGACACCCCACCCCAGTAGCCGCAAGGCAATAGCCCATCCGATGCCAGTTTGATCACACAGGTAGGCCCCCCGTAAGCGGCAGCGCACCGCATGGATACGATGCTGAGGGCCGGTGGACCGTACCCGGCCGGGCCCGACCGACACCGAAGCCGGCGCGGCCCTAGTCCCCGCTCCCGGAGGGTTCTTCCGTGCCGGCTGGAACGCTGTACCGCGGCCGGGAAGGAATGTGGTCCTGGGTGGCTCACCGAGTCACCGGCGTCCTCATCTTCTTCTTCCTGTTCGTTCACGTGCTGGACACCGCACTCGTCCGTGTCTCCCCCGAGGACTACGACAAGGTCGTAGCCACGTACAAGACGCCGATCGTCGCGCTGCTGGAGTACGGCCTCGTCGCCGCCATTCTCTTCCACGCGCTCAACGGCCTGCGCGTCATCGCCGTCGACTTCTGGTCGAAGGGCCCGCGCTACCAGAAGCAGATGCTCTGGACCGTCGTCGGCGTCTGGGTCGTCCTGATGGCCGGGGCGATCTACCCCGTCCTCGGCCACGCCGCTCGTGTTCTGTTCGGGAGCTGACGCCCATGTCCACGACTGAAACCACCGCGTCCGGAGTCGGCCCCGTCGAGGGTGCCCCCGTCTACACGGTCGACACCCCGGCCCCGCTCATCGAGGCGCCGCGCAAGCGGACCAAGAAGACCCCGAAGTCCACGCGGGGCAACTTCGAGATGGCGGCCTGGCTGTTCATGCGCCTGTCCGGCGTCGTGCTGGTCGTCCTCGTCCTCGGCCACCTGCTGATCCAGCTCGTGCTGGACGGCGGCGTCTCCAAGATCGGCTTCGCCTTCGTGGCCGGCCGCTGGGCGTCCCCGTTCTGGCAGGTCTGGGACCTGCTGATGCTCTGGCTCGCCATGCTGCACGGCGCCAACGGCCTGCGCACGGTCATCAACGACTACGCGGAGCGCGCGAACACCCGGCTGTGGCTCAAGGGCCTGCTCTACACCGCCACGGTGTTCACCATCCTGCTGGGCACGCTGGTGATCTTCACCTTCGACCCGAACATCCGCTAGGCACGGGGCTGCGAGAATCATGAAGATCCACAAGTACGACACCGTCATCGTCGGCGCCGGTGGCGCGGGCATGCGCGCCGCCATCGAGTCGACGAAGCGCAGCCGCACCGCGGTGCTGACCAAGCTCTACCCCACCCGCTCCCACACGGGCGCCGCGCAGGGCGGCATGGCCGCCGCGCTGGCCAACGTGGAGGAGGACAACTGGGAGTGGCACACCTTCGACACGGTCAAGGGCGGTGACTACCTGGTCGACCAGGACGCCGCCGAGATCCTGGCGAAGGAGGCCATCGACGCCGTCCTCGACCTGGAGAAGATGGGCCTGCCGTTCAACCGCACCCCGAACGGCACCATCGACCAGCGCCGCTTCGGCGGTCACAGCCGTAACCACGGCGAGGCGCCGGTCCGCCGGTCCTGCTACGCCGCGGACCGCACCGGCCACATGATCCTCCAGACGCTGTACCAGAACTGCGTCAAGGAGGGTGTGGAGTTCTTCAACGAGTTCTACGTCCTGGACCAGCTGATCACCGAGGTCGACGGCGTCAAGAAGTCGGCCGGTGTGGTGGCGTACGAGCTGGCCACCGGTGAGATCCACGTCTTCCAGGCGAAGGCGGTCATCTACGCCTCCGGCGGCACCGGCAAGTTCTTCAAGGTGACGTCGAACGCCCACACGCTGACCGGTGACGGCCAGGCCGCCGTCTACCGCCGCGGTCTGCCGCTGGAGGACATGGAGTTCTTCCAGTTCCACCCGACCGGCATCTGGCGCATGGGCATCCTGCTGACGGAGGGCGCCCGTGGTGAGGGCGGCATCCTCCGCAACAAGGACGGCGAGCGCTTCATGGAGAAGTACGCGCCGGTCATGAAGGACCTCGCGTCCCGTGACGTCGTGTCCCGCTCCATCTACACGGAGATCCGCGAGGGCCGTGGCTGCGGTCCCGAGGGCGACCACGTCTACCTCGACCTCACGCACCTCCCGCCGGAGCAGCTGGACGCCAAGCTCCCGGACATCACGGAGTTCGCGCGCACCTACCTCGGCATCGAGCCCTACACGGACCCGATCCCGATCCAGCCGACCGCGCACTACGCGATGGGCGGCATCCCGACGAACGTCGAGGGTGAGGTCCTGGCGGACAACACCACCGTCGTCCCGGGTCTGTACGCGGCCGGCGAGGTCGCCTGCGTGTCCGTGCACGGTGCCAACCGCCTCGGCACCAACTCGCTGCTGGACATCAACGTGTTCGGCCGCCGTGCGGGCATCGCCGCCGCCGAGTACTCCCACACGGCCGACTTCGTCGAGCTGCCGGAGAACCCGGAGGCCTTCGTCGTCGAGCGGATCGAGCAGCTGCGCAACTCCACCGGCACCGAGCGGGTCGCCCAGATCCGTCGCGAGCTGCAGGAGACCATGGACGCCAACGTCATGGTGTTCCGCACCGAGCAGACGATCAAGACGGCCGTCGAGAAGATCGCCGAGCTGCGCGAGCGCTACAAGAACGTGGCGATCCAGGACAAGGGCAAGCGGTTCAACACGGACCTGCTGGAGGCCATCGAGCTGGGCAACCTGCTCGACCTGGCCGAGGTCATGGCGGTGTCGGCCCTGGCCCGCAAGGAGTCCCGCGGCGGTCACTACCGCGAGGACTACCCGAACCGCGACGACGTCAACTTCATGCGCCACACGATGGCGTACCGCGAGGTCGGCGCCGACGGCTCGGAAACCGTCCGTCTCGACTACAAGCCGGTCGTCCAGACCCGCTACCAGCCGATGGAGCGTAAGTACTGATGGCAACTCCTGTTCTGGACAAGGCGGAGGCGGAGGCCGCGTCCTCTCCCTACATCACCGTCACCTTCCGGGTCCGCCGCTTCAACCCGGAGGTCTCGGCCGAGGCGACGTGGGAAGACTTCCAGCTGGAAATCGACCCGAAGGAGCGTGTCCTCGACGGTCTCCACAAGATCAAGTGGGACATCGACGGCACCCTCACCTTCCGCCGTTCCTGCGCGCACGGCATCTGCGGCTCGGACGCGATGCGGATCAACGGCAAGAACCGCCTTGCCTGCAAGACGCTGATCAAGGACATCAACCCCGAGAAGCCGATCACGGTCGAGCCCATCAAGGGCCTCACGGTCCTCAAGGACCTGGTCGTGGACATGGAGCCGTTCTTCCAGGCCTACCGGGACGTGATGCCCTTCCTGATCACGAAGGACACCAACGAGCCGACGCGCGAGCGTCTGCAGTCCGCCGAGGACCGTGAGCGCTTCGACGACACGACGAAGTGCATCCTCTGCGCCGCCTGCACGTCCTCCTGCCCGGTGTTCTGGAACGACGGCCAGTACTTCGGCCCGGCCGCGATCGTGAACGCCCACCGCTTCATCTTCGACAGCCGTGACGAGGCGGGCGAGCAGCGCCTGGAGATCCTCAACGACCGGGACGGCGTGTGGCGTTGCCGCACGACCTTCAACTGCACGGACGCCTGCCCGCGCGGTATCGAGGTCACGAAGGCGATCGCCGAGGTGAAGAAGGCGCTGATCACGCGCCGCTTCTGACGTCGTCGTCCGTACGTCGGTGAGGGGCCCCGTTTCCGCTGGAGACGGGGCCCTCTGACGTGCGGAAACACGATCGGGTGAACATAATCGCGCAGGACGCACGGCATGCTCCGCCCTACGATGATGGTCTCGGCACCAGCCCACGGGAGGCACGTGATGTCCGCTGCAGCCGTCGAGCGGCCCTCTGGAGACCGTCCGCTGATCGCGGAAGCCAACCGGATCATGGAGCGCTTTCCGGGCTACCGCGTCGAGATCATCGGAGGCCAGATCCTCGTGTCCCCGCCCCCGGACGGCGCCCACGCCCGCGCCCTGACCGACCTCATGGTCCCCTTCCTGACAGCCGGGCTGCACGGACCGGAATCACAAGTACTCCAGGGCATCGGCCTCTGGCTCCCCGCCGGGGTCGAGGATTACGCAATTCCGGACCTCGTCGTCGTGGACGCCGACTTCGAGGAACACTTCGTCGAGAACAACTGCTACGACCCCGTCTGCTTCCGCCTGGTCCTGGAGGTCACCTCCAGCAACTACCGGACCGACCTGCGCACCAAGGTCGCCGCGTACGCGGAGGCGAAGGTCCCGGTCTACGTCATCGTCGACCGCAAGCACCAGCGCCTCCACGTCCTCACGGACCCCGCCGGGGACAAGTACGAGAATCACCGCCCCCACGCCCCCGGCGAGATGGTCGCCCTCCCCGACTCCCTCGGCGCCAAGGTCACCCTGGACGTCGCCGAGATCCTCGAAGCGGGCCACCCTCGCCGCCCGTGAGCCCCTGAGGCTCGCTGCGTATCCGGGGCCGGGAACTGGCAGGATGATCCTTCCAACCGACAGATGCGGCCATCAGGGGGACGACAGCATGACCGAGCCGAATCCGCAGACCGGCGCGAACCAGTGGGGCCCCGGGCACACTCCAGCGCCGCCCGCACAGCCCCCGGCCTTCCCCGCACAGCCGCAGGGGACGCCGGCCTACGGTTACCCGGCCCAGCCCCCGAGCGCGCCCGGCTACGGCTACCCCGCGCCCGTGGGGCAGCAGGGGTACGGGTTCCCGCACCAGCCGGCGGCTCCGGGCGCACCTGGTGCTCCCGCGCCGATGGGCGGCGCCCCGCTGCTGACCCTCGGGGACATCACGGTGCTGGACGGACAGATCATCACTCCGGCCGGGCAGCTGCCGCTGCGGGGCGCGGTGTGGAACGCCACCGACATGTCGCACACCGAGGAGAAGATCCCGACACACGCCGTCGTACTGGCGATCGTCTTCTTCCTCTTCTGCCTGCTCGGCCTGCTCTTCCTCCTGATGAAGGAGAAGAAGACCACGGGCTTCATCCAGGTCACCGTGACCAGCGCGGGCCGACACCACTCCACGATGATCCCGGCGCACGGCCCGGACTCCTTCCCGGCCGTCATGGCACAGATCAACTACGCCCGCTCACTGAGCAGCATGTAGACCCGCCCCACCCTTCCAGAGGAGCCCCGCCGAGCCCGCCTCGGTGGGGCTCCTCGCATCCGGACGCATTCCACTTAGTCTGACGACATGTCAGACAAAGAGTCGTACGAACTGCTCGGCTTCGACAACGTGCTGCTGCCCGTCGGGGACCTCGGCGAGGCCGTCGGGTTCTACGAGCGGGCCGGATTCGCCGTCGGATTCCGGTTCGACGAGGCCGGGATCGCACTGCTGAAGGTCGGCGGCGAGACCCCCGGGATTCTGCTGCGCGTCGAGGACGGGCTGGGGCACCGGACGCCGCTCTGGCCCTCGCCGCGCCTGTGGCTGGAGGTGCCGGACGCGCGGGCCGCGGCGCGGGAGCTGGCCGCCGCCGGAATCCCGCCGCTGGACGAGGTGTTCTCGGTGGCCACCGGCTGGACCGTCGAGATCGCCGACCCCTGGGGGGCGATCCAGGAAGTGAAGCGCGCGCTGATCACGCGTCGCTTCTGATCTTCCAGGCCAACGCCGGGGGCCCCGCTCCTTCAAGGAGCGGGGCCCTCGTGCGTGCAGCGGCCGGCCCGGCGGACCGCTAGTCGACGACCTCGATCGTGACGCCGAACCAACGCCGCACGTCTTCAGCGAACTCCTCGCTTCCCCGTGGGGGAATCACGTGATGCCACCAGGCGAGCGCCTCCGGATCGGCGAGCTGGATCCCCACGGTCGCGATCTCACGGAACCGTTCGTCCACGGTCTGCACCGCGGCCGAGAAGTCGGCGAACCCCGGCAAGCCCCGCAGCGACTCGTCCGCGAGAGCTCGCTCGATGTCGTCGCGCACCCCGATGTCGAAGACGTACTCGGGAAACACATCGTCGTACCCCGCCGCGCACGCGTTCACGAATCCTCGCCAGGACGCCAGATCCCGCAGGGCGGAAACCCCCTCACGACGTCCTGTTGCGAGCTGCACGCGCTCGTACGCCTGAAGGAACTCGGTTCCGATACCCAAGGTCCCTCACCACCTTCCGAAGAGACTGCCCGGCGTCCTGTCACTCGATGAAGACACCGCCGAACCTCTCCTGCTGCTCCTGCATGTAGGCGTCCAGATCCCTGTCCGGGCGGAAGAAGCTCATGATGTTCCCCCGGTTGTCCACGATTCCGAAGTAGCCGGTCTCGCGGTCCATTCGGAACAGCGTTCCCTCCTCCGACACCAGGTCACCGCTGCGCGGGCCTCCGGACATGAACCTGCTGGCTGCTGCCTTGTACGCCTTGAATCCCCCAGGACCGTTGAACTCGGGCAAGTCCGGCTTGTGGTGGCCCTTCGCTCCGGTCCACCTGCCCTTCCCGTTCAGCTGCACACCGAACGTGTGCTTCATGTAGTGCGTGAAGGCCTGCATGGAACTGCGGAATGTCGGTATCGGTCCGCAGGTCGAGTTGTGGACCAGTACCGGAGTGTCCCCGGCCAGCACATAGTACGTGTGCAGGTCGTCGACGGTGAGGTTGTACGTCCGCGCCCGCTGGGTGAAGGCACGGTTGGCTGTGACGACGACCGTGTCGCCCTTCTCGGTGCGCAGGGTCATACCCGGGGTGAGCTTCCCTGCCGGGACCCAGTCGTGCCGGGACGGGGACCAGAAGGGGTGCTCGTGGGTGGCGGTGAGCTTCTCGATGCCGTCCTCGGTGGCGATGGACAGTTCGTTGAAGTACTTGTCGCCGTCGGTCCGGATGAGACGCGTGACCTTCTTCGGCTCGGTCCTGCCGGTCTCGGGGTCGGTCGCCAGGACCTTGTCGCCGAGCTTCACGTCCTCGATGTCCTTGGTGGAGCCGTCGGCCATGAGGACATCCGTGCCGGCCAGGAAGCACTTGCAGTCGACGGCCTTCCCGATCTCCGCGACGTCGTCCGCGTACTTCTCGTACTTGCCGTACTTGCCGAGCTTCAGGAGCTTGAAGACCTTGCCCCAGGGCAGGTCCAGAGCCATCGGGCCACAGTTGCCCCAGCTCACGTCGTCCTTGCACTCGGCCGCCTGGTCGGTGTCGAAGACGAAGAAGTTGAACAGGTCCTTGGCCTGCTGCTTCCTCCGGTTCTCGCCCAAGGGGGCGATGCCGTTGTAGATGCCGTACTTGCCGACCGTGACATAGGTCTTGGCCCTGAACCGCCCGGCGGTGTGCGTGTACGTGAACAGCGTCGAGCCGTCGGAGCGGGAGGTCATCTTCTGCTGGACCATGTGCTGGGTCCAGTGGCCGTTTCCGTCCTGGGTGAACCACTCCTTGGTGCCCGGCGGGCAGCCGCCCATCTCGCAGACGCCCACCGGGCGCTGGCCGTCCGGGTCGGAGGTGGAGACGGGGCTGTTGCGGGCGTAGGCGTAGCCGTTGATCTGGAGCGGGTCGGCGATGTCCATGACCGGGTCGGCGGACAGGAAACGGCCCGAGTTCTGGTCGTACTCGCGCGCCCCAATGTGGGTCAGGCCGGTGGCCGCGTCGTCGATGCCGGTGCCGAGGTAGCCGCGCTTGTTGGGCCAGGCGGACGGCTTGGTGCCGCGGACCTCGCCGTATGGCTTGAAGGCACGGCGGATCACAGTCTGGCCGGAGGCCACGTCCACGGACGTGTTGGCCGTGCCCACGTGGTCGGCGAGCAGGACGCTGAGCTTGTGGCCGGTGGTCGCGCCGTTGGTCGTGGAGCGCACGACGGTGGGTGCGCCTTCTTGGGTGTAGGAGCGCGAGGCGCGGGTGATGGTGCCCGTCGCGTCCGTCGTCAGTTCCGTCTCGTCCAGATACAGGGTCGAACCGGAAGACGAGTTCTCCAGGATGCGGTTGCCGTCGGCGTCGTAGACGTAGGTCGTCTTCTTGCCGTCGTCGGTGATCGACTCCAGCCGGTTCTCGGGCGTCCAGACCAGGTTCTGGGTGGTGTTGGAGAGGTCCCGCACCTCGGTGTTACCGGCCGCGTCGTACGTGTAGACGCTTCCCTTGCCGGTGGGGGTGGAGGTGATCGAGGTGGCCGTGTGCGGCTGTGTCCTGGCACCGCCGCTGTCCGTCTTGCCATAGCCGTACCTGAACGTGACGTTCTTCGTCGCGTCGGCCGTGTCGTGCTCGGTCAGGGTGGCGCGGTTGCCGAGCCAGTCGAAGGTGAACGACTGCCGGTAGGCCGTGCTTCCGGTGGAGACGGTGCTGGTGTCCGGTGCCGCGGCGGCAAGCGTCGAGGTCAGCGCGGAGTCGGGGCCGGCTGCGTCCGTGGCCTCGTCGGGGGCGTCGGCGACCGGGCCGGAGGAGGCCGCGTAGTCGGTGCGGTAGCCCCAGGTCGTGCCGTTCGATGCCGTGCAGCCGGTGCCCTTGCCATCGGGCGTGACCTTGGACGTCCAGGCGTGCACCAGCTCGCCGAGGACGTCGTAGGTGAAGCACTGGGTGTCCCAGGTCTCCCCCGCCGCGTCCGCCAGCGTGCGGGCGTTGGAGGTGATGGTGCCGGAGGCGTCGTAGGAGTAGTAGCTGTCGGTGATGCGGTGCGGTCCGGCGGTCTCGCGGTCGGTGACCGTGCGCTGGAGCCGGCCGGTGTGCGGGTCGACGAAGTTCGTCGTCCACACCCGGTAGGGCTGGGTGGCGGAGACGGTGCGCAGCACCTCGCCGTAGGGCGAGTAGGTTGCGTCGGACGTGTACCAGGTCAGGCCGGAGGTCGACTCGGGAAGTCCGTCGGCGTCGTAACGGGTGACGACCTTCTCGCTCGCCAGACCGCCCTTGGCCGGCAGGGTGACCGACAGCGGCTTGCCCGTCGGCGTGTACGTGTAGGTGTACGCGTACGTGCCGGACAGTCCCGTCGTCATCGAGTTCGCCGGGATGACGGTCTCGGTGCCGGTGACGTGGTACTCGGAGTCATATCCGGTGACCCGGTTGACGTAGTCGCCGTCGGCCGTGTGCCGGATGGAGGAGCTGGGCTTGCCGATCCCGCCGGGCGCGTCGTCGTAGGTGTACTCACGGACCGGGCTGGCGGTCGCGGAGCCCTGCCGCACATAGCGGGGCCGACCTAGCGGATCATACTCGGTGAAGGTCTCCTGCTTGCGGGCGTTGTGCAGACGGTTGGGACGGTCGGCTTCGTCGTACCAGGTGTCGGTGGTGCCGGTGTCGGGGTCGGTGGCGGAGGTGATCCGGCCGCGGGCGTCGAAGACGTACGACCAGACGTTGCCGGCGGGGTCGGTGACCTTGCTGCGGTTGCCGCGTGCGTCGTACTCGTAGGTGGTGCTGCGGCCGGAGGTCGAGCCGGAGTCCTCCTTGCTGTAGTGCTTGACGGAGGTGACCCGGCCGAGGGCGTCGACGTAGGTGCGGGTCCGGGGGGCGGTGGAACCCGGCGGGTTCACGTACGTGCTGGTGTCGCCGTAGCTGGTGTACGTCGCGTACTTGTAGTCGCCGCTGTGGTACGTGGAGGCGCGGACCTCGCGCTCCAGGCCGTCGTAGCGGTGTTTGATCCAACCCGGGATCACTGACTTGGACTTGGGGGCGAACAGCTCGGTGGTGGGCTCGCCCTTGGCCAGGTAGCCGCTGGTCGTCTCGTCGACGAGGCCGTGGTCGTTGTAGGAGGTGTCGACGACGATCCGGCCGGCACCGTGCGCCTCGCTCTGCTTCTGGACCTCGCGCTGGAGACCGTCGTAGAGGGTCACCTCGCGGGCGTAGGTGCCGTCGTCCTTGAGCGTCTGGACGGTGACCGCCGCCGGACGGTTCTCGTCGGAGGTGGCGATGGCCAGCTGGTAGGAGATCTGCACGGCCGGCGACTGGCCGACGGCCGAGCGGGAGGGGGACCAGCCCTTCACCAGGCGGCCCAGCGCGTCGTACTCGTCGCGGGTGACACGGCCGTTGGGGTCCGTGACCGTCAGGGCGAGTCCGCGTCCGGGGTCGTAGGTCGTGGTAGTGGTGTGATCCTTGGCGTTGATGGACTTGACCTCGGTGACCGGGCCGCCCTCGTCGCCGGGGGTGTACTTGGTCTCCGTCGTGCCGGTGCCGGGGGCGGTGACCGTGCGGACCCGGCCCAGCGGGTCGTAGGTGGTCTTGACGACGAAGGAGTACGCGGTGCCGGCGCCGTCGATCTCGGCCTTGGACGTGACCAGGCCCTTGGTCGGCGCGGCCCCGTAGGCCAGGTCGTCGTAGGTGTTCCGGACCGCCGACTTCAGCTTGGTGGCGGGGTCGGCCGTGGCCTGGGCGGCACAGCTGGTTCCGGTGACGCGCTGCTGCTGGGGCAGACCGATGAGCCAGGCCGAGGTGTTGTGCACATACGTCGTGGTGGTGCACGTCTGGTCGGAGAGGGTCTCGCCGGTGCCATCGGGTCTGACGACGGACGTCTCCACCTGGAGCGGCAGACCGTAGGTGTCGTCGTACGTGGTCAGCGTGCGCACGGCGCGCCAGCTGGTGTCGACGGTCTGGATCACGTCCGTCCGCTTGACGCCGACGCGGTGCGCGAGCAACGGCTCGCCGGCCGTGCCGTCCTCGTTCTCCCGGGTCCGGGAGGCGGTCTGCTGGGACTCGGGGAAGTTCAGATCCCGCTTTACGGTCTTGCCGTCGGAGTTGAGGTAGGTGATGGTCTCGGCGGTCATGCCCGCGTACTGCGGGGCGTCGTCCGCGAGGAGCGTGTACATCTCCTTGGAGTCCTTCACCTCGCCGCCGACGCCCTGGAAGTAGCGCGTGACGGTGTACGATTGAGGGTTGACCTCGCCAGACTCGGAGACGGTCTTGCTGCCCTTGCGGACGGAGACCTGCCGGTAGCCCTTCCAGTCGCTGTAGGTGCGCAGCGACGGGCGGGTGAACTCGTCGTCGCTCCTGGCCCAGGCGGGCCCGGAGTACGCGTAGGTGGTGACGACGGGCTTTCCGTGCGAGGTGACCTTGTCCGTCTCGGTGACGGAGGCCACGACGTACTTGTTGAACCAGGACTTCTTCGGCGTGCGTTCGTCACCGTCGGGCGACCATCGGACGGGGTAGCAGGTTCCGTTGGTCTTGCCCTTGTCCTCGGCGGGCTCGCTCGCGCAGCCGCCGGTGTACTCGACCTCGATGTCACCGCCGTATTCGGTGGAGACGGTGCCGATGCGAGGGCGGGTGAAACCGGGGCGCTGGTCGCTCTTGCCGGTCATCACCAGGTTGGGCAGCTGGCGGTCCTTGAGGCGCGCGCGCAGCGGCGACGTCGCGCCGACGGTGTACGCGGAGAAGCTGACGCCGTCCTTGGACTGGAGGGTGCCGGTGGTGTCGCCGGGGGCGTACCCGGTGCGGGTGAGGGAGTTCAGCCACAGGCCGGGCGCGGTGTCGTACCAGTCCTCCGGGAAGGACTGGTGCAGCGTGTACTTGTCGACCGGGCCGAGGCCGGTCTGGCCGGCGCGGGCTGCTTTGGTCGTGACGGTGTCCAGGCGCAGCTGGGTCCAGAAGGAGGGGAACGCCGGGCAGAGCTTGGACGTGGACTTGCAATTGAGATTTCCAGGGGTGTCCCACCAGGGGCGGTAGGCGCCGGGGTCGTCGGTCTTGGCGAAGTTGGCGGGGTCGCAGGCCGTGGTGGACTTCAGACAGCGCTGCTCGACACCGAACTCGACCTTCGCGGACGGCTTGGTCAGGTCGCTGCGCATGCCGTACTCGATGACCGCCGGGGTGGCGTAACGGTCGTACTGCTCGGGCGACTTGAACTTCTTGCGGACGGCGTAGTAGTTGGTCTCCTGCTTCCAGGAGACCACCATCGTGTTGCCGTGCACGTCGACGACTTTGTCGAGGCCCCAGCGCCAGGCCTGCTGCTTGCCGGCGCCGCAGCGGGAGTCGGCGAAGGCGTCGACGTGGCAGGGCTCCTTGGGGTGGTTGCCGAAGACGGGCACGGTGGACACGGAGCCGGTGTCGGCGTGGCCGCCGCCGACCTTGTTGAGGCCGTAGTAGTACTTCGTACCGTCGCGGGTGGTGACGACCCAGTACTCGCCGTTGTTGTCGCCGTTGTCGCCGCCGACCTTGTGCTCGACACGAGTGCCGTCGTCCTGCTGGAGGCGGTAGATCTCGGTGTCGGTCTCGGGGTTGCTGCCGGAGGCGGCGGCGCGGACCAGCTCGGTGGTCCGGCCGTTGAGGGACATCACCGCGTTGTACGACACCCAGCACAGGTCGGACGTCTTGTCCTTCTTGGCCGTGTTGTTGGGGGCGCCGGCGTCGAGAGTCTTCCGGTCGTCCTTGCAGCTTCGGTAGCGGCGCTCGATGTAACCGGGGTCGTAGCCCCAGCCCTCGCCGATCCAGGAGGCCTGGGGCGAGGAAACGGCGGTACGGCCGTCCACGGTCTGGGAGTTGTACTCGAAGGAGACCTTGGGCGCGGGCCCGGCGGGCGGCTCCGGGACGGTGAGCGGGTAGGACCAGGTGAAGGCCCCCGAGGACCCGGCCACCTCCCACTTGCCGTCGGAGGCGAGCGGGGTCGCCGTGAAGGAACCGCCGTTGCCGGAGCCTGAGTCGACGGCGCCGACGACCGCGGTGTCACCGCCCGCGGCGGCCGGCGTCGCGGACGTGGAGGTGCGATAGGCGGCCTGGAACACCCCGCCGCCGCCCGCCGGGGCGACGGGGGCAAAGGCGGGGGTCACGGTGCCGTCGGCGGCCGGGTCGACAGTGGCGGTAAGGGACTTGGACGCCGTGTCGTTGCTGGTCTCCAGCTCCTCGTAGGTCTGGCACGCCTCGTCGTCGGGCGTGGTCAGGTAGCACTCGGGGAACTGCACGAACCGCAGCCTGGACGCCCAGTCGGCGCCGTAGAGGTTCTCGAACTTGGTGTAGTCGAGCTTCACGGAGACAGGCACCGCGCCGGTGGCAGGGGCCTGCACCTTGAGCACGGCACCCTCGACGCCCTGGCCGACGGCGGAGGCCCGGTCCGGGATGGTGACCTGCCAGGTTCCGGTCGGCGCCGGCTGGTCGGGAGCCTGGCCGAGGCTGACCGGCAGGGTGCCGACCGGGCTCATGGCGGCCGGCTCTGCCGAGGCGGTGGAGCGCAGGGAGGTCGGCGTGGTCGAGGCGGCGCCGAAGGTCACCGAGCCCGTCACGTCGGACGGGGGCGTCACGGTTCCGGCCGGGGCCTGAAGCAGGTCCTTGGGTATGTCACCCAGCAGGCTCTCCAGATGACGGGAGAACACCTTGCCCTGGACGGGCACTTCGCTCTCCAGGTGCTCCAACTCGACCGTCTCGCGCCCGGGCACGTCCTGGGTCGGGTTGGGGTCGGGCGGCAGCGCCAGCGACTGGGTGGGCAGGAGCCCCACCAGCAGGGCGGCTGCCACGGTCGGCAGCGCCGTACGGGCGAGGCGGCGACGGGCATGCGAAGGGCGGCCGAACACGACGAGGTCCCCCCGGACCACTTGAGGCGGGCCGGTGACGGACCACGCGCGATGGCATAAAGACAGCGTGAATTCTGTGGCCAGGCTGTGAAGAAACGCCAGGTTGCCGGCGTTCATGTGAAAACGATCACGGTGCGCAACGGGTGATCAGCCTATGAAGAGGCTGCAACTGACCTTTTTTGACTGCGAGTTGCCCTTACCTGTTTCTTGACGACTTCTCACCGGAAAGTCACGCCGAAGGATTCAAAGTCGCCGGTCGCTCGTCCGGTTTTGGGGATGTTCGTGCCTTCACGGGCTGAGAGGCCCCACTCACTTCGGCCGTCGTGCGTCCCTCACCGCCCGACGCCCCACAAGGCACACACGCCACGCGCACAGGATGACGACAGCACCTTCATGAGTCATCATCAGCTGCCCGGCGGGGGGCAGTTCCGTCCCGCTCGTCGGCTCCGAGGGGAAGCTTTGAGGGGAAGGGAACTCGCCCGATGACGCGCACCTGGCGTCTCAGGCCCGGTCGTCGGGCCACCGCGGCACTGCTCGCGAGCGCGGTCGCCGCGACCGGCATCGTCTGTGCGGGACTGGCACTCGACGGTGACGGCGCGTCGGACACGACCGGCCAGCACAGGCACACCCGGCCGGTCACCGAGTCCGCGGCCCTCGCACAGGCCGCCAGGACCAAGCGGAACGTCGAGGTCACCGCCGCGCGCACCACCCACTCCACGACCTGGGCACGGCCCGACGGCCTGATGGCGAAGCGGCTGTACTCCTCTCCGATCCGCGCCAAAGTGGACGGCGAGTGGCGGCCCGTCGACCCGAGTCTGCACCGCACCGACGAGGGCTGGGAACCGAAGGCCACCAACACCCGGATGGTGTTTTCGGCCGGCTCCGGAAAGCGCAAGGAGAGCGGGCGGGTCTCCAGGACACAGGTGCGGCGGGTCTCCCTGCTGAAGTCCACCGTCGACACCGGCACTCCGCTGGTCACCCTGTACGTCGGCGGGGGCGACGACGCGATCCAGCTGACCTGGCCGGGCGCGATACCGACACCGGTCGTCGACGGCAACCGCATTCTGTACCCGGAGATCTTCCCTGGCGGCGACTTGGTGCTGACCGCCGACGACGACGGCTTCGGTCAGGTTCTGGTGCTGAAGAACCGTCAGGCCGCGGCCGACCCGCACACACAGCAGCTCGCCTACGGGCTGCACTCGGCCAGTCTGACCTTCCGGCTCGACCCCGCCTCCGGCATGATCAGCGCCGAGAACGGCTACGGCGACGAGGTTGCGGTCTCGCCGACCCCGCTGATGTGGGACAGCAGCGGTCAGCCCGCCGTCACCGACGGCACGGTCGGTGCCAGCGCGCAGCCGACCGCCCCAGAGTCGCCGGATCCGACCGGCTCCGTGAGCGAGTCCCCGTCGGACACGGCGAGCCCGACCGAGGACGCCGCAGTGTCGGACGAGCAGAGCGACACGGACGTCGAGGTGCTTCCTTCGGCCAGCGACGGCCCCGAACCGACGGTGTCGGAGTCCCCGCCGCCGACCGCGCCTGCCGAGCCGACCCCGGGCCCCTCGCAAACCGGTTCCGCCGCGACCCTGAGCCTGGCCTCCCTGGACGGCCCGTCCCCCGACTCGCGCGGCGACCTCGTCGAGGCCGACCTCAGCGGCGGCCAGTGGACTCTCACCCCCTCCCGGGACTTCCTCGACGACCCGGCCACCACCTACCCGGTCTTCATCGACCCGGCGGTCAAGAAGCACGTCCAGAACTGGACCACCGCCTACAACCGGCATCCCAACGCCACGTTCTACAACGGCAAGGGCTTCAACAAGGGTGGTACGCACGAGGCCCGGGTCGGCTTCGAGTCCGACACCTGGGGCACCTCACGGTCGTACTTCAACATCAGCTTCGACAAGGACCTCAAGGGTACGAAGATCACCAGCGCCAAGCTGCGGATGCTGGAGACGTACTCCTGGTCGTGCCAGGACCGCTCGATGAGCGTCCACCTCACCGGTGAGATCGACGCACACACCAACTGGAAGAACGCTCCGAAGCTGCACGATGGCAACAAGCTGGCCACCAAGAGCTTCGCGCACGGCTACAAGTCCGGCTGCCGGGACGCCTTCGAGGCCTTCGACGTGAAGAAGGGCGCCCAGAAGGCCGCCGACAAGGGCGAGGACACCATCACCTTCGGGCTGCGTGCCCGGGACGAGAACGCCCAGTACGCGTGGAAGAAGTTCCAGGCCGACGGGGACTACCCGCCGGTGCTCGAACTCGTCTACAACCGCAAGCCGGCCATCGTGTCCAACTCCCTCGACCTCGGCCCCGACGGCAAGTGCACCACCAACACGCCGTACGTCCGCATGGGCTCCGGTGACCTGACGTTCACCGCGAAGGCCACCGACAAGGACAAGAACCTCGACTACTTCGACTTCGACCTGTGGGAGACCGGCCACTGGGACACCACCGGCGACCTGCTGAAGTCGACCGGCAAGGTCTCCGCGGGCGGCGACACCGACAGCGCGCTGCGCACCACGTCGAAGTTCTCCACCAGCGGTCTCAAGAGCGGCGCCACCTACTCCTGGCGGGTCCGGGCGATGGACGACGCCGGCTCCACCTCCCCCTGGTACCCGAAGACACCGTGCCGGTTCGTCCTCGACACCACCGCGCCCCGCCCGCCGAAGGTCAGCTCCGCCGACTTCCCCGACGCCGACGGCAGCGAGAACGGCTTCGGCAACGACGCCGAGGACGCCAACTGGTCCGCCAAGAAGTTCGGCACACCCGGATCGTTCACCGTCCGGGCCCTGAACACGGACGTCATACGGTACGAGTACGGGTTCAACTCGGCCAGCTACACCGGTAGCTTGGCCCGGACGAGCGGCACGGCCACCAGTGTCAGCGCCACCATCTCGAATGCCAAGCCGCCGACCGCCGGGCCGAACGTGCTGTACGTCCGGACCGTAGACGGTGCGGGCAACCCGTCGGAGCCCACGAAGTACTTCTTCTACGTCACCCCGCGGGACCAGGCCGACAAGCCCGGTGACTTCACCGGCGACGGGCTGCCCGACCTGATGACCGTCACCGAAGCCGGCAACCTCGCGCTCTATCCCTCCCAGGCCGACAAGGACGTGGTCAAGGGCACCGGTGACCTGGACTACTCCATGCCAGGGGCCTACCGGGACAACCCCGACAAGGATCCCAACGGCGACGATCTGCCCCCGTACGTGTCCGCCCCGAGCGGCCACTTCAAGGGTGCCCTGATCACCCACAACGGTGATATCTACGGTGGTGACGGCCTCCAGGACCTCGTCGTACGGGTCTCAGGCAAGCTCTGGGTCTATCCCGGCGACGGCTACGGAGCGGTCAACATCGACAAGCGCAGGGAAATCCTGCTGCCCGCCGACTCCCCGGATCCGGGCACATTCACGCAGATCGTGGCGGCCGGTGACGTCACCGGTGACGGGCGGACCGACTTCTTCGCCACCGTCCGAAGGAGCGACGGCACCGACGACGAGCTGTGGGCCTTCACCGGCTACCACGGCGCCACCGTCGACCAGGCGATCCGACTGTCCGGCTCGGCGTGGAAGGACCGTGACATCGTCCTCGCCCAGGACGTCTCCGGTGACAAGGTGGCTGACCTCGTCTACCGCAGCGACGTCTCGGGCAGGCTGCTGCTCCGCAAGGGCATCGCCGCGTCCGGCAGCGGGGTCGATCTCACCTCGCTGGCATCGGGCGCCAACTCCTCCGGGGGCGCTGACACGTACTGGACCGGCGAGGGCTGGCACACCACCTCGATACAGCACATCCTGGGCACCCCGGACGCCAACGGCGACGGCATTCCCGACGTGTGGACGGTGCGCTCCGACGGATCGGTGCGCTTCTACGCCGGCGACCGCGCCAGCCTGCCCGGCTCGGGGACCGAGATCATCGGCCCGTCCTCGTGGTGGAAGACACGCATCGCCGTCGGGTGAGGCCACTGCACAGCCGATATGGGCCCCGCCCCCGGTCTCACCCCGGGGGCGGGGCCCTCGGTATGGTGCGCCGCCTGAGGCAATCACGAGATCCGGCCGGGCGGCGTTCTAAGCTGACGGTATGTCAGACAAAGAGTCGTACGAACTGCTCGGCTTCGACAACGTGCTGCTGCCCGTCGGGGACCTCGGCGAGGCCGTCGGGTTCTACGAGCGGGCCGGATTCGCCGTCGGATTCCGGTTCGACGAGGCCGGGATCGCACTGCTGAAGGTCGGCGGCGAGACCCCCGGGATTCTGCTGCGCGTCGAGGACGGGCTGGGGCACCGGACGCCGCTCTGGCCCTCGCCGCGCCTGTGGCTGGAGGTGCCGGACGCGCGGGCCGCGGCGCGGGAGCTGGCCGCCGCCGGAATCCCGCCGCTGGACGAGGTGTTCTCGGTGGCCACCGGCTGGACCGTCGAGATCGCCGACCCCTGGGGGAACGTCCTCGGCTTCACCGACTACACCAAGCGGCGGACCCTGGGCCGCAGAGGCTGAGACGAGGGTCTCCTACCGCCCCCACCCATTGAGTTGAACATGTTCAAAAGCAGGGCTACAGTCACGCCTGTCAGCGTTTTGAACGCGTTCAAGAAGGGGTGGGGCGCATGGACCGCATCGTCATCGCCTATGTCATCTACCTGGTCGTCAGCATCTCGCTGACCGTCTGGGTGGCCCGCACGCTGAGCCACAACGGCCGGGTCTTCCTCGCCGACGTGCTGCACGGCAACGAGAAGCTCGCCGACGCCGTCAACCACCTCCTGGTGGTCGGCTTCTATCTCGTCAACCTCGGCTTCGTGGCCCTGTTCCTGACCGACAACAGCGACGTCAGCGACACCCGGGCCATCTTCGAGGTGCTGTCGGTCAAGCTCGGCGTGGTGCTGCTGGTGCTCGGCGCGATGCACCTGGGCAACGTGTACGTGCTCAACAAGATCCGGCGGCGCGGGATCATGGAGCGCGAGCAGCAGCCTCCGGTGCAGCCGCAGGGCTGGATGCCGCCGACGGTCGGGGCGTGACGGCCATGACGGCCACGGGTGACCGGGACGCCACGGGCGTCCCGGTCCGCCGGCTCACCGTCCTGTACGACGCCGAGTGCGCCCTGTGCACCCATCTGCGCGACTGGCTGGTACGGCAGCCGCAGCTGGTGCCGCTGGAGCTGGTGCCGGCCGGATCCGCCGAGGCCCGCAGGCGCTACCCGGGGCTCGACCACTCCGCCACCCTCGACGAGATCACCGTGATCGGCGACTCCGGCCAGGTCTACCAGGCCTCCCGGGCCTGGATCGTCGTCCTGTGGGCCCTGCGCGAACACCGCCCGCTCGCCCACAAGCTGAGCACCCCGGCCGGGGCCAAGCTGGCCCGGGGTGCGGCGCTGGCGGCCGCGAAGTGGCGGGGTGCGCTGTGGGGCGGTACGCAGCGGGGCGGTGCGCAGTGGGGTGGGCAGTCGTACCGACGCGCGGACGGGTGGGCGTACCACCCGGGCACGGGCTGGAGTTACAACCCGCCGTCCTGTTCAGACGGTGCCTGCCCGACTGGTTAGGCTCCTCCCGTGCCCGCGAAGAACGACGGCCCCGAAGCCGGATCCCCGACCAAGTCCGAGCAGACCCGCGCCCTGATCCTGGAGACCGCCATGCGGATGTTCCAGGAGCGGGGCTACGACAAGACGACCATGCGGGCCATCGCCAAGGAGGCCGGGGTCTCCGTAGGCAACGCCTACTACTACTTCGCGGGCAAGGAGCACCTGATCCAGGGCTTCTACGACCGGATCGCCGCCGAGCACCAGGTGGCGGTCCGGGAGGTCCTGGACCGGGAGACCGACCTGGAGGCGCGGCTCGCGGGCGTGCTGACCGCATGGCTGGACATCGCCAAGCCGTACCACGAGTTCGCGGTGCAGTTCTTCAAGAACGCCGCCGACCCCGACAGCCCGCTCAGCCCGTTCTCACCGGAGAGCGAGCACGCTCGTGAGCAGGCCATCAGCGTCCACCGTGAGGTGCTGGCCGGATCCAAGTCCAAGGTCGCGCCCGAACTCCGGGACGTGCTCCCGGAGTTGATGTGGCTCTCCCAGATGGGCCTCGTCCTGTACTGGGTGTTCGACCGCACCGAGGGACGTGAGCGCAGCTACCGGCTGGCCCGCCGGGGCGCGCGGCTGACCGCCCGCGGGGTCGCCCTGGCCCGCTTCCGGGTGCTGCGCCCCCTGGTGCTCGAAGTCCACGAACTGTTCACGGACTTCCTGCCGGGGATGACGAAGGCACTGCCGGACCCGGGGGCCAGGGCTCGCCGCGACGAGACGGGCTGATCAGATCCACTGCAGACGCCACAGGCGGAAGACGCCCGTGCCGTCCGTGAGGTACTGGCCGCCGCCGACGTCCTCGGTGCTGACCACGTACTCCTTGCGCTGCCACAGCGGGATCAGTGGCACGTCGGTCGCCACGGCCGCCTGGATGTCATGGAAGTCGTTCGCGGCCCGCGGGCGGTCGGCGTACTGCTGGCTGTCCAGGATGAGGTGGTCGACGACCTTGTTGCTGTAACCGGTGGCCATGGTGGAGCCGGTGGCGACGAGCGGGGAGCCGAAGGTGTCCGGGTCGGGGTAGTCGGCCACCCAGCCGACCGCCCACGCGTCCATCTTCCCGGCGGCCCAGCGCTTCTGGAAGTCGGTCCACTCGTAGCCCCGGACGTCCACCTTGAACAGGCCGCCCGCCTCCAGCTGCTTCTTCAGCTCGGCGGCCTCCTTCTCGCCCGCGCCCCGGTTCTTGCCGTAGCCGAAGGTGAAGTGCACCGGCAGGGTCACGCCGGCCTGGGTGAGCAGGTCCCGCGCCTTCTGGGTGCTCTGTGTCGGGTAGTCGTCGAAGAAGGCGGTGGTGTGGCCGGTGATGCCGGTCGGGATCAGCGAGTACAGCGGGTCGACCGTGCCCTCGTACACCTTGGCGGCCAGCTTCTCGCGGTTGACCAGCCAGGCCAGGGCACGGCGCACGCGCACGTCGTGCAGCGGCGAGGCGGCGCGGGTGTTGAGGTAGAGGTTGCGGGTCTCGGCGCTGTCGGACTCGGTGACGCGGTTGTCCGGGTCGCTCGGGTTCAGCCGGGACAGCACGCTCGGCGGCAGCGTCCGGGTGGCGACGTCGACCTGCTTGTCCTGCCAGGCGCTGTTGAGCTGGTCGGAGTCGGTGTAGTAGCGCAGCTCGATCGGGCGGCCGGTGCCGCTCAGATAGCCCTTGTAGTTCCCGTACGGGTCGAGGTCGGCCTTCTCGTCCTTCGTGTACGAGGTCAGCGTGTACGGGCCGGTGCCGTCGACGCCGTCGTCCTTGCGCAGGGCGGTGGCCGGGTACTTGTCCTTGTCGACGATGGCACCTGCGCCCGTGGCGACCTTCAGCGGGAAGGTGGCGTCCGGGGACGACAGATGGAAGGTGACCGTCGTCGCGCTGTCGGCAGTCACCGTGCCGAGCGTGGAGAACAGCGACGCCGGGCCGACGGGGGCGTCGATCTTCTTCACCCGCTCGAAGGAGTACCGGACGTCGTCGGCGGTCATCTTGCGCCCGCTCGGGAAAGTGATGTCGTCACGCAGCCGGCACTGGTACGTCTTCAGCCCGCTGCCCACGAAGTCGCAGCTCTTCGCGGCGTCCGGGACCGGCTCGACACCGCCCGGCTCGAAGGTGAGCAGCGTCTGGAAGACGTTGCTGAACAGGGCCCAGGAACCGGCGTCGTACGCGCCCGCGGGGTCCAGTGAAGTGACGGCGTCGGTCGTACCGACCCTGATCGTCTTGTTCTTGTCCGTTTGCGACGGCAGCAACTGCCAGCCGCCGATTCCCACGACAGCGAGTACGAGCAGCGTCACGAGAATGCGCATGCGAACAGATCGCATGGTGGTGCCCTCCCCAGGCCCTCCAGGGCCCTACCCCTGGCCAGCACATTTTCGCCACTCCCCTAAGCGGCGCGGCTCACCTAATCACAGGACTTTCACCTGGGGGAAGGGCTTTCTGACCAGATGTGCAAGAACTTACCGAGACGTTGTTTCCGCTGGGTTTCACAGCGTCTTCACAGGGGTGGGGTGAGTTTTGGTCACGCTCGCGTCGCGGCGAGTTCGATCACTGTCACGTCCGACGGCGCCCCCACACGCGTCGGCGGACCCCACGCGCCCGCGCCCCGGCTGACGTACAGCTGTGTGTCGCCGTACCGGTCGAGACCGGCCACGGTCGGGTTGGCCGCGGCGGCGATGAGGTTACCGGGCCAGAGCTGGCCGCCGTGGGTGTGGCCGGAGAGCTGGAGGTCGACGTCGTACCGGACGGCCTCGTGGATCTGCACCGGCTGGTGGGCGAGGAGCACGCAGGCGCGGGCCGGGTCCCGGTCCCCGAGCGCCTTGTGGAAGTCCGGGCCCTGGCCCTCGCTCTCGCCCTGGAGGTCGTTCACGCCGGCCAGGTCGAAGTACGGCAGCTCGGTGCGCGCGTTCTCCAGCGGGTGCAGGCCGAGCGTGCGCACCTCGGCGACCCACTGTTCGGCGCCGGAGAAGTACTCGTGGTTGCCGGTCACGAAGAACGCGCCGTGCCGGGCGGTGAGCTGGGCGAGGGGTGCGGCGGCCGGGCCGAGGTCCTTGACGCTGCCGTCCACCAGATCGCCGACGACCGCGATCAGGTCGGGCTGGGTGGCGTTGACGGTGTCGACGACCCGCTGCGCGAAGCCACGGCCCAGGACGGGGCCGAGGTGGATGTCGCTGACGACGGCGATCCGGAAGCCGTGTGCGGCGCGCGGGAGTTTGGCGAGCGGGACGGTGACCCGCTTCACCCGGGGCCCGCGCAGAACGCCGTAGGTGCCGTAGCCGACGGTACCCACGGCTGCGGCGGCTGCGGCTCCGCCGATGACGCGGGAGACGACCAGGCGGCGGGTGGGGTTCTGTGCCGTGGGTTCCTGGGCCGGTTCCGGTGCCGCAGCGGGCGTACTTGGGGGCTCCGCCCCCGCGACCGCCGGGCCGTGCACGCCCGTCGCCAGAAGCTGTCGGCCGGGAAGTGGCTCCACGGGGTGCCGCCGGTCCAGGACGCGTCTCAGCATCGGTCGTACCGTCTCTCCCGCCACCACCGCCAGCAGCAGGTACAGCGCCAGCGCCATCCACAGGAAGCCGGGCCAGGCGAGGGTGCGCTGGAGCCAGAAGGGGGCGCCCGAGCGATCGGCGACCAGGGCCGTGATCATCAGGAGCGGGCCTGCGACGAAGACCACCGTGCCGGCGCGGCGGGCGCGGCCCGGGCCGCGGGTCGTGTCGCGGACCAGACGGCGCCACACGTACCAGTGCCCCAGCACCAGGACGGCCAACGCGACAAGGACGAAGACGATGACCACGCTGCCGAGTTCCCCCGCTATGACATCCGGCGCAGTGCGCGCAGTCCGCGCAACCCGATGACCCCGATGACCGTCCCCAATACGAAGGAGACGACCGCCAGCAGCAGGTGCACCCAGAAGTACGCGGTCGGGTGACCGTCGTCGAAGGCGAGACCGCTGGCGTCCTTGACCAGGTTCTTGACGAAAGTGACCCAGATGACCCAGCTCCACACCCCGAAGGCGAGCAGGAACCAGGAGACCGGGCGGCTGAGCTTCATGACATCAGTATCGCCGTTCGATGTGCGGTTCCGTGTCCGGGGTGGGGTGGGCGACGGGACTTCGCGGCCCGTGCCGGGTACGTTCAGGGCCGTGCCCGCACCGAAGAAGACCGTCAGGCGATCCCTGCTGGTCACCACCGCCACGCTGCTGTCCCTGTCCGTCACCGTGCCCGCCGCGCTCGCGGCCCCGACCCCGTCGACGAGCCCGACGGCCACGCCCCCGGCGCAGATGTCGCAGGTCGGCGGAGCCCGGCTCGGGCTGCCCGGGACGCAGGTGAACCTCGCCGCCGGCGTGCCCGTGCTCCCCAAGGACCTCACCGCCCGCTCCTGGGTCGTCTCCGACGCCGAGTCCGGCGATGTCCTCGCCGCACACAACGCGCACTGGCGGCTGCCCCCGGCGAGCACCCTGAAGATGCTGTTCGCCGACACCGTGCTGCCGAGGTTCCCGAAGACGACCGAGCACAAGGTGGTGCCGAACGACCTGGCCGGCATGGGCGTCGGCTCCAGCGTGGTCGGGATAAAGGAGGGCCACACCTACACCGTCCACGACCTGTGGCTCGGCGTCTTCCTGCGCTCGGGCAACGACGCCGTGCACGTGCTGTCCGCGATGAACGGCGGCATCGCGCGGACCGTCAAGGACATGCAGGACCACGCCGACGAACTGCAGGCCCTGGACACGCACGTGGTCAGCCCGGACGGCTACGACGCGCCGCGGCAGATGTCGTCGGCGTACGACCTGACGCTGTTCGCCCGCTCCGGGCTGCAGAAGAAGGACTTCCGCGACTACTGCTCGACGGTGCGGGCGAAATTCGGGGACGGCGAGATCCAGAACACCAACCGGCTGCTGAGCGGCGACACCGACGTGCCCGTGTACCAGGGCATCGCCGGGGTGAAGAACGGCAACACCACCAACGCGGGCGCCACCTTCACCGGTGTCGCCGAGCGGAACGGCAGGGTGCTGCTGGTCACGGTGATGAACCCGGAGAAGCACGAGCACAACGAGGTCTACAAGGAGACGGCGAAGCTGCTCGACTGGGGCTTCAAGGCGGCGGGCAAGGTCAGCCCGGTGGGCGAGCTGGTCCCGCCGAAGAGCGCCGCGCAGTCCACCCCGAGTCCCGGCGCCACCGCCTCCGCCGGGGCGGCGGGGAAGACCGGCGGGTCCGGCTCGAAGCCGGTGGCGAGCGCCACCGCCACGGGCGGCTCCAGCGGCGTCGGGATCGCCCTGGCCGTCGCCGGCGGGCTGCTGGTGCTGCTCGGCGGCGGGGTGTTCCTGGTCAACCGCCGTTGGCCGCTGCCTGACCTGATGCGCCGTCGGACGCGGTCCTGACGTCCTCGCGTTCGCTCTCCTCGTTCTCCTTGCTCGGCGTCGCCGTCCAGGCGGCGCTGAACAGGAGGAGTTTCGCAGTGAAGTTGATCCACAGCAGCAGCGCCACGGGGACGCCGAACGCGCCGTACATGCTCTTCGCGGCGACCCCCTGGATGTAGCCGCTGAGCAGGAGCTTCAGCAGTTCGAAACCAACCGCCCCGATGAGCGCCGCCACCAGCAGGCGGCTGCGCGGTGGCTCGACGCCGGGCAGCAGGGTCAGGACGTAGAGCAGGACCAGGAAGTCGGCGAGCACGGCGACCGAGAACGCGATGATCCGCAGCAGGATGCCACCCCAGCTCGCCCGGTCGAGGCCGGCCTGGTCGGTGATCCAGCCCACCAGCGCGGAGGCTACGGTGGAGATGGCGAGCGTGGCGACGACGGCTCCGCCGAGACCGACCAGGATGCCCGCGTCCTTGGCCTTGGCCAGGACCAGGTTCTCCTCGCTGTCGGGCAGTTCCCACACCGCGCGCAGGCAGTCGCGCATCTGGCTGACCCAGCCCATCCCGGTGAACAGCAGCACGACACCGGCGATGATTCCGACGGTGCCGGCGTTCTGGACCAGGGCGCCGATGTTCAGCTGGTCGGAGAGGCCGGGGACCTGGTCGGCGATCTTGTTCTGCAGGTCCTTCTGCTGAGACTCGCTGAGCGTGGCGGCGGCGATCGCGGCGGCCAGCGTCAGCAGCGGGAACAGTGACACGAAGCTGATGAAGGTCATCGCGGCGGCCAGCCGCGTCCACTTCACCCGGTCAAGACGCTCGTATGACCGCCATGCGTGCGTGGACATCACCCAGGTGACGACCGGCCCGATACCAGGGAGCTTCTTCAGCCACTCCATGATCGGACTGTGCCCGTTCTGGGTGGCGTCAACACCGCGTTTCTTCAGCAAGACAGACATATGCGGACGATACGGTCGGCTGTCATGAAGGACGCCACCGCTCTGCCCCAGTCCCTGCTCGTCCTCGGCGGCACGTCCGAGATCGCGCTGGCCACCGCCCGCCGGCTGATCGCCCGCCGCGCCCGCACCGTCTGGCTGGCCGGCCGGCCCTCGCCCGCCCTGGACCAGGCCGCCGAGCAGCTGCATGCCCTGGGCGCCGAGGTCCGCACCGTCGCCTTCGACGCCCTCGACCCCGAGTCCCACGAGGAGGTCCTCGGCAAGGTCTTCGCCGAGGGCGACATCGACCTGGTGCTGCTCGCGTTCGGCATCCTCGGCGACCAGGCCCACGACGAGCGGGAGCCCCTGCGCGCGGTCCGGGTCGCCCAGACCAACTACACCGGAGCCGTGTCGGCGGGCCTGACCGCGGCCCGCGCCCTGCAGACCCAGGGCCACGGCTCCCTGGTGGTCCTCTCCGCCGCCGCCGGCGAACGGGCCCGCCGCGCCGACTTCATCTACGGCTCCAGCAAGGCCGGCCTCGACGCCTTCGCCCAGGGCCTCGGCGACGCGCTCTACGGCACCGGCGTGCACGTCATGGTCGTACGCCCCGGATTCGTCCGTACCCGCATGACGGCGGACCTGCCCGCGGCCCCGCTCGCCACCACCCCCGAGGCCGTCGCCACGGCCGTCGAACTGGGCCTGCGCCGCGGCTCGGAGACGGTGTGGGTGCCGGGCGCGCTCAGGCTGGTGATGACGGCTCTGCGGCACACGCCGCGGGCACTGTTCCGACGGCTGCCGATCTAGCGCCCTGGTCCGGCGCCCCAAAGGGGCGCGGGGCCGCATCACATATGCGGCTCCGCCGCGTGGGCGCGACCAGCCACAACGATGCCGCAGACGAGTGACGGCACATCGCGGCACTACCCGCGGAGCGCCCCGCGCTCGACGTCCGCGTGGCACCCCTGCGGAGGCACCACGGATCCGCCGAACGTGTACTCCCGCAGCTTGCGCCACACGTCGTCGGCGCCCTGCTCGTACAGCGCGAACCCGGTGCACGGCCACTCGGCCTCGAAGCCGGCCAGCTCGGCGAAGGCGCGGTCCATCGACTCCTCGTCGATGCCGTGCGCGACCGTGACATGCGGGTGGTACGGGAACTGCAGCTCGCGCGCCACCGGACCCGAGGCGTCCCGCACCCGCTGCTGCAGCCAGGCGCAGGCCTCGGCACCCTGCGCGACACGCACATAGACGACCGGCGACAGGGGCCGGAAGGTGCCGGTCCCGCACAGCCGCATCGGGAACGGCCGGCCGGCCGCCGCGACCTGCGTGAGGTGCGCCTCGACCGCCGAAAGGTCGGTCGCGTCCACCTCGGTCGGCGGCAGCAGGGTGACATGCGTGGGGATGCCGTGAGCCGCGGCGTCGCCGAAGCCCGCGCGCAGCTCCTGGAGCAGGCTGCCGTGAGGCTCCGGGACCGCGATCGACACGCCGATCGTTACGGTCCCCACGTCGTCTCCTGTCGTCGCGTGATGTCTTCCGGCCGTCTTCGCCGCCGTCTTCGTCGCGTCTTCGTCCGGGCCGTCGGCTATCGACTGTACGGCCACGGGTGTCCTGTGGGCAGGCGCAGTGGAAGTGATGTGCAGCGCTCTGCCCGCTCGGAGGTGTGTACGGTCGTGCGCCTCAGCGCCGGTTCGTGCTTCTCAGTGCTTCGCCGGCAGGAAACCCACCCGGTCGTACGCCTGCGCAAGTGTCTCCGCGGCAACCGCGCGCGCCTTCTCCGCACCCTTGGCGAGGATCGAGTCGAGCGTCTCGGAGTCGTCCAGGTACTGCTGGGTGCGCTCCCGGAACGGCGTCACGAACTCGACCATGACGTCGGCGAGGTCCGTCTTGAGCGCGCCGTACATCTTGCCCTCGTAGTCCTGCTCCAGCTCGGCGATCGACTTGCCGGTGAGCGTGGAGTAGATGGTGAGGAGGTTCGACACGCCCGGCTTGTTCTCCGCGTCGTAGCGGATCACGGTGTCGGTGTCGGTGACGGCGCTCTTGACCTTCTTGGCCGTCGCCTTCGGCTCGTCGAGCAGGTTGATCAGGCCCTTCGGCGTGGACGCCGACTTGCTCATCTTGATCGACGGGTCCTGAAGGTCGTAGATCTTCGCCGTCTCCTTGAGGATGTACGGCGACGGGATCGTGAACGTGTCGCCGAACCGGCCGTTGAAACGCTCGGCGAGGTCGCGGGTCAGCTCGATGTGCTGGCGCTGGTCCTCGCCGACCGGCACCTCGTTGGCCTGGTACAGCAGGATGTCCGCGACCTGCAGGATCGGGTACGTGAACAGGCCGACGGAGGCCCGCTCGGCGCCCTGCTTGGCGGACTTGTCCTTGAACTGGGTCATCCGGCTGGCCTCGCCGAAGCCGGTGAGGCAGTTCATGATCCAGGCGAGCTGGGCGTGCTCGGGCACGTGGCTCTGCACGAAGAGGGTGCAGCGGTCGGGGTCCAGACCGGCGGCCAGCAGCTGGGCCGCGGCCAGGCGGGTGTTGGCGCGCAGGTCCTTCGGGTCCTGCGGGACCGTGATCGCGTGCAGGTCGACGACCATGTAGAAGGCGTCGTGGGACTCCTGCAGGGCCACCCACTGGCGGACGGCGCCGAGGTAGTTGCCGAGGTGGAACGAGCCGGCGGTGGGCTGGATGCCGGAGAGCACGCGAGGTTGGTCAGCGGAAGCCATGTTTTTTATTGTCGCAGAGGGATCGGGGGGTTCGGTGCGTGGGGAACTGCGGACCGTGGTGGCTGGTCGCGCCCGCGCGGCGGAGCCGCATATTTGATGCGGCCCCGCGCCCCTGGGGCGTCGCCCCTCAGGGAGTGATCAGCCCAGGTCGACTTCCGGGTACAGCGGGAAGCCTGCCACCAGGTCCGTTGCCCTCTGTGCGATTTCCTGGGACACCTTGTCGTCCAGGACGTGGGCCGCCTTGGACGGGGCTCCCGACTTGGTGGTGCCCGGCTCCGTCGTCGTGAGGACCCTGTCGATCAGGCCCGCGACCTCGTCCATCTCCGCCGTGCCCAGGCCCCGCGTAGTGAGGGCCGGGGTGCCGATGCGGATGCCGGAGGTGTACCAGGCGCCGTTCGGGTCGGCCGGGATGGCGTTGCGGTTGGTGACGATGCCCGAGTCGAGGAGGGCTGTCTCCGCCTGGCGGCCCGTGAGGCCGTACGACGTCTCCACGTCGATCAGGTTGAGGTGGTTGTCCGTGCCGCCGGTGACCAGGGTGGCGCCGCGCTTCATCAGGCCCTCGGCGAGGGCGCGCGAGTTGTCGACGATGCGCTGGGCGTAGTCCTGGAACGAGGGCTGACGGGCCTCGGCGAGGGCGACGGCCTTCGCGGCCATGACGTGCGGGAGCGGGCCGCCGAGCACCATCGGGCAGCCGCGGTCGACCTGGTCCTTCAGGGAGTCGTCGCACAGGACCATGCCGCCGCGCGGGCCGCGCAGGGACTTGTGGGTGGTCGTGGTGACGATCTGGGCGTGCGGGACCGGGTCGAAGTCGCCGGTCAGGACCTTGCCGGCGACCAGACCGGCGAAGTGGGCCATGTCGACCATGAGGGTCGCGCCGACCTCGTCGGCGATCTCGCGCATGATGCGGAAGTTCACCAGACGGGGGTAGGCGGAGTAGCCCGCGACGATGATCAGCGGCTTGAAGTCGCGGGCCTGGGCGCGCAGCGCCTCGTAGTCGATCAGGCCCGTGGCCGGGTCGGTGCCGTAGGAGCGCTGGTCGAACATCTTGCCGGAGATGTTCGGGCGGAAGCCGTGGGTGAGGTGGCCGCCGGCGTCCAGGGACATGCCGAGCATGCGCTGGTTGCCGAAGGCCTGGCGCAGCTCGGCCCAGTCGGCCTCGGAGAGGTCGTTGACCTGGCGGGCGCCGGTCTTCTCCAGGAACGGGGCCTCCACGCGGTCCGCGAGCACGGCCCAGAAGGCGACGAGGTTGGCGTCGATGCCGGAGTGCGGCTGGACGTAGGCGTGCCGGGCGCCGAAGAGCGCCTTGGCGTGCTCGGCGGCCAGGGACTCCACGGTGTCGACGTTGCGGCAGCCGGCGTAGAAGCGGCGGCCGATGGTGCCCTCGGCGTACTTGTCGCTGAACCAGTTGCCCATCGCCAGCAGGGTGGCCGGGGAGGCGTAGTTCTCGGAGGCGATCAGCTTCAGCATCTCGCGCTGGTCGGCCACCTCCTGGCCGATGGCGTCGGCGACGCCCGGCTCGACGGCACGGATGACGTCGAGGGCGGCGCGGAAGGCGGTGGACTCGGTGGAGAGGTGCTGCTTCGGCATGGGGACCTCCGGACGGTGTGCGTACAGCGTTCACGTTCGGCCCAGGCGCACGGCACTGTTTTCCCGCTCGGGCCGCTCCCCGATGGTCCGTCCCATCCCTAGCGCGCCAGTCACGGCCCGCTGATCAGCCTACCGGGCGCGCCGGATCGCGCAGGTCCCGCGTCCACCATGCGAGCGAGGATAAGAAGGGGGTGCATCCGACTCTCTGGCCCTTTGGAGTTCCCGTGAACGCTACGGAGACGCTCATCGCCGCCGCCGACGCCCACAGTGCGCACAACTACCACCCGCTGCCGGTGGTCGTCGCCACCGCGGAGGGGGCCTGGATGACGGATGTCGAGGGGCGGCGCTACCTCGACCTGCTGGCCGGGTACTCGGCATTGAACTTCGGCCACGGCCACCCGCGGCTGGTGGCGGCGGCCCGGGCGCAGCTGGAGCGGGTGACGCTGACGTCGCGGGCGTTCCACCACGACCGGTTCGCCGCGTTCTGCACCGAGCTGGCCGCGCTGTGCGGCATGCAGATGGTGCTGCCGGTGAACACCGGCGTCGAGGCGGTGGAGACCGCGGTGAAGACCGCCCGGAAGTGGGGGTACCGGATCAAGGGGGTGCCCGCCGAGATGGCGAAGATCGTGGTCGCGAGCGGCAACTTCCATGGCCGTACGACGACGGTCATCAGCTTCTCCACCGACCCCGAGGCGCGGGCGGACTTCGGGCCGTACACGCCGGGCTTCCAGATCGTGCCGTACGGCGACCTGACCGCGATGCGGGAGGCGCTCACCGAGAACACGGTCGCGGTGCTGCTCGAACCGATCCAGGGCGAGTCGGGGGTGATCGTCCCGCCGGCCGGCTATCTGCCGGCGGTGCGGGAGCTGACCCGGCAGCGGGACGTGTTGTTCATCGCCGACGAGGTCCAGTCGGGTCTTGGCAGGACCGGGCGGACCTTCGCGTGCGAGAACGAGGGGGTCGCACCGGATGTGTACGTGCTGGGGAAGGCGCTGGGCGGCGGGATCCTGCCGGTGTCGGCGGTGGTGTCGAGCACCGAGGTGCTCGGGGTGTTCGGGCCGGGTGAGCACGGATCGACGTTCGGCGGGAACCCCCTGGCGTGTGCGGTGGCGCTGGAGGTGATCAGGATGCTGCGGACGGGCGAGTACCAGGCGCGGTCCGCCGAGCTCGGCGAGCATCTGCACCGGGAGCTGGGCGCCCTGCTCGGCACCGGCAAGGTGACGGCGGTGCGCGGGCGGGGGCTGTGGGCCGGGGTCGACATCGCGCCGAGCGTCGGGACGGGCCGGCAGGTGTCCGAGCGGCTGATGGACCGGGGTGTCCTGGTGAAGGACACCCACGGTGCGACGATCCGGATCGCGCCGCCGCTGGTGATCAGCAAGGAGGACCTGGACTGGGGTCTCGCCCAGCTGCGGGAGGTCCTGGCGGCCTAGAGGATCACGTGCGGCAGGAAGCGGGCGTACTCGTCGGTGATCAGGCCCGAGGACTCGCGCAGGCCGAGGCCGGCCGGCTCGTCCCGGACGACCCAGGCGCCGAGGACGAGGTGGTTGCCGTCGAAGGCGGGCAGCGGGGCGAGCTGCTGGTAGCAGCAGGGCTCGTCGCGTACGACGGGTTCGGCGCCGGGCTCGTGCACGGTCACGCCCGCGCCTTCCCGTCCGAGCAGCGGCTTGGCGACATAGCCCGTCGGCCCGGCCAGCTCGCGCGGGCCGTCCAGGTAGGCGGGCAGCAGGTTCGGGTGGCCGGGGTACAGCTCCCAGAGGATCGCCAGCAGGGCCTTGTTGCTCAGGAGCATCTTCCAGGCGGGTTCGATCCACAGGGTGCTGCCGGTGCCGCCGCCGTTGTCCAGGGTGTCGAGGACATGCCCTGCGAAGGCGTCGGTGGTGAGCCACTCCCACGGATAGAGCTTGAAGATGCTGCGGATGAAGCGGAGCCCGTTGTCCACGAAGCGGCCGGAGAGGGTGTCCCAGCCGATCTCCTCCATGGAGATCCAGTCGGTGGCGAGGCCGGCCTGTTCGGCGGTCTCCTTCAGGTAGGCGACCGTCATCAGGTCCTCGCCGAGTTCGTCGGCGGAGGAGTGCGCGAAGTGCAGCGGGCTGCCCGGCGGGAGCAGCGCGGCCTGCTCGCGCCAGGCGTCGACCAGGCGTTCGTGCAGGGAGTTCCACTGGTCGGCGCCGGGGAAGCGCTCCTCCATCCAGAACCACTGGGGGGAGGCGGCCTCGACCAGCGAGGTCGGGGTGTCCGCGTTGTACTCAAGCAGCTTGGCCGGGCCCGTGCCGTCGTACCGCAGGTCGAACCGGCCGTAGACGGAGGGGAGTTCGGCGCGGCGCCGCCAGGCCTCGGTGACGGCCTCGGCGACGCGCGGGTCGGTGATGCCGAGGTCGGCGAGGCGGCCCTCGGCCACGATGTGCTCGGCGGCCGCGAGGCACATGCGGTGCAGTTCCTCGACGGTCTCCTCCAGTGCCTCGACCTCGTCCAGGGTGAAGACGTAGTAGGCGCTCTCGTCCCAGTAGGGGCGCAGTGAGCCGTCGGGGTGGCGGGTCAGGGGGTAGACGAGCCCCTGCTCCTCGACGGTCTGCTGCCAGCCGGGGCGGGGGGTGGTCGTACGGCGTTCCATGGGGCGTTTCCTCGTCAGCCGCCGGAGCTGCCGTGGCCGCCGCCGAAGCCGCCACGGTGGACGCCGCCGTGCGAGCCGCCCGAGCTGGAATGCGAGCCGGAGCCCTTGCTCGGCTTGGTGAAGGAGCCGCCGCTCACCCAGGAGCCCTTCTTCTTGCCGCCGTAGTACCAGGCGCCGTTGACGAAGGCCTTGGTGGACTTGCAGTTCTTGTCGGAGACGACCTTGTAGCCCTTGGCGAGCCGGTAGCTGTCGCGGTCGACGCAGCGCTTGTCCGGGGCGGAGGAGCAGGCGGTCAGGGCGGTGGCGAGCAGGCCCATGCCGCCGAGCAGAACGGTTCCTGAGCGAAGGCGTCGTCGTGCGGTGTCCATGCTGGTGTCTCCCCGTTGGCCGGCCTGCCCGTTGGCTGGCCTGTTTTCGGCGGTCAGCCTAGAGAACGGTGAGAGCGGCCTTCGAGGCGGGTTACCGGTTCACCCCTCGCCTAGAGTCACTTCGTGCTCTTTGGAATGGTGTGTGCCCTGGCCGCGGCGGTCTGCTTCGGTACGGCGACGGTGTTGCAGGCGATCGCGGCGCGGGAGGCCGGAACTGGCGGGGGCGGCGAGGCGGCACTGCTGCTGCGGGCGCTCAGGCAGTGGCGGTACTTGGCGGGCCTTGCGCTGGACGGTCTTGGCTTCCTGTTCCAGATCGCCGCGCTGCGCTCGATTCCCATCTACGCGGTCAGCGCGGCACTGGCGTCGAGTCTGGCGGTGACCGCGGTGGTCGCGGCGCGCCTGCTGCGGGTGCGGTTGAGCGGTATGGAGTGGGGCGCGGTGGGCGTGGTCTGCGTCGGGCTCGCGATGCTGGGGGTGGCGTCCGGGCCGGAGGGCGAGCAGGAGGGTTCGGACGTCCTGAAGTGGGCGATGCTCGCGACGGCGGTCGGCATGCTGGTCCTCGCTCTGCTGGGCGGGCGGCTGTCCGGGCGGCTGCGGGCGCTGGTGCTGGGGCTGGGAGCGGGTTTCGGATTCGGGGTCGTGGAGGTGTCGGTCCGCCTGATCGACTCGCTGCGGTTGGCCGATCTGCTCACCAACCCGGCGGCCTACGCCCTCCTGATCGGCGGCGCCGCCGCCTTCATCCTGCTGACCTCCGCCCTGCAGCGCGGCGCGGTGACGACGGCGACGGCCGGCCTGGTGATCGGCGAGACGATCGGCCCGGCGGCGATCGGCGTGATCTGGCTCGGCGACCGGACGCGGGAGGGCTTCACCTGGCTGGCTGTGCTGGGGTTCGCGGTGGCGGTGGCGGGGGCGTTGGCGCTGGCGCGGTTCGGGGAGGCGCCGGTGGCGGAAGAAGCCTGAAGCCGCCTCATCGAACACGCCACTCGCTGGGTGCCCAGGACGAGCCCTGGGCACCAGGGGCAGCATGCTTCTACACCGTCACTCCCCGTCCGCCGCAGGGTCGTTCGTGGTCGACCCCTGCCGCCCTCCCCTGCAACCCCCTGGCCCAGGGCGTCAGGGATTGAGGTCCAGTACGCGGACCGGCTCGCCGATCCAACGGTCGGGGGAGGTCGTAGCGATGATCGCCCCGTCAGGCCGGTCCGGGGTCGGTTGCATCGCGTCGCTCACCGGGCAGCCGCCTGTGCCAGCCGCCGGTCCAGCTCGCTGTCGAGGTCCCGTTCCTCAGCGGGAGTCGGCGCATAGCCGGTCCACTCCTTCAAGGCAGCGCGGGCCTGCTCGGCCCGCCCGGCCCGCTCGGCGGGGGTGAGCAGGGTTTCGGCGAGCCGGGCCAGGTAGGCACGCAGCGACATGCCTTCGCCTGCCGCTATGGCGGCGAGCCGGTCCCGTGCTTCCTCAGGGATACGGACGTTGGCGTCAGGCACCTTCGGGCTCCTCTCCACCCTCCAAGCTACGGGTACGTACCGTAGCCGGTTGCAGCGCTGGCCGGCCGGACTCACCTCAGTCACCCTCAAGGCAACACCCTGCACAACGCCTCCAACGCCCCCGCCCACGCACTGTCCGGCGGCGTCCCGTACCCCACCACCAGCGCGTCCAGCGGCTCGGAGACGGCCTCCGGATGCCGGTGGAAGGCGAGCCCGTGCAGGGCCAGGCCCTGCCAGGTCGCTGCCTGGATCACCGACTGCTCGGTGCCGGGAGGCAGCCGCAGCACGGCGTGCAGGCCGGCCGCGATCCCGGTGACCCGGACGTCCGGCGCGCGATCGGCAACGGCGGCGGCCAACGCATCACGGCGGCGCCGGTAGCGCAGGCGGGAGGAGCGGACGTGGCGGTCGTACGCACCGGACACCATGAACTCGGCCAGCGTCAGCTGGTCCAGCGCTCCGCAGGTGTCGATGCGGCCCTTGGCCGCGGCCGCCTCCTCCACCAGGGACGGCGGCAGCGCCATCCAGCCGAGGCGCAGGCCGGGGGCGAGGGACTTGCTGGCGGTGCCGAGGTAGACGACCCGGTCGGGGTCGAGGCCCTGGAGGGCGCCGACGGGCTGGCGGTCGTAGCGGAACTCGCCGTCGTAGTCGTCCTCCAGGACCAGCCCGCCGGTCCGCCGCGCCCACTCCACGACGGCGGTCCGCCGGTCGGGGTGCAGGGGCATGCCCATCGGGAACTGGTGGGCGGGGGTGACGAGTACGGCACCCTCGTCGCTCAACGCGCCCGGGTCGGTGCCCAGTTCGTCGTAGGGCAGCGCGGGTGTCGCAAGGCCCGCGCTCCTCAGCAGCCCCCAGTGGACGTCGAGCCCGTACGACTCCACCGCGACGGTCCGCACCCCGCGCGCCCGCAGCAGCGCCCCGAGGATGCGCAGGGCGTGCGAGAAGCCCGCGGTGATCATGATCGTGTCGGGGTCGGTGCGGACGCCGCGGGCGCGGGCGAGGTAGCCGGCGAGGGCGGTGCGCAGTTCGGGGCGGCCGCGCGGGTCGCCGTAGCCGAGGGCGTCGAAGGGGGCGGCGGCGAGCGCGCGGCGGGCGGCCTTGAGCCACTCGGTGCGCGGGAAGGCGGCGAGGTCGGGGCTGCCGGGGATGAGGCTGCAGGCGGGGCGGCCGGGTGCGCGGCGCCGGGGTGCGGCAGTGTCGGCCGGCGGGGCGACGGCCCGCTCCGCCACCCTCGTGCCGGAGCCCTGGCGAGCGGTGAGCCAGCCCTCGGCGACCAGGTCGGCGTAGGCCTCGGCGACGGTGTTGCGGGCGATGCCCAGGTCTGCGGCGAGGCTGCGGGAGGACGGCAGCCGGGTGCCGGGGGCGAGGCGGCCGGTGCGGACGGCGTCCCGCAGTGCGTCGGTCAGACCGCGGCGCAGCCCGCTGGAACCGGCCGGTTCCAGGTGCAGGTCGACTCCCAGAGTGGCCCATGAATTCGCCATGGAAATGGACCATACCCCTGGGCATCCTCGCTCCTAGGGTCGAAGACATGAGCACTGCAGAGGAAACCGTCAAGTACGCCACCGAACAGACCCCACGGCTCAGCTGGGCCGAGCACGCGCCCGAGGTCTACAAGGCGATGATCCGCCTGGACACGGCCGCGAAGCAGGGCCTCGACCCGGCGCTGTACGAGCTGGTGAAGATCCGCGCCTCGCAGCTCAACCACTGCGCGTTCTGCCTCGACATGCACACCAAGGACGCGCTCGCCGCCGGCGAGAGCGTGGAGCGGATCGTGCAGCTCAGCGCGTGGGAGGAGTCGCGGCACTTCTACACCGAGAAGGAGCTGGCGGCGCTGGAGCTGACCGAGGCGGTCACCGTCCTGACCGACGGCTTCGTGCCGGACGAGGTGTACGACCGGGTCGCCGCACACTTCGAGGAGGCGGAGCTGGCCCGGCTGATCGCCGCGATCACGGTGATCAACGCGTGGAACCGGTTCGGCGTGACCACCCGGATGACCCCGGGCCACTACCAGCCGGGGCAGTACAGGTGAGCCGTACCCAGCTGCTGGACCGCGAGGTCGGCCTGGCCATGTCGGCGCTGAGCGCGGCCGCCAAGCAGGGGCTCGGCGATCCCGTCCTCGCCGAGCTGGTCATGATCCGAGCCTCACAGATCAACCACTGCGCGTTCTGCCTCGACATGCACCTCCGGGTGGCCCGGAAGGGCGGCGAGTCCGAGGACCGCATCCAGCTGCTGAACGCCTGGGAGGAGGCCGAGGACCAGTACAGCGAGCGGGAGCGGGCCGCGCTGGCGCTGACCGAGGCAGTCACCGTCCTCACCGACGGCTTCGTGCCGGACAAGGTGTACGACACCGCCGCCAAGCACTTCAGTGAGGCCGAACTCGCCCATCTCATCGGCCTGATCACCGTCATCAACGGCTGGAACCGTCTCATGGTCAGCCGCCGTGTTCCGCCAGGGGGCTACCAGCCATGAGCAAGGTGGATGTGTTCCGCAGCCTGCACCGCAAGCGTGCCCAGGGCGATCCGCTGGTCCTGCCCGGCCCCTGGGACGCGGCGAGCGCCCGGGTGTGTGTCGAGGCCGGGTTCCCGGCGCTGGCCACGCCGAGCGCGGGGGTGGCCGCCTCCCTCGGGTACGAGGACGGGGCGACCCCGGCCGACGAGATGTTCGCGGCGGTGGCCCGGATCGTGCGGGCGGTGGACGTGCCGGTCTCGGCGGACGTCGAGGGCGGGTACGGGCTCGCACCGAAGGAGCTGGTCGAGCGGCTGCTGGAGGCGGGCGTCGTCGGGTGCAACCTTGAGGACTCCAACGGGGGTGTCCTCAAGGACCCGCACGAGCACGCCGAGTACCTCGCCGAGGTACGCTCGGCCGCCGCCGACCGGCTCTTCGTCAACGCCCGCGTCGACACCTTCCTCCACGGCGACGGCGATCCCGACCGGGCCATCGAGCGGGCCGCGGCCTACGTGGCCGCGGGTGCGGACTGCGTGTATCCGATCCTCGCTCCGGTGGACGTGCTGCCCCTGCTGCGAGCCGGGATCCAGGGCCCGCTCAACATGTTCGCCCGGCTGGACGGCGAGGGCCCCTCGCCCGCCGTGCTCGGCGAACTCGGGGCCACCCGCGTCACGTTCGGGCCGGGGCTCCAGCGGCGCGCCACCCAGGCGCTCCGCGAGATCGCCGACGGCCTCACGCAGTAGGCCGGGTCAGGACAGCCACTTCTTCCACACGGAGGGATGGCTGTCCACCCACTTCTTCGCCGCCTCCTCGGGCGAGAGCTTCTGGTCGGCGATCATCAGGGAGACCTGGTTCTGGTCCTCGGTCGTCCACCGGAACTTCTTCAGGAAGGCCGCCGCCTCGCCGCCGGACTTGGCGAAGTCCGCGTTGAGGTACTTCTGCAGCGGGGTGTGCGGGTAGGCGCAGGCGACCTTGGCCGCGTCCGCGTCGCAGCCCTCCTTGTACGGCGGCAGCTTCACCTCCGTCATGGGGACCTTCTTGAACAGCCACTGGGGTGCGTACCAGTAGCTCAGGAAGGGCTTCTTCTCCTTGGCGAACTGCTTCATCTGGGTGATCTGGGCCGCCTCGGAACCGGCGAAGACGACCTGGTAGTCCAGCTTCAGGTTGTTCACCAGGGCCTTGTCGTTGGTGACGTAGGACGGGGAGCCGTCCATCAGCTGGCCCTTGCCGCCGCTCTCCGCGGTGCGGAAGAGCGGGGCGTACTTGTTCAGGTTCTTCCAGTCGGTGATGTCCGGGTGCTGCTCGGCCAGGTACGTCGGGACGAACCAGCCGATGTGCCCGGTCACCCCGAGGTCGCCGCCGCGGGCGATCGTCTTCTTGTCGGTGACGTACCGCTTCTCCTGGTCCGGGTGGCCCCAGTCCTCCAGGATGGCGTCGACCCGGCCCTGGCTGAGCGCGTCCCACGCGGGCACCTCGTCCACCTGGACGGTGTCGACGCGGTAGCCCAGCTTGTGTTCGAGGAGGTACTGGGCGACGGCCACGTTGGACTGCGCGCCCACCCAGGACTGCACGGACAGGGTGACCGTCTTCGCGCCCTGGGCGTTCGCGAACGGCGACGCCTGCTTGGTCATGTCGGCGGCGCCGCAGCCGGTGGTCAGTCCCAGAACGGCGACGGCGACGGCGACAGGGACACCGACGGGGACAGTCTTACGGAATCGCATGTCACGCTCCCTTCTTCGCACGGCGTTCGGTCGGCTGGGTCACCCGGTCGAGCATCAGGCCCAGGCAGACGATGGCCGCGCCGGCGACCAGGCCGGTCGCCAGGTCGCCCTGGGCGAGGCCGAAGGCGACGTCGTAACCGAGGGCGCCACCGCCGACCAGGCCGCCGATGATGACGACGGCGAGGACCAGGACCACGCCCTGGTTGGCGGCGAGCAGCAACGACCGCCGGGCGAGCGGGAGCTGGATCTGCCACAGCTGCTGGCGGCCGGTCGCGCCGAGCGAGCGCGCCGACTCCAGCGCGGCCGGGTCGACCTGGCGCAGGCCCTGCGCGGTGATCCGGACGACGGCCGGCAGGGCGTACACGACGGCCGCGGCGACGGCGGGCGCGCGGCCGACGCCGAACAGGGCGACGACCGGGATCAGGTACACGAACTGCGGCATGGTCTGGAAGACGTCCAGGACCGGGCGCAGCGCCCGTTCGACACGGTCGCTGCGGGCGGCCGCGATACCGGTCGCGAAACCGAGGACGAGGGTGACGGCGACGGCGGCGAGCACCTGGGAGAGGGTGTCGAGCGAGGGCTCCCACACCCCGAGCACGCCGATCGCCGCCATGGCGAGGACGGCTGTCAGGGCGGTGCGCCAGGTGCCGATGAGCCAAGCCAGCGCGGCGACGACGAGCAGCACCGCCCACCAGGGCAGCCACTGCAGGCCGCTGCGGACGGGGTCCAGGATCCAGGTGGTGAAGTGGCCCGCCCAGTCGGCGGTGCCGCCGACGACCGGGACGCCGGAGTAGAGGTGGGCGGTCATCCAGTCGACGGCGCGGTTGACCGGTTCGGCGATGTCCAGGCTCCAGGAGGCGGGCCAGTCGAGGGCGCCGAGGAGGCGGGTGGCCAGGGCCACGGCCACGGTGGCGGCGAGGGCGTAGGGCCAGCCGATGGTACGAGGCCGGGGGGTGCCGTCTCCTGCGGCTGCGCTGCCGTCTCCCGCGGCTCCCGCGGCGGCGGTGACGCGGTCCAGGACCACCGCCAGCAGCACGATCGGGATGCCGGCCGCGAGGGCCGCGCCCACGTCGACGGAGGCGAGGGCCTGGTAGACACGGTCGCCGAGGCCGCCGGCGCCGATGACGGAGGCGATGACGGCCATGGACAGCGCCATCATGATCGTCTGGTTCAGGCCGAGCAGGAGTTCCTTGCGGGCCAGCGGGATACGGGCGGTCAGCAGCCGCTGGCGGGCGGTGGCGCCGAGCGACTCCACGGCCTCCAGGACTTCGGGGTCGGCGCCGCGCAGGCCCAGCGCGGTGAGGCGGGCCATCGGCGGGGCGGCGTAGACGACGGTGGCGAGGACGGCCGCGGGGACGCCGATGCCGAAGACCAGGACGACGGGGAGGAGGTACGCGAACGCCGGGAGCACCTGCATGGTGTCCAGGACCGGGCGCAGGGCGCGGTCCAGGCGGTCGGAGAGGCCCGCGGCGAGGCCGAGCAGGGCGCCCACGGCCACGGAGGCGAGTACGGCGACCACCATCAGCGCGAGGGTCTGCATGGTGGGCACCCACATGCCGAGCGCGCCGCAGGCCAGGAACGCGATCGCCGTGCCGGCGGCCAGACGGACGCCGCCGAGGCGCCAGGCCACGAGGGCGCCGAACGCGGTGACGCCTGCCCAGCCTGCGGCGAGCAGGGTGAGGTAGACGGCGCGTACGGCCAGTACGACGGCGTTGCTGACGTAGCCGAAGAAGTAGAGGAACAGGGGGTGGCTGTCACGGTTGTCGATGACCCAGTCGCTGGCGGTGGCCAGGGGCTTGGAGAGGTCGACGGTGAGCGCGTGCGGCCAGGCGTTGCTTCCCCAGTGGCTGTTGACCAGGGGTACGAGGATCGCGGCGATGCCGGCCAGGGCGAGGAGCTTGGCCGCGGCGCGGTTTCTCAGGAAGCCGGGGATTGCTGTGTTCGCCGTGGGGACGGTGAGCGTTGCCATCAGACGTCCTCCGGGCTGGTGCGGGGCCGGGGCGGGGTCGCTTGCCGGCGCTTGCCGGGTGCCGCCGTCTGTGGGACGGGCGCCGCCCCAGCGGCACGACTGCCCGCAGCTATGTCGGCGTTGCTGCCCGAGGCGACCGCAGCATCGCCGCCCGCAGACACGCCGGCCACCACGTCCAGCAGCTGCTCGTGGCCGACGACCCCCAGGCACTTCCCCGCGTCCATCACCCGGGCCGGTGCGCCCGCGCGGGCCACTGCCTCGATGGCCTCGGCGACCGGGGCGTCGGGGGTGACCGCGGGGCCGGTCCCGGTCTCCTGCGGGTGGGCGGGGCGCATGGCCGTGCGGCAGGTGACGACCTGCTCGCGCGGCACGTCGCGGACGAACTCGCGGACGTAGTCGTCGGCCGGGGAGGAGACGATCTCCTCCGGGGTGCCGAGCTGGACCACGCGGCCGTCGCGCATCAGGGCGATACGGTCGCCGAGCTTGAGCGCCTCGCTGAGGTCGTGGGTGATGAAGACCATCGTGCGGCCCTCCTCGCGGTGCAGCCGGACCACTTCGTCCTGCATGTCGCGGCGGATGAGGGGGTCCAGGGCGCTGAAGGGCTCGTCGAACAGCAGCACCTCGGGGTCGACGGCGAGCGCGCGGGCGAGTCCGACGCGCTGGCGCTGGCCGCCGGACAGCTGGCCGGGGCGGCGCTTCTCCATGCCCTCCAGGCCGACCTTGGCGACGAACTCGGCGGCCCGCTTGCGCCGTTCGGACTTTCCGACGCCCTGGATCTCCAGGCCGTAGGCCACGTTGTCCAGGACCGTGCGGTGCGGGAGCAGGCCGAAGTGCTGGAAGACCATCGCGGCGCGGTGCCGGCGCAGTTCGCGCAGGCGGGCCTTGTCCATGGCGCGTACGTCCTCGCCGTCGATGGCGATGGTGCCCGCAGTCGGCTCGATCAGCCGGGTCAGGCAGCGCACCAGGGTGGACTTGCCGGAGCCGGACAGGCCCATGACGACGAAGACCTCGCCCTTGCGCACGTCGAAGGAGACGTCCCGGACGGCGGCCGTGCAGCCGGTGCGGGAGCGCAGCTCTGCGGGGGCCAGCGTGCTGAGTTCCGGGTCGGCCGGAACACGGTCGGCCTTGGGGCCGAAGACCTTCCAGAGGCCGTTCACCGAGAACACGGGCGACTGAGTGGTCGTACTCATCACGCACCACCTCCGATCAGGTCGACGGCTTTCTCCCCGACCATGAGCACCCCGATCATCGGGTTGACGGCGGTCATGGTCGGGAAGACGGAGGCGTCGGCGATGCGGATGCCGTCGAGGCCGCGGATCCTCAGCTCGGGGTCCACCACGGCGAGTTCGTCGTCGACGCCGCCCATCTTGCAGGTGCCGGCGGGGTGGTACACGGTGTGGGCGACCTTGCGGGCGTACTCGCTCAGCTCGGCGTCGTCCACGATCTCCGGGCCCGGGCAGACCTCGCGCTTGAGCCAGCCGGCGAGCGGCTCGGCCTTGGCGATCTCGCGGGCGATGCGGATGCCGTCGACCAGGGTGCGGGCGTCGTAGTCGTCCTCGTCGGTGAAGTACCGGAAGTCCAGGGCCGGCTTCACGGACGGGTCGGCGCTGGTCAGGTAGAGGCGGCCGCGGCTCTTCGGCTTGGGGATGTTGGGGGTCATCGAGACGCCGTACTGCGGGCGCTCGTAGCCGAGGCGCTCCGGGTTGTCCGTGAACGGGATCTGGTAGAAGTGGAACATCAGGTCCGGGCCCGCGTGTTCGGGGTCCCGGCGCACGAACAGGCCCGCGTCGGAGTCCATCGCGGAGTTCTCCGGGATCGGTCCGTGGGTCTCCCAGACGATGACCGACTCGGGGTGGTCGAGCAGGTTCTCGCCGACGCCCGGCAGGTCGTGCACGACGGGGATGCCGAGCGCCTCCAGGTCCTCGCGGGGGCCGATGCCCGAGTGCATCAGCAGGCGGGGCGAGTCGACGGCGCCCGCGCACAGCAGAACCTCGCCCCGGGCCCGTATCAGCAGCTCCTCGCCGTCCTTGGTGCGCACGTGGACGCCCTCGGCGCGGGTGCCGTTCAGCTCCAGCCTGTGCGCCCAGGTCTCCAGGAAGAGGTGGAGGTTCGGGCGCTCGTCCATCACCGGGTGCAGGTACGCCACCGAGGCGGAGGAGCGCTTGTTGTTCTCGGGGTGGTAGGCGAGGTCGAAGAAGCCGGCGCCCTCGGTGAACGGTTTCTTGTTGAAGCCCTCGACGCGGGGCACGTCGAGCGCCTTCTGGGCGGCTTCCACGAAGTCGCGGGCGATGGCGTTCCGGTCCTTCTCGTCCACGGAGACGATGTTGTTGAGGAGGCGGGCGTAGTAGGCCTCCATGGGGACGGCGCCCCAGCCCTTGGCGCCGGCCGCCTCCCACTCGTCCCAGTCGGACGGGAGCGGCTTGAAGGAGATCAGGGTGTTGTGGGAGGAGCAGCCGCCGAGGACGCGGGCCCGGCTGTGCCGGATGTGGGAGTTGCCGCGGGGCTGTTCGGTGGTCGGGTAGTCGTAGTCGAGGTCGCCGCCGAGCAGGCCCAGCCAGCGGCGCAGGGTCAGCACGTCGTCGCGGCCGACGTCGCTGGGGCCGCCCTCGATGACGGCGACGGTGACGTCGGGGTTCTCGGTGAGGCGGGAGGCGATGACGGAGCCCGCGGTGCCGCCGCCGATGACGACGTAGTCGTAGAGGTGAGGGGTGTGGGACATGGGGGTGTTACTCCAAAAGACTTGCTGTGTACGGCAGTTGGCGCTCAGCCGGCGAACCAGCGCACCGGCTTCGGCGCGAGGTTCTGGTAGACGTGCTTGGTCTCGCGGTACTCGGCGAGTCCGGCGGGGCCCAGCTCGCGGCCGACGCCGCTCTTTCCGAAGCCGCCCCACTCCGCCTGCGGGAGGTAGGGGTGGAAGTCGTTGATCCAGACGGTGCCGTGGCGCAGCCGGCCGGCGACGCGGCGGGCGCGTCCGGCGTCGGTGGTCCAGACGGCGCCCGCGAGGCCGTACTCGGTGTCGTTGGCGAGGGCGACCGCCTCGTCCTCGGTGCGGAAGGTCTCGACGGTGAGGACCGGGCCGAAGACCTCCTCGCGTACGACCTTCATCTCCCGGTGGCACTGGTCGAGGACCGTCGGCTCGTAGAAGTAGCCGGTGGCGGGCCGTTCGGCGGACGGTTCGGGACGCCTGCCGCCCGAGCGCAGCACCGCGCCCTCCTCCAGTGCCGACTGCACGTACGCCTCGACCTTGGCGCGCTGCTGCTCGGAGACCAGCGGTCCGCACTCGGCGCCCTCGGCCGTGCCCCGGCCGAGGCGGATCCGGGCGGCCCGCCGGGCGAGTTCGGCGACGAACCGTTCCCGCACGCTCTCCTCGATGATCAGCCGGGCGCCGGCCGAGCAGACCTGGCCGCTGTGGATGAAGGCGGCGTTGAGGGCCTGGTCGACGGCGGTGTCGAAGCCCTCCTCGGTGGCACAGGCGTCGGCGAAGACCACGTTGGGGTTCTTGCCGCCGAGTTCGAGGGCGACCTTCTTGACGGTCGGGGCGGCCGCCTGGGCGACCTTGGTGCCGCTGACCAGGCCGCCGGTGAAGGAGACCAGGTCGACGTCGGGGTGCTCGGCGAGGCGGGCGCCGACGGTGTGGCCGGGTCCGGTGACCAGGTTGGCGACTCCGGCGGGCAGGCCGGCCTCGGTCAGCAGGTCGATCAGTGCGATGGTGGTCATCGGGGTGATCTCGCTGGGCTTGATCACGAAGGTGTTGCCGGCGGCGAGCGCCGGGGCGATCTTCCAGCTGGCCTGGAGCAGCGGGTAGTTCCAGGGGGTGATGAGCGCGCACACGCCGACGGGCTCGTGCACGACGACGCTGTGGATGTCGGGAGAGCCCGCGTCGACGACCCGGCCAGGGGCCTCGCCGGCGACCAGGTCGGCGAAGTAGCGGAAGGCGTCGGCGACACAGTCGATGTCGATGCGGCCCTCCTCGGCGGTCTTGCCCGCGTCCCTGCTCTCCAGCAGGCCGAGTTCCTCGCGGTCGCGTACGAGGAGGTCGGCGACGCGGCGCAGCAGGGCGGCGCGCTCGCCGACGGGGGTGCCGGGCCAGGGGCCGTGGTCGAACGCCTGCCGGGCCGCCGCCACCGCGCGCTCCGCGTCCTTCTCGTCACCCTCCGCGACCACGGCGAACGGCCGGGCGTCTGCGGGGTCGAGGATCTCGCGCGTTGCGCCGGAGCCGGCCTCCAGCCACTCGCCGCCCGCGTGGATGGTCGCCCGGGCCTGTCGTTCCGCTGTGTCCGCCATGATCGGTATTGCCTTCCGTTCCTGTTCAGTGCCCCTGTGTCACAGTCGTGTCACAGTCAGGGACCGTGACCGTCTGCCCCACCCCTCCGATCGCATGCGCAATCAGTGGCCGAAAGTGCGCCGCGTCACTGAAAATGCGGGCGAAAAGGGACAAAAGTAGGGTGGGCACACCGGCTTGGGGTGATCACGGAGGTGCCGCAATGACCGGACGGCCGCTGATCTGTGCGGCGGTGAGCGCGACCTTGCTGCTCTCCCCCGCCCTGGTGACGGCGGCCGCGGCGGACGACACCGGCGATCCGAGCGCCCGCCGGCTCGCCCGGGAGGCGCGGGACCATCTGCTCCACACCCAGTCGCTCCACATGACGTGGACGGACCGGACCGCGGCCGCGAAGAAGGGGGAGCCGGCGTCGATGGACCTGTCCCTGGACCGGGACGGCAACTGCGTCGGCACCGTGCGGATGGGCGCGCACGGCGGCAGCATCACGATCGTCAAACACGGCGACGAGGTGTGGCTGAAGGGCGACAGCACGTACTGGAAGACCGAGCTTCCGGACAGCGAGGGCACCGCGGCGGCCGAACTCCTCAAGGACCGCTACCTCCACGGCAGCACGCACGACCGTGCGCTCAAGGAGTGGGAGGACGTCTGCGACCTGGACGCCTTCCAGCGGAAGCTGACACCCGACTCGCAGCATCGCAAGCCGCTGACGCGGGGCGACAGGACCACGGTCGAGGGCATACCGGTGATCCCGCTGAAGGGCGAGGACGACGGCAGGCGGGTCACCCTCTACGTCACCGCGGACTCGCCTCACGTGCTGGTCGAGGGCACCAGCAAGGGCGACGGCACCGACCTGACGATGACGTTCTCGGACTACGGCGAGCCCGTGCCGTCCGCCACCCCCTCCGCGAAGGAGTCGGTGGACGTGTCCCAACTGAGTCCTTTGACCAAAGTCTGGTTCCAGAAGCGGCTAGTCGTCACCGGCTGACCGCCGCATCAACTCCCGTACGCAGTCGCGCAGCCAGGCGTGAGCCGGGTCGGCGTCGTGGCGGGGGTGCCAGGCCAGCCCCACCGGGAGCGGCGGGAGGGCGAGCGGCACCTCGAAGGTGACCAGGCCGAGGGCGGCGGCCGGCGGGCACCCCCAGGAGCTGACCAGCCCGACCAGGTCGGTCTCGCGCAGCACGAAGAGCGAGGACGGGTAGGTGCCGACGCTGCCCACCACCCGGCGTTCCAGGCCGAGTTCGGCCAGCGCCTCGTCGACCGGCCCGTGCAGTCTGCCGCGCCGGGAGACATTGAGGTGATCGGCCTCGGTGGCGAACCGCTCGGGCGTCAACTCGCCGGTGAGCAGCGGGTGTCCGGCCCGTACGACACCCAGCATACGGTCCTCGTACACCGTCTCGACATGCACCTCGGGCGCGGTCGCGTCGATCACGCCGATCTCCAGATCGGCGGTGCCCTGGCGCAGGACCGGGGCGTCCACGTGGCTCTCCGACAGGAAGCGGAGGCGGATGCCGGGCGCCTCCTCGGCGGCACGGGCGAACAGGGTGGCGCCGTGCGTGGCGGCGAGCGCGTCGTGGCCGATGATCGTGAAGGTGCGGGTGACGGTGCGCAGGTCGGCGTCCCGGCCGGGCCGGAACAGCGCGCGGGCCCGCTCCACCACGGCGCTCACCTCGGCCCGTACGGCCAGTGCGTGCGGCGTCGGCACCATCCGGCGCCCGGCCCGCACGAGGACCGGGTCGCCGAGGGCCTTGCGGATCCGGCCGAGGGTGCGGCTCATCGCCGGTTCGGACAGGTGCAGCCGGCGGGCGGCACCCTGCACGCTCTGCTCCTCCAGCAGCACGTCCAGCGCGAGGAGCAGGTTCAGGTCCAGATCCGTGGATTGCGTCATACGCAAGTATCCCTTGCAAAGGTTGCACTGGAAAGCAGGCCAGGAGCGACCCTACGGTGGCAGGGCATCCCACACCCACCACCCAGCTCCCGGGAGGAGCCGTACCCACGCACGCCCTGAAACGCCCCGTCCTGCTCGCGCTGTGCGCCTGCGTCCTGGTCGCGCAGAGCATGGTCGCCGCCATCAACCTCCTGATCCCGCAACTGAGTTCGTCCGCCCTGCACCCCTCGCACAGCGAGCTCCTGTGGACGGTCGACGCGTACGTCATCGTCTTCGCCGGGCTTCTCGTCCCGGCCGGTGCGCTCGGTGACCGGTACGGCCGCAAGGGCGCGCTGCTCGTCGGGCTCGGCCTGTTCGCGGCGGGCGCCGCCACCGGAGCGCTGGCGACCGGTCCGGCCGTGCTGATCGCGGGGCGGGGTCTGTCCGGCGCCGGTGCGGCCCTGATCACCCCGGCCACCCTGTCGATCCTCATGCAGCTGTCCGCGCCCGAGCACCGGGCCCGCTCGATGGCCGCCTGGACCCTGTCGATCGGCCTGGGCGGCGCGGCGGGCAACCTGGGCGGCGGCCTGGCCGGCCAGTTCCTGTCCTGGCGTGCCCTGTTCGCGGCCATGGTCCCGCTCGCCGCGGTGCTCGCCGCCGCCGTCGCCGTCACCACCCCGCGCACCGCACGCTCCACCGGCAGCAACCCCGACCCCCTCGGCACCCTGCTGCTCACCGCAGGCCTGGTCGCGGTCCTGTTCGGCATCATCGAGGGCCCGAGCTACGGCTGGACCTCCGCCCGCATCCTCGGCGCCTTCGCCGCGGGCGCCGTGCTGATCGCCACGTTCACCCTGCACGCCCTGCGCTCGGCGGCCCCGCTGTTCGACCCGCGGGTCTTCTCCTCCTCGCGTCTGCGCGCCGCCTCCCTCGGTACGGCCACCGGCTTCTTCGGCCTGTTCGCCCTCTTCTTCGTCAACTCGCAGTACCTGCAGGACGTGAAGGGCTTCGGTGCGGCGCTCACCGGAGTCGCGATCCTGCCGCTGCCCGTCGGGATGGCGGTCGCCCAGAAGCTGGCCGCCCGCTGGGCGGGCCACCCCCGCGCGGTCATCGGCACCGGCCTCGCCCTCATCGGCCTGGGCCTCCTCGGCGTCTCCACGGCCGACGCGCACACCCCCTACTGGGCGTACGCCGGCTGGCTGCTGGTCGTCTCGGCCGGCACTGGCCTGTCCATGCCCGCCCTGACCCTCGGCGTCGTCACCTCACTCCCCGCCCACCAGGCGGGCCTCGGCTCCGGCCTGGGCACCACCGCCCGCGAGACCGGCGCCGCCCTCGGCGTCGCCGTCTCCGGAACCGTCCTGTCCGCCCACCCCGACCTCATCCACGGCATGGGCCCGGCCCTGCGCACGGTAGCCCTGGTGGTCCTGGCGGCAACGGCCCTGGTGACCACGACCTACGGCACCCGCCCCGCCTCCGACCCGGCTCCGAAGACCCCCACGAACCGCGAGCCGGCACTGCCCCACCACTCTTGAGCCGCTGCCCCGTCGGCAGAAAGCACTCGCGAACCGCGATGGCCGAGCCACCCACACCCACCCCTCGCAGCCGCCGACGGCGAATCCGCCCCACAGGGGCCACCCGCACCCGACGACGAAGGCAGCACAGGTGGTGCGGGTGGGAACCCAGACCCGGCCGAAGGCCGGGTGCCCCACAACGCACCCGCACCCGCAAAGCCGCCCAACCCCCTACGCGCAAGACACACCCGTCGGGCAGAACGAATCCAGCGCCGCCACAAGCGGAGCCCGTACCCGGCCGTCGGACAGGCGCTCCGGACCACTGGAGCGGATCGCGTACAGCGTCCCGTCGGGTGCGCGGAAGCGGTGGTCGACGACCCGGCGGGCGCCCTTGTCCGGATCGTCGTAGCGGTACGACAGCTCGGCCCAGGAGTCCGAGGAACTGCGGGTGAGGGCCTGGTAGCCGGGCTCGTGGGAGTAGCCGTAGCCCGGGTCGTTCTCGGCGAGGTCCAGGGACTCGGTCACGGTGGACTCGGCCAGCTCGAAGATCTGCAACTGGCGGCCGTCGGACGGGGAGTCGTAGAACACCACGGTCGCCTTCTCCCCCTGCTTCTGCCGCCGGGTCCAGCCCTCGGGGACGGCGAGGGTGTAGCCGACGGGGTCGTGGACAAGGCGGTAGCCGGCGGGGAGTTGCCGCGATGCGGGTGGCGGCGTCGAGGCCGGTGTCCGCGGCGTCGTGGAGGCCGAGGCGGTGACCGTGACGCCGGCGGCCGGAGCGGAGGCCGACGGGGTGCCGCTGCCGGCGCGGTCCCGGCCGAGGTACCAGACGCCGAAGCCGGAGCCGGCGCCGACCAGCGCCATGGCGAGGACCAGGGCGACCAGCCGGCCGCCGTGCACACGGCGAGGCGCGGGGGCGTATGACGGGGAAGCAACCGGGCCGCCGGTATAGGCGGGGGCGGCGGCCCAGGGCTGCGGCGCAGGCGGCGGCGCCGGGGCCGTGCTGGTCTCCGCGAACGCCCAGGGCGGAGGTGGCGGGAGCGCAGCCGACTGGGTCTGGGCCGAAGCCCACGGCGGCGGGGTCGGCGGCTCGTCGGCGGTCCAGGCCGCCCGGCCTCTCTCCTCGCCGGATCCGCGCTCGGCCCCGGGCCCGTGCTCCGGACCGGAACCCTCCCCGCCGTAACCCTCCGGACCGGAACCCTCCTTGCCGTTCCATCCGCTCCAGCCGCTCATCACGAACCCCCCGAATCACCCTTCCCTGCCCTGCTTTTGACAGTAACGGCGAAAACGGGCGCGGGCCCCGCTCCGGACGAAACCGGAACAGGGCCCGCACAGGCTCGCGGCAAATCCGCCGGAGGCAGCCTCAGATGAGGCCCAGGGAGCGGACCGCGTCGCGCTCCTCGGTGAGCTCCTGGACGGAGGCGTCGATGCGGGCGCGGGAGAACTCGTTGATGTCCAGGCCCTGGACGATCTCGTACTTGCCGTCCTTGGTGGTGACCGGGAAGGAGGAGATCAGGCCCTCCGGGACGCCGTAGGAACCGTCCGACGGGATACCCATGGAGGTCCAGTTGCCCTCGGCGGTGCCGTTGACCCAGGTGTAGATGTGGTCGATGGCGGCGTTGGCGGCGGACGCGGCGGAGGACGCGCCACGGGCCTCGATGATCGCGGCACCGCGCTTGGCGACGGTCGGGATGAAGTCCTCGGCCAGCCACTTCTCGTCGTTCACGACCTCGGCGGCGTTCTTGCCGGCGACCGTGGCGTGGAAGATGTCCGGGTACTGGGTGGCGGAGTGGTTGCCCCAGATGGTCAGGCGCTTGATGTCGGCGACCGTCACGCCCGTCTTCTTCGCGAGCTGGGTCAGCGCGCGGTTGTGGTCCAGGCGGGTCATCGCGGTGAAGCGCTCGGCCGGGACGTCCGGCGCGGAGGCCTGCGCGATGAGCGCGTTGGTGTTGGCCGGGTTGCCGACGACGAGGACCTTGATGTCGTCCGCGGCGTGGTCGTTGATGGCCTTGCCCTGCGGCTTGAAGATGCCGCCGTTGGCCTCCAGCAGGTCACCGCGCTCCATGCCCTTGGTGCGGGGGCGGGCGCCGACCAGGAGGGCTACGTTGGCGCCGTCGAAGGCGACGTTCGGGTCGTCCGTGATGTCGATGCCCTGAAGGAGCGGGAACGCGCAGTCGTCCAGCTCCATGGCCGTGCCCTCGGCGGCCTTGAGCGCCGGGGTGATCTCCAGGAGGCGCAGCTTGACCGGCACGTCCGCGCCGAGCAGCTGGCCGGAGGCGATGCGGAAGAGCAGGGCGTAACCGATCTGGCCGGCCGCGCCGGTGACGGTGACGTTCACGGGAGTGCGGGTCATGGCGTTCTCCGTATGACAGCTGGCGGTGGGGCGTCACTGCCCCGGCGGATGATCGATCTCTTGGCGTCAAGAGAATCCAGCGGTCAGGCTATCGCGCATCCGGCATGCGAGATGTCCTGGGCCGTGTGGCTCAGCCCACAAGTCGGACTCGTGATTCAGGAAAGGGGCGGCCGCCCCTTCCGGGAGAGGAGGGAAGGGCGGCCGCCGTGGGGGGTACCGGCTGGCCGGACTCCCGTGGGGGTACCGTTCGCGTGCCCAGGATCCGGCGGCCCATGCGTGCGTCCCCGGAATTCCACCCGAATTGGTCCGCCCCACACTTCCGGGGCCGCCGGACGGGCCCTCGTGCCCTGCCCGGCGGGCCCTCGCGCCCTACGGACAGTCCTAGTTCGTGCACCCCTTCCGCCCGGAGGCGAGGGTCGCGCAGGCCTTGGCCTCGGCCGCGTCCTTCACGGCGACCATCGGCGTGTAGGCGATGGCGTCGCCCACGTCGGTGATGTCACCCGTCTGGCGGAGCTTGCCCACGGAGAGCTGGACCTGGTCGCCCTGGGCGGCGCCGGTGATCCGTCCCCAGGCGGCGCCGCAGGTCTTGCTGTAGCGGACCTCCAGGGTGGTGGTGCCGACGGTGGCGGTCTTGGCGGTGGTCACCAGGTCGCCGCTGCAGCCCATCGCCTCCGCGTCCTTGCCGTTGCAGGCGGCGCCACTGCACTTGACCCCGGCGGGCAGGCTGGGGTTGCTGCTGGCCGTCGGGGACGGCGACTTGGCGGCACCCTCGTGCTTGGCGCCCTTGCCCGGGTTGATGAAGAAGTAGACGGCCGCGACGACGACGAGAACACCGACGACACCCGCGAGGAACATCGTCAGCCGCCCCTTGCGCCCGGCCGCCCCCTTGGCGGGGGTGCCGCCGCCGGGCCGCGCCCCCTGTGGCTGCCCGTCGTACGGGTTCGGGGCGCCCGGGGTCCGGCCCGGACCCTCCGGCGAGGTGGCGGGACGCGCATCGGAACCGGCACCGGCAGCAGCTGGCGCATCGGGCCGGCGGCTCGCCTTCGACGGACCCTCATAGCCCGCCAGCCCCCAGGAGTTGACCTCGGGGGCCGCACCGCGGTCCGCGTTCTCCCGCTCGTCGGCGTCCGACGCCGTCGGCTGCGGCGGGATCGTCGGTGAGACGCCCGCCGGGCCGGCGATGCCCGGGGACACGGTGGTGCCCGGGGACACGGTGGTGCCCGAGGACACGGCGGTGCCGGTGCCTCTGTTGGCCGTCTTGGTGCCGCTCGCGCCCTCGGCCTCGGCCGCTCCGAACTCCCCGAGGGCGGCGCGTGCCTGGGCGATACGAATCTGCTCCATGGTCCGGTCGTGCCGCATCTCCGCGCGGCTCCAGGCACGTTCGGCCAGCTCCCACATGGTGGTGAGATGGACCGGGTTGGTGCCGGTGACCTCGGCGAGCGCGACGACCGCGCCCTTGGGCGCGAGCAGTCGGCCGCCCAGGTAACGCTCCCAGGACGTCTTGCTGTAGCCGGTCCGGTCGGCCAGCGCCGCGATGCTCAGACCGCTGCGGTCCACGAGGCGCCGCACCTGGCTGGTGAACTCCTTGATCTGCGGATCCAGCTCGTCCGGCAAGGCTTTCCATCGAGGCATTGCTTCCCCCCTCATTCCCCCCGGTTGGTGCTGATGGTTCCCCGCGCCGTTCCCCGCACGTGACCCTCGCGCCGGTCCGGTCCCCCGGCGCGGCCCCCTCTGACTACCCACAGGGATGCGCTGACTAAGGATCCCAGTTCCAGGAGTGGGGGCGCACAGGAGCATCGCTCCCGCCGGTTGTGCACCGTCGCACGCCGACCGCCCCACAGTCCACCGGACCGTCCCGATTGGACACCTTGGACACGTTAGCCCGGTTCCGTGGAGCTCTCGTGACATGTCTCCGAACTGTCAATACATCGACACGGCGGGCACACATGTGGCAGTGCGCGGACACCGTAGCGGAACGGTCACTTCCGTGCCACAGCGCACGGACAGCCGTTGAACAGGCAGTTCATGGAGGGAAGGCTGGATCCCGACGGCGGTTCGTCCTTGCTCGGGGGAGGGGACGGGCCGCCGTTGCGCCCGCGCCCCCAAGAGAGGCGCGGGCCTGCGGCCGTACCGGAGCCGCTACTTGACCGTGAAGTGCAGGATGTCCTTCAGGAACGACAGCTTCAGCAGCGGGTCGGGCTGGATCATCAACGCCAGCAGGACGATCACCAGACCCAGGACGCCGTAGGTGGCGACGTCCGTGAAGCGGGAGCGCACGGCGAGCATGCCGACGTCCGGCAGCAGCCAGCGCAGCACCGCGCCGCCCAGCAGCGCGACGCCGACGAGCAGCGTCCCCGGGCGGAGCGTGTCCAGCGTGATCACCAGCAGGCCGATGGCCACCAGACCGACGACGGCGAGCATCGGCCACTGCCGGGCGGGCGCCGGAGCGTTGCCGGGCGCGGCCCGGCCGCCGCCCTCCGGGCGCGCGGTGTCCCTGGTGAACCGCGGGAAGCGACGCGTGGCCCGCTTCGGGTCCCCGCCGGCGTCGGAGGCGGCCGGCCCGGTGCTGGAGTGGGTGTCCTCAGCCGGCACTGCGCTCCGCCGCCTCGACCACGTTGACCAGCAGCTGCGCCCGGGTCATCGGGCCCACACCGCCCGGGTTCGGGGAGATCCAGGCAGCCACCTCGGCCACGTCCGGGTGGACGTCACCGACGATCTTGCCTTCGGCGTTGCGGGAGACGCCGACGTCCAGGACGGCCGCGCCCGGCTTGACGTCCTCGGCGCGGATCAGGTGCGGGACACCGGCCGCGGCGATGATGATGTCGGCCCGCTTGAGGTGGGCGGACAGATCACGGGTGCCGGTGTGGCACTGGGTCACGGTGGCGTTCTCGCTGCGCCGGGTGAGCAGCAGCGGCATCGGGCGGCCGATGGTCACGCCCCGGCCGACCACCACGACCTCGGCGCCCTTGATCTCCACGCCGTGGCGGCGCAGCAGGGTCAGGATGCCGTTGGGGGTGCAGGGCAGCGGCGCCGACTCGTTCAGGACGAGACGGCCGAGGTTCATCGGGTGCAGGCCGTCGGCGTCCTTGGCCGGGTCCATCATCTCCAGGATGCGGTTCTCGTCGATGCCCTTGGGCAGCGGGAGTTGGACGATGTAGCCGGTGCAGGCCGGGTCCTCGTTCAGCTCCCGGACGACCGCCTCGATCTCCTCCTGGGTGGCCGTGGCGGGCAGCTTGCGCTGGATGGAGGCGAGGCCGACCTGGGCGCAGTCGCGGTGCTTGCCGGCGACGTACTTCTGGCTGCCGGGGTCGTCCCCGACCAGGATCGTGCCGAGGCCGGGCGTGACGCCCTTCTCCTTCAGCGCCGCCACGCGGGCGGTCAGATCGGACTTGATCGCGGCTGCGGTGGCCTTGCCATCGAGAATCTGGGCGGTCATGACACCATCCTCGCGGATGACCCGGTCCCGGTTCCAATCCGGGGCCGCCTGGGCCGGTTCCCCGCGTCCCCCCGCTTGATCGATGATGTTGCACTTGCACAACACCTTGCGAATCCGGCTGGACAACAATCGGCCTTTCCTACAACCATGAGCGGCGCAGTATCGCGGTCCGGTTGGGGGGCAAGCCGCTCATATCCTGACGTTCCTCCGTTCCTTCCGCGTAGTCCCCGCAGTGTCAACGGAGGAAATCCGCCATGAGTTTCGGCTCGCCCAACCCGTACGGTCAGCCGCAGGATCCGCAGCAGCAGCCCTACGGCTACCCGCAGCAGCAGCCCGGCTACCCGCAGGCCCCGCAGGGCGTCCCGCAGCAGCAGGGTTACGGCTACCCGCAGGCGCCCCAGGGCGGCTACCCGGGCTACCCGCAGCAGGGCGGCTACGGCATGCAGCCGACGTACGCGAACTGGGGACAGCGCTTCCTGGCCCGGCTGCTCGACAGCCTGCTGTACGCGGTGCCCTACGGCATCGCGGTCGCGGGTGCCAAGAACGCCCCGATCCTCTCCATCATCGGCTTCATCGCCCTGATCGGCCTGTTCGTGTGGCAGATCATCATGGAGGGCAAGACCGGCCAGACCGTCGGCAAGAAGGCGCTGGGCATCCGCACGCTCAAGGAGGAGACGGGGCAGCCGCTCGGCGGCGGCATGGCGTTCGTGCGCCAGCTGGCCCACATCCTGGACGGCCTGCCCTGCTACCTCGGCTACCTGTGGCCGGCCTGGGACGCCAAGCGCCAGACGTTCGCCGACAAGGTCTGCGGCTCGATCGTCATCCGCTCCAACTGAGCTGAGCGCCATCCGCTCGTGCTGAGCTGAGCACCTGAACGGAAAGCGGCCTCCGGCCCCCTGCGAAGGGAGCCGGAGGCCGCTTTGCGTGGCCCTGCGGGATCAGTGGAAGAAGTGGCGCGTGCCGGTGAAGTACATGGTGACGCCCGCCTTCTTCGCGGCCTCCACGACCAGCTCGTCACGGACCGAACCGCCCGGCTGGACCACGGCCTTGACGCCCGCCGCGGTCAGGACCTCCAGGCCGTCCGGGAACGGGAAGAACGCGTCCGAAGCGGCGTACGAGCCCTGGGCGCGCTCGGCACCGGCCCGCTCGACCGCCAGCTTCGCGGAGTCGACCCGGTTGACCTGGCCCATGCCCACGCCGACCGAGGCGCCGTCCTTGGCGAGCAGGATCGCGTTGGACTTCACCGCGCGGCAGGCCCGCCAGGCGAAGGCCAGCTCGGCCAGTTCGTCGGCGGAGAGCGCCGCACCGGTCGCCAGCGTCCAGTTGGCCGGGTCGTCGCCCTCGGCCTGGAGCCGGTCGGTCTCCTGCAGCAGCACGCCGCCGTCGATCGGCTTGACCTCGACCGGGTTGGCCGGGCCGGTCGGGGCCTTCAGGACCCGGATGTTCTTCTTCTTGGTGAGGGCCTCCAGGGCCCCGTCCTCGTAGCCGGGCGCGACGATGACCTCGGTGAAGATCTCCGCGACCTGCTCGGCCATCTCCTTGCTGACCGGGCGGTTCACGGCGATGACGCCGCCGAACGCGGACAGCGGGTCACAGGCGTGCGCCTTGCGGTGCGCCTCGGCGACGTCCGCGCCCACCGCGATGCCGCAGGGGTTGGCGTGCTTGATGATCGCGACACACGGCTCGTCGTGGTCGTACGCGGCACGGCGGGCGGCGTCCGTGTCCGTGTAGTTGTTGTACGACATCTCCTTGCCGTGCAGCTGCTCGGCCTGGGCCAGACCGGCGCCGGCGGCGTCGACGTACAGGGCGGCGGGCTGGTGCGGGTTCTCGCCGTAGCGCAGGGTGTTCTCGCGCTCCCAGGTGGCGCCCAGGAAGTCGGGGAACGGAGAGTCGTCGACGGGCGCGTATGCGGACGCGAACCAGGAGGCCACGGCCACGTCGTAGGCGGCCGTGTGCTGGAAGGCCTCGGCGGCCAGCCGCTTGCGGGTGGCGAGGTCGAAGCCGCCGGCCGCGACCGCGGCGAGGACGTCGGCGTACCGCTCCGGGCTGGTGACCACGGCGACGGAGGGGTGGTTCTTGGCGGCGGCACGGACCATCGACGGGCCGCCGATGTCGATCTGCTCCACGCACTCGTCGGGCGAGGCGCCGGAGGCGACGGTCTCCCGGAACGGGTAGAGGTTCACCACGACCAGGTCGAACGGCTCGACACCCAGCTCGGCGAGCTGCTCGCGGTGGCTGTCCAGACGCAGGTCGGCGAGGATGCCCGCGTGCACCCTGGGGTGCAGGGTCTTGACCCGGCCGTCCAGGCACTCGGGGAAGCCGGTCAGCTCCTCGACCTTGGTCACGGGGACACCGGCGGCGGCGATACGGCCGGCCGTGGACCCGGTGGAGACGAGCTCGACACCTGCCTCGTGCAGCCCGCGCGCGAGGTCTTCGAGCCCGGTCTTGTCGTAGACGCTGACGAGCGCCCGGCGAATGGGCCGCTTGGTGCTCTCGGCGGTGGCGGTCACTGGATAACTACCTTTCGTCCCTCAATGCGATAGCCGTTGCGGGCGAGCCGCCCCACGACCTCGACGAGCAGCCTTCGCTCGACTTCCTTGATGCGCTCGTGCAGCGCGCTCTCGTCGTCCTCGTCCCGGACCTCGACCACGCCCTGCGCGATGATCGGCCCGGTGTCGACGCCGTCGTCGACGAAGTGGACGGTGCAGCCGGTGACCTTGACGCCGTACGCGAGCGCGTCCCGCGCGCCGTGGGCCCCGGGAAAACTGGGCAGCAGGGCGGGGTGCGTGTTGACGAACCGCCCGCCGAACCGCGCGAGGAATTCCTTCCCGACGATCTTCATGAACCCGGCGGAGACCACGAGGTCGGGTTCGTGCGCGGCCACGGCCTCGGCCAGGGCGGCGTCCCACTCCTCGCGCGTCCCGAAGTCCTTCACCCGGCACACGAAGGTCGGCAGCCCGGCCCGCTCGGCTCGGGCGAGCCCCTCGATGCCGCTCCGGTCGGCCCCGACGGCGACGATCCGCGCGCCGTACGACTCGGCTCCGGTGCGCTCGATCTCGTCCAGGAGCGCCTGGAGGTTGGTGCCGGATCCGGAGACCAGCACGACAAGGCGCTTGACCGCTCGGCCAGCGGGGGTGGCGGCCACGGTGGGGCCCTTTCTCGGGGAAGCGTTGTGTCCGGCCGGCGTTTGTACAGTCGTACGAATGCTTCGCGCCCCCGGATACGGGGAAGTCTACGAAGCGGCCGGCCGTCAGCAACGATACCGGCACTCCGGAAGGCCCCCTCGGGACGGGGGCGTGGCCGGAAGGTAGCGTTCGGTAGGAATCACGAAGGAGCAGCCTCGGGAACGCGGTCGTCGTGCGGTGCGTTTCACGGGGTGGAAGCTCACGTCGGACCGCCGTATTCGCCTAGGGGAAGACGTTCTTTTGATGCCCGATCGCAGCCTGCGACTCCTCACGTTCCCCCCGCGCCCGGCCCAGGGAGGCGAGCGTGGCGCCGTGCTGCTGCGGGAGCGGCCGGCCTCGCCGCCCCAGGCGCCCCAGGGCGGGCGGGACGGCGACGGACGCGGCGGCGAGCAGCAGGACGACAACCCGTTCGCGCCGCCGCCGGAGGGCACCCCCGACAAGCCGTGGCAGCCGCGCCACCCCGAGGGCTCCGGGGGCACCCAGTGGAGCGACCGCCAGCCCGGCCGCTCCCCCGGCGGCTTCGGCGAGCGGCCCGGCCGCGGCCCCGAGGGCCCGGGCGGCCCGGCCGGCCCCGGCATGCGCTGGGACCCGACGGACCCGGCCCAGCGCCGCGCGCGCTACGCACTCCTGTCCGGCATATGGGCCGTCTTCTTCGCCCTCTACAGCTGGCTCTACGTGGCCCTGCTACTGGGCGCGCTGGCCCTGTACTGGGGCATCAGCGCCCTGCGCGCCAAGCCCCGCCCCGCCGACCCCAACACCCCGGCGCCCACCCCCCCGGGCCCCCGTCCGCAGACCACGGCGGCGATCGGCGGCCTGGTCACGGCCTCCCTGGCCCTCGCCGTGGTGGCCACGACCTTCACGGTCCAGCTGGTCTACCGCGACTACTACACCTGCGTCGGCGACGCCCTGACCCACGAGGCCAAGCAGTCCTGCGAGCGACTACTGCCCGAGAACGAGAACCTGCGGAACGTGCTGAGGGTCGGGAACGAGTAGGCCCTCCGGGGGTTTGGCGGGGGGCTTTCCCGGTCGGGGTTCTGCGGGCGGCTTCGGAGCGGGGCTTGGCGGGCGGCTACCGAGCCAGGGCTCAGGCAGTGGCTTTCCCAGCCGGGGGTTCGGCGGGTGACTTCCGAGCGGGGGCTTGGCGGGCGGCTTCCGAGCCAGGGCTTGGCGGACGGCTTTCCCGGTCGGGTTCGGCAGGCGGCTTCCGAGCGGGGCTCAGCCGGCGGCTTCCCCAGTCGGGGGCTCGGCGGGCCGCTCCCGAGCGGGGGCTTGGCGGGCGGCTTCTGAGCCAGGGCTCAGCGGGCGGCTTTCCCGGTCGGGTTCGGCAGGCGGCTTCCGAGCGGGGCTCAGCCGGCGGCTTCCCCAGTCGGGGGCTCGGCGGGCCGCTCCCGAGCGGGGGCTCGGCGCGCGGCTCCCGAGCCAAGGCACAGGCAGTGCCTTTCCCAGCCGGGTTCGGCAGGCGGCTCCCGAGCGGGGGCTCGGCGCGCGGCCCCCGAGCGAGGACTCAGCGGGCGGCTTTCCCAGTCGGGGGTTCGGCAAGCGGTTCCTTGCGGGGGCGGGCAGCTTTCCCAGTGGTTCGGCGGGTGGCCTCCTTGCGGGGGCTTGGCGGGTGGCTTTCCAAGCCGGGGTTCTGTGTGCGGCTTCCGAGCCAGGGCTCAGCGGGCGGATTCCCCAGCCGGGTCCCGGCAGGCGGCTCCCTGGCGGGGGCTCAGCGGGTGGATTCCGTGTCGGGGGGTTCGGTGGGCCGGTGATGGGCGCCCGTGGGGGACGGGGGCTCCGGTACGGGTGAAGGGGCGGCCGGCGCAGGCGACGGATCCAGTGCGGGTGAGCGGTCGAACAGCGGCGGCAAAGGCTCCGGCATGGGTGCGGGGGCGGCCGGCGCGGGCGACGGGTCCGGTGCGGGTGAGTGGTCGGCCGGCGGCGGCAAGGGCTCCGGCATGGGTGCGGGGGCGGTCGGCGGGGGTGACGGTTCTTGCAGGGGTGGCCAGCTGGGTGTGGCGGGCTGGTCGGTGGGGGAGTCGGGGGAGTCCATGGGTGTCGAGGCTGCTCGCAGGGCTGCCCAGCGGGTGGCTCGGGCCACGTCGTCGTGCCAGGCCGAGGGGAACGGGTCGGCGGCGGGCAGGACGTCGTACCTCTCGTCCTCGTCGGGCTGAGTGAGGGGGGACGGGGGATCTTCCTGGTGGTCGCGGGTCTTCGGCGCCTTCCCGGCCTTGGTCGTCCTTCCCCGCGTCTCCTTCGCGGCGGCCTTTGAAGAACCCTTTGCGGACTCCTCGGCCACCTCCTTCAGAGCTTCCTTCACAGACTCCTTGGCCGTCGCCTTCGCTTCCTCCCCCGCCGCCCTCTTCCCCGTGTCCGTCGGCCGCTTGCGCCCCGGCTCCGTCCCCTGCGCCGGAATCGTGCCCCGCGTCCGCCGCGCAGCCCACAGCCGCCACGCCTGTACCGGCAGTGCCACAGGCATCCCCGCCGCCGTCAGCCAGAGCACGGCCGCTCCCCCGCTCTGCCACCACAGCGGGCCGAAGCGGGCCAGCGCGGCCACGCCCAGCGGGCCGCCGGCCAGGAGGGCGAGAAGGGCGAGGATCGCCCCGCAGAGGAGCGCCGACAGCACGAGCACTCCGGCGGTCCGTCCGACCCGCCAGGGCGCCCTCGGCTCCCCCTGCGCCGCAGGCTCCACGCGCCCCGCGGCCCCCCGCCCCACGAACCAGGCGACCGTCACCCCGGCCGCCACCGGCACCACTCCCGCCGTCCAGTTCAGCGGCGTTCCGGCGCCCGCGTCCGGTACCGCCGCGAGCAGCGGGAACGGGGGCAGCAGCGGGGCGGGGTCCGAGGCGAGCGGGTGCACGAGGTGCCCGGTGCCGAGGGCGAAGCCGGGGCCGAGGGCGTAGGACGCCGACCACACCGCCGCGTTGGGGATCAGCGCGATGCCGAGCAGCAGGACGGCGAACCGGCCGGTCCAGCCCTCCGTCAGCTGCAGAAAGGACGCCCGGGCGGCCGCGCCGTGCAGGACCAGCGAGACGCCGAGCAGCAGCGACCCGCCCCCGAAGAGCACCGTCGTTCCGGCCAGGGCGGCCCGTACGGCCGTACCCAGCCGCGCCCGCACGTCCGACCCGAACAGCAGCCGCCGCACCGGCCGCGGCAGCATCAGCAGCACACCGAGCACGGGCTCGCGCGGGCGGCCGTACGCCGACCACACCCCGGCCCCCGCCGCGCTCGCCGCGACGAGCGGCAGACATGCCGTCACCCCGCCCCACACGGGACGCAGTTCGCCGCCCGAGCAGTACAGCGCGGCCGCGGCACCGACGCCGAGGTAGCCGAGGACCACCCCCGTCCACACCGTGTGCGCCGGGACGGGTGGCGGGGCGTCGGGTTCGGCGGACGCGTCCGTCGCGTCCCGCGCCGCCCGGTACAGCAGCCACACCGGCAGTGCGAGCAGCAGCAGCGGGGTCACGCCGACCGGCTGGGGCGCGCCGGAGAGCGTGTCGGTGCGGACCAGTTCGACACCGTGCCCCAGCAGCCACAGCGCGGCGGCGATGTGCAGCGCGCCGGCCGGGCCGCTGTCGGGGTACGGCGAGCTGACCCACAGCGCCAGGACGAGCACGGCGAGCGAGCCGAGCCCGAGCCCGGCGGCGACCGCACCGCCCAGCAGGCTCGCGCCCAGCCCGGGCGAGCGGTCGCGCATCCGGTGCAGCAGCAGCGACAACGACGGTCGGCGAGCGGTCATCAGCGTCACGCCCGCCATGCTCCCAACGACACGCGCTTTCCCGTCGTAACAGCCGATCCCCCGATGTGTCGCTCAATATATGTTTATGTACTTTTTCGTACGAAGGGGTGAGGTACTGTGACGGAGATCCCCGCCGGCTCGCTGCCACCACCGAAGGAACGCCGACAGCTGCGCGAGTCCCGCTCGCTGACGCAGGCTCAGGTCGCCACACACGTAGGCGTCAGCCGGGCCACGGTCCGCTCCTGGGAGAGCGGGCGCAGCACCCCGAGCGGCCAGGAGGGCGAGGCGTACGCCCGCCTGCTGACCGGTGACGCACTGACTCCCACTCAGACCTTCGACGCGCTCTACGCGTTCTGCGCCCCCGCCCTCGTACGCCAGACGTACCTGCTCACCGGGCGCCGGGAGCTGGCCAGAGAGGCCGTGGAGCGGGCCTTCCAACTCGCCTGGCAGCGCTGGCCCGAGGTGGCCCGGGACCGGGACCCGGGCGGCTGGGTCCGGGCGATGGCCTACGAGTACGCCCTCTCCCCCTGGCACTCCTTCCGCCCGCGCTACCGGTCCCCCGAACCCCCGCCCGCCGACCCGGCCGACCGGGCACTGCTGCACGCGCTGCTCAAGCTCCCGCCGTCGTACCGGCGCACGCTCGTCCTGTACGACGGTGTCGGCCTCGACCTGCCGGAGACGGCGGCGGAGACGGAGGCGAGCACCCCGGCCGCCGCCGGCAGGCTGACCCGCGCCCGGGCGGCCGTGGCCGAACTCGTCCCGGAACTGGCCGACCCCGCCGCACTGCACCGACGGCTCCTGGAACTGGCCTCGAGAGAGCACCTGCGCGCCGCCAAGCCGCCCAAGGTGCGCACGGTCGGCGAACGCCGGAACGTGTTCTGGACACGGGCGGCCATCGCCTTCACGGTCGCGATCATCGGCTCGACGGCCCTGACCCTGCGCACGGCGCCCACCCACTACGAGCCACCGATCGCCCCGGCCCAGGCGGTACAGGGGGTTCCGCCGCTGCCGGCCATGGGTCCGCTGTCATGGGAGGAACAGGCTCTGCGAGCGAAGCTGCACCGGGCGGAGTCCAACGGCCCGGAGCGCCTCGCGCCGACGCCACGTTGAGCCGCGTGGCCGCACCCGGCGCGGCGAGCGAAAACGCAGGCAGGCCCGCCCCGGCGAACGGGGCGGGCCTGCCTGCGTGCAGCCGAGAGGCTCAGGCGCTGAGGATCTCCCGGGCCAGCTTCGCCGTCTCGGTCGGGGTCTTGCCGACCTTGACGCCCGCGGCCTCGAGGGCCTCCTTCTTCGCCTGGGCGGTGCCGGACGAACCGGAGACGATGGCGCCGGCGTGGCCCATGGTCTTGCCCTCGGGCGCGGTGAAGCCCGCGACGTAGCCGACGACCGGCTTGGTCACGTTCTCCTTGATGAACGCGGCCGCGCGCTCCTCGGCGTCGCCACCGATCTCACCGATCATGACGATCAGGTCGGTGTCGGGGTCGTCCTGGAACGCGGCCAGGGCGTCGATGTGCGTGGTGCCGATGATCGGGTCGCCACCGATGCCGACGGCCGTCGAGAAGCCGATGTCACGCAGCTCGTACATCATCTGGTACGTCAGCGTGCCGGACTTCGAGACCAGGCCGATGCGGCCCGGCTTCGTGATGTCGCCCGGGATGATGCCGACGTTCGACTGGCCCGGGGTGATGATGCCGGGGCAGTTCGGGCCGATGATGCGGGTCTTGTTGCCCTTCTTGCCGGCGTACGCCCAGAAGGCGGCCGTGTCGTGCACGGCGATGCCCTCGGTGATCACGACGGCCAGCGGGATCTCGGCGTCGATGGCCTCGACGACCGCGTCCTTGGTGAACTTCTCCGGCACGAAGATGACGGAGACGTTGGCGCCGGTCTTCTCGATGGCCTCGGCGACCGTGCCGAACACGGGTACCTCGGTGCCGTCGAAGTCCACGGTCGTACCCGCCTTGCGCGGGTTCACGCCACCGACGACGTGCGTGCCGTCGCCGAGCATGAGCTTGGTGTGCTTCATGCCCGTCGAGCCGGTCATGCCCTGGACGATGACCTTGCTGTCCTTGTTGAGCCAGATAGCCATGGTGTCTTGATGTCCTCGTCCTCGGTGCTTACTTGGCGGCGGCCAGCTCGGCGGCCTTGTCGGCCGCGCCGTCCATGGTGTCGACGCGCTGCACCAGCGGGTGGTCGGCGTCGGAGAGGATCTTGCGGCCCAGCTCGGCGTTGTTGCCGTCGAGACGGACGACGAGCGGCTTGGTGACCGCCTCGCCCTTGTCCTCCAGGAGCTTCAGGGCCTGGACGATGCCGTTGGCGACCTCGTCACACGCGGTGATGCCACCGAAGACGTTGACGAACACGGACTTGACGTCCGGGTCGCCCAGGATGATCTCCAGGCCGTTCGCCATGACCTGGGCGGAGGCGCCACCGCCGATGTCCAGGAAGTTGGCGGGCTTGACGCCACCGTGGTTCTCACCAGCGTAGGCGACGACGTCCAGGGTGCTCATGACGAGACCCGCGCCGTTGCCGATGATGCCGACCTCGCCGTCGAGCTTGACGTAGTTGAGGCCCTTCGCCTTGGCGGCGGCCTCGAGCGGGTTGGCCGCGTCCTTGTCGTGCAGTTCCTCGTACTCGGGGTGGCGGAACTCGGCGTTCTCGTCGAGCGACACCTTGCCGTCGAGGGCGATGACCTCGCCGGAGGCGACCTTCGCGAGCGGGTTGACCTCGACCAGGAGGGCGTCCGACTTGATGAAGGTGTCCCACAGCTTGACGAGGACGTTCGCCACCTTGTCGGCGACCTCGGCCGGGAACTTGGCGGCCGCGACGATCTCGCGGGCCTTGGCCTCGTCCACGCCGTCGATCGGATCGATCGCGGTCTTGGCGACGGCCTCCGGACGGGTGGCCGCCACCTCCTCGATCTCCATGCCGCCCTCGACGGAGGCGATGGAGAGGAAGGTGCGGTTGGCACGGTCGAGGAGGAAGGAGACGTAGTACTCCTCGACGATCTCCGGAGCGGTCTCGGCGATCATGACCTTGTGGACCGTGTGGCCCTTGATGTCCATGCCGAGAATGTCCGTCGCCCGGGCGACGGCCTCGTCCGCGGAGGCGGCCAGCTTGACGCCACCGGCCTTGCCGCGACCACCGACCTTCACCTGCGCCTTGACGACGGACTTGCCGCCCAGCCGCTCGGTGATCTCGCGCGCCGCCTCAGGCGTGTCGATGACTTCACCGGCCAGCACCGGTACATCGTGCTTGGCGAAGAGGTCCCTCGCCTGGTACTCGAACAGGTCCACGCGCTTCCGTCCCTATCAGTGATCTCGCGGTTCGTTGGATGCGTGGGCGTGCCGCGAAGGGCAACGTGACGTCCGCTGTCACTAGGGAAGCGCACACGGTGTCCGAGCGCGCGGCATGTCCGTCTCGCAGGTTATCGCCGCTTGCCTGGGCTCCCTAAATCGAGGGTCACACGTGAGCGGTGATACCTGTCACATGATGCCGGGATTGCTGACACGGCGTGCCGCGATCGGGGTGATGTGCGAGGCCTCACCGGGCTGGGGTTGACCCGGTGAGGCCTCTGGACGGGCCCCGAGAGGCCCGGGGCGGTTGATCCCCACCCCAATGAGGACCACCCGCCCCGCACCGCGGGGGTACGGCCGGACGGGCCGTCGGTGTTCGGCCGTCCGGGTGCCCGGCCCCCCACGGAGCCTGCGTGGGCGCTCAGCCCTACTGCACGCCGTGGCCGTGCGCCAGACCCTGGACGTAACCCGGGGTGACGGAGTGGGCGACGCCCTCGGCCCCTGCGGCGGCGTGCCCAGCCAGTGGACCACCGGTGACCTGCGCGGTCCCGGCGAGGTCCTGCGCGAACGGCCCGACCTGCTGTGTGAGGGGCGCGGTCGCGCCGACGACACCGCCCGCGTAGGGGCCGGCCTCGCCCGCCACGCCGTACGCCAGCCCGCTCGCGCTGCCGCCGACACCGTCCACGACCGGCGACACGGTCCCCGTGATCATGTCTACGGCCGGCTGCACGGCACCGGTGACTCCCGCCGCGAACGGCGGCACCTGTCCGGTCACTCCCTCCGCGAAGGCACCGGTCTGTCCGGTGACCCCGTGGGCGAGCGGCGGTACGGCGCCCACGACACCGCCGGCGAAGGGGTGCACGTCGCCCACCACGCCGTAAGCGAGCGTCCCCGCGTCCGCCACGGCCTGCCCGGCGACCGGCACGACCCCGTGCACGGCGGTCCCGGCAACGGGCGGCAGCACGGTGTCCACGGCGTCGTGGGACACCTGGCCGACCAGCCCGGTGGCGTACGGCGGCACGTCCGCGAGGACCCCGCCGGCGAGGGGCAGCGTGTCGGCGAGGGCGCCGGTGGCGACGCCGTGCACGTCGGTCACGGCGCCCGTACCGACCCCGTGCACCTCGCCCACGGTGCCGGTGGCAACGCCGTGAACGCCTGCCACGGCGCCCGTACCGACCCCGTGCACGCCGGCGACGGCACCCGTACCGAGCCCGTCCACGCCGTACACGGCGTCCGTCGCGACTCCGTGCACCTGGGTCACGGCGTCCGTGGCGGTGCGGTACACGCCCCCGACAGCGCTCGTGGCGGTGCCCTGCGCGCTGGTCACCGCGTACCCGGCGGTGCCCTGCACGCCCGCGACCGCGTACCCGGCGGTGGGCAGGACGCCCGACACCGTGCCGGTGGCGGTCCCCTGGACGCCCGTCACGGCGCCCGAGGCGGTGCCGTGGACGCCGCCGACCGCATGCCCTGCGGTCGGCAGGACGCCCGCCACCGCCTCGTCGGCGACCGGCAGCACCCCGGCCACGGCGGCGGAGGCCACCGGCGGGACGGTGGCGGCGGTCGTCTCGTCCACGACGGGCGCGACGGTGCCCGGCACCGCCCGCACCGTGCCGACGACCCGCTGCTCCACACCGGCGACCGTGCCGGTGACGTGCGCGGGCACGGCGGCGACGGAGGCCTCGGCGGCGCCGGTCACCCGCGCCGCCTCGCCGTCCGCGAGGGCGGCCGCACCGGCGGTACGGCCCTGCGCCCCGGCCACGGTCTGCTGTGCCGTCGTCCGCACGGCGCCCTGGACCCCCGCGGTCCGCAGGCGCGCGGCGGCCTGGGTGGCCTGCAGCTTGGTCTGGGCGGCCGCCAGGGCCTGCTCCACCTCGGGAGCGAAGGAGGCGAGGGGGCCGAAGAGGTAGTCGATCTCGTCCTGCGGGGTGGGAGCCGAGGGCGTGTCGGGCGTGGCGGGCGCGGACAGGTGGGTGGCCGTGTGGGTCGCCGCGGCGGCCTCGGTGGTGGCGCGGGCGCCCGCCGCCTGCACGTGCGCCTCGGTCTGTGCCTGGGTGGCGCGGGCGGCCCGGGCGCCCTGGATGGCCTGGCCGCCCCTGATCTTCTCGGCGGTCGGGACCTTCGCGTCGACGTAGCGGCGGGCCTGGTCGGCAGTGCCGGTGACGGTCCGGGCCGGCTGCTGTGCCTTGGCCGCGGTGCCGGCGACGGCGGTGGTGGCCGTGCCGGTCACGCCGGAGACGGTGTCGTGGACGTCGGTGAGGACGCCGTCGACGGTGTCGGCGAGGGTGCCGGTGGTGCTCTCGGTGTCGGGTACGGAGACCGCAGGGGTGGACAGCTCGTCGGCGCTGGCCACGGCCGAGCCGAGGGCCCAGGCGCCGGTGACTCCGGCGGCGATCACGATGGAGCGGCGGATGTTCTTGTTCATGCGTGCGTCAAGTCCTTCGGAAACGGCTAGGGGGTTCCGTCCGGAGGGCGCCGGGGAGGCCGGCGGGTCCGGCGGAGTGGGCAGACCTGTTCCGCCCCCGCGCGACAGGTCCGTGGCGGGGAGGTCGGCCCTTGGCCTAGCCGGGGAAGACCGGGATGTCCCGGTGCCGTTCCCGGGTCCCGGGCGCGTCGACGCGCGCGGTGGTGCCGGGCAGGAGCCGCAGGGGCGCCCGGCCGTCGCGGGTGACGGCGTACGCGTCACCGTGGCGGGATGCGGTGCCGTCGGCCGCCTGCTTGCCGAGCACGCCGCCCGGGTCTCCGGTGGGCGCGGGCTGGGCGGGGGCGTCGACGGCCGCGGCGGCGCGGTGCACGGGGATGTGCGCCAGGGCCTGGGGGGCTTGCGCCGGGAGCGCGAAGTCCGGTCCGTACGTGGCGGCCTGCCGCGGTGCGGAGACGGCGGTACGAGCCTCGGTGCGGGCCCGGTCGCCCTTGCCCGCCGCCGGTACCGCGCTGTCGTGCCGGTCCGCCCCGGGTTCCGGGGCGACCGGCTCGGGCAGCGCGTGCACGGGCGGCACGGAGACCTCCGGGACCTCCGGAAGCTTCGGCAGCGGCACGGAGGGCGCGGCGGGCAGCGCGGGCGCCTGGGCCCGCCTCTCTTCGAGGGCCTGGGAGGTCGTCTGCACGACCTTCCGTACGGGGGTGACGACCCGTTCGGTGACGGTTCGCACCGTGTCCTCGTGCCCGGTCACCGGAACCACCGAGGTCGCCGGAGTCACCGGCGTCCGCTCGGCCGCATGGGCCTGCTCGCCACAGAGGAACCCGAGCAGGAACAAACCGCCGACCAGCAGTGCCAGTTGCAGCGCACGCCGCCCGGCCGCCGTACGCAGCACGCGCACAGCGGTACCGAACACAGTGGCTGGCAGGGTCAAAAGGAGAGACTTCCGGTCGGCGCGGCGGGGGTGGCGGCAGCTTCGATCCTCGCACGGTCGGCCCGAGGTAGCGCAACCCCCCTATTACCGATGGGTAGTCATGTCCCTTTTCCTGCCCGCCGTCACGCGGTGTCCGGTATGGGCAGCGGGCGCTTCTCGATCGCCGCCGCCATCACCTCCGGGAACAGGTCGGGCGTGCAGGCGAAGGCGGGTGCGCCGAGCGCCCCGAGCGCGGCCGCGTGCTCACGGTCGTAGGCGGGCGCCCCCTCGTCCGACAGCGCGAGCAGGGCCACGAACTGCACCCCGGACGCCTTCATCGCCGCGACCCGCTTGAGCATCTCATTGCGGATGCCGCCCTCGTAGAGGTCACTGATCAGCACGACCACCGTCTCGGCGGGCCGGGTGATCTGCGACTGGCAGTAGGCGAGCGCCCGGTTGATGTCCGTGCCGCCGCCGAGCTGGGTGCCGAAGAGGACGTCGACCGGGTCGTCCAGCTGGTCGGTGAGGTCCACGACCGCCGTGTCGAACACGACCAGCCGGGTGTCGATCGACCGCATGGAGGCGAGCACCGCCCCGAACACCGACGCGTAGACCACGGACGCCGCCATCGAGCCCGACTGGTCGATGCAGAGGATGACCTCCTTCTTCACCGACTGCGCGGCCCGCCCGTACCCGATGAGCCGCTCCGGCACGATCGTGCGGTACTCGGGCAGGTAGTGCTTGAGGTTGGCCGCGATGGTGCGGTTCCAGTCGATGTCGTGGTGGCGCGGCCGGCTGATGCGCGCGCTGCGGTCCAGGGCGCCGGTGAGGGTGGCCCGGGTGCGGGTGGCGAGGCGCTTCTCCAGGTCCTCGACCACCTTGCGCACGACCGCCCGTGCCGTCTCCTTCGTCGTCTCCGGCATTGCCTTGTTGAGCGAGAGCAGCGTGCCGACCAGGTGCACGTCGGCCTCCACCGCCTCCAGCATCTCCGGCTCCAGCAGCAGGGCGGCCAGCCCGAGCCGGTCGATGGCGTCGCGCTGCATGACCTGGACGACGGAGGAGGGGAAGTAGGTGCGGATGTCCCCGAGCCAGCGCGCCACGGACGGCGCCGAGGCACCGAGCCCCGCCGAACGGTCCCGCCCTGTCTGCGGCTTGTCCCCCTTGCCGTACAGCGCGGTGAGCGTGCCGTCCATCGCCGCGTCCCGGCCGGACAGGGCGCATCCGGTGCCGTCGGCCTGGTCGCCGCCGAGCACCAGCCGCCAGCGCCGCAGCCGTTCGCGCGCAGGGTCGGCGTACTCGCCCGGTGCCCCGGCCGCCATCGGTTCGGTTGTCGTCGGTTCGGCTGTCGTCGGTTCGGTTGTCATGTGCCCACCCCCGCAAGGCTGTTGTCGTGAGGTGCCGTGTGCTCCTGCTCCTCGGCCAGACCGAGCAGCAGCCGCACCACCGGCAGCACGGCGTCCGCGCGCTCGGTGTCCGGTTCGGCGGCGAAGCCGGGCGGTCCGGCCGCCGGGGCCGTCGGGCCGGTGGTCCCTCCGGGCCCGCGCCGCACCAGTTCGCCGAGGGTTCTGCGCACTCCGGACTCGTACGCCGAGAACGTCCGCCGCAGCAGCGGCAGTACGTCCGTGAAGGCCTCCGCCGGCACCCCGGTCAGCCAGTCATCGACCAGGCCGAGCAGCCGCTCGTCGTGCACCAGCAGCATGCCGCCCCCGCCGCCGACGAAGCCCTCGATCCAGGCGGCCGCGTCGGCGGGCGGTGTTCCCGGCGAGAGCACCAGGCCCATCAGCCGGGCCGCCTCCTCGGGCCGCAGTTCGCCGTCGTCCAGCAGCAGCCGGACGGCCCGCCCCCGTACGACACCGGGCACGGTGTCCCGCAGGGCCAGGGTCCGCAGCACGGAGCGCCAGCGGCCGCGCAGGTCCCCCTGGCCGGCGTCCGGGGTGCCGGTCAGGGTCTCCGCCAGGAGTCCCACGGCGCCGTGCACGGCGTCGACATGGCCGCGCATCTCCTCCGCCGCGTCCGCGTCCAGGGCGGTGCAGGCCGGCGGGAGGCCGACGAAGACCCGCTCGGCGAGGCCCGCCGCGACACCGGCCAGCGCGCCGGTGTCGGTGCCGCGCACATCGCCGTAGCGCAGCGAGCGGACCAGGGCGGGCAGCGCCTGGGCGAGGTGGCCGACGTCCGAGTCGAGGGCCGCCCGGTCGGCGAGCACCCGCATCACCACCGGCAGCGCGTCCGGCAGCCCGGCCAGCAGGCAGTGCTCGGCGAGCGCGGTGACCTCCGCGAGGGCTCCCGCGGTGGTCGCCTCCGTCTCCGCCCTGGCCGTGGCCGCGGCGAGCACGGTCGTCCCCCACACCCCCGCCTCGGCGACCCGCACCGACAGCTCCGGCTCCCAGCGCAGCCGCCAGGTCTCCCGGAAGGTGCCCGTACTCCCCCGAGACTCGGCCGGCTCGCCCCAGCCGACGCCGAGCAGCCGCAGGCGGTGCAGCAGCCTGCTGCGGCCGGCGTCGGTCTCCCCCCGCAGGTCCAGCTCCAGCTCGCGCTCCAGCGCCTCCGGCTTGAGCCGCAGCCGGCGCTGCTCCCGGGCCAGGTCGCGCTGCAACGGCACTGCGGGCGCCGACTCCGGCACCTCCCCCAGCACGTCCCCGACCACCAGCCGGTCGTGCACCAGCGCCAGCGGTACGTCCGAGCCGTCGCACATCACCGCGCGCACGGCGTCGGTGGTCTCGCTCAGGCCGGGCAGCGGACGGCCGCGCATGGCCGCGAGCGTCCCGGCGAGCCGCACCGCCTCGATGACGTGCGCGGAGGAGACGATCCGGTCCTCCTCACGCAGCAGCCCCGCTACCTTGGTCAGCCACCGCTCGACCGGCCGGTCCGGGGCCCGGAACAGATGCCCGTACCAGCCCGGCGAGTCGATCCCGGCGCCGTACCCGCTCGACCGGGCCAGCCTGCGGTGCGTCCACGGCACCCAGGTCAGGTCGGCCTTGACCTTGGGCAGCCCCTTGAGCAGCGCCCGGTCCGCGGTGACGGCGGTCTTCTCCCGCAGTGCGGGCACGTGCCACGCCCCGCACACCACGGTCACCGCTTCCCCGAACTCCTTGCGGGCGGCTCGCAGTTGGAGCCTCATGTGAGCCTCCCGCACCAGGTCGCGGGGGCGCCCGCCGTCGCCGTAGCGCTCCCGCAGCGCCGTCATGGCCTCCTCCAGCGCGGCGAACGGCGCGAAGGGGTCCGACTGCCCCGGGCCCCGGTGCTCGACGACGTCCTCCCACCAGCGCTCGGGATCGTCGTACCCGGCGGCCTCGGCGAGCACGGCGAGGGGGTCGACACGCAGGTCCCGCACAGCACCCGGGTCGCCCTCGGTGTCCGCGTCGTCCTCACCGCCCTCGCCGCACTTGTCGTCCCCGTCGCCGCCGTCGCCCTTGTCGCCCCCGTCACCCTTGTCGTCCTCGTCGGACAGCGCCTCCGGCTCGGGCTCCCAGGCCAGCGTGTGTGTGGCGGGCAGGTCGATGAAGCGGGCCGGGACGCCCTGTTCGAGGGCCCAGCGGATCGCCACCCACTCGGGGCTGAACTCGGCCAGCGGCCAGAACGCCGAGCGGCCGGGCTCGTCCACGGCGTGGCCGAGCAGGGCGACCGGCGGCCGCATGTCCGGGTCGGCGGCGAGCGGGATCAGCGCGTCGGCCTCCGGCGGCCCCTCGATCAGGACGACACCGGGCCGGGCGGCCTCCAGGGCGGCCCGCACCGCACGCGCGGAGCCGGGCCCGTGGTGCCGCACACCGAGCAGCAGCGGCCCGGAGGCACGGGCCCTGCCCCACGTGGAGTCGTCGCTCACACGCTCACCTCCCGGCAGGCCCGGTAGAAGTCCTTCCAGCCGTCGCGCTCGCGGACGACCGTCTCCAGGTACTCCTGCCAGATGACACGGTCGGCCGCCGGGTCACGGACGACGGCGCCGAGGATGCCGGCGGCGACGTCGCCCGGGCGCAGCACGCCGTCACCGAAGTGGGCAGCAAGTGCGAGGCCGTTGGTGACGACGGAGATCGCCTCGGCGGTGGACAGTGTGCCGCTCGGCGACTTCAGCTTCGTCCGGCCGTCGGCGGTCATCCCGTCGCGCAGCTCACGGAAGACCGTCACGACCCGGTGGATCTCCTCGATGCCGTCGGGCACGGCCGGCAGATCGAGGGAGCGGCCGATCTGCTCGACGCGGCGCGTGACGATGTCGACCTCGGCGTCGGCGCTCTCCGGAAGCGGCAGCACCACGGTGTTGAAGCGTCGGCGCAGCGCGCTGGAGAGGTCGTTGACGCCCCGGTCGCGGTCGTTGGCGGTGGCGATGAGGTTGAAGCCGCGGACCGCCTGCATCTCCTGGCCCAGCTCCGGGATCGGCAGGGTCTTCTCGGACAGGATCGTGATCAGCGTGTCCTGCACGTCGGCCGGGATGCGGGTCAGCTCCTCCACCCGGGCCGTCATGCCCTCGGCCATGGCCCGCATGACGGGGCTGGGCACCAGGGCGTCGCGGCTGGGGCCGTGCGCGAGCAACTGCGCGTAGTTCCAGCCGTAGCGGATCGCCTCCTCCGGCGTGCCCGCCGTGCCCTGCACGAGCAGGGTCGAGTCGCCGCTGACCGCGGCCGCCAGGTGCTCCGACACCCAGGTCTTGGCCGTGCCGGGCACGCCGAGCAGCAGCAGCGCGCGGTCGGTGGCGAGAGTGGTGACGGCGACCTCGACGATACGGCGCGGGCCCACGTACTTCGGTGTGATCACGGTGCCGTCCGGCAGGGTGCCTCCGAGCAGATACGTCGCCACCGCCCACGGCGACAGTTTCCAGCGCTCCGGGCGCGGGCGGTCGTCCTGCGCGGCCAGCGCCGCGAGTTCGGCGGCGAAGGCGTGCTCGGCGTGCGGTCGCAACGCCTGCGAACCCTTGCTCCCGCTCGCTTCGACGGACGTCGGTTCCACGGACACAGTCATGGCTGAGGCCCCCTCCAGCTCGGCCGGTTCGGATCTGGCATCCACCGTGCACCACGCCACTGACAATCGCTCCGACCTGCGCAAACGCGCTCGCAGGGTCGATTGTCAGTGGCGGGATCTACCGTCGGTGGCATGACTGAGCAGGGGGTGCGCTGGACCGCGGAGCAGGTGCTGACACTGGCGCCTGACGCCGCGTCACGCAAGGCGGGAAGCAAGCTGGGCACGGCCGGACCGTGGTCCGAGTCGGGCAGCGGAGAGGGGACGGTGTGGGGGCTGTGCAAGGGCAGTGGCAGCAGGCCGTACCAGACGGTGGTGGACCTCGCGGACGTCGCCGGGCCCGCGTACAAGTGCAGTTGCCCGAGCCGGAAGTTCCCGTGCAAGCACGCGCTCGGGCTGCTGCTGCTGTGGGCGGAGGGGGACGGCGGGGTGCCGGCGGTGGCCGAGCCGCCGGAGTGGGCCGAGCAGTGGCTCTCGGGCAGACGTAAGCGCGCGGAGAGCAAACGGACGGAGAGCGGCGGGAGTTCCGCGCCCGGGTCCGCCGACCCGGAGGCGGCGCGGCGCCGGGCGGAGCGCCGGGCCGAGCGGGTCACGGCGGGCGCGACGGAGCTGGAGCAGCGCCTCGCGGACCTGCTGCGCGGCGGCCTGGCCTCGGCCGAACAGGCGGGGTACGGGATGTGGGACGAGACGGCGGCCCGCATGGTCGACGCGCAGGCCGCCGGACTGGCGTCCCGAGTGCGGGAGTTGGGGGCGGTGCCCGCCTCCGGTCCGGGCTGGCCGGCGCGCCTGCTGGAGGAGTGCGCTCTGCTGCATCTCCTCGACCAGGGCTGGCTGGGCCGCGACCGGCTGCCGGACGCCCTCGCGGACACGGTCCGCTATCGGCTCGGCCTGCCCGCTTCGGCGGACGGCCCGCCGGTGCGCGATCGCTGGCTGGTCCTCGCCCAGTACGACACGGTCGACCCGAAACTGACGACGCGCCGGATCTGGCTCCACGGCGCCGAGTCGGGCCACACCCGGCTGCTCCTCTCCTACGGCGCGGCCGGCCGGGCGCCGGAACTGTCACTGCCGGTCGGTCTGGCGCTGGAGGCCGACCTGTCCGTGTTCCCCGGCGCCGGACAGCTGCGGGCGGCCCTGGGCGAGCAGCACGCCCCGCCCGCGCCCGTCGCCCTGCGCCCGCCGGGCGTGAGCACGGCCCAGGCGGCGGCCCGCTACGGCGACGCCCTGCGCGAGGACCCCTGGCTGGAGTCGGTCCCGGTCACGCTGGACCGCGTCATACCGACGCCGGACACCCAGCCGGACTCCTGGCAACTGGCCGACGCAGAAGCGGACTCGGCGCTCCCGCTCACCCCGTCCGCCCGCTCCCGCCCGGGCCTGTGGCGCCTGGTCGCCCTCTCCGGCGGCGCCCCCGTCAAGGTCTTCGGCGAGTGCGGCCATCGCGGCTTCACCCCGCTGACGGCCTGGCCCGAGGGCCCGGGCGCCCCGGTGACGCTGTGCTGACCTGCCCGACCACCGAGGGACACGAAGAGAAGGGATCGTGATGCACGCAACCCCGGCCGCGACGGCCGGCCAGGCCCTGACCCCACCCTCCTGGGAGGACCTCGTCACCATCGCTCTCCTCGGCACCGACCGGCGCCCTGCGGCGCCGGCCGTGCCCGGGCGGGAAGCGCCCGTGGCCCTGCTGGACGCCGCCGCCGTGGCCACCCTGCGCCGGCGGGCGGGGCTGCGGCCCGGACCGGCCGCGCCGCGGCCGGAGCCCGCTCCCGAGGATCCGCGTCCGGCGCTGCCGGCCGCCGCCGCGCGCAGGCTCGCGCTGCTGCTGGCCGACCGCTCCGGCGGCCAGGGCGGTGGCAGGCGGGGCAGCGCACCGGACCTCATGGAGCTGCTCCCACAGTGGCTCGCGGCGGCCAACGCCCACGGGTACGCGGCGCCCCCGCAGGCGCTGCCCGCACTGCTGGACGCCGCCCGGGGCCGCACGGACCTGCGGCCGGCGGCGCTGGCGTTCGCGGGGCCGCGGGCGCTGTGGCTGGCCCGGCTGAACCCGGACTGGCGGTTCGCCCTGCGCTCGGCACCGGGCGGCGGAGCGACGCTGCCCGACCCCGAGGACGACGCGGCGGTGCAACGGCTGTGGCAGGAGGGCCTGTTCGCCGAGCGGGTCGCCCTGCTGTCCGCCCTGCGCGCCCGCACGCCCGGCCCCGCCCGGGAGCTGCTGACCACGACCTGGGCGACGGAGCGGGCCGAGGACCGGCTGATGTTCCTCGACGCGCTGCGCACGGGCCTGTCCGCCGAGGACGAGCCGTTCCTCGAGCAGGCCCTGGGCGATCGCAGCCGCAACGTCCGGGCGACTGCGGCGGAGCTGCTGTCCGCGCTGCCGGGCTCGGCGCTCGCCGGGCGGATGGCGGTGCGGGCCACGGCCTGCGTGGCCGTCGACCACATGGGGAACACGCCCACGATCGTCGTGGAGGCGCCCCTCGAATGCGACCCGGACATGGAGCGGGACGGCGTGGCGGCCAAGCCCCCGACAGGCCGAGGTGAACGGTCGTGGTGGCTGGGCCAGTTGGTGGAGGCGGCGCCGCTCGGCACCTGGCCGGGCCGGCTGGGCGGACGTACCCCGGAGCAGATCGTGGCGCTGCCGGTGGCCGACGGCTGGCAGGGCGAACTGCACGCGGCCTGGTGCCGGGCGGCCGTGCGGCAGCGGGACGCCGCGTGGTCGAGGGCGCTGCTCGGGGTGCCGTCGGCGCCGGAGGCCGGCGGGCCCGGGGCGGTGTCCCTGGCGGAGCGGGCGAAGCTGCTGGCCACGCTGGGGGACAGGGAGCGGGCCGAGTGGGTGGCGGGATTCATCGCGGCCCACGGCCTGTCCGAGGCGTTCCAGCTGCTCGGGGTGTGCGACATCCCCTGGGGCGCCCCGCTCGGCCGGGCCGTGGTGGACGCCCTCAATATCGCCCGGGACGCGGGCAGTTACCCCTGGAGCTTCAGCGGGGTGATGGGACTGGCCGAGCGCTGCCTGGACCCGGCCGAGGCCGCCCGCCTGGACGGCCTGCTGGCGATACCCGACGAGCGCGAGGACGCCTCGCCCGGCGCCGGGGGCTACTGGGCGGAGGCGTTCCAGCGGCTGGTGAGCACGCTGCGGTTGCGGGCGGCGATGGCCGCGGAGTTGAGCGAAACTTCCGGCACTTGACGACGAGCCGCCGCAAAATCCAGCCCGTCCGGCGCTTGAGGACGAGGCCGTTCAGGCCGAAGCGGGGGTCCGGGGGCGGCAGCCCCCAGCGACCGCAACAACAGCTCAGCGCACCGTCGGCCCAACCGCCGGAGGCACACGCACGTTCTCCCGGACCCACTCCACGATCGCCGTGGTGGTCGCGCCGGGCGTGAAGATCGCCGCGACCCCCTTCTCCTTCAGCGGCGGAATGTCCTCCTCCGGGACGATGCCGCCGCCGAAAACGAGGATGTCCGCGGCGTCGCGCTCCTTGAGGAGGTCGATGACGGCGGCGAAGAGGGTGTTGTGGGCGCCCGAGAGGATGGACAGGCCGATCGCGTCGGCGTCCTCCTGGATGGCGGTGTCGACGATCTGTTCCGGCGTCTGGTGAAGCCCGGTGTAGATGACCTCCATACCGGCGTCGCGCAGCGCCCGCGCGATGACCTTGGCCCCACGATCGTGGCCGTCGAGCCCCGGCTTGGCGACCACCACGCGGATCGGACCGGCTGCCACACCCATCACTGCCTCCATCAAGCGACCACGGAAGCGGCCGCTTCCGTCCGTACCGACAAGTACCGCATATCTGGCACGTTCCGCCACCCGTCGGGAAGTGAACGAACGTTATCTCCAGCATCCCGCAACCGGCGGTTTTACGGTGCGCAGCGAGGGGGAAATCACACGGTGGGACATGAGGGCGCACGGGGGATCGAGCCGTCTCTCCGTGTGCCGACAGGAGGTCGGCCAATGAAGGTCACCGGGGTACTGCCACTCTTCCTGCCGCTGTACCGGCGCTTGTGGCCCGGCAGGCTGGTCGATCTGGCCGCGCTGTCCATGACCCTCCTCAAGGCGACCGCGCTCGAGGCCGCGATCCTGGCCGGCCACCTGCTGCTGTATCCGACCGGCCTCACCCAGGAGCGCCGCTCCCCCGCGCTCCCCGCCGGGGAGGGTGCCACCCGGCTGCCCGACCGGGCCGGACCCCCGGTCGTCCTGCTGCACGGCTTCATCGACAACCGCTCGGTCTTCGTCCTGCTGCGCCGCAATCTCGCCCGGAACGGCAGTCAGCGCGTCGAATCGCTCAACTACTCCCCGCTGACCTGCGACATTCGCACCGCCGCCGAACTGCTGGGGCGGCACGTCGAGGAGATCTGCGAGCGCACCGGAAACGGCCAGGTCGACATCGTGGGGCACAGCCTCGGCGGGCTGATCGCCCGTTATTACGTACAGCGCCTGGGCGGTGACCTGCGGGTGCGCACCCTGGTCACGCTGGGCACCCCGCACTCCGGCACCCGGGCCGTACCGCTGGCCAGCGCCCATCCGATCGTGCGGCAGATGCGGCCCGGCTCGGAGGTGATCGAGGAGCTGACCCGGCCCGCGCCGGGCTGCCGGACGCGTTTCGTCAGCTTCTGGAGCGATCTCGACTCCGTGATGGACCCGCCGGAGACGGCCTGCATCGACCACCCCGACCTGGACGCCCTGAACGTCCGGGTGACCGGGATCGGCCACCTTGCGCTGCCGGTGCACCCCGCGGTGGCGGCAGGAATACGCGACGCGCTCGACAACACCCTGCACGAGGAACCGCTCAGCGACGGCCTGACGGTGGCCTGAGGGCGGCGGCCGACGGGCGGTCGGGGCGACGGCATGGGCGCGGCACAGCCGGTCCACAGGTGACGCACGGTCATCCGACATCGAACACTCTTCGAACACAAGGCCAAACTCGTGTCCGTCGTCCGCCAAAACACGGCTGATTGCCCGTTTCCGGCCCACGTGAAACCGGCCGAAGATTGTCGCGCCCGCGTACCGCCGGGTACAGTCGCCGCACTGCTCTGGCAGCCCCTGTTGTCGAGGCGAAAGAGAAGTTGGTGAACGATCGTCACCCGTCGGGGACCATGACCACCCCGACCCCGGCTTCCGACGCCTCCGCCGCGCACTACGCGCAGTACTACGGGGTTCAGGAAGCCCAGTACGACGACCTCACCACGTACGGCGGCTACGACGCCACAGGTTTTGCGGGCTGCACCACCGGCACCGGATCCTTCGCCACCGACCCGCTCTTCGGCAGCCTCCCGGGCAACGAGCAGCACACCGGCACGTACGGCACCACGCAGTGGCAGACCGGCACCGGCCAGACCCTGAACTACGACCCGTACGCGGCCCAGCACCACGCCGCCTACGACTCGGGCGTGTACGACAACACCGCCTGGTCGGTCCCCGCGCAGCCCACCGGGAACGACATCAGCGGCCAGTGGGACGCGAGCGCCTGGCTCCAGCCCGACCAGTCCGCGGCCGCCGACCCCACCCAGCAGTGGGAGTGGGGCACGCAGTCGTTCGAGACGGGCACGTACGACGCCACCCAGTGGAACTCCGACGGCGCGGCCGCGCCGCACGAGCAGCTTGCCGAACCGTTCGACCACCAGGCCACGGCCGCCTTCGAGCAGGTCGGCGAACCGTTCGACCAGCAGGCCACCACCACCTTCGAGCAGGTCGGCGAGTTCACCGAAATGCCGTCCGAGGACGGCGAGTTGGGCGACACGGGCGAGCTGCCCGCCGTACCGTCCCTGCTCGACGACCAGGAAGAGGTCACCCCGGCCCCGGCGACCCGCGCGGGCTCCCGCAGTGCGGCGCGTTCCCGGCGCCGTACGCCCCCCAAACGCTCCGCGCTGCTGACCGTCGCCGTGCCCTCGGTCTGTGTGATGGGCGTCGCCGGGATCGCCGCCGCCTCCGTCGGCAGCCTGACCGACGGCAACAAGGACACCACCGCCACCGCCTCGGACGCGCACGCGGTGAAGCCGTCGGTCGCCAACAGCAAGCTGGACTCCCAGCTGCGGACCCTCTCCGCCGGCGCCGACGACTTCGCCGACCGGGCCAGCCGGACGCAGGAGCGCATCGACCTCAAGGCGCAGCAGGAACTGCAGCAGAAGAAGGCGGCCGCGGAGGCCGCGCTCAAGGAGCGGCTGCGTCCCAAGTTCGCGCTGCCGGTCTCGCAGCACGGGCTCAGCGCCTACTTCGGCCAGGCCGGCGTGAACTGGATGTCCGTGCACACGGGCATCGACTTCCCGGTCTCGTACGGCACCACGGTCATGTCCGCCACCGACGGCGTCGTCTCCACGAAGTGGAACAGCGCCTACGGCAACATGATGATCGTGACGGCGAAGGACGGCACGGAGACCTGGTACTGCCACCTCTCCAGCTACCGCGTCGCCTCCGGTACGACCGTCAAGGCCGGAGACGCAATCGCCTACTCCGGCAACTCGGGCAACTCCACCGGCCCGCACCTGCACTTCGAGGTACGGCCGGCGGGCGGGGCGGCCATAGACCCCCTGCCGTGGCTGCGCAGCCACGGCCTGGACCCGACCTGAGCCATTGACGAACCCAGCCCCGCCGATCCGGCGGGGCTCACTCGTCCCCCTACAGCTTCTCCACCGGCGCGTACCGCAGCAGCAGCCGCTTCGGCTTCCCGTCGCCGAAGTCGATCGTCGCCTGGGCCTTGTCCTCCACGCCCGACACCGCGACGACCGTGCCGAGCCCGAACTGGTCGTGGGTGACCCGGTCGCCGACGGCCAGGGACACGACCGGCTTCTCGGAGGCCCGCCGGGTGGCGAACCCGGACGCGCCCGCCGCCGACGAGCGGGAGCGGGACGAGGACAGCGAGGCCGCGATCCCGGAGGCCGGCCCGGAGGACACCGGGGCGGCGGCTCCCGTCCGCTTCCACTCCATGTGGGTGGCCGGGATCTCCTCCAGGAAGCGGGAGGGCGGGTTGTACGACGGCTGGCCCCAGGCGCTGCGCAGCGTGGACCGGGTGAGGTAGAGCCGCTCCCGCGCGCGTGTGATGCCGACGTAGGCCAGCCGCCGCTCCTCCTCCAGCTCCTTGGTCTGGCCGAGGGCGCGCATGTGCGGGAAGACGCCGTCCTCCATGCCGGTCAGGAAGACGACCGGGAACTCCAGGCCCTTGGCGGTGTGCAGGGTCATCAGGGTGATGACGCCGGAGCCTTCCTCGTCCTCGTCGGGGATCTGGTCGGAGTCGGCGACCAGCGCGACCTGCTCCAGGAAGTCGGACAGCGCCACCGACTCGCCCTCGCCGCGCTCCTGCTCGAACTCCAGGGCCACGGCCGCGAGTTCCTGGAGGTTCTCGATACGGGTCTCGTCCTGCGGGTCGGTCGAGGCCTGCAACTCGGCCAGGTAGCCGGTGCGTTCGAGCACCGCCTCCAGGACGGTCGCCGGTCCCGCGCCGGACTCCACGATCGTGCGCAGGTCCTCCATCAGCGTGTTGAACCGCTTGACCGCGTTGGTGGACCGCGCGGCCATGCCGTACGCCTCGTCCACGCGCTTCAGGGCCTGCGGGAAGCTGATCTTCTCGCGCTGGGAGAGGGCGTCGATCATCGCCTCGGCGCGCTCGCCGATGCCCCGCTTGGGGACGTTGAGGATGCGGCGCAGCGGCACCGAGTCCTCGGGGTTGGCGAGGACGCGCAGGTAGGCCAGGACGTCCCGGACCTCCTTGCGCTCGTAGAAGCGGACGCCGCCGACGACCTTGTAGGGCAGGCCGACGCGGATGAAGACCTCTTCGAAGACACGGGACTGGGCGTTGGTGCGGTAGAAGACGGCGACGTCACCGGACTTCGCCTCGCCCGCGTCCGTGAGGCGGTCTATCTCGTCGGCGACGAACTGGGCCTCGTCGTGCTCGGTGTCGGCGACGTAGCCGGTGATCCGGGCGCCCTGGCCGGCGTTGGTCCACAGGTTCTTCGGGCGGCGGGACTCGTTGCGCTCGATGACCGCGTTGGCGGCGGACAGGATGGTCTGCGTGGAGCGGTAGTTCTGCTCCAGCAGGATCGTCGTCGCGTTCGGGTAGTCCTCCTCGAACTGGAGGATGTTGCGGATGGTCGCGCCCCGGAAGGCGTAGATCGACTGGTCCGCGTCACCCACGACGCACAGTTCGGCGGGCGGGAGGTCGTACTCGCTGGGCGGGGTGTCGGCGTCCTCGGGGGCGTGCTCGCCGGTGCCGACCAGCTCGCGCACCAGCGCGTACTGGGCGTGGTTGGTGTCCTGGTACTCGTCGACCAGGACGTGCCGGAAGCGGCGGCGGTAGTGCTCGGCGACGTCCGGGAAGGCGCGCAGCAGGTTGACCGTCGTCATGATCAGGTCGTCGAAGTCGAGCGCGTTGGCCTCGCGCAGCCGCGACTGGTAGAGCGCGTAGGCCTGGGCGAGGGTCTTCTCGAAGCCGTCGGCGGCCTGGGCGGCGAAGTCCTCCTCGTCGATCAGCTCGTTCTTGAGGTTGCTGATCTTGGCGCTGAAGGACTTGGGCGGGAAGCGCTTGGGGTCGAGGTCCAGATCGCGGCAGACCAGGGCCATCAGGCGCTTGCTGTCGGCGGCGTCGTAGATGGAGAAGCTCGACGTGAAGCCGAGCTTCTTCGACTCGCGCCGCAGGATCCGTACGCACGCGCTATGGAAGGTCATGACCCACATCGCGTTCGCGCGCGGGCCGACGAGCTGCTCGACGCGCTCCTTCATCTCGCCCGCGGCCTTGTTGGTGAAGGTGATCGCGAGGATCTGGCCCGGGTGCACGTTCCGCTCGGCGAGCAGGTGGGCGATGCGGTGGGTGAGCACACGGGTCTTGCCGGAGCCTGCGCCGGCGACGATGAGCAGCGGGGAGCCGGCGTGGACGACCGCGGCGCGCTGGTTCTCGTTCAGCCCCTCCAGGAGCGCCGCCGCGTCGAGCGCGGGGCGGGGCGCGCCGTCGCGGTAGTACGCGTCCCGGTCCGGCGGTACGTCGAACTTCCCGCCGAACAGATCGTCCGGAAGCGGCTCCGGAGCGTGATCGTCCTCGGGCGGCGGCGGGGGCTCCTCCTCGCGCCCGCGAGGGGCCTGGAGGTCCGCCAGGAAGCTGTCGTCAAAGAGGCTGCTCATCGCTCTCCGAGTCTAGGGCGCCGCACCGACAACCGGCTGCCGTCCCGGGAACATGGCTGGTTCGGAAAAGACGGGTCCTTCGCACCCAGGACGGCCGAACAGCCCCTCACACAGCGGAATCACCCTGTGACACGGGAGCGATCCCACACCCAGGTCACGAAAATGTATCGGACATATCGTGCACCAACCTTCACACGAGACACACCAGTTGGCTAGGTTGCGGGGCGGGCCGCACGCCCCCTTCCGGCGAACGTCGCCGATCCGCGCGGCCTCCGCCGAGTCCGGCGCGCCCCCGCACGGTGCCCGGAGCCGGGGACCCACCGACCTTTGGGGTGAATCGGCACACGTCCCGTCCCGGGACGAGTGCCGTAGGGCAAACCTTCCGACCACCCGCCCGAACCCGACAGCTAACCCGGTAGGCGGCACATGGAAGGAGTCGCCTCCCTTGGCGTCGCACCGCAAGTCGCGCCCCGCGGGCACACTCGGAGCAGGTTTCCGCACCCCAGTCCTCGCCACCGCCGCCCTCACCTCCGTGGCCGTGCTGTCCCAGACGGCCGACGCCGCTCCCGCGGCCGATGGAAAGCCGAGCCTGGAGGAGGTCGAGAAGAAGGTCGACGACCTCTACCGCCAGGCGGAGTCGGCGACCGAGAAGTACAACGCCGCCAAGGAGCAGACCGGCAAGCAGCGCACCCACATCGACAGCCTGCGCGACGAGGTCGCCCGGCGGACCGCCCGGATGAACAAGGCCCGCGAGGAGCTGGGCACGTTCGCCGCCGCCCAGTACCGGACCGGGGCCGCCTCGTCCGACACCGCCACCTTCCTGCTCGCGGACAGTCCCCAGGACTACTTCGACCAGAGCCAGCTGATGAACCGGCTGACCTCGCGACAGAAGAGCGCCGTCGACGATTACGTCACCGAGCAGGCCGCGACCATGAAGAAGCGGCAGGAGGCCGCCAAGAGCCTCCAGACGCTGTCCGAGTCGCAGAACGAACTGCAGACCGCCAAGGCCACCGTCCAGAAGAAGCTCGCCTCCGCGCGCGAACTGCTGTCCCAGCTGACGGCCGAGGAGAAGGCCCGGCTGGCGGCGATCGAGCGGCAGAAGCAGGAGGAGGCCGCGCGCAAGGCCGCGGAGCTGGCCAAGCAGCAGGCGGCAGCGGCCAAGTCCAAGGAGGAGGCCCAGGCCCAGGCGCAGGCGAGCGGTTCGTCCACGTCCAGCGGCTCGTCGACCTCCGGCGGCTCGTCCAGCTCTGGGGGCTCGACCAGCTCCGGCGGCTCGTCGACGTCCTCCGGGACGTATGCCACCAAGGCCGAGAAGGCGATCGCCTTCGCCCGCGCCCAGATCGGGAAGCCCTACGTGTGGGGCGCCACCGGACCAGGCTCGTACGACTGCTCGGGCCTCACCCAGGCCGCCTGGAAGGCCGCCGGCGTCTCGCTCCCGCGCACCACCTACGACCAGGTGAACGCCGGCACCACGGTCTCCCTGGCCAATGCGCAGCCCGGCGACCTGATCTTCTTCTACGACGACATCAGCCACGTCGGCATCTACATAGGCAACGGCATGATGATCCACGCCCCCAAGCCGGGCGCGTACGTCCGCGAGGAGTCGATCTACTACGGCGGCGAATCGATCATCCACAGCTTTGTCCGACCCGCCTGACCACCCCCTTCGTCCAGCCCGACCGTCCCCTTTTCGAAGTTTCGAGCGCCACGCGCGCGCGTGGCCTCCGCGCCCCGCCCGCGCGGCTGCCTAGCATCGGGCCCATGCCCGGCATCTCAGCTCTGCGTACGTGGTGGGCGGGGCGTCCGCCGGCGGCGGGTGCCGCAGTCATGGCGACCGGCATCGTCTCGGTGGGCCTGCATCTGACGGGCCCCGAGCCGGTGTCCCGGGTCTTCCTGTGGCTGGCCTGCGTCGCCTGGGTGGCGCTGGCCGCCGACTTCCTCGTACGGCTGGTGGCGCAGCGGGAACGCTGGGTGGCCGAGGCGCGCAGCCCGGGCTCGCTCACCGCCGTCGCCGCCACGGCCGTGCTCGGCGCCCGGTTCTCGGCGCTCGGCCGGCAGACGCCGGCCGAGGCGGCGCTGGCGCTGGCCGTGGTGCTCTGGCCGGTGCTGCTGTACCTGGTCATGCAGCACTGGGAGCGGCACATGCCGGGAGCGGTGTTCCTGTGTTGTGTCGCCACACAGGGGCTTGCGGTGCTGGCGGCCACGCTGGCCGCGGCCGAGACGACGGCCTGGCTCGCGCACGCCGCGCTGGTGCTGTTCTGGCTGGGCCTGGTGCTCTACGGCCTCGCCCTGCCGCGCTTCGATCCGCGGCAGATCCTCGAGGGGGCCGGGGACCAGTGGATCGCGGGCGGAGCACTCGCCATCTCGGGGCTGGCCGGGGCGAAGCTGCTCGCCGCCGACGGTCCGCGGCTGTACCTGTGGAACGACGACGACCGAGGCGTGCTGCGGAACGTGACGGTGGCGCTGGTCTTCCTGGACCTGTCCTGGTACGTGGTCCTACTGGCCGCCGAGGTGGCCCGGCCACGGCTGCGCTACGACATGCGGCGCTGGGCGACGGCGTTCCCCATGGGGATGACCGGGGCGGCCACGCTGTCGGTGGCGGCCGCCGTGGGCATCGGGTGGCTGAAGGGGCCGGGGCGGGTGCTGGTGTGGGTGGCGGTGGCGGCCTGGGTCGCGGTCGCGGCCGGCGCGGCCCTCGCGGCCCGCGCCGGGATCAGCGGACGGCGCTGAGCGTCACGTCCACAGCACGGCGATGAAGATGTTCGCCGTGGTCAGCAGGCCGACCAGCCCGAAGAGGCTCTTGTCCACCTTCTCCTCGTCGCGCTTCACGTAGACCAGCCCGAGGATCACGATCAGCAGGGCGAGCTTCACGCCGATCTTGACGGTGTTGAGGTGAGCGCCTTGGGCCTGGTTGAGGCCGACCAGGGCCACACCGGTGACCAGCATGGTGAACGCGCCGTGCAGCATCGCGGGGACGAAGCGGGCCGTGCCCTGGCCCATCGCCTTCGTCTGGGTGAGGAAACCGCCGAGCAGCGCGGCGATGCCGATGATGTGCAGGCCGACGAAGAGATGGATGAGTACGTCCATGAGCCCGGAGCCTAATCAGGGGCCCGGGAGCCCTCTGTCACCGGGCTCGCCGGGAGCACCGGTGCATCCTGCATATATGCGCCCCATAGCAGCACATGGCTCCCGTGTGTCCCACATTCCGCGCATCGGTCACCACGCTACGTGAAGGCGGCGACTCCATACCGGCAATCCGGTCACATGCGGTCACTATTCGATCGCTCGAAGCCAGTTCCGCACTCCGCGTTACCGGCCCGTCACACTCGGGTTTAGCGTCCTCCCCCAGGTGACCGGCTCCCCACCGCCGCCCGGGCCAGGGGCGGCAGTCGGGCACCACCGCCGAGAAAGGTCCGGCGGCGGCCCGCTTCCCCTGTGCGGGCCGTCGCCGGACGCACCGCTCGTTCGGTCGCAGGAGTCCTACGGAAGGACGTGACGGTCCAGGTGGCAGCGCACCGCAAGCCCCGACAGCGCTCGCTCGGCGGAACCACGGCCCGCACGGCCGTCACCTTCGCCCTGGCGGGCGCGGCCACCGCCACGGCCTTCGACGGAACCGGCCACGCCGAGCCGCAGCTGACACCGACGCAGGTGAAGGCCAGGGTGGACAAGCTGTACCAGGAGGCGGAGACCGCCACCGAGAAGTACAACGGCGCCAAGGAGAAGGCGGGCACGGCCCAGCGGCGGCTGAACTCGCTGCGGGACGAGACCGCCCGCAAGCAGGACAAGCTCAACGCGGCCCGCAACGCGCTGGGTTCGTACGCAACGGCGCAGTACCGCGAGGGCGGGATCGACCCCGCCTGGCAACTCGCGCTGTCCAGCGACCCCGACCGGTACCTGGACGGGGCCGCCTTCGCGGAGCGGGCCGGCGACCGGCAGGCCGGGGCGGTGGCGCGGGTACGCGAACAGCTGCGGGAGATCGAGCAGTTGCGCGGCGCCGCCCGGACCGAGCTGAACGCGCTGCGGTCACGGCAGGCCGAGCTGAAGCGGCAGAAGAAGACCATCACCCGGAAGCTGGCCGAGGCGCGCGACCTGCTGGCCCGGCTCACTCCGGCACAGCGGGCGCAGGTCACCGGCGACGGCACCGCGGCGGGGCACGCCTCGCGCTCGGCCCCGGGCGCCCGGCCGGACCTGGAGCCGACGGACTCCCCCGCCGCCCCGAACTCCCGCGCGGCGGCGGCCATCGCCTACGCCTACCAGAAGCTCGGCAGCCCCTATGTGTGGGGCGCGACCGGCCCGGACGCCTTCGACTGCTCGGGCCTGGTCCAGGCCGCCTACCGCTCCGCCGGCGTCTCCCTGCCCCGCACCACCTACACCCAGATCAACGCGGGCCGGCGGGTCTCCCGCTCGGAACTCCAGCCCGGCGACCTGGTGTTCTTCTACTCCGGCATCAGCCATGTGGGCCTCTACATCGGCAACGGCCAGATGATCCACGCCCCGAACCCCTCGGCACCGGTCCGGGTGGCCCCCATCGACCAGATGCCGTTCGCGGGGGCCACCCGGGTGGCGTGAGGGCGGCTGCCCGGCGGGGTCAGACCAGGCGGCGGGCCGTGGCCCAGCGGGTCAGCTCGTGACGGTTGGACAGCTGGAGCTTGCGCAGGACCGCCGAGACATGGGACTCGACCGTCTTCACCGAGATGAACAGCTGCTTGGCGATCTCCTTGTAGGCGTAGCCCCGGGCGATCAGGCGCAGCACCTCCCGCTCGCGCTGGGTGAGGCGGTCCAGATCCTCGTCGACCGGCGGGGCGTCGGTGGAGGCGAAGGCGTCCAGGACGAACCCGGCCAGACGCGGGGAGAAGACGGCGTCGCCCTCCTGGACCCGGAAGATCGAGTCGACCAGGTCGGTGCCGGTGATGGTCTTGGTGACATAGCCGCGGGCGCCGCCGCGGATCACACCGATCACGTCCTCCGCCGCGTCCGACACGGACAGCGCGAGGAAGCGCACCGGCTGCTCGGCGTCAGCCATCAACCCGGCGCACCGGCGCAGCACTTCGACCCCGCCGCCGCCCGGCAGGTGGACGTCCAGGAGGACCACCTCGGGCCGGGTCGCGGTGATGACCGTGACCGCCTGGTCGACGTCCGCGGCCTCGCCGACCACCTCCACGCCGGTCTCGGCGGTCTGCCCGATCTCGGCCTGCACCCCGGTGCGGAACATGCGGTGGTCATCGACGAGCACCACGCGCACGTGCCGCTTCCCGGCGGTGCCGGACCCGGCCGGCTCCGCCGCTCCCGCCGTACCGTTCGCCTCGGTCGCGTCGCTCATGACGTCTTCTCCGCCCTCTCCATCTCCAGCTCGACCTCCGTGCCGCCGCCCGGCACCGCCCGCAGCCGGGCCGTGCCGCCGTTGCGCTCCATGCGGCCGATGATCGATTCTCTGACGCCCATGCGGTCGGCGGGTATCGAGTCGAGGTCGAAGCCCGGGCCGCGGTCACGGACGGACACGAAGACCGTCCTCCCCTCGACTTCGGCATAGACCTGCACGGCACCGCCGTCGCCACCGTACTTGGCGGCGTTGACCATCGCCTCGCGCGCGGCCTGCATCTGCGCGGAGGTCCTCTCGTCCAGCGGGCAGTCGCCGACCACGACCACCTCGATGGGTACGCCGTGCTTGTCCTCGACCTCGGCCGCGCTGCGCCGCACCGCCTCGGCGACCGTGTCCGGCTCGTCGGCCTCGTCCTTGCCGGTGCCCTCCGGCTTGTACAGCCAGGTGCGCAGGTCCCGCTCCTGGGCGCGGGCCAGGCGCCGGACCTCGCCCGCGTTGTCGGCGTTGCGCTGGATCAGGGTGAGGGTGTGCAGCACGGAGTCGTGGACGTGGGCGGCGACCTCGGCGCGCTCCTGGGCGCGGATGCGCATCAGGCGTTCCTCGGACAGGTCCTGGGTCATGCGGACCAGGTAGGGGCCGGCGAGCAGCGTGATGCCGACGAGGACGACGAGGGCGGCCTGGAGGACCGCGCCGAGGTGGGCGGCCGAGCCCTGCATGACGAAGATGGCGGAGACGCCGGCGGTGACCAGCAGGACGCCGGCGCCCGCGCGCAGCAGGGTGAGGGTGCGGCGCCGGCTGCCGACCTCGACCCAGCGGGCGCGGCGGGCGTTGTCCGCCTGGCGCCAGACGAGGGCGACACCGGCCGCGACCAGGACGGCGGGCAGCAGATAGGCCTTGGCCGCGCTGGTCAGGTTGATGCTGCCCACGAAGACCATGGACACGATGACCATGAGGAGCAGGGCGACGATCTGGCCCTTGTCCGGCTTGCGGGCCAGCAGTCTGCGGCGGCCCTCCGGCGAGGTCGCGGTGCCCACCGGCGGCTGCGGCTTCTGGTCGCCGACGCCGCCGACGCCGAGCGGCACGAAGAACCAGAACGCGGCGTACAGCAGTGCTCCGAGTCCGTTCGCCATGAACAGGCCGACGAAGGCGAGCCGGACCCAGATCACGGGCAGCCCGAGGTGCCCGGCGAGGCCCCGCGCCACTCCGCCGAGCCAGCGGCCGTCGCTGCTGCGGTAGAGCTTGCGCGGCGGCCGCGGGTCGTCGAGGGGCAGGGCTGCGGCTTCCGGCATGCCATCGATGGTCACATGGCCGCGGGCGCGGAGCATCAGGGTCGGCCCCCTAGACTCCCCTGATCTTCGAGCCGGGCGTTCGAATCGGCCCGCCGGCCCGGTGTCGAACGCCTCCCCGCCGCCTCTCAGGGCCGATCTCAGGGTTTGCCCAGGGTCATCCCGACTGCCGTCGCGGCGGCCGGGCCGTCACCATGGACGCATGACGGATCACGAGCACGCCGCGACGGGTCCGGGACCCGGCCCCGGCCCGCGCCCGGCCCCGGGCACCGGACCGACGGATGCCGCGCCCGCCGCGACGGGAGGGACGGGAACCGCAGGAGAGAGGGAAGAGAAGAAAGAGAGGAAAGGGACGGAAGCGAGGCGGGAGCAGGACACCGCCGGGGAGCCGGAGACCACCGACGGTGTCCTCCAGTTCCGGCGCGACCGCCGGCACAAGATGATCGCCGGGGTGTGCGCCGGGCTCGGGCGGCAGACGGACATGGACCCGGTGATCTTCCGGATCACCCTGGCCGTGCTGTCCGCGACCGGTGGCATCGGCCTCATCTTCTACGGCTTCGCCTGGCTGCTGGTGCCGTACGAGGGGGAAGAGGAGAACGAGGTCCGCAGGCTGCTGACGGGCCGGGTCGACGGCCAGGCGCTGGCCGCCGTGCTGTTCGCCCTGGTCGGCTGCGGGATCTTCCTGACCATGCTGAAGAACGGCGGGGTGCTGACCTTCGCCGTGGTGCTCTCCCTGCTGCTGGCCGGCGCTGGGTACTGGTCGCGGCGGCGCGGTGCCGCCGACCCCGATCCGCTCGCCGCGCAGGCCGCCGCCGACGCCCCGCCGGAGGCCCAGGCGCCGCCGGTCGTCACCACCTACCCGTCCTGGTGGCGGGACCCGATCGTCAAGGACGGCACCCATGTCGGCGGCACCGGCTACCTCTGGGGCCCCGGGGACACCCGCGACCTGACCTCGGCCGTGGACGTCGGCATCGCCACCCCCTGGCCCCACGGCGGCTCGGCACACCCGCCGCGCACCGCACCCCCGAGACCACGCGGCCCGCGCTGGATCGGCGGCTGGATATTCCTGCTCGCCCTGCTGGCCGGGGGCGTGGGCACCGGGCTGACCTGGGACACGCACCCGCTGGGCATCAGCCTCCAGGCCGGCCTTGCCTGCGCGCTCGTGGTCTTCGGCCTGGGCATCACGCTCAGCGCCTTCCTGGGGCGGACCGGGGCCGGGTCGGTGTTCCTCGCGATTGTCACGGCGGCGCTGCTCGCCGGGGCCACTGCCCTGCCCAAGGACATCACGACCCACTGGAGGCAGACGTCCTGGAAGCCGACCGCGACGGCGGACGTGCGGTCCACGTACGGCCTCGGCACCGGTGTCGGCACGCTGGACCTGACCCGGGTGCACCCGGCGAAGGGGCAGACGGTGGCCACGGACGCGGAGGTGGGAGCGGGTCAGCTGAAGGTGATCCTGCCGACGGACGCGACCGTGCGGATGAGTATCGACGTGGGGGTGGGCGACATCCGGTTGCCCGGCGAGAACGGGAAGGACGTGGACGTGCAGCCCGGTAGGCACAAGGCCGTGACGCTGTCGTCGGTCAAGGGCGGCAAGGACGCCGGGACACTGCGGCTCGATCTGCGGGTGGGCGTCGGAGAGGTGGAGGTCAGCCGTGCTGCGTCATGAGTTCCAGCCCGGGAAGCTGGTCGCCGGCCTCTTCCTCACCGCCGCCGGCGCCGTCTACGCCGGTGACGCGGCCGGCCTGTGGCACACGCCCCCGTTGATGGCCGTCCCGCTGGTGGCGGGGGGCCTCGTCCTGGCCGGTGTCACAGCGGCGGTGACCCGGGGCATACGCAGACGGCGCGGCACCGAAAACGGCCGCGGGGCCTAGGGCCTGTCTGACAATTCCCGTCGTCCGCCAGAAGGGCGGGCCCCGCGGCGTCTGGTGCGTGCGATCGCAAGGCGCCGAAGCGTCCTCGTGGCGGAGCCACGCGGGCGGTTCGGCAACGCGGCTGGGGGTCCCCCCACGCCCTTGAGGCAGTGGGGGAGTGCGTGCCAGGCGCCGCGGGGCAGGCGGGAATTGTCAGACAGGCCCTAGCGGTAGCCGCCCGTCCGTTGCCGTCGGCGGGAGCGCCAGGCCGCGTCCAGGGAGAGGTAGGGCGCTCCGGCGAGGACGAGGGGCAGCCAGGCCATCAGGTAGGCGAGGTCGTTGCCGTAGTAGTAGGGCGTCGTGGCCCAGCTGACGGTCAGCCACAGGCTGAGCGAGATCAGCGCGCCGCCGAGGGCGGCCAGCCGACCGAGCAGGCCGAGCAGGGTGCCGATGCCGACGGCCAGCTCACCGAGGGCGATGGCGTAACCGAAGCCGACCGGGTTCTTCAGGGCCATGTCGATCAGGGCGGGGATGGCCGCGGAGTCGCGTGCGGCGCGCATCGTGTCGCCGATGGAACCGGCACCGCCGGACTTCAGGAACGCGCTGTCGGTGAGCTTGTCCAGGCCGGCGTAGATGAAGGTCACCCCGAGGAAGATCCGGAGCGGAAGGAGGGCGTAGCGGGTGGCCGTGTCCCGCCAGTCGCCGCCGCGGTTCAGGTAGGACGTCTCCGTGTCCGTCCGCATGCCGTGAGTCATCGCCGTTAGCCGCCTCTCACCCGCCGTGCCGACCTCTCTCTCGACCATACGTATGACAAACGGGAACGGTTCAATCCTCTCCTGGACGTTTTTCCGGATTTCGGATCCCCGTACTCGGGACGGCCGGCCGAGTTCAGATCCAGGCCAGGATCTGCCGCACGGCCTTCGCGCACCGCTCCCCTGCCCTTACTCCGTCACCTGGACTATGCACCGGTTGGTCGCCACTCCGGCCGCCGTGACCACCTGTACCTCCACCGAGCCGGGCTCCACCTCGACCGGGACCGGGACGGTCAGGACGGTGTCCGTGGGGTTGCGGAAGCCGCCGGTGACGGGCACCAGGGGGACGCGGACGTCGACCGCGCCGATGCGCACGACCATGCGGGAGAGGCGGTCGGCGCTGCGGGCGCCGTGCGGGACGAAGCCGGTGCCGCGGATCTCGATGTCGTCGCCGGTGCGGATCGGTCCGTCCAGGTCACCGGGCTCACGGGCGCGGACCACGGAGAGGATCACCGGGCGGCCGCCCTCGGCGTACTTGCCGGCCAGGTAGGTCGCGGCCGAGATCAGCACGACGACGGCGAGGCCCCAGGGCAGGTCGGGCAGTTGGTCGGGGCGGCGGGCCAGCCGTACCGCGGCGAAGGTCAGGGCGACGGCGCTGATGACGACGTACTGGATGTCGGCGAAGGCGCCCCGGCCGGAGTCGTCGGTCAGCAGGTCGGCGGCGCGCGGCCGGTGGGCCGGCACCTTCTGCAGCCGCAGGCCGAGGATGCGCAGGCCGACCACCCGGCGGACCAGCACGGCGATGCCGCACACCACGGCGAGGACGGTCACCACGCCCGCCCCGCGCGCGAGGTCGAGGCCGGAGAGCAGCGCGTCGCGTCCGGCGTGGTCGGAGGCGGCGGCCAGGCGGCCCGCCAGCAGCAGCACCGCGTAGACGACGAACAGCACCCAGCAGGCGGCCACCGTACGGGAGGTGGACATCCGGTTGTCCTCACCGATGACGGGGGCCAGGACTCCGCCGCGTGCCCGGTGGAACCAGGAGGCGGCGGTGAGGGCCGCCGCGACGACGAGCGCGGCGAGCAGTGCGGCCGTACGGGCGCCGGTCCAGTCCGCGCCGACCGCGGTGAGCGACTCGGCGAGCAGCAGGGCGACGACCGCGCCCCACACCGCGCACGCCGTGCGCAGCCACAGCCGGGCGAGCCAGGCCTCGCCCTCCGCCCGGCCCCGTTCGGCGACGGCCTCCGCCTGCTCGGTCAGCTCCGCGGAGACCCACTGGCGGGAGGCGGACGCCGAGTGCGCCACGCCCGCCGGCAGGCCCTGCCCGGCCGCGAACTCGTCACGGGCGCGCAGGAACGCGGCGACGGCCCGCCGATGCCCCTCGCGGGCCCCGTGCGGACAGTCCCCGCAGGCGCAGCCGCCTCCGTGCGCCCCTTCGGCACCCGTTGCCGCGCCCTGCCTCGCCTCCTGCACCGCCACGCCCGACGCCCGCCTTCCCCTCGGCCCGACACACGGCCGACGACCCCCTCTGCGGGCCGTCCCGCCGCCGTGCAACTCCCCTGTGTCGAGAGCGAATTGTGCCCTACGCAGGGCCGTTCCGGCCCCTGTGTCCGGGTCCCGGAGGGTGAAGTTCGGGCCGCTGTGTTGACCCAGCTGCGAGAATCTCCCCATGGCCGAGATCATCCAGCGGGACGGCACCTGGGCGTTCGACGGCAGCACGATCCGGATCACCCCCGGACTCCACCGTTCCGTACCGCTGTTCCGGCAGACGTACGGGGAGATCGCCGTGCCGCTGGAAGCGGTGTCGGGCGTCGGTTACGAACCCCAGCGCAAGCGGGGCCTGCTGCGGATGCGGCTGCGCGAGGGCGCCGACCCGCTGCTGCAGGCCACGGGCGGGCGACTCCCGGAGGCGGCCGACCCCTACCGGCTGGCCGTGGACGCGGACCGCGGCGGGGTCGCCGAGTTCGTCGCCGAGGAGATCCGGCACGCACTGCTGCTCGACCAGGTCCCCAAGGAGCCCACGGCGGCCTACCTCCTGCCGGGGCCGCCGGTACCGGTCTCGGTGCGCTCCTCCGACGGCACGGTCTGCTTCGACGGCACGCAGGTGCGCATCGACTGGGCCGACACCTCCGACCGGGTCAAGCGCGCGACCGGCCCGCGGATCATCGGCCTCGGCGACCTGGTCCAGGTCGAGTGGCTGCCCAACTCCGGCTACGAGGACGGCTTCCTCAGGTTCGTGACCCGGGAGACGGCGTTCTCCAAGCTGCCGCCCGAGCGGGACCCCTACACCCTCGACCTGTGGGGCAGTGTCCGGCGCGACCTGCTGACCGCGCTGGTCGCGGCGGCCGTCACCGCCCGGCTGCCGCATCCCTCCACCCGCACCGGCGGCGCGTCCACGGACCGGGACCGGCCGCCGGCCACCGTACCGGCGCAGCCCGACCACCACGACGTACTGCTGCGCCGGCTGCGAGAGCTGGGCGAGCTGCACCGCGACGGGGTGCTCACGGACGAGGAGTTCGCGCAGACGAAGGCCACCATCCTGCGGGGCTTCTAGCTGAGCAGATCCGGTTCGCTGCGGCTGATGTCCTGCCACAGCGGCTGGTAGTTGATCCAGCCCACCAGGTCGCCGCCGAGCTGTTCGCGGGTGGCCACGGCCTGCTTGTGGTCGATCAGGACGGGCCGGCCGGCCGCCTTCGCCATCAGCTGGACCTGGCAGGACCGCTCCAGCGACATGAACCACCAGGCCGCCGCGTCCACCGAGTCCCCGACGGTCAGCAGCCCGTGGTTGCGCAGCACGAGCGCCTTGCGGGAGCCGAGGGCCGTGGCGATACGGCGGCCTTCGTCGGCGTCGACGGTGACGCCGGTGTAGGCGTCGTAGAGCGCCACGTCCTCGTAGAAGGCGCAGCTCTCCTGGGTGATCGGGTCGATCAGGTCGCCGAGCGCGGCGACGGCCCGGCCGTGCACGGAGTGGCAGTGGGCGACGGCGACGACGTCGGGGCGGGCGGCGTGGACCTGGGCGTGCACGGTGAACGCGGCCTGGTTGACGTGGTAGCGGCCCTCGACGACCTGTCCGTCCTGGTTGGCGAGGACGAGATCGCTGACGGTGACGTGCTTGAACGGCATCCCGAACGGGTTGACCCAGAAGCAGTCGCTGAACTCGGGGTCGCGCGCGGTGATGTGGCCCGACACCCCGTCCTCGAATCCGGCGCGCCCGAAGATCCGCAAGGCGCCCGCGAGCCGCTCCTTGCGGTGCCGGCGCTCGTCCTCGACCGAGTCGTGCATCGGCGGCATGGCGAACTGCAGCTGGTCGGTGGGCAGCGGCAGGGGCGGGGTGGGCCCGTGCATAGGTCCTCCAGCGTGGGGAGTGCTGTACGGGCCGGAAGTTACCGCCGGTCAGCGCAAAAGGGCAGAGCTGTTTTGTAAAGATGACGTACGCAGCGAATACCCGACAGAGGATGTCCGGTTTGCCGGTGAGACTGGCACGTATGAACTGGGCAGCCTTCACCACCGCCGCACCCGAACTGTCGAAGATCACCGAGGAGCGCTTCGGCGCCTACCGGCACCACGTCCTCGCGTCCCTGCGCAGGGACGGGTCCCCCCGCACGTCCGGCCTGGAGGTCCGCTTCCTGGGCGGAGAGCTGTGGCTCGGCATGATGCCGCGCTCCCTGAAGGCCCTCGACCTGCTGCGCGACCCACGCTTCGCGCTCCAGGCGAATCCGGGCGACGGCACCGGCATGGGCGGCGGGGACATCCGGATCAGCGGCCGGGCGTTCGAGGTCGTGGACGGCGCGGCCAAGGCGGCATACGTCGAAGAGGTGGAACCGCCGCAGCCGTTCCACCTCTTCCGCACCGAGCTGACGGAGGTCGTACGGACCTACGTCGAGGACGAGAAGTACCTGGTCACCCAGGTCTGGAAGCCCGGAGAGCCGGTGCGCGCTCTCAAGCGGACGTGATCCTCAGGAGGGGGACTACTCCCACTCGATGGTGCCCGGCGGCTTCGACGTCACGTCGAGGACGACCCGGTTGACGTCCCGGACCTCGTTGGTGATCCGGGTCGAGATGCGGGCGAGGACGTCGTACGGCAGACGCGACCAGTCGGCGGTCATGGCGTCCTCGGAGGAGACCGGGCGCAGGACGATCGGGTGGCCGTAGGTGCGGCCGTCGCCCTGGACGCCGACCGAGCGGACGTCCGCGAGCAGGACCACCGGGCACTGCCAGATGTCCCGGTCCAGGCCGGCCGCGGTCAGCTCCTCGCGGGCGATGGCGTCGGCGTCCCGGAGCAGGTCCAGGCGCTCCTTGGTGACCTCGCCGACGATCCGGATGCCGAGGCCGGGGCCCGGGAAGGGCTGGCGCTGGACGATCTCCTCCGGCAGGCCCAGCTCCTGGCCGACCATCCGGACCTCGTCCTTGAAGAGCTTGCGGAGCGGCTCGATGAGCTTGAACTCCAGGTCCTCGGGGAGGCCGCCGACGTTGTGGTGCGACTTGATGTTGGCGGTGCCGGTGCCGCCGCCGGACTCGACCACGTCCGGGTACAGGGTGCCCTGGACCAGGAACTCCACGGCCGGGCCCTCGTCGGCGATGATCTCGGCCTGCGCCTGCTCGAAGACGCGGATGAACTCGCGGCCGATGATCTTCCGCTTCTCCTCGGGGTCCGAGACCCCGGCGAGCGCGTTGAGGAAGCGCTCCTCGGCGTCGACGACGACCAGCTTGACGCCGGTCGCGGCCACGAAGTCCTTCTCGACCTGCTCGGTCTCGCCCTTGCGCATCAGACCGTGGTCGACGTACACGCAGGTCAGCTGGTCACCGATGGCGCGGGCGACGAGGGCGGCGGCGACGGCGGAGTCCACGCCGCCGGACAGACCGCAGATCGCGCGCTTGTCTCCGACCTGCTCGCGGATCGCGGCGACCTGCTCCTCGATCACGTTGCCCGTGGTCCAGGACGGAGTCAGACCCGCGCCGCGGTACAGGAAGTGCTCCAGCACCTGCTGGCCGTGCGTGGAGTGCATGACCTCGGGGTGGTACTGGACGCCGTAGAGCTTCTTCTCGTCGTTCTCGAAGGCGGCGACCGGAACGACGTCCGTGGACGCGGTCACGGTGAAGCCCTCGGGGGCGGCGGAGCAGGCGTCGCCGTGCGACATCCACACGTGCTGCTCGGCCGGGGTGCCCTCGAAGAGGGTGGAGGACGTGCGGGAGACGTGCAGGTCGGTACGGCCGTACTCGCGGGCGCCGGTGTTGTCGACGGTGCCGCCGAGGACCTCTGCCATGAGCTGGAAGCCGTAGCACATGCCGAAGACGGGGACGCCGGCCTCGAAGAGCTCGCGGCCGAGGCGGGGGGCGCCCTCCTCGTACACGGACGAGGGGCCGCCGGAGAGGATGATCGCCGCGGGCTTCTTGGCGAGCATCTCCTGGACCGGCATGGTGCTCGGCACGATCTCGCTGTAGACCCGCGCCTCGCGGACACGGCGGGCGATGAGCTGGGCGTACTGCGCGCCGAAGTCGACGACCAGGACGGTGTCGGGGGTGGCGGCAGCGGGAGTCGCTGATGACACGGGGTGCCTTCCGGCGGTTGGGCGGGGGTCTTTGCTACCGATTCTAACGGGGTGGGCGCGGGACCCATCGCCGTCCTCCTGGGGGCTCCGCCCCCAGACCCCCGGCCTATGCCCACCCACCACCCGACTCGGCCGGTCGAAAGAGTGCCGTGGCATACTGGCCCCATGCTCACGCAGACGACCCGCTTCTTTACCTATGGCACCCGGCCCGCCGGCTGCCATGGTCGTGCTGCTTGAGCTGACGCCAAGCGACTTCCCAGGGCGCCCCGGGCCGACAAGGCCCGGGGCGCCTGTCGTTTTCCGGGTTCTGTCGTTCCGGGGCATCCACCAGTCACCTCACCAGGAGCCCCCAGCATGAGCACCGCGGCCACGACCAGTCCGGACCAGACCATCGCAGACGCCCGCGAGCGCATCGACGCGCTCGACGACCGGATCATCGGGCTCATCCAGGAGCGGATGGCCGTGTCCACCGTCGTCCAGCAGACCCGCATCGCCTCCGGCGGCCGGCGGGTGAACCTCTCCCGCGAGATGGAGATCCTCGGCCGCTACCGCGAGGCCCTCGGCAAGCCGGGCACCAGCCTCGCGATGACGCTGCTGGAGCTGTGCCGGGGTCGCATCTGAGTTCGGTCCCGCTCTCACCCGTACGGCGCGTGACCGGCCCGCCGACCGCTTCGTTGATCCCGGTGTCCGTGCCAGCCAGGGGCGGGCCCGACAGAACCACGCGTGGCTCGCTGGAGCGATGAGGCGTACGGGTCGTGCCGTGCGCCGTGGGACCTCGCTCCAGAGAAGTGACCGGACGGCAGGGGACAGCAGCCCGGTCACCCAAGAGAACGGCCGGCTCCGGGGACGCCCGGGGCCGACCGGCGGAAAATTGCAAATATGCACCAGTGCCGGGTCAAACGGTTGCGGATGCCTCGCTCATCCAGCACGATGCGTAGAAAGCCCCCAAGTCCCCTCGCAGACAACGGCATTGCCCATCCCCGCCTGTCCGCCCGGGGTCGAGACCACAGGAGAGGCGGCGCAACCCCCCGGCGCCGCTCCCAGGCACCGGCGCCGCCCTGACGTCGGTGCTGACGAAAGAGGGCCCCGCGGCTCAAGCCCGCGGGGCCCTTTCGCCATCCCCGACACACGCCCACCACACGCCCCTCACGCGTGACTCACGTCACATAAAAATCGCGTGAGGCAGCGCAACCGTTCAGGCCCCTCGCTGATCAAACCTGCTGCCGGATCAAGAAGACGGTAAGAGCGAGGGACCTGCGTTCGGAGGGGGATGCAGGTCCCTCGGTGCTCTTCCGGTCGCACCGGCTACTTCTTCGGCGGCACCGCCGGGATCCCCAGGAACGGCAGCTTCAGCGCGCCGAACGCGTCCGCCGGGACCGCCGGGGTGCGCGGCTCCACCGGCTTCAGGCGTTCGTACACCGCTCCCTGCGCCGGACGCGGATCCTCCTCGCCCTTGTTCGGCCAGTACGACATGGCCCGCTCGGCCTGCGCGGTGATCGTCAGCGACGGGTTGACGCCCAGGTTCGCCGAGACCGCCGCGCCGTCCACGACCGAGATGCCGGGGTGGCCGTACAGCCGGTGGTACGGGTCGATCACGCCCGTCTCGGGGGAGGCGCCGATGGGGCAGCCGCCCAGGAAGTGCGCGGTCAGCGGGGTGCCCATCAGCTCGCCGACGTTGCTGCCCGCGAAGCCGTTGATCTCGGTGGCGAGAGCCGAAGCTGCCTCCGAGGCGGCCTTGATCTGCTTGGGGTTCGGCGCGCCGTGGCCCTGCCGGGCGGTGAGCAGGCCCTTGCCGACGCCGTCCGGCTTCAGGTACGTCGTCAGCGAGTTGTCCAGGGACTGCATCACCAGGCCGATGATGGTCCGCTCCGACCAGCGCCGGTTGGACAGGGAGCGGGCGACCAGCACGGGGTGGCGGGCCGCGTTGGCCAGCCAGGCCAGGACGCGCGAGGAGCCCTCGGCGTAGGGGACCTGGAGGATCGACAGGCCGCCCATCGAGTTGGAGCCCTTGCCGTAGCGGACGGGCTCGATGTGGGTGTTCTCGTCGGGGTGGATGGAGGACGTGATGGCGACCCCGCGGGTGAAGTCGGCCCTCGCCTCTCCGGTCGCCCTGCGGTAGCGGCGGTTGTCCGTCTGTGCGCCGACCAGCGCCTCGGAGTTGGTGCGGGTCAGGTCGCCGAGCCGGGCGGAGAGATAGGGCAGCTGGCCGCCGGACTTCATGCGGTGCAGCAGGGTCTGGGTGCCGTAGGTACCGGCCGCGATCACGACCCGCCGCGCGGTGAAGAGCCGGCCCCTGCCCTTCTTCTTCTGGTTCGTCGGCAGCGTTGCCACCGCGTAGCCGCCCCGCGAGTCGTCGGTGACGGACACGACCGTCGTCATGGGGTGGACCACCGCGCCCGCCTTCTCGGCGAGGTACAGGTAGTTCTCGTTCAGGGTGTTCTTCGCGCCGTGCCGGCAGCCGGTCATGCACTCGCCGCACTCGGTGCAGGCCTTGCGGGACGGGCCGGCCCCGCCGAAGTACGGGTCGTCGACCTGCCCGCCCGGCCGCGCCTTCGCCGTCCCGTCGGAGTCCTTGCCGTCACCGAAGAACACGCCGACCGGCGCCATGTGGAAGGTGTCGCCGACGCCCATCCGCTGTGCCGCCGCCTTCAGATGCACGTCGGAGGGGGTCATGGTGGGGTTGAGCCGGACGCCGAGCATGCGCTGCGCCTGGTCGTAGTACGGCTTCAGCTCCTCCTGCCAGTCGGTGATGTCCTTCCACTGCGGGTCGTCGAAGAAGGCCTTCGGCGGTACGTAGAGGGTGTTGGCGTAGTTGAGCGAGCCGCCGCCCACCCCGGCGCCCGCCAGCACCATCACGTTGCCCAGCAGGTGGATGCGCTGGATGCCGTACATGCCCAACTTGGGGGCCCACAGGTAGTTCTTCAGGTCCCAGGAGTTCTTCGGGAGGGTGTCGCGGGCGAAGCGGCGGCCGGCCTCCAGGACGCCCACCTTGTAGCCCTTCTCCGTCAGGCGCAGGGCGGTCACCGAGCCGCCGAACCCCGAACCCACGACGATGACGTCGTAGTCGTACCCGTCCTCGTCCCGGGTCTGGACAGACTTCTCCTGCGACACGTGCTCTCCTCGTCGAGAACGGGTTGTCTTGCTCTAGCGGAAGCGGAACGCCTTCATGAGGCGGAGGCTGCGGCTCATGAACGCCGCGTACTTCTCGTCGTCCATCCCCAGCGACGGCGCCATCGGCAGCAGCCGCTGCTCGGCCACCGTCTGGGCCTCGGTGTACTTGAGGATGCCCTCGGAGCCGTGACGGCGGCCGAGACCGGAGTCCTTCATGCCGCCCATCGGGGACTGGACGCTGCCGTAGGCGGGTGCGTAGCCGTCGTTGACGTTGACGGTGCCGGTGCGCAGCCGGGAGGCGATGTCCTGGCCGCGGCGGGCGCTCCTGGTCCACACGGACGCGTTCAGGCCGTACGGCGTGGAGTTGGCGCGCTCGACCGCCTCGTCGTCGGTCTTGAAGCGGTAGATCGACACGACCGGCCCGAAGGTCTCCTCCTCGCACACGGACATGGAGTCCTCGACGCCGTCGAGGATGGTCGGCTCGAAGAAGTACGGGCCGATGTCCGGGCGGGCCGCACCGCCCGCGACCAGCTTCGCGCCCTTGGCGACGGCCTCCTCCACGTGCCGTTCGACGGTCTTCAGCTGCCGTTCCCCGACCAGCGAGCCCATGTCGGCTCCGTAGGCGAGGGAGTTGCCGAGCCGCATGCCCCTGGTGCGGGCGGCGAAGCGCTCCAGGAAGGCGTCGGCGACGGACTCGTGGACGTACAGCCGCTCGATGGAGATGCAGAGTTGACCGGCGGAGGAGAAGCAGGCGCGTACGGCGCCGGCGGCGGCCTTCTCGATGTCGGCGTCGTCGAGCACCAGCATGGCGTTCTTGCCGCCGAGTTCGAGGGAGACGCCGACCAGGCGGGCCGCCGCACCTTGCGCGACCTCGCGCCCTGTGCGGGTGGAGCCGGTGAAGGAGACGTAGTCGGCGTGCCGGACGACTTCCGGGCCGACGACCGGGCCCTCGCCGAGCACGACCTGGAAGACGTCGGCGGGCAGTCCGGCCTCGATGAGCAGGTCACGCGCCCAGAGCGCGGTGAGGCAGGTCTCGGTGTCCGGCTTCATCACGACCGCGTTGCCGGCGACGAAGGCGGGCAGCGCGTCGCCGACCGACAGCTCCAGGGGGTAGTTCCAGGGGGCGATCTGACCGACGACGCCGCGCGGGTGACGGAGTTCGGTGACCTTCGTCAGGGTCGGCATGGCGCCCGCGTGCCGCTTGGGCCGCAGGTAGGCGGGGGCCTTGCGGCCGTAGTGGCGGGCGGCCACCGCGACGGCCTGGACCTCCTCGTGCGCGTGCAGGCGGGCCTTGCCGGTCTCCAGCTGGATGAGGTCGAGGACCTCTGCCTGCCGTTCGAGCACCAGGTCGTGGAAGCGGAGCAGCACGGCGGCCCGCTGCCGTACCGGCGTCCTCTCCCACACCGCCTGTGCGGCACGGGCGGCCTCGAAGGCCTTGAGCACGTCCTCGGGGGTGGACTCGGGCAGGTCGGCCAGCTTCTCGCCGGTGAACGGCGTGTGGTTGGCGGTACGGCCCGAGCCGACGACGCCCTTGGTCAGCTGGGCCACCAGTTCGGGGGTGACCACGTCGGCGGCGGTGCGGGCGCCCTCGGGGGCGGGCGCGAGGGGGTTGGTACCGGTGATGTCCGGGGCCTGCGAGTCCGTCATGACGCGCAGGGTATGCCGAGGCGAAGGCTTTGGGTACCCGTCGGTAACGGGGATTCACGGAGTGCACACACAACGCCAGTGATCACTGGCAGCAAATGTGCTGATCAGGGCGTTGTCGGGGTGACGATCACTCGGCTCCGGGTTTTTTCGCGAGGAGGAGACCGAGGGCGGCGAGGGGGGTGCGGCGGCGGGGGTCCGGGGTGGAGGTAGCGGTGGGGGTGGGGGTGGAGGTAGGTGACACGGGGACCGGGGCGGGACGCGCGGGCCGGGGTTCCGGTTCGGGTCGGGCTTCCTGCTCAGGCCGGGGTTCCGGCTCGGGCTCGGGTGTCGTCTCCGCCAGGGGCAGCACGCCCCCGCACGCCTCCAGCGCCGCCTCCAGCACCGCCGCGACCTCCTCCGCACCCGGCCGCGCCTCCGGCTCCGGTGCGTGCAGCCGGGTCAGCAGGGGGCCGAGCGGGCCGGCGTCCCCGCCCTCGACGGCGGCGGCGAGCAGCGCCCCGAGGGACCACAGGTCGGAGGCGGGGCCGGCACCGCGCCCCGACGCCCGCTCCGGCGCGACGAACTCGGCGGGCCCTTCTCCGGCGTGCCCGTCCCCGATCCCGAAGTCCGTGACGACGACCCGTCCGGTGCCGGACTCGATCAGGACGTTGGCGGGCTTGAGGTCACGGTGCACGATCCCTACGGCATGCGCGGCCCGGAGCGCCCCGAGGACGGCGAGCCCGACCCGGGCGGCCTCGGCGGGCTCCAGCGGCGCGCGCCCGACGACCTCCCGCAGCGACTCCCCGTGGACCAACTCCATGACGATCCAGGGGAGTCCGTCCTCGGTGACGACGTCGTACAGGGTGACGGCCGAGGGATGCCGTACCCGGGCGGCGGCGCGCGCCTCCGTGTGGAGGCGGTGCGCGATCCGCCGGCTCTCCTCGCCGTCGGCCGGATCCCCGGGCAGGACGGGCTCCTTGACGGCGACGTCCCGCTGGTCCTGCTCGTCCCGCGCCCGCCAGACGGTCCCGGACGGACCGGCGCCGAGGCGCTCCAGGAGCCGGTAGCGCCCACCGATCAGCTGTCCGTCGGGCGAGCGTTCGCCGTCTCCAGTCATGTCACATGAGTACCGTGCGCACCACGCCCTTGTCGAAGCGGGCGGTCAGGCAGCCCACCGGTTCAGGGTGAACTCCCCTTTCTCCTTGCGGACTTCGACGGCACCGGCGCCACCGAAGTGCGCGGGGACGACCAACGCCCCCTCGTCGGCCGCGCGTTCGAGCACCCGGAGCCGGGTCGCGGCCGCCTGCCGCGGGTCGAGGCAGAAGCAGCTGCTGCACTCGGGGTGCAGGATCTGCACCGGACTGTGCAGCAGGTCGCCGACGAACACGGCCCGCTCGCCGCGCGAGGCGAGGCGCAGCACGGAGGATCCCGGGGTGTGGCCGGGGGCGGCCTCCAGGACCAGATGCTCGTCGATGCGGTACTCGCCGTCCCACACCACGGACTGCCCGGCCCGGTGCACGGGCGCGACGCTGTCCTCGTAGACGAGCCGGTCGTCCACGCGCACCCCGCCTCCGTAGCCGCCCTCGGGCCCGAAGTGGTGGTCGTCGGCGGCCGGCAGGAGGTACCGGGCGCCGGGGAAGGACGGTACCCACACGCCGTCGGCGTCGCGGGTGTTCCAGCCGACATGGTCGCCGTGCAGATGTGTGTTGACGACGACGTCGACGTCCTGCGGGCGGACCCCGGCCCGCTCCAGGCGGTCCAGGAAGTCCCCCTGCCGTTGGTGGAAGAGCGGGTTGCCGGGACGCTCACGGCCGTTGCCGACGCCGGTGTCGACCAGCACCGTGCGCCCGCCGGAGCGCACCACCCAGGTCTGGAGCGCCACCACGGCACGGTCGCCACCGGGCTCCCGGTGGTCGGGGACGAGTTCCTCCTCGTGGGCGCTCCACACCTCGGGGCCGCAGTCCGGGACGAGGGCTCCGGCGGGCACGTACGGCCCCCGCCACTCGACGATACGGAGCACCTCGACGTCGCCGACCCTGAAGCTCTGCACATTGTCATCAGCCATACCGATGACCCTATGAGCCCGGACTGAACGTCCCAATGCTCATTCGGCTCTGTCGAATACGCCGTTGTCTCATACGCTGTTGTCTCATGGATGTGGTGAGCGATGCGATCTCGGCGGTCCGGGCGGGCCGGCCGTCCTCGAACCGGCTGCGGGTGCGCGGCAGCTGGAGCGTCCGGCTCGCGCCGTACGAGGGGGCGGGCTTCCATGTCGTCCTGAGCGGCGCGTGCCGGCTCGTGCCGGACGGGGGCGGCGACCCGGTGTCCCTGGGCACGGGGGACGTGGTGCTGCTGCCGCACGGGGCGGGACACGTGCTGGCGGACCGGGCGGCGGGAGCCGCCGAGGTGCGGCGGGCGGTGCCGTTCGAGGAGGTGCGGGACACGGACGTACGGCTTCCCGGGTCCGGCACCGGCGTCGAGCTGCTGTGCGGCAAGTACCGTCTCGACCGCAGTCGCACGCACCCGCTGCTGGCGGAGCTGCCGCAGGTGGTGCACCTGCCGCACCGGGTCGGCGACCATCCCGAACTGCGCACCGCCGTCGACCTGTTGGCGCGGGAGCTGGACGAGCGCCGGCCGGGCTCCTGCCTGGCCCTGCCGAGCCTGCTGGACCTTCTGCTGATCTACATGGTCCGCGCCTGGATGGCCGGGGCGGAGACGGGCGCGTGGCCGGCGGTGCTGAACGACCCGGTGACGACGGCCGCGCTGCGGGCCCTGCACTCCGATCCGGCTGCTCCCTGGACGGCCGACCGGCTGGCCGCGGAGGCGGGCGTCTCCCGCGCCACCCTGTCCCGCCGCTTCACCTCCCTGGTCGGCCGCCCCCCGATGGCGTACCTCACCTGGTGGCGCCTGACCATGGCGGCGACCCGGCTGCGCGACTCGGACGTGCCCCTGGCGACGGTGGCCCGGGAGACCGGCTACGGCAGCCCGTACGCCCTCTCGCACGCGTTCAGCCGGGAGTTCGGGACCACGCCGGGGCGGTACCGGGAGCGGGTCCGGGCCGCGGAGCCCGCCCTCACGGCGTCGTGAGGTCCAGGTTCGCGATCGCCGCCTTCGCCACCTCCCGGCCCCGGGCGGTGAAGTCGCCCTTGCCCGGGTAGCCGATGGTGAGCCGGTACAGGTCGCCGGACTTGGTGCGGTAGTAGAAGATCTGGATCTCCCGCGGGAGCGGGTTCGCGCTGTCGTCGGTCGTGTAGGCGACGGTGTTCGTGGCGGCCTGCCTGCCGCGGTACTTGGTGTTCTCGCCCGGGTGGGTCCTCGCGCCCTTGGCCATGTGGAGGTCGTAGTCGCCCTCGTTCTTGAACTTCTCGTCGTCGGCCCACATCTGGGCCACGGCGTTGCTCTTGATCTGGTCGCCGGAGTCCTCCGACTTCCTGGTCAGATCCAGGACGACCGAGATGCCGCCGCTCCAGTCCGTGTACGACACCCAGCTCTTGTCGGTGGCGTTCTTGTCCGGGCGGCCCACCTGGTAGGTCGCGGGGACGGCGAGGGTGGCCCCCAGCCTGGGGGCCGCCCGCTTCGTCCAGCCGTCCGGGAGCGGGCCGGCGAAGGGGTCGGCGAGGACGAGGTATCCGGCCGTCGCGGCCGCGACCACGGCGGCGCCGACGCCCAGCCAGACCTTCCGGCCCGGCCGCGCGGAGCGGGCGGCGGGCTCGGTGACCCGGACCTGCTGGGTGGGTTCCGGCGCCGGCGGGTCGGCGGCCGCCTCCAGCAGGGCGCGGACCTGCGCCGCCGTCGGACGGCGCGCGGGGTCCTTCTGGAGCAGGCCGTTGATGGCCTCGGCCAGCGGGCCCCGCGCGGTGGCGGGCGCGGCCGGGGCGGCGTTGAGGACGGACTGCAGGGTGGCCGGGGTGTTGCTGCGGCGGAACGGGGAGACGCCCTCGGTGGCCGTGTAGAGGACCACGCCCAGGGACCACAGGTCGCTCGCCGGGCCGGGGCGCTGCCCCAGCACCCGTTCCGGCGCGATGTACTCGGGCGAGCCGACGAAGCCGCCGGTGTCGGTCAGGTTCGTTTCGCCCTCGATCTGCGCGATGCCGAAGTCCGTGAGGACGACCCGGTCGTACCGGCCCAACAGCACGTTGTCCGGTTTCACGTCCCGGTGCAGGACGCCCGCCGCGTGCGCGGCCTCCAGCGCGCCGAGCACCTGCAGACCGGTCCGGGCCGCCTCGCGCGCGTCCAGCGTGCCCTCCTGGAGCGCGTCGCCCAGCGAACGCCCGCGCACCAGCTCCATCACGATCCACGGGCGGTCGTCGACGACCGCGACGTCGTACACGTCGACCACCGCGGGGTGGTCGAGCCGGGCCGCCGCGCGCGCCTCGCGGCGCATTCGCTCGAAGGCGTTGGCGCGTTCCCGCTCCGGAAGGTGCTCCGGGATCCTCGGCTCCTTGACGGCGACCTCGCGGTCCACCATCTCGTCCTTGGCCCGCCACACGGTGCCCATCCCACCGTGCCCGAGCTTGGCAAGCAGCCGGTACCGCCCGGCGATCAGCCGCCCGGCGCCCTGGTCGGGCACCACCGGAGGCCGAGGACCCGGGTTCGGGCTCGGTGGTTGCAGAACAAAACTCGTCGTGTCGTCGGCCGTGCGGCCGGCTCCCCCGTCACTGCTCATGGTTCATCCATATCGCGCCATGAGCGTCCCAGCCACAAGGAACGCGAACCGGTCACGAACCCGTGACCGAGAAGGTGTCCACGGCCACGTCGAAGTACTCCCGGGCCTCCTTGACCTGCCCGACCGGCGCCGACACCCACACGTCGTACATCCGGCCGCCCTCCTCCCAGCACACGTCGTAGGTGTGGCGCGCACCCTCCGCCGCGCTGAAGCCGTTCCAGGTGAACTCCCAGAGCGCGGCGGGGTGTCCGGCGTGCGTGGTCGTGGTGACCCGGCCGTCGTGGTAACCGGGGTTGGTGCTGGGCCCGTCGGCCGCCGACCGGTTCATCACTGCGGTGGGGCCGCCGGGTTCGGGCGCGGCGACCTTGATGCCGAGGCGGAAGGTCTGTCCCGGGGAGAGGTAGAAGACCCGCTCGCCCTGGCGTTCGCGGGTGAAGTCCTCCGGCACGGCGAGGGAGAAGCCGGCCGGGTCCCGGGCGGTGCGGTAGCCGGAGGGTGCGGTGTGCGTGGTGGCGGTCGCCGGTGCGCTGCTCGCGGTGGGTGTCGGGGACTTCGGGGCGCCGGTGGACGGGGAGTTGCCGGTGGAACGGGAGTTGCCGGTGGGCGCCGTCGGGCTGGTCGCCGTACCGCTCGGGGTGCCGCCTCCTCCGTCGCCGTCCTGGTTCAGCAGCAGCGCCGTCGCCGAGACGCCCGCGCCGGCCACCGCGGCCACGAGCAGCGCGGCGACCAGCACTCCGCGCGCGGACTGGCGTGCGGCCGGGGGCTGTTCGGCGGTGGGCGCGGGCGGGGTGAGCGGCCCGCGCGGCACGTCGTGCTCGGTGGGCGTGTAGGGGGTCACGGGCGCACGGCTTCTGGAGTCACCGAGCCGGGGCGTACGGCTTCTGGAGCCACCGGTCTCGGATGTACGGCCTCTCGTGTCACCGGTCCGGGGTGTACGACCCCTCGTGTCCCCGGTCCGGGGCGTGCGGGCCGAGCCCGGTGTGCCGCCCGGCGCGGCCGGGGTGCGGCCCGTCTCCAGGTACGTCCGCAGCATCTGCTCGGCTTCCGCCGCGCCCAGCCGGCGGTCGGGGTCGCGCTCCAGCAGGCCGAGTACGACGGGCAGCAACGGCTCGGCCTGGGCGGGTGGCCTGATGTCGGCGGCGACGACGGCGTGCAGGATGCCGCCGAGCGAGTCGCGCCGGAACGGCGACTCGCCGCTGAGCGCCGTGCACAGCAGCGCACCCACCGACCACAGGTCGGACTCCGGCCCGGTACGGACGCCGGACATCCGTTCCGGGGAGGTGTACTCGGGCGAGCCGACGAAGGAGCCGGTCTCGGTGAGCGTGGTGGCACCCGCGACCTGTGCGATGCCGAAGTCGGTGAGCACGACCCGGCCGGTGTCGGACTCGATCAGCACGTTCGCCGGTTTGATGTCCCGGTGCAGCACCCCGGCCGCGTGCGCGGTGCGCAGCGCGCTCAGCAGGTCGATGGCGATCCGGGCCGCCTCGGCGGCGTCGACCGGCCCGCCGGTGGCGATGCGGTCGGCGAGCGAGCCGCCGTCGATCAGCTCCATGACGAGGTACGGCCGTTCGTCCTGCTCGACCACGTCGTGCACGACGATGATGTGCGGGTGCCGCAGCTGCGCCACCGCCCGTGCCTCACGGAAGGTGCGCTCCCGGCGGCGACGGGCCTCGTCGTCCGTGAGGGAGTCGTCCGGGGCCAGCTCCTTGACCGCCACCTGACGGCCCAGCAACTCGTCGCTCGCCCGCCATACGACGCCCATTCCGCCGCGCCCGATCCGCGCCAGTAGGCGGTAACGGCCCGCGATCACACGGAAGTCGTCCCCCTCGGATCCCATGAGCCCCATCATGCCGCACCGGCCGCACGCCCTCCGGGGCGGTCATCGGCCAAGCCTCGGGGACTCAGCCGGCGTTCGGCTGCCAGCCCTGCAGGACCCACTTGAACTGCTTGCTCGTCGTCGCCCAGTCGGCGGCGGGCGTCGACATGTAGATGGCGTACTCGACGCCCTCGCGCGAGTAGTACGTCTCTTCGATGGCGTGTCGCGGGCCGGCCACGTAGGGCGGGTCCTTCTTCAGCGCGGTCCAGGTGTACTCCCACAGCGAGCCCTTGCAGTCGCGGTAGGTGTTCTCCTTCATGGTCACGGTCCTGTAGTCGATCAGCCGCTGGAGCTGCTGTTCCAGGTCCTTCTGGTGCTGGTAGGCGTCGGCGAAGTCCGGGTTGGTGTCGATGGCGATGCGGACGAAGTGCAAGCCGCCGTCGGGCGAGTAGTCGACCTGCTTGAGCTCGCCGCCGTTCTGGTACACCTTGCGCGTCCAGCCCTTGGGCAGGAGGAGGCTGAAGCCCAACGGGTCGTTCTGGCGCACCCAGCCGTCGGGGACCGCGCCCTCCGGACCCGGGCTGCTCTTGGCCGAGGTCGCGGGCGCCGGGGTCGCCCCGCCGCCCGTCTCGGCGTCCTGCTGCTTCGTGTCCCACTGTCTGAAGGCCACCGCGGCACCGCCGCCGAGCACGGCCGCGACGGCGACGACCAGCGCGAGCGTGCGCAGACGGCGCCGGGGGCGCGGGCGAGCCGGTGCCGTGGGCCCCACCGTGGTCGGGCCCATCCCCTGCGGGCCCACCTCCGTCGGACCGGTCACGGAACGCCCCGTGGCACCCGGCCCGGAGCCGTGGCCCGAGGCGCCGGCCCCGGAGGCGTACGACCCGCTGCCGTACGACCCACTGGTGTACGACCCGCCGGTGTCCACGCCCCGGCCCTGGGTCGGTACGAACGCCTGTGCGGCGTTCGGCCGGCGGCCCTCCGCCGCCTCGGCGAGCAGCTGCTCCGTCTCCTCCGCGTTCGGCCGCTGGGCCGGCTCCTTGCGCAGCAGGGCCGTGATGACGGGGCCGAGCGCATCCGCGTGGCGGAGGTCCTCGGCCTCCTCCTCGACGACCGCCTGCATGGTGCTCAGCGGCGAGGTGCGGCGGAACGGCGAGCGGCCCTCGACCGCCGTGTACAGCGTGGCGCCGAGCGCCCACAGGTCCGAGGACGGGCCGGGGTCGTGACCGCGCACCCGCTCGGGCGCGAGGTAGTCGACCGAGCCGACGACCTCGCCGGTGCGGGTGATGGTGGTGTCGCCCTCGATCTGGGCGATGCCGAAGTCGGTGAGCAGCACCCGGCCGTCCCGGCCGAGCAGCACGTTGCCGGGCTTGACGTCCCGGTGCAGCACGCCGGCGGAGTGCGCGGCGCGCAGCGCCCGCAGCACCCACAGGCCGATCCGGGCGGCCTCGCGCGCGTCGAGGCGGCCGCGGTCCTTGACCGCGTCGGCCAGCGAGCGGCCCTCGACCAGCTCCATCACGATCCACGGGCGGCCGTCGTGTTCGAGCACGTCATGGACGGTGACGACGGCGGAGTGGTTGATACGCGCGGCGGCGCGGGCCTCCGCCCGGGTGCGGGCGAGCAGAACGGCCCGGTCGCTCTCGGAAACGTAGAGCGCGGCGGTCAACTCCTTGACGGCCACCGTCCGGTGGAGCACCTCGTCGTGGGCGCGCCACACCCGGCCCATGCCGCCGCTCCCGATGGATTCGGCAAGCCGGTAGCGGCCCGCTATCAGCAGGCCCTGCATCTGATTCACGTTGCCCCGCAATGCTCTTGACAGGGTCAGACTAAGGACCGGCCTGCCCGCTGGGAACACGCGGGGTGCCAAGGTGACAGTCCTGTGACGGTTGTCCCTGCCCCCGTGTACAGGCCGCTCAACGCGTGTAGCGGTACGTCGCCGTGGCCTGCTCGTAAAGCCGCGTCACCTCGTCCCGCTCGGCCTCGGGACCCCGCACCTGGACGATGTGGTAACGGCCGTTCAGCAGGATCGCCATGTTGCGCACGTACAGGTCGCGCCCCTGCCCGTCGGTCCAGGTGAACTGGCCCTCGGCCATGGTCCGTCCGCCCACCTCGATGGTTCTCAGGCCGGTGGCCGTGGCCCAGCTGGAGTCCCGGTACGGCTGCAGTTCACGTTCCTTGTCCCGCTGGTAGACCATCGGATCGCTGCCGCCCGCGGAGGCACTGTCCCGTCCCGGTACGAGGAGCAGCTCGAAGTTCCCGTGCGAGTAGACCACCTGGCCGCTGCCGTTCTTGGGCGTGCGGTCCCAGCCCTTGGCGACGGCGACCTTGAAGCCCTCCGGGTCGGTGCGCAGGGTGAACCCGTCGGCGACGGAGGGGTCGCCGCCCGTCTGTGTCTCGGTGGCGGGCTCGGACGCCGAGGGGCTGCCGCTCGCGGACTGCCCGGAGGACGGCTGCCGGGTGTGGGAGGGCGCGGGACTCGCCTCCCCGGCGCTGCCGGTACGGTCGCTGCCCGCCGCGCCGCTCTCCCCCTGCTTCGGCATGAAGACCATCGCGTACGCCACCGCCCCGGCCAGCAGGAGCAGTATCAGCAGGAGCAGCGTCCGGCCGAGGCTGCGCGGGGAACGGGCCGCCTCCTCCCGGGCCCGCTTGTGCCGGCCGTGCGGATGGGGCGCGGGCATCCCGGCGCGCCGCCGCCGCACCAGCTCACCGCGGCGCCGGACGATCGGCAGCCGCCTCGGGTCGGCGGGCGGGACGGGGACGACATGGGCGCCGGCGTCCGGCTCGGGCGCCGAGCGCACCAGCGAGCGCAGCCAGCCGCTCAGCTCCTCGAAGTCCAGCCGGTCGGTGGGGTCCTGGCGCAGCAGCGACTCCACGACCGGGCGCAGCGGCCCGCACTCCTCGGCGAAGGCGGGCGGCTCCGCGCACACCAGCTGCACCAGCTCGGCCGTGGACTCCTCGGGGTAGGGCGCGTGCCCCTGCACGGCCCGGAACAGCAACGCCCCGAGGGCCCACAGGTCGGTGGCGGGCCCGATCGGCGCCGCCAGCTGCCAGTTCTCGTGCACGGGCCCGGCCTGCTCGGGCGCCCACCGCTCGGTCACCGGCCCCACGACGGTCATCCGCACCTGCCGCGCCCGCTCGGCGGCGAGCGCGGTGCCGGGACCACGGCGTACGGCCCCGCCACCGGGCTCGTCCCAGCGGCCGCCACTGGCGACCGGGGTGAGACCCGCACCTGCGGGAAGGACGGGGGGCTGCCCGGAAACGGGCTCGCCGTGGGCTGAGCCGCGCAGCTGACCCGCGTGCCCCTGACCGGGCACAGGCAGGTGATCGGAGCCGGATGCTGCGCCCGGCTGCCCGGAAACGGGGGCGCCGCGACCTGAGCCGCCCCGCTGACCGGCAGGCCCCTGACCGGGTACGGGCAGCCGGCCCGAGCCGGGTGCTGCGGCGGGGTGCCACTCCCCGGGAGGCAGGCCGGGGCGCTGTCCGTCGCCGCCCGGCGCGGTCGGCGAGACCGGCGCGGTCGGCGTGCCTGCGGGGCCCGTGCGCGGTGTGGCGCCGTGCCAGGCGGAGCCGTGCACCCCGTAGGGGTCGGCGATACGGCCGGGCGGCGAGGCGGCCTGACCGGAGGAGTACGGCGGCTGCACCGTGCCGTTGTCCGTGGCCTCGCCCTCGGCGGGCGGGCGGGCTCCGGGCAGGGCGGCGCGGCCGTTCTGCTGGGTTTCCTGCACTCGGGCTGCGGCCCGGGCTCCCGCACGGTAGGCGGCGATGGCCCCGGCCCGCGCGGCACGGATGTCGTCGCCGCTCTCCAGGGCCCCTCGGCCCGCAGGTCCCGGGACGGTGGCTCCACCCGAAGCCCCGTTCGCGCCCGGCACCGGCAGCCCACCGGCCGCCCGCGCCTGGATCGCGGCCCGCCGCGCCGCCTCGGGATCCGCATCGGGGGACGCCACGGGTCCCGAACCGTCCGCCGGGCCGCTCACCGCACCGGCCGGAACACCGCCACCTGCGGCGCCCCGCCCGCCGTCGCCACCGAGACCCTGACCACCGGAGCCACCGAAGCCCTGGTCACCGGTTGCGCCGGGCCACTGTCCACCGGAGCCGCCCGGCCCCTGCCCGCGCAGGCTCTGCCCACCCGTGCCGACGCCGTCACCGGCACCGCCGCCCGGTCCGACGGCTCCCGCCGGCCCTTCCCGGCCCTGCTGCCCGTCCGGGACCGGCACCGGGTCGTACCCGCACAGTGCCTCCTCCGCCGCGCCGACCGCGAGGCCGGTCAGCATCACGCGGCCGTCGTCGCAGACGAGGACCGTGCGGGCGGTGATGTTGCGGTGCACCCAGCCGTGGCCGTGCAGGACACGCAGCGCCATGAGGACGTCGGAGGCGACCTCGGCCGCCCGGTACGGCGTCAGCGGCTGCTCGGCCAGCAGCGCGGACAGCGGACGCGCGGCCACCCACTCGCTCACGATCCACAGTGAGCCGCCCTCGGCGAACACGTCGAAGACCTGGTCCAGCCGCGGATGATCGGGGATGCTCGCCGCAGCCTGCGCCGCCTCGACGGCGCGCCGCACCGCCGGGTCCGAGGGCCGGCGGGTGGCGGTCCGGGCCGCCGGGGTACGACGCGTCCCGCGCTCACGGGCGGTGAACCCCTCGGGCAGCCCCTCGGCGTCGAGCACCTCGGCCTCGACGACCTCCGGCAACGGCACCTGACGGACCAGCACTTCCTGACCGCTGTAGGTGTCGAAGGCCCGGGTCTCGGTCAGTTCGTACTCGTCGGAGGGCGGCAGCGGCAGGCGGTAGCGGTCGGCGAGCACCCGGCCCGCATAGTCGTCCACGTTGCCTCCCCCGGCCGCCTGTTCGTTCACATCCGTTCCCATACGGCCCGTTGCGCATCCACAATCCGGCTCCGTACGGTCCGCAACCATTCACGATACGTGCCGGAGGCAAGTCGCATTGAGGGGATGACGGATTCTCACGGCCCCAAACAGGGCTCGTTCACATCACGACTTGGGCTCGAAGGACGTCGTCAGCGTCTTCCAGGTGTCCTTGCGCAGCGCGCTGTTCCACTCCGCGGCCTTGGCCGTGTACATCAGCCCGTAGCCTTGATGGCCGTTGACGACGAACCCCCGGTCGATCGAACGGTACTTGGTACCGCCCTCCACGTAAGTGAACTCCCAGTCGGCCGTGTTCCAGCCGCGGTAATCCACCTGTTCTATGCGGATCTTCCGGTACTGGGAGCGGTACATGTACCGCTCCTGGTTCTTCCAGTCCGCCACCGGGTCATCCTTGGGCGTGCTGGTCCAGCCGACGAGCAGCATCTGCCCGTTCGGCCCGGTGTAGCGGTCTCCGGCCTGCCCGGTGGACTTGTACTTCCACCCCTTGGGCAGCCCGATCGAGTACCCCTGGGCGCCCTTGCGGGTCGACGCCACCGGTGCGCTGCCGTCGCTCTTCGAGCCGGACGAGCCGGAGTCGTCGTCACCGGTCGGGCCGGCGCTCGTCTGCGTCGCCGAACCGGTCGTGGCGGACGCCGAGGTGTTCCCGTCCGTCTTGGCGTCGCCGTCGGTGTCGCCCTTGCCGCCCGTGCCCTTGTCCTGCTTGGTGGAGGCGCTGGCGCCGGCCGTGGCCTTGGCACCACTGCCGTTCTTGCTGCCCTTGTCGTCGCCCCCGTTGAACACGATGGCCAGCACGGTGCCGATCACGGCGAGGACGACCACCACCGCGATGATCACCAGCGTCCGCCTGGGCACCACGTCGGTGAGCGGCGCTCTCGGCACCGGCCGCGGCTGCAGGTCCAGGTCCGGCGGCGGTACCACGGGCCACCCCGAACTCGACTTGTTCGCGCTGGAGTTCGGTGCGACAGAACCCTGGGCCGAACCGGCCGGCCGCCCGGGCGTCCCGGCACCCGCGCCCGAACCGCTCTGCGCGGCCGGCTTGCCGCCCGCGCCCGGAGCCGCCGTACCGCCACCGCTCTTCGCGCGCGCGGACGGCGACGAGCCCGCTGCCCCGGCCGCCTTGCGGACCGAACGCAGCGCCCCGCGCAGCTTCTCCCCGGCCTCCTCGCCCCGCTTGCCCTCGGGCCCGTCGGGCTGCGCCGGCAGCGGAACCACCCGGGTGGCGTCCATCGCCTCCGGCGCCGGCGCGTGGATCACCTTGTTGAGCATCGTCCGGGCACCGGCGTCGTCGAGCCGCTGGGCCGGATCCTTGGTGAGCAGGCCGTAGATGACGTCCCGGAGCGGACCCGCGTTCTTGGGCTCCTCCAGGGGCTCGGTCATCACCGCGGTCAGCGTGGCGATCGCGGAACCCTTGTCGTACGGCGGCAGACCCTCGACCGCCGCGTACAGCAGGCCGCCGAGCGACCACAGGTCGGCCGCGGGTCCCGGCTTGTGCCCGCGGGCGCGCTCCGGGGAGATGTAGGAGGGGGCGCCGACGAGCATGCCGGTGGAGGTGATGGACGGGTCGCCCTCGACCTGCGCGATACCGAAGTCGGTGAGCACGACCCGGCCGTCGTCGGCGATGAGCACGTTGGACGGCTTCACGTCACGGTGCAGGATGCCCTCGCGGTGCGCGGAGCGCAGCACGTCGAGGATGGCCAGCCCGACCTCGGCGGCGCGCCTGGGCTCCAGCAGGCCGTCCTCGCGGATGGCCTCGGCGAGGGACTTGCCCTCGACCAACTCCATGACGATCCAGGGCCGGTCGTCCTCGTCGACCACGTCGAAGACCGTCACCGCGCTGTTGTTGCGGATCCGGGCGATCGCCTTGGCCTCGCGCAGGGTGCGCGTGATCAGGCGCCGCTTCTCCTCCTCGTCGATGTTCGACGGGAACCGCAACTCCTTGACGGCGACCGTCCGGCCGAGGGTCTCGTCCTCGGCACGCCACACCGTGCCCATGCCACCGCGGCCCAGCACGTCTCCCAGCCGGTACCGCCCGGCGAGGAGACGACGCTCGCTCTTGTCCTGACGAGTCTCCTGACGGGATGTGCCCGCCCGCTCCGCCTCCGACATGCGTCCCCTCATGCAACCCGCCCTGACAGAGCCTCCATTGTCTCTCACCCGACAAGTGGCCGACGCCCAGGGTGCCTCTGGCCCCGTCCCGGGCTCCGCACACCGGAACACCCGCTGAAGCCGAGGTTCCGCTTACCGGGATGATGGACCCGAGCAGAGAGGAGCCCGGATGCCGACGCTTCGGACAGTCCTGCCCATACCGGTGTTGCTGACGCTGCTGCTCGCCCCCACCGCCTCCTCTGCGAACTCGGCGGCCGCCGTCACGGACACGGCCCTCACGCTGCTGGTCACCCGGGGCGGTGCACCCGCCGCGGCCCTGCTGGCCCTGGACGGAAACCGCTCCCGCTACACCGCCGCCGGTCCGGGCATGGCGCGCGCCGACCACTTCCGCGCCGGCAGCGTCACCAAGACCTTCGTCGCCACGGTCGTGCTGCAACTGGCCGCGGAACACCGGCTGTCCCTGTCCGACACCGTGGAGCGGCACCTGCCGGGGCTGCTCCGCGGACGCGGCACCGACGGACGGCACATCACCCTGCGCGCCCTGCTCACCCACACCAGCGGGCTCGCCGACTTCACCCGGGCCACCCGGGGGACCGTCCCCCTGACCCCGCTTCAGGCCGTGCGCATCGCCCTCACCCTCCCTCCGGCCCACCCGGGCCGCTACGCCTACTCCAGTACCAACTACGTCCTGCTCGGCATGGTCGTCCGTCAGGTCACCGGCCACTCGTACGCCACCGAGGTCCGGCGCCGGATCATCGCTCCGCTCGGTCTTACGGACACCTCCCTTCCCGGATCCCGCAGCTCACTTCCGCTGCCGCACGGCCGCGCCTACGCCGCCGACGGCTCCGACGTCACCCGGCTCGACCCGCGCGTGGCCGGCGCGGCGGGTGAGCTGGTGACCACGCTCGCCGACCTGGACCGCTTCTACGCGGCCCTGCTCGGCGGCCGGCTGCTGCCCTCGCACTGGCTGCGCGAGATGCTCAACACCCGTGCCACACATGGCTCGTACGGCATGGGGATCTTTCCGGCAAAGCTCCCGTGCGGCATCACGGTGTGGGGACACAACGGCCGGATATCCGGGAGCTACGTGCGCACCGCGGCCACCGCCGACGGCCGACATGTCCTCACCTTCCGTGTGAACACGGACGCGATCGCAGATTCCCGGCTCGAACCGGCCTTGCTCGCCGCCGAGTTCTGCCCTCGCACCTGGTAGAACGCACCGGTTCCGAACGAAGATCCCGGTTCGCGACACTCGTTCGAGTGAAAGCCGGAGGCAGGCCCGGGGCAGGCCCGCCTCAGCTCAGCGGCACGATGTCCGGCGCCCCGAGCCTCGCCGCGTCCGCCGTCTGGTCGTCCGGCTGGAGCTGGGACTCCCGCTCGGCCTCGACCCGCTTCTCGTAGTGCTCCACCTCGCGCTCGATCTGGTCCTTGTCCCAGCCGAGCACGGGTGCCATCAACTCGGCGGCCTCACGGGCGCTGCGGGTGCCCCGGTCGAAGGTCTCGATGGAGATGCGGGTACGGCGGGTGAGCACGTCGTCCAGGTGCCTGGCGCCCTCGTGCGAGGCCGCGTACACGACCTCGGCGCGCAGATAGTCGTCGGCGGCCTGCAGCGGCTCGCCGAGGGCGGGGTCGGCTGCGATGAGGTCCAGGATCTCCTCGGCCATCGAGCCGTACCGGTTCAGCAGGTGCTCCACCCGGACCACGTGCAGTCCGGTGCGGGCCGCGATCCGCGCCCGCGCGTTCCACATCGCCCGGTAGCCCTCGGCGCCCAGCAGCGGGATCTCCTCGGTGACGCAGTCGGCGACGCGCATGTCGAGGCCGTGCACCGCCTCGTCGACGGCGTCCTTCGCCATCACCCGGTAGGTCGTGTACTTGCCGCCCGCCACGACCACGAGACCGGGCGCCGGATGCGCCACGGTGTGCTCGCGGGACAGCTTGCTGGTGGCGTCGGACTCGCCGGCCAGCAGCGGACGCAGGCCCGCGTACACCCCCTGCACGTCGTCGCGGCTGAGCGGGACGGCGAGCACCGAGTTTACGTGTTCCAGCAGGTAGTCGATATCGGCGCTGGAGGCCGCCGGGTGGGCCTTGTCCAGGTCCCAGCCGGTGTCGGTGGTGCCGACGATCCAGTGCCGGCCCCAGGGGATGACGAACAGGACCGACTTCTCCGTGCGCAGGATCAGACCGGTGGTGGAGTGGATGCGGTCCTTGGGCACGACCAGGTGGATGCCCTTGGAGGCGCGGACGTGGAACTGGCCCCGCTCGCCCACCATGGCCTGCGTGTCGTCGGTCCACACACCGGTGGCGTTGACGATCTGCTGGGCGCGGATCTCGTACTCCCCGCCGCCCTCCACGTCCTGCACCCGGGCGCCGACGACCCGCCCGCCCTCGCGCAGGAACCCGGTCACGCGGGCGCGGTTGGCCACCTTCGCGCCGTACGACGCCGCCGTGCGCACCAAGGTCGCCACATACCGGGCGTCGTCCATCTGCGCGTCGTAGTACTGCAGGGCGCCGACCAGGGCGTCCTTCTTCAGGCAGGGGGCGACGCGCAGGGCGTGACGGCGGGTCAGGTGACGGTGCAGGGGCAGGCCCCGGCCGTGTCCGCGGGCCATGGACATCGCGTCGTACAGAGCCACGCCCGAGCCCGCGTACAGGCGCTCCCAGCCCTTGTGCTGCAGCGGGTAGAGGAAGGGCACCGGTTTGACCAGGTGCGGGGCAAGCCGCTCCAGGAGCAGGCCGCGCTCCTTCAGGGCCTCGCGGACCAGGGCGAAGTCGAGCATCTCCAGATAGCGCAGGCCGCCGTGAACGAGCTTGCTTGACCTGCTGGAGGTGCCGGACGCCCAGTCGCGGGCTTCGACCAGGCCGGTGGACAGGCCGCGGGTCACGGCGTCCAGCGCGGTCCCGGCGCCGACCACTCCGCCGCCGACCACCAGCACGTCCAGCTCGCGCTCCGCCATCGCCGCCAGTGCCTCGGCGCGCTGCGCCGGACCCAGAGTCGCTGTCCTCACCGCTGCCTCCCGCTGTCGAACAACTCGCTCGCGTCGGCCGCACCCGGCGGGCGAAGCCCGGTTCATCCCCTCCTCATGCCCAAATTCTGACCGGCTTGCCCGACTTCAGCCACCACGGGCTCCCAACCTGTGGACAACACGAACGCAACCCCCGGAAGACACACGAACAGAATCCCACATAACGGTCATATTTACTCCTAGTGTGACAGTGCGCTCGCTCTGGCAGTCCACAGCGGTTGCGCATCTGTCCCGCTTCGGTTACTGGGAAGGACGGGCCCACGCCATGCCCGCAGATCTCGCCGTCATCGGACTCGGTCCCTACGGCCTCCCGCTCGCCCAGGCCGCCGTCGCCGCAGGCATCCCGACCATCGGGTACGCCACCGGCCCCGAGGCGGGTTCGCTCAGCCCCGCCGAGCTGCGGCGGATGCACGCGGCGGGCTTCCGGCCCGCCACCGACCCGGCCCAGCTCGGCCGGGTACGCACCGCCGTGATCTGCGCGCCCACCCCGCGCGGCGCCGACGGCGGGGTCGACCTCGGCCAGGTGGAGGCGGCCGCCCGCACCCTGGCCGAGCGGCTGCGCCCGCACACCACGGTCATCCTGGAGTCGCCGGTGCTCCCCGGGACCACCGAGAAGTTCCTGCGCCCCCTGCTGGAGAAGGGCTCCGGACTGCGCGCCGGCCGCGACTTCCACCTCGCCTACTCGCCCAGCCGCGTCGACCCCGGCAACCGCGACCGCACCCCCGCCGGCACGCCCAAGGTCATCGGGGGCCTCACCCCCGCCTGCACGGAGTCGGCCGCGGCCTTCTACGGACGGCTCACCGACAAGGTCGTACGCGCGCGCGGGCTGCGCGAGGCGGAGGCCGTACAGGTCCTGGAGACCAACTACCGGCACGTCAACATCGCGCTGGTCAACGAGATGGCCGTCCTCTGCAACGAGCTGGGCGTCGACCTGTGGGACGTCATCCGCTGCGCGGAGACCAAGCCGTTCGGCTTCCAGGCGTTCCGGCCGGGCCCCGGAGTCGGCGGGCACGGCGTCCCGCAGGACCTCACCGGCCACGCGAGCCGCACGCTGCGCATGGTGGAGCTGGCTCAGCAGGTCAACAACCGCATGCCCCGCTACGTCGTCCAGCGCGCCGCCACGCTCCTGAACGAGCACGGCAAGTCCGCGCGCGGTGCCCGCGTCCTGCTCCTCGGCGTCACCTACAAGCCCGACCTCGCCGACCTGCAGGGCACGCCCGCCCAGGAGATCGCCGTCCGCCTGATGGAACTGGGCGCCGCGGTGAGCTACCACGACCCGTACGTGCCCGCGTGGAGCGTCCTGGAGCGACCTGTCCCGCGCGCGGACTCGCTCTACGAGGCTGCCGCCGACGCCGACCTGACCATCCTGCTCCAGCAGCACCGGACGTACGACTTGCAGGGGCTCTCGGTGAAGGCCCAGCTTCTGTTGGACACGCGGGGGGCTACGCCTACGGGGGCGGCGCATCGGTTGTGAAGGGGGGCGCGTGGGCGGACCGGGCTCCGGGGCTGGTGGCATGCGGCTCGTAGCGCGGGTACCTTACGGAAACAGGTGGAGCCCACCGCAGTGGGTGCTGCAGCGGGCTCCGAGCTGATTCACGGGTGTCCGCCCCTAGTCTCCTTGGGGGCGGCCGCTCACCAGCTGCAAATCCACAAGACACACCTCCTCCGGAACTTCACCATCCGAAGACGGATCCGATCCCAGCGGGTGGGCTTGCGGTGACGTCCCATGGGCGCCCCCTTCCACGACGCCGCCCATTGACCCGGTAGGCGGACCGTTGGAAATCGGGCCGGGCCCCGAGGGTGGGGTCCGGACCATGTCCTTGGAAGGGGGCGCTCCAGAAACCTGGGGCGCCGACACGGACGTTATCGCTCTCGGACCGGCTGACCAGCCCGTATCCGCCCCGAACGCAACCGCGCGCCCCCGCGCCACGCCGCGCGCCCCGGGGAGGCACCCACGACACACGAAGGGGGCCGGTCACCTCACCAGGTGACCGGCCCCCTCACGTCATACGGACTACCGCCGATGCTGCGAGTCCGCCACCGTAACCTCCACCCGCTGGAACTCCTTCAGCTCGCTGTACCCGGTCGTGGCCATGGCGCGGCGCAGGGCGCCGAAGAAGTTCATCGAGCCGTCCGGGGTGTGGGACGGGCCGGTGAGGATCTCCTCGATCGTGCCGACCGTGCCCAGGTCGACCTTCTTGCCGCGGGGCAGCTCCTCGTTGACCGCCTCCATGCCCCAGTGGTGGCCCTTGCCGGGCGCGTCCGTGGCACGGGCCAGCGGGGAGCCCATCATCACGGAGTCGGCGCCGCAGGCGATCGCCTTCGGCAGGTCGCCGGACCAGCCGACGCCGCCGTCCGCGATCACGTGCACGTACCGGCCGCCGGACTCGTCCATGTAGTCGCGGCGGGCCGCGGCCACGTCGGCGACCGCGGTGGCCATCGGGACCTGGATGCCGAGGACGTTGCGCGTGGTGTGCGCGGCGCCGCCGCCGAAGCCGACCAGGACACCAGCCGCGCCGGTGCGCATCAGGTGCAGGGCGGCGGTGTAGGTGGCGCAGCCGCCGACGATCACCGGGACGTCCAGCTCGTAGATGAACTGCTTCAGGTTCAGCGGCTCGTGCGCGCCGGAGACGTGCTCCGCCGAGACCGTCGTACCGCGGATGACGAAGATGTCCACGCCCGCGTCCACGACCGCCTTGGAGAACTGGGCGGTGCGCTGCGGGGAGAGCGCGGCCGCCGTGACCACGCCGGAGTCGCGCACCTCCTTGATGCGGGCGCCGATCAGCTCCTCCTTGATGGGAGCCGCGTAGATCTCCTGGAGGCGGCGGGTCGCCTGCTCGGCGGGCAGCTCGGCGATCTCGTCGAGCAGCGGCTGCGGGTCCTCGTACCGCGTCCACAGGCCCTCGAGGTTCAGCACGCCGAGGCCGCCCAGCTCGCCGATCCGGATCGCGGTGGCCGGGGAGACGACCGAGTCCATGGGGGCGGCCAGGAAGGGCAGCTCGAAGCGGTAGGCGTCGATCTGCCAGGCGATCGAGACCTCCTTCGGGTCCCGCGTACGGCGGCTGGGGACGACGGCGATGTCGTCGAAGGCGTACGCCCGGCGGCCGCGCTTGCCGCGCCCGATCTCGATCTCAGTCACGTCTTGGCCTTTCCCTGATGCATTGCAGCGTCTTCCAGTATCGCCGACAGGTACGACAAGGGCGGCCCCGGATGCTCCGGGACCGCCCTTGCACGGCCTGTACGGCCCTCACGCGTGCGCGTGCGTCACTTCTTGTTGCTGTAGTTCGGCGCCTCGACCGTCATCTGGATGTCGTGCGGGTGGCTCTCCTTGAGGCCTGCCGAGGTGATCCGCACGAAGCGACCCTTGGACTCCATCTCCTCGATGGTGGCGGCGCCCACGTAGCCCATGGTCTGGCGCAGGCCGCCGACGAGCTGGTGCAGCACGTTGGACAGCGGGCCGCGGTAGGGCACCTGGCCCTCGACGCCCTCGGGCACGAGCTTCTCGTCGGAGGTCACTTCGGCCTGGAAGTAGCGGTCCTTCGAGTACGACTTGCCCTGGCCGCGGGACTGCATGGCACCCAGCGAGCCCATGCCGCGGTACGACTTGAACTGCTTGCCGTTGATGAACATCAGCTCGCCCGGCGACTCCTCGCAGCCGGCGAGGAGGCTGCCCAGCATGACCGTGTCCGCACCGGCGGCTAGCGCCTTGCCGATGTCGCCGGAGTACTGCAGACCGCCGTCGCCGATCAGCGGAATGCCCGCCGGACGGGCCGCGAGGGAGGCCTCGTAGATGGCGGTGACCTGCGGGACGCCGATGCCGGCAACCACGCGGGTGGTGCAGATCGAGCCCGGGCCGACACCCACCTTGATGCCGTCGACACCGGCGTCGATGAGCGCCTGGGCGCCGTCGCGGGTGGCGACGTTTCCGCCGATCACGTCGACGTTCACGCTGGACTTGATCTTCGCCATCCAGCTGAGGGCGTTGCTGTTGTGGCCGTGCGAGGTGTCGACGACCAGGAAGTCCACACCGGCCTCGGCGAGCGCCTGGGCGCGCTCCAGCGCCTCGGGGCTGGCACCGACAGCGGCACCGACGAGCAGGCGGCCCTCGGCGTCCTTGGCGGCATTGGGGTACTTCTCGGCCTTGACGAAGTCCTTGACCGTGATCAGGCCCTTGAGGACGCCCTCACCGTCGACCAGCGGCAGCTTCTCGATCTTGTGCTTGCGCAGCAGCTCCATGGCCTCGGGCCCGGAGATGCCGACCTTGCCGGTGACCAGCGGCATCGGGGTCATGACCTCGCGCACCTGGCGCGTGCGGTCGCTCTCGAAGGCCATGTCGCGGTTGGTGACGATGCCCAGCAGCTTGCCGGCCGGGTCGGTGACCGGGACACCGCTGATACGGAACTTGGCGCACAGGGCGTCGGCCTCGGCGAGCGTGGCCTCCGGGTGCACCGTGATCGGGTCGGTGACCATGCCGGACTCGGACCGCTTCACCAGGTCGACCTGGTTGACCTGGTCCTCGACGGAGAGGTTGCGGTGCAGTACGCCGACGCCGCCCAGCCGGGCCATCGCGATCGCCATGCGGGACTCGGTCACCTTGTCCATCGCCGCCGACAGCAGCGGGATGTTGACCCGGACATTGCGGGAGATGCGGGACGAGGTGTCGACCGCGTTGGGGAGCACCTCGGATGCACCCGGCAGCAGCAGCACGTCGTCGTAGGTCAGCCCGAGTGTCGCGAATTTTCCGGGCACTCCGTCGACGTTGGCAGTCATGACACCTTCCCCAAATGGCCTTGATCGGTGCGGATGTCCATGCTAACGGGAAGCACGGCTAGCAAATTCCACGGTCCGAGGTGACTTCAGGCTTCGTATGTTCGTACGGAAACGAACCCGCGCCTGTTCAAGAAAGGGAGCTACGAAGGCTCCGCCCAGGGCAGTTACTGCTCGGCGAGCGCGCGCAGCCGGCTCAGCGCCCGATGCTGGGCCACCCGCACGGCGCCGGGTGACATTCCCAACATCTGCCCCGTCTCCTCCGCGGTCAAGCCCACGGCGATGCGCAGCAGGAGCAGCTCGCGCTGGTTCTCCGGGAGGTTGGCCAGCAGCTTCTTGGCCCACTCGGCGTCGCTGCTGAGCAGGGCACGCTCCTCGGGGCCGAGGGAGTCGTCGGGGCGTTCCGGCATCTCGTCCGAGGGGACGACCGTGGAGCCCGGGTGGCGCATCGCGGCGCGCTGGAGGTCCGCGACCTTGTGCGAGGCGATGGCGAAGACGAAGGCCTCGAAGGGGCGGCCGGTGTCGCGGTAGCGCGGCAGGGCGAGGAGAACGGCGACACAGACCTCCTGGGCGAGGTCCTCCACGAAGTGGCGAGCGTCGCCGGGCAGCCGGGACAGCCGGGTGCGGCAGTAGCGCAGGGCCAGGGGGTGCACGTGGGCGAGCAGATCGTGCGTGGCCTGCTCGTCCCCGTCGACGGCACGATGCACGAGCGCACCGATCGGCCCTGGGGCCGTGCCCGCATCGTCGTCGCGCATCGGTCCATGGTGCCCTGCGGCCGTCCGGTCCGTCGCATCGTGTTCGTGGTTGTGCACCGAAGCGTTATGAGCAGGTGCGCCGGCACTCATCCCCTGCGCCCTCCCCTTCCGCTCGACCGACTCGTCCCCGAGAGACTCCACATCTCAAGGATGCGGCATCCGCGGCGAAACGAGCACCGCACGCCCTCCGCTGCCCCCCACATAGGCGTGAGTGGTGGATCAGTCCCCACGGGCACAGAGCAAAGCAGCAGGTCAGACAGATGCCCACCAAATCCGGGTGAGACGGATCCACCACTCGCCGCCGACCACGCCCACACCCGCGGGTGAGCCGGGCCGGGGGCGCGCGCCCCCGGCCGGCCGGCTCATCCGGCCCAGGCCTAGCGGACCAGACCCCAGCGGAAGCCCAGGGCCACCGCGTGGGCGCGGTCCGAGGCGCCGAGCTTCTTGAAGAGCCGGCGGGCGTGGGTCTTGACCGTGTCCTCGGAGAGGAACAGCTCGCGGCCGATCTCGGCGTTCGAGCGGCCGTGGCTCATACCCTCCAGCACCTGGATCTCACGCGCGGTGAGGGTGGGCGCCGCGCCCATCTCGGCCGAGCGGAGACGACGCGGGGCGAGACGCCACGTCGGGTCGGCGAGGGCCTGGGTGACCGTGGCCCGCAGCTCCGCGCGCGAAGCGTCCTTGTGCAGGTAGCCGCGGGCGCCGGCGGCGACCGCGAGGGCCACTCCGTCCAGGTCCTCGGCGACCGTGAGCATGATGATGCGCGCGCCCGGGTCGGCGGACAGCAGCCTGCGCACGGTCTCGACGCCGCCCAGGCCGGGCATGCGTACGTCCATCAGGATGAGGTCGGAGCGGTCGGCGCCCCAGCGGCGGAGGACTTCCTCGCCGTTGGCCGCCGTCGTCACACGCTCGACGCCGGGCACGGTCGCGACCGCGCGGCGGAGCGCCTCTCGGGCAAGCGGGGAGTCGTCGCAGACGAGGACGGATGTCATGACCGCCCTCCGCAGCTGATGCGCGTCACCTTGAGCCTCCAGGCTGGTACGGAATCGTCACCTGTGCGGTCGACCGTCTCGGACGCCTGCCCGAGCGCTTGTGTTTTCAACCGCCTCCGCACTCTCAACGACGGTCACTCGAAAGAGTTACGGGGCTGCGTGCCCTCTTCGGCACTCTACGTGAGGGCACCGACACGGTGCAGACATGCCCAACGGACCCTCAAGTTTTCATCACAACCAATGCCCCATTTAGCCGTTTTTGCTCCCATTTCTCAGTGTCTGGAGCTAGATTCGCAATGAGTCATATTTTCATCTCCTTAGACCGGAGATGTACGGTCGATGGCACCGTATCCGCCCAGCACGGCTACAAGGGGTCACGTAATGGCAGATTTCTCCCGCCTTCCCGGACCGAACGCGGACCTGTGGGACTGGCAGTTGCTCGCTGCCTGCCGCGGGGTGGACAGCTCGCTCTTCTTTCACCCCGAGGGCGAGCGCGGGGCGGCTCGGAGCGCTCGCGAGAACTCGGCCAAGGAGGTCTGCATGAGGTGCCCGGTCCGCGCGGAGTGCGCGGCGCACGCGCTGGCGGTGCGCGAGCCGTACGGCGTCTGGGGCGGCCTGACCGAGGATGAGCGTGAGGAGTTGATGGGGCGGGCACGCAACCGACTGGTCTCGGCGTCGACGACCAGCGGGGGCCCCGCACCGCACGCCTGAAGGAACGTTTCTGCGATAACTCGGCACCCGGGCACGCGCATGCGTGCCCGTCATCCTTGAGTGGATCCCCTCACCGACGTCACTGCCGAACGGCCGCCCGGGCGAGCTGCTCCAGCGTCGCCGCCACGGCCGGCACGTGTGCCAGGTCGGGCAGGGTGAGAGCGACGATCTGCCGTTGCACCACGGGTTCCAGCGCCACCGTGCGCACTCCCCGGGGCCGCACCGACTCCACCGCGAGCTGCGGCAGTACGGCAACGCCGAGACCTGCGCCGACCAGGCCGACCACCGCCGGATAGTCGTCGGTGGCGAAGTCGATGCGGGGCGTGAAGCCCGCGCTCTCGCAGACCTCCACCAGCTGGCCGCGGCAGCGCGGGCAGCCCGCGATCCAGGGCTCCCCGGCCAGCTCCCCGATGGCGACAGACCCCGAGGACCCTGTGCGCGCGAGCCGGTGCCGTTCGGGCACCAGGGCGACCAGACGGTCGGTCAGCAGGGGCCGTACGACGAGGTCGTCCCACTCCTCGGCGACCGCCGCTCCCTCGTAGCGAAAGGCGAGCGCCAGGTCGCAGTCGCCCTCGCGCAGCAGCTCGACGGACTTCGGGGGCTCGGCCTCCTCCAGCGAGACGCGGGTGCCGGGGTGGGCGGCGCGCAGGGCGGCCAGGGCGGTGGGGACCAGGGTGGAGCTGCCGCTCGGGAAGGAGACCAGCCGGACCCGGCCGGCCCTCAGGCCCGCGATCGCGGCGACCTCCTCCTCGGCCGCGGTGAGCCCGGCGAGGATCCCGGAGGCGTGCCGGACGAGGGCCTCGCCGGCCTGGGTCAGCCGCATCTCGCGGCCGCTGCGGACCAGCAGCGGGGTGCCGACCGAGGACTCCAGGGCCTTCATCTGCTGGCTGACGGCGGGCTGGGTGCAGCCCAGCTCGCGCCCGGCCGCCGAGAAGGAACCGGTGGTGGCGACTGCGCGCAGGACGCGGAGATGACGAGCCTCGATCACCCTCCGAGCATAAGCCTGACTTGGGCATGGCGCCGCATATTGCGTCGACGCTTTGGGGTGCGGTCCCGTACCGTGCGAAGCATGAAGCTTCTCTCGGTCAATCTGGGTCGCCCGACGCCGGTGCCGTACACGGACCAGGCGGAAGGTGTGACCGGCATCGACAAGCAGCCGACGGACGGGCCGGTGCGGGTGGCTGCCCCGGGGCCCAAGGGCGTCGGCGGGAGCGGGCTGGCCGGGGACGCGGTGTGCGAGCTGCGCCACCACGGCGGCTACGACCAGGCGGTGTACGCCTTCGCGCGCGAGGACCTCGACGACTGGGAGCGTGAGCTGGACAGATCGCTGGCGAACGGCTGCTTCGGCGAGAACCTCACGACGCAGGGCCTGGACGTGTCCGGGGCGCTGATCGGCGAGCGCTGGCGGATCGGGTCCGAGGTGGTGCTGGAGGTGACGTCGGGCCGGATTCCGTGCCGTACGTTCCAGGGCCATTTGGGCGAGCGGGGCTGGGTGAAGAGGTTCACCCAGAAGGGCGCGACGGGTGCCTACCTGAGAGTGATCGAACCGGGTGAGATCCGGGCGGGCGATCCGATCGAGATCGTGCACCGGCCGGACCACGCGGTGACGGCTGCGATGCAGTTCCGTGCGGTCACCACCGAGCGGGAACTGCTGCCGCAGCTGCTCGTGGCGGGCGAGGCGCTGCACTCCGAGACGCTGGCCGCGGCCCGCAAGTACGTCGCCGGACAGAGCCGCTGAGAGGCCGTCACCGCAGCGGACGCCGTCGCTCCGGGTCACTACCCTTGGGCCATGACAACGGCTCTGATTACGGGATCGACCGCGGGAATCGGTGCCGCGTTCGCGCGGCGGCTGGCGGCTGACGGGCATGACCTCGTCCTGGTGGCCCGGGACGCCAAACGGCTGCGCGAGCAGGCGACCGAGTTGCACGACCGGCACGGCATCGAGGCGGAGGTGCTGAGCGCCGACCTCGCCGAGGACAAGGGCATCGAGGCGGTCGCCGAGCGCCTGAGCGACCGGAAGAACCCGGTCGACCTGCTGGTCAACAACGCAGGCTTCGGCAACAAGGGCCGCTATCTCGAAGTGCCCATGGCCGACGAGCTGAAGATGCTCAAGGTGCACTGCGAGGCGGTGCTGCGGCTGACGTCGGCGGCGTCCGAGGCGATGCGCGAGCGCGGCCGCGGCGGCGTGGTGAACGTCGCCTCGGTGGCCGCCTTCGTGCCCCGGGGCACCTACGGCGCCTCGAAGGCCTGGGTCGTGCAGTTCACCCAGGGCGCGGCGAAGGACCTGGCAGGTACGGGCGTCCGCCTGATGGCGCTGTGCCCCGGCTTCGTGCGCACGGAGTTCCACCAGCGGGCCGGGATGGGCACGGACAACATCCCGGGCTGGATGTGGCTGGACGCGGACAAGCTGGTCGCGGCGGCCCTGGCCGACCTCGCGCGCGGCAAGACGCTGTCCATCCCGGACCCCCGGTACAAAGCGCTGATGGGACTGGTGAAGGTCGCCCCACGCGGGCTGATGGGCGGCATCAGCTCGAAGACGGGGCGCAAGTACGGCCCCCAGTAGGACGGGTGGCGGCCGCGTTCCGGTGGGAAAATGGGCCTGACGGATCCGGACCCAGGGGGCCGGGAGGCGGCGCCATGACGTTCGTACAGCTCATCGACTGCAAGACCAGCCGGATCGACGAGATGAACCGGCTGATGGACCAGTGGGTCGAACAGACCAAGGGGAAGCGGACCGCGACGCACGCGGTGGTCGGCAAGGACCGCTCGGACGCGTCACACGTCATCGAGATCGTGGAGTTCCCGTCGTACGAGGAAGCGATGCGGAACTCGAACCTGCCGGAGACCGACCGGATCTTCCGGAACCTGGTCGCCCTGTGCGACGAGATGCCCACGTTCACGGACCTGGACGTGGTGCGCGACGAGCCGTTGTACGCGGCCCAGGCGCGCCGGTTCTTCGACACCGTCGCGATCCGGGGGCCGTTGCCCGCGCTGAACGACCTGATCGCGGAGCACTACCACGACCACGACCCGGCCAACGAGCAGGACCAGCTCGGGCTGGACAACATGCGGCGTGAGATCGAGATGTGGCGCAACGCCTTCGACTTCACGTTCACGATCGAGGACCAGATCACCCAGACGGACCGGGTCTGCACCCGCTGGAGCTGGAACGGCATCCAGACCGGCGAGTTCATGGGCCTGCCCAACACCGGACGGCAGGTGTCGATGACCGGTACGACCGTCTTCCGGTTCGACCACGACGGCAAGATCTGCGAGGCCTGGTGGCAGTACGACCGGCTCGGGCTGCTGGACCAGTTGGGCGCGCTGGACGAGCTGGAGAAGTAGGGCGCACGGCAGCAGGGCGCACGGCAGCAGGGCGCACAGCGAAGGCCCGGCACCCCGAGGGGTGCCGGGCCTCAGTGCTGAGGTGCCTCAGTGGGCGTGGCCGTGACCGTGGCCGTGGCCCGCCTCGGCCGGCTCCTCTTCCTTCTTCTCGACGACCAGGGTCTCGGTCGTGAGCAGCAGGGAGGCGATGGAGGCGGCGTTCTCCAGGGCCGAGCGGGTGACCTTGACCGGGTCGATGACGCCGGCCTTGACCAGGTCGCCGTACTCGCCGGAGGCGGCGTTGTAGCCGTTGCCCTTCTCCAGCTCCGCCACCTTGGAGACGATGACGTAGCCCTCGAGGCCGGCGTTCTCGGCGATCCAGCGCAGCGGCTCGACGGCGGCGCGGCGGACGACCGAGACACCCGTGGCCTCGTCGCCGGACTTGCCGAGGTTGCCCTCGAGCACCTTGACGGCGTGGACCAGCGCGGAGCCACCACCGGAGACGATGCCCTCCTCGACCGCGGCGCGGGTCGCGGAGATGGCGTCCTCCAGACGGTGCTTCTTCTCCTTCAGCTCCACCTCGGTGGCGGCGCCGACCTTGATGACGCACACGCCGCCGGCCAGCTTCGCGAGGCGCTCCTGGAGCTTCTCGCGGTCCCAGTCGGAGTCGGTGTTCTCGATCTCGGCCTTGATCTGGTTGACCCGGCCGAGGACGTCCTCGGAGTTGCCGGCACCGTCGACGATGGTCGTGTCGTCCTTGGTGACCGTTACACGGCGGGCGGAGCCCAGCACGTCCAGACCGGCCTGGTCGAGCTTGAGGCCGACCTCCTCGGAGATGACGGTGGCGCCGGTGAGGACGGCCATGTCCTGCAGCATCGCCTTGCGGCGGTCGCCGAAGCCGGGGGCCTTCACCGCGACGGCGTTGAAGGTGCCACGGATCTTGTTGACGACCAGGGTCGACAGGGCCTCGCCCTCGACGTCCTCGGCGATGATCAGCAGCGGCTTGGAGGCACCCGCCTGGATGACCTTCTCCAGCAGCGGCAGCAGGTCCTGGATCGAGGTGATCTTGCCCTGGTTGATGAGGATGTACGGGTCCTCCAGGACGGCCTCCATGCGCTCCTGGTCCGTCACGAAGTACGGCGACAGGTAGCCCTTGTCGAAGGCCATGCCCTCGGTGAAGTCCAGCTCCAGACCGAAGGTGTTGGACTCCTCGACGGTGATGACACCGTCCTTGCCGACCTTGTCCATCGCCTCGGCGATCAGCTCGCCGACCTGCTGGTCCTGGGCGGACAGCGCGGCCACGGCGGCGATGTCGGACTTCTCCTCGATCGGGCGGGCCGAGGCGAGGAGGTCCTCGGAGACGGCGGCGACGGCCGCGTCGATGCCCTTCTTCAGGGCGGCCGGGGAGGCGCCCGCGGCGACGTTCTTCAGGCCCTCGCGCACCAGCGCCTGGGCGAGCACGGTGGCGGTGGTGGTGCCGTCACCAGCGATGTCGTTGGTCTTGGTCGCCACCTCCTTCACCAGCTGGGCGCCGAGGTTCTCGTACGGGTCCTCGACCTCGACCTCGCGGGCGATGGTGACACCGTCGTTGGTGATGGTGGGGGCGCCGAACTTCTTGTCGATGACGACGTTGCGGCCCTTGGGGCCGATCGTCACCTTCACCGTGTCGGCCAGCTTGTTGACGCCGCGCTCGAGGGCGCGACGGGCGTCCTCGTCGAACTTCAGGATCTTCGCCATGACAGCGGGAGCCCTCTCGGAAATCTGTGGGTGAAAAAAGAACTGCGCCCCGGCGCCCGGCTTCTTATGTGGTCGCGGGGGCCAGGGGCGCAGCTGGAAGCAACTGAGTGCTGGAGGCGATTACTTCTCGATGATCGCGAGAACGTCGCGAGCCGAGAGGACGAGGTACTCCTCGCCGTTGTACTTCACCTCGGTGCCGCCGTACTTGCTGTACAGAACGACGTCGCCGACCTTGACGTCGAGCGGAAGGCGCTCGCCGTTCTCGAAGCGGCCCGGGCCCACGGCGAGGACGGCGCCCTCCTGGGGCTTCTCCTTCGCGGTGTCCGGGATGACCAGGCCAGAGGCCGTGGTCTGCTCGGCGTCGAGCGGCTGGACCACGATGCGGTCCTCAAGCGGCTTGATGGCAACCTTGGAGCTGGCGGTCGTCACGATCCGACCTCCCCCTTCGGAGATCTCACGGGGTTAACTGTCTGAGGTGGCGACCAGGTCGATCCGTCGTCGCGGGTGCCGGACCTGCCCGTCGCGTTTGTTGGCACTCTCATCTGCCGAGTGCCAGAGCCGAGACTATGACCGGGATTAGCACTCGGTCAAGCGGAGTGCCAATGCCTGTGGCGCGTCGCGGGGAAGATCGGCCTGAACAGCCTCGTCCTCGAACGCCGGACGGGCTGGATCGGTGCGGCCGGCGCTGACAGGAACCGTTGCCGAAAGAGCCGTTACAGGTAGTCCTCAAGGCGGCCCACCGTCAGCCCACTTGCCTGCACCATGCGCAGCAGGCGTGCCGTGCGTTCCTTCAGCGCCGGGCCCGTCGCCTCGTCGGGGCCGACGAGGACGATGTCGCCCGGGCACAGGTGGCGCTCTCCGTGTGTGTAGGCGATGCCGTCGGGGGTCATGGCGGCGCGCCACAGGACGAGCGAGGAGATGCCGCAGTCGGCGGCGGCGCGCAGCGTCGTGGTGTCGTACGTGCCGTAGGGCGGGCGGAAGAGGCGCGGGCGGACGCCGAAGCGGGACTTGAGTTTGTCCTGCTGGCCGCAGATCTCGGCGCGCTGGCCGGCATACGGCAGTCCGGACATCGCCGGGTGGTCGAGGGTGTGGTTCTCGATGTCGGCGCCGACCGCGCGCAGGCGGGCGAAGTGGCCGTAGCCGGGGCCGACGACGCTGTCGGTGAGGAAGAAGCTGACCGGCAGCCTGAGTTCGCGGACCATGTCGACGAAGCGCGGGTCGCGCTCGGCGCCGTCGTCGTAGGTGAGGAAGACGACCTTGTCGGTGGTGGTGACGTGGTCGACGACGCGGGGCGGGGAGGCACCCGCCCCGTGGGCCGTCAGGGGTTGGGCGCGGTGGTGGGGCGGGGCGGCGAGCGGGGCGGCCAGGCCCCAGCGGCGGTACGCCTGGCTGACGGCGGGGCTGGAATGTCGTACGCCCTGGGCCGCCCGTTTGCCGAGGCGTTCGATGGGGTCGACCGACTGGGCGCAGCCCGTGAGGAGGAGGGCCGACGCGAGGACGACGGCCGGCCCGGACCGTGCTCCTCCCGGGCCGCGCCCCGGTCTCCCCCGGCGCCTCACAGGTAGTCCTCCAGGCGTGCCACGGCGTACCCCTCGCGCGTGACCTTGTTCAGGAACCGGCGCATGTCGTCGACCATCGTGCCGTCCCAGTCGTCGCGGCCCCGGAAGTGGGTGAGCACGATGTCGCCGGGGTGCAGGCTCTTGTCGTCCTCGCGGTACTCCCAGTGGTCGACGAAGACCTCCTCGTCCCAGATCGGCGCGTACTTGATCCCGCAGGACTTGGCGGCGCGCAGGGTGTCGCCGTTGTAGTTGCCGTAGGGCGGGCGGAAGACGGTCGGCGCCTTTCCGAACTGCCGCTTCATGACGGCCTGCATGCCGCAGATCTCGTCCTTCTGCTCCTCGTAGGACAGTCCGGGCAGGTAAGGGTGGGTGAGGGTGTGGTTGTTGAGGGTGTGCCCCTCGGACTGCATCCGGCGGAAGTAGCCGTAGTCGTCCTTGACGAGGTAGTTGCTGAGGAAGGCCGTGTAGGGGATCTTCAGGTCGCTCATCATGCGCAGGAACGCCGGGTCCTTCTCGGCGCCGTCGTCGAGGGTGAGGAAGACGACCTTCTGCCTGGTGGGGACGGTGGTGAAGACCGGTGGGAGGTTCTCCTCCTCCTGGCCGTCCACCTCGAAGCCCGCGCGCGCGGTGATCTTCGGTTTCACGGTCGGTGGTGCCGGGGGTCTCAGGGGGACCTCGTCGAGGTTCCAGTGCCGGGCGGCGGCGACCAGGCGGGCGTGTTCGGCGGCGAGGCGGGCCTGCGCGTCCGCCGGGCCGCCGTGGCCGGGGGCGGGCCGGGCCGCGGAGTCCGAACCGAGGGCGGAGCAGCCGGCGACGAGGGCGGTCGAGGCCAGCGCGGCCGCCGCGCAGCGGAGGGCGGCCTTCGGGATCCGCGCCCGACTTTTGTCATTTTGTACTACTACTCGCATGGCGTCGGATCCTTCCAGCCCCGGGCCCCGAACCCGGGCCGACACCGCCGCCGGAGGCGCACCGTCCACCGACTGGCCCACAATGACCCGGTGAACGACCTCGCCCTTCTCCTCACCCCCGAAGGCCGCGCCCTCCTCGACGAGGTACGCGACACCGACCCCGCACAGGAGCTGGCCGTGGCCACCCGGCTGCGCCGCGAGCACCCCGCCGAGCTGGTGTCGGCAGCGCTGGGCCAGGCACGGTTGCGGCAGCGGGCGGTGGCGAAGTTCGGGGCCGAGGACGCCCGGCGGATGTTCTTCACGCCGAACGGGGTCGAGCAGTCGACCCGGGCGAGCGTGGCCGCGTACCGGGCAGGCCGCATGCGGGAGCTGGGCGTGACCTCGGTCGCCGACCTGTGCTGCGGGATCGGCGGCGACGCGATCGCGCTGGCCCGGGCCGGGATCCGGGTGCTGGCCGTGGACCGGGATCCGCAGACGGCGGCCACGGCACGGGCGAACGCCGAGGCGCTGGGGCTCGCCGGGCTGATCGAGGTCCGGGAGGCGGATGTCACCGAGGTGGACACGGCGGGCTACGACGCCGTGTTCGTGGACCCTGCGCGCCGGGGCGGGCGGGGCAGGATCTTCGACCCGGAGGCGTACTCGCCGCCCCTGTCCTGGGCGGTCGCCACGGCCCTCGGGGCGCCCCGCGCCGCCCTGAAGATCGCCCCGGGCATCCCGCACGAGGCGATTCCCGCCGAGGCCGAGGCCGAGTGGATCTCGGACGGCGGGGACGTGAAGGAGGCGGTGCTGTGGTTCGGCACCGAGGCGCCGGGGGCCGTACGGGCCACGCTGCTGCCGGGCCCGCGCACGCTCCTGGGCCGGGGTCTGCCCGATCCCCAGGTGCGCCCCGTCGGGCGGTACCTGTACGAACCCGACGGCGCCGTCATCCGCGCCCATCTGGTCGCGGAGATGGCCGAGGAGGTCGGCGGCGGCCTGGTCGACGAGACCATCGCGTACGTCACGGCCGACGAACTGCACCCGACGCCGTACGCCTCGGCCTACGAGATCACCGACCGACTCCCCTTCAACGTCAAGAAGTTGAAGGCCCTGCTGCGCGAGCGGGAGGTCGGCACGCTGACCGTGAAGAAGCGGGGGTCGGCGGTGGAGCCGGAGGAGCTGCGCAGGAAGGTCAAGCCGCACGGGCCGGGCTCGGCAACGGTGTTCCTCACCCGGGTCGCGGGGGCCCCGACCATGCTGATCGGCGCCCCCGCGCCCTCGCCGGCTACTGGCGGTGGAGCGTCCTGAGCGAGTCCAGGTGCGGGTCGGCACCGACCGGCCCGGAAGTGCTCGCGGCAGTGCTCGCGGCGAGGGGGCTCACCGGCAGGTCGCCGTTGTAGTACGGGTGGTACACGAACTGGTCGGCGCCCGCGCTGATCGCGGTGCCCGCCGTGTCCAGACCGGCGGGCGGGACCGAGGAGTTGCCGCCGAAGGCGATCACGGCCTGGGTGCCCGCGGCCTCGCGCACGAGGTAGCTCTTGACCTCGCTCGGCAGAACCGCGGGGTCGGTCCACAGGACGGGCCCGAAGACGTTCATCGCCGAGGCCGCGGAAACACCGCCCCGCCAGGAGGTGTCACCCGCGAGGGCCACCTGGTAGGGCGAGCCCCACCAGAACTTCGCGAGCGCCACGGACAGTGCCCCGCCCGGCTCGCGCCCGGACTTCATCGCCGTGATCGGGTAGTACGTGAACGTCGACGGCCAGTGCGAGAAGTACGTGTGCGTGAGCGCGTACTTGGCGCTGGAACCCACCGTGATGACCATCGTGCTCCTGGGGTCCAGGCTGTTCAGGTACGACTTCACCGACGACGTCAGCGTGCTGCCGTTGCTGAGGACGACGCTGCCCGCGCTGCTCGTGCCGTCCGCACCGGCTGCGGCCGCCGCCGGGAGGGCCGCGGTGTACACGGTGCCGTCGGCCAGGAACACGTACTTGGGGGTGCTGGTGACCGACTTGGCCACGGCGACCGAGGTCGCGTAGCGGTCCGTGCCCGACAACCGCTTCGGGGTGAAGCCGAGCGACGTCACCTGGGAGGAGACGGTGCTGCTGAGGACGGACGTGCCGCCGACGAGGTAGACGGTGGAGCCGGGCTTGAGAATCCGCTTCAGCTCCGACTTCACCGCCGAGGACAGCCCGCTCTTCGGGGTGCCGAGCACCGGGCCGTGCTTCTTGCCGGCCAGGGCGGGCGCGGTGAGCGAGTACGCCATGCTGTCCCGGTTGGTCAGCACCGCTGACTTGGCGTTCATCAGGCCCGGCACGCTGCCGCCGACCTTGTTCCAGGTCCAGCGCGAGGAGGCGATGTTGGTGGCGTAGGTGTCGGCGCCCCAGACCCGGCCGGTGAGGTTCTTGCGCAGCGGCTGCCAGGCGAGGTCCCACTTGGCGGTGGTGGGCGTGTCGTAGAGGACCTTCGTGGTGCCGCCGGCGAGGTCGAGGACCTGGTTCTGCAGCTCGTTCGAGGTCGTCGTCAGCTCGTACGCCAGCCTGGTGCCGTCGGGCGACCAGGCGGGCCTGCTGATCAAGCCGGTCTCGTCGGGCAGCCACGGCGTCACCGCGCCGGTGGCTACGTCGACCGTGTACAGCTTGCCGCCGAGGGTGTAGGCGACCTTGGTGCCGTCCGGGGAGATGGCCGGCGCGTTGGCCTTGCCCGCCACCAGCTGCTTGAAGGTGTCCTTCGCGCCGTCGTACAACCACACGGCGCCGTAGCGCCGGTCGCCGCTGCAGGTGGTGCCCGAGCGGATGAACGCGAGCTTGCCGTTCACGGCGCCGCTGGGCTGGCTGTCGCAGCCCTCCTCAGCGGTGGCGAACAGGTGCTGCTGGACGCGGCTGCCGTCGGAGGGGGCGACGCGCAGCCGCCCGCTGAGCGTGAAGACGACGTCGCTGCCGCCCCACCAGAAGGTCGGGTCGTCGGCGAGGATCGAGTTGGTGGTGTTGACCGGGAGTTCGACGGGGCTCTTGAAGTCGTGGCCTACGACGTTGACGCGTCCGGTCGACTGGTTGACGTAGGCCATGCGGCTGCCGTCGGGCGACCAGGCGGGCTTCATGGCGTTCGAGAGCCGGACCGCGGGCGCGGTGCCGTCCTCGTACAGCTGCGAGACGTAGCCGTCCATGTCAGCGGTGAGGATGCCGTTGGTGGCAGTCCACTCGGTGCCGGCCGAGGCGCCCGGGGCCAGCGCGGCCACGGTGCCGGCGGCCAGGGCCGCGGTGGCGCCGAGCGCGACGAGCCGGCGGCGGGCGGAAGATCTGTGTGCGGAAGATCTGGAAGAGCGCACGGTGCGTTGTACCCCCCACGGGTATCGGTGGTACTGCCCCGCCCGCGGAAGGTGTCACGCCGGTTGCGTGGCAGCCGCGCAACTGTAAACCCTCACTGACCAGGAAGGGAATGCTGTTTAGCGATCAACAGCTGGCGCTCGCGCTCGTTGCGCGTCAGCTCGGCCGCGCGGGCGAACTCCTCGCGGGCCTCCGCGGTGCGCCCGAGCCGCGCCAGCAGGTCGCCGCGCACGCTGGGCAGCAGGTGGTAGTCGCGCAGGGCGGGTTCGGCGGTCAGGGCGTCGACCAGCTTCAGCCCCTCGGCCGGGCCCTCGGCCATCGACACGGCGACGGCTCGGTTCAGCTCGACGACCGGGGACGGGGCGCGGGCCGCGAGCAGGCCGTACAGGGTGGCGATGGTCCGCCAGTCGGTCTCCTCGTAGGTGTACGCGTGCGCGTGGCAGGCGGCGATGGCCGCCTGGAGGGCGTACGGGCCGGGGGCGCCGGTGGCCGTGGCGTCGGCGCGGCCGAGGGCCCGGATGCCGCGGGCGATGAGCATGCGGCTCCAGCGGCGGCGGTTCTGGTCCTTCAGCAGCACCGGGGTGCCGTCGGGCCCTGTGCGGGCGGCGGTGCGGGAGGCCTGGAACTCCAGGAGCGAGGTCAGGGCGTGCACCTCGGGCTCCTTGGGCATCAGGGCCGAGAGCACGCGGGCCAGCCGGAGGGCGTCCTCGCACAGCCCGGGACGCAGCAGGTCGTCCCCGGCGGTGGCCGCGTATCCCTCGTTGAAGATCAGGTAGATGACGTCCAGGACGGAGCCGAGGCGGGCCTCGCGGTCGGGGCCGTACGGCACCTCGAAGGCGACGTTCTGCGTGGCCAGGGTGCGCTTGGCGCGGACGATGCGCTGGGCGATCGTCGGCTCCGGTACGAGGTAGGCACGGGCGATCTCGGCGGTGGTCAGGCCGCCGAGCAGGCGCAGGGTCAGCGCGGTGCGGGCCTCCGTCGACAGCACCGGGTGACAGGTGGTGAAGACGAGCCGCAGCAGGTCGTCGTCGATGTCCTCCGGGTCGGCGGGTTCCTCCGGCGGGGCCGTGGTGTCCAGGTCCCGGCCCATCTCGGCGAGCTTGCGGGAGTAGGTCTCGCGGCGCCGGACCAGGTCGACGGCGCGGCGCCGGGCGGTGGCCATGAGCCAGGCGCCGGGGTTGTCGGGCACGCCGTCACGGGGCCATCGCTCCAGGGCCGCGACCAGCGCGTCCTGCGCCAGTTCCTCGGCTATGCCGACGTCTCGCACGATGCGCGCCACGCCGGCGACGACGCGCGGGGACTCCAGCCTGAAGACGGTCTCGATCGCGTGCGCCGCGGTGGGCTGTGCTTCCACAGCCCACCATGCAACACCCCCGGGCGGTCCGAGGCCAAGAAAGGCTCAGCCCTCCGCGATCTCCCGGACCTCGCAGCTGACGGTCCAGTAGTCCTCGTGGACCTGCAGGAACCGCTTGGCCCACTCCAGGGCCTCGGCCTTGTCCTTGCACTGCATGATCGCGTAGCCGCCGACGACCTCCTTGGACTCGGTGAAGGGCCCGTCGGTGACCGAGATCTTCCCGCCCTCCCAGCGCACGGTGGTGCCCTGCGCGGAGGGGGTCAGGCCGGCGGTGTCGAGCATGACCCCGGCCTTGGTGACCTCCTCGATCAGCCGGCCCATCCGCTGCATCAGCTCCTCGCTGGGGCCCTCGGCGGGGGCGGAGGACTCGTCGATGTGCACGATCGACAGGTAGCGGGGCATGGTGACTCCTTCGGTCGGTGCGGCGGGGTCCGTCCCCGCCGCTCACCCATGCGTCGATCGGGAGACACCTGGATCGACACGCTCGCGGAAATTCCTCGAAGAAATTTTTTTCCGCGGGCGTGCGGCGCCGCTACTTCAGCTCGAACCCGAAGGCCGCCTTCGTGTACGGCGCCCCGACCCCCTTGCCGCCGAAGGCGAGGGCCGCGTCCGCGACCAGGCCCTCGGGCCGGCCACGCAGGGACCAGACCGCGCCGTTGCCCGCGTCCTCGTACAGCGCGGTGGCGGCCAGGTCGGCGTGGCGGTCGCGGTTGATGTCGAGCAGGGCGACCGTGGCGCCGAAGGAGTCGTTGCGCTCGGCGGCGCCGGGAACGCCCTTGGTGTTCTGGGTGAAGGCCTGCGCGCCGGTGCCCGAAAGGCCGGAGTTGCTGCCGCGCAGCACGTCGACCACGCCCTGGCCGTCGTTCTCGCCGGGCGCGCCGACCACCACGTCGTCGATGCCGTCACCGGTGATGTCACCGACGGCTATGGAGCTGCCGAACCTGTCGCTCAGCTCCATGGCGCCCGGGACGCCGGGGGTGTCCTGCGAGTACGACTTCCAGGTGTCCTGGGCGCTGAGGCCGGAGGGCGAGCCGTAGTCCACCCAGATCGTCTCGTCGTCCTTGACTCCCGTGATCAGGTCGTCGTAGCCGTCGCCGTTGACGTCGCCGAGCGCGGCCGCGCCGTCGCCGCCCGGGTACCAGTCGGTGACGCGGGTGAGGCCGGACGGGCCGCTCAGGTAGAGGCGGCTGCAGTAGCTGCCGTCACCGCAGTAGCCGGTCAGCAGCAGGTCGGCACGGCTGTCGCCGTTGACGTCTCCGGTGCCACCGTCGTGGATGTCGATCCACTGGAGGTAGTCGGGGTCGAGCGGGGTCTTGGCGGCCGGGGTGCCGGAGCGCTTGAGCGGGCCCTTCCAGAGGGTGGCGGTGGTGCCGGTCGGGTCGTCGCCGGTGGCGAAGCCGGTGCGGAACGCGGCGAGGTCGAGGCGTCCGTCGCCGTCGAAGTCGCCGGTCTGGGTGTCGGTGGCGGGGATCGACGTTCCGCCGGACAGGCCGTGCGGGCCGCCCCAGACCACGACCGCGGAGGCCGACATGGAACCGGTGCCGATGACGAGGTCGGCGTAGCCGTCGCCGTCCAGGTCGCCCTTGGATACCTGGAGGCCGAACTTCTGGCCCTTGGCCGGGCTGCCCGGGACGCCGGTCGTGGCACGGCTGATGATCGTGCGGTGGGTGGTGGACAGGCCCTGCGGACCGCCGTACATCACGGCCACATAGCCCGCCTGGGACTGCCCGCCGACTGTCGCGTTCGGGGCGCCGACGACCAGGTCCGCGTACCCGTCGCCGTTGAAGTCGTCGCGGACGGGCGCCGTCTTCGTGGCGGACGCCTGCGGTACGGCGACGGCGAGGGCGGTGAGGCCCAGGGTCAGCGGAAGCGCCCAGCGGGCGTGCGAACGCAACGAGAACACGGGAGGACCCCCAGATGTACGGCGACCAGATCACCGCAGGAGACTCGCGGGTCACACCGATGGTTGTGCTGGTCGGCCCAGCGTCCTGCGGTGCTGCTCAGCGCAGCGAGGCCCACAGTTCGCTCGCCGCCGGTTCCTTCGCCACCACCCGGTTGGCGTCGGAGGGTGCCGTGACGACCGGCATCGTCACCGTCTTCACCCGGTCGGCCGTCAGGCCCTTCAGGCTCTGGCCGAGCTTCGTCAGCTCGCCCAGGGAGTCGAGGCCGGTGTCCGTGGTGAGGCTGGCGGTGACCGCGTCGGCGACCTGGTAGAGCTTGGCCGGGTCGGTGAGGAGGTCGGTGCCGGCCATCTGCTCCAGCAGGGCCTTCACCAGCTTCTGTTGCAGGCCTATGCGGCCGAGGTCGCTGCCGTCGCCTATGCCGTGCCGGGTGCGGGCGAGGGCCAGGGCCCGGGTGCCGTTCAGGTGGTGGGTGCCGGAGGCGAGGTGCAGATGGCTCCGGTCGTCGTCGATGTCCTGGTCGGTCGTGACCGTGACCCCGCCCAGCGCGTCCACGAGCTTGGCGAAGCCGGAGAAGTCGATCTCGATGTAGTGGTCCATGCGGACGCCGGTGATCGACTCGACGGTCTTGACCGCGCACACCGGACCGCCCACCGAGTAGGCGCTGTTGAACATCGCGTTGTACGCCGGCGCCGTGGAGCCGCCGGAGGACGCCGGGCAGGACGGGCGGGTGACGAGGGTGTCGCGCGGAATGCTGACGACGGTCGCCTTCGTGCGGCCGGCGTCGATGTGCACGACCATCGCCGTGTCGGAGCGGGCGCCGGAGCTGTCGCCGCCGCCCAGCTCCTGGTTGGCCTTGCCGCTGCGCGAGTCGGAGCCGAGGACCAGGATGTTCAGGGCCTCGGTGGGCAGCGGGGAGGCACTGGCCGAGGCGGTCGCGGCCGGGGTGACCACCGCCTTCGCCGGGCGGTTGTCACCGAGCGCGCTGTTGATGTCGACGCTCTTGATGTTGTTGTTGAGGTGCCAGTACGCGTAGCCGGCCGTGGCCACGCCCAGCACCAGGAATCCCGCCAGAGTGAGGCCGGCGGCCCTCAGCACTCTCGACCGCCGGCCCACCCGTCTGCCCGCGTCGCCCTGCTCCTCGTGTCGCGTCACGGGCAGGAACGTAGGTCGGAATTATTAGCAGACTGTTAGCGGAAGCTTTGAGAGACGGTTTTCTCGGGAAATTCTCATCCCACCGTCACCGTGGGCAGCGGATTGCTCCCGCTCCACGACGCGTTGAAACCGAACGTCACCGAACCGCCGTCCGGCACCGACCCGTTGTACGAGGCGTTCACGCAGGACACCGCGGCGCCCGACTGGGTGCAGCCGGCGTTCCAGGCCTGCGTGATCCGCTGGCCCGCGCCGAACGTCCAGTTCGCCTTCCACGAGGACAGCGAGGCCCCGGAGCAGGAGATCGTCACCTGGCCCGTGAAGCCGGTGTTCCACTGGCTGGTCACGCTGTAGGCCGCGGTGCAGGCGCCGGTCGGGGGCGGGGTGGTGGTGGAACCGCCGAGGGCCTCGGCGATGCCGTAGTACGCCGGTTTCGGCGCGTAGTTCTCGTCGTACGGCGTCGCCGCCCCGTACCCCGGGAATGTGCTCGGCACCCAGGAGTCGGAGTCGGTGAAGCCCCACACGGTGACGTTGACGCAGCGGGTCACGGCCGCGCAGGCGGCCACCACGGACTTGAAGTCGGCCGCCTGCTGGGCGAGTTTAGTGTTGTCGGCGGGCAGCGCCATCCGTATGTCCAGCTCGGTGATCGCCACGTCCACGCCGAGGTCGGCGAAGCGCTGGATGTTCTGCTGGAGCGTGGCCGGCACCTGGCCGAGGATCAGGTGGGCCTGCAGGCCGACGCCGTCGATCGGGACGCCCTGCTGCTTGAGGGATTTGACCAGGTTGTACAGGGCGGTGGACTTCGCGTCGACGCCCTCGACGTTGTAGTCGTTGATGTACAGCTTGGCGTCCGGGTCGGCCGCGTGTGCCCAGGTCAGGGCGTTCGCGATGTAGCCGGAGCCGAGGCCGTTGTACCAGAGCGTCGAGCGGTAGCTGCCGTCCTCGTTGAACGGCTCGTTGACCACGTCCCAGGCGGCGATCTTGCCCTTGTAGCGGCCGACCTCGGTGCCGATGTGGTTCTGCAGCAGGCTGCTCAGCTGGGCGGCGGTCCAGCTGCCGTTGGTCAGCCAACTGGGGTTCTGGCTGTGCCAGACCAGGGTGTGGCCGCGCACCTGCTGGTGGTGGGCCTGGGCGAAGGCCACGATCTGGTCGGCCTCGCTCCAGTTGAAGCTGCCCCGGGTGGGCTCGACCGTGCCCCACTTCATGGCGTTGCCCGGGGTCAGCGAGCTGAACTGCGCCCCGGCCAGGTCGCCGTAGGTGCCGGTGAGCTTGGAGCCGGTGACGGCGGTGCCGATGACCTTGTTCTTCGCCGCGGCGAGGTCGCGCAGCGGGGTGTCGGTGGCGTGCGCCGCGGGCGCCGTGAGCAGGAGCGCGGCGCCGGTCATCAGGGAAGCGAGGGATAAGCCTGTTCTCAGAGATCTCATCGCGGGTGCCTCCGAAAGTTTCGGTTGGACTACCGACTGACTTCGGAGCAGTGTGGGGTGGCCCTCGGCACCCGTCAATACACGAACCGCTAAACGGCCGGAGGCACTCCCGTACTGGAACGCACCACCAGGCTGGTCGCCAGCTCCACCCGGGTCGCCGCCCGCTCGTCCTCGGCGCGGCCCAGCTCCAGCACCAGCCGGGCCGCGGCCTCGGCCATCTCGGTCAGCGGCTGCCGTACGGTCGTCAGCGGCGGGCCCACCCAGCGGGCCACCGGCAGATCGTCGAAGCCGACCACGCTCAGGTCCTCCGGGATGCGCAGTCCCAGCTCGCGCGCGGCCTCGTACAGACCGAGCGCCTGCAGGTCGTTGCCCGCGAAGACCGCGGTGGGCCGGCCGGGGCCGCGCAGCAGCTCCAGACCCAGGCGGTAGCCGGAGTCGTGGTGGAAGTCGCCGGTCCTGATCAGGCCAGCATCGACGGGGAGCCCGGCGGTCTCCAGGGCGGCGCGGTAGCCATCCAGGCGGGCGCGGCTGCACATCATCCGGGAGGGTCCGCTGATCGCGCCGATGCGGGTGTGGCCCAACTCCACCAGGTGACGGGTGGCGGCGAGGCCACCCTGCCAGTTGGTGGCGCCGATGGAGGGGACGTCCGGGCCGGGGTCGCCGGCCGGGTCCATCACCACGAACGGGATGGAGCGGCTGGTCAGCAGTGCCTGCTGGGACTCGTCAAGGCCGGACAGCACAAGGACGACCCCATGCGGGCGGCGGGCGGCGACCTGGTCGGCCCAGGTCCGGCCCGGGGTGAGCCGCCCGGCGGACTCGGACAGCACGACGCTCAGGCCCGCGTCCCGGGCCACGTTCTCCACGCCCCGGATGACCTCCATCGCCCAGGCGCTCTCCAGTTCGTGGAAGACCAGGTCGATCAGCGGCGAACGGGATGCCTCGGCGCGGCGGCGCCGGTAGCCGTAGGCGCGCAGCAGCTCCTCGACCCGGGTGCGGGTCGCCGGGGCGACATCGGCGCGGCCGTTGAGGACCTTCGAAACAGTCGGAGCGGACACCCCGGCTTCCCGGGCGATTTCGGCGAGGGTCGCCGTCTGCGTTTCTGCGGGCTTCGAAGGCTTCATGCCCGGGATCGTATCCCTGCGGGCCCTCTTGACGAAGGCCTTCGCGCGCCATAGGTTCCCGGAACATTCGAGGTATTGCCCGAAACATTCGCAGCATCGACGAGCCCAATGACGAGCATCCCGACCCATCCGACGGGAGTTCCATGACCACCGCTCCTTGGCGCGACCCCGCCCTGCCCGCCGCCGACCGCGTCGACGACCTCCTCTCCCGGATGACCCTGGAAGAGAAGAGCGCCCAGCTGTACGGCGTGTGGGTGGGCGCCGCCACGGACGGCGACGGAGTCGCCCCGCTGCAGCACGAGATGACCGCCGCTTACGACTGGGACGAGCTGATCACCCGCGGCCTCGGCCAGCTGACCCGCTCCTTCGGCACTGCACCCGTGGACCCGGCGCTCGGCGCCCGGGCCCTGGCCCGTGCCCAGCGGCGGATCGCGGCGGCGGGCCGCTTCGGGATTCCGGCCGTCGCCCACGAGGAGTGTCTGGCGGGCTTCACGGCCTGGGGCGCGACGGCGTACCCGGTGCCGCTGGCCTGGGGCGCGGCCTTCGATCCGGCGCTGGCCGAGGAGCTGGGCCGGCACATCGGCCGCGATCTGCGCTCGGTCGGTGTCCACCAGGGTCTCGCCCCCGTCCTGGACGTGGTCCGCGATCCGCGCTGGGGCCGGGTGGAGGAGACGATCGGCGAGGACCCGTACCTGGTCGGCACCATCGGCGCGGCCTATGTTCGGGGCCTGGAGTCGGCCGGGGTCGTCGCCACGCTCAAGCACTTCGCCGGGTACGCGTCCTCGGCCGGCGCCCGCAACCTCGCGCCGGTCCGGGCGGGGGTGCGCGAGTTCGCGGATGTGACCCTGCCGCCGTTCGAGATGGCGCTGCGCGAGGGCGGGGCGCGCTCGGTGATGGCCTCGTACACCGAGACGGACGGCGTGCCGGTCTCCGCCGACCCCCACCTGCTCACCGGCCTCCTGCGCGACGAGTGGGGCTTCACCGGCACGGTGGTCGCCGACTACTTCGGCATCGGTTTTCTGCAGACCCAGCACCGAGTCGCCGAGGACGAGGCGGGCGCCGCGCACCTGGCCCTCGCGGCGGGCGTCGACGTCGAGCTGCCGACCCTGAAGTGCTACGGCACCCCGCTCGTGACCGCCGTACGAGAGGGCCGCGTCCCGGAGTCCCTGGTGGACCGGGCGGCCCGCCGCGTCCTGCTCCAGAAGTGCGAACTGGGCCTGCTGGACGCGGACTGGCAGCCGGAACCGGACGGCCCGGTCGACCTCGACTCGGCGGACAACCGGGCGCTGGCCCGGCAACTGGCCCAGGAGTCGGTGGTCCTGCTGGACAACCCCGACGGTCTGCTCCCCCTGGCCCCCGACACCCGGGTCGCGGTCGTGGGCCCCCGGGCGGCGGACGCGCTCGCGATGCTCGGCTGCTACTCCTTCCCGTCCCACGTCCTCACCCACCACCCCGAGGTCCCCCTCGGCATCTCCGTCCCGACCGTCCTGGACTCCCTGCGTGCCGAACTCCCGGACGCCAAGGTCACGTTCGCCGAGGGCTGCGGGGTCTCGGACCCGGACACCGCGGGCTTCGCGGAGGCGGTTGCCCGGGCTGCCGAGGCGGACGTGTGCGTGGCGGTCCTCGGGGACCGCGCGGGCCTGTTCGGCCGGGGCACGTCGGGCGAGGGCTGCGATGTGGCGGACCTGCGACTGCCGGGCGTGCAGGGCGAGTTGCTGGACGCGCTGATCGCCACGGGCGTCCCGGTCGTCCTCGTGCTGCTGACCGGCCGCCCGTACGCCCTGGGCCGCTGGCACGGCCGGCTCGGCGCGGTCGTGCAGGCCTTCTTCCCCGGCGAGGAGGGCGGCCCGGCACTCGCCGGGGTCCTCTCCGGCCGCGTGAACCCCTCCGGCCGTCTCCCGGTGAGCGTCCCGCGCGTGCCCGGCGGGCAGCCCTGGACCTATCTCCAGCCCCCGCTGGGCCTGGCCGGCGAGGTCAGCAGCCTGGACCCCACCCCGCTGTACCCGTTCGGCCACGGCCGCTCGTACACGTCGTTCGCCTGGGAGGACGGCACGGGCAGCGAGGTCACCGAGATCGGCACGGACGGCTCGTACGACCTCTCGCTCACCGTCCGCAACACGGGCGGGAGCGCGGGCACGGAGGTCGTCCAGCTGTACCTGCACGATCCGGTGGCGTCGGTGACCCGCCCGGACGTCCGGCTGATCGGCTACCAGCGGGTGGAACTGGCCCCCGGCGAGGCCCGCCGGGTGACCTTCCGCTTCCACGCGGACCTGTCGTCCTTCACCGACCGCACGGGCGCGCGGGTGGTGGAGCCGGGGGCGCTGGAGCTGCGGCTGGGGCCGTCGAGCGCGGAGGTACGGCGCACGGCACGGCTGCGGCTGACCGGGCCGGTACGGATGGTCGGGGCGGATCGGCGGCTGCGCTGCGAGGTGGAGGTCTCCGAGGGAACCGATTGAGCGGAAGGGGTCGAGGGGACGTATTGAGCCACAGCGGGGCCACCGAGAACCCGGTTCCGCAAGACCTCTGACACGGGCGTTCAGGACGGGTTCAGGTTGCGCCTGGCAGGGTCGGGCCGAAGTTGATCACCCCCCACCCCGACAGGAGCACCCTTGACGACCACGAAATCCGTGATGAAGAAACTGCCCGAGGTCACGCTGGCGTTCTGGATCATGAAGATCGCCGCGACGACCCTGGGCGAGACGGCCGGCGACCTGTTCGCGCAGACGCTGAAGCTCGGCTACTTCCTCACCACCATCGCCCTGTTCCTGGTCTTCGTGGTGACGCTGGTGATCCAGCTGCGCTCGTCCCGCTACAACCCGTTCTTCTACTGGACCGTGATTCTGTCGACCTCCATGGCCGGCACCACGATGTCCGACTTCATGAACCGGGACGCCAGCGCCAAGTACCTCTCGGGCGGTGCCACGAAGCTGGGCTGGGGCCCGCAGGGCCTCGGCCTCGGCTACCCGGAGGGCGCGGCGATCCTGGTCTCGATCCTGCTGTTGATCTTCCTCGGCTGGAAGCTGAGCGGGATGACGTTCCAGATCACCGAGATCGTCTCCTTCAGGGGCGAGGCCCTCTTCTGGTCGGCCATCCTGGTCTCCAACACGCTGGGCACCTCGATGGGCGACTTCCTCTCCGACAGCTCGGGCCTCGGCTACCTGGGCGGCGCCGCGCTGGTGACCGGTGTGCTGCTGGTCCTGGTCGTGCTGATGAAGGTACCGGCCGTCCCGAACGTCCTGCTTTTCTGGATCGCCTTCGTCCTGACCCGCCCGCTGGGCGCCACGGCCGGCGACTTCCTGACCAAGCCGGTCGCCAAGGGCGGCCTGGACCTGGGTACGGCCGGTTCGTCGGCGGTGCTGCTCGCGATCCTGCTCGGCCTGATGGCGTACGCGCATCTGCAGGAGCGGCGGGCCGGGACAGACGGGCCCGAAGGCCCGGAGGCGGAGGCGGCCAGCCCCGAGAAGGCCGGCCGCCGGTAACGGAAAAACCCCGCCCCGGAGAACCGGGGCGGGGTTTTCGTCGAGCGCCGGGCAGGCCTTGCACCTGCATTTCCCCGCAGGAAGCGGGGCGTCTTTCCTTGGACCACCAACGCACTGCGTTCGTACCGGAGTTCCGGCCGTTCGCTGTGTGATGATCATAGCGCGCCGAGGGCCGTCCGCGCCACTTCAGCGTTCCGGTTCCCCGTCCACCGACTCGAACCGCCACCGGTGCACCGCACGCGTCACCAACTCCGCTTCCGGCTCCGGGAGTTCGGGCAGCGATGCGTCGTACGGGGCGTCCCACCACGTGATGACCAGCACCCGGTCCTGCGGGGCACGGAAGGTCTCGCGGCGCAGCGGCTCGGGGGCGAGCCGCTGTTCCCGCGCCCAGGCGAGCAGTTCCCCGCCCCGGCCCTCGGCCGCCCGGGCCTCCCACATCAGCGCGACCGTCACGAGTACAGGTTCTCCTTGCTGACCTCGTGCACATGGTCGTGGTCGTGGTCGTGCCCGTGGCCCGGGACGTGCGGGTCCGTCACCGGCAGGGAGGAGTCGGCGGACAGGTCCCAGTCGGAGGCGGCCCGGTTGCGGGCGACCATCTCGGCGCCGAGGGCCGCGACCATCGCGCCGTTGTCCGTGCACAGCTTGGGGCGCGGGACGCGCAGCCGGATACCGGCGGCCTCGCAGCGCTCCTGGGCGAGGGCGCGCAGCCGGGAGTTGGCCGCGACACCGCCGCCGATCATCAGGTGGTCGACGCCCTCGTCCTTGCAGGCGCGGACGGCCTTGCGGGTGAGGACGTCCACCACGGCCTCCTGGAAGGAGGCGGCCACGTCACGGACCGGGACCTCCTCGCCGGCCGCGCGCTTGGCCTCGATCCAGCGGGCCACGGCCGTCTTCAGACCGGAGAAGGAGAAGTCGTACGCCGGGTCGCGCGGGCCGGTCAGACCGCGCGGGAAGGCGATCGCCTCCGGGTCGCCCTCGCGGGCGTAGCGGTCGATGACCGGGCCGCCGGGGAAGCCCAGATTGAGCACGCGGGCGATCTTGTCGAAGGCCTCGCCGGCCGCGTCGTCGATGGTCGCGCCCATCGGCCGTACGTCGGAGGTGATGTCCTCGGACAGCAGCAGCGAGGAGTGGCCGCCGGACACCAGCAGGGCCATGGTCGGCTCGGGCAGCGGGCCGTGCTCCAGCTGGTCCACGCAGATGTGGGAGGCGAGGTGGTTGACGCCGTAGAGGGGCTTGCCGAGCGCGTAGGCGTACGCCTTGGCGGCCGAGACGCCGACCAGCAGGGCGCCGGCGAGACCGGGCCCGGCGGTGACCGCGATGCCGTCGAGGTCCCTCGCCGAGACGCCGGCCTCCTTCAGGGCGCGGTCGATGGTCGGGACCATCGCCTCCAGGTGGGCCCGGGACGCCACCTCGGGCACGACACCGCCGAAGCGGGCGTGCTCGTCGACGCTGGAGGCGACGGCGTCGGCCAGCAGGGTGGTGCCGCGGACGATGCCGACGCCGGTCTCGTCACAGGAGGTCTCGATGCCGAGGACGAGAGGTTCGTCAGTCATTGGTCTCGGTTTCTCGTACGGAGGGGGAACCCGTGGCGGAGCCGCCGCCGGATTCCGTGGTCAGGCGCATCACCAGGGCGTCGACGTTCCCCGGCTGGTAGTAGCCGCGCCTGAAGCCGATGGGCTCGAAGCCGAAGCGCTCGTACAGCTTCTGGGCGCGGACGTTGTCGACCCGGCACTCGAGCATGACCTCGGAGCACTCGAAATCGGTGGCGGCCTTCAGCAGCTCGGCGAGCAGGCGCGCGCCGAGCCCGGTGCCCTGCTGGTCGCGGGCCACCGCGATGGTCTGGACGTCGGCCAGCTCGCCGGCGGAGGCCAGGCCCGCGTAGCCGACGATGCGGCCGGCGTCCTCGGCCACGAGGTAGCGCCGGGTCGCCTCGTCGCCCCGGGAGTGGGCCAGCTCGGACCAGAACATGCCGCGGGACCAGGCGTCCTCGGGGAAGAGGTCCTTCTCCAGCTCGAGGACCGGGTCGATGTCCCACCAGCGCATCTCGCGCAACTGTGCGATCACTTGGGCGTGACCACCTTGTAGTTCTTGGGGACCTGGGCGTCGGGACGCCGCAGGTACAGCGGGCGCGGTGCCGGGAGTTCCTCGCCCGCGGCCAGCTTCTCGGCGGCCAGTGAGGCGAGGGCGGCGGCGGACACGTGCTCGGGCTCGTGGGCGCTCGGGAACGTGTCCGGGTAGAGCAGCGCGCCCGCTCCGACCGCGGGGAGTCCGGCGACCTGCTCGGCGATGTCGGCGGGGCGGTCGACGGCCGGGCCGGTCAGGCGGGTGCGGGAGTCGGCGTACTTCGCCCAGTAGACCTCCTTGCGCCGGGCGTCGGTCGCCACGACGAAGGGGCCCTTCTCGATGTCGGCGGCGTAGGCGAGGGCGTCCAGCGTGCACAGGCCGTACACGGGGACGCCGAGCGCGAGGCCGAAGGTGTCGGCCGTCATCAGGCCGACGCGCAGGCCGGTGTAGGGGCCGGGACCGATGCCGACGACGACCCCGGTGACGGCCTCCAGTTCGAGTCCCGCCTCGGCGAGCACACGGTCGACGGCCGGCAGCAGCAGCTCCCCGTGCCGGCGCGCGTCCACCTGACTCGACGAGGCGATGACGTCCGCCCCGTCGTGCAGTGCGACGGTGACGGCGGGAGTGGCGGTATCCAGAGCGAGCAAGAGCACGCGAACAGCCTACGGCGCTTTGGGGCCCGTGTCGGAAATCCCGGCGTCCGCCCGGAGGGCGGGCCCCGCGCCCGCCGCGCAGCGGCTGATGTCGCTGTCGGTGCGTGCGTGCGAGCGTGCGTGCCGGGCGGCGCGGGGCAGGCGGGATTTCCGACACGGGCCCCAGACCGCGTGCATGGCCGTCCGGGGCAGACGGTGACTGACTGCTACGGTCTGTACGAAGTACGACATATGGCGCGAGGCAGAGGTGGCGGACGTGGCAGGGACCAGCTCGGGGATCGTGGCCGGCCTCACCGCGGCCGCCGTGGGCACCGTCGGCTTCCTCGCCTACCAGGCACAGGCGACCGTACCGGCGAGCCTCGGGGGCGTGGCCGGCGCGGGCGCGTCGCCCTCGGTGAGCGCCAGCAAGGCGCCGCGCGACCTGCGCAACCCGGGCGCCCTGCCGGGCGGCTCCGGCACGGGTGAACGGGTCGTGTACTCGGTGGAAGACGACCGGGTCTGGCTGGTCGACGAGAAGAACGTGGTGCAACGCAGCTTCGGGGTGCGCCCGGGCGCCGTCGACCCGCCGGTGGGCAGGTACTGGGTCACTTCCCGCTCCAACGCGGTCACCGGCACCGACGGCGTGCCCATCGAGCACGTGGTGCGCTTCACCAGCGTGGACGGGGTGGTGATCGGCTTCAGCGCGGCGGTGGGCAGCAGCGTGGGCACGACCACCGACGGCGTGAAGACGGGCGGCATCCGGGAGCGGCGCGAGGACGGCGACGCGATGTGGAAGTTCGCGACGATCGGCGTACCGGTCGTCGTCATCCGCTAGGGCCTGTCCGACAATTCCCGTCGTCCGCCCGGAGGGCGAGCCCCGCGGCGCCTGGTGCGTGCGATCGCAAGGCGCCGGAGCGTCCTCGTGGCGGAGCCACGCGGGCGGTTCGGCAACGCGGCGAGCGTGCGTGCCAGGCGCCGCGGGGCAGGCGGGAATTGTCGGACAGGCCCTTAGCGGCGGCTACGCGGCAGCGGCGGCCACGCGGCAGCAGCGGCCACGCGGCAGCAGCGGCTACGCGGCCCGGCGGTGCCCCTGGCCCCTGTCGGTCTTCTCGGGCTCGGGCCGGCGTGGTGGTGTGGAGATCGCGTCCGCGGCCGCGCACGACGCGAGCAGGTCGCGCATGGACACCCCGGAGACCGCGGCCGGCTCGGTCGGCTGGGCCGTGGGTCGAGAAGCGGGCATGGACGCCTCCTGACGTGCGGGGGCGGGGCGCAGTTAGGTACGCCTAACCACGGGCTGGCTACCATGTGACCATGCCCGGTACGTCCGGCGCAACAGGTTGCCGACGGCTTGTCGGGAAGTACCGCGGATCAGGCGTCGAGCGCGTCCAGACCGGCCTCGGTCCACCGCCGGCCGAGCCCGGTCAGCGTCACGTGCCGCACCTCGTCCTTGGTGTCACCGACCGCTCGGTGGATGACGACCTGCAACCGGTCCTCGGTCAGCTCCTCGACCTTGCCCTCGCCCCACTCCACGACGATCACCGAGTCGGTCAGCGAGACATCGAGGTCCAGGTCCTCCATCTCGTCGAGGCCGCCGCCGAGCCGGTAGGCGTCGACGTGGACGAGCGGCGGGCCGCCGCCGAGGGAGGGGTGCACCCGGGCGATCACGAAGGTCGGCGAGGTGACCGCGCCACGGACCCCCAGCCCCTCGCCGAGCCCTCGGGTCAGCGTCGTCTTGCCCGCGCCCAGCTCCCCGGAGAGCATCACCAGGTCGCCCGCGCGCAGCAGCTTGGCCAGCCGGCGGCCCAGCTCCCGCATCTGCTCGGGGGACGTGACGGTCAGCCGGGTCTCAGCGGGGTTGTGCGGTGCTGCTGGTGCTTCCATAGCCACTTACGGTAGCTCCTGCGGGCACGGCACCCGCGCGGGTGAGCAGGTCGGCGAGCCGGTCGGTGACCACTTCCGGGTGTTCCAGCATGACCAGGTGCCCGGCGTCCGGCACGAGCACCAGCTCGGCCTCCGGGAGCAGGTCGGCGATGGCCTCGCTGTGCTCGCTGGGCGTGACCAGGTCCTGCACCCCGGCCAGCACCAGCACCGGGACGTCCCGGAAGCAGGCGAGCGCCTCGGTCTTGTCGTGGTCGGTGAAGGCCGGGTAGAACTCGGCGACCACGTCGATCGGCGTGGACTCGATCATCCGCTCGGCGAACCGCTCGACGGCCGGGTCGACGTCCCGGGTCGCGAACGAGTACCGCTTGATGATCCCGGCGAACAGGTCGGCGGTGGCCCGGCGGCCCTTCTCCACCAGCTCCGCCTGCTGGCCGAGCGCCTTCAGCACTCCGGGGAGGATCCGGCGCACCGCGTTGACGCCGGCCAGGGGCAGCCCGAAGTTGACCTCGCCGAGCCGCCCGGACGACGTACCGACGAAGGCGGTGGCGACCACCCGGTCCCGGATCAGCTCCGGGAACTGGTCGGCCAGCGCCATCATCGTCATCCCGCCCATGGAGTGGCCGACCAGCACGATCGGCCCGTTCGGCACGGCCGCGTCCAGGACCGCCTTCAGATCGCGGCCGAGCTGCTCGATGGCGACGGGAACGCCGTCCTGGGTCTGGACGACGCCCCGCGCGGACCGCCCGTGGCTGCGCTGGTCCCAGTGCACGGTGCGCACGACCCCGCGCAGGGCCGCGCGCTGGAAGTGCCAGGAGTCCTGGTTGAGGCAGTAGCCGTGGCTGAAGACGACGGTGACCGGGGCGGGTGCCTTGCGGCCGAAGAGCCGGCGGCGGCGCGGGGAGACGTTCGGGCCGAGGTCGGGTTCGACGTCGTCGACCTCGTAGTACAGCTCGGTGCCGTCGTCGGCGTACGCCTTGCCCGGGGTGCCGCGCAGGGTGCCGTAGGGGCCCGCCGAGTCCAGCGCCAGCCTGGCCTTGCGGCGCATCCCGCGGCCGACGGTCATCCGCTCGATGGCGACACCGGCGGCCGCGCCCGCGGCGATCACGCCTATCGCGGCACCGGCGATGCCGGTCGCCCTGCGCCAGCTGCCGGCCGCCTCCGCGGCGGAGGCGGCGGTCGCCGCGGCGACGACGTCCGCCACGGCCTCCGCACTGCTCTCGCTCACGTACCGCTCCTCTTCGCCGTACTGCAGTTCGCTGGGTGAATGAAACTGGTGGTGCCGGGGTGGCTCGTGTGGTGCATGTGTGGTGCGTGGTGCCGGTCGTGACAGGAGCAACCGGGCGCGTGGCGCCGGCCTCAGAAGGGGCTACCCCTCTTCTTCCCCGTTCACATAGACGCGAGGAACGCGCGTTCCGATCCGCGTGACGATTTCGTACGCGATCGTGCCGCAGGCCTGCGCCCAGTCCTCGGCAGTCGGCTCGCCCCGGTCGCCGGGCCCGAACAGCACCGCCTCCGCGCCCACCGGGGGCTCGTCCCCGCCGAGGTCGACCACGAACTGGTCCATCGCGACCCGCCCGGCGACGGTCCGCCACTTGCCATCGACCAGCACCGGACCGGTGCCGGAGGCGTGCCGGGGAATGCCGTCCGCGTAGCCGACGGGCACGAGGCCGAGGGTGGTCTCGCCGGCGGTGACGTAGTGGTGGCCGTAACTGACGCCGTGCTCGCCGGGCACGTGCTTGACCAGCGCCAGCGACGCGCTCAGCGTCATCACCGGCCGCAGGCCGAAGTCGGCCGGGGTGCCGATCTCCGGGCTGGGCGAGACGCCGTACATGGCGATACCCGGACGGACCAGGTCGAAGTGGGTCTCCGGGAGGGTCAGCGTGGCCGGGGAGTTGGCGAGGTGCCGCACCTCGGGGCGCACGCCCTGCTCCTCGGCGTACGCCACCAACTCCCGGAACAGGGCGAGCTGGGCGGCGATGGACGGGTGCCCGGGTTCGTCGGCGCACGCGAAGTGGGACCACAGACCGGTCACCCGGACCAGCCCCTCGCGCTCGGCGCGCAGGGCCTCGCGGACCAGCTCGGGCCAGTCGGCGGGCTGGCAGCCGTTGCGGCCGAGCCCGGTGTCGGCCTTCAGCTGCACCCGCGCGGGCCGTCCCGCCTGCCGGGCGGCCTCCGTCACCTCCCGCAGCGCCCACATCCCGCTGAGCGAGACGTCGATGTCGGCCTCGACGGCCTGCCGCCAGGGCCCGCCCGGCACCCACAGCCAGCACAGGACACGCGTGTCCAGGCCGGCGGCGCGCAGGGCGAGTGCCTCCTCGGGCGTGGCCGTGCCGAGCCAGGTGGCCCCCGCCTCGACGGCCGCGCGGGCGCACGGCACGGCCCCGTGGCCGTAGGCGTCGGACTTGACGACGGCCATCAGGGCAGCGCCCTTCGCCCGGGCACGCAGGGCCCGCACGTTGGCGCGCAGGGCGGCCAGATCGATCTCGGCCCGGGCGCGCAGGGGCGCGGTCGGCACAGCTGCAGTCTCACTCATGGCGCCCCCAGTGTCTCAGAGGCCCGTGCGGGCCCCGGGTGCAGCATCAGGTACCGGGCCGCCGCCCGGTTTCCCCGGCCTCCTCCGCCTTGTGGGGCTCGCGGTGGCGAGCGGCACCGTGACGCCTCTGTGCGCGATTCGTCTGCTGATCATGCGATCAGCCAAACGTGCGGCCCCGGCGGATCCCGGATGCCGCGCGGCCGGGTCACCCGGGAGGTGCACCTGGGTACACCCCGGTTCGGCAAGCAGGTGCAGTCCGCGCGCACCGTCGCCCCGGCATCGTCGAGGTCATGCAGACAACGCAGACGACGCAGACGACGCAGACGACGCAGACGACGCAGACGACAGAGACGACACAGACGAGACAGCGGTGGAAGGTCCGGTCGGGGGTCTATCTGGTGGTCGCCTTCCTGGCGGCCGGGGCGCTGGGAGCCGCGCAGCCGGCCACCGGGATTCCCACGGAGGTCGTCCAACTGACCCAGTTCGGCCCGGCGCTGGGCGTGGCCCTGGCGGCTCTGCTGTGGCCGTCCCGGACGCGCGGACTCCTCGCCGGTCCCCCGGGGCACCCGGCCTCCCCCTGGCGGCAGTTGCTGGTCACGCCCCTCCTGATCACCCTGCTCGCGGCAGGCCCGTACGCCCTCCTCACCGGCACCGCCCACACCACCGACCCAAGCAGCCTGCACCACCCCTTCCTTCTCATCGCCCTCGCCCAACTGGTCGGCGCCTGCGGCGAGGAGATCGGCTGGCGCTGCTTCCTGCAGCCCCTGCTGCGCACCCGCTTCGGCCCGCTCACCGCGTCGGTGACGGTCGGGGCGGTGTGGGGCCTGTGGCACGTCCAGGCGCTGGCGCAGGGCCCGGCCTACGCGGCGGGCTTCCTGCTCGCCACGATCGCGATGTCCGTCGTCCTGGGGCTGGCCATGGAGGAGGTCGGGGGCCTGCGGCGCCTGCTCCTCGCGGGCGGCTTCCACGCCCTGGTCAACCTCGGAATGCTGCTGTTCATGGACGAGGAGACGGGCAGCGCGCTGCCCATGGTCCTGTTCGGGCTGGCCTGCGCGGTGACGGCGGTGCCGTGGGTGTGGCGCAGGCGGGAGGTTACGATCCCGGCGGCCGTGGGGTGAGGGGGCGTGGGGTGGGGGGTTTGCGGCGCGCGGACTGGGTCGCGCTCTGGCGGTGCCAGTCGGTCGGGCTGGCCGGGTTTCTCGCGATCGGGGCCGGGCTGTTGGCCGGCGGGGCGTTGACGCTGCTGCCGCTCGGGATCGGCTTCCAGGTGCTGCCCGCGACCGCCGGGCTGCTGCGCCGCGTCTCCGACACGTACCGGGCCCGCGCGGCCCGCTGGACCGGCCGTCCCCTCAGCGCTCCCGACCCCCTCCCCCACGGCACGTCGGCCCGCCGCAGCAGCGCCGCGATCCTCGGGGACGACGGATTCTGGTACGACCTGCGCTGGGCCTGGCTGGAGCCGTGGACGGGCGGGGTGCTCGCGGCGGTTCCGCTCGCGCTGGTCGAGTACGGAGTGTTCGGCGCGCTGGTCCAGCCCTTCGTCTGGCGCCTGCTGGGCGACGGCAACTGGTACGCCTTCGTACCGGTCACCTCCACGGCCACCATGCTCATGGCCCTGCTGCTCGGCCTGGCCTTCATCGTGGCGGGCCTGCGCCTCGCGCCGGTCATGGCGACCCTGCACGCCCGTCTCACCCGCCGCCTCCTCTCCGCCCCGCGCACCACCGAACTGGCCCGCCGCGTGACCCGGCTGACGGACACCCGGGCCGCCGCCCTGGACGTGCACGCGGCCGAACTCACCCGTATCGAACGGGATCTGCACGACGGCGCCCAGGCACGCCTGGTGGCCCTGGGCCTCACCCTGGACGAGGCGGCCCGCCTGCTGGACACCGACCCCGGGACCGCGCGCACCCTCCTCCTGGACGTCCGCGCCCTCTCCGCACGGGCGTTGCAGGACCTGCGCGACCTGGTCCACGGCATCCACCCGCCGATCCTGGCGGACCGGGGTCTCGGCGACGCGGTCCGCTCCCTGGCCCTGGACAGCCACCTGGACGTCGACGTGGCCGTGCACCTGCCCCCGGAACGCGTGCCCGCGCCCGTCGAGTCGGCGGCCTACTTCGCGGTGTCCGAACTCCTCACGAACGCGGCCAAGCACGCGGCGGCGACCCGGGTCGACATCACCCTCGCCCACGACGGCACCCACCTGCGGGTGACGGTGACCGACGACGGCCACGGCGGTGCCGACCCGTCGAGTGGGACCGGACTGCTCGGCGTACGGCGCCGGTTGGATACCTTCGACGGCACGCTCGCCCTGCACAGCCCGCCGGGCGGACCGACCACCGCGACCCTGGAGATCCCGTGCGCGTCGTCCTCGCCGAAGACCTCTTCCTCCTCCGCGACGGCCTGACCCGCACCCTGCGCGAGCACGGCTGCGAGGTCGTGGCCTCGGTGGACAACGGCCCCGCGCTGGTACGAGCGCTGCGCGAGACGGACCTGGACGTCGCCGTGATCGACATCCGCCTGCCGCCCACGCACACGGACGAGGGCCTGAAGGCGGCTCTGGAGGCCCGTCGCACCCGCCCGCGGCTGCCGGTCCTGATCCTCTCCCAGTACGTCGACCAGCTCTACGCCCAGGAACTCCTCGCCTCCGGCGAGGGCGCCGTCGGCTACCTCCTCAAGGACCGCGTCACCCACACGGCGCAGTTCGTCGACGCCCTGCACACGGTCGCCGCCGGCGGCACGGTGATGGACCCCCAGGTCATCGCCAAGCTCCTGACGCGCAGCGAGAAACGGGGCCGCACGGACTCGCTGACCCCCCGCGAGCGCGAGGTCCTCACCCTCATGGCCGAGGGCCGCTCCAACACGGCCGTCGCCGGCACCCTCCACATCAGCGAGAGCGCTGTGGCCAAACACATCGCGTCGATCTTCAGCAAGCTGGGGATAGAGCAGTCACCGGAGGACAATCGGCGGGTGTTGGCGGTGTTGGCGTACTTGAAGGGCTGACGCGCGCGTAGCTGCGCAACTGCGGGCAGTCGTGCCGCTTGGGGCAGCACGGGTGGGCGCAGCGGCACCCCGTAAGCGCCGGGCTGCGCGACCCACCCCCGCCCAGCCCTCACTCCGGGCAACAGGTCAACCCAGTACGTCCCGCCACGCCTCCGGGATCCTCTCCGCGACGTCGTGTGCCCCGGCCGGCGCCCCGTCCGCGGCGAAGCGGCCCGCCAGCCCATGCAGATACGCCGCCACACTCCCCGCGTCCAGCGCGGACAGCCCCGCCGCCAGCAGTGACCCGGCCAGACCCGACAGCACGTCACCGCTCCCGGCCGTGGCCAGCCACCCCGTCCCCGTGGCGTTCACCCGCACCGCCCCGCCCCCGGAGTCCGCCACCAACGTGGTGGACCCCTTCAGCAGCACGGTCGCCCGGTACACCGCCGCCAACTCCCGCACCGAGGCCAGTCGAGCCCCCTCGACCTCCTCCCGCGGCACCCCGAGCAACGCCGCCGCCTCCCCGGCATGCGGAGTCATCAGCGTCGGCGCCATGCGCCCGCGCACGGCGTTCCGCTCGGCCAGCCGCAGCCCGTCGGCGTCGAGCAGCACCGGCACCTCGGCGGACAGCACCTCCGCCACGGTCGTCGCGTCGTCCCCGGCACCCGGCCCGACCACCCAGGCCTGCACCCGCCCGGCCTTGGCGGGCCCCTGGTCGGACACGAGGGTCTCCGGGAAGCGGGCGATGACCGCCTGTGTCGCGGGCCCGACGTACCGCACGGCCCCCGCCCCACCCCGCAGCGCCCCGGAGACGGCCAGCACGGCGGCCCCCGGATAGCGCGCGGAACCTGCCGCGATCCCGACCACGCCCCGCCGGTACTTGTCGCTCTCCGCCGCGGGCAGCGGCAACAGCCGGGCCACATCCGCGTGCTGCAACGCCTCCAGGTCGGCGTCCGGCGGCAGTTCGAGCCCGATGTCGACGAGGCGCACCGACCCGGCGTACTCCCGCGCGGGGTCCACCAGCAGCCCCGGCTTGTGCGTCCCGAAGGTGACGGTGAGGTCGGCCCGCAGCGCCGCACCCCGCACCTCTCCCGTGTCCGCCTCGACTCCGCTCGGCAGGTCCACGGCGACGACAGCGGCCCGCGACCGCTCGACGGCACCGGCCAGCGCCTCCGCGTCCGGCCGCAGCCCGCCCTTGCCCCCGATCCCGACGATGCCGTCCACGACCAGGTCGGCCCGCTCGACGGCCTCCTCGGCGCCGCCGTCGGCCGCCACGCGCCCACCCGCCCGGAGCAACGCCGTGAGCCCCTCGGAGTGGGTCCGCTCGGGCCGCGCCAGCAGTACGGCCGTGACCCCGGCGCCCCGCCGCGCCAGCCGCGCCCCCGCATACAGCGCGTCGCCGCCGTTGTCCCCGCTCCCGACGAGCAGCACCACCCGGCTGCCGTAGACCCGCCCGAGCAGGTCCGCACAGGCAGCGGCCAGCCCCGCGGCGGCCCGCTGCATCAGCGCACCCTCCGGGAGCCGCGCCATCAGCTCCCGCTCGGCCGCCCTCACCGTCTCCACGCTGTACGCAGTACGCATGGCATCGAGTCTGCCCCGGAAACCCCTGCCGCCACACCCGGGGGCGTCACCCCTCGGCGACCACCACGGCCGACGCGATCCCCGCGTCATGGCTGAGCGACACATGCCAGGACCGCACCCCGAGTTCCGCGGCCCGCGCGGCCACGGTGCCCTTCACCCGCAGCCGGGGCTGCCCGCTGTCCTCGACGAACACCTCGGCGTCGGTCCAGTGCAGCCCGGGCGGCGCGCCCAGCGCCTTGGCCAGAGCCTCCTTGGCGGCGAACCGCGCCGCGAGCGACGCGATGCCCCTCCGCTCCCCGCTGGGCAGCAGCAACTCACGCTCGACGAACAGCCGATCGGCCAGCCCAGGCGTCCGATCCAGCGACGCCCGGAACCGGTCGATCTCGGCGACGTCGATACCAACCCCGATGATGCTCATCCGGGCACTCTACGGCGCGTCCGGCGACCGCAGGCTCGGCTCCCCGGCGACCAGATCGGCCTGGTGTACAGCGGTGACGGCCCGGTCCAGGAAGCGGGTGAGCGCATCCGAACAGGAAGTCACCGGCCACCCTGTCCTCGGGGATGCCCAACGCGAGACCCGTCCACGAGAAACGGATCAGGTCGAGCAACTCCGGCGGATCGACCTGTCGGCTGTCTTACTGACCATCCTGCTGGTCGGCCAACGCTCAGGCCTGTTCAGGGCTGGTTCCCGGAACGTCCGTGTCCTCGGCGAACAGGTCCTCGGCCCGCTCGACCGTGCGGGAGCGCTCCAGCCAGGCGTCCATGCGGTCGAGATCGGTACAGGTGGTGATGCGCTCGCGCACACTGTCCGGTACGGGGATGCCACGCACCTCCAACACCGACAGGATGCCCTTGGCCTCGCCCTCTGTCTTGCCTTCGGCCCTGCCCTCCAAGTAGGCGGTTTCGCGGACCGTCCCCCGGCCGGGGAAGTAGCTGACGAACGACATGATTTCCCTCAATTTCTGTCCGGCCGGGGTGTTACCCAGGCTGATTTCCAGGAAGTCGAAGAAGTAGTCGGCGGTCTCGGGGTCCGTTTCCCAGATCTCCTGAAGGGCGGTTGTGATTGCCCTCAGTATGGCCTCGCAGTCCGCGCTGCGGGCGTGTGCCAGGGCGGAGAGCACCGCCAGTGCGGGGTTCTTCGTCGCGGTCCTGACGTCGGTGATCTTCGGCAGGTTGTCCGGCCCGGCGACCAGTGGAAAGGTCCGCTGAGCCGTCCAGCCGCGCGTACCGCAGTCGAAGGGGCCTGTCGCCCACTTGGCCGTGGACCTGTCCTGGCAGACCACGAGAAGCAGCACGGGCAGGCGGTACTTCGCCTGAAGGTAGGCGAAGTAATACGCCCAACTCGACGCTTTGCCCTCGTCTTTGCCCGACTGCGACTCGATGGCGAGCAGGAAGTCCTCGCCGTCGGACGGACCGACACACAGCACGGTGTCCACGCGTCGCTCCAGTGGGAGGCGTTCACTCTTGCGAGTAGCGAAAAAACGATCAGGCCGCCGCGGTCGGTTCGCACACGGAGCCGAGGGGTTGAGTCTGCTGCTGCCGGGCGGCCCGGTCACCGTGCGGTACGACGCCTGCGCCGCGATGACCGCCCGCCCCGACGGGGCCCGCTTCCTGACCGGCCTCGACGGCTTCCGCGTGGCTGTCGAGCCGACCCTGTTCCGGGACGTCACGGCCGAGCGGATCGCCGTGCTGGACGCGGCCGTCCCCGCCGCCGCGGTCGTCGCGCTGCCGGCCCGTGACCCGGAACGGATTCCGCAGCCGCGCGAGCGGGAGACGCGAGAGGCGGCCTCCGTGCCGCAGGGCGGGGGCGACGAGGCCAGGAAGTCGGCGTCTCCCGGCCTGCTGCACCTGCCGGTCTGGTTCGTGCTCCTGGTGGTGGCGGAGGTGGTGTTCGGCCTGGGCCTTCTGATCGCCATCCTCCAGACGTCCGACTCGGCCCACGCGGCGTTGATTCACCTGACCCGCGCGATGCTGCCGACCGCCCTGGTGATCGCCTACACCCGCAAGGCGTACCGCCACGCCCGGCGCGACCGCGGCTGACTCCCGGGAACGCCCGCTACTCCACCGTCACCGACTTCGCCAGGTTGCGGGGCTGGTCCACCTCGTTGCCGCGGGCGGTGGCCAGTTCGCAGGCGAACACCTGCAGTGGCACCGTCGCCACCATCGGCTGCAGCAGCGTCGGCGTGGCCGGGATCCGGATCAGGTGGTCGGCGTACGGAACCACCGCCTCGTCCCCCTCCTCCGCGATCACGATCGTCCGCGCGCCCCGCGCCCGGATCTCCTGCATGTTGGAGACGATCTTGTCGTGCAGGACGGACCGGCCGCGCGGCGACGGAACGACGACCACCACCGGCACGTCCTCCTCGATCAGCGCGATCGGACCGTGCTTCAGCTCGCCCGCCGCGAAGCCCTCGGCGTGCATGTAGGCGAGTTCCTTGAGCTTGAGGGCTCCTTCGAGGGCGACCGGATAGCCCACGTGCCGGCCCAGGAACAACACCGTGTTCTTGTCGGCCAGGGACCGGGCGAGGGTCCGTACCGGCTCCATCGTGTCCAGCACACGCTCGACCTCGCCCGAGATCTGCGACAGGTCCCGGATCACGGCACGGATCTCGTCGCCCCACTTGGTGCCCCGCACCTGGCCCAGGTACAGGGCGACCAGGTAGCACGCCACCAGCTGCGTCAGGAACGCCTTGGTGGAGGCGACGGCCACCTCGGGCCCGGCGTGCGTGTACAGCACCGCGTCCGACTCGCGGGGGATCGTAGAGCCGTTGGTGTTGCAGATGGCCAGGACCTTGGAGCCCTGTTCCCGCGCGTGCCGGAGCGCCATCAGGGTGTCCATGGTCTCGCCGGACTGGGAGATGGCGATCACCAGGGAGCGGCCGTCCAGGATCGGGTCCCGGTAGCGGAACTCGCTGGCCAGTTCCACCTCGCACGGGATCCGCGTCCAGTGCTCGATGGCGTACTTGGCGATCAGGCCGGCGTGGAAGGCCGTACCGCACGCGACGATGACGACCTTGTCCACCTCGCGCAGCTCGGACGGCGAGATACGGACCTCGTCCAGGGTGAGGGAACCGGCCGCGTCGATACGGCCCAGGAGCGTGTCGGCGACCGCCTTCGGCTGCTCGGCGATCTCCTTGAGCATGAAGTAGTCGTAGCCGCCCTTCTCGGCGGCCGAGGCGTCCCAGTCGACGTGGTAGGAGCGCACGTCCGCGTCGCGGCCGTCGAAGCCGGTCACCTTCACGCCGTCCCGGCGCAGCTCCACCACCTGGTCCTGGCCCAGCTCGATGGCCGAGCGGGTGTGGGCGATGAACGCGGCGACGTCGGAGGCCAGGAACGCCTCGCCCTCCCCCACGCCCACCACGAGCGGGGAGTTGCGGCGCGCGCCCACGACCACGTCCGGCTCGTCGGCGTGCACCGCGACCAGCGTGAACGCGCCCTCCAGACGCCGGCACACCAGCCGCATGGCCTCGGCGAGATCGGCGCACGACGAGAACTCCTCGGCCAGCAGGTGCGCGACCACCTCGGTGTCCGTCTCGGACGACAGCGCGTGTCCCCGCTCGGCCAACTCGGCCCGCAGCAACGCGAAGTTCTCGATGATGCCGTTGTGGACGACCGCCACCCGGCCGGCGTTGTCGAGATGCGGGTGCGCGTTCGCGTCCGTCGGGCCGCCGTGGGTGGCCCAGCGTGTATGGCCGATGCCCGTCGAGCCCGCCGGAAGCGGCCGCTCGACCAGTTCCTTCTCCAGGTTGACCAGCTTCCCGGCCTTTTTCGCTGCGGCCAGCCCGCCGTCCGCCAGCACGGCGACGCCCGCCGAGTCGTAACCCCGGTACTCCAGCCGCTTCAGCCCGGCCATCACGACCTCGAGCGCCGACTGCGACCCCACGTATCCCACGATTCCGCACATGAGCGGCAGCCTACGGGCCGACGAGCGCCTGAAGTGGCCTTCCCCTGCCCGAATTCGGAAATTCCCACCGGGGTACGAAGGTCTACGACGATCCGGATCATCAACTCGGCGGGTGTCACATGCGCGGGCCCGGCGGTGTCTTCATGTCAGACCGGCCGACAGGCCACCGGACAAGGAGAACCGCATGACACCGCGTATTCCGAAGGCGGAGCTTCCCACCGAGCTGAGGGAGAACCTGACCAAGCAGCTCGGCGCCGTGCCCGAGCCCGTCGAGGTGGTGTTCAACAACCCCGACGTCGCCCTGGCCAACATGGATTTCTCGGCCAGGGTGGCCGCCTGGAACGCGGCCGACGCGAGCCTGAAGTCGTTCGCGCACATGGCCGTCTCGGCGCAGGTCGGCTGCAGCTGGTGCCTCGACATCGGCTACTTCCAGGCGCAGAACCAGAACCTGGACCTGGCCAAGGCGAGCCAGGTGCCGCGCTGGCGGGAGTCGGACGTGTTCACGCCGCTGGAGCGGGACGTGATGGAGTACGCCGAGGCCATGACGAACACGCCGACGACCGTCACCGACGAGCTGTCCGCGAGCCTGCTCGACCGGCTGGGCCCGGCGGCGCTGGTCGAGCTCACCGTGTTCATCGCCTTCGCCAACTTCGCGACCAGGTCCAACACGGCGCACGGGATCACGTCGCAGGGCTACTCCGACGCGTGCGAGATTCCGCTGGCCGCGCGGCCCGCCGAATCCGGCGCGGCGTCCGGCGCATGACCGAGGACCCGTTCGTCGCCCATCGCAGCCTGCTGTTCACGGTCGCCTACGAGATGCTCGGGTCGGCGGCCGACGCGGAGGACGTGCTGCAGGAGTCCTGGCTGCGGTGGGCCGGCGTCGACCGGACGCAGGTGCGTGACCCGCGGGGCTACCTCGTCCGGACGGTCACCCGGCAGGCGCTCAACCGGCTGCGGACGCTGTCGCGCAGTCGCGAGGACTATGTGGGCCAGTGGCTGCCGGAACCCCTGCTGACCAGCCCCGATGTCGCCGAGGACGTGGAACTCGCGGAGAGCGTCTCGATCGCGGTGCTGACCGTGCTCGAAACGCTCGCGCCGACCGAGCGGGCGGTCTTCGTGCTCCGCGAGGTCTTCGAGCTGCCGTACGGCGAGATCGCCGAGGCCGTCGGGAAGTCCGCGGCCGCGGTGCGGCAGATCGCGCGCCGGGCCCGCGAGCACGTGGCGGCCCGGCGGCCGCGGGTGCGGGTGAGCCGGTCGGAGCAGCAGGCGGTGGTGGAGCGGTTCCTGGCCGCGCTGCGCACCGGACACCTGCGGGAGCTGATGGAGGTCATGGCGCCGGACGTGGTCATGATCGCCGACGGTGGCGGGCTCGCGGCCGCCGCGCTGACCCCGGTCCATGGCGCCGAGCTCGTGGTGCCGTTGCTCGCGCGCGTGAACCAGGTGGTGACCGCGTTCGAGGTGACGGACGTGTGGCTCAACGGCGCCCCCGCGGGCCGGCTCGCGTTCGACGGCGAGCCGGCCACGGTGAGCCTGTCGGTGGAGGGCGGGCGCATCACCCGGATCTACGTGGTGCGCAACCCGCGGAAGCTGACGCGGCTGGACGAACCGTCCGAACTCACCAGGTAGGCCCGCTGCGGTGCGACGTCCAGGGCCGGAGCTTCTCGGGGTTCCGTACGGCCCAGATGCGGTGGATCCGGTCGCCCACGACGTCGAAGGCCAGCACCGCCGCGGTGACGCCGTCCTGCTGGACGACCATTCCGGGCTGACCGTTGACCGTTCGCTCCAGGACGGTCATGCCGGCCGCCCGGCCGGCGAGGTCGACGAGGTACCGCGCGACCTGCTCGCCGCCGTCGATGGGGAGCAGCGCGGCCTCGGCGAGGCCACCGCCGTCGGCGATCGCCGTGGCGTCGGGGTCGAGGAGGCCGATGAGTGCGTCGATGTCCTGGGCCTCCCACGCCCGCTTGAAGTCCCTGACGACGTCGGCGCGCCGGGCCGCGGAGGTCGCGGGGGTCGCGGGCGCGTGTGAGGCACGCATGCGACGGCGGGCCGACACGGCCAGTTGGCGGCATGCCGCCGGGGTACGCCCTACGATCTCGGCCACTTCGGGGAAGGGGTAGCGGAAGACGTCGTGAAGGATGAACGCGACGCGCTCGGCCGGGGTCATCGCTTCGAGCACGACGAGGAAGGCCATGTTGACCGACTCGTCGAGGGTGACGCGGTCGGCCGGGTCGACCGCGGTGCCGCCCGACCGCCCGCTGATCCACTCCGTCCGGTCGGGCAGCGGCTCCGGTATCCACGCGCCCACATAGCGCTCCCGCCGGACCCGTGCCGAGCGCAGCAGGTCCAGGCAGATACGGCCGGCGATTTTCGTGAGCCAGGCGCCCGGGGAGTCGATGGCGTCCCGCTGCTCCGGGGACATGGCGTACCAGCGGGCGTACGTCTCCTGCACGACGTCCTCGGCGTCGGCCAGGGAGCCGAGGAGTCGGTACCCGAGATTGATCAGCTGCCGCCGCTCGCTGGTGATCGCGCTCAGGCCCGGATCGAGCGGGCCCTCTGCCGGCCCGGACTGGGTGCTCATGTGTCGCCGTCTCCCTTGGTCGTATCGGCACTCACCAGTACGACGGGACAGCGCACCGGACTGTGACGTAGGCGCGGCACCTCACATCCCGAGGGGCCGTGTCGTCGTACCGCTGAGACGATCACATCCACTCCGCGAGGAGAACCCTCATGAACATCACTCTGTGGATCACTGCGGGACTGCTGGCCGTGGGCTCCCTGGCCGGCGGCGCCATGCTGCTGGTCCAGCCCAGGCAGAAGCTGGCCGCCTCCGGCTGGGCCTGGGTCGAGGACTTCGGCGACGGCACCGTCAAAGCCATCGGCGCCCTCAAGGTGCTGGCCGCGGCGGGCCTGATCCTGCCCGGCGCGCTCCACATCGCGCCGGTCCTGGTGCCACTGGCCGCCGTCGGCTGGGTGCTGCTGATGATCGGCGCGGTGATCACGCACCTGCGCCGCCAGGAGACCCAGGCCCTCCCGGTGAACCTGGTCCTGCTCGCCCTGGCCGCCTTCGTGGCGTGGGGCCGCTTCGGCCCCCATTCCTTCAGCGGCTGACCCGGTTCGATGCGAGCAAGAGGAAGAGAAAACTGATGAGCGACCTTCAGTCCCTCGCGGACCGCGTCGAGATCGAGGCCCTGCGCGGCGAGTTCACCGACGCGGGGATGATGCGTGACTACGACCGTTTCGCGTCGCTGTTCACCGAGGACGGCGTCTGGCGGATCCCCGGCGTCGCCGAGTTCACCGGCCGAGCCGACATCCGCGCCGGGATCGAACGGCTGCAGGGCTTCTGGGACTACTTCGTGCAGAACGTGCACCCGGGCACGATCCGGCTCACGGGCGACACCGCGGAAGGCCGTGCGTACGTCTCGGAGTTCGGGCGCATGCGCGACGGCACGTCACACGCCAACCACTCCCTCTACCACGACCGCTACCGGCGCACCCCGGACGGCTGGCGGTTCACGGAGCGCGTCTACGAGGTCAGGTACGCCGACAACTCCCCGCTGACCGGCTCGGCACCCGGCCCGGCGGCCACATGACAACCTTGTGCGGTTCGGCGTGTCCATGACTATGCTGTCGCCGCGCATAGACGGAACCTGACCATTCCGCCTTCACGCACATCAACCAGCGACCGGGGGAACGCCGTCGCTCACGGGGAGGGGTCGCATCGCCATGCCGCCATACCGGCCGAATGCACGCCACAAGTCGCAGGGAATCGTGAATTCCTGAGCGCACCTCAGGACCAGATCCCTGCTGCCTGCTCCTCGGCCGGCCTTCCGGCCCGCACCCCCGACTGAACGCAGAAAGGGATGCCTCCTTGCACCCCAGACCCTGGTTCCGCCTGCGCGGAACCCTAAAACCACGAAAACTGGCATCCGCCGTCACCTCGGTGGCCGCGCTCTCCGTGCTGGCCGGTCTGGCCGTCCAGCCCGGCTCGATCCGGCTGAACGCCGAGCCCGTGAGCGACTCGGACCCGTGGTACGAGGACACGGCCGCCGAGCAACTGCGGCAGGACCAGTGCCTGATGAGCGACGTCCTGCGACTGGGTGGCCCGTCGATGGCCGCAACCGCGCGGGACGGACTGAACCAGCCGGCGGACAAACTCCACGTCCTCGCCAACCGCAACCACTGGGAGCAGACGCCGCTGGCCGACGCCTACAAGAGCGACCGCGACGCCGCAGGCAAGCAGTTGGACGACCTCGCCGCCGCCCGGGACGGGTGGCAGAAGCCCCTGTCGGGCCTGAACACCCCGGTCGGCTTCACGGACGCGGACTTCCACTGGCCGCCCGGGTCGCCGGGCGACGGCAAACAGACCTTCTACGAGCAGACGGGTCTGTCCACCTGGGTCGCCGACCGGTTCTGGAAGAACGACGACGACTTCTACAAGGACTCCACCCCCAAGGCCGACGCCAAGACCGTCAAGGCCGTCGACGATCTCGGCAACCCGCTGTACGCACAGCACCCGGACCCGCAACAGCCCGACTGGAACCGGGCGCTCGACGAGCACAACGCCTTCGAGTGGATGCACGGCTTCAGCAACGCCAACATGGGCGCCGACGACGCCCGTATCTTCCTGTCCTCGGGTGGCTTCCCGCGCACCGCCCCGCAGCCGGGCACGCCGGAGTACCGCATCGCGGTCGAGGACCTGAAGACCCGCTTCGCCTCGTGTGCGTGGCGTGACCCGCTCGACCCGGACCGGGTTCTCGACGACGTCACGGCGACCGCGGCCGGCGAGTGGCAGCAGGAGATCTCCTCGCAGGCCACGCAACGCAACCAGATCGTCAACGCGAACAAGGACGCCACCGACGCCCTGGCCAAGGGTGCGAAGGCCCTCTCCGACATGCTGGGGCAGTCCTGGGTCGCCGACCACATCACCCGCTGGCAGGACTACTGGTCCGCCGGCGGCATCGGTTACATCGGTGACGCTCCGCTGGTCATCCAGGTGCCGGGCGCTGCCGGCAAGTGCCTCGACGTCCAGGGCGCCGGCAAGACCAACGGCACCCCGGTCCAGGTCTATACCTGCAACGGCGGCAATGGCCAGAAGTGGCAGCTGTGGGGCGCCTACGACGGCGGCTACACCCTGCGCAACATCAACTCGGGCAAGTGTCTGGAGGTGCTGAACGGCAACAACACCGACGGCACGAAGATCCAGATCCGGGACTGCGGCAACGCCAAGGCCCAGCAGTGGAAGTTCGACGTCCGCTCGGCGGGCGAGCTGCGCAACGCGGCCACCGGCAAGTGCCTGCACCTGCCGACGTTCGACAACAGCAAAGACGCCGTGCTGTCGACCTGCAACGGCTCCGCCGCGCAGAAGTTCCGCCTCGTCCCCGAGGGGCACACCGGCGACGACAGCACGAACTACCCGGACAAGGCCCAGTTCACCAAGGCCAAGTCCGGTCTCACGGCCGCCCAGAGCGCCGCGAAGAGCCAGCTGACCGTACTCAAGGCGCAGCTGGCGGCCGCGCAGAAGGCCGCGACCACGTCGGACACCGCCCTCCAGGCCGCCTATGGCATCGCCGACGCGGCCGGTGCGCCGCGGGGTCGTGGTCTGCTGGTCGGTCTGCAGAAGGCCCAGGTCACCAAGGGTGCGGCTGCCGCACTTCAGGCCCTGGAGAAGGCCGGTGAGACCGCCGAGGCCGCGACCCGTGCCGCGGCCGGGGACAGCGCGACGATCGCGCAGCGCGCCCTCGCCCAGGCCGCCCAGTCGAAGGCGGAGTTCCGCAAGAAGGCAGCCGAGGCAGCGGAGTTGCAGGCCAAGGCCGCGGCGGACGCGGCCAAGGTGCACCGGGACAACGCCAAGAAGGACAAGGAGACCGCGGAGGCCAAGCTCTCCGACGCGCTGAAGGCCGAGGGCGACGCGAAGGCGGCCGCCGCCGACGCGCACGCCAAGCGGCTCGCGGCGGAGGCCGAGGAGAAGACGGCCAAGGCGGAGAAGGAGAACGCCGCCGCCAGCCGGGCCGAGGCCGCCGAGCACCGCAAGAACGCCGAGTCCGAGGCGACGAAGGCGAAGGACGCCAAGGACAAGGCCGAGGCCGCCGAGAAGACCGCCGAGGACCGGCGCGACGACGCCGTCGCGGCCAAGGACCACGCCAAGGACATGCGCGACGACGCGTGGGACGCCGAGCAGAAGGCCGACGCCGCACGCGCCAAGGCCGATGCCAAGGACGCCTACGCCGACTCCCTGGACTCCGGGGACGCCGCCGACGCCGCTCGCGCCGCCGCCAACGAGGCGGACAAGCACGCCGACGACGCCGAGGCCGCGGCCGGCCGGGCCCGCTCCGAGGCCGACGCCGCGACCCAGGCGGCCGCCGACGCGGACGCCGCCGCCACCCGCGCCGAGGCGGCCGCCAAACGCGCCCGCTCCGACGCCGACGCCGCCCAGGCCGACAAGCTCAAGGCCGACGCCGCGGTGAAGACCGCGACCAGCGCCGTCGCCGACGCCATCAAGGCCTCCCAGGACGCCTCCGCCGAGGCCAAGACCGCGGTCAAGCTCGCCGACGAGGCCGAACAGCACGCCAAGGACGCCAAGACCCAGGCGGACGGGGCCAACGCGGAGGCCGGCAAGGCCCTCGCGGCCGCCGCGAAGGCCGCCGGCTACGCCCATGTCACCGCCCAGGCGGCCGTGGACGCAGGCGAAGCCGCCAAACAGGTCGCCAGCCCGGCCAACGACGCCATCCAGCTCGGCTCTGCCTACGTCGACACCGACTCCGCCGCCGGCCTCGTCGTCCTGACCGGGCAGAACTCCAAGACGATCGCCGAGCAGCAGCAGGCGGTCGCCGACGCGCACGCCAAGAACGCAGCCGCCGAGGCGGAAGCGGCCAAGAACCTCGCCGACCAGGCCAAGGGCGATGCGAAGGAGGCCTACCAGCACGCGGCCAACGCCGCCCAGTACGCGGCCGACGCCCGCACCTACTCCAAGGAAGCCCTCGGCTACGCGGCCGACGCGGCCAAGGCGGCATCCGCGGCCTCCGCGTCACTGGCCCGCACCATCGAGTACGACAAGCAGGCAGCGGACGACGCGGCAGCCGCCGACAAGGCGGCCGGCAACGCGGAGGGCTACGCCAAGGACGCCCGCGACTCGGCGGACGCGGCGGAACTCGACGCGGCCGCGGCCCGCTCGGCAGCCTCCCAGGCCGAACAGGACGCCAAGGACGCCCGCGCGGCGGCCACCCGCGCCGACGCAGCCGCCACCGAAGCCGAACAGGCCGCCAAGGACGCCGCCAAGTACGCCAAGGAGGCACAGGAGGCGGCGGACAGGGCGGAAAGGGCGGAGGCCAACAAGGAGGCGTCCAAGGGGTCCGGTACGGGCATTCCCGGTGTGTTCGCCGTCCCGGACGAGTCCACCGTGGAGATCGTCAGCTCCAAGCAGCACGGAACGTGCCCCGGGATGCCGGAAGCAGCCATCAAGGGCTGCGACGCCACGTACGACCTGGTCGTCACCTACAAGGCCGACTTCTACCTGTGCACGGATGAAAACGCGCAGGCCACCGCGGACGGCTGCCCGAAGTCGGCGTGGCAGTTCCTTCAGCGGACGACGCTGAAGAACGTCAAGATCGACAACTGGCAGCACCACTTCTCCGGCAAGGACATCGTCCGCGCCGGATGGCAGAGCCTCTTCGGTGACGTGGCCGGAACGATCCTGTTCTCCTTCTTCGCGGAAGACATGATGGACTGCTTCCACGGCAGCGCCAGCGGCTGTGCCTGGGCCTACGCGACCTACGTCCCGGTAGAGAACGCACTCGGCGACATCACCAAGGCGATCAAGGCGCTCAACACCTCCTTGCGGTCCGGCGTCGGAGTCGCCGACGCGCTGAAGGCGCTGCGCGCGCTGCCCATCGACGCGGAGGCGATGGCAGAGATCGAGCGAACGGCCCGGCTCTCCGAGGAGATGCGGACCGCCTGCGAAACCAACAGTTTCCCGGGCACCACCGAGGTGCTCATGGCGGACGGCTCACAACGGCCCATCAGCCAGGTGGGCGTGGGGGACCTCGTCGAGGCCATGGATCCGGCCACCGGCCAGTTGCGCACCCGGCAGGTCACCGACACCTTCAAGCACGAAACCCAGCGGCTGGTGGACATCACCGTTGCCGGCGGGGGGAAGCTGACCAGCACCGTCGGCCACAGGTTCTACGTGGTGCAGCGCGGATGGACGCTGGTTTCCGACCTGCACGTCGGTGACCGCCTGCGCACCCCGGACGGTTCCGTCCACCCGGTGACCGCCCTCCTCGACCGCCCGGGCCTGTCTCCGCGTACGGTTTACGACTTCACGGTCGGCGATCTGCACACCTTCTTCGTGCTCGCGGGCGCCACCCCGATCCTTGTTCACAACTGCAAGGTCGCCTTGGGGTGGCAGAGAGATGGGGCGCTCGACGCGTGGGCTCGGCTTCCCGAGAACAAGTTCACCACCTTCTCCATCGCGCGCCCGCAGGATTTCGCTGCGCTGGCGAGGAAGGCCATCTCCGACCCGGGCGTGGAGCTGCACGTCAACATGACGGGACTGGAACGGTACGGAGACTTCATGGACGCTGCCAAGCGCGGCCTGCTGGGCGGTGAGACCGGGGCAAAGGCCACGGACTACGAGATGTCCTTGATCGCGCAAGCCGTCGCCAATGGTCAGCGCACATGGAATTCGGTGAGGTTCTATTATCCGGCGGCCGATGGCACCATGCAGCTCAAAAAGATAGATATGCCGGATCTGTCGAAGTTGGGGAAACTTGATCCCGTAGACGGGGGCAAATTCCCGTACTGCTACTGCTGAGGAATCCGATGAATATGGATACCCACCGGAAAGACCTGTACCCGGACGTGACCGCTTCGGGTGGCCTTGGACCAGCCATACGAGAGGCAGCACAGCTGCGCGGATGCGACACCGGGCTGGGGCCGTGGGCCGTCGACGTCGTCAGCATCCAAACGGCGAGGGGTTACCTGTTGGTCGATCCTGCGCCCGAGGAACGTCTTTTCCGGTTGAGTGTCGGCATTCCCGGGTTCGAATGGGAGATCGGCTCCACGGGAGACCTCGGACTGCTTGTGGAAGCGGTCGCCGCATGGCGGGAAGGCATACCGCTCGACGAGCTGGCGGAGAGGTTCGGGTTCTTGGAGCTCGACGAATTCGCCAGGGCGCTCGAAAGTGGAGAGCCGACCTCTTCGCAGTGGTCCGACCTCCTGTCGTCCGAGTTCCACCGGCGACAATGGAACCTTCTGCGCCGCCTCCGTGCGGATGAGGTACTGCGGAACATGTTCCCGACGATCACGCACGGTGCGGTGCGCCTGCAGGTTGCTCCGTTGGACTCAACGAGCCGTCAGGTTCTGGTGGACGAGTCGGACGGTGAACGCTATGAGGTCATGCGCGTCGGGGTGCCCGGGGCCACCTGGACCGAGGTTCCGACCGGTGATCTGATCGCCTACCTGCGAGCTGCCTTGACCGAAGAGTGATCTCGGCAGATCGATGCGGGGGCGGGCGGACAGAGAATCCGCCCGCCCCTGCGGCGTGTCACGGGTCCAGTGCCCACGTGACGCACCCCACCCCGCACCCCCGTTCAAACTCCGTTAACAATGGACTGTGATCTCACCGGTCTCCTCGATGCCCCGGAGCGCCCACCGGCCCAAGCCGGAGGCGACTCCCTACGTCGACCTCACCCGTACCGAGTGGAGCGCGCTGCGCGACAAGACTCCGCTGCCGCTCACCGCCGAAGAGGTCGAGAAGGTCCGCGGCCTCGGCGACGTCATCGACCTCGACGAGGTGCGGGACATCTACCTCCCGCTCTCCCGGCTCCTCAACCTCTACGTCGGCGCCACGGACGGGCTCAGAAACGCCCTGAACACGTTCCTGGGCGAAGGGGGCTCCCAGTCCGGCACGCCCTTCGTGATAGGGATCGCCGGATCCGTGGCATGCGGCAAGTCGACCGTGGCCCGTCTGCTCCAGGCCCTGCTGTCCCGCTGGCCCGAGCACCCGCGCGTGGAGCGGGTCACGACCGACGGCTTCCTGCTGCCGACCAAGGAGCTGCAGGCCCGCGGACTGATGTCGCGGAAGGGGTTCCCCGAGTCGTACGACCGCCGGGCGCTGACCCGGTTCGTCGCCGACATCAAGGCGGGCAAGGACGAGGTCACCGCGCCCGTCTACTCCCACCTCATCTACGACATCGTCCCGGGCGAGAAGCTCGTCGTACGCCGGCCCGACATCCTGATCGTCGAGGGCCTGAACGTCCTGCAGCCCGCCCTCCCCGGCAAGGACGGCCGCACCCGCGTCGGCCTCGCCGACTACTTCGACTTCAGCGTGTACGTCGACGCGAGCGCCGACGACGTCGAGAGCTGGTACCTCAACCGCTTCAAGAAGCTGCGCCAGACGGCCTTCCAGGACCCGTCCTCGTACTTCCGCAAGTGGACCCAGGTCTCCGAGGAGGAGGCCCTCGACTACGCGCGCACCCAGTGGCGCACCATCAACAAGCCCAACCTGGTCGAGAACATCGCCCCGACCCGCGGCCGCGCCACCCTCGTCGTACGCAAGGGCCCGGACCACAAGGTCCAGCGGCTGCGCCTGCGCAAGCTGTGACCCGTTGTCCCTGCCGGCCCGGAAGTGGTTCCGGGCCGGCGGGGGAAAGCGGTAAGTGACCTAGCCGAGGGCCGACTTCACGGCATCGGCCAGCCGGCCGGCGACCGCGCGGGCCTGTTCGATGTCCGCCGCCTCGACCATCACGCGGACCAGCGGCTCCGTGCCCGAGGGACGCAGCAGCACCCGCCCGGTGGAGCCCAGCTCCCGCTCCGCCTCGGCGACGGCGGCTGCCAGGTCGGCGGACGTCTTCACGCGGGACCTGTCCACGTCCGGCACGTTGATGAGGACCTGTGGCAGCCGCTCCATGACGGCGGCCAGCTCCCGCAGCGTACGACCGGTCTGCGCCACCCGCGCCGCCAGCAGCAGCCCGGTCAGCGTGCCGTCACCGGTGGTCGCGTGGTCGAGGATGATCACGTGCCCGGACTGCTCACCGCCCAGGGCGTACCCGTGCTCCTTCATCTCCTCCAGCACGTACCGGTCGCCCACGGCGGTCTGCACCAGGCGGATCCCCGCCCGCTCCATCGCCAGCTTGAAGCCCAGGTTGGACATCACGGTCGCGACCACGGTGTCGGAGCGCAGCTCGGCGCGCTCCTGCAGCGCCAGCGCGAGCACGGCGAGGATCTGGTCGCCGTCCACCTCCTCGCCGGTGTGGTCCACGGCCAGGCAGCGGTCGGCGTCACCGTCGTGCGCGATGCCGAAGTCCGCGCCGTGCTCGCGCACCGCGGCCTTCAGCTTGTCCAGGTGGGTGGAGCCGCAGCCGTCGTTGATGTTGAGCCCGTCCGGCTCGGCGCCGATCGTGACGACCTGGGCGCCGGCCCGCGAGAACACCTCCGGCGAGACCCCCGCGGCCGCACCGTGCGCCTCGTCCAGGACGATCTTCAGGCCGTCGAGACGGTTCGGCAGCGCCGCCTGCAGATGGCCGATGTACTGCTCGAAGCCTTCGTCGTACGACCGCACGCGGCCGACCCCGGCACCAGTGGGCCGCTCCCAGGGCTCGCCGTGCCGGTGGGAGTCGTACACGGCCTCGATCCGGTCCTCGAGGTCGTCGGCGAGTTTGTGGCCGCCGCGGGCGAAGAACTTGATGCCGTTGTCCGGCATGGCGTTGTGGCTGGCGGAGAGCATCACGCCCAGGTCCGCGCCGAGCGCGCCGGTCAGGTACGCCACCGCCGGCGTCGGCAGGACGCCCACCGTCAGCACGTCGACGCCGGCGCTGGCCAGGCCCGCGACCACCGCGGCCTGCAGGAACTCTCCGGACGCACGCGGGTCCCGTCCGACCACCGCCGTCGGCCTGTGGCCCTCGAAGGTGCCCGCCTCGGCCAGCACATGCGCCGCCGCCACGGACAGGCCGAGCGCCATCTCGGCCGTCAGGTCCGCGTTGGCGACACCGCGCACGCCGTCCGTACCGAAGAGTCGTCCCACGTGTCCTCCAAGGGAAGCGTCATTGCTGCCGGGAATGATGGCAGACGGCTGAACATCCGATCACACCAGCCTTTGAGCGTCTTGTGTCGTTATACGCCCTTGGCCGGGATAAACGAACGCCCCGACGGCACATGTGGCGTGCCGCCGGGGCGTTCGGAGTACGAGCAGGCAGCTGCTGATTAGCGCTTGCTGTACTGCGGAGCCTTGCGGGCCTTCTTCAGACCGGCCTTCTTGCGCTCGACCGCACGGTCGTCGCGGCGGAGGAAGCCGGCCTTCTTGAGCGGGCCGCGGTTGTTGTCGACGTCGGCCTCGTTCAGCGCACGGGCGACACCGAGACGGAGCGCACCGGCCTGACCGGAGACACCGCCACCCGCGATGCGGGCGATGACGTCGTAGCGGCCCTCGAGCTCGAGCACCTTGAAGGGCTCGTTGACTTCCTGCTGGTGCACCTTGTTCGGGAAGTAGTCCTCGAGGGTGCGACCGTTGATCTTCCACTTGCCGGTGCCCGGAACGATCCGGACGCGGGCGATGGCGTTCTTGCGACGGCCCAGGCCGGCAGCCGGCTGGGGCTCACCGAAGCGCGAGGCGAGGGACTCGGAGGTGTACTCGCCCTCCACCGGAACCTCGGACTCGGTGGTGTAGCTGTCGATGTCAAGCTCTTCGAGCGGCTGCTCGGCAGTGGTCTCGGCCACGATTCTCCTCAGATTCTGTTCAGTCTTAGGGGGTGGCCGGACTTACTGCGCGACCTGGGTGATCTCGAACGGCACCGGCTGCTGGGCAGCGTGCGGGTGCTGCTCACCCTTGTAGACCTTCAGCTTCGACAGCATCTGACGGCCGAGGGTGTTCTTCGGGAGCATGCCCTTGACGGCCTTCTCGATGGCCTTCTCGGGGTTCTTGTCGAGCAGCTCGTCGTAACGGACGGAGCGCAGACCACCCGGGTAGCCGGAGTGGCGGTACGCCATCTTCTGGGTCCGCTTGTTGCCGGACAGGTGCACCTTGTCGGCGTTGATGATGATGACGAAGTCACCGGTGTCGACGTGGGGCGCGTAGATCGGCTTGTGCTTGCCCCGCAGGATGGAGGCGGCGGTGCTGGCGAGACGACCCAGGACAACGTCCTGAGCGTCGATGACGTGCCACTGGCGCGTCACATCGCCGGGCTTGGGGCTGTACGTACGCACGGTTCGTAGCCTTCGCTTCGAGTGAATGGTCCTGAACAGGTCACCGAAACGATCACGACAGCCTGGACCGCACCACGGTGACGCAAACCGCGTGCTGATCGCTGGTCATCGGCCCGGTGGACCGGTGTAAGGGCCCGTCCCGTGAGAATGAGCAAGCCAATACACAACGAAGAGGCAGAATACCTGGGCGCCCCCGGCAGGGTCAAAACGAGGCTCTTCCCCCTCATGTCGACGGACAAACAAGGCATGCCGACCGAGGCACTCCAGCACCCCCCGCCCCCCGTCTAAGATGCGCCCCATGAGTTACGGGCAGGGGGGACCCCAGTCTCAGTGGGATCCCTGGAAACCTAATTCCCAGCAGCCGTGGAGCAGCGGGGGCGACGACGGGACTCCGGACTGGGCCGCGCTGGCGGAGGCCTCGGAGACCCGGAACAAGCGTCGCAGGCTGCTGTTCATCGGCGGCGGCGCGCTCGCCACGATCGCGGTCGGCACCGCCGTCGCGATGGCCGTCGTGTCCGCGAACGGCGACAACAAGGCCTCGGGCAACCCCACCAACCTGCCCGCCAGCGCCTCGCTGCCGAGCGGCACGGCCACGGCACCGTCCTTCGCCCCCACCAGCGCCCCGCCGCCGCTGGACCCGAAGGACTTCATATCCAGCGCGAAGAAGGACACCGCGCCGCTGAGCCCCGAGACGCTGTTCCCGGGCACCCAGCTGACCATGGGCAGCGCGGTGTACAAGAAGGGCGCCACCGCGGACACCAAGAACTGTGCCTCCGCCGCCGACGCGACCCTGCCCAAGATCCTCACCGCGAACGGCTGCACCCGCCTGATCCGCGCCACCTACACCAAGGACGGCATCGCGGTCACCGTCGGCGTCGCCGTCTTCGACACCGCGGCTCAGACCGCGAAGGCCAAGTCCCAGACCGACGACAAGAGCATTGTGCGCTCGCTGTCCGGCAAGGGCGTCAAGTCCTTCTGCGACGGCGCGATCTGCTTCTCGACCCGCAACGCCGTCGGCCGCTACGGCTACTTCACGATCACCGGCTTCACGAACGGCAAGAACGTCACCAAGAAGGACACCAAGGCCTTCGCGGTCAGCGACGACCTGCAGGAGTTCACCTTCCGCCAGATCTGGCGCCGCGGTGAGGCCCAGGCCTCGGCCGCAGCGAACCAGTAGGTCTCAGCAGCGCAGGTCTCAGCAGCACCCCGCCGACGGAAGCGAGCGCTTGTTCCGGGCCTCCTTGTTCCGGGCCGCCAGCAGCTCGTCGGCGGGGTAACCGACCTCCTCCAGGGTCAGCCCGTGCGGTCGTACGACGTGCACGGCGGAGTCGCGCACCTGCGCGGCCAGCACCTTCCCGGGCCACTCGGGGCCCCGGTGGCCGTCGCCGACGAACAGCAGCGCGCCGATCAGCGAGCGCACCATGTTGTGGCAGAACGCGTCGGCCCGCACGGTCGCGGTGATGATCCCGTCCGCACCCCGCGCAAGGCTCAGCTCCTGGAGCGTACGGATCGTCGTCGCACCCTCCCGCTTCTTGCAGTACGCGGCGAAGTCGTGCTCGCCGAGCAGCGCCCGCGCGGCCTCGTTCATGGCCTCGACGTCGAGCGGCCAGTCGTGCCACAGGACGTGGTTGCGCAGGAGCGGGTCGACGCCTCCGGGGTTGTCCGTCACCCGGTATGCATAACGCCGCCAGACGGCCGAGAAACGGGCGTTGAAGCCGCTGGGCGCCTCCCTGAGGGCCCACACCCGCACATCCTTGGACAGGCGCCCGGCGAGCCGCTTGAGCAGCTTCTCGTGGTGCTCGCGCCACACCCCCTCGGGCAGGTCCACGTGCGCCACCTGGCCGCGCGCGTGCACCCCGGCGTCGGTACGTCCCGCGACGGTCAGCTCGTACGTCTCCCGCGACCGCGTCACCGTGCGCAGTGCGTCCTCGATCTCGCCCTGTACGGTCCGCCGGCCACCGGCCTGCTTGGCCCACCCGGAGAAGTCGGTGCCGTCGTAGGACAGGTCGAGGCGGACACGGACGTACCCGGGCTGTACTTCGTCACTCACGCGGGAATCCTCTCAGGACACATCCCTTTCAAAAAAACGCGAAAGCGGGCCCGCCCCGAAGGGCGAACCCGCTTCCAGCGTCAGGCAGAGCCTCAGGCGTCCTTCGACTCCTCGGCCGGAGCCTCGGTCTCCTCGACCTGGGTCTCCTTGGCCTCCTCGGCCTCCTTGACCGCACGCTTGGTGGCGGCCTCGGCCTCACCGGTCGCCTGCTGGGCAACCGTCAGCGCCTCGACCAGCTCGATGACAGCCATGGGCGCGTTGTCGCCACGGCGGTTACCGATCTTGGTGATGCGGGTGTAGCCACCGGGACGGTTCTCGTACCGCGGGCCGATCTCGGTGAAGAGCGTGTGGACGACGCTCTTGTCCGTGATGACCTGGAGCACCTGACGGCGGTTGTGAAGGTCGCCCTTCTTCGCCTTGGTGACCAGACGCTCGGCGTACGGACGCAGCTTGCGCGCCTTCGCCTCGGTGGTGGTGATACGACCGTGCTCGAACAGCGACTTCGCGAGGTTCGCGAGGAGCAGCTTCTCGTGCGCGGCACTGCCGCCCAGACGGGCACCCTTGGTGGGCCTCGGCATTGTTCTTCTCCTGTGTGTCTGCCCCGGCCGTGTCAGGTACCGGGGTCAGTATCCGAGCAGACGGTTGTCTGTCGGAGATCCGGGGGTCTCGGTGAGACCCCCGGAGGAGGAACCGATCAGTACTGCTCGGTCTCCACGAAACCCGCGTCCGCGTCGTCGTCGGCGCCGAAGGCGTCGGCAGCGGCGGTCGGGTCGAATCCGGGCGGGCTGTCCTTGAGGGCCAGGCCCATGCCGGCCAGCTTCGCCTTGACCTCGTCGATGGACTTCGCAC